>DGCD01000007.1 GCA_002384935.1 Pusillimonas sp. UBA3987
CTTATACCAAAACGCCCCAACAGCTAACACTGTTGGGGCGTTTTACTTTGGGGCCAGCCGGAATGTTAACCTTCACATAGCGTATCTTCAGAACAACCTTATTATTTAACAGGAAACTGCAAATGCCCGCCAGTTCGAATTCAGTGCTTATGTTGTTGCTGCGTTTAGTGCTTGCGCTTGTGGTAACCGGTTTGCTGGTTAGTGCGGCTTTTTCCGGCTAGAAGCCAATGTGGTCCCTTCATATCATGCCGCTTCATTCGGTTGAGTGTGTTTAAGGAATGAGCTCCAAAAGTGCAAGGCTTATGGCCGGCGCCCCTTTGCCTGTAAAGGAAGGCGTGGCGCCCAGTCGTGTCTATCTTCAGCCAGGTCCCTGGCCGACATTATTCGATTTTCTAGTTGATCGGTTTCGCTACACTGCCCCGCAAATTATCCGGGACAGGCTTGAGCGAGGCGAGATTGTCGACGAGCACGGTACAGCCCAGACAGCTGATGGCGATTACCTGCCGCGACGCTGGCTCTGGTATTACCGTGATGTTCCGACAGAAACTCCCGTGCCATTCAAGTTAGACGTGCTGTATCGCGACGAACGTTTACTGGTTATCGACAAACCTCACTTTCTGGCCAGTATACCGGGCGGTCGTTATTTGAAAGAAACCGCACTGACACGCTTGCGTCATCAATTGGCGCTTCCTGACTTGAGCCCCTTGCATCGTCTTGATCGCGAAACTGCGGGCGTAATGATGTTGTGTATCGATCCGGCGTGCCGGGGTGCTTACCAGCAGTTGTTTCAGAAACGGGAAGTCAGCAAGGTATATGAGGCAATTGCGCCTCACAGCGATGCCTGCTCCTTCCCGTTGACGCGTCTGAGTCGACTGGAAACACGGAGTTGGCATTTCACGATGGACGAGGTGCAGGGGCCACCCAACAGTGAAACCCGCATTGAACTCATTGCACGTAACGAAGCGCTGGGCTGGTATCGCCTATATCCGCATACAGGCAAAAAACATCAACTCCGCGTTCACATGGCCGGCTTGGGGATGCCTATTGTGAACGATCTGTTTTATCCTGCCCTGGCCACACAGCCTGCATACAATGATTACAGCAGACCATTGCAGTTGTTGGCACGACGCATTCAGTTTCAGGATCCGTACACGGGTCTCACGCGTGCGTTTGAAAGTCGGCTGCAACTGGCGTGGGCCAGCCGCTTCGATACGGCGTGCCTTTAACGCTCCCGACAGGCATGCACTACAATCGTAGCGTCTATATTACTGATCAAGTTGATTTATGCCTTCCTCTTTTCAGGAACGTCTTTCCAGCATCCAGACTCGCATCAGTGAAGCCTGTCGGCGCTGTAATCGGACGCCTGCTGAAGTGCAGCTGTTGCCGGTCAGCAAAACATTCGATGCCAACGCCGTGCGTCAGGTTTTTTCGCTGGGTCAGCATCGCTTTGGTGAGAACCGTGTTCAGGAGATTCGCGATAAAGCACCGCTACTCGATGACTTGCCTGTCGAGTGGGTGCTGATTGGGCATTTGCAAACCAATAAAGCCAAAGATGCGGCGCAACTGGTTACCGAAGTTCAGTCTCTTGATCGCTTGTCGCTGGCGCAGGCACTGGATAAGCGATTAAAAAAGCTGGACAAAACCTTGAGTGTTCTGATTCAGATCAAGACTTCGCCTGAGCCCAGCAAATTTGGACTTGAGCCCTCACAGCTATTGAGTTTTCTTGAAGAGCTCAAGGCGTATCCGACCTTGAAACCTGTAGGCTTGATGACGCTCGCGGTCAATTCCGACAATGAGGAGCATGTGCGCGCATGTTTTCGCTCTTTGCGAGCGCTTCGCGATCAGGCCGTTCAGGCCGGGCATCACGCTGTTCAGAGATTGTCGATGGGGATGAGCGGTGATTTCGAGTGGGCGATCGAGGAAGGGTCGACAGAAGTTCGGATTGGCTCTTTATTGTTTGGTGAGCGGGAGTAAAAAATGAATAATTGTCTGGGCAAGCTGGGAAAAGTGGCGCGGGGGTTGCTTCTGGGGCTGGTGTTTTTGGCGGCAAATAACGTTGTGGCTGACACGCTTGAGGTTGTTAAGAAACGGGATGTCGTGCACTGTGGTGTTACTACCGGCTTTGCCGGATTTTCTGCGCCCAACGACAAGGGCGAATGGGCCGGATTGGATATCGACTTGTGTCGGGCGATTGCCGCGGCCGTGCTGGGCGACGCAAGCAAATTCAAGGCGGTTCCGCTTAATTCGCAACAGCGCTTTACGGCGTTGCAGTCGGGCGAAATTGATGTCCTGGTACGTAATACTTCCGTTACCCAACAGCGCGACACTGCTCTGGGCGTGATTCACGCGGGTATCAGTTTTTACGACGGTCAGGGTTTTCTGATTTCCAAGGCGTTTGGCGTTAACAGCGCGAAAGCGCTGGATGGTGCCTCTATATGCCTGCAAACAGGCACCTCTAACGAGAATACGTTGGCTGATTGGGCGCGAGCCAACAACATTACTTATAAACCGGTTGTCATTGAACAGTTCAACGAAGTTGTGAGTGCGTTTGCCGCCGGGCGGTGCGATGTGTTTTCCACCGATGCCGCCGGGCTTGCATCGATTCGTGTCTCCCGTCTTAAAAATCCAGACGACTACCAGGTGTTGCCGGAACAAATTTCGAAGGAGCCATTGGGGCCTTTTGTGCGCCAGGGCGACGATGCCTGGCTGAATATTGTCAAATGGACGCTCATGGCGATGTTGAACGCCGAGGAATTGGGCGTCACATCAGATAATGTCGATGAGCAGTTGAAAAGTACGAATCCGCGCATACAGCGCCTGCTGGGTGTGACGCCTGGTGCGGGAGGGAATCTGGGCCTAAACGAAAAATGGGCCTATAACATTATTCACCAGGTGGGCAATTACGGGCAAAGCTATGCCCGTAATGTGGGGATGGATAGTCCGTTGCAGATTCCGCGAGGGTTGAACCGATTGTGGACCGACGGCGGGTTAATGTACCCGCTACCGATTCGTTGACCATCTTGCGCTACCTTGGTGCGAAAGTTACCGCCGTTTATACACCAGGGCGATTCGGGCGAAGGCAATTTGCAACTCTTTCGTGCCCCCCTGGAAAATGAACGGGCGGCCGCGACCGGTAAAACACATGAGTTTTTTCGATGAAATAAGGGGGATGAATTTCGCGAATTGAATTTCTTCCCATTTCACGGCGCGGCGTGTGATCCAGCTTTGTTCTATACCCTCTTCGGTAATACGCGTGCGCGAGGTGGTCATGTAGCGCGCCATGACAAGAAGGGCGGCGTAGCAAAGCGTAACGCTGGCTGCGATATAGGGATTAACGTTTTGGCCAGCGGGACTTGTCGCTGTATTGATAAACTGGATGCCAATAATAATCAACATAAACCAGGATGCGATTTTGATCCAGCGTGGCCACGATGTACCCACGATTGGCAACGGTTGAAGTTCCTGGATAAGTGCCGCGTGCTCTTGAGCAGAAGGGCGGTTATGAGGCAGCATGGTTTGAGTGAATAAGCGTTAAAACCTAATCATAGCGCGTGGAGGAAATGCAGTCAGGCCCGTTGCTGCTGATATTGCCCGTTGGGTAGCCGGGCGACATGGCCTTGCAGCTCCAACACGGAAAGCGCCTGATTCAGGTTTGAAACTGATAACAGGCTTCGCTGTTGCAACACGTCGAACGAAATCGGATCGTAACCCATCGCGTCTAGAACAGCGCTGATGTCGTTATGGTTGATTGTCGTATCGAATAGTTGCGTCTTAAAACTGTTGTCTTCGCTGTTCTCAGCGTCGTCGCGGGGTTGTCGCTGCACGACAGGATCTATGTGCGCCTGATTGAAACTGAGGTTGGTTTGAGCAGGCGGCCTTAACTCTTCAAGAATGTGTTCCCCCGACTCGACCAGCTTGGCACCCTGGCGGATTAAGGTATGACAGCCTTTTGACAGCGGTGAATGAATGGAGCCGGGGATGGCAAATACTTCCCGCCCCAACTCGGATGAAAGCCTGGCGGTGATGAGCGAGCCACTCTGGACTGCCGCCTCAACCACCACCACGCCGCGCGACAGGCCGGCAACAATGCGGTTTCGCTTTGGAAAGTGATAGGGCATGGCTTTTTGGCCAAGCGGGAATTCGGAGACCAGTGCACCGTGTTCTGCAATATCGTGGGCAAGGCTTCGGTTGCGTGCCGGGTAGACGAGATCGATACCCGTGGCAAGCACGGCAATGGTGCTGGCACCCTGGGGGCCGGCTTTCAATGCGCCTTGATGCGCTGCGGCGTCGATGCCCGACGCTAGGCCGCTGGTGATACACCAACCATGTCCGGCCAGGAAGCGGGCAAAATCATGCGCGTTGGCCTGCCCGGCCGGCGTTGCGCTACGGGCACCCACAATGGCCAAAGTGGGGGCACTCAGCAACTCAGGACGCCCATTGACGTACAGCATCAAAGGGGGGTCATGCATTTCCAGCAGTTGCGATGGGTAAGTTGGGTCAGCCAGCGTGAGCAGGTGGTGATTCGGATCAGATAACCAGCTTAGTGTGGTATTGATGCGGTCTTGCAGCGGTTCGTCGGGTTCTTGGGCAAGTCGGCTGGCCAGGCGGGTGTCCAGATGCTTCATGAGTTGCCCGGTCGATTGCGAGAAAATATCGTGCGGCAACCCATAAACCGCAAGCAGAAGGCGTGCCTGTGCCGGGCCCAGATCGGGCTCGAGGGTTAGTCGGATCCAGGCTGCGGTTTCTTCACAAGAGAGGTTCATCGGCATGGCGCAAGTGTGCCATATTGTGCAAGTCGTGTGCAGGTTGGCGTGATGCAATCGTCCATGTTTGCGCTGTGGTTGGTTGATATAATGAGAACCTGTACAGAAAAGGCTTTAACCATGGCACTATTACCCATACTTCATTATCCGGATCCGCGCTTGCACAAAGTTGCCAAGCCGGTGGAAAAGGTCGATGACCGTATTCGCCAGTTGGTGGCAGATATGGCGCAAACGATGTACGACGCTCCGGGGGTGGGCCTGGCGGCAACGCAGGTCGATGTCCATGAGCGTGTCGTGGTCATCGACGTATCCGAGGAAGGCAATAACCTCATCGTATTGATCAACCCTGAAATCACCTGGAAAAGTGAAGAGATTCAGGTCTATGAAGAGGGTTGCTTGTCGGTGCCGGGCATATACGACAAGGTCGAGCGTGCCGAACGCATACGCGTAAAAGCCTTGAATGAAAAAGGCGAGGCGTATGAGTTCGATGCCGATGGACTGCTGGCGGTTTGTGTTCAGCATGAACTCGACCATTTGCAAGGCAAGGTGTTCGTTGAGTATCTTTCTTTGTTGAAGCTGAACAGAATCAAGACAAAACTACGCAAGCAAGAACGTGAAGCGTTGAAGGCCTGACCGTTATGCGAGTGGTTTTTGCCGGTACGCCGGAATTTGCCCGTTCTGCATTGCAGGCAATACTAGAGGCGGGGCACGTTGTGCCGCTGGTTTTAACTCAGCCCGATCGTCCCTCAGGTCGAGGCATGAAATTAACGCCCGGTCCGGTAAAGCAATGTGCACTCCAGGCCGATATCCCAGTCTTACAGCCGCAAAGTTTGCGTCTCGACGGAAAGTATGGAGACCAGGCGACGCAGGCGCAATCCGCTTTGCATGACGCCAGACCCGACGTTATCGTCGTGGCAGCTTACGGTCTGATCCTGCCGGAATGGGTGCTTGGTTTGCCCCCTTTGGGTTGCTTGAATATCCATGCCAGCTTGTTGCCGCGCTGGCGGGGGGCCGCCCCTATTCAGCGTGCCATCGAGGCGGGTGATATGCAAACTGGTATCACCATCATGCAAATGGATGTAGGCCTTGATACTGGCGATATGTTGTCTGTTTGGCCTGTACCTATTCGCGACGATCATACTGCTGCCAGCCTGCACGACGATCTTGCTGCGTTGGGCGGCAAGGCCATTGTCGCCGCGCTCAACGATTTGTCGCAAGGATGCCTGCGTGCCACACCTCAGCCTGAAGAGGGTGTCACGTATGCGGCAAAACTGTCTAAAGCGGAAGCGGTACTCGATTTTTCACTGCCTGCTGTGCAACTGGCACGTCGCGTGCGCGCTTTTAACCCCTTTCCCGGTGCCACGGTGCGCCTGCCGGGGTTGGGCGATGCAGTAAAAGTGTGGTCGGCGCAAGCACTGCCCGCATTGCAACTACCCGTCAGCCCCGGGGCGCTTGTTGAGGCAACAGACCAGGGTATTGATTTGGCAACGGCAGACGGTGTCCTGCGTTTATTGGAGCTACAAAAGCCCGGAGGCAAGCGTCAGGCCGCCAGCCAGTTTATTCAGGGCTGGCGACCTTAAACCCAGGGGGGGTTGTTACAGCGTTTCGGCGTACAGGTCGTACTCGTCGGAGTCGGTGATGCGCACCTTGACAATTTCACCCGCCTTCAGGATGCGATCGGTCGTAACATACACATTGCCGTCGATTTCCGGGGCGTCGGCGCTCGATCTGCCAATGGCGCCTTCTTCTTCCATTTCGTCGATCAGCACATCGATTTCCTTACCGACTTTTTGTCTCAGGCGCTCCGTTGAAATGGCCTGCTGGTGGGCCATGAAGCGTTCCCAGCGGTCTTGCTTTATTTCGTCTGGAACAGGGTCGGGCAGGTCGTTGGCTTTTGCACCATCGACTGGAGAGTATTGGAAACAGCCAACGCGGTCCAGTTGAGCCTGGCTCATCCACTCAAGCAGATATTCGAAATCCTCCTCGGTCTCTCCAGGAAATCCCACGATGAAAGTCGAGCGGATTGTGAGATCGGGGCAGATTTTGCGCCATTCACGAATACGGGCCAGTGTTTTGTCTTCGAATGCCGGACGTTTCATGAGTTTTAGAACGCGTGGGCTGGCGTGCTGGAACGGTATATCCAGATAGGGCAGGATCTTCCCCTGGGCCATAAGGGGGATGATTTCATTTACGTGAGGATAGGGATAAACATAGTGCAGGCGTACCCATATACCCAGTTCCGCCAGCGCCTCACAAAGCTGGGTCATGTGGGTTTTAATGGGGCGGCCATCCCAGAAACCCGTACGGAACTTCATATCGGCGCCGTAGGCACTGGTGTCTTGCGAAATGACCAGCAGTTCTTTAACCCCTGAATCGGCAAGACGCTTGGCTTCGGCCAGTACGTCGCCAATCGGGCGGCTAACCAGATCCCCACGCAGCGACGGGATAATACAGAAGCTGCATCGGTGGTTGCAGCCTTCCGAAATTTTCAGGTACGCATAATGGCGCGGTGTCAATTTGATACCTTGAGCAGGAACAAGGTCCAGATAAGGATCGTGCTCTACGTTGGGAGGGGCGGCTTCATGGACAGCCCGTACAACCTGCTCGTATTGCTGGGGGCCGGTTACGGCCAGAACGGCGGGGTGCACTTGCCGGATAACCGATTCCTCAACGCCCATGCAGCCTGTCACGATGACCTTTCCGTTTTCGGCGATGGCTTCGCCGATGGCGTCAAGTGATTCGGCCTTGGCGCTATCGATAAATCCGCAAGTGTTAACGACCACGACATCGGCGTTGTCGTAATCGGGTGTGATGGCGTAACCTTCGGTGCGCAATTGAGTAAGAATGCGTTCGGAGTCGACCAGCGCTTTGGGACAGCCCAGGCTGACAAACCCGACTTTCGGGGAGTTCATAAAAACCTCTTGAAGCCTTTTAAGGCTTTGACAAAAAAAGAGATTTTACTGCGCCGGCGCGGGAACTGCGAATGGCGGTGATAATAGAGGCTGATTTGCTTAAAACTTAACTCTTCCAGGTTTGTCTCGCGTGTCCGACTCTTCTTCATTGCCATTGTCCGAATTGATCCTGGCCACTGCACGAAATGTGCAGGCGGTCATGGCGGGTCAATCGCTAACTGAAAGCCTGGCTCAAACACCGGCAGACCGGCGTGCCGCCGCTCAGGCATTGGCGTCTCACAGTATGCGTCAGCTCGGGCTGGCGCAAGCCATTCGCAGTCACATGGTGAGTCGAACGCCGTCCGATGCGTTATTCGATGCGATTCTGCTGGTATCGATTTCCCTGCTCGAAACGGCAATGGCGTCGCAGGCCGCTGTCGCGGGCGAACGAACCGTTCCGGCGCACTGGCCTGTCTATGATGCGCACACGGTGGTTAATCAGGCTGTGAATGCGGTTGGGTCTCAGCGACGGTTGCAGCCGTTCAAGGCGTTGCTTAATGGAGTATTGCGTCGTTATGGTCGTGAGCGAGACAAAATACGCAGTGCGGTACTGACAGATCCGCAGGCTCGCTGGAATTATCCCAACTGGTGGATTCGGCGATTGCGCAAAGCGTATCCGGATGCATGGCAAGCGGTGCTTGAGGCAGCCAATGTGCCGGCGCCCATGATGTTGCGAGTAAATAAACGGAAAATTTCGCCTGGCGCGTTTTTAGAAACCCTGAAGGGGGTTGGGTTGGCTGGCCGGTGCATTGACGATGCCGCCGTATTACTCGAGACGCCCCGGCCGGTTGAGCAAGTGCCTGGTTTCAAAGAGGGTTTTTTTTCAGTTCAAGACGCTGCTGCTCAGCAGGCGGCGTTGCTGTTGGACGCGCAGCCAGGCATGCGCGTGCTCGATGCGTGTGCAGCCCCCGGGGGGAAGACGGCACATATTCTGGAACGGGCCGATGTTAGCTTATGCGCGCTTGATGTGGATGAGAAGCGCCTGGCAAGAGTCGGTGAAAACCTGAGCCGTTTATCGCTGATGTCTGATAAGGTATCCCTGCAGTGTGCCAATGCGGCGAGCTTGAATGCGTGGTGGGATGGTCTGCATTTTGATTGTGTCCTGGCCGATGTGCCTTGTACCGCCTCGGGTGTGGTACGGCGCCATCCCGACATTCGCTGGTTGCGTCGGGAAGCCGATATTGCCCGGACCGTGGCTTTACAAGCCAGCATACTTGACGCATTATGGACAACCGTTAAGCCAGGGGGGAAGATGCTTTATGTGACCTGCTCGGTGTTCCCTCAGGAAGGTGAGCTGCAGGCAAAGCATTTTCAGACGACTCATTCCAATGCCGAATTGCTGCCATCACCGGGGCAGATATTGCCTGCGGGCTATGATGGCACCAAGGGTTTGCACGATGGTTTCTTCTTTGCTTTGTTTGCCAAGCGTGTTTGAGTCGTCAACAATACAGCCTTTATGATTGCACTTTTCTATCGGTCCTTGTTTTTGTTCATTGCCACCGGCCTGTTGTCGGTGGGGGCCGTGTTCGCGCAGTCGACGCAATTCGTGACTGTTGAGCCGATTGTGCGTGATGGTCGCCTGTACGTTGATGCGAATGCAGAAATAGAGGTCACCGGCGAATTGCGCAACGCGGCAGAAAAAGGGGTGCCGCTGTACTTCACGGCAGATCTTGAGATCGTGGCCGATCGCTGGTGGTGGTTCGACAAGGTCTTGGTCGATGAGCAACGATCCTGGCGATTGTCGTATAACGTCTTGACGCAGCAGTGGCGTATTCGCGTGGGTGACTTAACTTTGCCCGAAGACACGTTTGATGATGCTTTGTCGTTTGTAAGGCATATCAGGGGCTGGGCTGTTGGCAGCACCGACTTGTTTGACCCCAATAAAGAATATCAAGGACGAATTCGGTTGCGTCTGGACACTTCCCGCTTACCCCGGCCTGTGCGCGTTGATGCATATAACAGTAGCGCCTGGTCAGTCATGACACCATGGAAAGACTTTCGTTTCTCAATCTCCCCGCCGGCTCAAAAGCCGTGAGATGGGTTGCGCGTATCGCGCTGGTTGTCGCTGTGATCAGCGCATTGGCGTTGCTCGGCCTGTTGGCCTGGTCAACCGGGAACGCAACACGCTACGCACAATACTATGACATATTGCTGGCGCTGAACGTTGTTTTTGCGCTCAGTCTTGTGTTGTGGGTCCTGGTGCTGGCTGTCAGGTTAATACGGCAGATTCGGCGCAGGCAGTTCGGCGCGCGGTTAACGGCACGTTTCGCCTTGTCGTTTGCCTTGATTGGTGTCTTGCCCGGCGCACTGATTTATGTTTTGTCGGTGCAATTCATGTCGCGCTCAATTGAGTCCTGGTTCAACGTACGGGTCGATAGTGCGCTTGAGTCCGGCTTAAGTCTGGCGCGTGTCGTGCTGGATCAGCAGTTGCAGGAGCTTGAAACAAAAGCGCAGGGGGTGGCCCGCCAGTTGCGTGAATTAAATGACGCCGATATGTCTCTGCTGGTGTCGCGCCTGCGTGAAGAAGCGGGCGTCGCCGAAGCGATGATCTTCTCCGGCAGTGGCCGGCTGGTTGCCTTTTCCACGTCCGATTACGGCAAGTTGATTCCCGATGGACCTTCGCCCCATGTTTTAAGTCAATTGCGGGTTGCCAGGTCTTATGCCGCGGCTGAGTCGGAAGATATGAATGACTCCTCCGTATTGGGAAACGATCGCCATACCGGTTTGTTTTTGCGGGTCGTGGTGCCTATTACACGTATTGATCGTGGCTCTGCCGCGTTAGGCGTGGCGCCCGATGTGCGATGGCTGCAGTTTGTTCAGCCCGTGCCGGAACAAATTGCGCGTAATGCCGATCAGGTTCAGCAAGGTTTTCGTGACTATCAGGAACTGGCCCTGTCGCGCCTGGGTTTACGCAAGCTGTATGGCATTACGCTGACACTGGCGCTGGTATTGGCCGTGTTTGCCGCCATTGTCGTGGCGCTGGGCGTGTCACGTCGTTTGGTGCGGCCATTATTGCGGCTGGCGGCGGGAACGCAGGCGGTGGGCGTGGGTGATTATCGCCCGTTGCCGGAGCCGCCCGAGCGTGACGAGGTGGGTCAGCTAACGCGTTCTTTCAATGCCATGACGCGACAGTTGGATGATGCCCGCCAAATGGTCGAACGCAACCGTCACCAGCTTGAACGCTCCAATGTTTATCTTGAGTCGATTTTGAGTCATTTGTCGTCGGGCGTATTGGTGTTCGATGAAGGGTTCCGGGTGACCTTGTTCAATCAGGGCGCGCAATCCATTTTGCAGGTCGATTTGCGTTCGGTGAAAGGCCGTCCTCTGGAAACGGTTGACGGCGCCTTCAAGTTGTCTCAACTGATTCGTGACGCTTTCGCCGCGCATGCGGCGGTAGAGTCAGAAAAGCCTTATTGGCAGCAGCAGTTCGAGTTGGAGCTTGAGGATGCGCCCAATCATGAGTCGCGCCATAATGTCGTTACTTTGCTTGCACGAGGCACACATTTGTCGATTGATGGACGTGGCAACGGGTATCTGGTTGTGTTCGACGACATTACAGAAGTGATTTCGGCCAATCGCACGGTAGCCTGGGGTGAAGTGGCGCGGCGTCTGGCGCATGAAATCAAGAATCCGCTGACACCCATTCAGTTGTCTGCTGAACGTTTGGCCATGAAACTGGCGCCGCGGCTTGGCGAAACTGATGCAGCCATGCTGGAGCGCTCAACCAATACAATCGTCAATCAGGTTACATCGCTTAAAAAAATGGTTGATGATTTTCGGGAATATGCCCGAACGCCGCCGGCCCAGATGCAAATGCTGGATCTGAACGCGTTAGTTTCCGAAGTGTTGACGCTTTATGGTTGGGATCCCAGTTATGGCGCTTTGCGTGATGATCCACGACATGTCAGAATTGAAGCGGAGCTGGAGGCAGGGTTGCCGGGTATTGAGGGTGATCCGACACAATTGCGTCAGGTGATTCACAATTTGTTGGCCAATGCGCGCGATGCCGTCGCATTGGTTGATGATCCTGAGGCTAAAATTCGTGTTCAAACCAAATTAACGTATTCACGAACAGATGAAACAGGTGTGGGGTCCAGGGCTGTGCGTCTGACGGTTTCCGATTCGGGGCCTGGTTTCGAGCAACAGGTATTGAACCGGGTGTTTGAGCCTTATGTCACCACGAAATCATCGGGTACCGGGTTGGGGCTGGCGATTGTAAAGAAAATTATCGAGGAACACGGTGGTCGCATCGATGTCTCCAATCGTCGGGAAGGTGGGGCGCGGATATCGATTTTGTTTGCACGATTGGCGGATACGCCTGCTGCGCTGGACGAAGCGGCGCAGGGGTACGATAATGCCGAAAAATTATAGGTGAAGTTTTATGGCCAGAATACTGGTGGTTGATGACGAGATAGGAATTCGCGAACTGTTGTCCGAGATTCTCTACGATGAAGGGCATACGGTCGAGTTGGCGGAGAACGCGGCAGAGGCACGCGCTGCTCGCGCGCGCAGGCGTCCCGACCTGGTTTTACTGGATATTTGGATGCCCGACACCGATGGTGTGAGCTTGCTGCGTGAGTGGGGATCTCAAGGCCTGCTGGACATGCCGGTGATCATGATGAGCGGTCACGCCACCGTGGATACGGCAGTCGAGGCAACGCGAATCGGTGCCGTTGATTTTCTTGAAAAACCCATTACGCTGCAGAAATTGCTGAAAACGATTTCGGCAGCATTGGCCCGGCCTGTCGTGGCAAAAGCGGCCTCAACTGCGCCTGCTGCCGTGACTGCATCCTCTTCGTTGCCGCAGTCAGGGGCGCTACAAGCGGATGTGTCCGACCTGGTATCAAGCACCGGTGCGCCCGCGCTGGAGCTTGACCCGCATCAATTGCAACTGAGCAGTATCCCGTTGGATCAGCCGTTGCGAGAGGCGCGTGATGAGTTCGAGCGGATTTATTTTGAATATCACCTTGGGCGCGAGAATTACAGCATGACACGTGTTTCCGAACGCACAGGCCTGGAGCGTACACATTTGTATCGCAAGTTGAAGCAGCTTGGTATCGACGCTTCGCGTCGGCGCCAGTCCGATTCGCGTTAGTGTGATGTTTGAACTTGTTGCCTCCTGTTTCGGGAGGCTTTTTTTTGAGTTGGTGTTTTGAACCGTTCAAATATGATGAAAAAGAAATCTCTCTGGAAAAAGGCCTCACTGGCGTTCGTGTTGGTTCTGGCGGGTCTCGGTGTAGGCTCCCCCGTCGCGGCGCAAACAGGGGTTGCAGGCTCACCTGGCTCTTTCATTACGACGGAATTTCTTGCCAGCCATGCGCTTTTGCCCATTAATGCGCAATATGCCTATTCAAAGGGATACACTGGAAAAGGCGTACTGATTGCGATTGTCGACAGCGGCCTGGATATAGATCACCCCGAATTTGCCGACCGTATTTCATCAAAACTGCGCAGTTTTTCCGCGTTGTCGGGCCCTTACGATGTAAGTGATCTTGAGCCCGATGGGGAGATTGCCGGCCATGGTACGCATGTCACCGGGTTGGCTGGCGCGGGGCGCAACGGTTTTGGTATGCATGGCGTAGCCTATAACGCCACGCTGCTGCCAATACGGGCGATTGACAGCTATACTGCCAATGCGCCATACAACGCCGTTCTGTACGCCGCGCAAAATGGCGCCCAGGTATTGAATGGCAGTTACGGACCCATTACGGCTGAAAAGTTCATACAAGACGACACTGGCCGTTGGGTGCCAAACCCTAATTGGCAATTATTGCCAACCTCAACGCCAGGGCTGTTTAACTCCCAGGCAACTTATGAAGTGTTGATGGAAGCGGCGCAGGCTGACGTTCTGTTGGTTTATGCGGCGGGTAATGAATATCAGGATCAGCCCAATGCAGCGGCCTTGCCCTCCGGCGCGGGTCTTTTGCCCTTGATTACCCCGGCCAACACGGTTTCCGGCTTATACAAATTCGTTGACGATAGTCTTGAGTCAAACGTTAATGACCCGTCAACCTGGACCTATATCGCCCCTTCCGATCAGCGTGTCGCCAATTTGGATTTTTCGGACTTGCGCCGCAAAATTATCGTGGTGGTGTCGACTGATCGCGAGGGTGAGATCGCCAGTTACAGCAACCGGTGCGGCGCGGCGGCTGCCTGGTGTATCGCCGCCCCAGGAGGCGATTTTTATGATACGAGCAACTATTCCAGCGATGAAAGCCAGTTGTGGTCAACCTATCCCTACAGTACATATACGGACATGGCTGGTACATCGATGGCTTCGCCGGTCGTGGCCGGGTCGGCCGCTGTACTGCGGGAAGCGTTCCCCTACATGACAGCCGAACAGGTTATTGAAGTGGTTCTTACAACGGCCAACAGCACCGGTATTTACGCTGACCAAAGTATATACGGGCGTGGCTTTCTTGATTTGAGAACCGCAATCCAAGGCCCCATCGAGTTCGGCGCATGGGGCTTTGATCGCGTTTTTGATGTCAATACTCAGGGCTATGATTCGCTATGGAGTAACGATATCCGCGGAAGTGGCGGCCTGATTAAACGTGGTGACGGCGCGCTCGTCATGTCGGGGCAGAATACCTACACTGGGGCTACCCAGGTTCTGGGCGGTATGCTGGTTGTGAATGGCTCAATTGCTTCGTCTGCACAACTTACTATCGGCGAGCAGGCGATCTTGGGCGGTGATGGTGTCGTAGGCGACACACAGGTTGCAGGTCGCGTCGCTCCAGGTAATTCTATCGGCACGCTAACCGTTGACGGCAGCTATCAACAGCTGACCGGTTCTGTACTTGAGATCGAAATCAATGAAGCCGGGCAGTCGGATCGGGTCAATGTAACCGGTACGGCAGATATTCAGGGTGCGAAACTGGAGGTTCTGGGGTTGCGTGCCGGAGCACTTGGCCAGGATTTCTCATTTTTCTCGGCCGGTTCGCTGACTGCAGGCAGTTACTTTGATGCCTCGGCGCTGGATCGGGCGTTTATCGACATAAATGCGGTGATGTCCGGAGCGTCATTTGACCTGCAGGTAAGGCGCAATAATACTGCGTTCACCAGCGTGGCCGAAACAGGCAACCAGCGCGCGACGGCTGCCGCAATAGCGGGGCAGGGTCTGGGGGGGGGTGCCTATGATGAGTTCGTGCTTTTACCCAACGCAGCACAAGGGGCCGGTGTGCTCGACCAGCTTTCAGGCGAGATTTATGCCTCAACACAAAGTGCGTTATTGGATACCAGTAGTGCGCTTTATCGTGCCTCAGTCACCCGGCTATTCAGTCGTGAAATGGGGGCGTCGTATGGCGGGCCGCTGGGCCAGGTCAGTCGCAGCGCGCCGGGCGGGCGTCATCAGCTTTGGATGCAGGCACTGGGAAGCTGGGGCAGCCTGGGCGCCACGAGTGATGCCCAGCGCATGACCCGCTCCATTGGGGGATTGATGTTTGGTGGTGACACCCCGGTGGGCCAGAATGGCTATGCCGGCTTGGCCATGGGGCTGACAACGGCCTCCTATAATGCGGCTGGCAATAGTGATGCCGACACAGACGGCTATCACTTGATGTCTTATTTGGGCTGGTCGGCCGACCGTTTCAGTGTGCGGGGCGGGCTGGGACAATCGTGGTACCGAATCGACACAAGGCGCAATATTGCCTATAGCGGCCTGGGCCAGGCCAAGTCGAAGGCCAACGCAACGTCGACGCAATTGTTCGCCGAATTAGCCTATGCCTTGTCGCAGGGTGCCGCCGTGCTGGAACCTTACTGGGGCTTACAACGTGTTTGGCTGACGCGCGATGGATTTGATGAGTCTGGCAGTGTTGTAGCCCTTTCGGGTGATAAAAGCCGTCAGGCCGTCACGTTTTCCCGTTTGGGTTTGCGTATGCGAATGGCGCTGTCGGATAGCCAGGCTTCATCAATGCTGTTAACGGCAAATATTGGCTGGCGCCGTGCCTGGGGAGATCTAACGCCTGAAGCACGATTGCGTTTTGCTTCGGGACCTGCTTATGATGTTTCAGGCGCTACTTTGTCACGCGACGCGTTGGTTGCCGAGTTAGGGATTGAGGTGGCGGCATCAAGCAACAGTGTCGTGAGCTTCGGTTATGCCGGCCAGTTCGGCGGCGGCAGCCAAGACCACGGATTGCAGGCAAGGTTGGCCTGGCAGTTTTAGGTGCCTAGGTTTTGGGTCGGCGCCGGCTGATGGCGTCGATTGAAATGCGGGTTTCGTCGGGTGCGCTTTTGAATGATTGCGCGCGCCAGGCGTGGCCGTAAGCAACTTCCAACGTAAGATGCAGTGTTCCATCCATCTGGCGTTTTCTTTCCAGTGCCTTAATCAGGTTTTCACGCCAGCGGCGCCCGGGCAGGCCAGGCTGTCTGCCGATGCTCGGGTTACCTCCCAATATCGACAGGTCCGACAATAGCTTTTCAGCAGATTTGAAGGTAAGCGTAATTATTTCCTGGTCCATGACCGGGTCGGTAAAGCCATTTTCAATAAGCAAATCGCCGAAGTCGTGCATGTCGACAAACGTGGGCGTGGCCGTTTGAATTTGGGCTTCGTTCAGGGCTTCGCGCAGTTCTTTCAACGAGGCAGGGCCCAGGCATGAGAACATGGCAAGACCATTGGGCTTCAGGATTCGACGCCACTCGGCGAATACAAGATGGGGTTCAGGGTGCCAGTGTAAAGCCATGTTCGACCAAATCAGCCCGACTGACTCCGGTGGCAAATTGGTTTTCGCCATGTCGGCCCGCAGAAAACGCGTCTCAGCGACCGGCTTGTTGCGCAGCCGGTTCCATAATCCTCTTCTGCCCGCATGGCGTGAGATGGCGGTATTCAACAAGGGCTGGCATACGTCCAGGCCTGTATATTGCGCTTCGGGGTATCGTGCACGCAACGGTTCAACAGCGTGGCCGGCGCCACATCCGGCATCAAGAATGACGGATGGGCTGCTGCGAATATAGCTAAGCCGCTGAAGCATGCGTTGCGTGATTTCCCCATATAGGAACTGGGCCTCATCAAGTGGGGCCCGGCGTGCAAACTGTTGTGCAACATGCAATGGGTTGAGCGGCAGTGACGGCGGTGATGACATATTTGCGTACTCGGCGCTTTGCTTGAGGCATCAGGCGTGTTCTGATGCGATGTTGAGATGTTTTACAGGTCTTATTATGGCGCATTGTTTGCATTGGCGCGACTTGCGGCATTGGTTGACGATGCGGGTACCGGGTAATTGTCCATTGTGCCTGACGCGCACGCGGGCCGGTTGGCTATGTGATGGCTGTCGCCAACAGGTGTGTGACTCAATGTTATCTGGCGGACCGCGTTGCCGCTCATGTGCCTTGTTGTTGAATGAGTCGGGCGCGTGTGTCGACTGTCAGCACAAGTCACCGGAGTTCCAATCGGTTGTCGCCGCGTTCGATTATGACTTCCCGGGAAGTATTCTGATTCATCAGCTCAAGCAGGGAAGGCGTTATCTTTTGGCCGCAGCGCTGGCCGAATTACTGGTGCCACGTTTGCAGCAGCTTAAGTCGTCTAATGCAGGCGCTACAATTCTGGTGCCCGTGCCGGCGGGCCGGCAGGCACTGCGAAAGCGCGGGTTCAACCCGGCAGGCGAAGTAGCCCGCCATCTTTCGCGCCGGTTGGGTTTGTCTTGCAAACATGTTTTATGTCGTTATAAAGAGGCCGGGCCACAGAAATTACTGGGGCGCCGGCAGCGTTACCAGCAGGTCCAGGGTTTATACGGCTTAAGAACGCCGGCGTTGCCATCGGGCTGCCACGTTTGGATTGTCGATGATGTTTTAACAACGGGTAGCACGTTGAATGCCGTGTCCCATTTATTAATGCAGGCAGGGGCCGCGTCGGTGCATGGTGTTGTGCTGGCGCGTACGCCGTTGTCGTTGTGAAGAGCAATTATGTTTCATATTGTGCTTGTTTCTCCGGAAATCCCCCCCAACACGGGGAATGTTATTCGCCTGGCCGCCAATACCGGAGCGCACCTGCATCTGGTACGGCCATTGGGTTTCGAACTTGACGATAAACGGCTACGAAGAGCCGGGCTTGATTATCACGAGTGGGCGAACGTACAAGTGCATAACTCTTTAACCGAGGCGTTATCTTCGCCGGGGATCAGCCAGTCGCGTTGTTTTGCGATGACAACAAAGGGCCAGGCGCTGATGGGGCGGGTACAGTTTCGCGACGGCGACGTGTTTGTGTTTGGCTGTGAAACGGCCGGTTTGTCTGCAGATCAATTGGCCTTGTTTCCCTCAGATCACTGGTTCCGTTTGCCGATGCGCCAGGGGCAGCGCAGTTTGAACCTGTCAAATGCGGTAGCGGTTACGGTTTATGAGGCATGGCGCCAAACAGGTTACCTGGGCGGTTTATAAACATGCTTGTTTTCCGCCTTGGCTTCACGGGCCAGAAGGTCGGAAACTGCCTGTTTAGGGGAAATGCCTTCAAACAGAACGTTGCACACGGCTTGGGTCATGGGAAGCTCAACGTCGTAACGCTTGCCCAGTTTGAGGGCAGCCCTTGCGCAGCGAACCCCTTCGGCTGTCATCCCTGTTGCAAGAATGTCGGCTAACTGTCGCCCTTGGCCGATTGCCAGACCGACTTGCCGATTGCGCGACAAAGGCCCGGTTGCAGTCAGCACAAGGTCCCCCAGGCCTGTCAGGCCTGAAAAAGTGTCGGCTTGTCCGCCCATTGCCAGTCCAAGCCGTTGCATCTCGGCCAGGCCACGCGTAATGATGGCTGCGCGGGCATTGGTGCCCAGTTCGAGCCCGTCGGCGATGCCGCATGCAATCGCCATGACGTTTTTCATGGCGCCGCCAACTTCAACGCCGATGATGTCGTTACTTGAGTAGATTCGAACCGAACCGCCATGCAACGCTTCAGTGGTGCGTTCAATCACATTTTGGGAGTCGCTGGCGATGGTCAGCGCAACAGGCAGTCCTTGCGCCACTTCCTTGGCAAAAGAGGGGCCTGAAAGTACACCGAGCCCCACGTGGCTGAAACTGCCCAGCGATGCTTGCGCAATCTCGTGGGGAAGTCGCCCGTTTTCAGGATCAAAACCTTTGCATGTCCAGATCACGCTGACGAATTCGTCGGTTTGTCTTAAATAAGGTGCAATCCGCGAGCAGATGTCAGCGAGCCCGGCAACGGGCACACCCATTATGATGAGGCGATTGCATTTGACTGGCCCGGCGAGACAGACATGATGTAATGCCTCTTCAAAGTTGCTTGTTGCCTGCAGCGTATCCGGTAAGACAATGTCGGGCAGGTAGCGCGTGTTTTGTCTTTGGTGGCCAATAGCCCGGGTTGTAGCGGGGTCGCGGGCCCAGATAAGGGTGTTGCTTTGCCGGCTTGCAATAGCGGCAAGTGCCGTTCCCCAACTGCCCGCGCCCAGTACGCTAACGTGTAACGGGCTGGGGGCGGTTGCCGTTGTTGCAGTCATTGCTGTACCGGTTATTGCTTCGTTGTACCGGGGGGTATTTCAATGCCGGCGCCCTGTTGCTTGTTGTCTTCGGCAGCTTGTGCCAAACGCTGTTCATAAAGCGATTGGAAGTTGACTTCGGCCAGGTGTAGCGCAGGCATCGTGGTGCGCGTGATGGCATCGGCAATGGTTGCGCGCAGATAAGGGTAAAGCATGGTGGGGCAAACAATGCCCAGCAACGGGTCGAGCTGTTCAGCCGGAATGTTGGCTGCCTCAAAGATACCGGCCTGGGTGGCTTCGACCAAGTACAGTGTTTTATCGTTAATGCGGGTTGTTACCGTTACCTGAACGGTGGATTCGTAAATTGTATCGGCCAGTTGTTGACCACCCACATTGATGCTGACCTCAACTTGGGGGGCCTCTTGCTCCAGGAAAATCTGGGGGGCGTTGGGCATTTCCAGGGAAAGGTCTTTAACGTAAGTACGTTGCAGGTTGAAGCTGGGTTCTTTGTCCTGACTGTTGGCGGCTGCCTGATCTTGTTCGGCCATTCTATGTTCCTGATAGGTGAATTGCCCTTGCTGGAAGGGGCGTACTTTGAACGTGTGTTAACTGTTTAAAAGGGGAGTGAGTTTGTCCGCACGATCGAGTGCGGCCAGTTCGTCGTAACCCCCGACATGGGTGTCGCCAATATAAATCTGGGGTACTGTACGGCGCCCAGTTCGTTCCATCATGAGCGCACGCTGCTCCTGGTCTGTATCAATCCGGATTTTTGTGATTTCGGATACACCACGTTTTTTCAGCAGCATTTCAGCACGCACGCAGAACGGACAAACGGCGGTGCAATACATTGTGACTATTGCCATGTGAACCTCGGTAAAGTGTGAAACGGAGATCGTAGAAGGGTAACGCTTAGTGTTTACCGCTCACCGGCATGCCGGCGTCTATCCATTTGCGCAGCCCTCCTTCAAGGGCAACGGCTTCACTAAAGCCGTTTTTGCGCAGCTTACCGGCTACCGTAGCCGATTCACGCCCATGTTCGCAAACGATGATAATGGGCTTGTCTTTGGGTAGCGTGCTCATTTTGGCCTCGATGTCGGCCGCCGGAATGTTTTTCGCCTGGGGAATACTGCCCCCTTTGAATTTTTCGTGGCTGCGTACGTCAATGAATACACCATTGTTTTGGTTCGCCAATTGCACGGCTTGCGAAACGCCGACCGCGCTTGCGCGTGTCCCTTTCATAATTGCAGGCCATAAAAGCATGACCCCGGATACAAGGGCTATTATTACAATATAAAGGTTGTTTTCGCTAAGAAGAAAGTCCACGATACGGTCCAGTTTGATTCGTCAAAAAAACTTCGATAATACGGGATTATAAAATGGACGCGCTTATTCAATTTTTAGGTAGCTTGTCTCATGCATAAATTAGTACTCATGCGCCATGGTGAAAGCCAGTGGAATCTTGAAAATCGTTTCACCGGTTGGACTGATGTTGATCTGACTGAAACGGGCCGGATGCAGGCGCAAAAAGCCGGTGAACTGCTCAAGGCCGAGGGGTTTGAGTTCGACCTGGCGTTTTCGTCTGTGCTCAAGCGCGCCATTCGAACTTTGTGGATTGCGCTCGATGCAATGGATTCCATGTATACCCCCGTCGGTCTGAATTGGCGTCTGAACGAGCGCCATTATGGTGCTCTGCAGGGTTTGAACAAGTCGGAAACGGCGGCCAAGTATGGTGACGAGCAGGTGCTGGTATGGCGTCGTGCTTACGCTATTGCCCCCAACCCGCTTGAGCTCGATGATCCGCGTCATCCTCGTTTCGATAAACGTTATGCCAGGATACCGTCAGCGCAGCTCCCGGCGACCGAATGTCTTAAAGATACGGTCGATCGTGTAGTTCCTTTCTGGGACGAGACGATTGCGCCCGCCCTCAAGTCGGGCCGCAAGGTACTGGTGGCTGCGCATGGAAACAGTTTACGGGCGCTTATCAAGCATCTTGATGGGATTTCCGATGACGATATCGTCAAACTGAATATTCCCACCGGTCAACCGCTGGTTTATGAGCTTGATGAGGCACTTCGTCCGATTCGTAACTATTATCTGGGCGACGCCGCCGAAATTGAAGCTGCGATGGCAGCAGTGGCTGCTCAGGGCAAAGCGAAGAAGGGCTAGTGCTTATGCGCCATGTGCTCGGCTTGGTGGTGTTGGCCTTATGGTCGGCGATCGCGGGGGCAGATGAAACCTCCGCGCAGCTAAAGGCTCGCCAGGCCCAAATGGAGCAACAGCAGGCCGAGTTGCAGGCGCGCATCAATGAAGTCCAGGAATCCATTGGACGCGAGGCACGCTCCAGAAAGGATGTGCTTGATCAGCTTCGGGATTCAGAGTCGGCGATTTCAGCGGTGGCGCGTGAGCTTGCCGATTTGGCTGATGAAGAAAAGCGTGTCACTCAAGAGCAAAAGCGATTGGCACAGGGTATTGCGCAAACCCACGAGCGGATCGATATTCAACGTGAAACGCTGGCTGATCAATTGAGGGCCCAGTATGCCGGTGGATTGTCGCCCTGGACTGCATTGCTTTCCGGCGAGGACCCTCAGCGTATCGGGCGTGAGCTGGCTTACCTGGGTTATGTTTCGAGCGCCCAGGCGAAGGGTGTGCGCGATTTGCAGGAAAGCCTGGCACAGCTGGAAGTGCTGACACAGCAATTAAAGCGGCGTGAGGCCGATCTCGACGCCTTGCAGGCAAAAACCAGTCAGAAGAAACAGGAGCTCGAGAAGCAAAAAGCGGAACGAGAACAGGTGCTGGCGCGTGTGGAGGCAGCATTAAAGCAACGTCGATCCGAGGCTGAAACGCTTGAGCGGGATTCGCAGCGTCTGGAAGGGCTGGTAAGTGGCCTGCAAACAGCCATCAAGGCGCAAGAGGCGGCAGAGCGTCGTGAACGGGAGCGTCTGGCCGCCGAGCGCAGAAAACGTGAGCAGGAGGCTGCCGAGCGCGCGCGTTTGGAGCGTGAGGCCAGGGAGCGCGAGATTGAAGTTGTTCGAGTGGCGCCATCTGAACCCGTGACGACGGTTGAAGCAACAGAGCCGGACACAACGGAATCTGAAACAGCAGGTTCGCAATTGGCTGGGCGTGATGAAGCCAGGCCGGATACGCCGACAAGTCCCGCTCCTGAAGAAACCGTTGTGCCTCAGGAACCAATTGCGCCGTTGTCCGGTCTGAGAAAAGGGCTTCCTGCGCCGGTTAAAGGCCAGGTGCTGGGGCGTTTTGGCACCGAGCGTCCGGATGGCGGCGTTTGGCGGGGTATTGTCTTGCGTGCTCCCGAAGGAACCGCGGTGCGGCCTGTGGCTGCGGGCCGTGTGGCTTACGCCAATTGGCTTAACGGCTTTGGTAATTTGCTGATTGTCGACCATGGTGAAGGCTATTTAAGCGTGTATGCCTATAACCAAAGTCTGCTCAAGAAAGTGGGAGAGCGTGTAGGTCCGGGCGATACGATTGCCAGGGTCGGTGCAACAGGCGGACAGGTTGAACCTGGCCTGTATTTTGAAATCCGGCATGATGGTGCACCGGTAAACCCGCTGATTTGGTTGGCGCGTTAAGGTACTATAGGCGCAGTAGGCAGTTATATTGATGTTTTTAATACGGGAATGTGCATGGGCACTCGCAAAATAGGTCGGTTTGGGTTGGTTATGTCAGGCGTTGTGGGCGGGGTTCTGCTCAGTCTGGGTATTTCCGCCGTGGCACAACGTGGGGAACCGCTGCCGTTAAAAGAGCTGCAACAGTTCGCTAATGTTTTTTCCGCGATCAAATCCAGTTACGTTGAATCGTTGGGTGACAAAGACCTGATGGACGACGCAATTCGCGGCATGTTCAGCGATCTGGATCCGCATTCCGCGTATCTGGACCCGGAAGCGTTCAAGGAGATGGAGGCCATCACCCAGGGTGGTTTTGGCGGCCTGGGTATTGAAATCGGCAGTGAAGACGGCATGCCTAAAGTCATCGCGCCCATCGAGGACACCCCTGCTGCCCGCGCGGGTATCATGTCCGGCGACATTATTACGCACATTGATGGCAAGGCCACCAAGGGCATGTCCCTCTCCGAAGCAGTCAAGCTGATGCGGGGCGAGCCTCAGACGGCCATCGTTTTAACGATTCGTCGTGCAGGCCAGGACAAACCGCTTATCGTAAAAATTGTGCGCGATATGATTAAAGTGCGCAGTGTGCGCAGCAAAATGCTGCCCGACGATATTGCCTATGTCAGAATCAGTCAGTTCCAGGAACGAACGGTGTCCGATCTGGCTAAACAATTAAGAGAATTGGGCGAAGCCGGCACGCCAAAAGGTATGGTGCTCGATTTGCGCAACGACCCCGGTGGCCTGCTTGATGCGGCAATCGGTGTTTCCTCGGCATTCCTGCCGCCCGATGTCCTGGTGGTGTCCACCAAAGGGCGTATTCCGTCGGCCAATCGAGAGTACTTCGCCAAGCCAGTCGATTACGTGCGCAGTTTTGGGGGCGGCGTCAACAACGATTATGCCTTCCCTGAGTGGGCCAGAACGATTCCCCTGGTGGTGCTGATCAATGTGGGTTCGGCCTCGGCGTCGGAAATTGTTGCGGGCGCACTGCAAGATCATGAGCGTGCCAGGGTGCTGGGTAACCGGTCGTTTGGTAAAGGGTCGGTCCAAAGCGTTTTGCCGTTATCGGAAGATTCAGGCATCAAGCTCACCACGGCCTTGTATTACACCCCCAACGGGCGTTCTATCCAGGCAACGGGCGTGGAGCCTGACATTACCGTCGACGACACGGCACAGGGGAATCTTTTCCGCATCCCGCGCGAGGCCGATCTGGAGCATCATCTGGCCAATGGGACTGCGGCGCCGGAAGTGGTAACGCCTACCGAAGACGAGCAGGAAATCGATCCGGACATCAAGATGTTTGAAATCGGTGGTGACGACGATTTCCAGCTCAAGCAGGCCGTGAATCTTTTGCAAGGCAAGGAGATACGCCAGAACGAGCTGGAAGCTAAACCTGCCGCTACGGAAGCAGAAAAAAAAAATGATGTAGAAAGCGCGCAGGCCAAGCCTGTTGCGCCGGCCCGCCTGAGTGACACGCCTTCCGGCACTGTAGAGCGCTACCGCTTGACGCCCGACGGCATGATCAAGGTCGAATAATGGACGATGCGCAACTCCTGCGTTATGCGCGTCATATTCTTCTTGATGAACTGGGCATTGAAGGACAGGAACGGTTACTTCAATCGCGTGTGTTGATTGTGGGGGCTGGCGGCCTGGGTTCCCCGGCTGCGCTCTACCTTGCTGGCGCGGGGGTAGGGCATATTGTGCTTGCCGACGACGACGAAGTGGAAATCAGTAACCTGCAGCGGCAAATCCTGCATTCGACGGCGTCTGTAGGGCAACCCAAAGCCGAGTCGGGCTTGAAGGCGTTGGGGCGTTTGAATCCGCAGGTTGAAGTAGAGGCGTATGTCGGGCGCTTAAGCGGCCACTTGCTTGACCAGGCCGTTGCTCAAGCTGATATCGTGCTCGATTGCTGTGATAATTTCGAAACGCGACATGACGTTAACCGAAGTTGTGTTGCGTATCGCCGTCCATTGGTGTCGGGTGCGGCAATCCGTTTCTCCGGCCAGGTCAGCGTGTTCGACATGCGACGTGCCGACGCGCCCTGTTATCAATGTTTATTTCCGCAGGCTGATGAGGCTGAGGAGCTTAGCTGCGCAACAACCGGCGTTCTGGGCCCGCTGGTTGGCATCATCGGCAGCATGCAGGCGGCAGAAGCCGTTAAAGTGATTGCAAAAATAGGTGAGCCGCTGGTGGGGCGTCTTTTGTGTCTCGACGCGTTGCGTATGCAGTGGAACGAAATCCGGTTTCGTAAAGACCCGGCCTGCCTGGTATGTGCCGGCCGTGACACAAAAACCAGTGAGTCAGGTACGCAGTGATTTTCGTCCGGTTAACAGTTGCCCCAGGCTGTTAACCCGTAAATTGACGTACTGGTTGCGACCCCGATGCGATGCCGAAAACGGGGTCGACGGATGGTAAACATGCACTGTACGCATGCCGGCTTGCCGCGCGGTTTTCAGATTCTTCAGGGTGTCTTCGACCAGAATGATTTTTGCCGGCGAGGTGCCCAGGCGGGCCCGTATTTGCTGCATCAGCGCGCGCGAAGGCTTGGGGCGGATTTTGCCTTGCAGATGCATGTGGTCGATAGACCAGATCATGTCGAAAAAAGGCAGAATTCCCAGCGTGTGCAAGACGGTTCTCGCATACTTTTCGGGTGCGTTGGTCAGTAATATTTTCATGCCGGCCAGGCGTTGGAATTTTCGGTTCAGCCCGGCTTCCGAATGAACCAGCGGGCGGGGATCGAAGTCGTGGCTTAAATCCAGAAAGGTTTTGGCATGTATGCCATGGTGCTTTACCAGGCCAATGACGGTTGCGCCGTAGCGTTGCCAATACAATGCGCGCAGGTGGTTCGCTTGTGATTCGTCGACATTCAGGCTTTTCGCGACGGCGTCAGTCATCTTGCCGTCGATTACCTTGAATATCGACTTGGAACTGTCGTGCAACGTGTTATCAAGGTCAAATAGCCATACCGGTGCGTTGCGCGCATAGGCGCGACGGGGCCGATGACGCGGCAGACGCAACCCCTGAGATCTCATTCCTAAAAAGCGCTGATCATGGTGCCAACGCCACGATCGGTGAGTATTTCAAGCAACAGGCAGTGTGGCACGCGTCCATCGATAACATGAACTGAGTTAACGCCGTTGCGCGCGGCGTTCAGGGCAGACGATATCTTCGGCAACATACCGCCGGAAATGGTGCCGTCTTCGAACAACTCGTCTATGGTCTGGGCCGACAAGGTGCGCAGCAATTCGCCTTGTTTGTCGAGCACACCGGGTGTGTTGGTAAGCATGACCAGCTTTTCAGCGCCGAGCACTTCAGCCATTTTCCCGGCAACGAGATCGGCGTTGATATTGTAGGCTCTGCCATCCTCTCCATAGCCGATCGACGAGATCACCGGGATGAATTGGTCGTCTTGCAGGGCCTTGACCACTGCAGGCTCGATACGCGTGATGTCGCCCACGTAGCCGATGTCCAGCCATTCGCCCGGCTTTTCCTTGTCGGCGATGAGTTTTTTATGTGCCTGGATAAGACAACCATCTTTGCCCGTAAGACCAACAGCCTTGCCGCCGGCCTCGTTGATCATCATGACGATATCTTGTTGTACTTGGCCGCCAAGCACCCATTCGACGACTTCCATGGTTTCCGCATCGGTAACTCGCATGCCTTGAACGAATGAGCCTTCTTTACCTACACGTTTGAGGGCTTCGTTAATTTGTGGCCCGCCCCCGTGTACCACCACTGGATTCAGCCCCACCAATTTAAGAAGGACCACGTCGTGGGCAAAACTGCGCTGCAGTTCGTCTTGTGTCATGGCGTTGCCGCCATACTTGATGACCACTGTTTTACCGTGGAATCGGCGGATATAGGGTAGTGCTTCGGAAAGGACGGCTGCTTTTATTGTGGGGGAATGGGAAGATGCGTCGGAGGAGGACATGTTCATGAAGGCGAAAGGTGAGGTGTTAGCCCGCCAGCGCTTGCTCGACGGTATTGGTGAATTCGGCCTTATTGTAATTGCCAAGATAGCGTTTGACGATATTGCCTTTTTTGTCGATCAGAAAGGCGGTAGGGGTAAGCTGGACGTTACCGAATGCGCGGGCAATGTCGCCATTTGCATCGTGAACGACGGTAAACGGGAGATTGCGTGTTTCTGCGTAGGTACGAACATAGTTGACGGGGTCGTAGTCCATGGCAACGGCAATGACCTCGTACCCTTGCGGTGCAAAGTGCCGGTAAGTTTCGATCATATCGGGCATCTGTTGAATGCAGGTGACGCAACTGGTTGCCCAGAACTTGACCAGCACGACTTTGCCGCGCAAATCTTCGGTGCTGAACTGCGTGTCGTCAAGCGAAGTAAAGTTGACTTGAGGCGCATTGCGAGCGGGTGAGGACAGTTGCCAGGCAAGCAGCCCCACCAGGACAATCGCGATAACAATACCGATTTTCAGTGCTTTCATTGGACGGGCATCGTTTGAACATCAGGGTTGCTGGAAGGGCTTGACGCGGCAGGCTGGGCCGGCGCGGTGCTTTCTGCGGGCGGGTTGTCTTGCTGCTGCTGAACCAGGCTTTCGCGCGAAACAATCGTAAAGAGCTTGACGACTTCTTTTACGCCTTGAACGTTGGCTGCAACTTTTGCCGCCATTCGTCCTTCGGTTTCAGTTACCTTGCCCATGAGGTAAACCACACCACGCTCGGTGGTAACGACAATGGCGGCGGCAGGCACCTCTTTGGCTTCGAAAAGGCTGGCCTTGACCTTGGTGGTGATCCAGGTGTCGTTGGTGCGAACGCTCAGGGGGGTAACGCTGCCGATGCGTACCCGGTTAATTACTTCTTTAACGTTTTCAATGCCGCTGGCAATTGCTTGTGCGCGTTCCTTGTCGGCCTCATTGGGGACATCACCGTATATCAGAACCTTGCCGGCATACGAGACGCTGGTCAGGCGTATATTGGGCTGCTTGTCGAAGGCCTTGCCGACTTCAATCGAAAATTTCATTTCAATGGCCTGGTCTTCAACCTGTTCGCCGGCGGTGCGACGGTCGGTGGCTACAAGGGCCGTTGTTGCAGCGGCACCTCCGACAACTAGGGGGGCGCACGCCGACATGAGCGTGGCCAGGCCCAGCAAAAGCGCCAGTATAAGCGTGCGGGCGGGTGTAAAGGTTGCAGTCATTAGAGCGAGTCTCCGAGTAAGAGGGCGTCGATTCCATCACATAAGGCATGCAGCAGGACGATATGTACTTCCTGAATTCGCATGGTGCGGTCGTGAGGTACGCATAAATGAATATCGGTTTCGTATAGTTGTTCACCGATTTTCCCGCCCCCTTTTCCAGTCAGGGCGATAACCGTCATTTCGCGGTCGTGCGCTGCTTCAATAGACCGCAAAACATTGGGTGAGTTCCCACTTGTTGAAATAGCGACGAGAATGTCGCCTGGTTGCCCAAGCGCCATTACCTGGCGCTCGAAAATGTGATCGAAGCCGTAATCGTTACCCACGGCTGTCATGATGGATGAGTCGGTATTCAGGGCGATGCCGGCCAGTGGAAGACGGTCGCGTTCGAAACGGCCCACGAGTTCAGCGACAAAATGCTGGGCGTCTGCGGCCGAACCGCCATTCCCGCATGCCAGAATTTTGTTGTTGTTCACCAGGGCGGCGAATGCCATGTCGACAGCGACGGCAAGGGGTTCGGCAAGCGCCTGGGAGCTTGCCTTGAAAGTATCGATAGCGTCGTCGAAATGCGACGACATTCGGGAGGTCATATCCATAAACGCTATTATCTCATGGTCGAAAAGGCGTGATGTAACGTTTTTGCGCGAAAGTTATACAGATCGAAAGGCGTCTTGATGCCAGCAAAGACGTCCACCGTTGAGTGTAATGATATCGAAACGGCATGGTGGCGGTTTTATGAAGTGGCGGCGTACAAGGTGGGGCAGCCAGAATTGCGCTGTTCGAACGAGGCGTTTTTGTTTATGTGGCCCAATTGTTTCGGCCGCCGCGCCATAGTGGGTGTTGGATCGACTGCGCACCTCGACAAATACAAGTATATTTTGATCGCGCGCCACGATATCAATCTCGCCGGCCCGGCACTTGATGTTGCGAGTGAGTACGCACAGGCCGCGTTCTGTCAGATAATGACAGGCCAGGTCCTCAGCCGCGTGTCCTGTTTGCTGGGTTGCGGAAACGGGAATGAAGGGCCGAGGCAGCGGTGTTGCGGATGTCGTGACTTTCCTGCGGCGCCGACGAATGGCTTTTTCTTGTGCCGAGCGGATTAATTGCTCAGCGGTGAGGAGCTTGGGCAAGGGCGCTTGACTCATGAAATGAAATAACGGTGGTAAGGCTGCATAGTATGCGTGAAGAGATCGGATTTGATGACCCCCCCATGTCGTGGAAACGTCTCACCGAACGGGTGGCGCAACAGGATTGGCCGGCCGGCGCGTTGTATGTTATTGCAACACCCATTGGCAACCTGGCCGACCTGAGTCTGCGGGCGTTCGAAGCTTTGCGTCGATGTGACGTGATTGCCGCCGAGGATACGCGCTCCAGTCGCCAATTACTGGATGCCTGGGGAGTCAATACTCCTTTGATGGCAGCACACCGGCACAATGAAGCAAGCGCTGCGCAGGCCATTATCGGACGTTTGCGCAACGGTGAACGAGTGGCCCTGATTTCTGATGCGGGTACCCCTGCCGTGAGTGATCCTGGTGCCCGGGTGGTGCGAACCGTTGTTGCTGAAGGTTATCGCGCGATTCCTATTCCAGGTGCCAGTGCGGTGTTAGCGGCGTTGATGGCCAGCGGGGCTACAACAGATGAGAATCCGGCCTATATGTTTGCCGGGTTTGCCCCGCAGAAAGCCACTGCGCGTCAAAAATGGTTTCGGCGCTGGTCTGAATCAGGGGTGCCGGTTGTTTTTTTCGAGTCGCCTCATCGGCTTGTTGCATCGATGAGCGATTTGGCGGGTTTGCTGCCGGGTGATCGCTTATTGACCGTAGCGCGAGAACTGACCAAACGGTTCGAGCAGGTTGTAACCCTGCCTCTTGATGCGGTGCAGGATTGGCTGCAGCAGGACTCTCATCACAGCCAGGGCGAATTTGTGCTGGTTTTGCACCCGGATGCGGGCGCTGATGCCGACGAAGCGCCGCCGGCCTATGTGGCAATGCTGCTGGATGCCTTGTTGGAGGAGTTAAGCGTAAAGGATGCTGCGCGCATTGCGGCGCGGGCTACGAACTTACCCAAGGCTGATTTGTACCGCATGGCTTTGGAGCGACGTACGCGTGACGCATGAACCTGGCAGGTCAGGTGAGCTTACCGGGAGGCAATAGTGGGCTGTGCACCCAGAATTTCCTGGAAATGTAACGCTGCATTGACCGCTTCGGTACGATTTGAGTAGGGTCCAAGCTGAACCCGGTAAAGGGTCTTTCCAGGACTGACCTGCGCGTTTTGATAGTCGATGGACGCCAGTTCGGCGTTGATCTTTTCGGCCAGGGCCTGCGCATTCTCTGCGTTGCTGAATGCACCAAACTGAAGATAGAATCCGGATGGCGCCGGGACGCTGTTGCCTGCGTCTGCGCTGAGATCGGTTGCTTCAGTGTCTGCGTCCAATGGGTCGGCGGCGGGTTGTACGGTTTCCGATTCAAGCTGCATGGCGATAAGCGCATCGGGCTTTACCTGCCCGGTATCGACTGGGGAACCCGATGTTTCCGTCAAAACAGGCCTGGCAGAAGCGGCGGCTGTGGTTTCCGGTGTTGCCGGGTCGACGCTCTTTTGTGCCTGGGCGTATGTCGTGGGACTTCCCAGCCGCCCAGCGCGGATATCGTCGTGTGTAATCGCCTCGACAATCACCCGTCCGCTGCCCGGCCCGATCAGCCCGAGCTTGGACGCCGCCACATAAGAAAGATCAATAATTCTGCTGCTGTGAAATGGACCCCGGTCGTTAATCCGCACGATCACTGAACGGCCGTTCGAGACGCGTGTAACCCGGGCATAACTGGGGATCGGCAGCGTGGGATGCGCGGCGGTCATGGCGTACATGTCGTATGTTTCGCCATTGGCGGTTTTATTACCGTGAAATTTGCGTCCGTACCATGACGCAATGCCTTCCTGGCGGAACGGCCGGTCGCCCGACATGGGAATATAGCGTTTACCAAAAACCACATAAGGGCGTTTCGTGGCACGGTGATGGGGCTCAATCTGCGGGGAAGCGTCGGGAATGGCCTGGATATCGGCGGGCGGGTCACTGCCGGGGCCGTCGTCTTTGTAGTAACCACCACGCTTGCTGCCAGATGACGAACAGCCTGCAATAATCAGGCAGAGCAGACAAACGAGGAATAGATACCAAGGTCGTTGCTGGACGTTCATGGCTGTTCAAGGGCCGGAAGATTTCGGTGTCTTATCAGTAACGGAGAATGATCTGCAAACCGTTCAGCCAGTTTCTCAACCACATACACCGAACGGTGTTGTCCTCCGGTGCATCCGATGGCCACCGTCAGGTAATTACGGGTATCTTGCAAATATAAAGGTAACCAGCGGCGGATAAAATCCGTAATATCGTCCAGCATCCGGTTAACGTTGTTAAATTGCATCAGCCATCGGGCGACGGCAGCGTCCCGGCCGGTCAGGTGTTTTAGCTCGGGGTCGTAGTGCGGGTTTGGCAAACAGCGAACGTCAAAGACCAGGTCTGAGTCGCCCGGTACACCGCGTTTGTAGGCAAATGATTGAAAGGTCAGGACAACATCGGCGCGTCCGGCCTGAATCAGGTCGCGCATCCAGGCGCGTAATTGGCCCGGCGTGAGTTCGGAGGTGTCAATGACATGTTCCTGGTCGCGCATTGGGGCCAGGAGTTCGCGTTCGGCGTGAATGCACTCAAGCAACGAAGCGGATTTTCCCTCTTTGCGCAAGCGATCGGTGAGCGGGTGTCGGCGTCGTGACTCGGAATAACGCTGCATCAGGGTGTGATCGCTGGCGTCGAGGAAAATGGCTTTGAATTCAAAGCCTTGGGATCTTAGTCCGGTGAGGACATCGGGTAAGGTGGCCAGGTCGCCCGGTGATCGAACGTCGATGGCTACGGCCACTTGTTTTAATTGTTCGTCGCGAACCGTGTTGATGAACTCACTAAGAAACTTGACGGGCAGGTTATCGACGCAGGTGTAGCCGGAGTCCTCAAGCAGACGCAAAGCAACGGACTTGCCTGAGCCCGATATACCTGTGATGAGAACAATTTTCATAGCGGATTACTCGGGACGACTGTTTTCCATGATGGCCAGGGCCTGGCGCTCGATAAACTCGCCCATGGTGTCGATGCCTCGCAGCGACAGGATGGTATTTCGTACAGCGGCCTCGACCAGAACGGCCAGGTTACGTCCGGCGGCTACCTGAAGCATGACGCGACGAATGGGGGTGTCGAGAATATCCTGGGTCAGGTCCTGAACCGGAAGACGTTCAAAATTTTCTGCATTGGCCCGGACAAGCTGGACGATCAGTTTCAAACGCATTTTCCGACGCACGGATGTCTCGCCAAATATGGTGCGAATATCCAGTAAACCCAGGCCTCGCACTTCGAGCAGATTCTGCAGTAACGGCGGGCAGTGCCCCTCTATGATTCCCGGGGCCGTCCTGGATAGTTCCACCGCATCGTCGGCAACCAGCCCATGACCGCGTGAAATCAATTCCAGCGCCAATTCGCTTTTCCCTAAGCCAGAGTCACCCATGATCAAGACCCCAAGCCCCAGTACATCGAGAAAAACGCCGTGAACGGTTGTTCTAGGAGCCAGCCGCTTGCCAAGATAAATGCGCAGCAGGTCGATGAGTTTTGCAGCTTCAACAGAGGTTGATAGCAGGGGGATCTGCTGGGCATTGCAAAAGTCACGCAGATCATCGGGGGCGTCGAGATTGTCTGCCATGAGAATGGCCGGGACACCGCCTGCAACGAGGTCTTCCAGGTGATGAATACGGCGCTTAGGTTCAAAGCGCGTGTAATAAAGTAGTTCCTCTTTGCCGAAAACCTGGATGCGGGACGGGTGAATCAGGTTCAAGTGGCCGACGAGGTCGGCTCCCGCCATGCCGACATCGGGGATGACACGATGAGCTGCGCCCAAGCCTGCAACCCAGTTAAACGCGATTTTGTCGGTGTTGTCGCTGACCAGTTCTTGAACAGTGAGCATGATGGAGGGTCGTTTGACGGTTAGGTGTGTTCAACTGTTGTGAGCAGTTCGTGAACCCGTTCAGGATCGGTCTGCGTGGTCAGTGATTCACGCAATTCTGCATTCGAGGCCATACGTGCGATTTCCGCGAGCAGGTCAAGGTGCATTTGCGTTGCCGCCTCCGGGACCAACAGAAAAAACAGCAGGCTGGCCTGCCGGCCGTCGGATGGGTCGAAGCGCACAGGTTCGGCGAGCCGATAAAAAGCGGCAATGGGTTCCTTGAGGCCTTTGATACGACCGTGTGGCACTGCCATGTTGTGCCCCAGGGCGGTGGAGCCCAGGCGTTCCCGGCCAATAAGACTTTGAAAAACCGCCGTGCGGGCGACGCCGTGATGATTCTCGAATAAAAGCGCCGCCTGTTCGAAGGCCCGTTTTTTGCTGGTTGCTTCGACATCGAGCACCACATTCTGCAATGGCAGGATACGCGACATTAAGTTCATGACGACCATTATATGAGCGGAAATGAAAATTCAGAAGGAAATTAAAAATGCGAAAGCCCCAACCGGTAGTGGGATTGGGGCTGACTCATGTAGCCAATTAGAGCACATTTGGCGTTATTCGGCACGTAAGTACCTGCGCTGAGTCTAAATTGGCTTGAATGACGCGAAAATATTACTGATCGACAGCAACTTCCTGCCGCTTGAGCGGCTCGTGTGAGTGGTTTTGTACTTTATCTTTGTACTTGATCACTTGCCTGTCTATTTTGTCTGCCAGTAAATCGATGGCTGCGTATAGGTTTTCGTCGGAAGCTTCGCAGTGAAGATCTTTACCGGGCAAACGCATGGTGACTTCAGCTGTGTGCTTGAGACGCTCTATCGAGAGCATGACCTGGGTGTCGATCACGTTATCGAAATGCCGGGAAACCCGGGCCATTTTCGTTTTAACGTATTCGTTGATGGCGGGAGTAACTTCAAGGTGACGACCGGTGATACTCAGGTTCATGTTGTGCTCCTATAAAAAACAACATTGCGCTTGGTGCGCCTGAATGAAAGAACGATTACCCCTCCTTTTTTGTTGCTACACCTTCAGTGTATCGTTTGTGGCGGGTAAATCAAGTAGCACAACAACGGGGTTGTCCGGCGTCAAGACATGGCCAAAATCACATGCGGAAATTTTTGCCCAGGTAAACCTGGCGTACTGCTTCGTTGTCAATGATTTCATCGGGATGGCCGTTGGTTAACACCTTACCCTCACTGATAATGTAGGCACGGTCACAAATGCCCAGTGTTTCGCGAACGTTGTGATCGGTAATCAAGACACCGATATTCCGGCTTTTCAAAAAATGGACGATGCGCTGGATTTCAATGACGGCAATCGGGTCGACGCCGGCAAAGGGTTCATCGAGCAGAATAAAGCGTGGATTGGTTGCCAGTGCACGCGCAATTTCCACACGACGGCGCTCTCCCCCGGACAGGGAGATTGCATTATTGCTGCGTATGTGTTGAATTTGCAGTTCGTCGAGCAAGTCTTCGAGGCGCTGCTTTATCTGATTTCTGGTCAGCGGTGTGCCGTGTTCATCAATTTGCAATTCCAGGACGGCCTGGATGTTTTGCTCGACTGTCAGACGGCGGAATACCGACGCGTCCTGGGGTAGATAAGATAGCCCCATGCGTGCGCGTTTGTGCATGGGCATGGCGGTAATGGGAAAACCGTCGATTTCGATGCGCCCGGCGTCGGTGGGCACAATGCCGACAATCATGTAGAAGCTCGTTGTTTTGCCGGCGCCGTTCGGGCCCAGCAGGCCGACGACTTCGCCGCTGTCGACAGACATTGAGACATCGTGCACAACGGTGCGCTTGCCGTAGGTTTTACGCAAGCCGGTGGCGATCAGGCTGCCTTTGGTGTCGCTGGCAGCGCGAACAGGCGCCCGGGATGTGGAGGTTGCTGCCATACTTTCCTTTCCCTTTGCTTAGCGACTTTGATTCTGCTGGCATTCTGCCGCGGCAGCTTCGGCTTTTGCGCCCGGCGTGGCAAGTGAACGTACACGCCCGCCTGCGGCAGCCGAGTTTGGCCCGCCGGATGCATTGTAAGTGCTGGTTGCCTGATTATAAATAACCCGTTCGCCACGAATATTGTCAAGGCGCTTTCCGCAGACGTATTTGGTGATGACAGCCTGACCGATCATTTCGATCTCTTCGGTTTTGCCGTTGTACTCCGCCCTAAGGCCCCTGGCCTCAATTACTTCAAATTTTTCCGGGTTTTCCTGGCGGATAAAAACGCGCTCGCCGTCGTTGGCGGTTGCAGTACCGTATTGGAAGCCCTCGTCGTCTTCGCGCATGATGAGCGTGTCGGAGTTCAGTGTCATCTGGCCGCGCGTCATGACGACGTTACCGGTAAAAGTGCTTTCCTTCTTTATGTCGTCGTAATTCAGTGTGTCGGACAAAATAAGGGTATCTGGTTCTTCGGCCGGGTTATCGTTTGCCGGTTGAGCGCCCGCCAGAGGCGAGAAAGCCAAAAGTACGCTGATGCATACCCAGCGGCACAGATGTTGGATGGATAAACGTTTCATCATATTTTTCTAGTCGTTCGGTGTGGCGTTTTCAGTGCGTTGCGTGCGGGATTCTTCACCCGATATTTTGACGTCGCTGGCCGATAAAACCTCAAGTGTACGAGACTCGTTGTCGTAACGCATGCCTTTTCCGTTAATCCTGGATTTTCCGTTTTGTACCAGTGCAGGCAGGTCGGTGTAGGCAACGTCTTCGTCGGGCAGCAAAATGAGTTTTTCGCTGGTCACATCCAATGCAGGGCGATCGTCGTAAGGCACACGATGCAGGTGGGCATCGCCCGTGAGTGTGATCCGGCTGCCATCCTGGTCCATTATGGCTTTGTTTCCGGTCGCCACGGTAATGGGTGAGCCTGTACGCTGGCCAACGGCACGTGCATTGTCGACCTCGTAGGAGTCGTCATCGGGGTAGTGCTGCAGATAATCGCCTTCCAGCCGGTTGATAGCTTCTCCCTGAGGGTTGGTTCTAACCATAACGAACTTTTCAGACCAGGCATCAGGTTCGTGGGTCACGCGCCGGGGCGGTTCAAGCTGTATCGCGCGTTGCGTGTATTCTGCCGCCCACCAGCTTAAAAGCACCAGTGAACAGAGCAGCAATATCGCGATGAATCCAGGTAAGCGTTCTTTCATAACTAACGGGCTATTGTGTTACATCGCCAAGTACAACACTATTTTGGCTCAGGAATGGACCCAGGCGTTTCTGTGCGGCCAGAACCAGGTCGCAACATTCCCTGGCGGCGCCATCCCCGCCCGGCTTGACTGATATCCAATGCGCGGCTTGTTCGATATAGGCCGGGGCGCCAGGCACCGTCGCGGCCAGCCCGACACGTTGCAATGCCGCCAAGTCCATAATGTCGTCGCCCATAAAGCCTATTTGATCAAATGACAGGCCATGTTCCTGGGCGATCTGGGTTAGCGCCTGGAGCTTGTCGCGAACCCCCTGCAAGACAATTTCAATGCCGAGCTCGGCGCCGCGCCGCGCAACAATAGGGCCTTTGCGCCCGGTAATGAAGGCCACCACAATCCCGCTTTCACGGAGCATGCGCAACCCATAGCCGTCCAGTGCGTGAAATCGCTTTGCGACTTCACCGTTTTCGCCGTACCAAAGTGCGCCGTCGGTAAGGATGCCGTCGACATCAAAGGCCATGAGCTTGATATCGCGAGCGCGATTGACGACGTGTTCAGGAACGCGAGCAAGGATAAGTGCTTCGGCGGGGTGGGGGATAGCGGGTGTTTTCATGATCAGATTACCTTGGCGGCCATCAGGTCGTGCATGTGCAGGGCGCCAATGAGCTTGCCTTCTTTGTTTACGACAACGACTTGCGACAGTTTGTTGGATTCCATCAGTGAAGCGGCTTCCACTGCAAGCGCGTCGGCGGTTACGCTGCGTGGATCGAGCGACATGCCGTCGGATACACGCAGCTGGCGGATATCGCCAACCTTCGAAATGAGCCGACGTAAATCACCGTCGGTAAAAATGCCGATGGGTTCATCGTTGCTGTTCACAACGATTGTCATGCCCATGCCTTTGCGGGACATTTCCTCCAGTGCCTCCTGGATGGCGGCGCGTGCCTGCACAATGGGCAGTGCCTGGCCATGGCGCATGACATCACGTACGTGGGTCAGCAGGCGTCGCCCCAGGGCGCCGCCGGGATGAGACCTGGCGAAATCCTCCGCACCGAATCCACGTGCTTCAAGACAGGCAACAGCCAGCGCATCACCTAATGCCATGGTGGCAGTGGTGCTGGCGGTAGGCGCCAGATTCAGCGGGCAGGCCTCTTGATCGACGTGAACGTTCAAGTGCACTTGTGCACTGCCGGCCAGGTCTGATTGCGGGTTGCCGGTGATGGCAATGATAGGGATGCCCATGCGTTTACAGACCGACAGGACGGTAATCAGTTCCTCGGCGGTGCCGGAATAGGAAATGGCAATGACGATGTCTTGGGGCGTGAGCATGCCCAGATCGCCATGGATCGCTTCAACGCCGTGCATGAAAAAAGCGGGTGAGCCGGTTGAGGCGAGCGTTGCGGCCATTTTTCGGCCGATGTGGCCTGATTTCCCGATGCCGGTTACAACCACTCTGCCACTGCAGCCCAAAACCAGCTTTACCGCCTGGTGAAAAGACGCATCGAGCCGACGGCTAAGGCTTTGCAGCGCAGCTATTTCGGTACTGAGCGTGCGGCGGGCGGAGGCCAGCGCACTGGTGGCGGGAAAAGAATCGGGAATCGTCATTATTCGATTTTAAACGTTGCTAATTGTTTTTGTATCAGAGGGTGGGGCTGCACAGTTCAGGCAATATTAAGGTTATAGTGAGTGCCTGGTTCAATTTTGTTGTGGCGACCTTAATGCATACCGATCCTGCCGAGTACATCCGTAACGCTATCCGCAGCGTGCCCGATTGGCCCAGCCCGGGTGTTACTTTTCGCGACATTACCCCTATATTACAAGACCCCCGTTCATTTCGGGTTCTGGTCGATTTATTTGTTTACCGTTACATGCGCCAGCGGCTCGATCTGGTAGCCGGTGTCGACGCCAGAGGATTTATTCTGGGGGCGGTGCTGGCTTACGAACTGAATCTTGGGTTTGTTCCAGTGCGCAAAAAAGGCAAGTTGCCATTCCAGACCCTGGCTGAGGAATACACCCTGGAGTATGGCAATGCCACGGTTGAGATGCATACCGATGCCGTGAAACCGGGGCAACGTGTTTTACTGATCGATGATCTGATTGCCACGGGTGGGACCATGGTTGCGGCGGCCAAGTTATTGCAACGCCTGGGCGCCAATGTGGTTGAAGCCGCTGCCATTATCGATTTGCCGGCGCTGGGCGGATCGAAGAGTTTGAAAGACACCGGCCTTCCTTTGTACACAGTGTGTACGTTCTAGGCCGGCCCTGTATTACAGGAATAACTGGTAGGCAGGGTTATCGGTTTCATTCCAATACGGATAACCCAGGCCTTCAAGGAAATCCTTGAAGGCTTTTTTATCGGTAGGCGGAACCTGCAACCCGACCAGGATTCGGCCGTAATCGTCGCCTTGGTTCCGGTAATGAAACAGGCTGATATTCCATTCAGGGCTCATCGAGCTTAAAAAGCGCATGAGCGCACCCGGCCGTTCCGGAAATTCAAACCGAAACAGCAGTTCATGTTCAGCCAGGTAGGAGCGGCCCCCCACCATGAAACGCAAATGGGTCTTAGCCATTTCATTGTGGGTGAGGTCGAGCGCCTTAAAACCTTTACGGGTGAACATTTTGGCCAGTTTTTCGCCTTCTGTGGGCGAACTGATCTGGAGGCCCACGAAAACATGGGCGCTTTGGGCATCGGAAATACGGTAATTGAACTCGGTCACGCTGCGCGCACCGATGGCTTCGCACAGTTTCAGGAAGCTGCCGCGCTCTTCCGGAATCGTGAGCGCCAGCAGCGCTTCGCGCGCCTCGCCGACGTCGGCCCGGTCGGCAACAAAACGCAGGCGATCAAAGTTCATGTTGGCGCCGCTGGCTACGGCCACCAGATTTTTGTTCTTCCATTTGTTTAATGCTGCGTAACGTTTGGCGCCGGCAATCGCCAATGCGCCCGATGGTTCAAGTACGCTGCGGGTGTCCTGGAATACGTCTTTAATGGCGGCGCAAATGGCGTCGGAATCAACCGTGACAAAGTCGTCGACCCATTGGCGCGTCAGGCGGAAGGTTTCCGCCCCCACTTTCTTTACCGCCGTGCCGTCGGAAAACAGGCCAACGTCTTGCAGTTCGATGCGTCGTCCGGCTTTCACGCTGCGAATCATTGCGTCGGAGTCTTCGGTTTGAACACCGATGACTTTAATGTCGGGGCGCAGTTGTTTGACGTACGCTGCAATCCCCGAGATCAGGCCGCCTCCGCCAATCGCGCAGAAAATGGCATCGATTCGCCCGGGGTGCTGACGAAGAATCTCCATGCCCACGGTGCCCTGGCCTGCGATGACGTCGGGGTCGTCGAAAGGGTGCACAAAAGTGAGCTGTTCTTTCTTTTCCAGTTCTTTGGCGTACAAGTAGGCATCAGAGTAGCTGTTACCCACCAGAACGGTTTCGCCGCCGAACCCCTCGACTGCCCGCACTTTAACCTGGGGCGTGGTGGTGGGCATGACGATGACTGCGCGGCATCCTAGTTTGCGTGCCGACAGTGCAACCCCTTGGGCATGGTTGCCTGCCGATGCTGCAATGACGCCACGCTTCAGTTCCGCTTTGCTAAGATTGGCCATTTTGTTATAAGCACCCCTTAGCTTGAAGCTGAACACTTCCTGCGCATCTTCGCGTTTCAGAAAAAAATTATTCTGGGTGCGTGCGGAAATTTGGGGTGCGTGCTCCAAGGGCGATTCAATGGCGACGTCGTAGACTTTGGATGTGAGAATGCGTTTGAGATAGTCGGTTGACATGGTGCGTTTGAGCGCTAAAAAAGGGCTTGTTAAAGAGATTCAGGTTACCACAGGGCACGCTTCTCACACAGAAAAGGACACTAAATATGCAAGGTCAATTGGGCGCGACGGTTTCTGATCTGCTGGCATTTCTAGCCATGCCCGAGGTCGGTTTAAGTGCGGTTCTTTTGATCAGTTTCCTGGCCTCAACCTTGCTGCCCCTGGGCTCCGAACCGGTTTTGATTGCCTATTTGCAGTTACAGCCGGGTAATGTCTGGCCGGCGTTGCTGGTGGCCACGCTGGGCAATACCTTGGGCGGTCTGGTGAGTTATGCCATGGGGTGGGGTGTTGTTTGGGTCGTGCGTTATTTTGGTGAAGGCGGCGGGCGCTGGCGTGGCGTTGCCCATGGTTATGTCCGGCGTTTCGGGCCGGCTGCGTTGCTTTTTTCCTGGCTGCCGGTCATAGGCGATCCGCTTTGTGCCGTAGCCGGCGGTATGCGTTTACCGTTCTGGCCTTGTTTGTTTTTTATCGTGTTGGGAAAGTTTTTGCGGTATTTGTTGGTTGCCGGGGCGTTTTTATGGGTTTCTTCCGGGGCCTAGCAATCTTGCGTCCTTGACCGATGAAGTAAACTGAGGCCTGACTCAAACTTTTTCTTGACAGCGACTCCATGAACGCCCCTATTGCCAGCCAATTGCTTGCGAATTTGCCGTCAAACGACGCACCGCGTCTGCGTGAAATTCCATACAACTACACTTCTTTTTCCGATCGTGAAATTGTTTCCCGTTTATTGGGTCAAGAGGCTTGGTCATGGCTGATCGATCTAAGGGGAGAGCGCAAAACCGGTCGCTCGGCGCGGATGCTGTTCGAGGTGCTGGGCGATATCTGGGTGGTAAAGCGCAACCCTTATCTGCAAGACGATTTGCTCGACAACCCCAAGCGTTTGGGGATGCTGGCCGAGGCAATGACGCACAGGTTGGGGGAAATTGACAAGCGTCGCGATCCCGGTGATCCGGGGCGTGACAACAAAGTGGTGTTGTTGCTGCAGGCGGCACGCGGCGCGGTTAGCGCCTTTCAGGCCGAGTTCGAGCAAACACGGACTTTGCGGAAAAAGGTATTGAAACGCCTGGCGAAGGTAACGGCACGCGACAACATCAAATTCGATGGCCTGTCGCGGGTCTCACACGTCACCGACGCAACCGACTGGCGTGTCGAGTATCCGTTTGTGGTGCTGACCCCTGATACAGAGGCCGAAATGGCACCCCTTGTCCGCGCCTGTATTGAATTGGAGCTGACCATTATTCCGCGAGGGGGCGGCACCGGCTATACCGGTGGCGCCATTCCCCTTACCTGGCGCTCGGTGGTGATTAATACCGAAAAGCTCGACAAACTGGAGGCCGTTGAACACATCACGCTGCCGGGGCTTGAGCAACCGGTAGCCACCGTATTGGCCGGTGCCGGTGTGGTTACCCGTCGGGTGGCCGATGCGGCAGATGAAGCCGGCCTTGTGTTTGCGGTTGACCCCACCTCTGCCGATGCGTCCTGTGTTGGCGGTAATGTTGCCATGAATGCGGGGGGCAAGAAGGCCGTGTTATGGGGAACGGCGCTGGACAACCTGGCATGGTGGCGCATGGTCGATCCGCAAGGGAATTGGCTGGAAGTGACCCGTGTCAGCCACAATATGGGGAAAATCCACGATGTCGAAGAGGTTCAGTTCGATATCAAGTGGTTCGACGGCAGCCGGGCGCCCGGGGAGCACCTGCTTAAATCGGAAACGTTACGTATTGAAGGGCGCAAGTTTCGCAAGGAAGGGCTGGGTAAAGACGTGACCGACAAGTTCCTTGCGGGTTTGCCGGGCGTGCAGAAGGAAGGGTGCGATGGCCTCATTACTTCGGCGCGCTGGGTCTTGCATCGCATGCCGGCGCAAACCCGTACGGTATGCATGGAGTTTTTCGGCCAGGCGCGTGACGCCATTCCGTCGATTGTGGAAATAAAGCAGTACCTTGATGGCCAGGGCAAGCAGTTGGGCGCGTTACTGGCCGGGCTGGAACATCTCGATGAACGCTATTTGCGTGCAGTGGGGTATGCCACCAAGAGCAAACGCGGCGGTTTTCCGAAGATGGTCCTCATTGGCGACATCGTGGGCGATGACTCCAACGCTGTGGCCGCGGCGGCCAGCGAAGTGGTGCGGCTGGCGAATTCGCGTCATGGCGAGGGGTTTGTGGCGGTAAGTGCAGAAGCCCGCAAGAAGTTCTGGCTTGACCGTGCCCGCACTGCCGCGATTGCACGCCACACAAATGCGTTCAAGATCAACGAAGATGTCGTGATTCCTTTGAACCGCATGGGCGAGTACACCGATGCGATCGAGCGAATTAACATCGAGCTTTCAACGCGCAACAAATTACGTTTGCTCGATCAGCTTGAACAGTTTTTTTGCAGCGAAGCGTTGCCGGTCGGCAAAACCGAGGACGCCGAAGAAGCCGAAATGATGCGTTCCGGGCTGCTGCGTGAGCGAACCGAGGCCGCGCTGGAAGTGTTGAGTGAGACTCGCCAACGTTGGGTGTGGCTGCTTGAAAACCTTGACATGCCGTTAACGCAGGCTTTGCCCGACATGCCGCTGCTGGGTTTGGAAGCTGTACTGCCCGTTTTGAAAGAGCGAGTCGATACCCAGCCTGATGCCCGTGTCTTCGATGTCATGCAAGATCGCACTATTCGTGTGTCCTGGAAAGTGGAAGTGCGCGCCCACATGGAACGGATCTTTGCCGGTTCGGCCTGCGCGGCAGTGCTGGCCAGGATTCAGTCGATTCACGACGATGTGCTCAAAGGGCGGGTGTTTGTCGCATTGCACATGCATGCGGGTGATGGCAATGTGCATACCAATATCCCGGTCAATTCAGACAACTATGAAATGCTGCGCGAGGCCAATGAAACGGTTGCGCGCATCATGAAAATTGCGCGCGACCTCGACGGTGTGATTTCCGGCGAGCATGGTATTGGGCTGACCAAGTATGAGTTCCTGACGCCCGAGGAGCTGCAGCCGTTTCAAGACTATAAGCGTCAGATTGATCCATCGGGTCGTTTCAACGCCGGCAAGCTGATGCCGGGGGCCGATTTACGTCATGCCTGGACGCCCAGTTTCAACTTGCTGGGTCATGAGTCGCTGATTATGCAGCAAAGTGATATTGGTGCCATTTCAAGCGCCATCAAAGACTGTTTGCGTTGCGGCAAATGCAAACCTGTTTGCGCCACGCATGTGCCGCGAGCCAACCTGCTGTATTCGCCCCGCAACAAGATCCTGGCCACCTCATTGCTTATCGAGGCTTTTCTTTATGAAGAGCAGACACGCCGTGGCATCAGCCTGAAACATTGGTCTGAGTTTGAAGACGTGGGCGACCATTGCACGGTGTGTCACAAGTGCTATAACCCGTGTCCGGTGGATATTGATTTTGGCAATGTGTCGATGGATATGCGTGCCTTGTTGCGTCGCATGGGCAAGAAATCGTTTAACCCGGGCACGACGGCAGCCATGTTCTTTCTGAATACGAAAGATCCGCGCGTTATCAAGGCAACGCGTACCGCCATGGTCGATATCGGCTATAAGGCGCAACGTTTTGTTGCCGACCTGTTCAGTGTGCCCGCGCGCCGGCAAACACAGCAACCGCCGGCCACCATAGGTAAAGCGCCCATTAAAGAGCAGGTGGTGCATTTTGTGAACAAGAAGATGCCTGGGGGGCTTCCCAAGCAAACGGCACGCAAGCTGCTGGATATTGAAGATGCCAATTACGTGCCGATTATTCGCAATCCGGGTGCAACCAGCGTTGATTCCGAAGCCGTGTTTTATTTTCCGGGTTGCGGCTCGGAGCGGTTGTTCTCGCAGGTGGGCCTGGCAACACAGGCTATGTTGTGGCATGCCGGCGTTCAAACCGTTTTACCACCGGGGTATTTGTGTTGCGGCTATCCGCAGCGCGGCAATGGCATGTACGACAAGGCCGACAAAATCATCACGGATAACCGCGTCCTGTTCCATCGGGTTGCCAACACGCTGAATTACCTCGACATTAAAACTGTGGTTGTCAGTTGTGGCACGTGTTACGACCAGTTGGCCGGATACGAGTTCGAGAAGATATTTCCGGGTTGCCGTTTAATTGATATCCACGAATACCTGCTGGAAAAGGATATCAAGCTCGAAGGGGTGACGGGGGTACGATACATGTATCACGACCCATGCCATTCGCCCATGAAACTGCAGGACCCCATGAAAACCGTGAAGTCGCTTGTGGGGGCGGATGCCATTAAAACTGATCGCTGTTGTGGTGAGTCGGGCACCTTGGCTGTATCGCGGCCCGATGTTTCAACCCAGGTGCGTTTTCGCAAGCAGGAAGAGTTATTGAAGAATACCGGCCAGATCCGCTCCGACGGCTACGATGGCAGCGTAAAAATGCTGACGTCCTGTCCTTCGTGTTTGCAAGGGTTGTCGCGTTATGAGGGCGATACTGGCATGCAGGCCGACTACATCGTAGTGGAGATGGCCCGTCATGTACTGGGCCAGTCCTGGCTTGAAGATTACGTGAAAGCGGCGAACGCCGGTGGTATTGAGCGCGTGCTTGTGTAGTTCGTCGCCAACGCGGTTTATTGCGTCGGCATAACAAGCCGGGAGGCAGGGAAGGCCAGTGTGAACAGGCTGCCGGCCCCGAGCCGGCTGTTGATTGTCAGTTCGGCATTATGCCGCATGGCGACATGCTTAGTAATGGCCAGGCCAAGTCCTGTGCCGCCCGTGGCACGCGAGCGTCCGCGATCAACTCGGTAAAAGCGTTCGGTCAGGCGGGGGATGTCTTGCGTGGCAACGCCAATACCGGTGTCTTGTACCGAATAAAGTGCACGGCCGCTCTCGGTTAAATACCAGCTTACGGTAATCGTGCCGTCTTTTGGCGTGTAGCGAACTGCATTGGTAAGCAAGTTGCTTACGGCCGATGCCAGCTCCGAGGCATTGCCCTGGATATACAAATCATCGGCTATGTTTTCCACGAATACGTGTTGGTCCTTCGACAATATGCGTGCCTGATTCAAGGCCGTGTGAATGATCTCGGCCATGTTCACGGGCTCTCCTGAAACGGAAGGAGACGACTCCAGTGTCGATAACGTGAGCAGGTCAGCCACAATGGCCTGCATGCGCTGGGCCTGTTCTATCATCAGATTCAGGTAATGTTCGCGCTGGGCCGGTTCGATATGATCGGTAGGGATTGATTGCAGCGTTTCCAGAAAGCCCGCTAAAACGGTAAGCGGGGTACGCAGTTCATGTGAGACATTCGCTACAAAATCCTTGCGTGTGGTTTCCAGTTTTTCCAGTTGCGTGACATCACGCGTCACGATCAGGTACTGACCAATGCCGTATGGTGTCAGTTGAACCAGTATGGCGCGGTTTTGGTCGTCGCGTACTAGGTGCAGCAACAGAGGCTCGGGCCACTTCGGTTGCTGGGCGTATCGATGGAATTCGGGCGCGCGCAAAATGTTGAATATGCTGAAGCCGCGATCGGTTTCAAGATGCAGCCCAATATGCTCGGTGGCCGTTTTGTTGCACCAGGTAACCAACATTTCTTCATTCAGTGTAATGGCCCCGTCGGGTAAGGCTTCAGCCGCAAGCATAATGCCGGCGACATGCCGGTTCAATTCTTCGATTTCCAGGCGGTCTTTGCGTAATTGGCGATAGATGGGCGCCAGAATTTCGTCCCACGGGCCAACGGAAGGCGGTGGCGGCGTATGGATATGACGAACCCATTTGCGAATCTGTGACAGCTGCGCACCGCTGATGAGAATCATGCTGCTCAGGCCCAGCACCAGGACGCACCATCCAACTGTGGTGTCGATCCACTCAGCCGCCGCCCAGCCAAGCAGTATCCAGGCGCCGAGTGAGATCAGGGTTTTCTGCATGATAAATGGCCTTGGTGCAGCTTAAGTTATTCAGTGACTGATGCGTCGTTCAGGTTGTTGTATCGGGTAAACGGGCTGCAAACCGGTAGCCCGCGCCGCGTACTGTTTCAATGTGGTTTTCGTGGCGGCTTGGTTCAAGCGCCTTGCGCAGGCGACGAATGTGCACGTCAACCGTGCGCTCTTCAACAAAAACGTGATCTCCCCATACCTGGTCGAGCAGTTGCGAGCGTGAAAAAACACGTTCTGTGTGCGTCATGAAGAAATGTAGCAAGCGAAACTCGGTAGGTCCAATCGATAAGGCCGTCCCGTTTCCGGTGACCCGGTGGGTGGATGGGTCCAGAACCAGCGTGCCGATCTGAATCAGGTCGTCGGTGAGCTGGGGGGCGCGTCTGCGCAGTACGGCCTTGATGCGCGCCATGAGCTCTTTGGGCGAAAAAGGTTTCGTAATGTAGTCGTCTGCGCCTGCCTCAAGGCCTTCGATTTTGTCGTGCTCTGCGCCTTTTGCCGTCAGCATGATAACGGGAACCTGACGTGTCCTTTCGTCGGAACGAAGTTGTTTCGCCAGCGTAATGCCGGAGGCGCCCGGCAACATCCAGTCAAGCAGGATCAGGTCGGGCAGCTCGGCACGGATGAGCGTTTGTGCCTGTTCGGCATCGAACGCGCGCAGTACCTTGTGACCGGCAAATGACAGGTTGACTGCGATCAGTTCTTGAATCGCGGGTTCATCTTCAACGACGAGAATAGTGGTGTTCATGACGGTTCGGGGTTAAATAAAGACCCTGTCATATTATGGCTTGATTGTTACAGGTTTGTGAAAAATTCGTGACGGTAGCTGAAAATGATGCCAGGCCGCTGGAAACGGTAGCTTGGCTGGCGGGGGATCGCCAGTTGGAGTACGATACGCGCTATGAATCGTACTCCTTCTTCCCCTCCCTCAGGGCGTCAAACGCACTTCGGTTATAAAACGGTCGATGAAGCGGAGAAAGCCGCTAAAGTTGCCCAGGTTTTTCATTCCGTCGCGCAGCGTTACGATGTCATGAACGACCTGATGTCGGCCGGTTTGCATCGGGCCTGGAAGGCATTCACCATTGCCAGGGCCGATACCCGCCCCGGCATGAAAGTGCTTGACATCGCAGGGGGGACAGGCGACCTGGCCAAGGCCTTTGCGCGCAAGGTCGGTCCCTCGGGTGAGGTCTGGCTAACCGATATCAATGATTCGATGCTGCGCGTAGGGCGCGACCGCCTGGTCGACAAGGGCCTGATTACGCCGGTTACCGTTTGCGATGCCGAGAAGCTGCCGTTTCCCAACGCCTACTTTGATCGGGTCACAGTGGCTTTCGGCTTGCGCAACATGACTCATAAAGACATGGCGCTGGCAGAAATGCGCCGTGTTTTGAAGCCGGGCGGAAAGTTGCTGGTTCTGGAGTTCTCGCGCGTTGCCAAGCCACTGGCGCCGGCCTACGATTGGTACTCCTTCAATATCCTGCCGTGGCTGGGCAAGAATGTTGCCAAAGACGAGGAAAGCTATCGATATCTGGCCGAGTCCATTCGCATGCATCCCGATCAGGAAACCCTGGCCCAAATGATGGGTGATGTCGGGTTCGATCGCGTACGTTACTTCAATTTAACTGCAGGGCTGGTTGCCCTGCATGAAGGTGTCAATCTGGGCTGACGCTGTTCCCCGCGGTCAGGCGGCCGGCCGGCGACGTATTTGTGTTGAGCTTATGTTCAGCTTCTAGTAAGATTCAGGTTGTTGTCCTACATCCATCGATCAAATGATCGTTCATTGGAGCTCTACATATATGTCTCGTCGCTTGTCTCGCTATTTCGCGGGTGTGCTCCTGGCTCTCAGTACTTTCGCCATGGTGTCTATTTCGTTCGACGCTGAAGCCCGTCGTTTCGGTGGTGGCGCAAGTTTTGGTCGCCAGTCCTCTAACGTTACGCAACAACGCCAGGCGGCGACTCCGCCTACGACAACTCAGCGCAGTGCGTCGCAAAATGCGGCGTCTTCATCCACGGCTGCTGCCGGGGGCGCTGCTGCGCGATCGGGTATGTCGCGCTTTTTGGGCCCCATCGCAGGTATTGCTGCCGGCCTGGGTATTGCGGCACTGCTTTCGCAAATGGGTTTGTCAGGCGCATTTCTTGAGTTCATGTCCAGCTTGTTGCTGATTGCCTTGCTGGCCTTTGCGATTATGTTTATTGTGCGCCGCTTGCGTGGTGCCGCGTCGGGTCATGCCACACAAAGTGCCGGTATGCAACGCAGCAATCGTGAGGGTGCCCACGAGGTTTGGCGTGCGCCACCCGCATCCCCTGCACAGCGCGAGGCTGCATCTGCGGCGCCTGCGGCATCGGGCGACGTGCCGGGAACGCTGTCAACTGCCGATCAGGGAAACTGGTTCATTCCCGAGGGTTTCGATACCGGTGTATTTCTGGCCAATGCCAAGAAGCAGTTTCTGGAAGTTCAGCGCCTCTGGGATCAGGGCAACATTGATGGTTTGTCGGAATACCTTACTGATGACATGGTGGCAGAGTTTCGCCCCCAGATTCAGGCGCGTGAAGGCCGTGAGCAGCTCACTGAAGTTTTGTTGCTGAATGCGGAATTGCTGGGTATTGAAGCCATTTCCGATGGCCATTTGGCCAGCGTGCGGTATTCAGGCATGTTGCGTGAAGAGCCGGGCGCGGAGGCAGTTCGTATCGAAGAGGTTTGGAATCTGTATAAAGCAGACGGTTCAGGCTGGTTGTTGGCAGGTCTTCAGCAATTATCTTCAAACAACGGTTAATGGCGGGTTTGTTGCAGGTCGACTTGTGGCCGGGCGGCGGTTGTTAAGCAACTGCACCCGGCTTTTTGCCGACGTCATCGCGCTGCCTTCAAAACCGGTACACTTACGGCTGTTCCAAGATCTTTTGCTATGCGTAATCGCTGCGCATATATATCATGCTGCCTATTCCTGATTTTCTGGCTCCGGCCAGGGTTTTTGCCAAAGTACTCAATGGCTTGTTGGGGCGTGAGCAATGGGCGGCCGACCGTCTGGCACGACATGAAGGGAAAACCATCCGTTTCAATGTGGGCGCGCAATCGGTGTGTTTGACCATTGCGGCAGCTGGCCTGGTTGTTGTGGCGCCGCGCGATGCTCAGCCGCAGGTCACACTGACTTTAACCACAGATCAATTGGGGCAGGTTTTGCAGGCTGTGAGGCAGGGAAATACCGATGACGTCGCCCACTTTTTGCATGTGGAGGGTGATGCGGGCCTGGCGACCGTCGTGGCTGAGTTGGCCGGTACGCTACGTTGGGACCCCGAGGAAGACCTCGCGCGCGTTGTCGGCGATGTTGCCGCGGTGCGCATAAGCAGCGGTTTCCGTTCCTTGTTTACCGGAATGCAGCGATCCACCGGGCGTTTGGCCGGTAATGTGGCCGAATACCTAGTTGAGGAACGGGGCACGCTGCTTGGGCGGCACGCATATGAAGCGTGGTTGGCGCAACTGCATGATCTGCAGGCTCGTCTAGATCGTTTGGACAAGAACATGGCAGGGCTCCAAAAGCATGCGCGGTTCAATCGGCCTGGAGACGGAAAATGACAACGTTTTTCCGTTTTGTCCGTATTGTTTTAATTGCACTGCGATTCAGGCTCGACGAATTGGTTTTGTCCGGCATCAAACGCCCGGTTGCGGTGTTCATGCTTCGTATTGTTCGTTTTGGGCGGCCTCCCCGTGCCGACCGGGGCGTGCGTTTGCGTCTGGCGCTTGAGTCCCTGGGCCCGATTTTCGTTAAATTCGGCCAGGTTTTGTCGACCCGGCGCGATTTGATACCCCTGGATATCGCCGAGGAGTTGGCCAAGTTGCAAGATCGTGTCCCGCCATTTCCTTCTGATCAGGCGGCCCAGTGCGTGCGTGTTGCGCTGGGTAAATCGCCCAACGATCTGTTTCGTCAGTTCGACAAGGATCCGGTCGCCTCCGCCTCGATTGCGCAGGTGCATTTTGCGGTATTGCACGACGGGCGTGAAGTAGCGGTGAAGGTCTTGCGCCCGGGCATGCTGCGCATTATCGAGCAAGATTTAAAGTTGATGCGGGTATTGGCCGGCCTGGTACAGAGAATGGCGCCCGATAGCCGACGCCTGAAGCCCCGCGAGGTGGTGGCCGAGTTCGACAAGTACCTGCATGACGAGTTGGATCTCGTTCGCGAGGCTTCCAATTGCAGTCAGCTGCGGCGCAATTTCGGGCCGGAGGCGGGTCGGCAGAACTTGTTGATTGTGCCGGAGGTTATTTGGGAGTACACGACCACGACCGTTTTCACGATGGAGTGGATGCGCGGTATTCCGGTCAGCCAGGTAACGCGCTTGCGCGAGGCGGGTGTCGATATAAAGGATTTGGCCCGTACCGGGGTGGAAATTTTCTTTACCCAGGTTTTTTCCGACGGGTTTTTCCATGCCGACATGCATCCAGGTAATATTTATGTTTCTGATGCACCGGCAACGCTGGGCCGTTACATCGCGCTTGATTTTGGTATTGTGGGTTCCTTGTCGGAGCATGATAAAAACTATCTGGCGCAGAATTTCCTGGCTTTTTTTCATCGCGACTACCGTCGGGTTGCCCAACTGCATATCGAGTCGGGCTGGGTTCCGCCAAATACGCGTGAAGAGGAGCTGGAAGGCGCGGTCAGGGCGGTATGCGAGCCTTACTTCGACCGTCCGTTATCACAGATTTCCCTGGGTCAGGTCTTGCTTCGCCTGTTTCAAACATCGCGTCGATTCAATGTTGAGATCCAGCCCCAACTGGTTTTATTGCAGAAAACGTTGCTGAATGTCGAGGGTATGGGCCGCGAGCTCGATCCGGACCTGGATCTCTGGAAAACGGCCAAGCCGTATCTTGAGAACTGGATGCGAGAGCGCGTGGGTTACAAGGGGTTCAAGCAACGTCTTGATCAGGAGGCCGGTCAGTGGTCGCAAATGTTGCCGCAAATTCCCCGATTGGTTTTCAGCAATTTGTCTCGGCCTGATACCCTACCGGTCTTGCAGGCAGAAATGCAGCGTCTGAGAAAGGCGCAAGAACAGAATAACCGGCTGGTTTCAGCCTTGGTCGCGGTACTGGCGGTTGCCATTGGGGTAGCCATTTGGGCCATTGCGGGAAACTAGGGTTTCTGTGTACTCTATCTAGTTCGGCGAATGTTGAAATATTGCTGATATATCAAGGCTGTATCATTAAATAATTGGCTTTTGTCGTTGTGTGTTGTTATCTTAAGTGAGATGTCTATGCTTTATCCTGAACTATTCAAATCGATGGAGGCGGTACGCTGGAATATGGCGACCGATATTCCGTGGGATGATTTTGACGGAAGCAAACTCTCCGACGAGCAGGCTTATACGATCAAGATGAACGCCATCACAGAGTGGGCGGCGCTGCCCGCCACCGAGATGTTCCTGCGTGATAATCGAGATGACAGCGATTTCTCGGCTTTTATGTCGATCTGGTTTTTTGAAGAGCAGAAACACTCACTTGTCCTGATCGAATATCTGCGTCGTTTCCGCCCCGACCTGATGCCAACCGAAGAAGAGTTGCACAAGGTTCGCTTCGAGTTCGATCCTGCGCCGGCAATGGAAACACTGATGCTGCACTTCTGCGGCGAAATTCGCCTGAATCACTGGTATCGCTGCGCATCCGACTGGCATACGGAGCCAGTCATCAAGGCCATCTATCAGACCATCGCTCATGATGAAGCACGCCATGCCGGCGCTTATCTGCGCTATATGAAACGGGCATTGAATCAGAAGGGGCAGGAACTGGGCGATCAGGCGCGCGTGGCTTTTTCCAAAATCGGCGTGCTGATGGCGTCTGCCCATCGCACACCGCAAGCCTTGCATCCTACCAATCTGCACGTTAACAAAGCGCTTTACCCGGACGATACTGTGCAATCCAAGCTTCCGTCTCCCGGCTGGCTGGAACAATGGCTCGATAACCAGATTCGGTTCGATAAAGATTGGGAAGGCAAAGTCAGTGCCCGTATTTTGCACAATCTGTCTTTGCTGATGAACACATCATTCAAAACAGTCCAGGATTTGAATCGCTACCGTAAAGAAGTTTTACGTGGCACCCCGGCGGTTGCTTAAAACGATGTCGGCTGGGTTCGAAAAGAAGGTGTTGTCCCGCCAGGCTTGTGAAGCAGCCGCCTTGAGTGGCCGCTTTGCGCGACCGCTGGTATTTACGAATGGTGTGTTCGACATTTTGCATCGTGGCCATGTTACGTATCTTGATGCCGCCGCGGCCTTGGGTGCAACACTGGTGGTGGGCGTGAATACCGATGAGTCGGTGAAGCGTTTGGGTAAAGGCGAGGATCGCCCCTTGAATATGCAAAGCGACCGTGCCGCGGTTCTGGCGGCGCTGGAGTCGGTGTCGTACGTAACCCATTTTTCCGAAGACACGCCCTATCAACTGATTCAGGCGTTGAAACCCGATGTCATTGTGAAGGGTGGCGACTACGACATGTCGACCTTGCCTGAAACCAAATTGGTTGAAAGCTGGGGTGGCAAGGCGGTTGCGATTCCTTTTGAGTTTCAGCGCTCAACCACAACCCTGGTAAAACAAATACGTTCCATGGCCGATCGTTAGCCTGTTCTGTGGTTTACGGTGCCAACAGGTTGTTTATCGCGATGATATCGTCAGCCGTTAAAATGCCGCTGGCGGCTTTCAACCGGAGTCCATTCAGCAGGGTGGTATAGCGGGCATCGGCCAGGGCACGTTGTGTTTCATACAACTGCTGTTGCGCGTTCAACACATCAATATTCACGCGAACCCCCACTTCGTAACCGGTTTGATTGGCTTCAAGTGAAGCCCTGCTTGACGCTTCTGCCGCCTGCAGGGCCGATACCCGGGACAGACCTGAAACCACCCCCGAAAAGAAAGCCTGAGTGGTCTGTATTGCCTGTCGGCGGGTTGATTCCAGTTCGTAGCGTGATTTCTGCAACAAAGAGGTTTGTTCGCGTACTCTTGAGGAAATGCCTCCCCCGGCGTACAGGGGAATGGACAACTGGAGACCGACGGTTGTTTCCACCGAACGAGGGCCGGCCCGCGGGCCGGATGTGCCTCTGTCGCTGCTACTGCCCGATTGAGCGTAGAAATCCACAGTAGGATAATGTGTGCTCTGGGCAATATCAATCTGCTTTTCTGCCAGTCTTGTGCCGAGCTCAGCTTGCGCGACCTCGAGACTTGCCTGGGCTGCCTGGGCGGTCCAGTCGCTCAAGCGGGCAGGTTGCGGGGGAGGAAGCGAAACTTCGTTTTGAAGACGGGCCAGTTCGGTGGGGCGCTCGTTTATGATGCTTGCAAGGGCATCTTGCGCAATTTGCAATGCATTAAAGGCCTGGATCTCACTGGCGTTGATCAGGTCAAGACGTGCCTGGGCCTCGTAGGTGTCGGCAATGGTGGCGCTGCCCAACTCGAATCCCCGCTTGGCGGCATCCAGTTGATTCATAATGGCTTTTTTTTGCGCATCCAGGCTTTTCAGCGTGTCTTGAGCCGCCAGTACATTAAAGTATGCCTGGGCAACACGTAATGTCAGGTCTTGCCATGCCTGCTGGACGGCCAGAGTGGCCGATTGCTCAATATATTCCGAGGCTCGGTAGGTGTCCCACAAGCCCAGGTCGATAATAGGCTGCGTAAGCGTCAGTGCCCAGGTAGCCCGCTTGTCTGTGTTGCTATGGTCCAGCGAGGTAGAGCGAATATCGTCTGCTTCCACACCGGTGCCGGCCGTAATATAGGGTAAAAGCAGCGCCCTGGCCTGCGGGACCCTCTCGGATTGTGCCGCCCGGTTTGCTTGTGCGGCGGCAAGGATAGGGTCGCGTTGCTGCGCCTTTGTCCATACTTGCAATAGGTCTTGTGTCTGGGCTTGTGCAAACGGTAATAGCAGGGCATTCAGTGCAAAAAACAGCCCGAGAAACCGTAGCCGACCCGATGCCATACGCGTTAGAACTTGAATTGGGATACTGCCGTACCCTTCAATGGCTTGATTACGGTGTCGAACAGTGCTTCCGTGTCAAAGCTTGCCGCACTGGTACGGGTAAGGCGGTATACCGTCATGATGGGTGTTGTGCCTACAACAACGACCATGCGTCCGCCGACACACAGTTGATATTTAAGTGCATCGGGAACAACCGGCACCGACCCGGTAAGTAAAATGGCATCATATTCCGCCGTACCCCAGCCGCTATGTGCATCGCCGATCTCGACGTTCACATTGCCGACTTGTTCACGTTGCAGGTTTTCAACGGCAAAACCGGCGATGCGGCTGTCGATTTCGACGCTGGTGACCTGTTGCGACAATTGCGCCAGCAATGCCGCCTGGTACCCGGAACCCGTGCCGATCTCCAATACGCAATCGCCCGGCTCAAGGAGCAGCTCTTGCGTTAACCGCGCTTCAACCTTGGGTGTCAGCATGGTTTCATGCGAGTTAATGGCATTGATCACAAGAGGCAGCTCGACATCAGAAAAGGCCAGGGCCTGCATGCCTGCCGGCACATAACGTTCCCTTCTGATGTCGAACAGCGCTTGCAAGAGGCGCGGATCGAAGACATTCCATGGTCGGATCTGTTGCTCAACCATGTTGAAGCGTGCACGTTCTGTGTCGGAGAGTCCGGTAGCGTTCATAGCGTTAATAACGAATTTGAATTGAATATATTGTACTCATTCAGACTGCGGGCTGGGTTGCCACCATGCATGAAAATGATGTACGGGGCCATGACCGTGGCCAACCTGCAGTTCGTCGGCATGGCGAATGGATTCCTGCAAATACGCTTTTGTTTTGCGCGCAGCTTCGGGCATGTCGGTTGACTGAGGGAGCAGGGCGGCCAGGGCGGCCGAAAGGGTGCATCCGGTGCCATGGGTGTTGCGCGTATGAATGCGTTCGCCAGGTAGTTCGAAAAGCTGGTCGCCGTTGTGCAGGATATCGATAGGATCGTTGCCTGGAAGGTGCCCGCCTTTTAGGTAAACCCACCGTTCGCCGCTATCGTTCAGCAGGCGGCGTAGTTTCTCCGCGACGCGACGCATTTCCTTCAGGTTATCAACGGGCGCCATTTCCAGAAGGACGCCTGCTTCAGGCAGATTGGGCGTGACGACCGTTGCAACGCGGATAAGGCTTTCACGCAATTCGTTTATTGCCGCTTTTTCCAGAAGAGGGTCGCCGCTTTTGGCAATCATGACCGGGTCCAGCACAATATGGGCAGGTTGCCAGTGCATCAAGCGCTCGGCAACCACTCGCGTAACGGCTTGCTGGCCCAACATGCCAATTTTTACCGCATCGATGCGCACGTCGGAAAACAGCGTATCGATTTGTTGCGCAACGAATTCCGGAGGAACTGGCGAGATACCGGTAACGCCGCGCGTATTTTGCGCGGTTAGTGCCGCAATCACAGCAGTGCCGTATGCGCCCAGCGCGCTCATGGTCTTAACGTCGGCCAGAACACCGGCACCACCGGAGGGGTCGACACCGGCAATGGATAGCGCGTTAGGGATCATGATTTGGATTTCCGTGGCTGGATCATGCCTTCGATGGGGGAGCTGGGGTCGGCGCTGTACAGTTTGCGTGGCATGCGGCCGGCCAGAAATGCTTCGCGCCCGGCTTGCACTGCCTTTTGCATGGCGCCGGCCATCAAAACAGGATCCCGGGCACCGGCGATGGCGGTATTCATCAGGACAGCATCGCATCCGAGTTCCATGGCCACGGCTGCGTCGGAGGCCGTGCCGACACCCGCATCGACCAGCACAGGTACTTGCGCCTGATCGATAATTAAACGCAGATTCCATGGGTTCAGAATGCCCATGCCGGAACCGATGAGTGAGGCCAATGGCATAACCGCAATGCAGCCGATATCTTCCAGCATACGGCATTGAATTGGGTCGTCGGTGCAGTACACCATAACGTCGAAACCGTCATCTACCAGTGTTTTTGCCGCTTTCAGTGTTTCAGGCATGTTGGGAAACAGGTTGTCGGCGCTGCCCAATACCTCGAGCTTTACGAGTTTGTGTCCATCCAGCAGTTCGCGGGCAAGCCGCAGTGTGCGCACGGCGTCGTCGGCACTAAAGCATCCGGCCGTGTTGGGCAAAATAGTGTATTGCGACGGCGGCAGGAAATCGAGCAAGTTCGGTTCGTCGGCGTTTTGACCGATATTGGTTCGGCGAATGGCGACGGTGACAATTTCTGCCCCACTGGCTTGTATGGCTTGGCGGGTTTGCTGGAAGTCTTTGTACTTTCCGGTACCGACGAGTAAACGCGATGAATAGGATTTACCGGCAAGCGAAAATGTGTCTTTGGCTGTCATGTGTAAAAACTTCTTGAGAAACAGGTGAAGAATACTGCTTATTGTATAGGCAGGGCGCTTTCTAGCGTTTGCCTTCCAGTTGAGCGCAAAGTTGTTCGAGTGCGCCAACAAGCCGGGGCCCCGGCCGGAACAGGAGGTCGGGGTCTATTCCGATCACCTTTGCCTGCCGGGCTGCCTTTATGCCTTTGCCGGCAAGAAACGCGATGCGTTCTTGCATCGGTTGGCCTGGTTCGTCCCGAACCACAATGAAGTCGGGCTGATTGGCCAGCAGGTTTTCCAGGCCTATCAGCGGCGCTGCTTGCGGCGCATTTCCGAAATGATTGTTTGCATTGCAGTACTGTAATGCATCGTTTAGCAGTGGGTCATTCCCTACCACATAAAACGGGGTTGCGTTGATTTCCAGAACCACAGACACGGGCTTGCGGGGCGCGAGCTGCTTGAGATTCTGCAATCGTTGTCTCATTGATGCCGCAACGGCGCTGGCGGTGGCGCTGTTTTGCGTCAGTTTGCCGATTTTCTCGATGGCATCCGGGATTTCCTGGACAGATTCCGGATTGATGTGGATAAGGGGGATGTCAAGTGTTTTCAGAATGGGTGCGACGGCCTGTGTTGCGCCGGCCTGCCAGCCCAGAACCAGATCAGGCTTGAGGGAAATCAGTGTTTCCGGATCGACATGCAGGCCGTCGCCAACCCGGGGCAAGGAGCTGATTTCGGACGGGTAATCACTGCTTTGAACCGTTCCGACCAAACGGCTGCCGGCACCTGCCGCAAAAACGAGCTCCGTGATGTGAGGTGCGAGACTGACGATACGCTGGGCAGGCGCAACAGGCGCGGGCGCTTGCGCCCAGACGCCTGTTGGCAGCAGCCCCAGCGCCAACAGCAACAGGCACCGGTGAATGAAGTGTGACTTACATCTGCCATGCCAGATTAACGAACACAGTCGATCCCGGATTCGCGTAGCCATAGACATCGGTATAGTCCTTGTCGGTGATATTGTCCCAACGCACCTGCACAGACAGGTTTTTGGTTAACGTTGCCCGTGCTGTCAGGTTCCATAAGCTGTAACCGCCCAAGTGAACGCGGCCCTGGGAAAAGGTGTCGTCATAGCGCTGCCCAACATAAAGAAATTCCGCGCCCAGGGTCCAACGATCGATACGTTGCTCCGCGTTCAACCGGTATGTTTGGCGGGCGCGCCTGATAAGACGCTCGCCTGTGCTGTCGTCGTAGGGGTTTAGAAAATCGGCGGCGGCACTGAGGCGAGTTTGATTCCACTGGTACGCTGCCGTTGCGGTAATGCCGCGCAAGGTCGCGGAATCGACATTTTCAAGGCGGCGCGGAGTGGACACGATGAGGTTATCGACTTTGTTCTGATACGCAACCAGACCGAGTTCGACACCATGTTGCCGATACTGAATATGCGCTTCAATATTACGTGATTTTTCCGGTTTCAGATCTGGATTGGACTGGGGCGGCATGCCGCCCCAGCCTGGAGCATACAAGTCGTTGAAACTGGGTGCCTGAAAGCCGGTATTGGCCGCAACGCCGACCTGCCAGGCCTCATTAAGGGCAAGTTCATATGCCAGCCCGCCGGTGGCGTGACTGCCGTAATCGCTGATGTGGTCGTTACGCACGCTGGCCTGAATACGATGCTTTCCGAATTGGCCCCGATACACCAGGCCTGTTGCCTGCGTGTTGCGACGGTTTGAAAGAAACGTCATGCTACCCGAGGGGCGCTCTTCGATGCGCTCGACCAGAACGCTCAGGCTTTGGTTAGGGTCCAGCGCCAGATTGTTTTGCCAGGTGTAGGTTCGTGTCAGCGAACCGAACTCATAAGGCGCAAAATTGCCGCTGTAGCTGATACCGTCTTCCTTGGCATATCCGAAGCGCAAGACGCTTTGCCAAAAATCGGTTAGCTGGTTTGTGCTTGACAGCGTGTAGGCCTGCTGGCGTGTCTGGCTGATGGCCGGGTGGGCCTGGCCTGCGTCGAAATCGCCATTGATATAGCCGTTGTACATCGAGAAATCAAAGCGCTGACCTTGCTTCCATTGGTATCCAAGCGCACCCGCCACGCTATTTTGCCGGTAGCCGTCTTTATCCGGGTAGGCGTCGGATGCATAGCTTTCGGTTGCGTCGAAACCTGAGCTGCGGGCGACGCCGGCAGACAGGTTGTAATTCCAGCCGTCTGCCGCGCCGGAAAATCCAACGCCCGACTTGAACGTGTTGTGGCTGCCGTACCCGGCATTTGCGTAGGCCCGAAGCGGCTCATCGCCGTCAGGCTTGCGGGTAATGATGTTAACCACGCCGCCAATAGCGTCCGAACCGTACAGGCTGCTGGCTGCGCCACGCAGAATTTCAACGCGCTCAATCGTCGCAGGGTCGATGGCATTCCAGTTAACGCCGCCGTAATTCGAACTGTTGATACGTACGCCGTCAATTAAAACCAGGGTGTGGCTGGCGTCGTTTCCTCTCAGAAAAAGTCCTGTGGTGTTTTGTGGTCCGCCGCTGTTGTAGAACGAAACGCCGGGTTCCTGTGCCAGGATTTCTGCAAGACTTTGTTGTCCGGCTTCACGCAGTTTTTCGTTTGGAACGATTGAAACATCGCCTAATGTTTCTGACTCAAGCTGTGCAATGCGACTTGCAGTGACGAAAATGGGATCCAGGCTGGAGGGTGTTTGCGCCGCGGCAAACAATGGGCTGAAAAACGTCAGCGCTACGAGGCTGCGCTGGTAACGGGTAGTAAGCATGATAAGACCTGCTGGATAACGCGCGTCCCCGCACGTTATTGACAATAAAACACGCCTTCGGGCGTGCGCCGGTGCGACAGGGGCCGGTGTCGGGCTGGCATGCGATGCATGACTACCGTTGCGGGGGCAGCACAGTTTACGAGTGCATAAAACAGAGGTTTCATTTGGAACCCATGTTTCTTCGCGTCCTGTTTCCCGTTTAACTTTCGCAGAAATGGCGGCAATGTGGGTGACACTGCTGTTTTGCCGATAACCGAAAGCACCTCTGACAGGGGCAAAACTTTAGCACAGCCAAGGGCCAAAAGATATATACGAGCTACAATAAAGGGTTTATCCCCTAAGTTCGTTATCGTTTCAGGTCTGTTCGCGTGCCATATCCCAATTTGCCTTATCCCTTGAATACTTACACTCATGGTCGTCGGTTCGTCGAGTTGCTGGCCGACCGCATTCTGGTGTTGGACGGCGCTGTGGGCACGATGATTCAGCGTTACAAGTTATCCGAGGCCGATTTCCGGGGCGAGCGTTTTGCCGGCCATGGCAAGGATTTGAAAGGCAACAACGAGCTGTTGTGTCTGGTTCGTCCCGACATCGTGTCGGAAATTCATTCGCAATATCTTGAGGCGGGTGCAGACGTTATTGAAACCAATACTTTCGGCGCCACATCGGTTGCGCAGGGAGACTATGGTTTACCTGAACTGGCGTATGAAATGAATGTGGCGGCAGCCAAATTGGCGCGCCAGGCATGCGATGCATTCAGTACGCCGCAACGGCCGCGTTTTGTTGCCGGGGCGTTGGGGCCGCAACCTAAAACTGCGTCCATCTCTCCCGATGTGAACGATCCTGCGGCGCGCAACGTTACTTTCGAGGAGTTGCGCGAGGCGTATTCAGAACAGTTGAATGGTCTGCTTGACGGCGGCATTGATATTGTGCTGATCGAAACCATTTTCGACACGTTGAATGCCAAGGCTGCCATCTTCGCGGTCGAGACGGTGTTTGAGACTCGGGGGGTGCGTTTGCCCGTGATGATCTCGGGTACGGTTACCGATGCTTCGGGGCGTATTCTTTCAGGGCAGACAGTTGAGGCTTTCTGGAATTCGGTGCGCCATGCACGCCCCGTTACCATTGGTTTGAATTGTGCGTTGGGGGCCGCATTAATGCGCCCGTATGTGGCTGAGCTGGCCAAGGTTTGCGATACCTACGTTTGTGTGTATCCCAATGCCGGTTTGCCCAATCCCATGGCGGAAACCGGTTTCGACGAAACCCCGGAAGACACTTCCTCTTTATTGCAGGAATTTGCCACCGCCGGCCTGGTCAATATGGTGGGTGGCTGTTGTGGTACCACGCCCGAGCATATCCACGCCATCGTGGAAAAAGTCGCGAGCCTGCCGGTCAGGGCAGTACCTCAAATACCGGTAAAAACCCGCTTGTCGGGCCTGGAGCCGCTCAATTTTGATGGCGATTCATTGTTCATTAATGTTGGCGAACGCACCAACGTAACCGGTAGCAAGAAATTTCTGCGTTTGATTCGCGAAGAGCTCTATGAGGAAGCGCTGTCGGTAGCGCGCCAGCAAGTGGAAAGCGGCGCCCAGATTATCGACATTAATATGGACGAGGCCATGCTTGATTCGGCAGCCTGCATGCGCCGGTTCCTGAATATGGTGGCGTCCGAGCCCGATATCTCCCGTGTGCCCATCATGATCGACAGCTCGAAGTGGAGCGTCATTGAAGCTGGCTTGCAATGCGTGCAGGGTAAGGCGGTGGTCAATTCCATCTCCATGAAAGAAGGGGTCGAGCCGTTTCTTGAGCAAGCGCGCCTGTGTCGCAAGTATGGTGCGGCCGTTGTGGTAATGGCATTTGATGAAAAAGGGCAGGCCGACACCCTGCAGCGCCGCATTGATATTTGCGGCAAGGCTTACAAGCTGCTGGTTGAAGAGGTGGGGTTCCCGCCGGAAGACATTATTTTTGATCCGAACGTGTTTGCGATTGCCACCGGTATTGACGAGCATAATCATTATGCGGTCGACTTCATTGAAGGCACGCGTTGGATTACACAGAACCTGCCGCATGCCCGTGTATCCGGTGGCATTTCGAATGTCAGCTTTTCGTTCCGTGGTAATGAGCCCGTGCGAGAGGCGATTCATACCGTGTTCCTGTATTACGCGATTCAGGAAGGTCTGACCATGGGTATTGTGAATGCCGGTCAGTTGGGCGTGTATCAGGATATCGACACGAGGTTGCTTGAGCTGATTGAAGACGTGGTGCTGGATCGCGATCCACCGGTTGCGCGCAAAGACGACACCGATGAACTCACACCCACCGAGCGCCTGGTCGTGTTTGCCGAAACGGTAAAAGGTTCCGGCACCAAAAGAGAAGAAGACCTGGCCTGGCGCGATCAACCGGTTGAGACGCGCCTGAGTCACGCTTTGGTTCACGGCATTACGACATTTATCGTGGAAGATACTGAAGAGGTTCGCCAGAGAATTGCCGATCAGGGCGGACGCCCCATTCAGGTTATTGAAGGCCCGCTGATGGATGGTATGAATGTCGTGGGCGATTTATTCGGCTCGGGCAAAATGTTTTTGCCCCAGGTCGTCAAGTCGGCCCGAGTGATGAAGCAGGCTGTTGCGCATTTGATTCCTTTTATTGAAGAAGAAAAACGTCAGATAAAGGCTGCCGGGGGCGATGTGCGTGCCAAAGGCAAGATCGTCATCGCCACGGTGAAAGGCGATGTGCATGACATTGGCAAGAACATCGTCACGGTGGTACTTCAATGCAATAACTTTGAAGTGGTGAATATGGGGGTGATGGTTCCCTGCGCTGAAATTCTGGCCAAGGCCAAGGAAGAGAACGCGGACATTATCGGTCTTTCAGGCCTGATTACTCCCAGCCTCGAGGAAATGGCCTATGTGGCTTCGGAAATGCAGCGCGATGCTTATTTCACCGAGCGCAATACGCCATTGCTGGTAGGGGGGGCCACCACCAGCCGGGTGCATACCGCCGTGAAAATCGCGCCCAATTATGAAGGGCCTGTCATTTACGTGCCCGATGCCAGCCGTTCTGTCGGCGTAGCCACGCAATTGGTTTCAGATCAGTCGCAGGCTTATCTGGACGCCCTGTCTAAGGAGTATGAGCAGGTTCGGGAGCGTCATGCCAAGCGCAAGGAAACGCCGCTGGTTACCCTGGAAGACGCGCGCAAAAACCGGCCGGATATTGATTGGTCGACCTACACGCCGCCCAAACCCAAGTTTATTGGTCGTCGTGAGTTCAAGCATTACGACCTGGCCGAGATCGCGCGCTATATCGACTGGACCCCTTTTTTCCAGACCTGGAGTTTGTTCGGGCAGTACCCCGCCATTCTGGACGACAAGGTGGTGGGTGAACAGGCGCGCAAGCTGTTCGAAGAAGGGCAGGCCATGTTGCGCAAGATTATCGATGGCAGATGGCTTACAGCCAATGGCGTCGTGGCGTTTTATCCTGCCAATGCGGTTAATGGAGAGGATATTGAAGTTTATACCGACGATACCCGCTCAGAGGTCTTGTTCACCTGGCGTAATCTGCGCCAGCAGGGGGTTAAGCGCGAAGGCGTCGATAACAAGTGTTTGGCTGATTACATTGCCCCCAAATCGTCCGGCTTGAAAGATTATATTGGTTTGTTCGCGGTAACCGGTGGCCTGGGTATTGAAAAATATGAACAGATTTTCCAGAACGACAATGATGATTATTCAGTCATTATGCTCAAAGCGCTGGCCGACCGTTTCGCGGAAGGCTTTGCTGAATGCCTGCATGCGCGGGTGCGTACTGATTTGTGGGGCTACGTGCCGGACGAAACCCTCGATAACCCATCGTTGATTGCTGAAAAATATCAGGGTATCCGGCCGGCGCCGGGTTATCCGGCCTGCCCTGAGCACGTCGTCAAGCGGGACATGTTCCAGGTTCTGCAGGCGGAAAAGATCGGCATGGAACTGACGGATAGTTTTGCGATGTTTCCGGCGTCCAGTGTCTCGGGCTTTTATCTGAGTCATCCGCAGTCTCAGTATTTTAATGTGGGTAATATCGGCGAGGACCAATTCAACGATTATGTGCAGCGCAGTGGCCGTGACGACGATGATGTGCGGCGCACCCTGGCCAGTGTGCTGGGTTTTAAAGTGGCAGTGGCTGCTGCCTAGGCATTGTCATGATTAACCCGGGTTCCGATTCTGCACGGCATCGCGCACTGGGTGAGTTCTTGCGCAGTGTACGTGCCCGTGTGTCGCCCCAAGCAGTTGGCTTGCCTGCGGGGGCCAGGCGCCGAACACCGGGCCTGCGCCGCGAGGAAGTGGCGCAACTGGCCGGTATCAGTGTGACCTGGTATACCTGGATCGAACAGGGGCGCGATGTTTCTGTCTCGGCTGCAGTCTGGTCCCGGCTGGCCGGCGTATTGCAGATGAATCGTGCAGAGCGGCACTATTTGTTCGAATTGGCTGAGGCTGCTGATCCCGAGCACGGGCGTGAAACACCGGAGCAATTGCCGGAAGGCTTGCAATTGTGCGTGGATAGCGTCACCGTGCCTGCCTATATTCTTGATCGTAGCTGGAATGTCCTTTGCCGTAATAGTCTTATGCTGGCCCTTTTCTCGGGGTGGCCCGACCGCGATGCCGAGCCTAATCTATTGCGTTTCATGTTTCAGGATGAGGCAGCCAAAACGTTGGTTGAGGACTGGGAAGCCCGTGCGCAGCGGGTGGTGGCCGAGTTTCGCGCCGAGACGGCCTCGTTTGCAGAAGAGCCCGAAGTGAGCGCGCTGATTGAGTCCCTGTTGGAAACAAGCCCTGTTTTTGCGCATTGGTGGACGCGTCAGACCGTGATAGAACGCGAAGGCGGGCGTCGCGCATTTTTTCATCCGGACAAAGGCAGGATATCGTATCGCCAGATGACCTTTCATCTGGCGATACGACCCGATTGTAAATTGGTCATGCTTTTGGATGAGGCCGACTAGGCTGCTCGCCGCCTGGGCCGCATCCGCGTGAGTTCAGGTCTGGCGCTGTCGCCTTTTTCCCTCCAGGGCTTCAGTGGCGTTTTCAGGCAACCGCCGAAACGAGAAAAAGGATGTTGCGGTAATCAGGCCAATGACGATGAAGCCCCACATGACGTCGACACGTTCCAGTGTCGCGGCTTCACGCCAGTTCATGCTCAGGTTCAGCACCAGCGCCGCGCACCCAACCCCCAGGCTGATACCCAGCTGTTGGGCCATTGCTGCCAGTGTGCTGGCTTTACTCATTTGGCTCGCGTTGAGTTCGGCGTAGGTTAATGTATTGACGGCAGTGAATTGTAGAGACCGGAAAATACCGCCGGTTGCCAGAATGGCCACCATGACCCACAACGGGGTGCTGTTTTGGAAGAGCGCGCACAATAAAACGAATAAACCTGAAACCAAGGCATTCCAGGTTAAAACAGTTTTATAGCCGAAACGCTCGATAATTCGAGTTGCGACCACTTTCATAAGCAATGCGCCGGCAGCGCCCGTGAATGTGATCAGTCCGGCCAGAAACGCAGAAAAATCGAAGGTGATCTGTAGCAGAATGGCCAGCAGAAATGGCATTGAGCCAACCATGAAACGACACAGGTTGCCACCCAGAACCGAGATTGCAAACGACGGTACGCGTAACAGGCTCAGATCAAGGATGGGCTGATCGCAGCGCCGAGCGTGCTGCACGTAAAGAAAGCCGCAAAGCAGACCCACCGCCAGCAACATTAAGACTTGTATTGTGGTTATGCCCTGGTGGCCGATGGCCTCAAACCCTGAAACCAGTGCCGCAAGGCAGACCGCACTTAGAATAAATCCGGGCCAATCCATTCGTGGCGATGTTGTGGGCAGCTCTTCGCGGATAAAGCGCATTACCAGGTAAATGCCCAGTATGCCAACGGGTACGTTAATGAGAAAAATCCAGTGCCATGAGGCGTACGTGACAAGGAAGCCACCAACGGGCGGCCCCAGAATCGGGCCCAGCAAGGCCGGCATCGCCAGAAATGCCATGGCTTTGAGCAGGTCTTCTTTGGGTGTTTTGCGCAGCATGATGATGCGTCCGACAGGAACCATCATGGCGCCTGCGGCCCCTTGGGCGATTCGGGAGAGCACAAGCTGCACAAGGTCCTGGGAAACGGCGCATGCAATTGAACTGATTGAAAAAAGCACAATCGCGGTAATGAAAATGCGGCGGGCGCCAAAACGTTCGGCGGCCCAGCCGCTGATCGGCACGAATACGGCCAGAGCCAGCAGGTAGCTGGTAATGGAGATATTCATTTGTACGGCGGTTGTGCCTAATGCGGCAGCCATAGCCGGAATGGCAGTGGCAACAACCGTGGCATCGAGCATTTGCATGAAAAGCGCACAGCCCACAATAAAGGGAATCATGCGCACGGCTTTCCGTTCCCGGCTGGCCTCTTCGGGGGAGGGAGATGGTGGCGTTTGGGACATAACTGATTCTAACTTTTTGTGGCTGAAGTAAACTGGAACATGATGCGAACCAACACGTTGGCAAACCTATTTTATTGAATTGAGATTATGGCCAAGAATTACGAGTCGGAAATCACGCAATTTCTGAAAGAATATAAGCGCGAGCACCCTGATACCGAGCAGCGCCAGCGCGAGGGGCGCGCTCGCTTGTGGGATCGGCAGCTCGACTCAGAACTGCTTGAAAATTATCGCGCGGCGAAAGTGCCTCAAGCTTCCTATGTGTATCAAACCAAGTAACCATTCGAATGTCTAACCAGGGCCAACCGCCTGATCTCAGGGGCTTGGTCGATCCGGCGATCGATAGTACGCCGGATGTTGTCGACTCGGTGGCTTTTGCGCGATTGTATGGCGAGCCCCTGTTCGCTTTGCCACAAGATCTGTACATTCCGCCCGATGCGCTCGAAGTCTTTCTGGAGACATTCGAAGGGCCGCTCGATTTGCTTCTGTATTTGATTCGTAAACAGAACTTTAACGTTCTGGACATACCCATGGCAGAAGTGACGCGCCAGTATTTGTCGTATGTGGACCAAATACGCGAGCATAACCTCGAGCTGGCCGGCGAGTATCTGTTGATGGCGGCGTTGCTCATTGAGATCAAATCGCGCATGCTGTTGCCGGTGAAGAAGACCGACACTGGCGAAGAGCCCGATGACCCGCGGGCCGAACTCGTGCGTCGGCTGCTCGAGTATGAGCGCATGAAACTGGCAGCGCAAAAACTCAATGAGCTACCTCAGTTGGGGCGTGATTTTCAGCGCGCGAGCGCGTTCATGGATATTCGCGTTGAGAGAATGCTGCCGGAAGTAAGAGCAGATGACTTGAGACAAGCCTGGGCCGATATAATGCGTCGGGCAAAATTGAATGCGCACCATAAAATTACGCGCGAACAGTTGTCGGTGCGCGAGCACATGACGCGTATTTTGCGCCGCCTGGCGGATGTTCGGTTCATGGAGTTCACCGAGCTTTTCAGCGAATCAGTTGAAAAGGGGCATGCCGTGCCGGTGATCGTGGTGCATTTTCTGGCGATGCTTGAGTTGGCGCGGGAGTCTTTGCTGGAGGTCACTCAGGCTGCCCCTTATGCCCCCATATACGTGCGGCTTACCTACACCCAAGCTGTCAGTTAAGGTTTAGCCGTCTTGCGGCCCCTTTCCGGATCGTTCTATACGGAGTTTTTTTTGAAAGTCGTTCACACTATTGAGGCTTTGCGTGATCAAATGCGCGGCCAGCTTCGCGCCTCCTTCGTGCCAACCATGGGCAATTTGCATGAGGCGCATTTGTCCCTGATGCGAATGGCGCGCCAGCACGGCGATCCGGTTGTGGCCAGTATTTTTGTGAATCGTCTGCAGTTTGGCCCGAACGAGGATTTCGATAGCTATCCGCGCACTTTGCAGGACGATATCGAAAAGCTTGAGAAAGAGCGCGACGTATATGTTTTGTTTGCCCCCAATGAAAGTGAAATGTATCCCGAACCGCAAAGCTATCAGATTTTGCCGCCGCCGGACCTGGGCGGGATTCTGGAAGGGGAGTTCAGGCCGGGGTTTTTCATGGGCGTCAGCACCGTCGTGCTGAAACTGTTTTCTTGTGTACAGCCGCGCGTTGCCGTTTTTGGCAAGAAAGATTACCAGCAGCTAATGGTCGTGCGGAATATGTGTCGTCAGTTCCAGTTGCCTGTGCAAATCATTGCGCATGAGACGGTGCGTGACAGCGATGGGCTGGCTCTGTCTTCACGCAACCGTTATTTGTCATCCAACGAGCGTGTTGAGGCGCCACGTTTATATTCTTTACTGCATCAATTGCGCCAGGCGGTTCTGGCCGGCGCGTCTGACTGCCTGGCTTTAGAGCAGACGGCGATCGATGATTTGCAAAAGCGTGGATGGCAGGTGGATTATTTTACGGTGCGGCGTCAGCACGACTTGTTGCCTCCTAACGCGGACGATATGAAAAACGGGGTGCCGTTGGTGGTGCTTGCCGCGGCAAAGCTTGGTAGTACTCGGCTTATCGATAACCTGGAAATAGAGCGGCGTTGAAAAACGCGTTGCGGTACCAGTGCAGGGTAAATAATGGAGACGAAAATATCCTGTCAGTTTTGTTAGGTTACTAATTGTTTCGATTGTGTCAGAATTGTTTCTGAAAGCTAACAACTGGAGACGCAATGGACCAGACACAATTCAACGTAAAGCCTTTTTGCATTCTGTCCCCCCGTGAACGAGAAGTCATGCTTGGCATCGTCGAGGGGATGTCGAATAAATACATTGCATTGGAAATGGCTTTGTCTCAGCGCACAGTTGAAGCGCACCGGGCACGGATTTTTGATAAAACCGACGTGCGCAATGCTGTCCAGTTAACGCGTTTGTGGCTCAAGAAACAGGGAATCAGCAATGGCCAGGGCCCCTGGCCGGTGTATCGGTTTTGCAAGGTTGGCAATAGCCAGGATGCCGTTGGACCTTCGGGTATGCGCCAATGCCGGAAAGCGCAATGCGGCGAAAGCCATCGGTGCGCATACGACGCCGCTCTTTCCAACGGTTTTCGCTATGAGTGGTTCACGGGCGACAACGCATTGCCGGCTGATCGTTGAGTTCATCAATGCCATCAATGTCGGCCTGGCGCGTTAAATGGAATGGTAATGACGCTTGCACAGTGTTCATGCTGTTTACGCGCAAAAGATTGTTATGTTCGAAGGTGAGTGCGCTTAGGGTTGTTTCATCGTCGGTTTCCAAGCGGATACGCCATGGTTCGGTACCAATCACTTTCCAGCAACCTTGCTCAAGAAGGGGTTGGCCTGAAGCCGCACCGTCAAGGGGCTGGGCGCGAGCGCGCCACTCACCTGACGGGGCCAGTGTGAGCGTGAAGCGGCTGGCCGAGCACAATTGTCGAGTCATGTTGCATGGCAGGGTTCCCAGAAACGTTTTGGGTTCGCGCAACGGGCGAATGACGTTGGCCTGTTCAGCCGATTCCGACGTGTCTGCGTCTTGCTCCTGGCTTTCATCCGTTTGCGCTGCATCTTGCTTGGCATCTTGTTCTGTTTCGTTGTTGCCGAAACCCACTTTTAGCTGTGATGGCGCACGTGAGTTCTGGCGCCCCTGTGCCTGCGAGCGCGCATCCGACAGGGTTGAATCTTTGGCGGGCTCGTAATAGCCGGGCTGCTGTTGCTGGGCACAGCCAACCAACGCCAGCAAGCTGATCGCCGCCAAGGCCGTGGTGTGAAGACGAGGCCGGCTAACCGCGTTAAGAAAGTCAATAGGGGCACGCATAATGGCATTCCATCAAGAATTGAATATAGCGCTTATTCTACGCAACTCTGTTTCATTGCGTCACTGGTTTGCATCCTTTGAGTGGCCGGTTCTGGCATGGCAAGCCCATTTTGTCGCTGTCGTTTCCCTGGCGACTGTCAGTGCCATGATTTTTGGCGTGTGCAGCCTGTTGGCAGATCATGGAGTTAGAAACCTCCTTGTGCAGTCTGTCGGCGCGAGGCTGCCCCAGGCGAACCGGCAGCGTCATTGTGCCTTGGCGCTGGTGTTGGGCGCCTCTCTGGGTATTTGGGTGGGGGGCCGTTACGGCGTGTCGGCTTATTCGGTTTTTCTGCTCGTGGCCGTGAGCATGCTTTTTATGCTGGCGATGATAGACGCGCACACTGGCTTGTTGCCGGATGTGCTTACATTGCCGCTACTGTGGCTGGGGCTGGCGCTTGCGTGGTCGGGGATTTTGCCTGTATCACTGCATCAGTCTGTGGGTGGAGCCATTGCCGGTTATGGTTTCCTGTGGCTGCTTTCGGTCACGTTTTTCCTGGTCAGAGGAAAAGAGGGAATGGGGTATGGTGATTTTAAATTGACGGCGGCTTTGGGTGCCTGGCTTGGGTATGGTGTTTTGCCGCTGGTGTTATTGCTGGCGTGCATTTTGGGTTTGGTTGCAGTGTGCGCCTATCGATTCTTGCAGCGTATCCGGGGCAGTGATATCGTGGCTGAGTCGGGTCCGGTGTTAGCGCAAACACTACCTTTTGGCCCCTATCTGGTGGTGTCGGGCGTGGCAGTTCTTCTTGTCTCTTAAGCCCAATCAGTTGCAAGCCTATAAAATAGGGTGCAAAGCAATCAATCAGCGGGAATTATGTTGAAAATCGGCCTGACAGGGGGAATCGGTTCCGGTAAAACCCGGGTCGCCAATCTTTTCCAGGAATGGGGTGCCAGTGTTATTGATACCGATGTCATTGCGCACCAGCTTACGCAGCCGGAAGGGTTGGCGATGCCAGCCATCCGTGAAATATTTGGAACACAAATGGTCGAGGCCGATGGTTCCATGAACCGCGGGGCGATGCGTGAGCGGGTGTTTCGCGAGCCGCAGGCCAAGCAGGCACTTGAAGCGATTCTTCACCCATTGATAGCCCAAGTTACAGAACAGCAGGCGCGGCAAGCCCAAGGGTGCTATCTTGTACTGGTTGTGCCTTTGTTGGTGGAAACGGGACGCTGGCTCAAAAAAGTAGACCGGGTCTGTGTGGTGGATTGCGATCCGGAAACCCAGATCAAACGGGTGCAGGCGCGCAGTGGGCTGACGATTGACGCCATTAAGCGTATCATGTCAGCACAAGCGACACGCAACGCACGGTTGGCTTTGGCGAGCGACGTTGTTCTCAACGATGGCGCAACAACACCAGATCAACTCAGTTCGCGTGCACGCGAACTGCATGAATATTGGTGTTCACTGGTATAAACATCCTGCACAGGCAAACAGGTTCTGCTTATTACGAAACAGATATAGGTGAATGATCGCGTGATTCTTTACGAGTATCCATGTAACGAACGGGTTCGAACATTGCTCCGGGTTGAGCATCTTTTCGGGCGCCTGTTCTTCTTTGCCGAAGAGGAAGAGGTTTATCATCACCAGATTGCCGTAACCACGCTTTTTGACTTGCTTGAGATTTGTGATCGCACCGACTTGCGCGGATCGGTTTTACAAGACCTCGAGCGCCAGCGCGCGTCATTGACAGCGCTGCGGCGTCACCCGGGTGTTGATGAAACAACGCTCGACAAAATGGTGGCCGATCTGGAAAAAACCGCCTCCGACCTGGCGGCGCAGGGACGTGTGGGACAGGTCCTGCGCGACAACGAGTGGCTTGCCAGTTTGCGGGGTCGACTTAGTGTTCCGGGGGGGTCATCACCCGCCGATATTCCTTCGTATTATGCGTGGCAAATCAAGCCAATGGAAACTCGCATGAAGGATCTTCAGCAATGGATCGAGCCGTTTCTGCCACTGTATAACGGGTTGTCGCTCATCCTGCGATTGTTGCGCGAATCGGGTGATCCGGTCGAGCTTGAGGCAACACAGGGCGCATATCAGGAAATGCTTACAGGCAAGACTTTTCAGCTTTTACGCGTTTGGGTCGACCCCTCGCTGGGCGTGTTTCCCGAAATGAGTGCCAATAAATACGTCATCTGGGTTCGCTTTTCCATGCAGGACAACGAACTCAAGCCTTTGTCAGTTACCCGCGATACGCCTTTTCGACTTTCGCGGTGTAATTTTTAGATTATTCATCATAATTGTTGCGTTCAATTTCAGAATGCAGGTTTCGTTTCGCCTTGTTTGCCAATATAAGCGAGAATAACGCTCATATTGTTAACAGGGAGAACAAATGTCGCAGTCTGGAGAGGCGCGGGCGCCCCGGCGACACAGATGGGTCTGGCTGATTGTATTCCTGGCGCTGGCAGCAGGTCTTTATTTCTATCTGAGCCGATCAGACAATGCAGGCCAGTCGGGGGCATCGGGGCCACCCGGCATGCGCGCCATGATGAACATGGCTGTACCAGTCAGGACGGCAACCGCAACTGAGTCTTCGGTGCAGGTGGTCTTGCCCGCGGTGGGAACGGTGACAGCGTTGAACACGGTGACCGTAACCAGCAGGGTCGAGGGTGAGCTTGAGGTCGTGTTGTTTGAGGAAGGGGGTAAGGTACAGGCTGGTGATTTGCTGGCTCGTATTGACTCTCGCCCCTATCAGGTTGCGCTTGACCAGGCATTGGGCCAGCAGGCGCAGAATCAGGCGCTTCTTGAGAATGCACAAAGCGATCTGCGTCGTTACGAGCAACTTTACAAACAGAATTCGCTGGCACGACAGCAACTGGATACACAGCGCTCATTAGTGCAGCAGTATCAGGGGGCACAGGTCAGTGACCAGGCCGCGGTCGACAGTGCACGCTTGCAACTGGCGTTTTCCCAGATTAAAGCGCCCATTAGCGGTCGCGCAGGCTTGCGCAAGGTGGACCCGGGCAATCTGATCAGCGCGGGCGACACGGAAGGTCTGGTCGTGATTACGCAAACCCAGCCAATTGCCGTATTGTTTTCATTGCCGCAAGCGCAGTTGCCGGAAGTACGCAAGCAGTTAATAGACGGCAACACACTGACTGCCATTTTGTACGACAGTACCAATACGCGTGAACTGGCGCGCGGAGAACTGGTGTCAGTCGACAATCAAATTGATGTGGCAACGGGCACCGTAAGAATGAAAGCGCAATTTGCCAATAATGATGAAGCCCTTTTTCCGAATCAGTTTGTGAATGTCAGGCTTGTGGTGAATACGCTGGACAATGCGTTGATTATTCCTGCGCAGGCGGTTCAGCAGGGTTCCATTGGCTCTTTTGTTTATCGGGTGATGCAAGACAACACCGTGAAAGTGCAGCCGGTCGTAACGGGGGCGGTGCAAGAGCGCAACGTGACGGTACTGGAGGGCTTGCAGAAAGGCCAGGTGGTTGTCACGGAAGGAGTAGACCGCCTGCGCGATGGTGCCAAGGTGGAAATTGTTGAGGAATAAGGGGGCAAAGTGAACTTATCCCGGCAGTTCATCTTGCGCCCGGTGGCAACGACGCTGGCCATGCTGGCTTTGCTGATTGCCGGCATTCTGGCTTACCGTATGTTGCCGGTGTCCGCATTGCCGGAAGTCGATTACCCGACAATTCAGGTTTCCACCCAGTATCCAGGTGCCAGCCCCGATGTCATGGTGGCCCTGGTTACTTCGCCGCTGGAGCGACAGCTTGGGCAGATGTCGGGGCTGACCCAGATGTCTTCCACCAGCTCCGAAGGGCAATCGCAGATTACCTTGCAGTTTGGTCTCGATGTTCCACTGGACGTTGCCGAGCAAGAAGTTCAGGCGGCGATCAATGCCGCTTCGAACCTGCTGCCGAATGATCTGCCGTCGTCGCCTATTTATAACAAGGTGAATCCTGCGGATACGGCAGTCATCAGCCTGGCGATTACGTCTCCGACCATGCCGTTGTATGAAGTGCGAGACTTGATCGATTTGCGCGTGGCGCAGAAGTTGTCGCAAATATCGGGAGTGGGCTTGGTCAGCATTGCCGGCGGACAGCGGCCTGCGGTGAGGATTCAGGCCAATCCGCAGGCCCTGGCCGCGCACGATTTGACGCTTGGCTCGGTGCGCAGTGCTATTTTGTCTGCGAATGTCAATCAGCCCAAAGGCAATCTCGACGGCCCTGAACGATCAACCACCATTAATGCAAACGACCAACTGCGCTCGGTGCAGGATTATGAATCCCTGATCCTGAACTACGAAAATGATGGCGCGCTGCGGCTGGGCGACGTGGCACAGATTCGACAGGGGGCCGAGAACCTGAGGCAATCGGCCTGGTTTGGTACGACACCGGCCATTTTGCTGAACATTCAGCGTCAACCCGGCGCAAATGTCATTCAGGTTGTTGACCGCGTTAAACAATTGCTGCCTTCGCTGCGCGAAGCGTTGCCCGTGGGCGTGGATATGGAGGTTGCCAGTGATCGTACCCAGACGATTCGCGAATCCGTTCGGCACGTTCAAATAGAAATGGTCATGGCCGTGGCGCTGGTCATTCTGGTTACGTTCGTTTTCCTGCGAACCTGGACGGCCACATTGATTCCCAGCGTTGTGGTGCCGCTATCTTTGGTGGGTACGTTTGCAGCCATGTATCTGATGGGCTTTAGCGTAAATAACCTGACGCTCATGGCATTGACAATAGCAACCGGGTTTGTGGTGGATGACGCCATCGTGATGATTGAAAACATTGCGCGCCATCTTGAGCAGGGCCATTCACCGCTGCATGCTGCGCTCAAGGGCGCGCAGCAGATTGGGTTTACGCTGATCTCTCTTACGCTTTCACTCATTGCGGTCTTGATTCCGCTGCTTTTCATGAGCGATGTCATCGGACGTTTGTTCAGTGAGTTCGCCCTGACCCTTGCCGTTGCGATTTTCCTGTCGTTGTTGATCTCACTGACATTAACTCCCATGATGTGCGCGCAGTTTCTGCGTCGTGAACCGGAAGAGCGCATGGGCCGTTTTCAGCAGTGGCTGGGGCGGCATACCGACCGCCTCATTCAGGCTTATGATCGCAGCCTGCAATGGGTGTTGTTTCGACAAAGGTTGACGTTGCTCGTGGCCTTGGGAACGTTGGTCCTGACTGCGCTACTGTATTGGTGGGTGCCCAAGGGCTTCTTTCCGCAACAGGACACGGGATTGATTCAGGCGGTTACGCAAGGCCCGCAAACGGCGTCTTTTGCCGCCATTTCCCGTTTGCAGGAACAAGCGGCGGCACGGATTGTGCGCGACCCGGATGTGGAGGCCGTGACGTCGTTTACCGGGATAGACGGCACAAACACAACATTGAATACCGGGCGCATGCAAATTGCGCTCACGCCCCTGGCGCAACGAAGCGCAAATGCCCAGGAGATTATTCAGCGTTTGCAACAAGATCTGAACGACTTGAGCGGACTTGAAGTCTTCATGCAGCCCGTGCAGGATCTGACGATTGATGACCGGGTCAGTCGGACTCAGTATCAGATGACGGTTTCCGATCCGGATATGGGAACGTTGCGCGAATGGGTACCGCGCCTGGTCGAACAACTGCAAAGTCTGCCCGAATTGGCTGAAGTAACCGATGACTTGCAATTGGGAGGCCTGGAAACGCGTCTGCTGATCGACCGTGACGCGGCCGCGCGCCTGGGTGTGAGCGTGGCCGATATTGATGAAGCGTTATATGATGCGTTCGGACAACGACAGATATCCACCATTTTTACCCAGTCGGCGCAATATCGCGTGGTGCTTGAAGTGGCGCCCGAGTATCGTTCTACGCCTGCTGATCTGGGGCGGATTCACGTGCCCACTGAGTCGGGTGGAACCACCCCGCTGACCAGCGTAGTCAGTATTGAACCTTCAAACGCCTTGCTGTCGATCGGGCGTCAGGACCAGTTCCCATCGGCGACCGTGTCATTCAATTTGCCCGAGGGCATTGCACTTTCAGATGCGGTGTCGGCTATTGAGCAAGCACAGCAAACGCTGGGCATGCCGGCGTCAGTGGAGACGCGGTTTCAGGGCGCGGCCAGGGCTTTTGAAGCTTCGTTGAGCAGTACCTTATGGCTGATGCTGGCGGCGGTCATGGTGATGTACATTGTGCTGGGTATCCTGTATGAAAGCTTCATTCATCCGGTCACGATTCTTTCCACCTTGCCCTCGGCCACGGTAGGGGCGCTGGCAGCGCTGTTATTGACCGGTCGTGACCTGGACATGATTGGTGTCATTGGCATTGTGTTGCTGATTGGCATCGTAAAGAAAAACGCCATCATGATGATCGATTTTGCCCTGGAGGCCGAGCGCACGCGCGGACTGGCGCCGCAGGCGGCTATTCATGAGGCTGCATTGCTGCGTTTTCGTCCGATTCTCATGACGACGCTGGCGGCGCTGTTCGCGGCGGTTCCCCTGATGCTGGCAACCGGCGCAGGTTCGGAGTTGCGCCAGCCTCTGGGTCTGGTGATGGTAGGCGGGTTGTTGTGCAGCCAGGTGCTCACTTTATACACAACACCCGTTATTTACCTGATGTTTGATCGCCTGTCGCGCCGGCGTCGCGCGTTCTCGACAGAGGTGGCATAGTGCGTTGGTTGACCGTGTTTGTGATGCGACCGGTTGCCACCACCTTGTTGTGCCTGGCCATGGTTATGGCTGGCTTGCTGGCAGCGCGCATGTTGCCGGTTGCACCGCTGCCGCAGGTTGATTTTCCCATGATTACGGTAACGGCAAGTATGGCCGGAGCGAGCCCGGAGACCATGGCCTCCAGCGTGGCGATGCCGCTTGAGCAATCACTGGGTTCCATTGCCGGCGTAACAGAAATGAGTTCGAGCAGTTCCGAAGGCTCGACGCGCATTTCCCTTGTGTTCGATTTGAGTCGTGACATCAATAGTGCCGCGCGTGATGTCCAGGCGGCCATTAACGCGGCCCGCGGTTCCTTGCCTTCAGGCTTGCGCGATAACCCCACCTATAACAAAGTCAACCCGGCTTCGTCGCCGATTATGGTGTTGGCATTAACGTCAGACACTGTCACGCAGGGCCAGCTTTATGATTTGGCGTCGACCGTTCTGGCGCAGAAGCTGGCCCAGGTATCCGGTGTGGGCGAGGTCAGCGTGGGCGGCAGTGCCTTGCCGGCTGTCAGAGTGAGTCTTAACCCGCAGGCACTGGTTGCCGCCGGTGTTGCGCTGGACGACGTTCGACAGGCGTTGAGTCAGGCCAACACGTTAGGCCCTGTGGGGGTCATCGAGAACCATCAATATCATTGGCAAATCAATTCCGGCAGCCAGATGAACCGTGCCGAGCAATACCGGCCCCTTATTGTGGCCTGGCGAGACGGCGCGCCCATTCGCCTTGAGGATGTGGCCAAAGTGGAGGACGGGGTTGAGGATGCGTTCAATACCGGCTTTTTCAACGAGCGGCAGGCTGTGCTGCTGGTGATTCGACGCCAGCCCGATGCCAATATTATTGAAACCGTCGATGCCATCTACGATCAGTTGCCGGCCTTTCAAAGCCTCGTGCCGGCGCAGGTGAACCTGTCTGTCGCGGTCGACCGGACACCCAGCATCCGGGAGTCTCTGGCCGAGGCGCAGTTCACTTTGTTTGTTGCCGTCGTACTGGTGGTGCTGGTGGTGCTGATCTTTTTGCGCCAGGTACGGGCAGCGGTGATACCCAGCATCGTTGTGCCCGCATCACTGATTACCACCTTCAGCCTGATGTGGTGGATGGGGTTTACGTTGAATACCATGTCGCTGATGGCCATGATTGTGGCCGCCGGCTTCGTGGTTGACGATGCCATTGTGGTGCTTGAAAACATCATGCGCTATATCGAGAAAGGCTATAACCCGGTGCGTGCCGCCATTCGTGGCGTGCGTGAAGTGGGTTTTACGGTGGTGGCCATGAGCGTGTCGCTGGTGGCGGTTTTTATTCCCATATTGCTGATGGGCGGTATTCCTGGCCGGCTGTTCCGTGAATTCGCGCTGACGCTTTCCGCTGCGATTTTCGTCTCTTTGATTTTGTCATTGATTCTGACGCCCATGATGTGCGCGCGTTGGCTGCGTCCGCGCGAAAAAACGCAGGGGAACGACAGCAGGCGCGACGAGTCATGGCTGGAGCGCGTGTTGTTGTCATTCGGTCGAGGTTGTTTACGGGGTTATCAACGGTCGCTTGACTGGGCTTTGGTGCATAGCAGGATCACGATGCTGATCTTGTTGGGCACAATCGGCCTGAATGTGTATTTGTATTCAGTTGTACCCAAGGGCTTTTTTCCGCAGCAGGATACCGGGCAATTGCTGGGCTTTTTCCGGGTTGATCAGGGTACTTCGTTTCAGGCCATGCTGCCCAAGCTGGAGAAGTTCCGCAACGAGCTGCTGAGAGATCCTGCCGTGGATACGGTTACCGGCTTTGCGGGTGGACGTGGCGGCAGTAACAGCAGTTTTTTGCTAGTACAGCTCAAACCGTTCGATGAGCGGGATGTGAGCGCCACAGATGTGGTGAACCGTTTGCGTAACCGGTTCAATAACGAGCCGGGCGCCCGGCTTTTCCTGGTGCCTCAGCAAGATGTTCAGGTCGGAGGACGTCAAGGGCTCGGGTCATTTGAGTACTCATTGCTGGCGTCTGACCTGGGCCTGTTGAAAACGTGGTTGCCACGCATTCAGCAGGCGATGGCGGGTTTGCCGCAACTGGTTGACGTGGAAAGTGACATTGAAGACAAAGGCCGGCGCGTTGAGCTGGTTATTGACCGCGAGGCGGCAACCCGACTGGGCGTTGACATGGCGCTCATTGCCTCGACGTTGAACAATTCTTTCAGCCAGCGCCAGGTCTCGGTTATTTATGGGCCTTTGAATCAGTATCGGGTGGTGATGTCGGTATTGCCCGAATATGCCCAGGATGCCGAATCACTGAAGCTGGTTCACGTAGTGACGCAGGATGGCAGCCGCGTGCCGTTGGCATCGTTTACGCGATTTGAGGTGGGAACCGCGCCGCTGCGCGTGCGTCATCAGGGCTTATTGGCTGAAGAGTCGGTTTCTTTCAGTCTGGCGCCGGGTGTTTCATTGGGCGAGGCGACGCAGGCAATTGAAGGGGCCGTGGCCCGAACAGGGCTTCCCACCGACCAGCTTCAAGGTGTGTTCCAGGGTTCGGCGCAAGCGCTGCAGGAGTCGTTGGATCAGCAGCCCTGGCTGATACTGGCTGCGTTGCTGACCATGTACATTGTGCTGGGCATGTTGTACGAAAGCTATATCCATCCGTTGACTATTTTGTCGACCTTGCCGTCGGCGGGAATCGGCGCTCTGCTGGCGCTGATGCTGCTTGAGTATGAGTTCTCTTTGATTGCGTTGATTGGTGTGTTCTTGTTGATCGGCATTGTGAAAAAGAACGCCATCATGATGGTGGACTTTGCGTTGCAGGCCGAGCGCCAGCGTGGCCTGACCCCGCGGCAAGCCATTTATGAGGCCTGCCTGATCCGCTTTCGTCCCATTATGATGACGACCTTGTCGGCGATCTTCGGTGCCTTGCCGTTGGTGCTGGCTGCCGGGGCCGGCGTGGAGCTGCGTCAACCGCTGGGTATTACCATTGTGGGTGGTCTTGTATTGAGCCAGGTTTTAACGCTTTACACGACGCCCGTGGTTTATTTGTATCTGGACAGGTTGCGACTTTGGTTCAGGGCACGAAGGGCAAGACGTTTGCCTGCGACACAGGAATGACGATGGAAATAGCTAAATTATCTTTGGCGACCTTGTTGATGTTGACTATGGCCGGATGTGCCGTGGGCCCCGATTACACGGCACCCAGCGTCGACGTGGGTCAGGCCTATGAGAATCAGGAAGGTTGGGTTCGCGCTCAACCCGGCGTGGTCGAGCTGCGCTCTGACTGGTGGCGGCTTTTCGACGATCCTGTGTTGAACGGGCTCATGCAAGCGGTGTTGGTCAACAATCAAACCATTGCTCAGTTTGAGGCGCAGTATCGGCAGGCGCAGTCTTTGTTGCGTGAAAGCCAGGCACAGTTTTTCCCTTCAGTTAACGCCGATGCGGGCTTTACCCGTTCGGGTTCCGGTTCCGGTTCCGAAGGGGTGTCGCAACAGTATCGGTTGGCAGGTTCGGTAAGCTGGGAGCCGGACTTGTGGGGGCGTATCCGACGCACGGTTGAGGCTGAGTCAGCGCAACTGCAGGCCAGCGAGGCAGAACTGGCCGCCACTCGGTTAAGCGTGCAATCTACACTGGCACAAACTTATTTTCGTCTGCGTTCATACGATGCCGAATTGCGTCTGTACGAACAGACGGTTGATGCTTATCGTCGTTCTTTGCAAACAAACCAGAACCGGCTGGACGCCGGAGTGGCGGCGCAACTGGACGTTGAGTCGGCACGTGTGCAGTTGAACAATGCCTTGACGCAGCAACAAGCCTTGAGGCGCCAGCGGGCGCAACTGGAAAACGCCATGGCGGTGTTGATTGGCAAGCCACCCTCGCAGTTTGCATTGCCTTCCGAATCCGTATCGATTGCCGTTCCCGAGATTCCGGCCGGCCTGCCTTCCGCGTTGTTGCAGCGTCGCCCCGATATCGCGTCGGCCGAGCGTCAAGTGGCGGCAGCAAATGCGCAGATCGGCGTGGCGCAGTCGGCCTGGTTTCCCAATTTGATTCTATCTGCAGAAGGGGGGTACAGAAGCGGTCAGTGGGCACAATGGTTGAGCGCACCCTTCAGCTTCTGGTCGCTTGGTCCGGCATTGGCAATGACGATTTTCGATGGCGGCGCGCGTGAAGCCAGGATTGAACAGGCTCAGGCAGGTTACGAGGCGCAAGTTGCGGCTTATCGACAGACGGTATTAACGGCGCTAAGAGAGGTGGAGGATTACCTGGTTGATTTGAATAGCCTTGAACGCGAGCAGCAAAGCCAGCAACGGGCGCTGACTGCTGCGAGGGAGTCATTGCGGCTGACCTTGAACCAATACAACGCGGGACTGATTGATTACCTGAGTGTCGTGCAGGTTGAAACCACCGCCCTGACTGCCGAGCGCGCGTCGTTGTCTTTAAGCGCCGATCGCCTTATTGCCGCGGTGCAACTGATTGCCGCCTTGGGCGGTGGCTGGCAACAGCCTATGCCGGCAGAAGTCCGCGAATAGCGGCAATGCCGTGCGCGCCGTGTTCTTGGGCGGTTATATACGTTTTTTCCGTTTGCCCGCCAATGGCAAAAACAGGGCGGCCGGCCTGCGCGGCAAGCGTGGCGAATTGCCGCCAGCCCATCACGCTTTCGCCCGGGTGTGACGGTGTTGGGCATACATGGCCAATGACGACAAAGTCGGCATTAATATTCTGAGCCAGCGCCAGTTCAGTGTTGTTATGTACCGAGGCACCACATAAATGCGGCTTTGGCAGAACGCTGCGTTCAAAATCGTGTATATCTTGCGCACGCAGGTGAACCCCGTCGCCTTCTGTCCACCAGGCTTTGGGGTGAGTGCTGTTTACCAAACATTGCGCACCCGCGGCGCGACAAATATTCAGCACTTGTTGAAACGCCGGATACAGGGTGTTTGCATGGTCGGATGACGCCCATTCGGGTTCACGAAACTGAACCAGGCGCACGCCCCGATCCAGTGCTTTCTTGAGCTGGATCAAATAGGTTTCAAGATTCCCCGGGTGTTGAATGCCGGTGATGAGATATTGGGACGGCAGCCTCAGCCAGCGCAGCGGCGGCTCGGTTGCCGGCAACAGCGGCCCAACTTCAATTGGCGCATTCGGGTCGACCCATGCCAGGCTTTGCCCTTCCAGCCCTGTGGGAACGCCATTCCAGCCGGTGACTTTGCAAAACGCCAGCCGCACGATGTTTTTTGGATATTCGTGCACGTAAGTGACCCAGGGCGTGGCCTGCGTCACTTCAATATCCAGCTCTTCCTTTAACTCTCGTGCCAGGGCCTGCAATACGGTTTCACCGGTTTCGATTTTGCCGCCGGGCAGTTCCCACCAGCCCGGCCATGGCTTGTCGGGCGGTCGTTGGCCCAGCAACAAGGCGCCATCGGGTTTCAGAATCAGGCCGGCGGCAACATCAATAACGGGTTTAGACATGACGGGCCGTCCAGTCTTTGGCGAATTGATGCGCCACCCGGCCAGAGCGCGACCCCCTTTCAAGCGCCCATTGCAACGCTTCAAGACGGCATGCTTGAGAGTCGGACTCGGGGCAACCCAGTTCGTGCAGCCAGTGGTGCACGATGTCGAGGTAGTCGTCTTGCTTGAATGGGTAAAACGACAACCAGATACCGAAACGTTCCGATAAAGAAATTTTCTCCTCAACGGTTTCGCCAGGGTGAATCTCGCCGTCGGGTTGATGCTTGGCTGCCAGGTTTTCGCTCATGTATTCAGGCATCAGGTGGCGGCGGTTTGAGGTGGCGTAAATTAAAACGTTATCGCCCGCATCGTTAATTGAGCCGTCGAGCACCGATTTCAATGCCTTGTAGCCGGCCTCGCCTTCTTCAAAGGAAAGGTCGTCGCAGAAAATGATGAATTTCTCGGGTCGTTCGCGAACCTGTTCCACGATTTCAGACAGGTCGGGTAGATCGGATTTGTCTACTTCGATGAGTCGCAGCCCCTCGTTGGCGTATTGAGCAAGCATGGCCTTGACCAGAGAGCTTTTGCCGGTACCGCGGGCGCCGGTCATAAGTACGTTGTTGGCCGGTCTGCCCGCCAGGAAGAAACGGGTATTACGTTCGATAATGCCTTTCTGACGTTCGATATGTTGAAGGTCGGTACTTTTTATTTTCGAAATGTTGTGCACGGCATCAAGCCAGCCACGGCTCCCGCGTTTGCGCCAGCGATAGGCGTGGGCCGACCAATCGACCTCGGGAGGGGCCGGCGGCAGCCAGGCTTCCAGTTGCTTAAGAACACGGTCGGCCCGCTGCATGAGCGAGGCCAGATCGACTTTGTGTGCAGTGTTTTCCGGCATAGTGTGCTGTTCGATGGGGGTCTCGACAAACCCGTATTATCGCTAATTTTCGGCCTGCCATGCGAACGGGTCGCTTGACACCGTATAATCTGAAACTTGGCTTTTCCCGCTGTTTTGTCCAAATATTTTGAGTCTGCCTTGAATATCTCCGAGTTGCTCAGCCCAGTTACCGAAGACATGAAAGCCGTCGATGCGGTTATTCGGGCGCGTTTGAACTCCGATGTCGTACTGATTCGTACCGTTGGTGATTATATTATTCAGGCCGGTGGCAAGCGTATGCGCCCGGCTATGTTGCTGATGGTGGCGCGGGCCTTGGGTTACGACGGGCGGTTGCATCATTTGCTGGCCGCAGTGGTTGAGTTCATTCACACCTCTACGTTGCTGCACGACGATGTCGTAGACGAATCCGATCTGCGGCGCGGTCGCAGCACGGCTAACGCAGTGTTCGGTAACGCGGCCAGTGTCCTGGTGGGCGATTACCTGTATTCACGATCCTTTGAAATGATGGTGGAAGCCGATTCAATGCGTGTCATGCAGGTTTTCTCGAAAGCCACCACGATTATCGCCGAAGGCGAAGTGCTGCAATTGCTGAATGTGCATGATCCCGATGTTTCGCTTGAGCGGTATCTGCAGGTAGTGCGCTATAAAACAGCCAAATTGTTTGAAGCTGCGGCGCAGGTGGGTGCCATTGTGGCGCATGCCTCACCCGAACAGGAGGCGGCTGCGGCTGCATATGGCCGGCATATCGGCACGGCATTCCAGCTAATTGACGATGCGCTCGATTACCAGGGTGACGCGGCTGCACTGGGAAAGAATGTGGGCGACGATTTGCGTGAAGGCAAGCCCACACTGCCGTTGATTCGTGCCATGGAGGTAGGGTCGCAACGGCAGCGCGCCCTGATTCAGGAAGCGATCCGAACCGGCGACGGCGATTTCGCGGCTGTGGCCTACGCCATTCAGGAAACCGATGCACTGCAGTACACACGTGAAACGGCTGTACGCGAGGCGGAACTGGCCCGCGAGCAGCTTGGTTTGTTTCCTGCTTCTGAAGCGCAGGAATCTTTGCTAAAATTCTGCTCGTTTGCTGTTGATCGCGACCGCTGAACGCGCGCGATTTTCTTTTGTCGGGGCGTAGCTCAGCCTGGTAGAGTACTGCGTTCGGGACGCAGGAGTCGGAGGTTCGAATCCTCTCGCCCCGACCAATAATTTCTGATTAAAAACCTTGAAAATCAAGGGCTTGAAAGCACGACGAGGTCGTGCTTTCGTCGTTTTCGGGGGGTGAAAAAAGGGCGGTTTTGGCAATCTGTGCCAAATCTGTGCCAAATCACCTTCAATCGTTTGCTTGCTTATTGTCGCGTTGTATCAATGAGCGTGCGATGCGAATGCGATTTTTCCTAAGCCTAAAGTTGCTCTGCGTTTTAGGCTTAACGGGGTTGCTAGACGAGTTATCTCATTCACAAAGAGGAAAACTCATCATGGCTACCATCATAAATCGCAGCAAGTTCGTCGTTACCGTACGCAATCGCCCAGACCTGACGCGTCTATTTCCGTTCAACAAAGAGAAGGAGGCCGAAGACTGGTGCAAGCAGCTTCAGCAACAGGGGCTTAAGCCAGCGGTGAAGCAGCTTGAGGACTCCATCCTGGTGCGGGTGCGCAAGACCGGCTATAAGACTCAGCAAACGACCTTTGGCTCAATTGAAGAAGCGCAGCAGTTCGTTAAAAAGCTTGATATCGAGCACGCGCGCGGCCTGGACCTGGATTACACCAAGGCCCGTACAGCAACCTTTGTTGACTTGCTTGAGCGGTTTATTAAAGAAAAAGGTGGCCCCGCACGGCGCAAAAAATCATGGGACACGGTCGACTGCTACCGGTTTCAGCGCTTTCTTCGTGGTGGCAGCGGCGACTTCAATGCACGAGACCGGAAGAAAATCGCAGCGCAGATGGGGGTCGCAGTCGAAGCGTTGCCCAAAGCCCTTGAGCCAGATTACCCGTGGATGCTCAAGCCGCTTTCCGCCCTGAGCCCCGAGGACATCGAGTCGTACATTCAGGAGCGCCTGGATGACGGAGTAGAGCCTTCGACGGTAGACCGAGAGCTTGACGAGTTCAGCGCTATCTTCAGCGTCGCTACCAAAGTCTGGGGCTATCACCTGGCTCTCAACCCAATGAGCAATACCCGTCGACCCAAGTATTTCAATGAGCGGGACCGGCGGTTAAAGGCTGGCGAGTATGAGTTGCTCGTGGCGGCTGCTCGCGAGGAAGACTGAATCGAACCGGGTTTTGAGGA
>DGCD01000003.1:0-127336 GCA_002384935.1 Pusillimonas sp. UBA3987
TCTTATACCAAAACGCCCCAACATCAAACATGTTGGGGCGTTTTACTTTGGAGACTCAGAAGCTTACGAAAAAAACGATAATTAAGCTAAAGAATGAATCATTTCCGAGCTGTATTTTACGAATTGCGCAAACGTGGGTGTAATAGTGGACTCGGCACCTGACCAATTGGTAATGAAGCAGAAATTGACAGTGCGTGTTCCGGGAATAACCATTTGGCCTGCAATGGTAAAGCAGTTGAAATCGTTCCAGATAATACTCCCTCCCTTACCATAACCCATAATGCCGTCGGGCGTTAAGGAAGGAATGGCATTGGCCATGGCCGATATACGTTTGAATTCTTTCAAAGTGCTTTCATTTTTAAATAGCTTGCCGGAAAGAACATAGTCGTACCACGCGCGCATTTCCTCGGCGGTGCTCATCATGGTTTGATCGGGATTAATAGGATCGCGAATGGGGCCGAATGACTCGCCTTGTTCCATGGCTTGCATGCCCTCCCAGCCCTCATCTTTGCCTGAAGGGGCGCCATTCAGATATGAAAACAAAACACGGGTGGAGTCGGGTATTTGAGTATGCTGTAATCCCAGCTTCTTTATTAATTCCCGTACCCGTGCTGGGCCAACTTGCTTGATGGCCATATCGGTCGAGGTATTGTCACTATGGGCGATCATCATTTCGAGTACGTTACGCGCAGGGATGGTGCCCTGCACGTCGACCAGTACATCGCCGCCGGGAGACCAGACTGCGGGGCCAACTTGAAGTCGTTCATCTTCGTCGAGTTTTCCAGTTTCCACATCCAGCAGATACTGTCCCAAAATATATGTTTTAACCGCGCTCCCGACGAATAACGGCTTGGTACCCAGATGATCGAATCTGTAGGTGCTGTCGGGGTCATGAACGGTCAGGCTAACCGATGACTGTCCAGGGTTAATTTGTGTAAAACCGTCCAGGGCCTGGCGAAATTCGTCATTGTCTTTTGGATTGCTTGTTGTATGTGCTTTGGCCGTCGTGGCGTGAAGAACAACCGGGGCTGACAGGCTGCCTGCCAGAAGTTTTAATGCGCTTCTGCGTTTCATAAAGGTCTCCTCTGGAAAAGTTAAATGCTGCATATACGCTTAAACGGCTTGTGATTTGTTCATTTTTTTCAGGAGTTGTCCGGTTTCGTAGATAGGTAAACCGACAACGCCACTGTAGCTGCCGCTGATATGTTCTATGAACCACGACGCTTTACCCTGTATGCCATATGCACCGGCTTTGCCCCATGGTTCGTCGGTTTTGCAGTATGTTTCTATATCTTGCCGATCAAGACGAGCAAACCTTACGGCAGTAGTACTTAGAGTATCGATGCGTTGTTCGTTGAACGCCAATGTGACGGCGGTATAAACCTGATGCGTGCGGCCGGACAGTTCAGCCAGCATCTGCCTGGCCTGTTCGTATGAGTCTGGTTTGCCCAGAATGGACTTGTTCAGTGCAACGGTGGTATCCGCGCTAAGAACAGGCAGCACCGGCAGGGATTGACGTTTTATCCAGGCCAGGGCCCGATCGGATTTTTCCCGGGCAGTACGCATTACGTAACGCTCTGGTGGTTCGCCTGCCAGCCGCGGCTCATCTTCGCCAGGTGGTGGTGGTGTAATGAGGATGCGGTGCCTGACACCCATTTTGGTCAATATTTCGTGTCGTCTTGGACTGGCCGAGGCAAGATAGATTTCGGTTTCAAACATATTATTCGGCGCAGACGATGCGTAACGTGTTGGTTCCGCCGTCCAGGTTCGTGTCACCACGGGTAATAATGACCCATTCGCCTGTATTCAGCTGGCCGCTCTCGACCAGGGCAGCCACAGCAGATGCGCCGATTTGTTCGCGATTCATGCTGCGCGTATCGAAAGGCAAAGCATAAACGCCCCTGAACAGGGCCACCCGACGCTCTGTGGCCGGATGTGATGTATAGCAGTAGATCGGCACCCCGGAGCGGATACGCGACATGATCAAAGGGGTATGACCGCTTTCCGTAAGGCTGACAATCGCTTTAATGCCATGGAAATGGTTGGCCGCATACATTGCCGACAAAGCAATGGTTTCGTCGCAGCGTGTAAAAGATTCACCCAGTCGGTGCTGGGATTTCGTGGTGCCGGGCTCCTGCTCTGCACCCAGGCACACCCGTACCATGGCTTTAACGGCTTCAACCGGGTAGCGTCCCGATGCGCTTTCTGCCGATAGCATGACAGCGTCGGTGTAGTCGAGTACTGCATTGGCGACATCGGACACCTCGGCACGTGTGGGCAATGGGCTGCTCACCATTGACTCCATCATCTGCGTGGCGGTAATAACCAATTTGTTGTGTGTCCGGGCGTGCAGGATAATCCGCTTTTGTATGCCGGCAAGACGGGCGTCGCCGACCTCCACACCCAGATCCCCACGGGCCACCATCACCCCATCGCTGGCCATGATCAGTTCATCGAGCGCATTATCATCGATAACCGCTTCGGCGCGTTCTATCTTGGCAATAATCCAGGCCTTGCTGCCTGCCGCTTCAAGCAGGTGCCGCGCTTCTTCGATATCGCTGCCCTGGCGCGGGAATGATACGGCTACGTAATCAAGCTCCAGTTCGGCCATGGTCCGGATGTCGGCCTTGTCTTTGTCAGTGAGGCTGGGAGCCGATATTCCGCCGCCGCGCCGGTTGATACCTTTATTGTTCGACAGCGGACCGCCTTGAGTGACCGTGGTGTGCACAGCCTGGTCGTCTACCTGATTTACCTCAAGGACAACGCGGCCATCGTCTAACAAAAGTTCGTCGCCCGGCTTACAGTCGTGAATGAGCGAAGGGTAATCGATGCCGACAATGTTTTCATTGCCATTGTCCAGCGGGTGGGCGTTCGACAGCGTGAAAGGCCGACCGGCCATGAGTTCAACCTGACTATTGGCGAAGCGGGCGATGCGAATTTTGGGCCCTTGCAGGTCGCCCATGATTGCAATGTATTTCTTATGTTTGCTTGCCAGGGTCCGAATGATTTGCGTGCGCTCACGATGATCGTCGGCGCTGCCGTGGGAAAAATTCAACCGGGCAACGTCCACGCCCGCGAGAATCAGTTTTTCAATGATTTCCGGGCTGGAACTGGCGGGCCCGAGGGTCGCAACAATTTTCGTGCGTCGTTTCTGCATGAAGACAACCCCCTAATAACTGAACTGAATCAGGCCCGATGGTATGGGTGGTTGGTATTGATGGCCCAGGCCCGATACAGTTGCTCGGCCAATACCACTCTGACCATTGGGTGCGGTAACGTTAATGACGAGAGTCGCATAAGACTATCACAACGTTGTTTCAAGCTGGGGTCCAGGCCGTCAGGCCCACCGATAAGGAAAACAACATCACGGCCGCTACCGCGCCATTTCTCGAGTTCAACAGCAAGCCTTGCGGTGGTGAAGTCGCGCCCTGTTTCATCCAGCGCAATATACAAGGCGTTGGTGGGCAGGGCGGTAGTAATTCGACTCGCTTCAGCCTGCATCAGTTGGGCCGGTGACTTCCCGCTTGTCCGCGGCTCGGGCTTGATTTCTTTTAGTTCAAGCGAGCAGTCGGGCGGGAGGCGTTTCGCGTAATCATGCCAGGCGTCGCTAACCCATTGGGGCATGCGCGTGCCGACCGCAATCACCCACAGTTTCATGTGTCGGGCAACTCGTCTTCGTACACAGTGGTGGCAGTGGGCGTGGATTGTGGCAGCAGTTTGACCCGCACGGGTTTGCCGCCCCAAATTTCCTCCAGGTTGTAGTAGCGCCGAATTTCCGGCTGCATGCAATGGATGACAATATCGCCCAAGTCGAGCAATACCCACTCCCCGGTATCCTGGCCCTCGTACGCAACAATGGGAATTTTTTGTTCACGTGCCGCGTCGGCGACGCTGGCTGCCAAGGCGCGGGTCTGACGGTTTGATGTGCCGGTAACCAGCACCACGCGGTCGAACATTGCGGTGATTTCCGTGGTGTTGAAGACTTTTATATCTTGTGCCTTGACGTTTTCAAGCGCGTCAATGACAAGGCGTTGCAATTGCTGAATATTCATGTAGGAGGGAATCAGGAGGCCACGGGCAAATGTGGCTAGGTTTGGTATAGGTGATGTTCCTGAATGTAATCAAGAACGTTTTGATCAAGCATGTCTTGCACCGGTTGTCCGTGGGCAAGGCGCTCCCGGACTTCGGTTGCGGCGATGGCCATGGGCTCGAAAGGAAGCGATATAAGTGGCTTTTTCAGTGCTTCAAGCATTTTCTCCAATGGCTCGGGTGCAACAGGTTCGGTGCCGGGTCGATTGGCGACAACCAGATGGACATAGGCAAGGATGTCTTCCCAGCGATGCCATGTACAAAAATTCTGTAATTGGTCAGTACCCAGAATCCAAAAATATTGTGCGGTTTTAGGCAGGCCTTCCAAGGTATCGATAGTGTACGTTTTGCCGCCGCGGTCCACTTCAACCGAGTTCAGGGTCAGAAACGGATACGACGCAATGGCCAGATCCAGGATTTTCATGCGGTGTCGACGACTTGCTTTCAAAGCGGTTCGCTGCCAGGGGTCGGCAGCGGGGATAAGCTGCACTTCGTCAAGCGCAAGATGCTTTCTGGCCGTCTCGGCCAGGACAATATGGGCGCGGTGTACGGGGTCAAAGCTGCCGCCGAGAAGTCCGATTTTTTTTAAATCCATTCGCGAGGTGTCAAAAATTCTGCCAGTTTCTCTTCCGGTGTACCGGGCTCGGGAGACCAGTTATATCGCCACGTGGCCAGGGGAGGCATCGATAGCAAAATTGACTCGGTCCTTCCCCCCGACTGTAAACCAAATAGGGTACCGCGGTCGAATACCAGGTTGAATTCGACATAACGTCCTCGGCGATACGCCTGGAAATCGCGCTCGCGCTCGCCGTATTCCATGTGCCGTCGTTTCTCGACGATGGGCATATAGGCGTCAAGAAAGCAGTTTCCCACAGATTTCACCAGCGCAAAACTGTTTTCGAATCCATCATCGTTCAAGTCGTCGAAGAAAATACCGCCAATGCCACGTGTTTCTTTTCTATGCTTTAGGTAAAAATACTGGTCGCACCAGTTTTTATAGGCGGGATATTTTTCCGGGCCGAAAGGTGCAAGTGCATTTGCACATGTCTGGTGAAAGTGGCGGGCATCCTCTTCAAACGGGTAGTAAGGCGTGAGGTCGAGCCCGCCGCCAAACCAGAAAACGTCTTCTTCTTTGCTGTTGTCCGGTGCGCGTGCCACGAACAGTCGCACATTCATGTGGCAGGTGGGAATATAGGGGTTGCGCGGGTGCAACACCAGTGAAACGCCCATTGCCTCCCATGCGCGCCCGGCCAGTTCGGGTCGATGTGCGCTGGCCGTCGGGGGTAGGGTTTTACCTTGCACATGGCTGAACAAGACCCCGGCCCGTTCCAGCAGTTGACCCTTCTCGAGCATTCGGGAGATGCCACCGCCACCTTCTTCACGTGTCCAGCGGTCGGTTTGGAACGCGTCGCCGCCAGCCTTTTCCAGGCGCGTCACAATGCGCGCCTGCAAATCGAGAAAATAGTCGTAGGCGGAGGAAATAGGCACTGCCATGGTAGGTCCTCGGGGCGACTTAGTGAGTGTCGGTTGGAATGGCGCGCCAGCCGATATCACTGCGATATTGGCGGCCATCAAAATGGGTTTGCTGAACTGCCTGGTAAGCGGCATCCTGGGCCCGTTTAACGGATTCACCCAGTGCCGTTACACAAAGCACGCGCCCACCCGCTGTTTTCAGTACGTCATCTTCCAGTTTGGTGCCGGCATGGAATACGACGCACTCGTCGGTGTTTTCGGGCAAGTCACTGATGATATCCCCGGTACGTGGGGTGGCCGGGTAGTTATGCGCCGCAATGACTACACCCAGTGCCGTGCGCCGATCCCATTCCAGCTCAGCCTGGTCGAGTGAGCCATTCACGGCGTGTTCGAACACGCTGGCCAGGTCACTTTTCACCCGCATCATAATCGGCTGGGTCTCGGGATCACCCATGCGGCAATTAAACTCCAGCACTTTGATAGTGCGATCGGCGTCTGCGCCGGGGCCAATCATGAGCCCTGCGTAAAGAAAACCGGCGTAGGGAATGCCGTCTTTGGCCATGCCTTGAAGGGTGGGGTGAATCACTTCGCGCATGATCCGGTTGTGCAAGGCCGGCGTAATGATGGGAGCCGGTGAGTAGGCACCCATACCACCTGTGTTGGGGCCTTCATCGTTGTCTTTAAGACGTTTATGGTCTTGGCTGGTGGCCATCGCCAGGACCTGCTGGTTGTCGCACATAACGATAAAGCTGGCCTCTTCGCCTTCCAGGCACTCTTCTATAACGACGCGGGCACCTGCCGCACCGAGTGAGCCATCACCCAGCATACGCTCGACGGCATCCAGCGCTTCTTCTTCACTTTTTGCGACCACGACGCCTTTTCCGGCCGCCAGCCCGTCGGCTTTGACCACAATAGGAGCGCCCTGGGCTTTGATATAAGCCTTGGCTGCTTCAGGGTCGGAGAAGGTCTTATAGGCGGCGGTAGGGATCTTGTGCCGGAGCATGAATGCCTTGGCGTAGTCTTTCGAGCTTTCCAGTTGGGCGGCTTTTTGGGTCGGGCCAAATATCTTCAGGCCGGCTTTGCGAAAAGCGTCGACAATACCCTCGGCCAGCGGGGCCTCCGGGCCCACAATGGTGTAAGCGATATTTTCTTCTTCTGCGAAGGCAATAAGTGAATCCACGTTTGTGTACGGAACGTTTTCAACCAGTTCGGCCGAGGCGGTGCCACCGTTCCCGGGTGCGACAAAAACGCGTTGCACTCTAGGTGATTTTGACAAACGCCAGGCGATCGCGTGTTCGCGGCCACCGCTACCAATAACAAGAAGTTTCATAAGAAGGAGTCTAAAGTGAGTAAGCGGTAATAAGGAAAACGGCCTGTTGACTCAGGCATCTGTTTCATTAAACACGGCAGTGGTGTATACGTGCTGGACATCATCGAGACCTTCGAGCATGTCGATCATTTTTTGCATTTTTTCAGCGTCGTCGCCGGTCAGCTCGACTTCGTTGAGCGGCTTCATGATAATTTCCTGCCATTCGGGCTCAAGCTGGGCTTCGTGAAAGGCGTTTTTTACAGCGGCGTAGTCGCTGGGCTCGCAAATCACTTCGATCATGCCGTCAGCATCGGTTTCAATGTCATGCGCGCCTGCTTCCAGCCCGATTTCCATGACTTTTTCCTCGGACGTGCCGGGAGCGAAAAGAAATTGACCGCAATGCTGGAACATGAATGTCACCGACCCATCCTGACCCAAATTGCCGCCATGTTTTGAAAGCGCATGACGCACCTCGGCGACCGTGCGCATGCGGTTATCGGTCATACAGTCGACAATCACAGCAGCCCCGTTGACGCCATAACCTTCGTAGCGGATTTCTTCGTAGTTTGAGTCGTCTGCACCGCCAGCGCCTCGCGTAATGGCGCGCTGGACGTTGTCTTTCGGCATGTTCGCCGCAGTAGCCTTATCCCAGGCAAGACGTAAACGTGGATTGCTGTCGGGATCGGGGCCGCCCATGCGTGCGGCCACCGTGATTTCACGAATGATCTTGGTCCAGATTTTGCCCCGTTTTGCGTCTTGACGACCTTTTCGGTGCTGAATATTTGCCCATTTACTGTGTCCGGCCATATGCGTGATCTGTTTTCTGTATAAAGTAAAGAGAATGATTTTAACGCGTGCTGGCAAGCGCGCCGATATTAAACTGATGAAATGCGCTTTATTATGCGCGTCTCTGTCTTGAATTGCTTCCAGGAGCTTTTATGGCCATGCCGATTCTTCTTGCCAAAAACAACAATAGCAAGCTGCAGCTTTTGCCACAGATGGCCAACAGGCATGGTTGTATCACAGGTGCAACGGGGACCGGAAAAACGGTGTCGCTTCAGGTACTGGCCCAGGCTTTCTCACAAGCTGGCACGGCCGTTTTTGTTGCGGATATCAAAGGCGATTTAAGCGGTATCTCGCAGGCTGCCGAACCGAACGAAAAATTGCAGGCGCGGTTGGACAAGCTGGACCTGCCCACGCCGGTCTGGTCGGGTTGCCCGGTGGCGTTCTGGGATGTCTTTGGCGAGCAGGGCCATCCTCTGCGCGCCACGATTTCCGACTTGGGGCCGTTGCTGTTGGCCCGTATGCTGGAACTGAATGATACGCAGGAAGGGGTGTTGAATTTGATATTCCGGGTGGCCGATGATGAGGGCTTGCTATTGCTGGATCTGAAGGACCTGCGAGCCATGTTGCAAGACGTTGCCGAGCGGGCCAAGACACTTCAGGTTCAGTATGGCAATGTATCACCGGCATCCATCGGCGCTATTCAACGCAGTTTGCTGCGCCTGGAGTCGCAGGGTGCCGAGCAGTTTTTCGGTGAGCCGATGCTCGATATTCACGATTTGATCCGTACCAATGCGCATGGGCAAGGGGTGGTGAATGTATTGGCGGCCAACAGGCTGATGCAGTCTCCGCGGTTGTATGGCGTTTTTCTTTTGTGGTTGCTGGCGCAGATTTACGAGGCGTTGCCTGAGGTTGGTGATCTTGAGCAACCCAAATTCGTGTTTTTTTTCGACGAAGCGCATTTGCTGTTCAACGAGGCGCCCAAGGCGTTGGTGGAAAAAATCGAGCAGGTAGCCCGTTTGATTCGCTCCAAGGCGGTGGGTGTATATTTTGTAACCCAAAATCCCGCGGATATCCCCGATACGGTATTGGGGCAGTTGGGTCATCGAATACAGCATGCCTTACGTGCTTACACGCCGCGAGACCAAAAAGCGGTGCGTGCTGCCGCTCAAACCATGCGTGAAAATCCAAATCTCGATATGGAGTCAGCCATTGCTGAGCTTGGTGTTGGCGAGGCGCTTATTTCCCTGCTCGACGAGAAAGGGCGGCCGACAATCACAGAAAGAGCCTGGATGGTTGCGCCTGGCAGCCGGATCGGGCCGGTAACCGACGGAGAGCGCCAGCATATTCGAGACGCCTGCACGGTGGGCGCCAAATATGAGCGTTCAATCGATCGGGAATCGGCTTACGAGCGTTTGGCTCAACGGGCCGGTTCTGAGCCAATGGCGCATGAAAACAATTCAAATCGTGCAGCAGCGCCGGCGAAGGATGAAGGCATGATGGACGCTGTCAGTGATTTCCTGTTTGGTAGCACGGGGCCACGCGGCGGGCGTCGCGACGGCGTTGTGCAGTCGGTGGCCAAAAGCGTGGTCCGACGAACGGCAACCCGCCTGCTAAGGGGTGTGCTGGGTTCTTTGACAGGCGGGCGGTAAGTTCGTTTTAGTCTTCCAGGTGGTAGCGACCCACGCGTTCAACTTCATTTTTGGAACCCAGAATGACGCCAATACGCTGGTGCAATCCTTCCGGCGCAATATCCAGAATGCGAGTGTCGCCGTCGGTGGCGGCGCCACCTGCCTGCTCGACCAGAAAGCTCATTGGGTTGGCTTCATACATCAGGCGCAATTTGCCTTTGCGACCGGAGGGGCGGGCATCTCGCGGGTACATGAAAATGCCCCCGCGCGTCATGATGCGATGAACATCCGCCACCATCGAGGCAATCCAGCGCATGTTGTAGTCTTTGCCAAGCGGTCCGGTGGTGCCGGCCAGGCAATCATTAATATAGAGTTTGACCGGCTCTTCCCAATGCCGCATGTTCGACATGTTGATGGCGAACTCCGAGGTGTCTTCGGGAATGGTCATGTTTTCATGGGTCAGTACCCACGAGCCCATTTCCCGGTCGAGTGTGAATCCGACGACGCCTGTCCCTACGGTCAGTACAAGCATGCTTTGTGGTCCATAAACAGCGTATCCCGCGGCAACCTGTTTATTGCCGGGCTGGAGAAAGTCTCTTTCCTCGATGTCGCGTCCCGCCGCGTCCACCGGCGCCTGCAGCACCGAGAAAATAGTTCCGATGGATACGTTCACATCAATATTGGAGGAACCATCCAGCGGATCAAAGAGCAAAAGGTATTCACCCTTGGGGTAGCGGTTCGGAATGCGATGCAGGGTTTCCATTTCTTCTGAAGCCATGGCGGCCAAATGTCCGCCCCATTCGTTCGCTTCCAGCAATATTTCATTAGACAGGACGTCGAGTTTTTTTTGCACCTCACCCTGCACGTTTTCACTGTCAAGACTGCCCAATACACCGCCCAGGGCACCTTTGCCCACGGCATGGGCAATGGCCTTGCAGGCGCGTGCAACCGTTTCAATTAAAAGTCGCACTTCGGCCGAAACGGCCTGCTCCATGCGTTGTTGTTCAACCAGATACTGGGTAAGCGTTTTACGTTTCATTTTGTGAGTGCTCCTGCCTTTGGGTTGGCATTGGAAATTGGCAAATTAAAGCTCCAGCGCTTTATTGATAATTTCAGATACATTGGGCGACAGTGTGTCTTGGGCCTGGATTTTCTTGAGCGCTGTTTGAATCGAATCGCAATAAGGTGGGGCAAAACGACGCCAGTTGTCGAAGGCACGAGCCAGGCGCGCCGCAACTTCGGGGTTGATGGCGTCCAAGGCAAGAACCTGCTCGACCCAGAATGCGTAGCCGGCCTCACAATGCACGGCACGCAGGTTGTTCAAGCAAAACTGGAACAATAATGCACGGGCGCGATTGGGATTGCGCAGCGTGAAGGCAGGGTGCGTCATTAGTGATCGTACCGTGTCAACACGGGTTGACGACGCCGTTGCCTGAAGTGCGAACCAGCGGTCGATAACCAGCGGGTTGCTTTCATAACGAGTATAGAAAGATTCAAGTGCCTGTTGTGCGTGTTGACCGGGCGCGAAGTTCACAATGGCGTTCAGGCTGCTCATCCGCTCGGTCATGTTGGTTGCAGATTCGTACTGGGCAATGGCAACGCCAAGGTGTTCCTGCGGCTGGCCTGCCACCAGATAGCTTAACGCGCAGGCTTTCAACGCACGTTGTCCCGACTGAACGGGATCGGGGGCATACGACGCCTTTTCCAGCGCCTTGGCAAGGTTGTGGTAGTGGCGTTGCCAGGTATCCTGCAAAGCAAGGCCTAGTTCGGCACGCAGGGCATCACGTGCTTTGGCAATGGCTTGCGGGTCGGCGGGATGGCATTTTTCCAGCAGAATTCGTTCCGAAGGAAGTGTGAGTGCACGGGCCATATAGGCTGCGCTGAGCGTGTCGTCGTTTGCCAGGGTACGCCACGTTTCGACCAACAGAGACAGCGTCGGGGCCTGTTCGACCATGCTTTCGGATATCTTTGCAAGCAGGTAGCGTGTGACGAGTTTCTGGCCAGCCTCCCATCGGGCGAATGGATCGGTATCGCAGCGTGCCAATAAAGCAAGCTCTTCGTTTTGGTAGTTGTATTCCACGACAACCGGCGCGGAAAAATGGCGCAATAAAGAAGGGACCGGTCGGCTGGTAATGTTGTTGAAAGTCCAGTTCTGTGTTTGTTCGGTCAGGTCCAAAATCATGGTGTCGCCGCTACCGGATTCGGTTTGCAACAGAATGGGCGTCCCATCAGGCTGGAGCAGACCCAGTGCAAAGGGGATGTGCAGAGGTGCTTTTGTCGCCGGCGGTGTTTGGCGCTTCTCGACACCCACGGGGTCGCAGCGCTGCGTTAGCGTAACGGTGCATGATTGCGTTTGGGCCGCGTAATCGATTTCTACATTGATTTGCGGCGTGCCGGCTTGCGCGTACCAGTGGCGAAAGATTGATAAATCCTGTCCCGGGTTTTGCGTGCGATACACGGTGTCCATCGCGTCGACGAAGTCGTCGCAGGTAACGGCCTGGCCATCGTGGCGTCGAAAATATTCGCGCATGCCTTCCTGGAAACCGTCTTCTCCAAGCAGGGTGTGCTGCATACGAATGACTTCCGCCCCTTTTTCGTATACCGTGGCGGTATAGAAATTACCGATTTCCTGGTAGCTTTCCGGCCGGATGGGGTGAGCCATGGGGCCGGCATCTTCGGAAAACTGTGCGGTTCGTAGCCCGACGACGTCGTCTATGCGTTTTACGGCTCGGGCACTGGCCGCTTCCTTCTCGGGAAGTGATTCAGCCATCATGTCGGCGGAAAACTCCTGGTCACGGAAAACGGTCAGGCCCTCTTTCAGCGAGAGCTGGAACCAGTCCCGGCAGGTAACGCGATTGCCTGTCCAGTTATGAAAGTATTCATGTCCAATGACACTTTCAATGGCTTCGTAACTGGCGTCGGTGGCGGTATCAGGGTCGGCAAGCACGTAGGCGGAATTGAATACGTTGAGTCCCTTGTTCTCCATCGCGCCCATATTGAAATCACGCGCCGCGACGATCATGAAGCGATCAAGGTCAAGCGACAGGCCGAATCTTTGTTCGTCCCATCTTACCGAGCGCTCCAGGCACTGCAAAGCCCATTCCGTCTTCCCCAGGTCGCCTTTGTCGCAGTACACCTGCAGCAAGGCATTGCGCCCCTGGGCTGTTTGGATATGGGTTTCCCGACAATCAAAATCACCTGCTACCAGCGCGAACAAATAACACGGCTTTGGGTGGGGGTCTTCCCACACTGCTTCGTGGCGCCCATTATCAAGCTCTTTTTGCGAAACGAGATTGCCATTGGACAAAAGCAGGGGGTAGCGACTGGCATCGGCACGTAGCGTCACCGTAAAACGAGACATGACGTCTGGGCGATCCGGAAACCATGTAATACGGCGAAAACCTTCAGCTTCGCATTGGGTAAAAAGGCTTGTTCCCGAAACATACAGCCCCATCAGGCTTGAGTTCTCTGCCGGCTTGCAACGGTTTGTAATTTGCAAGGTGAATGAGGTGTTATCGGGGAACAGCGTAAGGGTTTCAGTGTCTAACCGATAATCGCTTTCCGGCACAGGGGAGCCATCTATTTCAATACCGATGAGTTCCAGGTATTGCCCGTTGAGGACCAGAGGGGCGGGCGATGTGTCGATGCGCTCGATGTGAAGTGTTGAAACGACAGTCGTTGTTTTTTCATCCAGTTCGAAATTCAGGCTGGTGGATTTTACGCGGTAAGCGTAAAGCTGATAGTCGTGTCGATAAATGGTGGGAGCAGTATCTGTACGCATAAATTGAATCGTTGTATTGTAGTGTCTGGTTAATTGTAGTGTGTGTAGCGCGTGGTGTTTTGGAGAAACAAATGGACGTAAATCGTTGGCCGGTGTGGGGTCGTTTTTTTGCAGGGCTGGCGGCGCTGCTTTTGTTGGCTGGATGCGCCTCAACCATCTCCGCCCGTGTGACAACCTATGAAAAGTGGCCCGCGGATGCGCCAGGCCAAAAATACGCGGTTGTGCCCATGCCCAGCCAGGAAAACAATCTGGAATACCAGTCTTTTGCCGACATGATTCGAGCCTCGATAGGTCGTACCGGACTGGTGGAAGCCAACAGCCCGGCCCAGGCACGTTTTACCGTGTCATTCAGTTACGATAACCCAATGAGTCAGAGTTGGGTGCAGCAATTTGCCGAACCCTATTTTCCCGGCCCGTTTTTTAGTCCTTGGGCAGGGTATTATGGTAGCCCGTACGGTTTTGGTGGTGGCATGTTTTATTCGCCCCCGGTAATTAACACGCCGGTCACCCTATTTAAAAACAGCCTTACGGTCATTATTAAAGATAATGAGCGTGACGGCGCTGAGGTATATAGATCCACTGCGGTTTTGGTAACCGAAAGTGATGACCTGCCGGCCGTTATGCCATATTTAACCAATGCCATATTTGATGGTTTCCCTGCAAATAATGGCAGCGTTCGCGATATAAGCTACACCATTAAATAAACTTACTGCTTGCCGGCATTAATTAAAAAAGTATCGCGTGACTGGCCTTGCGCTTCCGCTTCAGATATCCAGCGGGGCGCCTTTCCCCGGCCTGTCCAGGTGGCACCGGTTTGCGGATTCCGGTACTTCGCAGGCACGATGCCGCGAGGTTTGTTGCCGGCACGCTTTCCGGTTTCTTTTGTTTTTGAAAATGTTTTTATGATTTCGTCGGGCGTGATGTCGTATTCACGCATTTTACGAACAATATCTTTAATGACAGGAGTGCGTTGTTTTGCCTTAAGCGCCTCCGCCTGCTTTTGGAGTTTTTGAATTTCTTTTTCTATTTTTTGTTGTAGCGAAGCATAAGATTCACGAGTCATTAATTTTGCCTTGTGTTAATAAATTGTTCACTATAAAAACATGGAAAATTTTAACTTATTATTTCTTTTTCAATAAATAAGTTAAATCTGTATTTATTGATATCAAAATCAGGGTAAAGCATTGAGCAAGGTTTTTTATGGTCGAGTTTAAGCAGGACTTTCGCGTTGCCGCGCTGCAAACCGTTTCGACAAATAGCGTAAACAAAAATTTGCAGCAAGCGGCCGAGCTTATTTCCGAGGCGGCAGAAAAAGGCGCCGAGTTACTCGTGTTACCCGAGTATTTTTGTTTAATGGGTAAAAATGAACACGATAAAGTGGATATTGGCGAGCCACTTGATAATGGTCCGATCCAGCAGTTTCTGTCGGATCAGGCCCGACAGCATCGGGTCTGGCTGGTAGGGGGTACCGTACCCCTCTTAACAGGTGAGTCCAGTCGTATTTACAACACTACGCTGGTGTTCGACCCGCAGGGGCAGCGTGTAGCCCGATACGACAAAATTCATTTGTTCGGGTTTCGCAAAGGTAACGAGTCCTACGATGAGTCGGTGTCAATTCGGCCTGGTGAAAATGCGCCCCAGTCGTTTGATGCGCCATGCGGTAAGGTCGGGTTGTCGATCTGTTACGATTTGCGCTTTCCTGAGTTGTATCGTGCGCTGGGAAGCGTCAATCTGATTTTGGTGCCAGCGGCCTTTACCTACACGACAGGGTCGGCTCATTGGGAAATGTTTTTAAGGGCAAGGGCTGTTGAAAACCAATGCTACGTTTTGGGTGCGGCCCAGGGAGGCAAGCATGAGAACGGGCGCCGGACCTGGGGACATTCCATGTTGGTCGACCCCTGGGGAGAGGTACTGGCATGTTTGCCCGAAAGCCCGGGCGTTGTTTCGGGTGAAATAAACCAGGCGCGGTTGTCTGAAGTTCGAACCGCCTTGCCCGCACTTGAGCATCGGGTACTATGATGATGTGTTTTCCTTCCATGCTGGAAGGCTTGTTTATTAATGCTTATTAATTGGCTGATTCTATGAAAGTAGCGGATCCGGGTATTGAGGCGCTGGCAACGGCAAAATCGTTGCTGCTCGACCCATGGGAGCTTAACGAAGACCATATGTCGCGTGCGCTGGGCGAAATTTTCTCGCGCCAGGTCGATTATGCCGACCTGTATTTCCAGTACACACGCAGTGAAGGCTGGAGCCTTGAGGAAGGTATTGTCAAAACCGGCAGTTTTTCTATTAGCCAAGGTGTGGGGGTGCGGGCCATTAGCGGTGATAAAACGGCTTTTGCTTATTCCGACTCTTTATCACCCGAGGCGTTGTTGTCTTCGGCAAAGGCGGTAAAAAGTATTGGGCGAAAAGGCGGTAGCACCCAGAAAATGAAGGGTGATTTTCTAGCGCCGTCCAGTAGCTTGTACCCTTTTATCGATCCCGTGAACACATTGCCGGCGCCGGAAAAGGTGGCTTTGCTTGAGCGTGTTGAAACCATGGCGCGAGCGGTTAACCCTGCAATTGTCCAGGTTATGGCGAGTCTGGGCGCCGAGTATGACGTGATCATGGTTGCCGGTAGCGATGGACGTCTGGTGGCAGATGTTCGTCCGCTGGTGCGCCTGTCGCTTACTGTTATCGCCGAACGAAAAGGGCGCCGCGAGATGGGGCACGCCGGTGGTGGCGGACGCTCCGGGCTCGAGTACTTTACCGACGATGTGCTCAAGGTTTATGCGCATCATGCGGCCAATGAGGCCGTAGCCAATCTCGAAGCCGTGGCCGCACCGGCGGGTGAAATGACGGTAGTGCTGGGTTCCGGCTGGCCCGGAATTTTGCTTCACGAGGCTGTTGGGCATGGGCTTGAGGGCGATTTCAATCGCAAAGGCTCGAGTATCTTCTCGGGACGAATTGGGAAACGCGTGGCGTCAAAAGGGGTAACGGTGGTTGACGACGGTACCTTGGCTGGGCGTCGGGGTTCGCTGAATATCGATGATGAAGGAAACCGAACCCAGCGCAACGTCCTTATTGAAGACGGCATTCTGCGTGGGTATATGCAGGATTCGATGAATGCGCGTTTAATGGGCGTGCCGGTAACAGGTAACGGCCGGCGCGAATCATTTGCGCATCTGCCGATGCCGCGCATGACCAATACTTTCATGCTGGGGGGTGATGCGCCGCCTGAAGAGATTGTGCGGTCCGTGAAAAAGGGCTTGTTTGCAGCGAATTTCGGTGGTGGCCAAGTGGATATCACCAGCGGCAAATTTGTTTTCTCGGCCTCTGAGGCTTATTTGATTGAGAACGGAAAAGTCACCCGGCCGGTGAAAGGCGCAACGCTGATTGGCAATGGGCCGGATGCAATGAATAAAGTGGGTATGGTCGGTAACGACATGGCGCTTGATTCCGGGGTTGGCACCTGCGGCAAAGAGGGGCAGAGTGTTCCGGTGGGTGTGGGGATGCCTACAATCCGTATCGATGGCCTGACCGTCGGGGGTACCGGCTGAGAGCCGCATCTGTTACCTGATTCCCTTTAGGTTGTAAAAATCATTTATGTTGCACCCGAATGATTCGACCTCAATGGAAATATTTCCGCTCCAGCCAGGGGTTTATCGGTATTTTCACTGTATTACAAGGGCTTGCATCTTCTTTCAGGTGCAAGCCCTTTTTCTATCTTTGGCTAAAAGTTTCTAAATTTAACTAAAAGTCCGCTAAAAAGACATAGTATTGGCTTTTCGGCCGATTTAAAAATACATCGGGGTTGACATGAATCTTTATTGCCAATATGATTTGAGTACGAATTAATTTTAGTGAAGTCTTTCGTGCCATGACGAATATGCCTGAAACTGTACAGCCTTACGACATACGCATTTTGCGTGCGTTACGTCGCATTACGCGTGCAGTGGCGTTGCACTCACGTCAGTTATCTGCCGTTAGCAACATTACGGCTCCCCAGCTTCTTTGTTTGCGTGCCATTGCGGAAAGTGGTCCGCTTACTGCAACTGCCATCAGCCGGGAAGTGCATGTCAGTGCCAGTACTGTCGTTGGCATTCTCGACCGCCTTGAAGACAAAAAATTAATTCTTCGTGAGCGTGGTCGCGAAGATCGTCGCATTGTTTTTGTATCGGCAACAGAAGCGGGCATGACCTTGGCAAAAGGGACACCGTCTCCGTTGCAGCAAAAGCTGGCTGATTCATTGAATGAATTACCCGAGCTTGAGCAGGCTACTATTACGTTGTCGCTTGAGCGTATCGTCGATCTCATGGAGTCTAAAGGTGTGGCTCCTCCCGAACCTGCGGGTGAATTGGCTTCACCTATTCTGGAAGTACCTGAAACAGGTCTGGACACCGCAACAACAGGCCTGGAAGTAGAAGAGCAATGATGACAATGAACAATAATCAAGAGGTTCCGTCGCGAACGAGCGCGCAACCGGGTAATAAAAAACAACCGGTATTGCGCGCCCCAAATCTGGATGACGCCAAGGTTGTGCATGCGCTGATTGAGTCAAGCCCGCCTCTGGATGTTAATTCGGTATATGTGTATTTGCTGTTGTCTCATCATTTCACCGACACCTGTGTCGTGGCTGAGCTAGATAACGAAATTGTGGGCTTTGTGTCGGCTTATGTGCCGCCCAAGACCCCCGATGTCTTGTTTGTCTGGCAGGTGGCCGTGCACGAGCGTGGCCGCGGTTTGGGTTTGGGCAAGTCGATGCTTGAGGACATTCTGCATCGGCCTGGCTTGAGCGACATTAAGTTTGTAGAAACGACAGTCGGCCCGGATAACGCGGCATCACGTGGCATGTTTGCCTCTTTGGCGCGCAAGGCAGATACCGAGATTAATGAAACTGCCTTGTTTGAAGGGCATCATTTTGGTGAGCATGCGCACGAGGATGAGCGATTGCTGCGAATTGGCCCATTTTCCGCAAGGTAATTGTGCCGTGTGATCAGTAGAAAGAGTCGGATTACCGGCCAGCTAAGCTACTGAGATCATCAAATTTTAATTTTAACGAGAGGAATTAAATCATGGACTTGAATATTTTTGATCGGATGGAGTCTGAAGTTCGCGGCTACATTCGTTCCTTCCCGGTTATTTTCAGCAAGGCTCAGGGTTCCACCCTGTTTGACCAGACAGGTCGCGAGTATCTCGACTTCTTCGCAGGTGCCGGTTCTTTGAATTACGGGCACAACAACCCGAAGTTGAAGGAAAAGTTGCTTGAGTATATCCATAGCGACGGCGTTGTTCACGGCCTGGACATGGCCACCGATGCCAAGAAGCATTTCATGGAAACATTCGAGCGCGTCCTTCTGAAGCCGCGAGGCATGAACTATAAATTGCAGTTCACAGGCCCCACCGGTACCAATGCTGTTGAAGCTGCATTGAAACTGGCTCGCCTGGTGAAAGGGCGTGAAAACGTCGTATCGTTCACTCACGGTTTTCACGGTGTAAGCGGCGGTTCGCTCGCCACCACAGCAAACAGCAAATTCCGTGATGCAGCTGGCGTCGGGCTTGATAACACCACCTTCATCCCTTATTGCGGTTACATGGGTGACAACATCGATACCATTGAGTATTTCGAGCGCCTGTTGGAAGACCCCAGCAGCGGCCTTGACCAGCCTGCCGCAGTGATCGTGGAAACGGTACAGGGCGAGGGTGGTGTCAATGTCGCAACCAAGCGCTGGTTGCTCAGTCTGGAAAAGCTGTGCCGCAAGTACGATATGTTGTTGATTGTGGATGATATTCAGGTTGGTTGCGGCCGTACCGGTACGTTCTTCAGCTTTGATCAATACGGCATTAGCCCTGACATCATCACGCTGTCGAAGTCGCTGTCTGGTTATGGCTTGCCGATGTCGCTGGTGCTGATGAAGCCTGAACTTGATATCTGGGCTCCGGGTTCGCACAGCGGTACTTTCCGCGGCAACAACCTGGCTTTTGTGACAGCAGCTGAAGCGCTGGACACATACTGGACGAATGGCGAGTTTGAGCAAGAGATTGCCAAAAAAGCCGAGATGATTCGCAAGTCGCTCGACAACATTGTTTACAACTATCCCAATGAAGGGTTAAGCGTACGTGGGCGGGGCATGATTCAAGGTTTGGTAGCCCCGGCCGACAGCGACGATCTGGCTAATGAAATTGCCCACAAGGCATTTGAACATGGCCTGGTCATTGAAACATCGGGCGCGAACGATGAGGTGTTGAAGTTGTTGCCAGCGCTGACAATCACTGAAGAGCAGCTCATGGATGGTCTTGAGATTATTGAACGCAGTGTCGCCGAAGTCTATAAAGGTCGAGGTGTCAGTGCACGTGTATTGAAGTTTGGAGGAAAACGCGGATGATTGTAAAAAACGTTAAGGATGTCATTGGTACGGAAGATGAAATGCGCACTGACAATTGGGTCAGCCGCCGCGTTTTGCTCAAGAAAGATGGTATGGGTTTTTCGTTCCACGAGACGGTCATTCAACCAGGGACCGAAACGCATATCCACTACCAGAATCATTTGGAAGCAGTGTGGGTTGTAAAAGGCGATGGCGAAGTTGAAACCATTGCCGACGGCAAGAAATACAAGCTGGAACCCGGTGTGGTTTATGCGCTCGATCAACATGATGAGCACTGGCTGCGCGGCGGAAAGGAACCTTGCCATGTGATTTGTGTATTCAATCCGCCACTAACAGGTAAAGAGGTTCACGACGAGAAAGGAGTGTACCCAGCTGCAACTGACGCTGCTTAAAGTTTTACAGGAGGACTGTATGACAACACTACAAGATGTTTATTCTTCGCGTGATGCCCGTACGTCAGCCATAATTGCCCGACAGGATCCGGTCGTTTATGCCAACGGTACCTACACCAATGCGTTGACGACCGATCAGGTCGAAACCTACGCCCGCGATGGTTTCATTGTGCTGGAAAATCTTTTTAATGAAGATGAAGTCCAGGCCATGCTCAGTGAAGTCAAACGCATGGGCGAAGACCCTGAGATTCGCAAGCTCGACGAAGCAGTTACCGAGCCCGGAAGCGATGCAGTACGTTCTATTTTCAGAATGCATGAACTGAGCGGCATGGCTTCCGATATTGCGCGCGATCCACGTTTGATACATGTGGCCCGCCAAGTGCTCGGGTCTGAAGTTTATATTCACCAGTCGCGTGCCAATCTGAAACCCGGCTTCAAGGGTAAGGAATTTTATTGGCACTCAGACTTTGAAACCTGGCACGTTGAAGATGGCATGCCGCGCATGCGCGCGGTAAGCTGCTCGATTTTGCTGACCGACAATAATGCGTGCAATGGTTCTCTGATGCTTATTCCCGGATCTCACCAGCAGTTTATTTCCTGCCAGGGTGTTACACCTGAAAACCATTACAAGCAGTCGCTGAAGAAACAGGAGTTTGGTGTGCCTGATTCGATCAGCTTGCAGTTGTTGGTAGAGCAGGGGGGTATCAAGCCTGTGCTGGCAAAGGCGGGTTCGGTTGTCTTTTTCGAATGCAATACCATGCATGGTTCCGGGAGTAACATTTCACCCTGGCCGCGTGCCAATTTGTTCATGGTGTATAACAGCATCGAAAATACACTCGACGAACCAAAGTATGGTTTGCAGCCGCGTCCCGATTACATTGCGACGCGCAACAAATATGTTCCTCTCGAGCCACTCGAAGCCAATGCAGAAGTTTTATAACTGACTGTTTCTGGCGTTGATGATGGTTTGTTTCCACGTTGCGAGGGCGTCCACCTTCGCAACGTTTTTTTTATTGCTTGCTACTTAAGGAATTCGCGCGTTCGAATTTCGCGTGGCTGTTCAAACAGCACCTCGGGCGGCCCTTGTTCGACAATCTCGCCTTTATCGAAAAAACATACCCGGTCGGAAATGTCCCGTGCAAATTTCATTTCGTGGGTGACCAGGAGCAAGGTTAGATCGCTTTCCTGCGAAAGGCGCTGTATCACGCCTAAAACCTCACCGACCAGTTCAGGATCAAGGGCCGATGTAGGTTCGTCAAATAACATAATTCCTGGCCGCATGGCTAAAGCACGTGCTATGGCAACCCGCTGCTGTTGCCCACCTGATAACTGATGTGGATATTTATCTGCCTGATCGCTTAAACCCACTAGGTTAAGGTATTCCTCGGCTCGTGCATTTGCGTCTTTTTTTTTCAGTTTTAAAACATGGGTTGGTGCTTCGGTAATATTGCGCCTGACCGACATGTGGGGAAATAAATTGAATTGCTGAAATACCATGCCCATTTTCTTGCGCATTTCGCGTAAATGGCGTGCACTTGCTGGTATGGGTTTTTCCTGATCCATTTCATGCCACAAAGGGCAGCCATCGACATAAACGGCGCCGGAATCAATTTTTTCCAGCGTCATCAGGATACGCAAGACGGTCGATTTGCCTGAACCGGACGGGCCGATGATACTGACTTTCTCCCCTTTGTTGACTGAAAAATTCAGGTTGTTAAGCACGGTAACATCACCAAAGCGCTTAACCACGTCGCGAAATTCGATAGCGGTTTCCATCATCGTAATGGTATTCCTTGTTTGGGCAAGTGCGCATCAAGATAGCGTACACCCGCGGCGGCAAGCAATGTCATGATCAGATATAGCCCTCCCACCATTGACAGTGGTATCAGATAATTGAATGTCCGGTCTCCGATGATTTTTGCTACATTCAGCATTTCCAGTACCGAGACGACGGACAAAAGCGGAACGTCTTTCATAATAGAGACAAGGTAGTTGCCCATGGCCGGAATGATGCGGGGAATAGCCTGAGGCAGAACGATGACCCTGAACGTATGGATGGGCGTTAAGTCCAGGGCGCGAGACGCCTCATACTGGCCTTTCGGTACTGCCTCCAGTCCGGCTCTATAGACCTCCGACGTGTAGGCACTGTATTGAAGCCCCAGTGCCAGCGCACCGGTGAAAAAGGCAGGCAGCACAATACCGTAGTCGGGAAGGACGTAGTAAAGGAAAAACAGTTGCACAAGCAAAGGGGTGTCCCGAAGAAACTCACTGATGAACTTGGCGGGCCATGAGACGAGCCGAAGCGGTGCACTTTTTAGTGCCGCCAAGGCCAGTCCAAAGATCGCTGCCAGGACAAAGCCGACCACAGTCGCTTGTAATGTGACGATCATGCCGCGCAGGAGAATCGGCAATATCGACAGGGCGAATTGCCAATTGGTGGCGGTATCCCATTCAATGCCGAAAAGCATGGCCTGCACCTTGAATTGTGAAGACGCGCCTTGTGCGTGTGGGGGGTACGCAATCGTGGTTGGTTAGTTCAGGCATGGCGCCACCGTCCGACCACGTATTCCAGGCCTTTCATGAAGCCTGCCAGTACCAATGCCATGCCAAAATACATCAGCAATAAGAGTGTGTATACCGTTGTACTGTCTTGCGTGAAGTTGCGTATTTGCTCCGCGCGAAAGGCAAGGTCACCCAGGCTGATCAGCGAGACAAGTGCGGTGTCTTTCAGGTTTTGTACTGCCAGATTGCCGAAACTGGGCATCATTTCCGGTAATGCCTGAGGCAGGCGGATACGCCAAAGAATCTGGCGCGGTGAAAAATTCAGGGCCGTGGCTGCCTCTATTTGTTGCAACGAGACGGCTTGCAAAGCACCGCGAACCACTTCAGCGCCGTATGCGCCGATATTCAGGCTTAATGCCAGGGTCCCTGCCACGACCGGTGCCAGTTTTAAATTGATTCCCAGTGCGTCGCCCAGAATAGGCAGGGCGAAGTAAAGCCAGAACAACTGCACTAATAGCGAGGTGCCGCGAAAAACCTCGATGATCGCTATGCTGGGCAGGCGAATCCAGGTTGTTGACGCCAGACGTCCGATACCCAACGCGAATGCAATCAACCCACCTAAAATCGTTGAGTACAAAGTGAGCTGAATCGTGACCCAGGCACCTTCAGCCAATGGCGGCAGGTAAGTTAACCATTCCATGGAATTAGTCCGGCTCTGAAATGGCGGCGCTGACGTGAGTCAGGACTCAGGAAGCCCGGCACAACTGCGCGGTGGTTTTCTTGAGTGACTCATTGATATCGGCAGATGAAAATCCGTATTTCTTCAAAATTGCTTTCCATTCTTCTGTTTGCTTGAAGGCGGCAAGGGCTTCGTTAACTTTCTGCCGGAGCGCCTCGGAGTCTTGTGCGAAAGTAAACCCACCCCAGCTGCGAACCGGCTCGCCGTTGATAACGGGGTCGGTGAAAGGTTGGGCTGCTTCAACTTTGTCGCTTTTGGCTGCAAGTTCTGCAATGGTCAGACTGGTGGCGGCATAGGCATCTGCCCGACCCGTTGCCACTGTTGAAATGGCGTCGGCATTTTTGGCGATCGTGACCATGTGCGCATCCGGAATATTCAATGCTTGCAATATTTCAAGCTGGTCGGCGCCGGCCATAATGGCGACTTTCAGATCACTTTGAGTGAATTGTTCGAATGCGTTCAGTTTATTCGGATTGCCCCGGGCCACCAGCAAGCCTTCACCGTACGAACTGTTGGGTTCCGAGAACAATACTTGTTGGCAACGTTGGGGCAGGATTGCCATTTCTGCTGCCACCATATCGAAACGCCCGGCTTTCAAACCGGGAATCAGCGATCCGAAAGCGGCGGTTTCCCATCGAATGCTATCGATGCCCAGAGCGTCAGCCACATGCTGCGCAACTTCCGGCCCGACGCCTTTTGCTTTGCCCGACAAATCCATATAGCCATATGGAATTTCATTTGCAACCGCTATGCGGATTTCACCTCTGTCCTTGATTTCCTGAAGGGTGACAGCTTGTATCGAGGCAGCGCTGAAAAAACTCAACACACTGGTCGCCAAACCAGCAGCAAGAAGGCGGGTGGTTTTCATGCCGGACGTCCTGTTTGGTTTCGGTATCAATCTTTAATGTCAAAATGATAGCGCACAAAATAATTCGTGTTCAAATGGTCTGCCCGTAAAATCGCTTGGCCGCAGGGCTTGTTTGTGTTAGCATAAGCGCACTATGAACCGCGCTCCTGAATTTTTCTTCTTTTATTTTTATACTTTTCCGGCACAACTGGTGGGGAAGGGGAAGAAGGGTTTGTCTTAAATTCGGTAGCAAACAAATTTTCCAAAGAGCCGCCAGCAATGTTGCTAGGCGGCTTTTTTTGTAGGAGTATTCAAAGTGCCACACAATACCGATGACCTGCGTATTCGTGAAATCAAGGAGCTAAGCCCTCCTTCCCATGTGATGCGCGAACTTGCCACGACCGATACGGCGGCGGAAACGGTTTATGCCAGTCGCAAGGCCACCCACAACATTTTGCATGGCTCGGACGATCGCCTTGTCGTGATAATTGGTCCTTGTTCCATTCACAACACTGAAGCGGCATTGGAATACGCTGAGCGTCTTAAGTTACAGCGCGATCGGTTCAAGGGCGAACTTGAAGTGGTGATGAGGGTCTACTTTGAGAAACCCCGCACGACGGTTGGTTGGAAAGGCTTGATTAATGATCCGGGCCTGGACGGCAGCTTCAATATCAACCTTGGCTTGCGTATGGCGCGAGAGCTGCTTTTGCACATTAATAGCATGGGGCTGCCCGCGGGTTGTGAGTTTCTCGATATGATTACGCCGCAATATTTCGCCGATCTGGTTTCCTGGGGTGCGATTGGCGCCCGTACAACCGAAAGCCAGGTGCACCGAGAACTGGCCTCGGGCTTGTCGTGTCCGGTGGGTTTCAAAAACGGAACGGATGGCAACATCAAGATTGCAATCGATGCAATCAAAGCGGCATCACAGCCGCATCATTTCCTTTCTGTGACCAAAGGCGGTCATTCCGCGATTGTTTCCACTGAAGGGAATGAGGACTGTCATGTGATTTTGCGTGGTGGAAAAACCCCGAACTATGACGCCAAACATGTCGAGGATGCATCGGCTGATTTGGCCAAGGCAGGTTTGCGTCCACGTATCATGATTGACTCAAGCCATGCCAATAGCAGTAAAGATTATCGTAATCAGCCGTTGGTGATTGATGACGTGGCGCAGCAGCTTGAGTGCGGCGATGAGCGTATTTTTGGCGTCATGATTGAAAGCCATCTGGTTGCCGGACGGCAGGACCTGGGGGACGGCGAATCGCTCGTATACGGACAAAGTATCACCGATGGCTGTGTCGACTGGGACACGTCGGTTCAAATGTTGGAGCGTCTCGCGCAAGCAGTACGCAAGCGCCGCGAAGTGGTGGCAAGTACATTGGACGCCTGAGGGTGCAATTGAAACAGGGGGTAATGTGAGTATTGGTCCGGAGCAATCGCTCGAACGCAGGTCTGTGTCCAAGGCGTTGCTGGATGCCCTGGCCGCTCGTTTCGAAAGTCGTTTCAGTACCGCCAAGGCTGTGCGCGAGCACCACGGTAAGGACGAGTCGCCGTATCAGCCCATGCTGCCCGATGCGGTCGTGTTCGCCCAGAGCACCGAGGAAGTGGCCTATGTTGCGCGGCTGTGCAATGAGCATAATGTCCCGTTGATTCCGTTTGGAGTGGGCTCTTCCCTGGAGGGGCATGTATTGGCTGTTGAAGGGGGTATCAGCCTGGATCTGACGGGGATGAATCGTATTCTTGAAGTGACCTCGGATGATTTGACGGTAACGGTGCAACCTGGCGTTACACGCAAGCAGTTGAATGAGGAGATTCGGGATACAGGTTTGTTTTTTCCCATCGATCCGGGGGCCGACGCCAGCTTAGGGGGCATGTGTGCTACACGTGCTTCGGGCACTAACGCGGTGCGTTACGGAACAATGAGGGAAAACGTACTGGCACTCGAGGTGGTGATGGCAGACGGGCGGATTGTGCGTACTGGCACTCATGCCCGTAAATCGTCGTCTGGCTATGACCTTACCCGCATTTTTGTGGGCAGTGAAGGCACGTTGGGCATTATTACGGAAATTACGTTGCGCCTTTATCCGCAGCCCGAGGCCATTTCCGCGGCAATTTGCAATTTTCCGACTTTGTCCTCGGCTGTTGAAAGCGTGATTCAGATCATCCAGATGGGGATTCCGGTTGCCAGGGTAGAGTTCATGGATGAGTGGGCGGTAAAGGCAACAAACGCCTACAGTAAAATGAACCTGCGTGAGTCGCCGCTGCTGTTATTTGAGTTTCACGGCAGTCCGGCCGCGGTGCAGGAGCAGGCGGAAGCGGTTCAGGATATTGCCCGGGATAATGGCGGACGTGATTTTGAATGGGCCATGTTGCCCGAGGAGCGTTCAAAAATATGGACGGCTCGTCATCATGCCTATTTTGCCGGCCTGCAACTACGTCCGGGCTCGGTTGCCAGTACCACTGATGTCTGCGTGCCGATTTCATGCTTGGCGCAATGCGTGGTGGAAACCGCGCAGGAGCTTGATCAGGCACCGTTTCCTTACACTATCCTGGGTCATGTTGGCGATGGTAACTTTCACGTGATGATGCTGCTGGACCCGGATAAGCCTTCCGAGTGGGAGGCTTCGCAGGCGCTCAATCGCCGTTTGGCCCAGCGTGCCATTGGCATGAGAGGCACTTGCACGGGTGAGCATGGCATTGGGCTGCACAAAATCGAGTTTATGTCGTTAGAACATGGCGAAAATGGGCTGGCACTGATGTCCGGTCTGAAAAAAGCATTTGATCCCAATAATATTTTGAATCCAGGCAAAATGTTACCGGCTCAAAATATGCAAGGTTAATGATGGCTGTAAACCAGGCGAATAAAGAAAGAGTTGTAATTGGTCTGTCGGGCGGCGTGGATTCGTCTGTGTCGGCATGGCTGTTGAAGCAGCAAGGGTATGAGGTCGTCGGTCTTTTCATGAAAAACTGGGAAGATGACGATGATTCCGAGTACTGTTCTACACGCCAAGATTGGCTGGATGCGGCCAGTGTGGCCGATTTATTGGATATCGAGATAGAAGCGGTAAATTTCGCGGCCGAGTATAAGGATCGCGTATTTGCAGATTTTTTGCGTGAGTACTCAGCGGGGCGCACGCCCAACCCGGATGTCCTGTGCAATGCCGAAATCAAATTCAAAGCGTTCCTCGATCATGCAATGGCGCTGGGTGCTGAAAGGATTGCAACCGGGCATTATGCCCGGGTACGCAAGATAGAAGGACCTCACGGGCCTGAATGGCAGTTGCTGAAGGGTCTGGACCACACTAAAGACCAAAGTTACTTCCTGCATCGGTTGACCCAGGAACAATTGTCACGAACCATCTTTCCGTTGGGGGAAATCAATAAAGCCCAGGTGCGCCGGATTGCTCAGGAACTGGGTTTGCCCAATGCATCCAAAAAGGACTCAACGGGTATCTGCTTTATTGGTGAACGGCCGTTCCGTGAGTTCCTGAATCGCTACCTGCCCACGCAACCGGGTCCGATCAAAACATCCGAAGGCAAGGTGCTGGGCCAGCACCAGGGGTTGGCTTTCTACACTTTGGGACAACGCAAGGGGCTGGGCATTGGCGGTGTAAAAGGCCATCAAACGCCAGACGGGGTGGCGCCTGCCTGGTATACCGCTCGCAAAGATATGGCGCAAAATACGCTATATGTCGTTCAGGGCCACGATCATCCCTGGTTGATGCGGCATGATCTCCAGGCCCAGGACGCCAGCTGGATTGCCGGTGTGCCGCCTGCGCCGGGTCAATATGCGGCCAAGACGCGTTATCGACAAGCCGATGCATCATGTCGGCTGACGTTGCCTGAAGATAATGCAGATTCACTCTTCAGACTGGATTTTGAGTCACATCAATGGGCAGTGACGCCGGGGCAGTCGGCGGTGTTATACGATGAGGAGGTCTGCCTCGGGGGCGGCATTATTGCCACGCCCAACTAAACTTGTTGCGGCAGTTGCGGAACGGTACTGGAAAATGAGGGGCGTGTTTGCAGTTTGGCATACAGCTGCGCCAGTTGGGTGTAGGGTTCCCGCCAGTTCTTTTCCGGCATGCGAAAGTCGAGAAAGCCCAACGCACAACCTACGGCAATGTCAGCCAGGCTGAAGTTCACACCCATGCAATAGCCGTTGCCCTCGAGCCCCCGTTCCATTGAAGCCAGCGCGCCGTCAATTTTCATGACCTGACGTTTGATCCAGTCTTCACTGCGCAGGTGCTCAGGCCGGCGCTCTTCGGCCACAATCGTAACGCCAGCATCAAGCAGGCCGTCGGCAATGGCTTCCCAGCATTTTGTGGCAGTGCGGTCGCGGTTGCCCTGAGGTAACAAGCGTCCAACCGGCGATAGCGTGTCGAGGTACTCAACGATGACCCGGGAGTCAAAGATACTGCCGCCATCGTCGGTTAAAAGACAGGGGACTTTGCCAAGCGGATTCCATTGCTGGATCTGGGTGTCTGGAGACCATACATCTTCCGCAACAAACTCGAAATCGAGTTTTTTCTCGGCCATTACGATGCGAGCTTTACGTACATAAGGACTGGTCAGGGAACCAATAAGTTTCATGGCGCAATCAGGTAGTTGAACGGTCGGAAAAGTATAGCAGGCTAGTGCCTGAATAACGGCTTACCCGGCAAGTGAATGGGTTGGGTTGGTAATTCACCTCATATTCTGTTTTATTCACCCAACAGAAACAGGCGGGTGGTAAAATCCCGCCTTGTTTTTTTATACGTGGGCAGCTATGCAAATCGCCGAACAACTTAGTCAATTGAATGCGCTTTCTCCACTTGATGGTCGCTATGCGTCCAAGGTGAATGTATTGCGGGGCCTGCTGTCCGAAGCAGGCTTCATGGCCCATCGTGTTGAGGTTGAAATAGCATGGCTAATTGGCCTGTCCGATGCAGGTCTCCCCGAATTGCCCGTGTTTTCCGATTCAGCGCGTGAGCGTCTGGCTTCAATGATCGCAACGTTTTCCGAGGACGACGCGGCGCGGATCAAAGACATAGAGCGGGTTACGAACCACGACGTAAAGGCGGTGGAGTATTGGCTTAAGGAAAAAGTGGCAGATGACGATGAATTGTCGCGTGCCGCGGAGTTCATTCATTTTGCCTGCACGTCCGAAGATATCAACAACACCTCCCATGCCCTGATGCTGACACGGGCGCGCGATCAGGTGATGGTGCCACATTTGAAGGCGGTACTGGATAAGTTAAAAGCGCTCTCGCATACTTATGCCGACCAGCCTTTGTTATCGCGCACGCATGGGCAACCCGCGAGTCCTACTACCGTGGGTAAAGAGTTCGCCAATGTGGCGGCGCGCCTGGAGCAGGCGTTGGCCCATATTGTGCGCGTGCAGCCCCTTGCCAAAATGAATGGCGCAACGGGTAATTACAATGCTCACATAAGCGCTTATCCGGAGATTGACTGGTGTGAGTTCAGCGCCGGTGTGCTGGCGAATCTGGGTTTGCAGCAAAACCCGTTTTCCATCCAGATTGAACCGCACGACTGGATGGCTGAATTATTCGATGCGCTTGCGCGGGCCAATACGATTGTGCTTGATTTGAATCGTGACATCTGGGGCTATATTGCGTTGGGCTACTTCAAGCAAAAGCTTAAAGAGGGTGAGGTCGGGTCGTCGACCATGCCTCACAAAGTCAATCCAATTGATTTTGAAAACTCCGAAGGAAATATCGGGCTGGCCAACGCCACATTGCGCCACTTGTCCGAAAAACTGCCGGTTTCACGCTGGCAGCGCGACCTTACCGACTCAACCGTCTTGCGTAACCTGGGCGTGGCCTTTGGCTACTGCATTATCGCCTGGGAGGCTTGCCTGAGAGGCTTGAACAAGCTGGAGTTGAATGCCGCCGCAATCGATGCCGATATCGATGCATGCTGGGAAGTGCTGGCCGAGCCAGTACAAACCGTGATGCGTCGTTACGGCTTACCCCAGCCGTATGAGCAATTGAAAGCGCTGACGCGGGGTAAGGGTATCACCCAGCAGGCATTGACGGAGTTTATTCACGCGCTTGATTTGCCCGAGGACGCCAGGCAGCGTTTGCTGGCGCTGACTCCTCGTAATTATATTGGGCTGGCGGCGGAGTTGGCGCGCAAAATCTAATTGACCGTGGGCGGTGTCTGCATTTGAGCTTGCGCTGCCAGGATACGCTCTTCAAGCTGGGGTGAAGTGTGCAATGCAAGAACCGGCACCTCGTCGGTGTCGGTTTCTTCCAGTTGCAAAGTAATGTGTTGCCCTTCGAAAGCGTCGGGGTTGGCCTGAATTTGCTGATACTGCTTCAACAGGCGATCCACCGCCTTTTGCGCTTCGTACAGCTGGATTTCGGGGGTTGACTGGGCATGCAGATGAAATTGCTGCTCAATGGTCTTGGCTAGATCCCAGCTAAAAAATAACAAGGCTTTCTGACCAAAACATTCAGGATGCAAAAATCCCCAGGATTCGTTTGGTGTTGGATTCAAAATAAAACCACTTTCGTTGTATTCACTTAGGCTTATTGTAAAACTTCAAGGCCGCTTGTGTCTTTCAGCCGGTAACCGATAGGTAGATAACCGCCAGCAAAAGCAACGCAAAATACACAGCGACGCCGGTTGCAAGACTTTGTCCGACGATATGAAGCTTTTCCCTGAAGGACAGGGGAGAATGGCGATTACTGCGCAGTAGCCACCAGGCGGTGGCAGCCATCGTGATGATACTGAAGAGAACAATGCCGACTTTCATGCAACCATTCTAGCGGCATTTCCGGCGTCCGGGGGACGGAAACCGAAAATGCTGCTAGCCGGTACTGAGCTTCACTGCGCTAGTAGATTGGAATGCGGTTAACAGAGCCGGCCAGTTCGGCCAACGCCGAATTGATCGTGTCGGTATGTGATTTGTTATTGGCGCTGTCAAGCAGACGTTGTTCAAGCAAAGAGCAACACGCCAGACGATCAGCGTCCGGTATGCCAGACAGGGATTCATGAAAGGCTGCCGAATAATCGTCAACCAGTCCGGTTAAGTCTGCAAAAGTGAGTTGATCGGATTCGTAATGATGCGCAATTTTCAGTGCGCGCCCCCAGAACTCTTCAACCAGTTTTTTCATGATGCGTCTCCTGAGCATGAAAACCAGAAAAGCGGTTGGCGACCAAAATGCCGGAATGCTTTCTGATTCAGTTTGCGAGACCGTGTTGCGCTGGCTTTTGCTTATTTATAGGTAGCTCTTCAAAACGCAAAGGTAACACGCATGAAAGGGATTTCTAAGGATACTGATGCTGCGATGAAACTGGTGCACCCATGGTTTTTATGTTTGGGCGAGATAAAGCGTACCAAAGTGTTGATTCTCTATGTGTTGCCAAATGAAACAAAAATTGGCGTGATTTATGTATCACTGAATTGATAATGCCTGGAATCGCGGGTTTTCATGTCTACGAAATCAATTTTTTTATTTAAGTATTTGATATAAATAGAAAATAAATAATATTTTTCAAGTCTGAAGATCGTTCCGGATAGCGTGGCGAATTCATCTATTCGTAGATTTCAGACTGGTACGAGCGGTAAGTCGGGTCGACGATGTGGTCGTGCGAGCCAATACGCGGTGTGTTGGCTTCGAAGGGAGAACACGCATGATTACGCTCGGTACTTTGTCTCGATACAGCCTCTTTTTATTGTTGCTGATTGCTACGGGTTGCGCTCAAGTTTCGCAATGGGCAAGTGCGTTTGATATGCGTGGCCGCGCAGGGCAGTTCAATTTTGAGTGGACAATAAAAGGTGACAAACGGGTCGCCCCTTTGCAGGTGTTTGACGATGGCCGTCAAACCTGGCTGCAGTTTGCCTCCGATATGCCGGTTCCGGCCGTATTCGCAAGGCAGGGCAAAGACGACTCGCTGCTTACTTATCGCCGTACCGGTCCCTACGTGATATTGCCGGGTGTCTGGTCGCATCTCGTCATTCAGGGTGGGCACGCAAAAGCGCATGTTTATCGCCAAATCAAGGTTGACGCAGCCCCAAGCCCGGAAGCCGCCGGCACTCAAGAGTTGGCGGCAGCTACGGTAGCTTCCGAGGTTTCTGCCAGTCCGGTTGAGTTGATCGACGTCGCGCAGCCGACTGAGACCGTTGTCTTGGCAAAGCCTGCAGATCCTAAAGTACTCACGCCTTTCAAGGTCAGTCCGGCCGACGGCACGATGCGGGAGACACTTGCGCGGTGGGCCAAAACGGCGCAGTGGGACTTTGGACCCGAACATTGGGCAGTTGACGTCGATATTCCAATCGTGGGAAGTGCCCGGTTCGATACCTCATTTGAAGACGCTGTGCGCAGTCTGGTGTCGTCAAGTGAATTGGGCGACCGGCCTTTACAGCCTTGCTTCTACTCCAATCGCGTGTTGCGAGTGGTGCCGTTTGCGCAACCGTGTGACCGTGTGCACGCATTGGCGAGTGCATCATGAGTCGTCTGATTATTTTCCGGATTGCTTGTTCGGCTTTGGCTTATTTGTTTGTGATATCAAGCCTGACAGGTTGTGCGCTTGGCGATGCGATTCAAAAAGTCACGTTGTCGGCCGCTGAAACCGACAAGCGGGTAACCGCAAGCCATGACACATTTGCGCAAATCCTTGGTAGCCCCAAGCTGCGCGAGCAAGCTCAGAATGTGAATCGCCCGTGGCTGGCCGGTCGCTCCTTGCCCCTGGCGCGCGAAGTGACCTTGCCGGTCGCGTTGCGCAGTCATGTCAGAACGACACTGCTGTTTTCCGATGGCCCGGTCGCGTTAACAAGCGTGGCGCAGCGTATTACCAAAGCCACGGGGATTCCGGTCTATGTTCATCCTGAGGCCTTGTTGCCGAATGATCTGTTTACCCAGCGCCTGGGTGACGATATTGGTGCAAGGGCTGGCCTGGTTCCTGCGCGGCAAACTGTCAGCTTGTCGGGGGAGTCAGAGTCTCTGGCCCGAATCCTTGACCGTGTCGCGGCTGCGCTTGGTGTTTATTGGCGATACAAACATGAGCGGATTGAGTTTTATCGGACCGAAACGCGGGTTTTTAATGTTCGCGCCTTAACGCTGGCGGTTCAGGCACAGGCGGCCCTGGGCGCCGGGCGGCAATCCGGCGACAGCGGTTTTGCCAGCAGTTCGCGTACAGAGCTGAACAGCGACGCGGTCGGAGTAATGGAGGTTGTTAAGGCGCGCATCGAGCCATTCCTGACCAAGGCGGGTATCGCGGTAGCGCAAGAAGGGGCGAGCGCGCTGGTGGTGGTGACCGATACGCCTGAAGTTCTTCAGCAGATCGCAGGTTATCTTGAAAAGGAAAACCGGGCGCTGACACGTCGCGTAAGACTTATTTTTGAAGAGATTACGTTAATGACCACCGAGGCGGTAGAGGCCGGTGTCGACTGGAATATTGTTTTCTCCAGTGCCCGAGTAGCGGCCGCTGCCGCGGCGCCCGGCGCCATTGCCGCTGATATGGCCCAGTTAGGACTGGGCATTCGTAAAGGTCCGTTTAATGGTAGCGAAGCAATTGTGAGCGCCTTGGGGAAAGTGGGCAAGGTGGTTCGGCGCAGCAGTGTGCCGGTTCTTACCCTGAACAGGCGTCCGGTGACGCATGCCGTGCGTACGACCTTTTCCTACATCGACAAAGTCGAAAGTTCCGTAACCGGCAATTACCTCGATGCATCCTTGCCAACGGTATCAATCAGTCAAAAAGAAGAGACGGTAGGTTCGTTGCTGACTTTGGTGCCCGATGCGCAAGAGGACGGCCAGATTCTGTTGTCATTGGCTTATGACAACACGGTTGCCCAGCCACTCAAGTCCGTGACTTTTGGTGATGCAAGTAATCCATTGCAGCTGCAGCAGGTCACGATTGACGGTAACGGAACAGTTCAGCAGTTGGCGTTGCAGCCGGGGCAGCCTGTATTGGTTTCCGGTTTCGACCGTACGCAAGAGAGCGCAGATTTGCGTCGTCTTAACCCCGGCATGCCTTTGATATTGGGGGGCACCGACAAGGCATCCCAGCAGCGGCTTAAAACCGTCATCGTGATTACGGCACAGGTTGAAGAGGGGTTTTAGGTGGCGCGATGAAAGAGTCTTTTCTTAAGTCGGTTTCAGGTGAAACGCTGGTGTTCGGGCTGGAGTGGTTGCCATTGATTGAGTCGGTGGGCGTTCGGGAGGCCCGGCGCAGGGCCCGCCATTACCGGGCCACGCATTTTGTATTGGCTTCTGATAAGGCAGGTGCGGTCGGGTTGGCCAATATTCAGCGGGGAAGGGTACCGGACACGAATAAAACAATGGCCTTCTCAGCGGCCCAAATTTTAGCCGTCTTATATCAAAGAGGCACATGGGGGATGTGTTTGAACCTTGAGCCTGATTGCTGGTGGCTGGTTGCAATTCATGAAGGGGTGGTTGTGATGCGCACCGATATTCTTGCCGCCAGTCCCGCGTCATTCGATTCTGTTATATCAGAATTGCGTCGCGCCTATCCCGCGATGTCGTATTTACAATCGGGGCGCGATAACAGCGCCCCCACGCTTGGCGATCTGGTGCAACGTGCCGGACCAACCAGTATGTTGCAGGAGCGACGACGGGGCTGGACGCGAGCGTGGGCCTGGATGTTTGCCGTAGCGGCAGTCACGGTTTCGGGTTTCGTCATTTTTGCAATTGAAAGCGGGTCCGGAAAAACGCCGGACTCAGTTCCAACGGCAACCACACAGCAACTCGACGGACGCTGGCGTGCGGCTCAGCAGGAGGCATTGAACAAGGTTGTTGTGCATGGTGTCCAGGGAACGCAGCGGTTGCTGGATGCGCTCTACGCAGTGGCGGTGTCACCTGCGGGATGGCGGTTAACACAGGTTGAGTGCCGGCCGGGCCCGCGTACCTGGGACTGCGCCGCACAGTTTAGTCGTCGCCATCCCGCAACTGACAATCAGGCGCTTGAGTCTGCGCTGCCTGCCTCCTGGAAATTGCATGCGATCAATCTCGACCAAGCGCAGGCGACCTGGTCCGTTCCTTATGTCGGGCTGACATTGGCTCAGGTTCAAATGCCGACCGAGACGCAAAACAATAAAACCTGGTTGGGTATTTTGCAACGTTCGAGCATTGCATTCGACCGCATCACCTGGGGTGAAGCCAGGCCTTTGGCGGTAACGGCGCCTGCCGATATACAGGGTCGCTCATTGCCTCGGCCCAAGGGGCTTGCGGCTTATCAAGCACGATCTTTGCAAGTGTCCGGGCCTTTACGTTCGTATGTATTGTTACTGGCCGATTTTCATGCGATCCGCTGGTCTCGGGCGCGCCTGTCCCTTAAAGATAAATTGACTCCGGGCGTGCGCACAAGTCAATTGGGTCTGTTACTCGAAGGAGAGTTTCATGAGCGCATTGAGTGAGTTGTTTGGGGCCGGATTCCTGAAACGCGGCTTTTCGATCATGCTGGCGTCGCTGGCTTTGTGGAATGGCTGGGCCGGGGTAAACGCAACTGAAGTCGATATGGGTCGTCGCGTCGTGTCTGATCCGGTGGCGAACCATCCCGTTGTAACCGATATGCCCGCTGCGGGGGACGCATTAACGGACGAGTTGGTCTCCGTGCGTGCGCTGATGAGAATGGAAATGGCGCTGGCTCTGGATCAGGCACGGCGACAGTCGGAACGTTTGAAAAAAAGAAATAACATGCGTGTTGGTGAGTCAGCCCGGCTCGAGCTGCCACCGTCCGAGTTGCGCATGACGGCGCTTTATGGAACCGGCCGCAATTTGGTGGCGGAAGTTCAAACGGGTGTTAGGACGCTGACTTACATCAATGGAAAGGCCTGGCCGGTGGGAGTGACATCGGGCGAAACTGTCTATCGCCTGATTGGGATAAAGGGCCGATGCCTGACCCTGGCACGGCAGGGGAAAACGCAGCGGGTCTGCATGGATGCCAATGTTGGAGGTGAGCCATGAGTCCGTTTCTGCGCGCCAGGCGACGAGTGGCCGGCCCGGCTGATTTCGGGGTTTCGGAGCCGCTTGCCGGTTTCAGGCGCTTCGATGCAAGCAGGGCAATTGAGTTACCGAATTTTGATGCGCTTAGAGCCTTGTCGCCAGCGCTTGTAAGAACGTTGGTAAAAGACCTTGAGGTTGACGCCTTGGCCAGTCGCGTGTGTCCGGTGCTGTGTGCTGACAACCGGGTCGTCTTGCTGGCATTGGCAGCCGACGTGGCAGGAGACCAGGCCGATGAGTTGGTGCGGCGTTTAAGTACGAGTGGCTATGAGCTGGCCGAGCCGCAGCGCTATGTGGTGTCCGCCACCATGTTAATGGCGATTGCGCGGGGTCAGGCCCTGGGTACAGTCGCAGCGTCCGGCAGCGCCATGGAAGGTATGCAACACACCACCACGTTGGCCGCCGCGTTTCAGGACATGATCGAGTGGGGAGTAGACAACCAGGCCAGTGACGTTCATATCAATATCTTCCTGGATGCGCCGGAGTCGGAGGTTCGCTTCACGATTGCCGGCCGCTATGTGATGCCGGGGCGCTTCTGCGGAATATCAACGGCAAATCTCATGGATATGGTCTCTGTCGCCTGGATGGACATTCGAGCCGGCAATGGCGCTGTATTTGATCCGCTGGCCGAACAACAGGGTGCCATGAGTCGTGTGGTCGGGGGACGCCAGGTGTTGTTGCGATGGGCTTCAATGGCGGCCGAGCGGGGGCCCAGTATTTGTTTGCGTTTGTTGTTGCGCGATCAGATTGCCCCCCAAAACAGTTTGTTGAGCCTGGGCTATCTGCCCGATCAGGTCAATCAGATAGAGCGCGCCGCCACATCCGAAGGGGGAACCATTCTGTTTGCTGGAAGTGTGGGGGCCGGCAAGTCGACCACCCTGGCGACGTTAATGGCAGCAATTCCTGCGTATCGTAAAGTCATGACGCTTGAAGATCCCGTTGAGTATCTAATCCCTCGAGCAGTTCAGAACACCATTGCGCGCGATGTCGATACGTTGTCGGGTAGTCTTTTTGCTACGAAGTTAATGGCATTGAAGCGCTCTGCCATGACCGACGTGCTGTTGGGCGAAATCCGTGATTCGGAAACAGGCCAGGCGTTTGTGGACTTGGCGGGTTCAGGCATCAGTGTTTACAGCACGACTCATGCCGCGTCGGCTTTGCTTGCCGGAGAGCGGCTGGCATCGGCTTCGATCGGGGTGCCACGCGACTTTCTGGCTACCCCGGGCTTAATGAAAATGATCGTTTATCAGGTTTTGTTGCCAACGCTGTGTGGCGAGTGCGCATTGCCTGCTGCGTCATCAAATAGCCCGCCAGCTGTCATGCTTGATTTGATCGAGCTCTTGTTTGACGGGGATGTGAGCACATTAAGGTTCAGGAATCCACTTGGATGCGCTGCTTGTCGTAATCGTTATGTGCCTGATCTATCCGGCTATGCAGGGCGTACCGTGGCGGCACATTGCCTGGAGCCGGCACTGGTGCCGGGTTACTACAAGGCATTGAGATCTGCAAACTACAGTGTCCTGCAAACAGACCCGGATGATAGTGCTTTCGCTGTCGCCATGAAGAAAGCATTTGAGGGAACGGTCGATCCTCGTGACATTGAAACTCGTTTTCATGCATTCGAGACGGAACGCCGATTGCGGCAGGCGCGGGGAGTGTAGGCCATGAGGCTGGCATATAACGGTTTGTTGAAGTTCATGGCCTGGCGCTTTCTTGGGCAGCGTGCTGACTATTACGAGTATTTGTCGTGTCTTTTAACAGGAGCACAAGGGCGTGTCACGCTTAAAGAAATTTTTGAGCGCGATGCGGACCGTTACGGTTCGAGAACAGCGCGAGGCTGTTTGTCGGCTTATTGGGCGCGGCGATATCAACTTACCGGGGGGGATGTCTCGGAGACCTGGCGGCTGCATTTCCCTGCATCGGAGTGCGTCGTGATACGGGCAGCGCAGCGATCCGGCAATCAGCCATTGGTTAAAAGTCTGCATGATTTGGCGCACGCCTGCCGTTTAATCAACTCAGCACGCAACATGATGTGGAGCGGCTTGCTGCCCGCCTTGATTGCCGTGTTGGTCCTGCTGGGTATGACGATCGCCATGCCATTGTTCACTGCGCCGAGGTTGCAACAGGTTTTCAGTAATCTGCCACCAGAGTACTACGGGTCAACTGCGGGGACCCTGTTTGCCTTTGCCGGGCATATAGCGCAGTTCTGGTGGCTGGTGCCGCTTGTTCTGAGCCTTATCGTGTGGCTTGTTCTCTGGTCTTTTTCGAATCTGGTTGGTGCGTTTCGGGCCTTGCTGGACGCCAGTTTGTTATGGCGCTTTTACCGTTTGGTGCAAACCATGCGTTTTCTGGCGGTGCTCGTCGTGCTGCTCGAGGCTGGCGGGAAGGGCTCCGTGCAATTACGTACTGCCCTTGAGGCACTAAGAACGGGCTCAACACGCTGGATGGAAGACCATTTGTGCCGGATGCTGGCACGGATTGATGCGGGGGTGGTGGGCGTCCGATCACTTGACACGGGGCTTCTCGACCAGGATTTGATTTGGTATCTGGAAGACATGACGATGGCGCGCAGCCTCGCTGAGGCTTTGGTGTTGACGCGAACAAGACTGGAACAGCAAATGCTGGGAACCGTTCGTCTTCAGGTTGCGGGTTTGCGTTGGTCGGTGCTGTTGACCTGCGCAATAGGGTTGCTGGCCCTCGGGATTTGGCATTACGCGGCAATTGACGATTTACGCAGGGCTTTGATGGTTTATTACTCAGCTTATTAGTTTTTGCAGTGCTTAATTTATTGTCGGTTTTTTCAGGAGTCATTTCATGTTGAACTCAATCGTTTTTTCTTCGCCTTGGTCGACAGCGGCAACTCAATCGCTTATCGGCACACCGCCGGGTGTCCGGTTTCAGCGTGGTTTTTCTTTGGTTGAAGTTGCCGTTGTTACGGCGATTGTCTTGCTGCTGGCCATCATCGGTATCCCGGCCATAGGCAATTATCTGGTCGAGAATAAGGTTCCTAAGGTGGGAGAGGAACTGGCGCGCTTTGTACTGCACACTCAGGTTAATGCCTCCTCGAGTAGTGCCGAGCCCTATAGCGGGATTACCACTGCCAGTTTTGCCAGAATGGTGAAGGACTCAAGTTTGTTCTCGGTATCAGGCCAGGACGCAGCAACGGTTGTTGCTCATGGCCTGGGTACCGATGGGTTGGTTACTGTACAGGCAGAGGATTTGGGGGCGGCGTTTTCGATGTCTCTATCGAATGTCAGTCATGTGGCTTGCCCGTCCATTGCTTCCATCATGCAACGCGTGTCCACGAGCATGACGGTTGCCGGTGTCACGATCAAAGATTCGTCCACCCCTTATAGCGCCATTTCAACCGAGGCAGAGTGTGAGCATGGCGATGTGAATGATTTTGTGTTTGTCGCGGGCTAGGCCGATGGTTCGAGGATGGCAGCGTCAGCCTGACCGCCGCGGGTTTGCTCTGCTGGAATTGATTGTGGCGGCCTTGATCTCTACATTATTGGCAGTCTGGGCGTCGGATATGTGGATTAATCGCATAAACGATTCGGCCGCACAGTCGTTCGCAAGCTGGATGCGGGCCGCCAAAACAGCGGCAGCACATTATTTGTCTTTGCATGGCTCAACGATCCGCCTGGCTGAAAGTGCCGGTGTGCTGAACTCGGAAGGCTATGCAGACTGGGCGCAGCCAACGGTGCCGGAACTCATTAATCAGGCGCTGTTACCGCCAGGGTTCCCGACAAGATTTGCATCGGGACCGGCGTTGGCGCTGCAAATTATTCGCACCGGGGTCTGTCCGGGCCAGGGTTGCGATTTACAAGCCCTGATATACACAGAGGGACCGCTGGTGCCCAGGATTGGCTCTGATGACTCTGCGTCCATGCAAGCGCAATGGATGCTCGCTGCCCGCGGTGAAGGAGGGGCTGTATTTCCCACCACGCCGAATCGTATTTCGGGCGCGTTATTTGGTTTCGCGAATCCACCTGTTGCCGGTGCTCCCGTATTGCCTGTGGGTTCGGTTGCCATGGCCGTGACGGTGGAACAAACTCGGGCAATGGATTTCCTGAAAGTAAAGGATGAGCGCGATCCTCAATTTCAGGCATCACTGTCGGTTCAGGGCATCATTGCAACCGAAAAGACTCTGCGGGCAATGGATTCATTATGGCTGGGTTATCGGGCCTATGCTCAGGCGCCGTGTCCGGAAGATGGCCTGGTAGCTCGGGAGAATTTTGGTGGATTGCTTGTGTGTCGGGGAATGCGCTGGGTTTCGGCTGGCGGGGTTGGAGGGGGCGGTTTCTCGGTGAATAGCCTGACGGGCTGCACTATGGACACCATGAATCCGGTAACCGGCGCCTGCACGTGTCCGACCAGTTATACGGCAGTGCGCATTGCCGATAGCGGCGTTGATGCAGGGGCAGGCCGCACGCGGGGTTATATGTGCGTCGGCTAGGCATGTCCGGCAAGCAGTTTGTGGCTGCTTGCCGGACACGCGTTTACGGAGTCCAGTTTGCAATGAAGTCGCGTTCTTCGTCAGTCATTTTGGTCATGTTGGCCAAGGGCATATAGCCACTGGCGACGACCTGCTTGATCAGCGCTGGGTTTGCCAGCACTTGCTGTTCGGTTTCCAGGGCAATGCCAGCCGGCGCCGATGCGAACCCGGCCTGGGCGGGTTGCGCCGCATGGCACTGCACGCAGCGGGCTTGCATAATTTCCATGACGCTAGCCGTCTGGCCGTTTGTGTCAGTTCCTTTTTCGTTTTCTTCGGTTCCTTTTTCTTCAACTACGCTATTGGTGGCGTTTGTGTTGCTGGATGAGGGGGGCTTGCTTGCCGGTGCAGCCAGAAAACCAATCACGGCAAGCAAAGCCACGCCGATGACAGGGTAGGCGAGTTTGTTCTGACCCAAGTGCCGCAATACAAAATACTGCCGAATCGTAGCGCCTGAAAAAATGAACAGGCTCATGATGATCCACGCGTATTGGCTTGTATACGTGAATGAGTAATGGTTACTGAGCATGAGGAACACAACGGGCAGCGTGAAGTAGGTGTTGTGCACCGAGCGTTGTTTGCCTCGCTTGCCGTCGAGCGGATTAGGCGCTTCACCTTTTTTCATTGCGTTGACCATCCGGCGCTGACCTGGAATGATCCAGAAAAACACATTTGCCGACATGGCTGTGGCCATGACCGCGCCGGTCATGAGAAAGGCAGCACGCCCCTGGAAGATATGTACGCTAAGGTAAGCGACAACGACCATCATGATCGCCACGCCGATACTGAGTACGCCGTCACGTTCCATATTGGGGCTGACGCGGCGACAAAGCTGGTCGTACACAACCCAGCCGCCGATCAGGAACAGAATGGCGATCACGTTGACCTGCCAGCCTGATAATTCGCGGACCCATTCCCATGGGCTGGAGGGGTTGGCCAGATAAAAAGCCGGATTCGACATATACATGATGACGAAAAGGGCAAAACCCGAAATCCACGTGGTGTAGGCCTTCCAGAATGACCAGTGTAAGTCTTTTGGCAGTTCGGCCGGGGCGGTCATGTATTTCTGGTTGTGATAGAAACCGCCGCCGTGTACGGCCCACATTTCGCCCAGCACGCCACGTTTTTTCACTGCGTCGTCGGTAGGGGTCTTCAGGCTGTTGTCCAGCATGACGAAATAAATGGATTCGCCGATCCAGGCAATGGCGGCAATCACATGTAACCAACGCAGCAGTAGATTTCCGAATTCGACCAGGTACGCTTCCATGATTTTTTTCCGAAGTTGGGTAGGGGCGTTTGTTAACTGCCGCGGTAGGTGGAGTAGGTCCAGGGCGTGACTACCAGAGGCACGTGATAATTCTCGCTGGGGTTGGCAATGCCAAAACGAATCACAACCTGATCGACAAAGCGGGGGTTGGGCATGGCTACGCCCCGGGCGGCGAAGTAGTCGCCTGCATGAAAGACGAGTTCATAAGTGCCGGCCTGGATTTCATCCGGGCCGAGCAAGGGCGCATCGCACCGGCCGTCATTGTTGGTGGTGACTGTTTTTAGGAGTTTCCGGGTATTGCCGGCGGCGTATAGTTCAATTTTGACGCCCTGTGCCGGACCACCGTGCATGGTGTCGAGTACGTGAGTGGATAATTTTCCCATGAAGCCTCCAAATTGTTAACAATTTATGTTGACGATTTTGTTTTAAGCGCCAATAATTGTCAAGACGTGATTTTGTGAAATGCGACGATCGGGACGTTAAACGGCATGCTTTATCTAGACCAACACGATGATTTACAAAGGGAAAGTGCCGCTCCGCGCGCGTCTTCGCTGCTTGAAAGGCGGGGGCAGAAAGTAGGGCGGGTATCGGAAGTAGACCGTGTTTATGCGGAAATTTTCGATGCCGTCATGGATCGGCGCCTGCTGCCGGGGGCTAAGCTGACTGAGTCGGCGCTGTGCGATATTTTCAATTGTTCGCGCGCCACCGTGCGTGCAGCGCTGGCGCAGTTGGGGCACGACAAAATTGTCGTGTTGTTGCCTAATCGGGGCGCTTATGTATGGCAGCCGGATTCGACCGAGACGAGGGAAGTGTTCGAGGCGCGCAGAACGCTGGAATGCGTCTTGATCGACAAATTGTTGCAGATGCCCGATCTGCCTGAACGCCTTGAGCCATTGCGTGAAATGGTGCTTCAGGAAAAAGAAGCATTTGAATGTGGCGATCGGATCAGCTGGTTGCGCTTGTCGAACGCGTTTCATGTGAAGATGGCGCGTTTGGTGGGTAATCACGTTCTCACCGAGTTCATGCATGCATTGTGTTGTCGCACCACACTGATTATTGCGTTTCACGACACCCCCAGTTCAAGCACATGCTCTTACATGGAGCATGATCAGATTCTCGATTTATTACTGGCCGGCAACCGTGAAGGTGCAATAGCGGCCATGTGTCACCACTTGGAAGATTGCGCGCACAGGGTTGAGGAAACCCAGACTCGCAAGCCCGATCCCTGGTCGGTATTTACCGTCAAACGTTAAGGAGCCTGCATGCCTGTTGAGTATCCCCGCGACCTGGTCGGTTATGGTCGCAATGTGCCACATGCGCAATGGCCTGGCAAGGCCAAAATTGCGGTCCAGTTCGTACTCAATTACGAAGAGGGGGGCGAGAACTGCGTATTGCATGGTGACCCGGCTTCGGAGCAGTTTCTATCGGAAATCGTCGGGGCCGCCGCTTATCCCGATCGCCATATGTCAATGGAGTCTATTTATGAATACGGCTCGCGCGTGGGTGTGTGGCGTATTTTGCGCGAGTTTGAGGTGCGCAGGCTCCCCCTTACGGTTTTCGGTGTCGGGATGGCTCTGGAACGTCACCCTGAGGTGGCACAGGCTTTTGTCGAAATGGGGCATGAAATTGCGTGTCATGGTTATCGCTGGATTCATTATCAGTCGACGCCCGAATCGCTAGAGCGGGAGCATATGCAGCGTTGTGTGGAGATTATCTCGACATTATTGGGCGAACACCCCAAAGGCTGGTATACCGGGCGCGACAGCCCCAACACCCGCCGCCTGGTGGTGGAGGAGGGGCAGTTCCTGTACGACTCCGACTACTACGGCGATGATTTGCCGTTCTGGACCCAGATGAAATTGCAGGACGGGGTGGTCAAACCCCATTTGGTGGTGCCCTATACCCTGGATACAAATGACATGCGTTTTGCCACGCCTCAAGGCTTTAATACGGGTGATCATTTTTTCAGTTATCTGAAAGATGCTTTTGATGTCTTGTATGCGGAAGGCGAACAGGCCCCCAAAATGTTGTCGGTTGGTCTTCATTGTCGTCTGATTGGCCGTCCGGGTCGTTTCGCTGCCTTGCAGCGTTTTCTGGATTACGTCCAGCGACATGATCGTGTCTGGATTTGCCGTCGGGATGATATCGCGCGGCACTGGATTGAACACCATCCATTTCAAGAGGTTTGAATGACCAAAAAAGTATTACTTTCCGAACTGAATCAGTTATCTGAAGCCGACTTTGTGGATTTCCTGGGCGGAGTTTTCGAACATTCACCCTGGGTTGCGCAAGGTGCTGCGGCGGGTCGGCCCTATGCCAGTGTGGCGCAATTGCACGCGGCCATGGTCGAGCAGATTGAAAGGGCTGGCGAGCAGGCTCAATTGAAATTGATTTGCGCTCATCCCGAGTTGGCCGGCAAGGCGGCCGTGCGCGGCGAACTGACTGAAGAGTCAACGTCGGAACAGGCCGGCGCAGGCCTGGATCAGTGTTCGCCGCAAGAGTATGTGCGCCTCACCGAACTGAACGAAGCCTACAGCAACAAATTTGGCTTTCCCTTCATTCTGGCTGTCAAAGGTTACGATCGCGCCGGCATCATCCAGCAGTTCGAGCGTCGCTTGCAACTTTCCACCGAGCAGGAAAAACAGGAAAGCCTGCAGCAGATATACAAAATTGGGGGTTTTCGGTTGAATGACCTCATTGCCGGCGACTAGGCCGTGCTTTTTCTTAATGTTTTTGTTTTGTCAGGAGTGTAGTCATGGCAGCGCCTCATATGCCCGTTGGTACGGTTATTAACGCCCCCAGCGTTGAGTTTCCGGAGTTTGTGAATCGTTACGCGAATCTGGCGCTCGATGACTTCGGGGCAGAAGTCATTGAATGTTCCGACCAGTGGTTCGGCGAGGCCAACCGTATGTTGCAGTCGGCCGAGCCCGTGTTTATTGTGGGTAAGTTCGACGATCACGGTAAATGGATGGATGGTTGGGAGACGCGCCGCCGTCGCGACGGCGGGCATGACTATGCCGTGATCAAGCTGGGCGTGTCCGGCGTGATTAAAGGTATTGATATTGATACCAGTCATTTTACGGGTAACTATCCGCCCGCGGCCTCGGTACTGGCTTGTTATTGTGAAGATACGCCGGACGAGTCCACGGTCTGGACGGAAATCATTCCCTCGACCACCTTGTCTCCCAGTACGCATCATTTTATTGAGTTTGATGATGACCGGCGCTGGACGCATTGTCGCCTGAATATCTATCCTGACGGCGGGGTGGCGCGTTTCCGTGTTTACGGGCAACCTGCCACCGACTGGACGTCTCAGGACCCAGGCACGCTGTATGAGGTGTCGGCCCTGGCCAATGGGGGTCGCATTGTGGGTTTTAATGATGCTCACTTCGGCGTGCCGTTCCGGCTGGTCATGCCCGGTCGTGGCGTGAATATGGGTGACGGCTGGGAAACACGCCGTCGACGGGAGCCCGGCTATGACTGGTGCGTGGTGGAGTTGGGGCATCCGGTTGTTGTGGAAAAAATCGAGGTTGATACCGCGCACTTCAAAGGAAATTACCCTGATCGTGTTTCCATCCAGGCCGCCAACGTCACGTATGGCACTGACCAATCGATCATTACCCAGGCCATGTTTTGGCCCAAGTTGCTCAGCGAGCAGAAAATGGGACCTGACCAGCAGCATTTCTTTGAGCGCGATCAATTGGAAGAACTTGGCGCGGTAACGCATGTCAAATTGAATATGCACCCCGATGGTGGAGTGAGCCGCTTGCGCATTTGGGGTCGACTGGCCAAAAAAGGGAGTTAATGTGCCCAATATACTGAAACTGGAGCCGCTGACCAAAGAGGCTTTTGAGCCGTTCGGTGATGTTATCTGTACGCGCGGAAATACGTCGTTCCCCATTAACAACGGCACGACGCAGCGCTATCATCATTTGGGCAAGGTGCAGGTTTTTGGAGAAGAGGGCCAGGCCGGTATCAGTTTGGCAGTGGGGGGCGCGCGATCGTTCCCCATTAAGGTTTCCATGCTGGAGCGCCATCCTTTGGGCAGTCAAGCGTGGATTCCGGTGGGGCGCAATCCGTTTGTAGTGGTGGTTGCGCCCAATGGCGCCAACGATTGCCCGGATGAAAGCGGGATTCGCGCTTTTTATGTCGAAGGAGACCAGGGCGTGAACTATCACGCGGGTGTCTGGCACCATCCGCTGTTAAGCCTGGATCGGCAAGGCGATTTCATTGTCGTCGACCGGATCGGAGCCGCGCCAAACTGCGATGAGCAGGATTTAAATCAGTTTTTTGTCATTGACGGCAGGTTTAAAGAGCAGACAATCGTCTAATCGAATAATAAGAACGACAACGGAGAGAGAGAATGACGCAAAGACACACAGTCAGTTTTTACTTGAACGGGCAGTTGCGCACAGAGGCGCCAGCGTCCCCCACCCATACGGTTTTGCAGTATTTGCGCGATCAGGCAGGGCTGGTTGGTACCAAAGAGGGCTGTGCCGAGGGCGATTGCGGCGCGTGCACGATCACCGAGGCTTCACTGGAAAACGGACAGGTGGTTTTTCGCGCCGTGAATGCGTGTATCCGCTTTCTGCCAACCCTTGATGGCAAAGCGATCTGGACGGTAGAGGGGTTGGCGGCCGAAGGTGAGCCCTTGCATCCCGTGCAACAAGCCATGGTCGATTATCACGGTTCGCAATGTGGTTTCTGTACACCGGGTTTCATCATGTCGATGTACACCATGTATCGTAAACATCAGGTGCGCCCCAGCCGTGAAGAGGTTTTGGACAACCTGTCGGGTAATTTATGCCGCTGCACCGGGTATCGACCCATTATCGACGCGGCCATGAACATGGGAGACTACCCCGAGGCTGAAGAGGCACTCGATACACTGAAGCAGCAATTGACGCAGTTACAGGCGCAAGCCGGCACACCGCTGGTGATTGAAACCGCCGATCAGATCTATTGGGCACCCACCACGAGTGCTCAACTGGCTCAATTGTTCATTGAGCATCCCGAGGCCACTTTGCTGGCCGGTGGCACCGACGTAGGCTTGATGGTCACCAAGCAGTTGAAACATTTCCCCGAGGTAATTTACCTGGGTAATGTGGCTGACGCAGCCGCAATTACCGAGGAAGACAACCACCTTGTGATGGGTGCTGCAGTACTGCTTAACGAAGGGTATGAAGCATTGGCCCGGCAATATCCCGAAGCGACCGAGCTATGGAAGCGGTTTGCGTCCATGCCCATTCGCAATTCGGGCACGTTGGTGGGTAACGTGGCCAATGGCTCGCCCATTGGAGACAGTGCGCCGCTGTTAATTGCCTTGCGAACCCGTGTGGTGCTGCGCAAGGCTGATCGGCGCCGTGAAATGGCGCTTGAGGACTTGTATCTGGATTACCGCAAGCAAGATCGTGAACCGGGTGAGTATCTTGAGTCGATAAAAGTGCCGATGCGTGACGCGGCGCTCAAGGTGGCAACCTATAAGCTGTCCAAGCGCATTGACCAGGACATTTCGGCGGTGTGCAGTGCGTACGCCGTTGAACTCGATGGGGATCGGGTTGTGTCGGCGCGAATCGCCCATGGCGGGATGGCAGCCACTTCGCGCCGCGCTTATGAAGCCGAAAAAGCGCTGGTTGGCCAGCCCTGGAACGAGGAAACAATTGCTGCGGCGATGGCGGCATTGGGGCGGGATTACCAACCCATGTCAGACATGCGTGCCAGCAGCGACTATCGCCTGCAAACTGCCCGGAATCTACTTTATCGGTTCTTTCTTGAAACGTCGGGAGAAACCGCCACGCGCATCAGCATGGAGGTTGTATGAAGCAAAGCAAATATCGAACGGTTGGTGTCGTTACACCACACGAGAGTGCACATTTGCACGTAAGTGGCCGAGCCCAGTATACCGATGATATTCCCGAATGGCAGGGAACGCTGTATGGTGCGTTTGGGTTGTCCGAGCGCGCTCATGCCCGTGTTGTCAAGCTTGACCTGTCAGCTGTGCGTACTGCGCCGGGGGTGGTGGCGGTTATCACGGCAGACGATGTGCCCGGCGAAAAATATATTGGCGCAGCCAAAGCAGACGAACCCGTCCTGGTGGATGGTCTTGTCGAATATTATGGTCAGCCTCTGTTTGCGGTTGCTGCCACTTCTTACGACCTGGCTCGTCGCGCCGTGAAATTGGCGCAAGTGGAGTACGAAGACCTGCATCCCGTGCTGGATGTTCAAGAGGGTGCAGAAAAAGCATCGTATGTCTTGCCGCCCGTGCGCATCGCCCAGGGCGATCTGGAAGGCAAGCTGAATGCCTCGGCGCACCGGCATCAAGGCAGCTTCTATTGTGGTGGGCAAGAGCAGTTTTATCTGGAAGGGCAGGTGTCGTATGCGGTACCCGGCGAAGACGGTGAAATGCAGGTGTTTTCGTCCACCCAGCATCCCACTGAAATGCAGCTCATGATTTCCCACGTGTTGCACCAGCCTTCGCACACCATAAAAGTGCAATGCCGCCGCATGGGTGGGGGCTTTGGCGGTAAGGAAACCCAGTCGTGGCAGTTTGCGGTGAATGCAGCCTTGCTGGCGCGCAAAACAGGCCGGCCGGTAAAAATTCGCGCCGACCGCGACGACGATTTCATGATGACCGGCAAGCGGCACGATTTCCGCGTTGAGTACGACGTGGCCTATACGGACGACGGCCAGATTACGGCAGTGAAATTCGTGCAGCAATTGCGGTGCGGATATTCGGCCGACTTATCCGGCGCGGTGGCTGATCGCCAGGTTTTCCATTCCGATAATGCCTACTATCTTGATACTTTCGATATTCTGTCTTTGCGGGTGAAAACCAATTCGCAGTCGAATACGGCATTTCGCGGTTTTGGCGGCCCGCAAGGCATTATGGCGATTGAGTACGTTGTGGAAGACATCGCCGCCCGGCTGGGGAAAGACCCGCTTGATGTGCGCAAGTTGAATTTCTACGGCCGTACCGATCGCAATGTCACGCCGTATCAAATGAAAGTGGAAGACAACGTTATTCACGAACTGGTCGAGCAACTGGAAAGCACCTCGCAATATCGCGAGCGCCGCAAGGAAGTCGATACATTCAACGCGAATAACCGTGTGTTGAAAAAAGGGCTGTCGCTGGTACCGGTCAAGTTCGGCATTTCTTTCACGCTTACCCAGTTAAACCAGGCAGGTGCGTTGGTACATGTGTATACCGATGGTTCGGTATTGGTGAATCATGGCGGTACGGAAATGGGGCAAGGCCTAAATACCAAGGTGGCGCAGGTGGTGGCCGAGGAGTTGGGGGTTGACCTGAAACATGTCCGGTCATCAGCGACCGACACATCGAAAGTACCGAATACCTCGGCAACGGCTGCCTCAACGGGAACCGACCTGAACGGCAAGGCCGCTCAAGTGGCCGTGCGGAAAATCAAAGCCGCATTGGCTGATTTTGCGGCCGATCATTACGGCTGCGATGCCGCCGAAGTGCGATTTGCCGATAACCACGTTGAGTGTGGCGACAAGGCTTGTATTCCCTTTCCCGAGTTTGTGCAAAAGGCACACGCAAACCGGATTCCTTTGTGGTCTTCGGGTTTCTACCGTACGCCAAAAATTCATTACGATACGGAAACCCTAACCGGTCGGCCGTTCTACTATTTTGTATACGCTGCGGCGTGCGCCGAAGTGGTGATTGATACCCTCACAGGCGAAAACCGTTTGGTGCGTGCCGACATTTTGTACGATGCAGGCCGTTCCATTAATCCCGGGGTTGACCTGGGGCAGGTAGAAGGTGGCTTTATTCAAGGCATGGGTTGGTTGACGGCAGAGGAACTTGTGTGGAATGACAAGGGCAGGTTGATGACGCATGCTCCATCCACTTATAAAATCCCATCGGTGTCCGACTGTCCGGCCCAACTCAACGTGGCTTTCTTCGAGAACGACAATCGCGAAGACAGCATCTATCAATCCAAAGCCATGGGTGAGCCACCGCTGCCTTTGGCCTTGTCGGTGTTCTTCGCGATCCGCGACGCGGTTCATGCCGCCGGTGATCGTAAAGCGATACCGATGATAGACGCGCCGGCCACGCCCGAAAGTGTACTCAGGGCATTGCGTTCGGTTGATGGGTGCCCTGTGCAGCGGCTGAGTCAACCCGCCGAGGCTTTAGCCGGCCATGACTAACCCGACTTGGCAACCCGAAGCGGTCCAGGGGTTGCGGGAGGGCGAGCCAACATTGCTGGTAACCGTGATGCGTTCGGCCGGTTCCGCCCCAAGGGGCGGTGGCGCCAAAATCTGGGTGAATGCCACGCAAAGCTGGGGCACGATCGGAGGAGGCCATCTCGAGTATCAGGCGATTGCCCTGGCACGGGACACACTGCTCAACGCTACTGCGCCCCGGCGCCAGATCCAGCGCTATGCCTTGGGGCCCAGTTTGGGGCAGTGTTGCGGTGGGGTAGTGTGGCTGGCGTTCGAACGCCTCGATGCCCAGGATCTGATTTGGTGCGACGAGGTGGAGGCCGCGATGCGCCAGCGTCGTTCGGTTACGCGAATGGTACCGTTCAACAGTGATGATCCTGTTCACATTCAGCCTTCTGAGCAACCAGCAGCCGGGTTTAATGTTGACGAGGCACGCTGGAACGAGGATCTGGGTGTGCTGGAAGACCGCATTATGGCTCCGTCTTTAACGGTTGTCGTATGTGGCGCAGGCCATGTGGGGCGAGCCATCGTCAACGTCTTGGGCACGTTGCCGGTCAGCGTGATCTGGCTTGACCCGCGCGATGATCTTTGGCCCGGGCAGGTGCCGGCCAATGTGCAATGCCTGCAGGGGGATGCCGACGATGTGCGGGATTTGCCCGATGACGCCTGCTGGCTGGTATTGACCCACAATCATGCGCTTGATCTGGACATTGTGCACGAGATTATGGCGCGAAAATCCTTCCGCTTTTTGGGCCTGATTGGCTCGGCTACAAAGAAAGCACGTTTTGTGGCGCGGTTGCGCGCACAGTTTCCCCACGAGATGGTGGAACGCATGCATTGCCCTATCGGGCTGGTGAGAACGTCCAGTAAACTGCCTGAAGTAATCGCTGTTTCCGCCGTTGCGCAGTTGCTATCACTGGACTAAGTCTATAATCTTGCGCTGGTTGCATTCACTCTTGCCAAACAATTACGCTGCACAGTAAATGAAGACATCTGAAATACGTCAAAAATTCCTGTCATTCTTTGAATCGAAAGGCCATCAGGTGGTGCCTTCGTCGCCGTTGATTCCGGCCAACGATCCCACATTGCTGTTTACCAACGCAGGTATGGTGCAGTTCAAAGATGTATTTACCGGCAAGGAAAGCCGCGCATATACACGTGCGGTCAGTTCCCAGCGCTGCGTGCGTGCGGGCGGCAAGCATAACGACCTGGAGAATGTGGGCTACACCGCGCGTCATCACACATTCTTTGAAATGCTGGGCAATTTCAGCTTTGGCGACTATTTCAAGCGCGAAGCCATCATGTATGCCTGGGAGCTGCTGACCCAAGTGTATCAATTGCCGGCTGAAAAACTATGGGTGACTGTATACGAGGACGACGGCGAGGCCTACGACATCTGGGCCAACGAAGTCAAGGTTCCTCATGAGCGCATTGTCCGTATTGGCGACAACAAAGGCGCCCGCTATGCATCAGACAATTTCTGGCAAATGGCCGACACCGGTCCGTGCGGCCCGTGTTCGGAAATTTTCTACGACCATGGCCCCGATGTATGGGGTGGTCCGCCCGGGTCTCCGGATGAAGATGGCGACCGGTATATTGAAATCTGGAATCTTGTGTTCATGCAGTTTGAACGCGATGTGCAGGGCAACATGAATCCGCTGCCCAGCCCTTGTGTTGATACCGGCATGGGGCTGGAACGAATTGCGGCTGTTTTGCAGCATGTGCACTCCAATTATGAAATCGATATGTTTCAGGCGCTTATTAAAGCGGCTGCGCGTGAAACCAATACAACAGACTTAAGCAACAACTCATTGAAAGTGATTGCCGACCATATTCGAGCCTGTAGTTTCCTGGTGGTGGATGGCGTCATTCCCAGCAATGAAGGCCGCGGATACGTGCTGCGCCGAATTGTGCGCCGGGCACTGCGTCACGGGCACAAACTGGGGCAGTCGGGTTTGTTCTTTCACAAACTGGTGGCAGACCTGGTACAGCAAATGGGCGACGCCTATCCCGAACTGGCTGCACAACAGGCTCGCGTGGAACAAGTGCTGCGTCAGGAAGAAAGCCGTTTCAGTGAAACGCTTGAAAACGGCATGAAGATTCTGGAAGGTTCGCTTGCAGGCCTGCAAGAAGGCCAGGTGCTGGGCGGGCAAACATTGTTTACGCTTTATGACACCTACGGTTTCCCTGTTGACCTGACCGCCGATATTTGCCGTGAGCGGAAAGTGGGTGTGGATCTGGACGGCTTTGAAAAAGCAATGGCGCAGCAACGCGAACAGGCGCGTGCGGCGGGTAAGTTCAAGGCGGTGGAAGGCCTTGTCTATGAAGGCGTCGATACGCGCTTCGAGGGATATGAACATCTGCAGGCGCAGGGCAAGGTCACTGCATTGTATTTTGATGGCAGTGCGGTCAATGAAATTGAGGCCGGGCAGGATGCGATTGTGGTGCTCGATGCCACCCCGTTTTATGCTGAATCCGGTGGCCAGGCCGGTGACGTCGGCGTATTGGAAACAGCCGACGCCGTATTCGAGGTAAGCGACACACAGAAAGTACAGGCACAAGTGTTCGGTCATCACGGCCGCCTTCGGCAAGGTCGTCTTACTGTCGGCGATACCGTGGCGGCGCAGGTGGATACCGCGCGCCGTGCCAGTACCGTGCGGAATCATTCGGCAACGCATTTGTTGCACAAAGCCTTGCGCGAAGTGCTGGGCGACCACGTGCAGCAACGCGGCTCTTTGGTAGATCATGAAAAAACGCGCTTCGACTTCGCGCACGATGCACCGGTCAGTGCCGAAGAAATTGTGCAAATCGAGCGTCTTGTCAATGCCCAGGTTCTTGAAAACAAAGCCGTAGCCGCACAGCTTATGTCTTACGACGATGCAGTGCAGGGCGGGGCGGTTGCCTTGTTTGGGGAAAAGTACGGCGACGAAGTTCGCGTACTGGATATTGGCTTTTCGCGTGAGTTGTGTGGCGGCACCCATGTAATGCGTACCGGTGATATCGGTTTGTTTAAAGTGATATCGGAAGGCGGCGTGGCTGCCGGGGTCCGGCGAATCGAAGCGATTACAGGCGACAATGCAGTGAATTGGGTGCAGCAAACCCAGGCTACATTGTTGAACGCGGCAGCGCAGTTAAAGACACAGCCCGCAGAGTTAAACCAACGTATTTCAATGTTGCAGGGGCAACTGAAGGCCGCCGAGTCGGAAGTGCAGCGCCTGCAACAGAAACTGGCTTCGTCGGCAGGAAATGATTTGTTGTCCCAGGCTATTGAGCTCAATGGTGGCGGTCGTTTGCTTGTGGGGCAGTTGGCTGGTGTCGAAGCCAAGTCGCTGCGCGGTATGGTCGACGACATGAAGCAACGCCTTAAGTCCGGCATTGTGGTGCTGGCAACCGTTGACGACAATAAAATCAGTTTGGTGGCCGGGGTCACGAACGACTTGACTGCCAAGGTCAAGGCCGGTGAGCTAGTTGGACTCGTGGCTGGCCAGGTCGGTGGCAAGGGTGGCGGCCGGCCCGATATGGCGATGGGTGGGGGTACGCAGGTTGAGGCTTTGCCTGAAGCTCTGGAAAGTATCGAAACCTGGGTCAGGGAACGCGTGTCATGAGCGAACTGGAACAATCTTTACCGGAATTTCAACTGGAAGTGGATGCAACTGGGTTAAAATGCCCGTTGCCCATTTTGCGCGCCAAGAAGGCGTTGGCGCAATTGGAAAGTGGCCAGGTTTTGAAAGTGACTACTACCGATCCAAATGCGGTGCGTGACTTCCAGGCCTTTGCCCGTCAAACCGGAAATGCGCTATTGGCGCAGGTCTCCGGAGCCGATCAGGTCATGCATTTCATGGCGCGGCGTTAAACAACAGTTTTTGGTGGATTTGGCGTTTTTGGTTTGCTATAAGTAATAAAAAAATGCTAGAATCTTTCGTTTTCCACAACATTTTCAAAGGATTACCTATGGTGGTGATTCGTCTAGCCCGTGGTGGCTCGAAGAAGCGTCCGTTTTACAGTTTAGTTGCTGCCGATTCACGCAACCGTCGTGATGGCCGTTTTATTGAACGCATTGGTTTTTACAACCCGGTAGGCGGGGAAGGTCAGGAAAATCTGCGTATTTCCCTTGACCGCGTTGAATACTGGACATCCAATGGCGCCAAGTTGTCGCCGGCTGTTCAGCGCCTGGTGAAAACCTATTCCGAACAGGCTGCAGCCTAATACCACGGTGGTACAGACTGCTGAAGCGGCGCCACACGATCTGATCGAGCTTGGCCGTATCGTTTCAGCCTATGGGGTAAAAGGCTGGGTGAAAATCCAGCCCCATTCGGCTCAGGCAGATGTCTTGCTGAGTACGTCAACCTGGTGGTTGAAAGCGCCCGTCCCGAGAGGGAAGCAGGGCGCTTTTTCGCGTCGTGCTGGTGGCACTGGCAGCGTACGCAATGCGCAAGATAATATGCCGGAAGGCATGATGTATCGGGTCCAGGCGTCGCGTTTTCATACCGATAGCGTCGTTGCGCAGCTTGAATCCGTCAATGACCGTGATCAGGCCGAGGCCATGAAGGGGTATACCGTATGGGCTCCCCGCAGTGCGTTCCCCGCGCCAGATGACGATGAGTACTATTGGATCGATCTCATCGGTTGCCGTTTGTATGGCGAACAAGACACCGAAACCGTCTTGTTAGGTGAGATTCTCGAGGTCATCGATAATGGTGTTCATGGCGTCTTGCGTGTGGCTCGGGCATGCGAAACGGAAAGCGGCGCGCTGGAACGGCTTCTGAACGAAAAGGGTCGTCCACAGGAGGTACTGGTGCCTTTTGTGCAGGCCCATGTGTACAAGGTCGACCTTAAAAACAAAAGTCTGTACAGTAACTGGCCTACCGACTGGTAAGGACGGCCATGCGTTTCGATGTTATTACGCTTTTTCCCGATATGTTCTCGGTTGTGCGCGACCTGGGCGTAACGGGTCGGGCACATCGGCGGGAGCAGTGGACGCTACAGTTATGGAATCTGCGTGACTTCACGCAAGATGTTCATCGCACGGTCGACGACAGGCCATACGGCGGCGGGCCAGGCATGGTCATGATGGCCGAGCCGCTGGAAAAAGCAGTTGCGGCAGCACGCCATGCACGTTCTGATACACCACCGGTGATTCTTTTGTCGCCCACCGGCAAGCCCTTTACACAAAATCGCGCCCAGAGGTTGGCCGATAGCCCGGGTGCTATCCTGATCTGCGGCCGCTACGAGGGGATTGACCAGCGGTTTATTGATCGTTGCGTAACTGAAGAAGTTTCACTGGGTGATTTCGTGTTGTCGGGCGGGGAAATTCCGGCGCTGGCGATGATCGATTCCGCAATACGCTTGTTGCCAGGCGTATTGAATGACGCCGATTCCGCGCGGCAGGACTCGTTTCACGACGATCTGACCGGCCTGCTCGATAGTCCGCATTACACTCGGCCCGAAGTCTATGAGGGTGCCGTTGTTCCAACTGAGCTTTTGTCGGGACATCATGCCAACATTGCACAATGGCGCCGCCAGCAATCCCTGAAAATAACCCTGCAGCGGCGCCCCGACCTGATTGAAGCCGCGCGTCGTGAGGGTTTGCTTTCGAAAGCCGATGACGCTTTTTTGGCATCGTTGTTAAGTTGATGGCGAATGCCGCGCTTTGATGAAAGCGGGGCTTTTCTGCAAAGCCTCTTGTTCAGATACTCGATTCTCAGACAGCGGACGCGCGTGTTGCGCGCCCGTTCTTGGTGCCGTTATTTCAATTTATTGAACTGCTCCTTCACTTTTTCAAGTGTTTCAGTAAATTGCGCCATGCGGTCTTTTTCTTGCTGCACAACCGCTTCGGGCGCACGTCGCACAAAATTTTCGTTTGACAGTTTGGCGTTGGCCTTATTGATTTCGTTGGTTAAGCGCTCGATTTCCTTTCCAAGTCGAGCTCGCTCTGCCACGACATCGATTTCTACGCTTAGCATCAATTCGGTGGTGCCCACGACCTGAACGGGCGCCCCCAACTCCGGCAGGGTGTCGACAATGTCCACATTACTTAATTTGGCCAGCGCCGACAGATAAGCCTGGTTGCGAGCCAACGCCGCCGGTTCGCCCCGCGCCACAAGGGGTACACGCTGGGCAGGCGAGATATTCATTTCGCCACGCAAAGCGCGCACGGCTTCTACCTGAGCCTTCAGTTCGGCAACTTGATCTTCGGCGGTCTTGTTGATTTTTCCGGGTTCCGAAACAGGGTAGGGCTGCACGCTGACACTGGTTTGCTGGCTGGCATCGCGCTTGTTTGCCACCACCGAAACTTTTTGCCACAGTTCTTCGGTAATGAACGGAATAATGGGGTGTGCCAAACGGAGTAACGTTTCCAGTACACGAATCAGTGTGCGGCGTGTACCCAATTGTTGTGCCGGCGTACCGGTTTGCAACTGCACTTTAGCCAGCTCCAGGTACCAATCGCAGTATTCGTCCCACACAAAGTGATATAGCTTGTTGGCGATGAAGTCGAAACGATAATCGGCGAAGCCTTTTTCGATATCTGCTTCCAGTTGCTGTAGTTGGCTGATAATCCATTGGTCGGTAAATTGCAGCTCGTCGCCACTGTCGCCGGCCAGGTTGTGTCCGTCGGTATTCATCAGCACAAAACGCGAGGCATTCCAGAGCTTGTTGCAGAAGTTGCGATAGCCTTCGCATCGTTTCAGATCGAAATTGATGTTTCGGCCCAGTGTTGCGTAAGCCGCCATGGTGAAACGCAAGGCATCGGTGCCGTATGCGGGGAAGCCGTCCGGGTAATCTTTGCGCGTGCGTTTTTCGATGCTGGCAGCTTGACGAGGGTTCATGAGCCCGGCTGTGCGTTTGGCAACCAGCGCTTCCACATCAATACCATCGATCAGGTCAACCGGATCGATGGTATTGCCCTTTGACTTACTCATTTTCTTGCCTTCCATGTCGCACACCAGGCCGTGCACATAAACATGGCGGAAAGGAACCTGCCCGGTCAGGTGCATGCTCATCATGACCATGCGAGCGACCCAGAAGAAAATAATGTCAAAGCCGGTTACCAGCACGCTTGACGGCAGGTAGCGCGCGAGATCCGGGGTTTGTTCGGGCCAACCCAGGTCTGTGAAAGGAACCAGGGCGGAAGAAAACCAGGTATCCAGAACGTCAGGGTCGCGAGTCAAAGGACCGGCAATACCTTTGGCCGTTGCTTTTTCTCTTGCTTCCTGTTCGTTGCGCGCCACGATAATCTGGCCGTCTTCGGTATACCAGGCGGGTATCTGGTGGCCCCACCACAACTGGCGCGATATACACCAGTCCTGGATTTTCGCGAGCCACTGGTTGTAAGTGGTGGCCCAGTTGTCCGGGTAGAACGCGACACGGCCGTCGGCGACCACTTCCAGCGCCACTTCGGTAATGCTTTTGCCCGGATGAAGGGCGTCTTCCGGTGCGGCTTTGCTCATGGCCACAAACCACTGGTCGGTCAGCATGGGCTCGATAACGGTTTGTGTGCGATCGCCGCGAGGCACCATCAGTTTGTGCTTTTTCACGTTTTTCAACAGCCCCAGGGCGTCCAGGTCGGCGACGACCTGTTCGCGGGCGTCATAGCGATCTCTGCCGGAATAGGCCTGGGGGGCATTTTCGTTGATTTTCGCATCGAGCGTTAATATGCTGATCTGTGGCAGGGAATGGCGCAAACCAACCGCATAGTCGTTGAAATCGTGGGCTGGCGTGACTTTGACGGCACCGGTGCCGAAGTCTTTGTCGACGTAGTCGTCGGCAATAATGGGAATCTCGCGGTTGCACAGTGGCAAAGACACGGTTTTACCGATTAGATGGGCATAGCGCTCGTCTTCGGGATGCACCATGACCGCGGCATCGCCTAACATCGTTTCTGGGCGTGTCGTGGCAACCACAATATGAGTCTGCTCGCCGTGCGGCTGTGTCAGCGGGTAGGCAATTTCCCACAGAAAGCCTTCTTCTTCCTCACTGATCACTTCAAGATCGGATACGGCTGTGCCCAGCACCGGGTCCCAGTTCACCAGGCGTTTGCCGCGATAAATAAGGCCTTGTTCATACAGGCGTACAAACGTTTCCACCACGCCGCGCGACAGATTGTCGTCCATGGTGAAGTATTCCCGGCCCCAGTCGGCCGAAGAACCCAGGCGGCGGAACTGGCTGGTAATGGTGTTGCCTGATTGTTCTTTCCATTCCCATACTTTTTCCAGGAATTTTTCGCGTCCCAGGTCGTGGCGGCTAACGTTCCGGGCATCGAGCTGGCGTTCAACCACAATTTGGGTGGCGATGCCGGCGTGGTCGGTGCCCGGGATAAAAACCGTGTCGTCGCCGCGCATGCGGTGATAGCGCACCAGGCCGTCCATCACCGTTTGATTGAATGCGTGCCCCATATGCAGGGTACCCGTGACGTTTGGCGGCGGAAACTGAATCACAAAAGGTTCGCCAGTGCGTGTGGCAACGGGTTCTGTATGTTGACCCCCCGTGAAGTAGCCGCGTCGCTCCCATTCCGGGTACCAGCGCGATTCGATGTCTTGCGGTTCGAAGCTTTTGGGAAGTTGATCGAGGTCTTGCTTAGAGGAAGAAGAGGTCATATAAAACAGTGAAAGACTTATAAATGGATGAATTGGCACACAAAATGCCGTTTCTGTTACAAAATGGCGAAAGGGCTCTATTTTATGATGGAGCGGTGCTTTTTGGGCGTGTTAAAATGAACGGTTGACAAAAACTCTAGCAAAGTTCTTGTTTTTATTGGAAAAACCGTTTTTAATCTTTGGATATTTTATGGCAATCGAACGCACCCTTTCCATTATCAAACCTGATGCCGTCGCCAAGAACGCGATCGGCCAGATTGTTGCCCGTTTTGAACAGGCCGGTCTGAAAGTTATTGCAGCATCGCTGAAACAGTTGTCTCAGTCGGAAGCCGAGCGTTTTTATGCCGTTCACCGCGAGCGCCCCTTCTTTAAAGATCTGGTCGATTTCATGGTGTCCGGGCCAGTCTTCGTACAAGTACTGGAAGGCGATAACGCCATTCAGAAAAACCGCGACCTGATGGGCGCAACCGATCCTAAAAAAGCAGAACCCGGTACCATTCGCGCCGATTTTGCCGAAAGTATCGATGCCAATGCAGTTCATGGCTCCGATGCGCCTGAAACCGCAGCCGTTGAAATTGCCTTCTTCTTTCCGGAAAGCAATATTCACAGCCGTTAAATCATTATGACTGAATCGAACGAACCTATCGACGTCTTGGGCATGGGGCCCGCCGAACTTGCCGCGCTGGTTGCGCAGTGGGGTGGCAAACCTTTTCGTGCCCGTCAACTCATGCGCTGGGTACACCAGCGCGGGGCGGGTTCGTTCGATAATATGTCCGATCTGGCTCGCGGCTTTCGCGAGCAATTATCCCAACATTGTCGTATTGGTGCTCCGGTGGTGCAAACCCGGCAGTGCTCGTCCGACGGCACGCGCAAGTGGCTGTTCGACGTTGGGCAGGGCAATGCCGTCGAAACGGTTTTTATTCCCGAAGACGGTCGTGGTACTTTATGCATTTCCAGCCAGGCCGGCTGCACCGTTGGATGCCCGTTCTGCTCGACAGGCTATCAAGGCTTCAATCGCAATCTCAGCACCGCTGAGATCATTGGTCAGCTTTGGCATGCCAAACGCGAGCTTGAGGCTGACCGCGATGCCGCGCGTATTGCCGGCAATAGTGCAAACGCGAATGCAAACCCGGCTGATCGCGTTATCACCAATGTTGTCATGATGGGCATGGGAGAGCCTTTGCTCAATTATGACCAGGTCGTCGGTGCACTTCATTTGATGCTGGACGACAACGCCTACGGTTTGTCACGGCGTCGGGTTACGGTCAGCACGTCGGGCGTGGTGCCCTTTATGGACCGCTTGGCCAAAGATTGTCCGGTTGCACTGGCTGTCTCGTTGCATGCGCCGAACGATGCGCTTCGCGACAAACTGGTGCCGTTGAATTGCAAGCATCCCTTGTCTGAATTGCTCGACGCTTGCAATCGTTATTTGGAACACGCGCCGCGTGATTTCATTACATTCGAATATATTATGCTAGACGGCATAAATGACTCCGACCAGCATGCTCAGGAATTGATTGAGATTGCGCGACAGGTACGCTGCAAGTTCAATCTGATTCCATTCAATCCTTTTCCGCAATCGGGCCTGAATCGCTCGCCGGCCTCCCGGGTCCGTTTGTTTGCCCAGCGTTTGATCGACGCAGGTTTGGTAACAACGATACGCAGAACCCGCGGCGACGATATCGCGGCGGCCTGTGGCCAGTTGGCCGGCGATGTCAAAGACAGAACTCGTATTAATGAAAGGCTGCCCCATCGTGCAACCATTCTCATGAAAGAGGAGCATGCATGACTAAACCTATGCTTAAAGAGGACACAGAGTCGGCGTCCGTTATCCCGCTGCGTGAAGGCATTGGTTCAGCATTTAAAACGCTGCGTCAGTCCAAGCGTATTACGTTGTCCGAAGCATCCGGCCGCATTAAGTTTTCAACGCGCCAGATCCAGGCACTCGAGAATGAAGAGTGGAGCATGCTTCCTACGGGTGTTCCTCTGCGAGGTCTGGTCAAGAATTACGCGCGTTTCCTTGAGGCCGATGTCGATGCCATGATGGTTATGCTGGAGAGCCAGGTTTCTTCTGCGGCACCGCCACGCTCGGCAATAGAACCGGTAAAGGGCGGGGCGGCTTTTACGCCAACCGACCTGCCGTCTCAGGGCGAGGAAAGCGGCTTTCCGTGGGGCTGGCTACTGATTATTGTGGCTTTGCTTGTGGTGGCCGGCTTTTATGCTGTTGATCAAGGTTGGATTCCCGAGTCGTGGTTGGCATTCGAGTGGTTTAAGTCTCTGTAATTCATGAATCAACCTTCTTCTTTGCCGCCCTGCGCTGATGCGCCCCTTGCCGTTGGGTCGGCACCTCGTCGCGATACCAGGCAAGTCGCGGTTCGGTGGGGCGATGAGGTCGTGGCTGTGGGCGGGACTGCACCGGTTTTGGTGCAGTCGATGACCAATACTGATACGGCCGACGCCATTGCGACCGCCATTCAGGTTAAAGCGCTTGCACAGGCAGGCTCTGAAGTGGTTCGTATCACGGTGAATACGCCGGACGCGGCGCGCGAGGTTCCTGCGATTCGCGATCAACTCGACAAAATGGGGATCAGCACGCCGCTGGTGGGAGATTTCCATTACAACGGCCATAAGTTGCTGACGCAGTTTCCCGACTGTGCCCGGGCATTGTCTAAATATCGCATCAATCCAGGCAATATGGGCGCCGGAAATCGCCGTGAAGACAATTTTGCCCAGATGATCGAGGTGGCATGCCGCTACGACAAGCCCGTGCGAATCGGCGTGAACTGGGGTAGCCTGGATAGTGCGCTCATGGCCCGCATGATGGATGAAAACAGCCGTCGCGCGCAGCCTTGGAGCGCTCAGGCAGTCATGCGCGAGGCACTGGTCGTGTCGGCCATAAGCAACGCACAGCGGGCCGAAGCATTGGGTCTGCCTGGCGATGCAATTGTCTTGTCCTGCAAGGTCAGCCATGTGCAAGATCTCATTACCGTTTATCAGAATTTGGCTTCGCGCTGCGATTATCCGTTACACCTTGGTTTAACCGAGGCGGGAATGGGCAGCAAAGGTATCGTGGCGTCCACGGCTGCTCTGGCGGTTTTGCTTCAGCAGGGTATTGGCGATACTATTCGCATCTCGCTCACGCCGGAGCCGGGTGGAGACCGTACGCGGGAAGTTGTGGTGGCGCAGGAAATTTTACAAACCATGGGCTTACGTGCGTTTACTCCCATGGTGGTTGCATGCCCGGGCTGCGGTCGCACGAGCAGTACGGTTTTTCAGCACCTGGCAGATAGCATTCAGGCCTATTTGCGTGAGCAAATGCCGGTTTGGCGAACCCGTTATCCTGGTGTGGAAAGCATGAATGTGGCAGTCATGGGGTGTGTGGTGAACGGCCCCGGCGAAAGCCAGCATGCCGATATAGGTATCAGCCTGCCCGGCACCGGGGAAGTGCCTTCCGCGCCTGTGTATGTTGACGGTCGACGTACCGTGACGTTGAAGGGCGATCGCATTGCGCAGGAATTCCAGGCTATCGTCGAGCATTACGTAGAGCAACGTTACGGCACACGCGCTTGAACGCGCTTCGTGTCTAATCAAAACAAGAGCAGGTATGTCGCAGTCATTTCAAAAGGTCCATGCCATTACTGGCATGAAAGATGTATTGCCCGATGGCAGTGCGCAATGGGAACAACTGGAAAAGATCGTTCGTGAATGGTTGGCCGCCTACGGGTATCGCAACATCCGTACGCCGGTGCTTGAGCATACGCGTTTGTTTGCGCGCGGTATCGGCGAAGTCACCGATATTGTCGAGAAGGAAATGTATTCCTTTACCGACGCACTCAACAATGAAAAACTGACGCTGCGCCCTGAGTTTACCGCCGGTATCGTGCGGTCCACTATTGAGCACAATCTGGTTTACGATCGCCCGCAGCGCGTGTTTTCCATGGGGCCGGTCTTTCGTCACGAAAAGCCCCAGCGCGGTCGTTATCGTCAATTCCATCAGATCGATGTTGAGGCGCTTGGCTTGAAAGGGCCTGATGTCGACGCGGAACTCATTGTCATGCTGGCGCGCCTTTGGAAAATGCTGGGCCTGAAGGATGTACGCCTTGAGTTGAACTCTCTGGGTCAGGCCGAGGAACGCCTCAAGCATCGCGAAGCTTTGGTGGCTTACCTTGAGCAACACGCTGGTGTTTTGGACGAAGAGGGGCGCCGTCGTATGTACAGCAACCCTTTGCGGGTACTGGACACCAAGAACCCGGCCATGCAGGAAATGGCAAATGGTGCGCCGCGGTTATTTGATTTTCTGGGTGAGGATTCACGGGCACACTTCAACGGTGTTTGCGAGCGTCTGCATGATGCTGGAATTGAGTACTCCCTCAACCCCAGGCTGGTGCGTGGTCTCGATTATTACAATCTCACCGTGTTTGAGTGGGTTACCGATCAGTTGGGCGCTCAAGGAACTGTCTGCGGCGGCGGCCGGTATGATGGACTGGTTGAACTATTGGGCGGCAAGCAGACGCCGGCAGTGGGTTTTGCCATTGGTATGGAACGCCTGCTCGATCTGTGGTCGCAAAGCCAGCCAATTGTCGATACCCCGGAATGCCAGGTGTATATGATTCACCAGTCGGAGCAGGCTCAGCGTATGTCGGCAATGTTGGCTGAGCAGTTGCGCAATGAGGGCTTGCGCGTTATTGTCCATGCCGGCTCCAGCGGATTTAAATCGCAATTCAAGCGCGCCGACGCCAGCGGAGCGGCGGTGGCCGTTATTATTGGTGAGCAAGAGCACCAGAATGACGAGGTCAGCATAAAATGGCTGCGCGCAGATTTAATTGAAAACGAAACTCAACAGGAAACGATTCCCGCAAATCGCCTGGTAGATGCAATAAAACAAAAGGTTTAAAGAAAGAATGGCATACGATCTGGAAGAACAGGAGAAACTGGACGCAATCCGGCAATGGTGGGAGCGCTACGGAACGCTTATTGTGACTGTTTTAGTGGTGATTGCCGCCTCGTTCGCGGGCTGGCGTGGCTGGCAGTGGTATGAAACCAATCAGGCCAGGCAGGCCATGGGGTATTTTGAGGCCCTTGAAACGGCGGCCACCGCTCAATCGAATGACGAGTCGTTGGCCCGGGTGCGGGCGGCGAGTGAAACCCTGCGTGAAGATTTTCCCAAGTCGGGATATGCGTCTCGCGGTGCTTTGGTGGCGGCACGGGTGTTGCAAGATCAGAAGGATTACAGTGGGGCCAGCGAGCAGTTGAACTGGGTCATCGAAGAAAGTGGTGATGCCGCTTTGGTGCCGCTGGCGCGCTTGCGTTTGGCGGGCGTGTTGTTGGAACAAAAAGAATATGATGCTGCATTGAACGCGTTGGATGACTCTTCTGAAGCGTTTGTTGGTCTTTATGCCGATCGTCGCGGCGATATTTTTGCTGCTCAAGGTAAGTTGGATGAGGCCAGGCAGTCGTGGCAAAGTGCGGTTGAAGCCCTGGGGGATGATCCCATGGCGCAGATTATTGAACTTAAAATAGACGCCCTGGGAGACTAAGTAATGCGCAAAGCAGGTTTTCGTCGTTGGCAAAAAGGCGCGGGCGTTGTGATGACTTCGTTCGTTTTGGCAGGTTGCTCGTGGTTTTCTCCCACCGACCCGCGTTACGAACCCACGCCTCTTACCGAGTATACGGCGCAGATTTCCGCCGCGACCAGTTGGAACGTATCCATAGGCAGTGGTTCAGGCCCTGGCTTTGTGCCTCAGTTAGTGGGCGATTCCGTTTACGCGGCAGCGCCCAACGGCTCAGTGGTTAAAGTTGCATTGGGCAGTGGCGCTGTTCAATGGCGTGCCGATGCTGATATTCCGCTGTCGGCAGGTGCGGGTTCCGACGGTGTGACTACGGCGGTGGCGGGCCCCGACGGTACCGTTGTGGCGTTCGACGACCAAGGCCAGGAAAAGTGGCGCGCCAAGGCAAGTAGCGAAGTGTTTATTCCGCCTGCCGTTGGCGAAGGCATTGTAGCGGTGCGTAGCAGCGACTACCGTCTTCAGGCTTTCGACGCCAATACCGGCGATTTGCTGTGGAGTCTGCAACGGCCGGGGCCGGCGCTGGCGCTAAAAACCAGTATGCAGATGCTTATTGTCGAGGGTGTGGTGATTTCGGGCCTGCCCAATGGCCGGGTGATTGTGATTGATGCCCGTAATGGTGCCGTGCAATGGGAAGGCAATGTTTCTTCGGCCCGGGGTGCAACGGATCTTGAGCGTATCAACGATGTGGTGGGTAAACCGCAGGCGCTTGGGCCTTTGCTTTGCGCTGCCTCGTATCAGGGGCGTATCGTGTGCTTTGATGTGTCGCAGGGGGGGGTGCCGATATGGGAGCAGCGTTTCTCGACGTCCCAGGGTATTGTGCTGGACAGCCAGCAAGTGTACGCGGCCAATCAGCGCGATATTGCCTATGCGTTCAGCTTGAACGATGGTACAGAAAGATGGAAGCAGGAACAGTTGCGTAATCGCCGCCTTTCGGGCCCGGCGGTTGTGCCGCAAGCGGTGGCCTACGGCGACCTTGATGGTTATGTCCATTTCCTTTCACGTGAAAATGGCGGCTTGCTGGGCCGCCTGCAGGTTGGCAGTGGGCCTATTGTGTCACCGCTGGTGGGCACGCCTCGGGGGGTATTAGCGCAAACCGATGGCGGTAATCTTGTACTTGTTGGTGTCAATTGAAAAATACGCTGTTTAAACCCGTTGTCGCACTTGTTGGGCGCGCCAATGTTGGTAAATCCACTCTTTTCAACCGCCTGACGCGGTCGCGTGCCGCGCTCGTAGCCGATTTTGCCGGTTTAACACGCGATCGCCATTATGGTGAAGGGCGTTTGGGCGATCATGCTTATCTGGTTGTGGATACAGGTGGTTTCGAGCCCATTGCCAAAGAAGGCATTATGGTCGAGATGGCGCGTCAGACCGAGCAAGCCATTGCCGAGTCCGATGTGGTCATTTTTCTTGTGGATGCGCGTGCCGGCATTAACGCGCACGATCATGAGATCGCCCGTTTGCTGCGTCGATCGGGCCAGCGTGTCTTGTTGGCGGTGAACAAAGCAGAGGGTATGAAGCATGGCTCGGCCGCTGCCGAATTCTACGAGTTGGGGTTGGGTGAGCCTTATCCTATTTCTGCCTCGCATGGTGACGGCGTGGTCGATCTGATTGATCATGCGTTGTCGTTTCTTGATAAAGACACCGCGGCTCAGGACGGCCATCAGGCTGAGTCTGATTGGGCAACCCAGGACGGCGATCCGGATGAAACGGATGAAACGGATGAATCCGCCGACGAAGCCGCTACCGGGCCCGGTGCTGAAAAGGATAAGTATCATCGTATAAAACTGGCGATTGTGGGCCGGCCGAATGTGGGTAAATCCACGCTGATCAATACCCTGATCGGCGAGGAGCGCGTTATTGCCTTCGATTTGCCGGGCACCACCCGCGACGCCATAGAAATTGAATTCGAGAAAGACGGTGCGGCTTATACCTTAATCGACACCGCCGGTTTAAGACGTCGTGGCAAAGTGTTTCAATCGGTGGAAAAGTTTTCGGTGATTAAAACCCTGCAGGCTATCGAAGCCTGCAATGTGGTTGTGCTGATGTTGGATGCCCATACGGAAATTTCCGATCAGGATGCGCATATCGCCGGCTTTATTCTGGAAACCGGCCGGGCGCTGGTGATTGCCATTAATAAATGGGACGGGCTGGATGAGCACGCCCGCGATCGCATAAAGCGCGATTTTGAACGTAAATTGCGTTTTTTATCGTTTGCCAAGGTGCACACGACTTCTGCTTTGCAAGGACGAGGTATTCAACCGTTGATTAAGTCGGTAAGGCAGGCCCATGCCGCCGCGTTTGCCAAATTGCCTACGCCGCGGTTAACCCGTGCTTTGCATGCTGCTGTCGAGCAACAGCAGCCACCTCGCAAAGGGATCTTCCGGCCCAAAATGCGTTATGCGCATCAAGGAGGGCAGAACCCTCCGCTTATCATTATTCACGGTAATGCGCTCGATGCGATTCCCGATTCATATCGGCGATACCTGGAGACGCGATTTCGCACCGAATTCAAGCTGGAGGGTACGCCATTGCGAATTGAATTCAAGTCTTCTCAGAATCCTTATATTCAGCAGGGGGCCAAGTGAGCTGTTTTTGGAGTGATCACGTGTCCGGTCTGTCACCCTATGTGCCGGGTGAGCAGCCTCAGGTGGTCGATCTGCTGAAACTGAATACCAATGAGCATCCGTGGGGTCCTTCGCCCAAAGCGCTGGCGGCTATCAAGGAGGCTGCAACTGATCGTCTGCGCTTGTATCCTGATCCACAGGCCACCGCTTTGCGTGAAGTATTGGCGCGTCACCACGGCGTGACACCCAATTGCATTTTTGTGGGCAATGGCTCTGATGAAGTATTGGCGCATGTTTTTAACGCTTTGTTCCGACGCCAGGGCCGGTCGCTGTGGATGCCGGATATCACATACAGCTTTTACCGCAGCTATTGCACGTTGTTCGGTATTACACCCAGGTTGATACCGCTTGCGGATGATCTGTCCATCAGCGCAAGTGATTATCTGTCGCACACTGATGAAGATTTGCCTGCCGGCATTATTTTTGCCAATCCAAACGCACCCACGGGGCGCGCGTTGTCATTGCAGGAGATTGCCGACATTGCCCGGGCAAATCCGCGTATTCCTGTGGTGGTGGATGAGGCCTATGTTGATTTCGGCGCGGAGTCGTCGATAGCATTGCTTGAACAGCACGACAATATCGTTGCAATTCATACATTTTCCAAATCACGTGCGTTGGCAGGCTTAAGGGTCGGCTATGCGGTTGCGAATCCATCGATTGTGGAAGGGCTGGTGCGTGTCAAAGACAGTTTTAATTCCTATCCGCTTGATTCCCTGGCGTTAGCCGGTGCAATTGCCGCTGTGCAGGACGATGATTACTTCCGGCGATCCTGTGATGCTGTTATTCAGGCGCGTCGAGTCTTGGCCCGTAATTTAGAAGCGCTGGGTTTCAGAGTGTTACCCAGCACAGCCAATTTTGTGTTTGCCACCCATTCACAGCACGACGCTGCGTCATTGTTTGCGGCGTTGCGTGCCCAGCGGATTCTGGTGCGTCATTTTTCGCTGGATCGGATTCAGCAGTATTTGCGCATATCAGTGGGAACCCCCGCCGATAATGAACGGCTATGCCAGGCGTTGAAAACAATTATTACAACCTCTTCCTCATCGTCGGCATAGCGATTTACGGGAAAACCCTGTACAGTTACAGCTTGCGGTATTTCTATAACAACACAATTGGAGTAAAGCCAATGAGCAACAAAGGGCAAACATTACAAGACCCGTTTTTAAATGTACTTCGTAAAGAACATGTACCGGTTTCCATTTATCTGGTAAACGGCATCAAGCTGCAAGGGCAGGTTGAATCGTTTGATCAGTACGTTGTACTGCTGCGTAATACCGTCACGCAAATGGTATACAAACATGCCATTTCCACCATCGTGCCGGCGCGTCCGGTCAATTTGCAGGTTGATGACGCTGCTGCCGAATAAATCAGCCGTTTCTGTCAGGTTTAATAAAGCCCGCCTTGCACATCGTGCCGGCGGGTTTTCGTTTTTTAAAGTGTGAATGAAAGCTTTAGTTATCAGTGTTGATCTGGGTAATCCGGATTTCCAGGCTCATTCCGATGAGTTCATTATGCTTGCTGAAGGTGCCGGCGCCGATATTGTCGGGCATTTGGTTGCGCGTCGTCAGCGGCCCGATGCCGCGTACTTTATCGGCAAAGGCAAACTTGAAGAGGCGGCATTACTGGCCGACTCCAGCGAAGCCGAAATTATTCTTTTTGATCAGCCGCTGTCGCCAGCCCAGCAGCGGAATATTGAACGGGCGCTCAAGCGCAGGGTCATTGACCGAGTGGCGTTGATCCTGGATATTTTTGCCCTGCGTGCTCAAAGCCACGAGGGCAAGCTGCAGGTTGAGCTGGCGCAGCTGCAGCATCTGGTTACCCGTTTGACCCGCCTGTGGACTCACCTTGAGCGTCAGCGCGGCGGTATCGGCATGCGTGGCCCGGGGGAGTCGCAACTTGAGATGGACCGGCGCATGATTGGTGCCAAGGTCAAATTGCTCAAAGAGCGCCTGGCTAAAGCGCAAAAGCGGCGCAACACGCAGCGTCGTGCCCGCACGCGGCGCGGTACGATGTCGGTTTCGCTGGTTGGTTATACCAACGCGGGCAAATCCACCTTGTTCAACGCATTAACCCGAGCTGGCGCCTATGAGGCTGATCAGCTGTTTGCGACCCTGGACACTACCACGCGCAAACTTTGGATTGACGATTTTGGTCAGGTTGTCGTGTCGGATACGGTCGGGTTCATACGTGACTTGCCTCCAACCCTGATCGCTGCGTTTCGTGCGACGCTGGAAGAGACGGTGCAGGCTGACCTGCTTTTGCATGTCGTTGATGCCGCGAGCCCTCAACGTGATGAACAAATCGCCGAGGTTAACAAGGTATTGGCTGATATCGGGGCGGGCGAAATCCCCCGGATACTTGTCTACAATAAAATTGACGCGGCGGGCTATGAACCGCGGGTGGAACGCGACGAACATGGTACCATTGTGCGAGTGTTCGTTAGTGCGCTGGCGCGGGCAGGTCTTGATGGGCTGCGTCAGGCTATCGTTGAATCAGGTCAAGTCGCAGGAAACAATGCGTTTAATGTCGAAAATATTTAATTTAAACGATCCGGATTGGGGTCGGGGTAAGGGCGATGGAAACGACTCGTCGCAGCCCAATAATCAGAATCGCCCCGGCAACAACCAGGGCAATAATAATGGCGGTCCTCCCGACCTCGATGAGGTCTGGCGCGACTTCAATGGCAAGATCGGCTCATTGTTTGGACGCAAGCGCCGTGGCGGTGGCAACAGGGGGGGCGGCGGAAATGGCGGCAGCCCGGTTCAACTGCCTAAAGGTTCTCCAAAGCTGTTTGTCTTTATTGCAATTGTGCTGGTTGGCCTGTGGCTGTCCAGTGGCTTTATTATTGTTCAGGAAGGGCAGGTTGCCGTGGTGACCAAGTTTGGTAAATATACCAAGACACTGAACCCCGGTTTGCAGTGGCATATGCCATATCCCATCGAGGATGCGCAGCCGGTCAATATTTCCCAGTTACGGACGTTCGAGGTCGGTTACCGCGGAAGCGTCAGTAACAAAGTACTGAACGAGTCCCTCATGCTGACGACCGACGAAAACATCGTCGATGTTCAGTATGTAGTTCAGTACCGCCTCATGCCCGAGGGTGCGCCTGATTACCTTTTTGAAACGGTCGATCCCGACGAGTCCGTTCGCCAGGCTGCTGAAACCGCAATGCGCGAGGTGGTGGGTCAACGCCGCATGGATGTTGTGCTGTATTCAGGTCGTACTGAAATTGCCAATAGTGTTCAGCAACTGACGCAAGAGATTCTTGATCGTTATAAAACCGGTGTGCAAGTGAGTACCGTTGCCATTCAGAATGTGCAGCCGCCAGAGCAAGTGCAGGCGGCGTTCGATGACGCAGTCAAAGCCGGACAGGATCGTGAGCGCCTGATTAATGAAGGTAATGCCTACGCCAGTCGTATCATTCCCGAGACACGAGGTCGTGCCGATCGCATGGTTTTCGATGCTCAAGGCTATACCGCACAGGTTATTGGTACCGCGCAGGGTGATACGGCACGTTTTGCCGCAATTGAATCAGAGTTTGCCAAGGCGCCGGAAGTAACCCGCGATCGTATGTACCTGGCCACTATGCAAACTATTCTTGAAAATACTTCGAAGATACTCATCGACAATCAGTCGGCCAGCAATATGTTGTATTTGCCTCTCGATAAAATCATGCAGCAAGCTTCGCGCAGCGGCTCGAATTCGGCCTCGCCTGATCCCGCCGCCGGTATGGCGGCCGGTTCCTCTGGCAGCCAGTCATCTTCAGGGGAAAGTGGTAGTTCGTCCGGTAGTACATCCGGTAGTGGGGGGCGTAATGCCTCCGGTGGGGGTAGCCCCTACAGCAATTCGTCGAATTTGCTGACAAGTCCGTATTCGTCACGCTAAGGAGGCCGCCCCATGCCACGTTTTTTCCCGTATCTGGTTGGCCTGGTCATTTTGTTGGCCGTCGCCTCGTCTTGTGTATTTGTTGTGCGTGAACGCGATGCCGCACTGGTCTTTGCCCTGGGCGAAGTTCGCGAAACCATTACTGAACCCGGCTTGTATTTCAAGCTGCCTCCGCCGTTCGAGAATGTTGTTCGGCTCGATAAGCGCTTGCAAACCATTGAGTCGCAAGATCCCGAGCGTATTCAAACTGCTGAAAAGAAAAATCTCCTGATCGACTCGTATGCCAAGTGGCGCATTAGCGACCCACGCCAGTATTACGTGACGTTTGGCTTGAATAAAACGGCGGCCGAAGAGCGACTTAGTGCTCAAATTCGCGACGCCCTGAATGCGGCTGTCAACGTGCGCACAGTAAAGCAGGTTGTATCGAGCGAACGTGCCGATATCATGGATGAGATTTTGGTTAACGTGGCACGTCGGGCCGCCCCATTGGGCGTCGATGTGGTCGACGTTCGCCTGATTCGAATTGATTTCTCGCCTGAGATTTCCGAATCGGTTTATCGTCGCATGGAGGCGGAGCGTAAAGAAGAGGCCAACCGCCTGCGTGCAACCGGTGCGGCGGAAAGTGAACGGATTCGCGCTCAGGCCGACCGCGAACGCGAAGAAATTCTGGCCAAGGCTTATGCCGATTCCCAGAATATTCGTGGTGAGGGTGATGCTGATGCCGCGGCGTTGTATTCGGAAACCTATAGCAAGAATCCGGATTTCTATAGTTTCTATCGTAGTCTTGAAAGCTACCGTTCCGCGTTTTCCAACAAGAACGATACGCTGGTGATCAGCCCGGATACTGACTTCTTCCGGTTCTGGGGTAACCCGCAAGGCGGGCCTGTACAAGAGGGAGCGAGTGGCCGCTAAGGCGGCTGCCTTCGCCTCCTTGGACACCACCCTCACTTTGAAAAATGGTCTCAACACGCTACAATACGCCGTAAGTTGATTTACCATCCGCAAGCGACTTGGCGGGCTTACGCCCCAAGTCGCTTTTTGTTTGACTAAAGCCATACTCAGGTTCTTCAGGGCGCTAAAAAATGTCCAATTGGTTATTGCCGGAAAATCTGGCAGATATCCTTCCCGCAGAAGCACGACGCATCGAAGAGCTGCGCCGCGAATTACTCGATTTATATCGTTCTCATGGTTTCGAGTTGGTTGCGCCTCCGATCGTTGAGTATCTCGATTCCCTTTTGTCCGGCTCAGGTTCCGATCTGAACCTGCGCACGTGCAAGCTGGTCGACCAGCTTTCTGGTCGGACGTTGGGTGTTCGTGCTGACATCACACCTCAGGTTTCCCGCATTGACGCACATTTGTTAAACCGCGTGGGTGTTACCAGGCTTTGCTATTGCGGGTCTGTATTGCATGCGCGTCCCACAGATCTTCTGTCCGACCGCGAGCTCCTGCAAATAGGGGCGGAGGTGTTTGGACACGAAGGGGTCGAAGCGGATATTCAGGTCATTCAAATGGCACTGGAAAGCGTACAGCGGGCTGGTGTGCCGCTTCCTCGTCTTGATCTCGGCCATCCCGGTATTTTCCGCGCTATCGTGGCGGCTGATCCGGCCCTGGCTGAAATAGAGGAGGCGCTGTCAGCCTGTGTGGCTGCGAAAGACCAGGCCGGCATTCAGGCTTTGTGCGCTCAGGTTGATCCGGTTCGCACCGATCTGGTTGATGCGCTGCTGGTTCTGCCGGGCTTGTATGGTGGTGTATCGGTGCTCGATCGAGCGCTGCGCAGCCTGCCGGCGTTGCCTGCGATTCAGTCGGCGGTGCACGATTTACAAACATTGATTCAGGCTTTGCCTGATTATGACTTTAGCGTTGACCTGGCCGATATCGGTACGGGTTATGCCTATCACACGGGCGTTGTGTTTGCCGTTTATGCACAAGGTTGGCATAACGCCGTGGTACGTGGTGGTCGTTACGATGGGGTGGGCAAGGCTTTTGGCCGGGCACGTCCGGCAACGGGTTTTAGCCTTGATTTACGTAAATTGTCATCTGGTTTGGCGCCGGCTCCTTTGGCACGTGCCATCCAGGCGCCTTGGGGAACCGATGCTGCCTTGTTGCAAACGATTCGAAAATTACGTGAAGCAGGTGAAATTGTGGTTCAAGTGTTACCAGGGCAGTTGCACTCGCTCGACGAATTCAATATCGACCGCGAGCTGGTGCTGCTAAATGGCCAGTGGCAAATTGAGGCGGTTGCATAGCCAGGCATAAGTAAACATAGGGTGTCGTCCTGGGTTTGTTTGAAGGCGACGCATCGTTCAATTTTCAAGCCGTTGAGGCTTATATTTAATTACGCAACATGAGCAAGAATATCGTGATAATCGGCACTCAGTGGGGTGACGAAGGCAAAGGAAAGATTGTTGACTGGCTGGCGGAGTCGGCTGATGGCGTCGTACGTTTCCAGGGTGGACACAATGCCGGTCATACTTTATGGATTAACGGCACTAAAACCATCTTGCGTTTGATACCCTCGGGCATCATGCACGCGGGCGTCACCTGCTACATTGGCAATGGCGTGGTGTTATCACCTGAGGCCCTGTTAAAAGAAATCGGTGAGCTTGAGCAAGCCGGTATTGACGTCCGGTCACGTCTGCAGATCTCGTGGTCCTGCCCGTTGATCCTGCCGTACCATATTGCCATTGATCAGGCCCGGGAGAAACGCAAGGGCGATGGCAAGATCGGCACCACCGGCAGAGGTATCGGCCCGGCTTACGAAGATAAGGTCGCACGGCGTGCGATCCGGGTGCAAGATCTCTATGACCTTGAGGTTTTCAACGCCAGGCTCGAGGAAGTGCTTGATTATCACAATTTCGTGCTTACCCAATATCTTGGGGCCCAGGCTGTCGCGATCAATGAAGTGCGCGATCAGGCGCTGGCGCTGGGTGAACAAATCAAACCCATGGTGGCTGATGTGTCCACCAACCTTCATACGGCCCAGAAAGCCGGTGAGATCTTGCTGTTTGAAGGGGCGCAAGGTGCTTTACTCGATATCGATCACGGTACTTACCCGTTTGTTACCAGCAGCAACTGCGTTTCCGGTGCGGCTGCCGCCGGTGCCGGCGTGGGGCCCCAGTCGTTGAGCTATGTGCTGGGTATTGCCAAGGCTTACACCACACGTGTGGGTTCGGGGCCCTTTCCGACAGAACTGCATGATGACATTGGCAGCCATTTGGCCAAAGTCGGCCACGAGTTTGGCTCAGTAACAGGTCGGCCGCGTCGATGCGGCTGGTTTGATGGTGCTGCAATGAAGCGTTCGGTCATGATCAACGGTATTTCCGGTTTGTGTGTGACCAAGCTTGATGTGCTGGACGGCCTGGAAACCATTCGCATTGGGGTGGGTTATCGGTATAAAGGTCAGTTTCTCGATGCCTTACCGCCCGGCGCCCAGGCTGCGTCTGAAGCAGAACCCGTGTTGGAAGAGATGGCGGGCTGGCAAGGCTCCACGGTGGGCGTAACGCAATACGACCAACTCCCCGTGAATGCACGTCGTTACCTTGAGCGTATTGCGCAAGTATGCGATGTGCCCATCGATATGGTTTCAACGGGTCCTGACCGCATGGAAACCATTGTGTTGCGTCATCCGTTTAAAAACTAGCCAACTAAATATGCCCAGGCCTTTTCCCGAGGTCGTTGTGGGTTTATTATTACGGACTCTTTTCGTTCACAGGAATCGCTTTCATGAATTTGCCGCCCAGTACCGACCGTGATCTTTGGGTATCGTGGGATGAGTACCACGCTTTAATCGATCGTCTCGCTTTAACGATTCATGAGTCAGGCTGGGAGTTTGAGAAAATTGTTTGCCTGGCCCGCGGCGGTATGCGGGTGGGGGATATTTTGTCACGCATTTTTGATGTCCCCCTTGGCATACTGGCAACCAGCAGCTATCGTGAGGCGGCCGGCACCCAGCAAGGTAAGCTCGATATTGCGCAGTTCATTACAATTACCCGCGGCACGCTCGATGGCAAAGTCCTGCTGGTAGACGACATGGTTGATACGGGCATGACGTTTATTCGGGTCGGCGAACATTTGCGCGAGCAATTTCCCGACATTACCGAATTGCGCAGTGCTGTGTTGTGGTGGAAAGGGCATGCCAAGGCGCACCCCGATTATTACGTGGATAAGCTGCCCACCAACCCATGGATTCATCAGCCGTTCGAGGATTACGACAGTTTGCGTCCCCATCAATTGGAAGCCTGGGTGCGGAAAGGGGTTCGCAATTCCTGAAAACATGGTAGAATATAAGGCTTAATTAACCTGTACCGGATATCGAATACTTTATGCCAACTGTTCGCTTAAAAGAAAACGAGCCCTTTGAAGCTGCATTGCGTCGCTTCAAACGCACTATTGAAAAAAACGGTTTGTTAACCGAGCTGCGTTCGCGTGAATTTTATGAAAAGCCAACGGCCGAGCGTAAGCGTAAGCACGCTGCTGCCGTGAAGCGCCACTATAAGCGTTTGCGTAGCCAGCAATTGCCTCCTCGTCTGTATTGATCCCCGAGTCTTTTGTACAGGAACTACTCGCCCGGGTTGATGTAGCCGACGTCGTCGGGCGGTACGTGCAATTGAAAAAAGGTGGGGCCAACTTGCTTGGCCTTTGTCCTTTTCACAACGAAAAATCCCCATCCTTTACCGTTAGTCCCACCAAACAGTTCTATCATTGTTTTGGTTGCGGGGCGCATGGGTCGGCCATTACCTTTTTAATGGAACAAACCGGGGCCAGTTTCCCGGAAGCCGTTCGTTCCCTTGCGGCTGGCGTGGGCATGACCGTGCCCGAGGCCCCGCGTTCTCCTCAAGCGCGGGAAGCATCCCGGCGGCGCAAAGAAGAGGTGTCGCGGCATCAATTGGCCCTGGAATCAGCGCAGCGTTTTTATCTGCAGTCCCTGAAAGGCGCGCCGGCGGCAATTCAATATCTGAAAGGTCGCGGCTTGTCGGGGGAAGTGGCTGCGCGTTTTGGCCTGGGTTGGTCTGGTCACGACCGACGTGGCCTGGCCACGGTGTTCAATAATTACGAAGATCCGCTGTTGGTGGAAGCAGGCCTGGTGGTGGAAACAGAAGATGGTCGCCGGTACGATCGTTTTCGCGAACGCGTTATGTTTCCCATTCGTAACGCCAGGGGCCATTTAATCGGGTTCGGCGGCCGCGTCATTGGCAAGGGTGAGCCGAAATACCTGAATTCTCCTGAAACCCCCATTTTCTCGAAAGGCCAGGAACTGTATGGCCTTTGGGAAGGGCGTGACGCGATTCGTCGCGAAGGCCATGTGCTGGTGGTGGAAGGTTATATGGACGTTGTGGGGTTGGCGCAGCAGGGCATTGAAAATGCCGTGGCGACGTTGGGCACAGCAACAACCGAACAGCACATTCAGAAGCTGCTGCGGGTAGCCGACAAAATTGTTTTCAGTTTTGACGGCGATGGTGCCGGGCGCCGTGCGGCCTGGCGTGCCTTGCAGGCGTGTTTGCCATTATTGCGCGATGACATATCCTTGCGATTTTTATTTCTTCCCAGTAATCACGATCCGGATTCCTTTGTGCGTGAATTTGGTTCCCAGGTTTTTCGAGAAACCGTGGTCACAGCGCCTGCTTTATCGCGTTTCATGCTGGATGAGCTGGCTCAGCGGCATAACCTGGATGAGGCGGAGGGGCGGGCAGCGTGCGTGCATGAAGCGCGTCCTCTGCTGATGCAGTTGCCACGTGAAACGACGCTGCGCTTGCAAATTGAACGTGAGTTCGCACGGCAGGTCAAGTTAACACCGGAAGAGCTGGCCGCGCACTTGGAAGCCGCTGAACAAACAGCAAGGGAAGCGGAACAGTTGCGTCATGAAGCGCAGCTTTCGCGCAGTGCGGTGCAGGGCGCGCATACTGCTGGCTCAAGACGCAGCGGGGCGGGGCGCGAATCCGAGCGTGATAACCGGTCGTTGCCGGAGTCTTATTCTGACGACACCCACCATTTTGAACCGGCCGTGGGCTCTTATCCGTCTGAGCCTCCCGGGTTTATGGACGATATGGGGGCCGGTTCGGATACGCCGGGGTCCTATGCGCCTGGCTTTTCGCCTTCGGTACCCCGTGCGTCGCGCCGCGTTAAAACCGGTGCCGCTCGCACGCGCGCAGTGACGCCCATGGCCAAGCGTTTGTTGCGACTTCTGCTGGCGCATCCAGAGTTGGTGGACGCCTTGGGTGATCAACAGCTTGAAACTTTAGCGCGGGGACCCCATCTAATAATGGTAAGAGCGTTAATTGAGTTAATTGTGAGCAGCGGGGCGCGTCATGCTGGCGCACTTTTGCAAGCGGCCGAGCCGGAGTCTGAACTGGCGCTCGTGTTGCGCTCTATCTCAACTGATATTCTGACGCAAACCGATTTGCCCGAACCCATGGCTGAATGGAATGATGCGATGCACAAAGTTGAAGTTGATGTTATTCGCGCGGAACAATCGGAACTGATTGCAGCCGGATTACCTGATACCGCTTCGCGTGAGCGATATCAGCTATTAACCCGACGTTTGACGAAATTGGCAGGATCTTGATTGGCCCGCGCGATTTCGAGTGTTTTAACTGTTTGAATTTGAATAACTATTGTAAAATAAAGGGTTTTACACGTTACTGGTTTTTCAGACGTTTTTTCGCGTTCTTCAAAACATGGCCTTTTGCGCAACCTGTAACCCAAATGTGGTCAGGCATTAATTATTAATGGGCGTGTTTATTGACGAAAGCAACAAAGGCAGCTGGGAACCGGGTGTAGAAAGCCCTGTTTTTGAGCACCACGCATTAGCCAATAAGCGGCTTAATGACGGTTGGTGCGTCTTCGGAAGCGAATATGACCAAAGCGACTGACAAAACCTTGCACGATATTGAAATAATGTCGGCAACCCGCAAGCCTAAAACCATGGCAGCAACAAAAAGCGAAAGCAAAGCCACGGTAAAAGCAGGAACAGAAAAGAAGCCCGCGCGCAAAACTGCTGCGCGTAGCTCTAAGGTAACGGCGCAATCCGAAGCCGGGGCGGTCGAAGTGAAGAAAACAGCAAAGGCTGCTGCCGGTTCAGCCGACAAGCCGGCACGTAAAACGGTTGGCCGGAAAGCCAAGGCCGACGCCGATGGCACTGAACCAAAAAAGCGCAAGGCACGTGCCGTGCCGACCGGACGTCGTCCTGGTCGTCCGGCCAAGGCGGCTAACAACGATGGCGCATTCGACGACAACGACATGGATGTCGAAGTTGAGGTTATTCCCGATCTCAAACCGGTTTCCAAGCGCGGGGGTAAGCGCGCCAAAGCCGAGAAAGATACGCCGGCACGTCATTTAACGCCTGAAGAACAAGAGGCGCGCCGCAATCGTTTGAAGATTCTGATCAAACTGGGTAAAGAGCGTGGCTATTTAACTTACGGCGAAATCAACGACCATTTGCCCGATGACCTGGTGGATGCCGAAGCAATCGACGGCATTATCAGTACTTTCAGCGACATGGGCATTTCGGTACACGACCAGGCACCCGATGCCGAGTCGTTGCTTTTGAATGACAACGCACCCGTTGCGTCGAGCGATGACGACGTCGAAGACGAGGCTGAGGCGGCGCTTACTACGGTTGATTCCGACTTCGGTCGTACGACAGACCCTGTGCGCATGTACATGCGCGAAATGGGTACGGTTGAGCTGCTGACACGCGAAGGCGAGATCGAGATTGCCAAGCGCATCGAAGATGGCCTGAAGCACATGGTGATGGCGATTGCCGCATGCCCGACCACTGTGAATGAAATCCTTGAGCATGTTCAGCGCGCACGTGACGGCCAGGCACAAATTGATGAGATCGTCGACGGCCTGATCGACGAGGACGGTGAAGAGTACGCTGGTTCCGGTGTAACTGCCGATGAAGATGATGATGGCCCGGCCGGTGGCATGAGCAGCAAGCAACTTGAGTTGTTGCGTACCAAATCGTTGAAGAAGTTCGACGCAGTCAGCCAATGGTTCGACAAGATGCGCAAAGCCTTCGAGAATGAAGGTTACGGTTCATTTGCGTACAAAGAGGCGCAGGAAGCCATCGTTAATGAACTCATGGGTATTCGTTTCACGGCCAAAATGGTGGAGAAGCTGGCTGACCGCCTGCGGACACAGGTCGGAGAAGTACGCAAGCTGGAACGCGAAATTTTACGTGTTTGTGTTGATCGCGCGGGTATGCCACGCAGTTATTTCATCAAGGTTTTCCCGGGCAATGAAACCAATCTTGACTGGGTGCTTGAAGAAGTGGCTGCCGGCCATGGTTATTCCGAAACATTGGAACGTCATGTTCCTGCCGTTCAAGAAACCCAGCAAAAACTGATCGACCTTCAGGTCAGCGTAGTGTTGCCCCTCAAAGATCTGAAAGACGTCAATAAACGCATGGCTACCGGCGAAGCCAAAGCGCGCAAGGCCAAGCGTGAAATGACCGAAGCAAACTTGCGACTGGTCATTTCCATTGCCAAAAAATACACGAATCGCGGGCTGCAGTTTCTTGACCTCATTCAGGAAGGGAATATAGGCTTGATGAAAGCGGTGGATAAGTTTGAATATCGCCGTGGCTATAAGTTTTCCACTTATGCCACCTGGTGGATTCGCCAGGCTATTACGCGTTCCATTGCCGATCAGGCCCGCACCATTCGTATTCCGGTGCACATGATCGAAACCATCAACAAGATGAATCGTATCAATCGTCAGATTCTGCAGGAAACCGGGGCCGAACCCGATCCCGCTACCCTGGCGCAGAAAATGGATATGCCGGAAGATAAGGTACGCAAGATCCTGAAAATTGCCAAGGAACCCATTTCCATGGAAACGCCGATTGGCGACGATGATGACTCCCACTTGGGTGACTTCATCGAAGACCTGGCCAATCTGTCACCTTCGGATTCGGCTTTGCATGGCTCCATGCGTGATGTGGTGAAAGAGGTGCTTGATTCTCTAACGCCGCGCGAAGCCAAGGTTTTACGCATGCGTTTCGGTGTGGAAATGAGCACTGACCAAACGCTGGAGGAAGTTGGCAAGCAGTTTGATGTGACCCGTGAGCGTATTCGTCAAATAGAGGCGAAAGCGTTGCGTAAGTTGCGCCACCCCAGCAGGGCCGACAAACTTCGCAGTTTCCTGGAAGGGCAATAAGCTTAGGGCTTTATTGGGTATTAACAAATAAAAATGGCGGTGAGTGCAAGCTCACCGCCATTTTTATTACCGCATATTAATAATGGTGGGTTTCAACTTCCGGCTTCTTTTCGCTCAGGCGACGGTCTGGTGCGCTCAGGCAGGCGGCGATGCCAACCAGGGCGATGGCGGCGCTGAGCAGGAAAACATGACGGAATGCCAGGACACCGGCTTGCACCATTGCTTGCCTTTCTTCAGGCGCTGCCGTTTGCAAGGCGCCTTCCACCATTTCACCAATGACATCGGTTGCAGAGATGGACAACGACAGCCCTGCGGGGGTGTACTGTTGCAGCAGCGCGAACAAGACGGCGGTGAGTACAGCAATGCCGATAGCGGCGCCCAATGACCGGGAGAACGAGATCAGACCGGTTGCAACACCCAGGTGTCGATGTTCCACCGCGTTTTGAGCAGCCACAGCCGAGGTCGGGAGCAGCAAACCAATGGCGAAACCACCCAGCGAGGTACAAAGGATAATCAGTAACGTGCTGTCTGCCGGGGTGTAAGCTGTTGCAGCCATGGCGATCGGAAGAATGATCGTGCCGGCCAGTTGCAGGCGTCGATAGTGTCCCAGTTTTGCCATGAGTGAGCCCGCAATCCAGGCGCCAACGGGAATGGAAAGCGACAACGGCAGCAATTGTACTGCGGCTTCATCCGCGCCCGCGTGGGTTAGCATTTGCAGGCGCAATGGAATCAGGATTGTCATGCAAATCATTTGAACGAAAGCGATGAACAGCATGAGGCTGGACGCTGCCACGGAGCGATTTCGCAGAAGCATCAATGGAATAACCGGATCGGGCGCTCTCTTTTCCTGCCATATGAACGAGGCCAGAACGGCGACTGAAATAGCATATAAAAGCAGATTCAGACTCTCGGTGAGCTCAGTGCCATGACCCACCCGGCTGATGGCAATGAGCAGGATGGTTAACCCGACAGTGAGCAGCAATGCGCCCAGGTAGTCGATGCTGCGGCGCAGTTTCGGAATGGGGAGTTTATCGAGTGCGCGGCGCGCAGTGAGGTAGGCCAGGACGCACAACGGGACATTGATCCAGAAAATCCATCGCCACGATATGTATTCGGTCAGCAATCCGCCTACGACCGGCCCGGTGACGCTGGCAATGGCAAAGGCAGTGCTGATGTATCCTTGATAGCGGCCGCGATCACGAGGGGAAATGATATCGCCGACAATGGTTTGCGATACAGCCAGCAGCCCGGCGCCGCCGACCCCCTGTATGACCCTTGCCAGGATCATGACCGGCATTGTGGTCGCCATGGCGCATAAAACGGATGACAGCAGGAAAATAATGATGGCGCTGAACAGCATCAGGCGCCTTCCGTATATGTCACCGAGCTTCCCGTAAATGGGCGTGGCCACAGTCATGGCAATCAAATAGCCTGAAATGACCCAAGCCAAATATTCCACGCCACTCAAGTCGGCCGACATCAGAGGTAGCGCCACTGCCACAATGGTTTGTTCGAGGCCGCCCAGGAAAATGGCTACCAATAAGCCGAGCACCACGCGTTTGGCTTCACGGTGAGTAAATGTGGTCGTACCGGGTGCATTCGTTGTAGCAGACATAGCAATGAGTCAGGGCAATAAAATTAAGGGGGCCACATCAAACTGTATTGTTTTTTTGATCGATCGAGTTGCGATTCGTCGGCGCCCATTCTAACGCCATATGGATATCCCGGTTGCATTTCTGGTTTTTCCCGCTGCTGCACGCTTTTTCAGCGGCGGTTTTTTGAGACTGGTTTTACGTTATGGGCGTCGCAAAGGATCAAGCAGCGGTTTCAGGCCGTTGTGGTCCATTTCCTGCAACAGTGCTAACAGTCTTCCAATTTCGCCCGGCGGAAACCCGTTACGGGCAAACCAATTCAAATAGTGGCCGGGAAGGTCGGCCAGAAGGCGGCCTTTGTACTTTCCGAATGGCATTTTCCAGTTTACGAGTTTTTCGAGGTCGTCCGGCTGCATGATGTTGGGCGTTTTTCTGTGTATTGAACGGCTCAGGCATTCAAGGACTGCATGATTCGGGCAATGTGTTCATATGATCGCAACCGCAGCGCGTGGTCATATATGTCGGACACGATCATTAGTTCGTTGGCCTTTGTTTGCGACAGAATGCCTTGGAGTTTCTCCCGAACGGTATCGGGCGATCCGACGGCCGACATGGCCAGCATTCGCTGTGCCTGCACACGCTCGTCGATAGACCAGTAAGTATCCATACTGGAAATGGGCGGTTTGCTGAGTCCGCGGTCACCGCGAAGCAAATTCGTGACAGACATGCGCTGCGTACTGGCCAGGAATTCGGCTTCTTCATCGGTTGGCGCCACAATGATATTGATGCCCATCATGCAATAAGGCGTGGCTTGTTGCGCTGATGGCTTGAAGCGTGAACGATACGTTTCCAGGGCGGTATAGAGGTAGTCGGGCGCGAAATGCGAAGCGAATGCGTAGGGCAGGCCGAACTCACCGGCCATGGCCGCGCCGAAAGTACTTGAGCCCAGTATCCACAAAGGAACATGGCTGTTGGCCCCCGGTACAGCACGAATGCGTTGGTCTGGCTGAACGGGTCCCAATAATGCCTGCAGTTCCAGGACATCCTGCGGGAAATTTTCCGCGCTGCCGGGGTGGCGTCGCAATGCCCGTAAAGTAAGCTGGTCGGTTCCGGGTGCGCGGCCCAGGCCCAGATCGATGCGTCCGGGAAAGAGGGCGTCCAGTGTGCCGAATTGTTCGGCAATGACTAGGGGAGAATGGTTGGGCAGCATGATGCCGCCTGCGCCCACACGTATTTTGTCCGTACCTTCGGCGACGTGGCCGATTGCAACGGATGTGGCTGCGCTGGCAATACCCGGCATATTGTGGTGCTCGGCCATCCAGAAACGGGTGTAACCCCATTGTTCAGCGTGGCGGGCGAGGTCTCGTGCGTTGTTAAGCGAAATTTTCGCATTGCCGCTGTCGCGGATACGAACCAGGTCAAGAATGGAATATTGGGTCATAAATTTGAACTCATGTTCTGCAAATGAATGGCTTTGGCTAAAAACGGGGCAGTTCAGCGTACGCGTCTTATCGGTCGCGATGCGCTAGTGTCGCTGTTCACGTCGATAGGTCCACGGCGCCAATGCATTCGGATCTTGCCATAAGCCGCGTTTTTCCTCGCGTGCGCGTTGCTCCAACTGAATCAGCGCCTTGTCGTGCCGATACTGACGATACACCCAGGCGCCGCCGGATTCCACCATGGCGCCGGCAACATCTTTTTGTTGACATTCAACACCCGACAATAAGCGACCATAGTCATCCTTGCCGACTATGGTGAATTTTGCAGTGTGGCCCCGCTTGCATAGTTGCCGCAGTGTGTCGCGCGACTCGATGCCATAGGCTTGCCTGATTTCCGGCGCGTCAATCTGATGAATGCGAATACGCACGGTATCTTTCATCCCGGGGCAAAGCGCACGCATACTGTCGCCATCGTGCACTGAGGTGACTTCGCATTGAACCGTTTTTTTCGGTGATTGGGCCGCAGCGGGTACACGGCCTGCGGCCGTGACGGCTGATGCTGAAAACAGGGTGGCTACCGCAATACAAAGCCAAACAGGTTGATGCTTCATGCTTCACTTCTTGAAACGATAAATGTGTAGTGTAACGGCTTGCGAACCTGTGCTTTTGATCAGGTTCTTGTACGATTCATGAGTTCAGGGTTTACATAGAACAAGGAGAATGGGTGCAAGATAATTTAAGGATCTCAGCCTGTTGGTTTCGCACAGACTTGCGTGTCGCCGATCAGCCCGCATTGGCGGCGGCGATGCAGGCCGGGCCGACGGTCGCGTTTTATATTGCCAGTCCATCGCAGTGGCGTGCGCACGACGAGGCGCCTGCGAAACTGGATTTTTGGCGACGGGCTTTACTGAGTTTGGAAGAGACGCTTGCCCGGCTGAATGTCCCCCTGGTGGGATTGAGCGTGGAAATGTGGGATGAGGTCCCGGATGCCGTGGCCCATTTTTGCGCCCAATGGGGCGTGCGAGAAGTGTATTGCAACCGTGAGGTGGGTATTAACGAGCGGCGCAGGGATCGCGCCACTTATGCACAGTTGAAAAAAGAGGGCATTGCGATGCATGGCTTCAATGGCGCCTTTTTGTTTGCACCGGGCTCGGTGAAAACAGGGTCCGGCGGGGTGTATAAAGTATTTACACCGTTTGCCAAAGCCTGTCGAGCCCGCTTGCCTGAAGAGCTTTCCTTGACATCTGCTCCCGACGCGCAAGTTCCACTGGATGATAAGGTGCTTGCGCGAGCCTCGGACTTTTCTGCGCCGCATCGCCTCCAGGTTTGGCCAGTGATGTCTGCCAGCAGTAACACGATATCGAATCCTGATGACGCCTGGCCAGCTTCGTGCGATGCCGCACACGCGCGTCTGGAGAGCTTTATTGATACGGGTATTGCCCGGTATCAGCAGGACCGTGATTTTCCCGCGACCCCAGGGACAAGCCAGCTCTCACCTTACCTGGCAGCGGGCCTTATTTCCGTCAGACAGTGCTTGTACGCTGCATTGCAGGCAAATCAGGGCGAGTTGGAGACGGGACGTGCGGGAATACTGACCTGGGTCAATGAGTTGCTTTGGCGTGAGTTCTACTTGCAGTTAATGTACAGTTTTCCCGCACTGTCGATGCATCGTGCGATGAAGCCGGAGACCGAAGCGGTGGTCTGGCGCGACGCACCGGATGATTTCAACCGCTGGTGCAAAGGTGACACGGGCGTACCGATTGTGGATGCCGCCATGCGTCAGTTGAATGATACAGGGTGGATGCACAATCGCTTACGCATGGTGGTTGCCATGTTTCTTAGCAAGAATCTGCTTATCGATTGGCGTTATGGCGAACGTTACTTCATGCAGAACCTGGTGGATGGCGAGTTGGCGGCAAATAATGGTGGCTGGCAATGGAGTGCTTCAACGGGCGCGGATGCCGCGCCGTATTTCCGAGTGTTCAATCCCGTTAGCCAATCGCAACGCTTTGATCCTGAAGGGAAGTTCATTCGTAAATGGGTCCCTGAATTAAAAGAAGTTGATACCAAGGAAATCCATGACCCATTGCCGTTAACACGCGAGGTCTGTGGCTATCCCGTGATAATGGTAGATTTGAAAGTGACCCGTCAGCGTGCAATTGAAGCGTTTAAAGGTTTAAGTAAAAGCTAGGTGTTTTTCCGGCTTGTCGCTGTAACAGCGGAGTAAAGGGCGTTAAAGGGATAAGGATAAATTTTGTGCCGTCTTGACAAGCAAAGTAATCGTCGACGCTTTCCTGTGAATTTGGCGTGTGCCGCATTGGTTACTCATTCGTCGATGTTGGTGGTTCTGCCTGCGTATGCGCAAACGGGCATTACGTTGGACCCGGTCGTGGTTACCGCGACGCGGCTTGAAACGGAAATCCTGGATACGCCAGCATCCGTTTCCATTGTGGACGGCAATGACTTGCGGCTTGATCAGCCTCAGATCAATCTTTCCGAAGGGCTTTCGGGTGTACCGGGTCTGCAGATTCAGAATCGGCAGAATTACGCGCAAGATCTGCAAATTTCCATCCGGGGTTTTGGTGCGCGCTCAACATTCGGCGTGCGTGGCGTGCGTTTGTATGTTGATGGTATCCCGGCCACGATGCCTGACGGACAGGGACAAACGTCTAATATAGATATTGCATCAATCGAGTCGGTGGAGGTGCTGCGAGGCCCATTTTCGGCACTATACGGTAACTCATCGGGTGGCGTAATGGTTATTGATACGCAGCGCGGCGAAAATCCACCCAGTCTGGTCAGCGATTTTTCAGCAGGCAGTTATGGCACGTACCGTTATGGCCTGAAGGCCAGTGGTGCAGATGACCTGGGCGGGCTGCAAATGGATTATCTCTTGAGTGCCAACCGTTTCACGACCCAGGGTTATCGCGATCATAGCGGCGCACGCAAGAATCTTTTCAATATGAAGCTTGGGTTTGATTTTGCCTCGGGGAACCGGCTGACCCTGGTCGCCAATCGGGTTGAACTGACCGCCGATGACCCCCTGGGTCTGACGCGGCAGGATTTTGAGCAAAATCCTCGCACTGTGGTGCCGAATGCACTGGCATACAACACCCGCAAGACGGTGACTCAGACCCAGGGCGGGCTGCGTTATGAGCATCAATTGGATGCAAACAATGATTTGACCGCATTGGTGTATGCGGGGCGTCGTCAGACCGTTCAATATCTGGCCATTCCCGATTTCGTGCAGCAAAATCCTTTGCAGGCCGGCGGCGTCATTGACCTGACGCGCGATTACTACGGCACCGACCTGCGCTGGACAACGCAGCGCTCATTGGCAAACAGGCCGTTCACGGTGGTCGCCGGCGTTGCCTACGATGTCATGAAAGAGGGGCGAAAAGGCTACCAAAATTATATTGATACCTCACAGGGGCGTGAGTTAGGTGTGCAGGGGGCACTGCGGCGAGACGAACGTAATACCGTATGGAATCTCGACCCCTATATTCAGACCTCGTGGCAGTTCGCGCCGCGCTTTACGCTCGATTTGGGTGCACGCTACAGTACTGTGCACTTCGAATCGGCCGATCACTTCATCCAGGGCGTGAACGGAAACGATAGTGGTAGCGCGCGTTACCAGGCTTTCTCGCCGATGGGAGCCCTGAATTATGCGGTGTCCCAGGCAAGCCGTTTGTATATTTCCGCAGGCCGGGGCTTTGAAACCCCCACGTTCAATGAGTTGTCATATCGCACAGATGGCTTGGCCGGACTTAATTTCGGGCTGCAGCCTGCATACAGCACCACGATTGAAGCTGGGTTCAAATCCATGCTCACCGACACCAGTTTATTAACCGCGGCGGTATTTCAAACCGGTACTCGCAATGAAATTGTGTCAGCGGGCAGTGTCAACGGTCGCACCAGCTATCGGAATGCGGGCCGGACCCGGCGAACGGGTTTTGAGTTGTCTTACCATAATTCGTGGGGACAGCATTGGCGTGCTGATCTGGCCTACACATGGCTTAATGCCCGCTATGAAGATGACTGCATTTCAGGCCCGTGTTCAAACCCCGATCAGCCGGAACAATATTTACAAGCGGGTAACCGTATCCCAGGTATTGCGCAACATGCTGTTTTTGCTTCTTTGGGCTGGACACCGCCCAATGGTTGGCGAGCAGGTGTCGAAGGACGGTTTTTAGGCAATATCGCGGTGAACGATGGGAATACCGAGTCGGCGTCGTCTTACGCGGTATTTGCCTTGACAACGGGTTATACGTGGCTGGCGGAAGCATGGGAGGTGTCGGCTTTTGGCCGTCTTGATAACGTGTTCGATAAGGATTATGCCGGGTCGGTGATTGTGAACGAGGGTAATGGCCGCTATTACGAACCTGCGCCAGGGCGCAATTGGACGCTTGGCGTACAAGCGAGATTCATGTTCTAGATTTCCGTAGCGCAATAGGCGCCAGATCTGCTGGCGATGCTAATTGCGCCCCGTCGAACGCCAAACTGATTCTGTAACCCCGCTGGCGAACAATTTCAATGAGCAACCGCAATTCTGTAATGTGATCATCCACGATTAACAGGTGGGGCGTCCTCGAGTGATGCAATTGGCCCCTGAAATCCTGCGAAGGGGGGGATTTAAGTCCGAACGGGGCATTCATATCGATAGAGTAATATTGAGCTACCAAGTTAAATAAGAATTAATCACACAATTAATAGTGTATAGCATGCGGCAAGATTCCGGATATGCAAACCCATAACCGGGATTTTGGCTCGGGTGGAACAAGGCTTAACGTTGGTGATATCTTTGTGGATATGGGGTGCCGATCGTTGCACTGCAATTAGTTTTTAGAGTGATAAAAAAGCAACATGGAAAGTCTCGACATTGCATTGGCCATGATGGCCGCAGTAGGAATCAGCGGGACTTTGGCGCGCATACTACCCGCAGGTATTCCGTTACCACTGATTCAAATCGCGCTGGGTTTTGTCATTGCCGGTGTCTTCGAAGAGGGCGTGAACCTGGACCCCGACGTTTTTTTCCTTCTGTTTCTGCCTCCATTATTGTTTCTTGATGGCTGGCGTATCCCAAAGGAAGGGTTGTGGCGCGAAAAAGGCGGCATTATTCAGTTGTCTTTCGGGCTGGTGCTGCTAACCGTCCTGGGTCTGGGTTTTATTTTGCATTGGCTGATTCCGGCGATGCCGCTTGCGGTTGCTTTTGCGGTGGCGGCAATTGTGTCGCCAACCGATCCGGTGGCGGTATCGGCCATTACGCGCAAAGTGCCGGTGCCAAAACGGCTCATGGCAGTGCTGGAAGGGGAGTCGCTATTTAACGATGCAACCGGTTTGGTCGCGTTTCGTACCGCCGTAGCGGCGATGGTCACAGGCTCTTTTTCGCTATCGAGTGCGGCGTTATCGTTTATTTGGGTGGCTGCGGCCGGGCTGGCTACCGGCGTTGTTGTTACATGGAGCCTGTCGCATGCGCGAACGGCAGTCGTCAAGCGCGTGGGTGACGAGCCGGGTGCCGAGGTGCTGCTGAGTTTGATGATGCCGTTTGCGGCTTATTTCGTGGCGGAATATATCGGCGCATCTGGCATTCTGGCGGCTGTATCGGCTGGCGTGACGATGAGTTATGTTGAATTGCGGGGCGCCTCCAGTGCCTTAACCCGCATGCATCGGCACAGCACGTGGAATGTGGTGCAGTTCGCCCTGAACGGAACGATGTTTGTATTGCTGGGAGAGCAATTACCCGGCATTTACACCGGCGCCGTGAAGGCGATCGCGGAAACCGGTCACCATAATCCGCTGTGGTTGCTTGTTTATGCGTTGGTCATTTGTATTGTATTGGGCGTATTTCGTTTTTGTTGGGTTTATGTCTCAGTGCGTCTCGAGGGGTGGCGAAAACGGCGGCGTGGTATTCCGTTCCCAAATGTCGGTAAGGGCATGATCATGGTCTTGACGCTGGGCGGCGTGCGCGGCGCAATTACACTGGCCGGTGTACTGACCCTGCCATTGGTCCTGGATGACGGACAAACGCCTTTTCCCGCTCGTGACCTGGCGATTTTGCTGGCGGCAACAGTCATCATCACATCACTGGTTCTGGCCAGTGTCCTGATGCCGCTGGTGGTGAAAAAATTGCGTTATCAATCAAGCGGAATCCATCGAGAGCAACAAGAGTATTTGGCAATACAAGCGGCGCGCGAGGCCGCTGAGCGGGCTCTGCAGGAAGAGGTGGAGCGGTTGGCGGTTGAGCTTCCCGAAAGCCACGAACAAGGCTTGATTTCCAGTGTTGCTGAACGTTTGTTGGCTGATATCCGGACGGTGTCCGCCGTTTCCGAGCTTGGTTTACCCGATGAGTGGCTGGCGCACGAGAAACGGGTTGAGCAGCAATTGCGGTTAGCGGTTATTGGCGCCGCGCGACAAAGCATTTTTGCCTTGGCGCGGCAGCATAAGATTTCTGATGAGTTGGCACGGGAAATGGTGGCGCGCCTGGATATGGAAGAAGTTCGGAAGAGTCATTGAAGACACATGGCCGATATTTGATTTAATTGATTGATAAATTAAAGTAAGCTGCGGTAACGTCTTGTACGGCATCCGGAAATAATAGGGGGATTCCCATGGCAGTAGCTAATATTCCAGTAAAGCGACCGCGTACTTATGTGTTGATTCACGGAGCCTGGCATGGCGGCTGGGTTTGGAAAGATATGGCAACTGAACTGCGCTACTTGGGGCACGAGGTTTACGCACCTTCTTTAACCGGACTGGGCGACAGGGCTCATTTGGCGCATAAGGGAATCACGCTCGACACCCATACTGATGACATCGTTAATCTGATTCGCATGGAGCAGTTGAGCGACGTGGTGCTGGTGGGGTGGAGTTACGGTGGCATGGTCGTGAGCAATGTGTTGGCTCGTATCCCTGAACTGATTGGGGCCGTCATGTATTTTGACGCTTTTGTGCCGGAGCCGGGTCAATGCCTTGCCGATTATGCCGGGGAAAAAGGGCGCTTGTTCCGCGAGCGGGTCTGGCCCGATCAGCAGGTGCCTCCCTTGCCGTTGAAGGGATTTGGTGTGACCGACGATACGGTGTGCGAGAGGGTGCAATCGCGCCTGGTGTGTCAGCCATTGCAGACTTTTCTGCAACCTTCCAAAGCGCTGGTAAATCAACCGGCAATCCCTCATTCATATGTCATGGCGGCGGCATACGAAGGCACGCCTTTTCGACAGTTTTATGACAAATTCAAACCTCATCCGCAATGGTCGGTTCATACATTGAACACCGGACATTTGGCGATGCTGACGGATCCCGTGGGAACATTCGGTCTGTTGGCCGATGTTGCCCCCGGTTTCAATCATCCGGGATACGCCGGGGAGACGAGCCGACGGTGATTTTGGCCGCGAACGACGCCGAAACGGGTATGAAACTGATTCCAGTCGTCAACGGCTTTGCGCAGGCTCTCTGGTGAATCGCTTACAAAGTTCCACCATATCCTGACCGGAGCAGGGAAAGGTTCCCCCCCAATAAGCAGCAAACGTGTACCCGCTTCGAGACGAAGGTTCAGTATTGATGTTCCCGGCGGCCAGTAGGCCAGTATGCCTGGTTTTATCACTTGGCCGTCGGGCAGTTGCACTTCGCCATTCAACACCATGATTCCGTGTTCGAAAGCCGTGTTCAATGTCACGGTTGTCGCAGCGCTGCCGTTCGGCGCGAAAATGTCGATGCCGAGCAACGGAGAATGCACGGCAACCGGGGATGTCTGGTTCTGGAATTGACCGGCAAGCAAGGTGTATTGCAAACCGCCAAGACGCCATTCGGGCAGGTGGCTATAGTGCTGAAAGGCCGGTTCGATAGCTTCTTTCCCTGCCGGCAGCGCAATCCATAATTGGGCTCCATGCAGCCGGGTTTCTCCGGGCAGTGAGTCTTCCGTATGTGAAACGCCGTTGCCTGCCGTCATCAAATTCACCTGACCCGGACGGATAACCTGACTGTACCCAAGGCTGTCGCGATGGCGAATCCGGCCCTCTATCATCCAGGTAAATGTCTGCAATCCAATATGCGGATGAGCACCAACATGCATGCCCTGGTCGGCATCGAACTTTACCGGGCCGATATGGTCAAGGAAACACCATGCGCCAATCATGCGTTGTTCACGTGTTGGTAAAGCGCGACGAATTGAAAACCCCGGGCTCAGTTCATGCGCACGCGTATGAATCAGAGTAGGGCTGGGAGGCAGTTTTTCTGTCATGATATAAGTATAGCGTTACACAAGGAGGAAAAATGCGTTTGCTTTTTTTGGCCCCTTTGGCCTTGATATTGGCAGCTTGCCAGAGTTCCGGCGGTTTGGGCAGTGGTAGTAACTCTCAGGATTCTTCTGGTGCATCGGTTTCAGGTGATTGCGCCGCAGCCGATTTTCAACGTCTGGTAGGCACATCCGGCGATGCAGTCAATCGCAGCGGATTGCCCGGTGGAACGCGTGTTTTGCGTCCAACGACGCCCATGACACCCGATTACCGTCCTGACCGAATGAATATTTATATTGATGAGTCTGGCCGTGTTGAAAAGGTGGTGTGCGGTTAAGGCTTAATGCGGCTTTAGCCCGCGGTCGGACAGCTGCCTGGCTGGTTCAAAAGCGCTTCGCGTCGCTCCAGCGTTTGGTTTGTGCTGGCTATCACCAGATCCCATAGGGTGTTGGCCAGGGGGGCCAGGGTTTTGTTGCGTTGTCGCGCCAACATGATTCTGCGGTGTTTCACCGGAGTGGGGCGAACAACAACAAGCCCTTGCAGGCCGGTTTCAGGAATCGCCAAGCCAGGCACGATATTGATCCCAAGTCCGGCCCTGACCATTTCAAAACCTGTGGTGACATGGCCGACTTCCTGTACGATGCGATGGGCTATCTGCAACTCATTAAGCAGGTTGTCGATAAGGCGGCGGCTGCCTGAGGCATGATCCAGCAGAATCAGGTTTTCTCCTGCAAGCGTTTTCCAGGGAACATGTGTATGGGAACGCGGGGCGTGCTGGCGCAGGTGGGGTAATGAAGTGCCGCGGTAAACCACGACGAACGGATCGTACAACAGCGTTTCACAATAAAGTTCGCGCATATGGGTTTCGTCGGGCTCCACAATAACCCCGAAGTCGACTTCTCCGTTCAAAATACTGCCCAGCGTGTTGTCTTGTATGCGGTCAAGCAAAATAACCTGTAACCCGGGTGCTTGCCGGGCACACAGAGCCAGACAATGAGGCATTAGCGCGGCAGAGAGCGTCGGGCTGCTGGCGATCCGCACCTTCCCCACCCGATTATTGGCCCAACTATGGAGTTCGTTCAATGTGTTTTCCAGCTCGTCCATCCAGCGTGGCAAACGTTGAGCCAGAATCTGGCCTGCCTGTGTCAGTTTTACGTCGCGCGTTGTGCGATCAATCAAGCGCAAATTAACCTGTGTTTCCAGTTCCGTAATCGCCCGGCTTACGGCGGGTTGCGTCAGGCCGATGCGCTCGCCTGCTCGACTGAAATTTCGTTCAGAGGCAACCGCTCGGAAGACCTGAAGTTGTTTTAGGCTGATATTCATGAGGGCCTGATTTTTGATTTATGCATTTAAATTATAAATCTATCAGATAAATTAATTTCATTTTTATTCAAAAGTCGCGTTCAATAGCGGTCATGAAACGCATACCTTTTCTTCCCGACACCTACACTTTCCTGCTGGCAGGCACCGTTGTGCTGGCCAGTATCCTGCCGGCATCCGGCTCGTTTGCGGTTGTACTCAAGTATGTGACCAGTGCCGCTATTGCGCTCTTGTTTTTCCTGCATGGCGCCAAGCTCTCGCGTCAGGCGGTGGTTAATGGTTTGACGCACTGGCGTTTGCATGCGCTTATATTGAGTTGCACCTTTATTTTCTTCCCTGTCATGGGGTTTGTTTTGAAGCCGCTGTTGCTGCCATTGGTGGATGAAGAACTCTATCGGGGCGTGTTGTATATGTGCATGTTGCCGGCGACGGTGCAGTCTGCGGTGGCCCTTACCGGGATTGCGAAAGGTAATGTGCCGGCGGCGGTGTGCAGTGCATCAGTCTCTACCTTGATCGGAATCATGATTACGCCGTTTTTGGTTAATGGGTTAATTATTCCTACCACCGGATCAGCCTCCTCGCTGGATTCTGTGGTTAATATTTTTGCACAGCTTATGTTGCCGTTTTTGGCGGGGCATTTTTTACGGCCTTATTTCGACAATGCATTTAAAAAGGCCGGCAAGGCCTTGTCTTATATCGATCGAGGCTCTATTTTGCTGGTTATATATAGTGCCTTCAGTGCCGCAGTGGTAGGGGGAATCTGGTTACAGGTCTCCACCCTGATGGTAATTGCCCTGGCAGCGATTAGCCTGGTGTTTCTGGCGTTGGCCATGGGGTTTATCTATGGCTTGACGAAGCTGTTTGGTTTTAGCAGGGAAGATCGTGTTACTGCCTTGTTCGGTGGTGCGCAGAAAAGTCTGGCCAGCGGTGTGCCCATGGCGCAAGTGCTTTTTGTTCCATCGGTGGCCGGGGTCATGGTCTTGCCACTAATGATTTTTCATTTGCTGCAATTGGTCGTAAGTTCAATGCTGGCACAGCGTTGGCGCGATCAGGCAAAGGACGAGATAAAGGTTGCGTAAATGCACGATTGGAAAACATTAAGTGTTGCCGAGCTCGAGCGCCGGTATGATCAGGCAGTTTATGCCTCGAATGCGCGCGAGATAAACCAGTGGTATACCGACGAAAGTCAGCGTGTTCACGCTCAACTTGCGTCGCGGCGATTTCAATATGGGTCAGGCTCCTCAATGTACGGCTATTGGTTTCGTTCACCAGAGCCCGGGCGCCCCGTTGTTGTGTTCGTCCACGGCGGCGCCTGGCGCCAGGGACATGCCGAGGATTATCTTTTTCCCGCCTATTGGTTAACGCAAACCCTGAATTTGAATTATGTTTGCTTGAATTTTGATAACGCGCCGATGGTCGGGGGGCAGATATTTCCCATGCTGAACCAACTGATTCAGGCAATGAGCTGGGTAGGGCAAAACGCAAAGGCCAATGATGCGTTGCCCGAAGTGCACTTGGTCAGCCATTCCTCGGGTTCTCATCTGGCAGCCTGTTTGGCCGGGCTTGATTGGGCAACGTTAACGCCAGGTACACCTGGATTACTTGCCAGCGTCTTGCTGTGCAGCGGCATTTATGATCTTGAACCCGTCGTGCACTCAAAACGCCGTGAGTATCTTGAATTAAGCCCCGTTGAGGTGTGTTTGCTTAGCCCGGTCAAGCATGCAATGCCGCATCATTTACGCATTGCAGTGTTGCGCGGCGAGAATGAGTCACCTGAATTCATTCGCCAGCACGAGACTTACGTAGCCAAATTGCAACGAGACGGTTTAGCACCTCAAACCAGTGTTTGCCCGCAAGTGAATCACTTTGAAGTGTTGCAGACTTTTGGGCAGGCAGACGGCCATATGGCGAGGTGCTTTCAGGGGCTCATTCGCAGTTGATCAGTCGGTTGCCGGTGTTTTGGTAATCGTCCAGATATGTTCCGAAATATCGAATACGACGCCAAAAGGATCTTTGTATTTTGATTCGGCGTCAACGCCAGGGTAGTCATCGGGCAGGCGCAGAAAGAATTTTCCGCCTTCTGCTTCAATTTTCCGGGCGGTTTCGTCTTCGTTCTCGACAACAAAGCCAATGTGGTGAATACCAGCCCAGTCTGGGCCGTTCACCTGGCCGCCTTTGCCGTCGGGGAAGTTCAGCAATGTCAAGTTCATGACCCCGTCGGTGAGCATGATGGCGTTGCCAATGGGGGACTCAGCCTGCGCAACGCGTTCCATTTCAAGGGCGTTTTCATAAAAAGAAGCTGCACGTTCAAGGTCGGGCACCTGAATGGCAACGTGTCGTAGTTTTGCCATGTTTTTCTCCTGGCTGAAAGGGTACGGTCAAGGTATTAAGGCGTTAAAGATGGCGTGGAGCCCGGACGTATGCTCCAGGCCGGTACCGGGACGCTCTCCCAGTTGCAAGAAACCATTTTCAATGCGGCAATCGTCGGGGTATTGACCAAATATGGGGTGGTTTGGGGCCGTTTCGTGCCCGCCAAGCCCAAATCCTGCGGCCGCATGTGCCGATAATAAATGGCCTGCGTGCGGAATGCACGCCGAGCGTTGCCAGCCGTTCTGCGCCATCAATTCCAGAATTCGCGTGTATTCGACCAAACCATAGCTGAGCGAAATATCAACGTTCAGCAAGTCCTGGTTTGGGCGCATGCCTCCATGACGCAACAAGTTACGCGTGTCGGCATAAGAGAACAGGTTCTCGCCCGTGCCGATGGCACCCGGGTATGAGGCGCACAAATTAGCCAATAGTTCGTAATCCAGTGGCTCTACCGGCTCTTCTACCCATGCCAGGTCGTAACCTTTCACAGCGTTCAGCCATTCATGTGCGTTGGTTCCGGTAAGGCCTGCATTGAAGTCGAGAGCCAGACGGCGAGGGTCGCCGATGGTTTGGATCACTGCGTCAATACGTTTCAGGTCTTGATCGATGGGTAGGCCCCCCGCCTTGATTTTGAAGCGTTCGAAGCCCAGTTGCCGGTAGCCGGTGACTTCCCGTTGCAAAGCATCGATGCCATCTTCAGATCGATAATGCCCCCCGCTGGCATAAACGGGCGTTCGAGAAGGGGACGAGGCGCCCGGGAATTCTTCTGCCAATAAGGCCCAGAGTGGTTTGTCTTCGATTTTTGCCTGTAGATCCCAGGCGGCTGCGTCAAGCAAGCCGACGGCGCCGGCCCGTTCGCCATGTCCGCCAGCCTTTTCGTTTGCCATCAATAACGACCAAAAGCGAACGGGATCGATACCGGGTTTACTGCTGTGCGCATACTGTTCTGGTTGCGCAGCCAGCGCCCGGGGGATAAAGCGCTCGTGCAACAGTGCGCCGTGCCCATAGCGACCAATTGAATCGAAGGCAACACCAATCAAGGGTTGTCCATTACGGATTACGTCGGAAACCATCACAACGGCGCTGGCCGTCATTGTGTTGAAATTAATGTCTGCATTGCGCATTCCAGACGCAAGGCTGATGGTTTTTTCAATAATTCTGACGATGCGTGTCATGAGTCTTGTTCTGCCGGTGCTTGGGCCTAAAGCAGGCTCATAAATGCGTTATGAAGACCGTCGCAGTCTAGAAGATCAATTCGTTTTGAAATGATCTTCAGGCCTTGGGGCGTATCGTGCAATACATGAGTGCCTAACCCTGAGAAAAGCCTGTGCTGACTATCGCGAAACTCATGGACCATTAAGCTTGAGTAAACAGTATGCTCATGTGCCTCATTGGTTGGGGGCTCAAGCAGAATGTTGCTTACCATGTGGACAGTATACGGACGGGGCGCCGTCTGGTATGTGCGATTATCGGCCAGACGCCGTACTCGCATGGTCAGCACATCTTTGTTTTCGTAGATAATCGACGGTACGTTAATCGGGTCGGTTTGTCCGCGCTGCGCGGGTATCCAGTAGGTGCCTTCATCGGTGAACAGATTGAGCCATTGATCGTATTGAAGCTGATCAAGCAGGCGAGCCTCGTGATACAGGAACTGCTCGATAGTGGCTAGTAAGGAATCGTTGACAGCAGCGCCAGCTTGAGTTGGCTGGGATGGGCGCGTCATGGTTTTCAGGTCGTTCATGACTGCTCCTCTGTGGTCATGTAGTCGAGCCAGGCTTGAAATTGCGAACGAATGGGGGCTTCGGTGGCTGCGTCAATTGTGCCGCCGTGAGGCAGCGGCTTTTCGTAACCCATGCCGCGTTGCATATTGATCCAGACGTCGTTGTCGGCATTGCGCAACCCTTGGTTGCAGCGTTCAAAGATGGTGGCATCATCGCCGTAAATCATGGATGCGGGTGAGCCGAGATTGGTCAGAAAGCGCACTGCGCGGTGAAAAATGGCATCGGGGGCACCCACCAATTTGAAACAATATGAAGTGACCAGGGTGAGATCGGGCGCAACCGGATGCACGACGCGAAGTTGATGGTATTGCGCATTGATATTGATATTTGGATATATCAGGTTGTTAAAGCGGTCCAGATCCAATATCGCACGCGTTCGTTCTTCGCCGTAAGCCTGGATCATGGCTGCTTCATAACGATCGCGAACCGGATCGACCTCTTTACGTGCAAGAAGGCCATTGCGGTATATGCCGTCCATGTAGCTGTGCCCGCCAGGTAACGCGGCCAATTCGATACCTTCCCACTCATTTTTGCTGAAACCGTTGCCTTGCAGCATTTCCCGGGTTTGCCCTGCGTCGAACTCAGTATTCTGCGCGTTATGCTGGCGCGCTGTTTGTACCGAAGAGTTGTGCACGACGCCCGGGTGGATGGTGTCGTTTGCGTTCTCATGGTGCATTTTCCAGTTGCCGCGGTACTGCAGGCGGAATGCCGTAGGCGCCAATTCAATCTCGCCAACTGGAGATCGATCGACAAGATTGTCGATTGCGCCACACATCGGACCCAGAAAACTGACCAGATCGGGGCCTGTGGCGCTAAGACTCGCAAAAACAAACCCACGATAAGTTGAAACTCGCGGTGCCTTTTTCAGTGCCAGCTCTTGTGCGTTCAGGTTGAACGATTCAGGGTAGCTTTGCTTATGCGGCACACCGCGCAGGGTGCCGCTTAAATCGAACATCCATTGGTGATAACCGCATACGAAGCGCTTCGTATTGCCCTGATTTTCGTGGCACAAGGTTGCACCACGGTGCGTACACCGGTTCTGCACGACGTGAATTTCACCGCTTTCGTCGCGCGTCACAATGAAATCCTGCAAGCCGATACGAGCACGTACGAAATCGCCCGCCTGGCGAAGCTGGCTTTCATGAGCCACATATAACCAGGTTTTGCCAAAAATGCGCTCTATTTCCAGATCGAAGATCGCCTGGTCTGTGTACACACTTTTGTGGACTGCAGTGGGTGTTACCAATGCATTTATCTCATCGGTTTTCATGTCATCCGTCTCTGTTAGTTCTCAAACCTAAATGATATTCTGTTTTAATGAGGAGGCTCCTGTCAAGGATATTGAATCGGTATACGTGTAAACACTAGGTTTTGGCGTTGGGCCAGGCGGCTAAGTGGGTAAAATAGCCCACGACAGGGTTGTGCGCTAAGGGTGCAGCTGCGGGGTAGTGCTTACAATAAGCTGAATAAAATATTATGGTTCAAATCAAAAAAAACGACATGAGGGAGGCCATCCTGGTTTCCGCTTTCGATTTGTTTTCGCGCAAGGGCTACACGGCAACGACTATGGCCGATATTGCGCGGCAGGCCGAGATGAACGTGGGAACGCTCTATGTTTACTTTGATTCAAAAATGGCTTTGCTCTATGTTATTTACCGTCCCTGGCTTGAGCACCAGCTGAACGAGCTTGCGGATTCGGTAAGAAAGTTAAGATCGCCGGCAACGAAATTACAACGTTTGTTTACAGGCTTGTGGAGCGATATTCCCGCAGCAGACCACTCTTTTGCCAATGCGCTTATAGAGGCACTTGCCTTGGCGCCTCCCGAACTGGGTAAACAGGACAACCTCTTGTCTCAGGTGGAGGTGTTTCTGAATGATCTTTTGCTGGAGATTCTGCCTCCTGAGCGCCATGTTCTCTTGCGCGAAGGCCTGTTGTCACACCTTATATGGATGGCTTTTGATGGTTTCACCATTAATGTTCGCCTTAGTGACACGCGCGATGTCACCCGTATTGCTGAACTAATGACAGCAATGGTGCTGGGCCACCGCTTCGAATAATTTAATCCGCGATAGGTCTCTACGAGAAATCGCCTTCAGGCAGGCCGGGGTTGCGTGCCTGCTTTCTTTTTTTTGCCCGCTCCTGGCTATTTTCGGGTTTGCGTCGCATTTGTTCCTTCAGTGGCAAGTGTCGCCGCATCACTATTTTTGACACCTTCTTAATCAAATGACATTTGTTTTTGATTGAGTCGGGTTGCAGAAAAGCCTTCTTTTTCACGCTCGCGAAGCTGGTTTTTTATTAGGGATATCCCCATGTTTTCGCTATTTTTAGGGTTTATACTGACCAATTGTGGCGTTACTCATAGTGACTCTCGTTGACATGAATAACACTTAAATTCAATATATCATTCATTATTGAATAACCTAATCGCTAACCTGTTATCGAGCAATTGTTTATGGAAATGTCGAGTGAGCGTGTTGTCCCCGCACCTGTACCCACCGTTTGGGCGGCCTTGAACAACACTGAAGTATTGCGTGAATGCATTACCGGCTGTGACCGGCTTGAAGAGTTGGAGACTGGCGTGTACGACGTCGCGATGGCGGTAAGGGTTGGTCCTGTCAACGCCAAATTTAAAGGGCGTATGTTATTGCTGGATGTCGAGGCACCCACGGCTTACACCATCAAGTTTGAAGGTCAAGGTGGTATCGCCGGATTTGCAAAGGGGCTGGCGAAAGTTTCATTGGTGCCGCATGCCGATTCAGAACAAACCTTATTGCGTTACGAGGTTTCAGCTCAAATTGGTGGGAAACTGGCGCAGTTGGGTTCCCGCCTGGTTGATAGTGCCGCAAAAAAGATGGCCGATGATTTTTTTGAGAAGTTTGTGGCGTCGTTCTCCGCTCGTCCTGAGAACGCCTGATCGGCGTATTTTATTTGCAGGCTCTGGCTGCTCACACGCGCGAGGGTTTGACGTTGATTGCGATCAACATGAGGTTTAAAAGGCAGAGGTTCACGAAATGAAGGCGCCAGATTTTAATTATTGTTGTCCGCGTTCAATAGACGAGGTGTGTCACCTGTTAGACGAGTACGGTAGCGATGCACGAGTGCTTGCCGGTGGTCAAAGTCTGGTTCCGGCCATGAACCTCAGGTTGTCTTCTGCCGAGGTGCTGGTTGACATCAACCGGGTTGAAGGCCTTGATGGCGTGGGCTTGTCTGAGGATCAGACCTATGTGCGGGTGGGGGCACTGGGTCGACATGCCCAGGTTGCCGCATCCGCTGTGATTCGTGACCATGTTCCGCTGGTTCACCAAGCCATGAAATATGTTGCCCACCCGGCGGTTCGCAATCGGGGAACAACGTGTGGGAGTCTTGCGTTGGCTGACCCTTCGGCGGAGATGCCGGCCTGTGCAGTGGCACTCAATGCAACCCTGGTCTTGCATAGCCGGCGTGATGGCGAACGCCAGGTGTTGGCCCGGGCGTTCTTCCAGGGGCTTTATGATACCGCCCGACGCGATGACGAACTGCTGGTTGAGGTCAGATGGCCTGTTGTTAAACCCGGGATCTTTGTCGGTTTCGGTGAAATCAGCCGTCGACACGGCGATTTCGCACAGGTGGGTGTTGCGGCCCAATGCGAGATTAAAAACAGTGTCGTGCATGAAATCGACCTGGTCACGTTCGGCGTTGGGGCAACGCCGGTATATGCGATTGATGCCGGGCCCATTGTTCACGGCAAAGTCGCTTCTGTCGAGCTGGCCAAGGAGCTTGCAGCAAAGGTTGCGGCTTCACTTGAAATCGATACTTTTGATCAGCCGGATATCAAGCGTCAGCAAGCTCGCGCTCTGATTGCCCGCGTCGCCACGCAAATGTTTCAGGAGGCTGGCTGTGGAAACGAATAGACACATGGAGATTGAATTCAAGCTTAATGGTGTGCTTTGCAAACGTGAGGTACCCGTACGAAGAAATCTTGTTGATTTCTTGCGTCACGACCTGGGGCTGACCGGCACCCATGTGGGATGCGAATCGGGTATTTGCGGGGCTTGTAATGTCAGGGTTGATGGAGTCGTTGCCAGGGGTTGCCTGATGTTTGCGGTTCAAATCGATGGCAGGGAAGTGGAAACCATCGAGGGGGTTGTCCAGTCGGGTGAAGCGCAAGCCTTGCATAAAGCGTTCGTTGCCCGAAATGCGTTGCAATGTGGTTACTGTACGCCCGGTATGATCATGACCGGTTTGGAACTCATTAATTCCGGGCGTGACGTCGATCGAACGCAGATCCGTGAAGAAATATCGGGAAATTTTTGCCGTTGCACTGGATATCAAGCCATTGTGGATGCAATTGAAATGGTCGTAACGGAGCGTAGACGAAAATGAGTCATTTGCACACTTTCACCCTTGATGCCTTTGGTCGATCTGAACCGCGGGAGGCTGCGCAACGTCTGGCAGCCGGGCAGGGATGCTATCTGGACGATGTGACCCTGGGAAAACATTATCACATCGCTTTTTATCGAAGTCCGTTTGCCCGGGCACGTTTTACCATTGGTGACTTGTCGTCGGCGGCGTCGATGCCGGGTGTTCTCAAAATTGTCACCGGCAAGGATCTTCAGGCGGTGTGCGAGCCTTGGGTTGCCCGGCTGGATTTACTTCCGCAGCATCAATCCGCGCCTCAACATGCCCTGGCGATTGACGAGGTGTATTGGCAGGGTGAGCCGGTGCTTGCGGTTGTTGCCCAAACGCGGGCACAGGCAGAGGATGTACTTGATTTTATAGACATCGATTGGGAAGATCTGGATGCCGTTGTCGATGCAGAGCAGGCACTGCTGCCCAATTCTCCGCTTGCACATCCGGCCTTGAACAGCAATCTGGCGCTCGAGCGAACACTTGACAAAAATGATGCCGATTTGGCTTTCGAGAAAGCAGATTACGTGGTTACACATCGCTTTTCGTTCGGTCGCCAAACTGGCGTTCCCCTGGAGTCGCGTGGAGTGGTGGCCCGGTTCGACTCCCGTGATGGTTCGCTGACGGTGCATCAGTCGCATCAGTCTCCCTTTCAAATGCAGGAAATTTATGCAAGGCAGCTTGCCATTCCCATGGGCAAGGTTCGCGTGATTTGTCCCGACGTGGGAGGGGCATTTGGTATTAAGCTGCATGCGTATCCCGACGAGATGGCAACAGTGGCCATAGCACGGTTGCTGGGTATTACCGTGAAGTATCAGGCCGATCGGCTTGAGTCGTTTGTGAGCGATGCACATGCAAGGGACGCAACGGCGCAGGCCTCGCTGGCGTTGGATAGTGAAGGTCATGTTCTTGGGCTGCGGTTTGATGCTTTATTTACATTTGGCGCCGTTTCCCTGTATCCGCGCAGTAGCGTCGGGGAAGCGTTGCAAGTGCTGGATATGTGTGGCGCCGCCTATAACATTCCGGCGGTCAAAGGGCGAGTCAGGGGCGCGTTCGTGAACAAGGTGCCTACCGGCGCCTACAGGGCGGTTGGTCAGCCGCTGGCCGCGGCAATCATCGAACAGCTACTTGATAACGCGGCGGCTGCGCTGGGAATGGACCGCCTGAAAATTCGTGCGTTGAATTATCGCAGCACAGTTCAACCCGACGACTTGTCGTTGAATGAGTGTCTGGTCAAGCTTGAAAAGGAAATCGATTTCCAGGCGTATGCAAGTTGGCAGAGCGAGCAACGCCAGAATCAACGGTATGTCGGTTTGGGCCTGTGTACTTTTATTGAACAAACGGGCGTGGGTTCGGGGCTTTACGGCAGAAATGGCGTGAAGGTCGCAGGTAAAGAAGCCGTGCGGCTGCAGTTACTTGCCGATGGCAGTTTGTCGTGCGTTACAAGTGCTTCGGAAAGCGGCCAGGGTGTTCATACCGGGCTGGCGCAAATTGTTGCCGATGTAATGGGGTGCTCATTATCGTGCGTCAGTGTCATGAGTGGAGATACCCAACGAGACCCGATCGGGGGTGGTTCGTGGGCCTCCCGAGGTGCCTCGCTGGGTGGCGAAGCGGCACTGAGAGCGGCAAAAGTGTTGCGCGCGAACGTGCTGGAGATTGTGGCGGCCTGGAAAGGCGTTTCGGCTGAGCATCTGGTTATCAAGGAAGGGCAGGTTCATACCGCTTCGAACGAGGTTTTATGTTCGCTAGCCGAGTTGGCCCATGTCTCGCACTATAACTCCACGCAGGTTCCGCTTGAGGCGTTGCCGGAACTGACGGTGGAACGTCATTTTGCACCTGCCGACAAGCCGTATTTTCTTGCCAATGGTATCCAGGCTGTTTCGCTCGAGGTGGATATTGAAACCGGTTTGATTCATCTGCTTGATTTTTGGGTTGTCGAGGATTGCGGCCGAATCCTGAATCCGCTACTGGTCGATGAACAAATCAGGGGCGGTGTTGTTCAGGGTATTGGAGCTGCACTTTACGAACATTGTGTCTACAGTGATACAGGCCAGATGACTAACGCGTCATTAGCCGATTACCTGGTGCCCATGGCCTCGGAAATGCCTGATATCCAGGTTTCGCATCTGGTAACACCCGAACCCACAACGACGTTAGGCGCAAAAGGCGTGGGTGAAGCAGGTACGGTGGGTGCCATAGGGGCCATTTGGTCGGCGGTGAATGACGCGCTCAGGCCACTGGGGGTGTCGCTGGAGCAACAGCCTTTCACGCCCGAACGCGTATTGTCCTCGGTTTTGGCTGCCAAATCTGAATTGTGAAAACCCGCCTGACCTAAAGAACGCCCGATTCCTGTCGTTAACTCCGACTGCAGAAAAAGTTTGTAAAGCTTCTACAGGAGAGGACGGTGAATCGGTTCAAAATTGGTACGCGGCTCACATTGGGCTTTGGCCTGATGATTGTATTTATGGCCATACTTATGGCTGTGTCGTTAATGCGCATGAATGCGGGCGCCCAGGCCACCACCGAGATTACCGAGCGTGGAATGAAGGCCGAACGCTTGGTGTCCCGATGGTTAAGCGTCATGAGCGAAAACAGCATTCAAATGGATGTATTGGGCATGTTGTACGACCCGGGCTTGCGTGAGCAATTCGAAAAAGCCATTGAGAAAGGTAGTGCCGAAAGTTCAAAAATACAACAAGAGCTGCAGTTGCTGCTCAGTGACCCCGCGGCGTTGGAATTGTTTCAGGATACTCAACGTTCCCGGGCGGATTTCAATGCGGCAAATACGCAAGCGTTGCAGGCACAGCGCGAGGGCGATTTTGCCACGGCCGACAAAATGCTGACCGAAACGGTGCCAGACTTGCGTGCCAAGTATGAAAAAAGCGTACACGATTTGCTGGCTTTCCAGCAAAAACAAATTAATGAGCGCTCAACGCGCCTGGATTTAGACAATGCGCTGGCGATAAAAATAGTATTTGCGGTGGGTGCCGTTGCATTATTGCTGGGTATCTTGTTTGCGTTCGGTATTACCCGCTCTATTGTGCGACCGCTGCAAACTGCGGTGGGCTATGCCAAGGCCATTTCCAATCGTGATCTAACCCGTCAGGTCGATGTGCGTGGTAAAGATGAAACGGCAGAATTGTTGCTGGCCTTGCGCCAGATGAATCAGAACCTGGTGGGTGTGATCAGCAAAGTGCAGTCTGGCTCCGAGTCGATCGCGACGGCTTCCAGCCAGATTGCCTCAGGTAATACTGACCTTTCATCGCGTACGGAAGAACAGGCCAGTTCTTTGGCGGAAACGGCCGCCACGATGGAACAGCTCACCACGACGGTACAGCTGAATACCGACAACGCGCGCAAAGCCAATCAGTTGGCCGGTTCGGCCTCGAAGGTTGCGGTCGAGAGCGGCGACGTGGTGGGTCAGGTGGTTGAAACCATGAGCAGTATCGACCAGCGCGCCAAGCAGGTCGCCGATATTATTACCGTAATCGATGGTATTGCCTTCCAAACCAATATCCTGGCGTTGAACGCGGCCGTGGAAGCGGCTCGCGCAGGCGAGCAGGGTAAAGGTTTTGCCGTGGTGGCCAGCGAGGTTCGTTCGCTGGCGCAACGCAGTGCCCAAGCCGCCAAGGAAATTAAAGATCTGATCGAAATGTCGGTCGCTGCCACGAATCAGGGTAATACGCTGGTCAACAAGGCAGGCGAGTCCATGAAGCTCACGGTCGATAGCATTATGCAGGTCGTTGACATCATGGAAGAAATTGCAGCAGCCAGCGAAGAACAAAGCACCGGTATCGAGCAGGTGAATCAGGCTGTAATGCAGATGGATCAGGTAACCCAGCAAAATGCTGCCCTGGTCGAGGAAGCGTCGGTTGCGTCGCAGAATATGCAGTCGCAGGCGGCCGACCTATCGCGTTTGGTGTCTACTTTCAAAGTTAACCTCATTGAGGATCTAGGCTGGAAACCAGGCAGTTCGAACGGCGATGGCGGTGGTGCCTCATCCGGCCCCGACGAATCTGACGGCCGTGTGTCAAAGCGCTCAAAAAAGGCGTCTTCAAAAAAATCTGAAGACGCCGGTGTGAGTGAAAATGATTGGGTCGACGATGCCGACTCGTCTGATGGGTCAGACGACCGGCGCGCAGGCTCGCGTTTGGCCTTGGGGTACTGATTTACGCAGGCTTTGCGCGGCTTGAACCAAGGCGCGCAAAGCCGGTTTTACCTCGTCCCATTGGCGTGTTTTCAGGCCGCAATCGGGATTGATCCACAAGCGCTCAACCGGTATGTACTGTGCTGCTTTTTCAATCAGCGCAGCCATCTGTGTGGCATCGGGTATTGCAGGCGAGTGAATGTCATAGACCCCTGGCCCGATTTCATTGGGGTAGTGGAAGTTTTTGAATGCTTCCAATAGCTTCATATTGGAACGTGACGTTTCGATGGTGATGACGTCGGCGTCCATTTCGGCAATAAACGGCATGATGTCGTTGAATTCCGAATAACACATATGCGTGTGGATTTGCGTATCGTCCTGCACACCATTGGCGCAAAGACGAAACGAATCAATCGCCCAGCCCAGATAGTTTCGCCATTGCGATTGCCTTAGGGGAAGTCCTTCGCGTAGTGCTGCTTCATCAATCTGAATGATTCTGATACCGGCTTGCTCCAGGTCCAGTACTTCTTCACGCATCGCCAGCGCAAGTTGGCGACACGTCACAGAGCGGGGCTGATCATTGCGAACAAAAGACCAGTTCAACAGGGTAACGGGGCCCGTTAACATGCCCTTTACGGGCCGCTCTGTTAACGATTGCGCATAAAGAATCCATTCGACCGTCATTGCCTTGGGGCGTTGAATATCGCCGAACAGAATGGGTGGCTTCACGCATCGGGACCCATATGATTGCACCCAGCCATATTGGCTGAAGGCAAACCCATCAAGATGTTCCGCGAAGTACTCCACCATATCGTTGCGTTCGGCTTCGCCGTGAACGAGTACGTCAAGCTCAAGCGCTTCTTGCTCTTTAATGCACGAAGCGATTTCCGCTTGCATGGCTGCCCGGTAGGTCGTGGCATCAATTTCGTGTTTGCGAAATGCCAGGCGTTGACGACGGATTTCTTTGGTTTGCGGAAAAGAGCCAATGGTGGTTGTGGGGAAAAGCGGCAGCCTCAGTCGTGCCGTCTGTTTCCGGGCGCGTTCATCATAGGTACTTTGGCGTGTACCCGCCTGCGGACTAACGTTGGCCAGCGCAAGCTTGACGTCTGGATTGTTAACGTCAGCTGAATGACGGCGTGATTCAATTGCCTTTTGATTTTCCTGCAGTACAGATGCGACAGCGTCTCTGCCATTATTCAGCGCCTGGGCCAAAATGCTCAGTTCCTGCAGTTTTTGCCTGGCAAAAGCAAGCCAACTGGTCAGGGCGGGGTCAAGTTGGGTTTCTTTTTCCAGATCAACCGGAACATGCAACAAGGAGCACGACGGCGCCAGCCACAACGGGTTTTCCACCTCCCGCGCAATCGGCTCGAGCCAATCCAGGATGTTGTTCAAGTCGGTTTTCCAGATATTGCGCCCGTCGACGACACCGAGCGATAAAGTCCGGTGTAGCGGCAATACATTCAACAGTGGCTGGATATCTTGCCGACCCCGGATAGCATCAACATGCAGTCCGGCTACGGGCAAGTTGGCGGCCAAATAGGCATTTTCCTGCAAACTGCCGAAATAAGTCGCCAGCAGGATCTTTACGGGCGCGCTTTTCAGTGAATGGTAAGCAATGCTCAATGCGTGAGCCCATTCAGAATCCAGTTCGGTGACTAAGACGGGCTCATCAATTTGTACCCATTCAATCCCTTTTTCAGCCAATAGGTTCAGCAGTTCGCCGTAAACGGGTAGCAGTGCCTCGAGCAGATCAAGCGGTTTGGTTCCGTCAGTTGATTTACCCAGCGCAAGATAGGTAACGGGGCCGATCAGAACGGGCTTGACACGTACGTTTTCCGTTTGCGCCTGCTCAATCTGTTTCAGCAACGCGGTTGCGTTCAACTTGAATTGAGTATTGCGGCTGAATTCGGGCACGATATAGTGGTAGTTGGTATCGAACCATTTGGTCATTTCACCGGCGGTGCGACCCCGGGCCACCTGGAAATAACAGTCAAGACCGGTGTCCGCCGATGACTGAAAGCGCTCGGGAATGTTGCCCAGCATGAAGCTGGTGTCCAGAACATGGTCATAGAATGAAAACTCACCGACGGGGGTCCAGTCGAGCGTGTTTTGCCATTGCCAGTTCTGGCTGCGCAATTGGGTAGCGCAGCGTTCCAGGTCATCGACATTTGACTCCCCCTTCCAATAGGCTTCCAGCGCGAACTTTAATTCGCGATTCGGGCCAATTCGGGGAAAACCAAGATTATGGGTTGCGACTTTGTTGGGTGTGGCGTTCGATTTTTGAGATATGTTCATTTTAAGCATTGCCAATCGTTTGAATGTGATGGGTGTTTCAGTCGTACAGGATGACGAGTGGCTTATTGTTGGTTTTTTGATTAATGAAGTAAAATGGTATTTCCACATAAATCAATGAATTTAATTCATGTATGGCGATGATCGAACGCATCCATTTATCCATTATCAGGGCGGTAAATGAGCGTGGCTCGTTAACGGCAGCCGCCAATCACCTGCACCTTACGCAGTCGGCCTTGAGTCATTCCATGCGCAAACTGGAGGATCAATTGGGTGTGGCCGTGTGGCATCGTGAAGGGCGCAGTCTTCGATTAACACAGTCCGGCGAGTATTTGCTCGCCATGGCCAACCGCCTTGTGCCGCAATTTATCGATGCCGAAGACAGGTTGCGGGAATTTTCCCGAGGCGAACGGGGCCAGTTGCGCATCGGAATGGAATGCCACCCTTGCTATCAGTGGCTGTTGAAGGTGGTGTCGCCTTATATGCAGCAATGGCCCGATGTGGATATCGATGTGCGGCAAAAGTTCCAGTTCGGCGGCATCGGTGCCTTATTCAGTCATGAAATTGACATGCTGGTAACGCCAGACCCTTTTTATAAGAATGGCCTTCATTTTGCGCCGGTCTTTGATTATGAACAGGTCCTTGTGGTGGGGCGAGATAACCCCTTGAGCAAATTGGATTTCGTGGAGCCCGGCCACCTGGTTAGTGAAACCTTGGTGACCTATCCTGTTTCTATTGAACGTCTTGATATTTACTCGCAATTCTTGCTGCCGGCAGGCCTGGCGCCCCGACGGCACAAGGAAATTGAAACGACCGACATTATGTTGCAAATGGTGGCGTGCGGCCGTGCGATTGCAGCTTTGCCACGTTGGCTGGTCAACGAAAACACCAGCCAGTTCGGGGTCGTGCCGGTTCGGTTGGGCGAGCAGGGGATTCATAAACAGATTCATCTGGGCATTCGTGACACAGACTTGAACATTGGTTATATGAAAGCCTTCATGACGTTGGCAGAAAAATACACATTAACGGCGTAGTCGATTCCACATCGAGGATTCCGGCGTAAAATGCCCGCACCTTAATCGTCGCTCAATTTGCATGAGATTCCTCCTCCATCCGGCCAGGGCGGTCGCACTTGGTTTTCTGATTGCGATTGTCATCGGAACGTTTTTGTTGATGCTGCCTGTGTCACACGCAGGCGCAGAAACGGGTTCATTGCTGGTTTCCTTTTTCACCGCCGTCTCGGCTGTGTGTGTTACCGGTTTGGTCATTGTGGATACCGGCACGTACTGGTCGATGTTCGGCCAGGTCGTGATCCTGCTGCTATGCCAGATCGGCGGGTTTGGCATGATGACGGCAGCGACGTTGCTGGGTCTGATGGTGAATCGTTCCTTGCGCCTTAGAACCAAGCTGGTTACGCAGGTCGAGACGCATTCGTTGGGCCTGGGCGACATTGGCAGCGTGGCCAGACTGGTCTTTGTCGTAACCGTTGTCGTTGAGACAATTACTGCGTTTTTTCTGATTGCGCGTTTCTATTCCAGCTATGCCATGTCGTTTGGAGATGCGGTTTGGCATGGCGTTTTTCATTCTATTTCCGCATTCAACAATGCGGGGTTCTCAATTTACCCCGATAGTCTGGTCAGGTTTGCCGTAGATCCGCTGGTATTGTTGCCGATCATGGTTGCAATTTTGGTGGGGGGTATTGGTTTTCCGGTATTGCACGACTTGCGTATGAAAATCCGCGACCCCAGGCATTGGTCCTTGCATACCAAGCTGACTCTCTCGGGTACCGGCATTTTGCTGCTCGTGGGTTTTTTCGGATTGCTGGCTTTCGAGTGGCATAACGAGAAAACGCTGGGCGCGTTGTCTTTCCTGGATAAACTTTGGTCTGCGGCCTTTATGTCTGTTTCGGCCCGAACGGCGGGATTCAACGCGCTGGATATCGGTTTGCTTAATCACGAAAGCTGGGCACTGCATTATCTATTAATGTTTATCGGCGGGGGCAGTGCGGGTACCGCCGGTGGCGTTAAAGTCGGTACCGTTGTGATCCTGGTGCTTATTGTGGTTGCCGAAATACGGGGTTTGAACGATAGTGAAGCGTTTGGTCGTCGGGTTGGGCCACAGGCGCAACGGCAAGCCATTACCGTTTTGGTGCTGGGCAGTGCCCTGGTTGTTTCGGCAACGCTGATGATTCTGCGAATGACCGACTTGCCAACGGATCAGGTTATTTTCGAGGTGGTATCCGCTTTTGGCACTGTGGGGTTGTCGACCGGCATTACGGCAAGCCTGCCTCCCGAAGCCCAGGTGATTCTGACTGCATTAATGTATTTTGGGCGAGTCGGTACGATTACGTTGGCGACCTCGATCGTCTTGAGTAAACGCCGCATGCCATACCGCTACGCTGAGGAGCATCCAATTGTTGGCTAGTTTATTTACCGAACAGTTTTCATTTTCCAAAGGCGATAGCGCTGTCGTTATCGGTTTGGGTCGATTTGGCAGCTCGGTTGCCGATGCGTTGACCCGTCTTGGGCATGATGTGATGGGGATCGACCGGGACCCGGAACTGGTTCAAGTGTGGGCCGATATGCTCACCCATGCAGTTCAGGCCGACTCAACCAATGTGAACACTATGCGCCAGCTTGGGGTAGCCGATTTTTCGCACGCGATAATCGGTATTGGGTCTGACTTATCGGCCAGCCTGATGACGTTGATGGCGCTGACCGAGTTGGGGATCAAGGACATCTGGATCAAAGCCTTAACGCCCGAACACGGCAAGATCGCCCGCCGTATCGGTGCGCATCATGTTGTGTCGCCTGAAGGCGACATGGGCGAACGCGTTGCGCATCTGATCACGGCCCGGATGATGGATTTCATTGAGTTTGACGATGGCTTTGCCATTGCCAAAATCCGGGCTCCGGAATGTACGCATCACCAGCTGTTGTTTGATTCACGGGTACGGGAGAAATTCGGCGTAACAGTAGTGGGCGTAAAACGTGCCCAAACGGATTTCCAGCATGCGGTTGCCGAAACAGAAATTTTGCCGGACGACCTGTTGATTGTCTCCGGACCAACCCGCAAGATTCAGCAATTCGCGAATGATACTGCACGAAGGAAAGATAAATAGCAGCGTGTTATTTTGTAACAGTGCTGGTGTTATGTCGTAAATAGGTCCAAAGTTCGTATGGGGATAATTTTTTCCCTTTTATCTTAGGACTATTAAATTGAAAACAGAAATTGGTATTGTGAAATGGTTTAACAACGAAAAAGGTTTCGGCTTCATCATGCCGGAATCCGGTGGTAAAGACCTTTTCGCACATTACAGCGAAATTCAGGGCACAGGCCACAAATCTCTTGAAGAGAACCAGCGTGTGTCGTTTGTAGCAGTTGAAGGCCAGAAAGGCCCTCAGGCTTCAAATATTCAAATTCTTTAATCGCCCCATCCGCTTGTACTAGCGGATTGCTCGCGATAAAAAAACGCCTCCTGAAACAGGGGGCGTTTTTGTTTGTGTGGTCAGGAACAGCCACGTGTCATGCACGCCGCCATTATTGTTGCAAAAACAACATTATTTGTTGTTATAATAACAATTGTTGATTTAAGCGGTTTAAGGTGCGCATATGCAAATTGACCACAACACTCAGGGCGTCGACCGAAGCAAAATCAGCGTCATGCTGATGAAACTGTTTGATCACTGGGGTTTAACCAGTGCGCAAATGCTTGGCTTGCTGGGCTATTCGCCCACCAATCGTGGTTTGTTGTCTGATTATCGTGCTGGCAAGCCTTTGGCTAACGATCGCGACAAACTCGAGCGGGCCGGTATTTTGCTGGGTATTCATAAGTCACTGCGTTTATTGTTTCCACATAACCGCCAGTTGGCTTATGACTGGATGACACAGGCCAATAGGGCCTTTGGCGGCCTGTCGCCGGTTAGTGTCGCTGAAAAGTACGGCATCATGGGCCTGCATCAGGTGCGCTCGTATCTTGACGTTCAGCGGGGTCGATAATGGCGTTTGCCGATTTGGACGGGCTGACTCTTAAAAATGTCGAGCAGGATCTCTTGCGAAATATCGTTTCGTTACGTCAAGGCCAGGATCTGTTCGACGACTTAAGTGACAACCCCCAAGACTGGGATTCAGCCATTAACCTTGAACTGGCGTTGAAGCCGCCGTTTTATGAGTCGGAGCAGCCGATTATTGATCGTCCGTTCGAAGACGCAGCCCATTTTTCCGCAATTCAGTTTCCCTTCGATCATATCGGCCAAAGCCGGTTCAGCGCGGGGAAATTCGGTGTCTGGTATGGCAGCGAGTCGTTGGAAACCACGGTGTATGAAACGGTTTATCATTGGCAAAACACGTTTCTGGCCGATGCCGGGCTTGAGCAGGCGAATGACGTTACCATTGAGCGCCGGGTGCATAATGTGCGGTGTGATGCCGCGCTGGTGAACCTGGTGCCCATCATCGACTCATGGCCGCAACTGACGGCCAACGATTATGACGACTGTCAGCTTTTGGGTGCCAAACTGCATCGCCAGGGGCATCCGGGGATCTGGACTCGTTCAGCGCGTTGCGATGGCACAAATGCCGCGGTTTTTACGCCGGGTGTACTGAGTAATCCGCGAGATTACTGTTACCTTACTTATCACCGTATCGACGGACGCGTGGATGTTTACCGGGATCCGGGCCAGCGATGGTTTTCGATTTGATTTTTTCGCGGTTGATTATGCTTTGGGCATGCGCCGGCGCAAAACTTCAAGGGTGGCCAGCAAGGCCACGGAAAACACAATCAACAGGGTGGCCACAGCAAGAATGGTGGGGTTGATCTGCTCGCGCAGGCCGGAAAACATTTGGCGCGGAATGGTGATCTGGTCGGGGCCGGCCAGGAACAGCACCACAATGACCTCGTCGAATGAAATACCAAAGGCAAACAAGGCGCCTGAAATAACGCCGGGTCGAATCAAGGGCACAATAATGGTGCAGAATACTTTGAATGGCGAGGCCCCCATACTTAAGCCGGCCCGGTAAAGGGTTTGATCAAACTGGCTCAGGGTGGCGGTTACGGTGATGATGACAAATGGCACGCCCAGGGCGGCGTGGGCGATCACAATGCCCCAGAAGCTGGCCACCAGATTGAAGCGGGTGTAGAAAAAGAACATGCCGGCCGCCACGATAATGAGCGGGACAATCATGGGCGAAAGCAACAGCGCGGTAATCGCACGGCGCCATGGCATGGTGGCGCTGGCCAGCCCCACTGCGGCCAGTGTGCCCAGGGTGGTGGCAATAAAAGTGGCGCACAGTCCGATCAGGAAACTATTTTGGACGGCCAGTTTCCATTTGGCGCTATCGGCGATGGCCTTGTACCACTGAAGTGAATAGGCGTTTGGATCAAGCCGCAACATGCCTTCTGTAAACGTGAAAAAAGGCTCCGCGTTAAATGACAGCGGAATCACAATCAGTATCGGCAAAAGCAGGAAAAACAGCACCAGCCCGGCTGCCAGTCGCACAAGCCAGACGCTGAACCGATGTTGCCCGGAATAATAATTGGTTTGAGTCATCAGCTTAGTATCAGCTTAGTTTCAGGTTGCTGGCGCCGACCAGGCGATCGTACAGCCAGTACAGAATCACAATAACGGCCAACAGTAACGAGCCCAGCGCCGAGGCCAGGCCCCAATTGTTCGATTGCTGCATGTGGTAGGCAATAATGTTCGAGATCATTTGCCCATCGGTGCCGCCTACCAGCGCCGGAATAATGTAATAGCCCACCGCGGTAATGAAGACCAGCAACGAGCCTGCGCTCAAGCCGGGGACGGTTTGCGGCAGGTAAACACGTACAAACGCCGACAACGGCGGGCTGCCCAGCGATAGCGCGGCCTTGACGTAGCTGGGATCAATGCCCTTCATGACGCTGTATAGGGGCAGGATCATAAAGGGCAATAAAATATGGGTCATGGCCAGGATCGTGGCCAGCGGCGTGTAAAGCATGTCGAGCGGTTGACTGATCAGGCCGATGCTTTCCAGAACCGTGTTCACCACACCGTTGGTTTGCAGCAGGGCAATCCAGGCGGTCGTGCGTACCAGAAAGGACGTCCAGAACGGTAGAAGCACCATCACCAAAAGTACACCGGCAATACGTGCCGGTGCGTGGGCCAGACAATAGGCAACCGGGTAACCCAGCGCAATGCAAAGCAGCGTAATGAGCAGCGACATACCCAGTGTCTTGCCGTAAAGGTCGATGTAAATACTGGCTGATTGTCGTTTTTGTATGTGGCCTTGTGCGTCGCGCTCCAGGTCAAGCGCAGTCAGGTAATTGTCGATCTGGTACTTGGCGCCCAGCCGGTCGATGGCTTGCCATAGTTTGGTCTGGCCCCATCGCGGGTCGGCATCAAGCAGGGTTTGGTGCCCGCTTTGCGACAGTTCATTGGGGGTGGCGTTGCGCAGTTTCCGTGCTGTGGCGTTAATTAAACTGGTGGCGCCAGGGTAGGCGCGATTAACCGCTGAAGCCAGGCGACCCGACTCCCGGTTTTTTGCCAGTTGCTGCAACTCAAGGCTAAAGGTGCGTAGCGTTTCAGGCGCTGGCGTGCCGGTGCGGTTCCAACTTGAAAGTGCATCAACTGTATCGGGTATCAGTTCAACCAGTGTGGGGTTGTAGATACTGCGGTGAAGCATGCTGGAAATGGGCGCCACAAAGGCGAAAAAGAGGAACAGCAAAATGGGCGTGACCAGCAGCAAACTGGTGCGCCGCCGGCGTTGCTGTTCCTTTCTTTCGGTTTGTATCTCGGTGGCTGAAAGGCTGCCAGGGCTCTGGTGCATGATTTAGTTCAGTAACCACTCATTGAATTTTTCCGTCAGTGATTCGCCGTAGTCGGCCCAGAATACGTTATTGGCCTTCATGCCCTCATCCATATGACTGCTGGGCAAATGCGGCAATACATCCGGGTCTACCAGCGCCTGGGAAGATTTGCGCGCCGGGCCGTACGCTACGTCCTGGAAACCCACCAGCGGTTTGGTGCGTGTGGTAAGTGCAATGAATTCAAGCGCCTGTTTTTTGTTGGGCGACCCTTTCAAAATCGACCACACATCCATATCGAACAGGGTGTTGTCCCACACTATGGTGAAAGGCCGGTTCTCATCGGCAATGGCGTTGTAAATGCGGCCGTTGGCCGATTGCACCATCACGGCGCCGCCGTCGTTAAGCAACTGAGGGGCCTGCGACCAGCTGTCGTACCACACCACATGATCTTTAATTGTATCGAGCGTGGCAAAGGCACGGGCCTGGCCTTCGGGTGTGGCCAGCAGGTCGTAGACTTTTTCAGGGGCTACGCCGTCGGCCAGCAAGGCCCATTCCATGTTCACTTGCGGGCGCTTGCGCAAGGCCCGTTTGCCGGGAATTTTTTCTACGTTGAAGAAGTCTTCCAGCGTGGTGGGTTTTACCTTGCCAATGGTTTCGTCGTTGTACGCGAAGATGTTACCCCACAGCATTACGCCAATGCCACACTCATTTTCCAGCGTCACGGGGAAGAAATCTTCTTTGGCCGGCGTGCCGTCGTCACCCGGCAAAAGGATGTCGCGCGGAATAACCTCCAGCAGGCCTTCTGCGCAGGCGCGCTCCAGGTCAATGGACTCAATGTCGACTACATCCCATTGAATGTTGCCCGATTGCACTTGTGCTGTCATTTCAGCCACACCGCCGGCGTAGCTTTCCATGAGGACTTTTTTTCCGGTTTCGGCTGCATAAGGGTCAACCTGATGTTTCTTTTGGGTGGCACCGTAGGCACCGCCGAACGAAACCACGGTAAGGGGTCGGTCTTGCGCCTGGGCTTGCCCAACAAGGACCATGCCCGCCAATGCAGTTGTTCCCAACAGGGTTTTCAGCGTTCTGTTCATGTTTAGTCTCCTTCAAGAGAGGATGAGTCAGGTTGGAATGCGAAACAATCAGATTGCTGCCAGCGCAGTTCTGCTGATTGCCCCTGACGAAAATGCGGTGCATCGAGGCCGTTCAGTGTCTTTGTGGTGACCGTCGTATCGCTTTGCACGGGGCCGGTAGGGCCTGCGGGTACAGCGAAAAAATCACGAATGAAGTCGCCAACATAGTGACGGGTAACGAAACTGACGGTGAGGTGATTCTCTTGTGAGCCAAGCGCCGCCCGTTCACGATTGTCATCATTGGGTTGCACGGTGCGCAGCTTTTCCGGGCGAACCGAAATAATGCAGTGCGTGTCTTTATCCTTGCAGTTTCCATTCAGTGCCGTAACCACGGTGCCGTTCGGCAGTTTTGCCTTTACTGCACCGCCGGGCTGAATGCTTTCAATGGTGGCGGGGATCAGGTTGTTTTCGCCAATAAAACTGGCCACAAAGGCGTTGGCTGGCCGTTCGTAAAGCTCGCTGGGCGAAGCAAATTGCTGCACCTTGCCCTGGTTGAAAACCGCAATTCGATTGGACATGGTGAGCGCCTCAACCTGGTCATGCGTTACGTAAACAACTGTGAATCCCAGTTTTTGATGCAGTCTTGTGATTTCAAATTGCATTTGCTCGCGCAGCTTTTTATCGAGCGCGCCCAGGGGTTCGTCCATGAGCACCAGGGCAGGCTCGAATATCAAGGCGCGGGCAAGTGCAACACGTTGACGTTGGCCGCCAGACAGTTGCGCGGGATGGCGGTTGCCGAAATCGTCCATTTCAATGAGTTTGAGATACTCGGCCACTTTCTGCCTGATTTGGGCCCGCGGCAGTTTGCGCACTTTAAGCGGGTAAGCCAGGTTTTCGGCGACGGTCATGTGGGGAAACAAGGCGTAATTCTGAAACACCATGCCAATGTTTCGCTTGTACGGCGGCGTGGCGGTAATGGGTATCCCGTTCATGCTGATATTGCCGCTGGTCACGTTTTCAAAGCCGGCCAGCATCATCAATACGGTCGTCTTGCCGGAACCCGATGGCCCAAGCAGGGTAACGAACTCACCTTTGTTTACATCGAGATTGAAGTCTTTTACAACCAGAGATGCCTGATCGTAGGTTTTCTTAACGTTGCGAAAAGTAAGAAAGGGATCGGTTGCCGCTTTTGGATGTTGCATCGGAACGTTGAGTTATACGCGGAAATGCCGCGCTTGGACGCACGGTCTACAGGTTGATTTGTTGCTGTGCAGGATATCACTATCGCCATGACTTTGGGCACAAGGGTTTCCCCTGTGTCGCGTGTATGAATGATTGCGACGCGTTATAGTGCGCCATGACTCCGATTGGCAGATATTTCAACACCTTATTGCTTCTGGCTTTTTTTGCCTTTGCCCCGGCTTTGGGGCAGCTTGCCGTGGCGCAGTCTGCACTGGGGCATGATGTTGCATTTCAATGGTATGAAGATGTTGATGGGTCAATGACAGTCGACCAGTTTGTTGCGCTGCCGGACGATCAAGTCAGGACAAGCGATCGCGTTGTATCGTTGGGATACACCCGTTCGGCGCTGTGGGTACGATTCTTTGCGCCGGTTGGTGAACAGGCACGTTGGCTGCAGTTGCGCCCCAGTTTCTCCGATGATGTCACACTGTTTTATCGGCCCGGCGTAAAGCGGGGAACAGGCGACACCCCGCGCCCCTGGGTGGTGCGCCACGCCGGTGATCAATGGCCCCAGGCTCGTGGGGATATCGACTACCGTTTTCCCGTGTTTGTCTTGCCTGCCTTGGGCGCTGCTGATAACGAAACGGGCGCTCGCACAAGTAGGTTGAACACGCCACCCGGATACGAAGTGGTGGTGCGGGTACAAAGCACCAGCGCGGTATTGTTGCAGGCATCGTTGTGGTCACCCACCGCGTTTGTTCAGGCGTCGACCCGAAGTACCGCATTCTGGGGTTTTTATTTTGGCTTGGCGGCGTTCTCCAGCATTCTGGCACTGATTGCAGCAATCTACCTGCGTCGGCGGCTGGTGTGGGCGCTGCTTGCGTTTTCTTTATCGTATTGGCTGGTGGCATGTATACAGGGCTTTATCGATTGGATGCTGCGGCCGCATTTTGTCGTGATCCAGCACTATCTGACTGGCATTCTTACCTTGCTCACTTATACCAGCCTGCTTTGGCTGGTTATCGAGGCGCTGGATTTACGCAGGCATCATCCACGTTTGAATCGGTTTATGTGGTGCATTATTGGCCTGAATCTGTTTCTGCAAGTGAGCATTCCCTTTGATTTTTATGCGTTGGCAATCGATATCCAGGCGATCGTGTTTATTACCACCGCGGTGGTGCTGGCCTATAGCGCTTGGTCGATCTGGCGCGACGCACAAAGCGGCGTAATGACATTAGTAGTGGGGTTGATGCCGATGCTGTATGTTGTTGCCGGCTTGCTGGCGTTGGCCTCACTGTTCGGTTGGATTCCCTACAATGAAACGGTCTACGGGCTTTGGCAATACGTCATCATGTTGAACATGTTCACGGTGCTTGCCTGGGTGGCGTTTCTTGTCAGGCAGGAGTCGCGACAAGCACAAAACCGGGTTCAATTGGCGCGTGAACTTGATATAGAGCGCGAGGCCAGCTTTCATCAAAGACAGTTCATTGGCATGGTGGCGCACGAGTTTCGCAACCCCCTGGCGGTCATTTCCAGTGCGCTGGAAAATTTGCAGCTGAAATCCATTTCCGACGCGCAGCGCCGGCGTCGTTACCGGAATATGCGCTTGGCTACGAATCGGCTGGTTCAGCTTACCGACAATTGCCTGGCTGATTCGCGCCTGAACGCAGAAGGGTTAACGCTGCAATGCGACAAGGTCAATGTATTGGATATTGTGCGTTCCGCCACCGAAGTAGTCGACCGATCGGAGCGTCATCGGTGGCATTTATCGGTCAATGGTGAAACAGCTTCCAACCATTTACGCGTTGACATTCCCGTTGTCGCCGATCAGGCCATGTTGCGCATAGCTTTGTCGAATCTACTTGATAATGCGGTGAAATATAGCGAGCAAGGGTCGGTGGATATCGATGTGACGACTCGCCTGGGTAGCGGTCAGGCCAAGGCGGGCCAGTCTGGGGCAGAAGAGGATGTTGACGCAATGAAAGGGCATGTCGTGTGCATTTCGGTTCGGGATCACGGTAAAGGCGTGGCCGCCGCCGATGCAGACATTATTTTCGAGCGGTATCGACGCCATGCTTCGCAAGAAGGTCGGGCGGGTGTCAATGACCCTGGCGGAACAGGCCTGGGTTTATATGTTGCCCGGCAAATTGCGCGTGCGCATGGCGGCGATCTGGTACTGGCATACAGCAGTGCTCAGGGAAGTTGTTTTCAACTCACGCTACCGGGTGAGCCGTAAAAATGAATATGCAGAACACAGGGCGCCAGGCGCGGATTGCGATTATTGAAGACAACCTTGGCCTGCAGGAGGAGTTGGCTTTCTTTCTTGAGTCGAAAGGTTTTTCGGTATGGGCCGTTTCCAGTGCAGAAGCCTTCTGGAAGCGCTTGCATGCCGCGCCGGTGGACATCGTGTTGGTGGATATCGGCTTGCCCGGTGAAGACGGTTTCAGCGTGTTGGATTACTTGCGTGGTCTTGGACCGTATGGTTTGGTGGTCATGAGCGCGCGCGGCGCCCAAGGTGATCGGGCGCGCGGGCTTGCACTGGGTGCCGATGCTTATTTGGTGAAACCGGTGAACTTCGCTGATTTGGCCATTGTGCTTGCCCATCTATGGCAGCGTCTTGCGCAACGCAGCGAATCGGGAGAGACAAAAAAGAACGCGGGTTCGCCCGCCTGGGGATTGCACGACTCTTGTTTGGTCGCACCCCAGGGGCAAATATTGAGCCTGACCGAACAGGAGGGCCGTTTGCTGGAAACGCTGATGCGCTATCCGAACGAGGTGTGCGATAAAACCTATTTGCATGAGCATCTTTTTGGTTTCCACGACGAGCCCGACATACATCGCATTGATGTCGTGTTGAGCCGTTTACGCAACAAGGCGCGAAAGATGCAATTTCCCCTACCGATCCGCGTGGTGTTTGGCAAGGGCATTGTGTTTTTGGTTGATTAGGCTTTATGTGTGTTTATTTATCCACATTGAGATAATTGAGAGATTTGAGACTGGCATCGTGAACGTGATACGTGGCACATTTCCAGCAAACCGTTACTGGAAATACGAATGAAAAAGCCGTTGTTTGTGCCGAATGTTGTGTTGATGTCCCTGTTCGCATATGCGGCCGGCGCTCAGGCCGGTACGGCCAGGGTGGAAACGGATGAAACCAGCGCGTCGCTTCAGTGGATCGTTAACAACCGATCCGTTGCACCCGGTACCAACATTGATGTCAGTTCAGGATTTTCTGCAAAGTTGGCACTGGGCAAGAGTTCTGACTTTCTAAAGCAATGGCTGGTTTTTCAGAACAATTCTTCAGAATCGCCTTTGTCGATGACTGCGACTATTGGTGACCTTTACACCGATTATTCCACTGCAGTTTTAACGGGTAAACCAACGCATAGTTATGTCTCTATCATTGGTCAGGGGACGCAGGATTCGCATCATTCTACCGGTGGAGTCGGGCCAAACCTCGATATTCAGGTGGAGGGTGTCAGTGTCGAAGCGTCGCTTGATGATGGCAAGTTTGATGCTGCAGGTAATAACGGGCCAACTAGCGTTTACCACTTTCGATCAGAAGGTGCCCAGGGCAGTCATTCAAATGGGGTTGGAAGGGGATTCGATGCGGGCACCGTTTCTTATGGTTCGTATGGTGGTGCGTCAATTACGGGCTCGGGAACTTTGGCTGAAGGCGGTAGTAGCTTGCCTTGGGAAGCGGGTGGCGCCCTTGTAACGGTCATGTCCAAAGGGGGGCAGGCCACAAACGATGGCACAGTGGCGTTATCGGGTGGTTTCGGTGGTGATGTGTCTGTTCACTCTGCCGACGACTTAACCCTGAATGTTAATGCCCATGCAAACTCCCCGATGGTAGGGCTACTGGCCTTGTCGCAAGGCGGTAAAGGAACGATTAATAATTACACTAGTGGTGCCGGCAGTAATGGCAAGGGTGGCATTGTTGATGTCACCTTCCAAGGGACTGTTAAAGGAAGTAAACCTTATTCAATTGGTCTGGTTGCTGCCAGTGTGGGCGCGGCCACGCAGTCTGACATTAGCGATCTGCACGCTTCCCCGTCGGGGGGTGGCAGTAACGTGACCCTTAAGCTGGTAGCGGCGCACGTTAACCTTGGTAGCACCAACACAATCGGGCTTGTTGCCACCAGTACGGCCCAGAATCCCAGTAGTGGTAAAGGCTTCCGTATATCGGGTAATAGTTATCGCGATGTGCTGGTATCGCTAGACGCCGGCAGTTCCGTGTCAGTTGGGAACACAACCGACACCGCAACCGCAACCGATACGACGATCGGCATTCTGGCTAGCAGTGCGGTAGGTTGGAGCAGCCAACCCTTTCTGGGTACCGCTCCCAGCTCGCTGTCATCGCCCGGCAAAGTAGGTAATGTCACGATAGAAAATAAAGGCAGCATCACAGCGCTGGGCAGTGGTGCCATTGGCGTGGTGGCCCAGTCGATCGCCGGCAACGGCGCCAGCGCAAGTGGTGGCTTTTTGCCGTTTATCGGCGACTCCGGGGGAAGCGGCGGTACGGCCGGCACTGTGACTTATAAGGGTGATGGCGGACAAATTATCGCCAAGGGCGCCGGTGCAACGGGCTTGCTGATGCAGTCTATTGCCGGTGGCGGCGGGAATGGCGGAAATGCGAAAGGTTTGTTTGTGGCCGTGGGTGGCGATGGCGGTCATGGTGGTGAAGCCGGTACGGTGAGTTTTTCACAAAAGAACCGTGCCAGCATCACCACCGAAGGCAATTACGCGCAAGGCGTGGTGCTGCAGTCGGTGGGCGGCGGCGGCGGTAATGGCGGGCATGCCAGCTCGTATTCAATTGGCACGCCAACGTCCACTTCAATCGGGGGGCGTGGAGGTATTGGCGGTGATGGCGGAGCGCTTGAATTTGGCGGGTTGAGTGACTCAGGGTCGGACCAGACCAGCACCATTACAACCTCCGGGCAGCACGCCCATGGTGTAGTGGCGCATACGATTGGTTCGGGCGGCGGCAAGGGTGGTGCGGCCCACAGTTACGACGGTGGCGTAGGGTTGAACGTAGCGCTGGGCGTGGGCGGTGATGGCGGCCATGGCGGCCATGGCGGTGATATCAAAGGGGCGAATGGCGCCTCGGCTGCCTCTTCCTTTGGTGATGTTGTTACAACGGGCCACGATGCCATTGGCATGCTGTTGCAGAGTATTGGCGGGGGCGGGGGTGTTGGCGGTGCTTCGACGGCCGATGCCTTTTCCACGTTGTCGATTCCGGAAGTGCCCAATATTAACGTAGGCATTTCGGTTGGCGGTACCGGCGGCATGGCGGGCAATGGCGGGAAGATTGATTTTGACCTTGCCAACAACATGACCACCCGCGGCGCGTTTTCCCACGGTTTTGTGTTGCAAAGTGTAGGGGGCGGCGGCGGCATGGGTGGCGACGCTACGGCGGGTGCCGCGGCTATTCTGGCCAACAACGAGTTCACCATGGATACAGCGCTGGGCATAGGCGGCAGTGGCGGGGGCGGAGGAAAAGGCGGCGCCATTGCGCTGGGTTTATCTGGTACCCAGGCAACACGCGGGCATGGCGCATCGGCCATTCTTGCGCAGTCGACCGGTGGTGGCGGCGGTGCCGGCGGCGTGGGTAATTCCGCTACCGTGGTGGCGATTCCCTTGGAAGAGAAGAATTATCAATTGGGTTTAAGTGCCGGCGGTAAAGGTGGCAGCGGTGCTACGGGTGGCAATATCACGGTAACCACTCATAGTGATTCCGTTTTAAGTACCCTGGGTTCGGGCGCGCCGGCCTTGGTCGCGCAAAGCGTTGGTGGTGGTGGTGGTGTGGCAGGAAATGCTGGTAGCCAGGGTATCGGCGGCAAACTGACGACCAAAGTTTCGGTGGGCGGCGATGGGGGGTCCGGGAACCATGGCGGCAATGTAACGGTTTCGCACGCCGGCAAAATCACAACGGGCGGACGTTACCAGGTGCAGTATCAAACTGACTCGGGTGAAACGGCCTTGACCACGCCTATTGCCTTGGGCGGCAGTTCTCATGGGATTGTGGCGCAAAGTATTGGCGGTGGTGGCGGCATGGCCGGTAATGCCGACCCGGCAAAAAGTATTCTGCCCGATTTGGCTGAAACCATTATTGACGATGTCAATAAAATCATGGATGCGAAAGGCACCATTTTGTGGGTTGCCAGCCGTGTTGTGAATTGGGAGAAAAAGGAGCATGAGTTCCCGAAATCGTATTCGGTTTCGTTGGCCGTGGGGGGAACGGGAGGCGGCGGCGGTAATGGCGGCGATGTCGATGTGATGCTTGAAAAAGGTGCGCAAATTGTTACGCAAGGCCATCGTTCCTACGGTATTTTTGCGCAGTCGGTAGGCGGTGGCGGTGGTGAAGCAGGCGAAGCGACAGGCGATGCCATTTTGGACGCCGATGCGGAGTTAAGCCCGCTTACCGGTGCTGATTTTTCCCTGGGTATCAATGTAGGGGGTGGCGGCGGTGCTGCGGGCGACGGTGGCGCGGTTTCTGTGAATACCGGCAATTTTGGCAGCAATCAGCGTGATAATTTTATTACGACGGCCGGTTATGCCTCGCATGCTGTTTTTATGCAATCGGTTGGCGGTGGCGGTGGCGTAGGGCATGAAGGCTCCATTTTTGGTGTTGGAGAAAAACTGGCAGGCGCCGATGTACCACCGATCACGTTAGGGAAAGCGTCAAGCAGTTCAGGGGCGTCGGGCAAAGGGGGCGAAATTTATTATGGCGCTCCTTCCAAGCCCGCTTCGCAAAGGGCCTGGATCACAACCGCGGGTGATGATGCGGCCGCCATTTTTGCCCAGTCAGTCGGCGGCGGCGGGGGTACCGCCACCATGGGTTGCACGAATAGCGGGTTGAGTACCTCCCAAGTGACCAGTGCGTGCCATACGAATGCCGACACAGCGACGTCTGACACGCCTTTCTCGGATGTGCCCAAGCGGTTTGTGAATGGGCAACAGAGCTACAAGTTGATCATTTCGCCCCAGGGCGGCGCCTGGAGTGATGGCGGTTCCGTTTCACTGCTTCCGGGTGCAGGTACATACACAACAACCGGTAACCGCAGCCCTGCCTTCATGGCTCAGTCGATCGGGGGTGGCGGCGGTTATATCACCACTCATAACGAGCATATTGAAAGTGCCACCATTAACGGCATCAACGGTGGTACCGGCGGCGATATTCTGGTTGATTTGCGTGACGTTACCATTAACACAAGCGGTCATGGCGCCTGGGGGGTATTGGCGCAATCGATTGGGTCCGGCGGGGGCGTATTGGCCGACCTGGCGGGTGAAGTGACATTTGAAAACACCGGGATATCCTCTTCTCGCAAAAGCGGGCAACACGGCGGCGATATCAATATAACGGTCAGGTCGGGTTCTGATATTAACGTGGGTACAGGCATGACGTCGGTTGCCAATGCGCACGGTATCGTGGCCCAAAGTCTGGGTTCATCGGGCGGGTTGCGCAGCGACGGCGATAAATTGGTGTTCGACGGTAAAAACAGTTCCGTCAGTGACGGTTATGGCGGTGCCATTAACATTACAGTTGAGCGTAATGCGTCGGTTTTTACTGATGCCACAGGTGGTATTGGCTTACTGGCCCACAGTTCCGGTAAATATGCCAACCATGATAAGAAAGGCATTACTGTGCAGGTCGACGGCGATGTTATAGGCGGACACACAGGGAACAGCCCGATCACCGGGAATCATCTGGACGGCGTGGGCGTTATGGTGATGGGCGGCGCGGTGAAAGACTCGGGCTTTGCAAACACGATTAACGTCAATGGCAGGGTGTTGTCCGGTAACACTTCAAGCGGATACGCGATTAAGACGGATCATGGCTTAACCAATATCAATAACTCGGGCACGATAACGGGTAGTGTCGATATGGGCTCAACGCCAGGTACGTTTAATAACCACGAAAGCGGCACGCTGGAAATGGGCAACATTTACCGGGTGGGCGATAACAGTTTGCACAATTACGGCACCCTGCAGGTGGGGACCGAGCAATCTGTTGCCACCACCACACTTTATGGCACTGTGCACCAGTACGACAGCGGTCGGCTGGTGTTTACGGTTGATGCCAGGGCCGCCAGTGGTGCCAAACACGACAAACTGGTTGTGAATGGCACAGCAAACCTGGGTGGTGTCATTGAGGTTTATGCTGACAGTTTGTTGCCCGGTTCCTACGCGTTCATTGATGCCACCAACTTGAATTTTACGGGTAGCTTTGCCGATGCATTGCTTTACGATTGGGTACCTACGTTCAGCGCCAGCGGGCTTTCGGCCACACCGACTGCCAATTTCAATGGCGCACATTTGAATTTAAGGGGCACCGCCGCCAGGCTGGCTGAGTACCTTGCCCGTGGTTGGCAAAGTGCCGATATCGCCAAAGCAGGGTTGTTTGGCCATTTGCATCATATCGAGTCAAGCGAAGACTACCAGGAAACACTTGAGCAGTTGGGTGGACAACAGTTTCATGCGCAAACCCAGCAAATGGTCGCTTCGGCTTTTGGTGGTTTCAACGATGCCTTGCGATGCCCGCGTGACGGTATGGGCGTGCGCCAGGGTACGGATGGGTGCGTGTGGGCCGAGGCAACGGGCAATCACACTGATCAGTCAGCCCAATCGGAAAACCTGGGATTCGAGTCCGAAGGTGGTGGAGTGCGTATGGGGGCGCAACGGGCGCTTAACGACGTTGTGACCCTGGGGGGGGCTTTCGGCGTAAACCGCAACCGGCTCACCTCTACCGGATTCAGCAGCAAGGGCAATACGTTCGATGCAACCGTTTCCTTGTCTCGTGATGTAGGGAATTGGACGTTTTCCGGTGCAGTAATGGCCGCGCATGGCCGATTCTATAATGATCGTACAGTCGATTTGGGATCCGGGGGGGCTTCTCGGGGTTTGAATGCGACTTATAGTAGCCATTCCACGACAACCCTATTGGGCACACGTTTACGTGCGGCGTACAACATGAACTTCGACAATTATTATCTGCGGCCACTGGTTGATGTCGATGTCCTATATAGTCGCAGCCCCTCATTCACCGAGTCTGATTCAGGTCCGCTGCAGCTGGAAGTGGGCTCGGCCAGGCAGACACAAATGGTGGTCAGCCCCACCCTTGAAACGGGCGCGTCTTTCGATGTGGGTTCGGATACGTTGATGCGGGCATATGCCGGTGCAGGCGTCAGTATTTATTCCGATACCTCGCACAGTAGCCAGAATCGTTTCAATAAAGCGTTAACGTCCAGCGGAACATTTACCTCCGAGCAGGAAACACCCTCTGTATTGGGTCGTTTGAGCTTGGGTGTGGAGTTTGCCAGCGAGGATAATTTAAGCTTTAGCGCCGAATACGATCTGCAGGCCGGCGGTGGCTATCGTTCGCAAAATTTGAATGCACGGTTAAAGTATCGCTTTTAAGCTGGCGGTAATGGTTGTAGCGGTTTCTTAGCGCTTTTCGCAACACTTTTTCGCCGCTGGTTTCAAATAAGCGGTTGTTTGGCCCAGGGAGGAAATAGGACAAGCTTTATTGCTCCAACTAGCATATGCTGTACTTATGGCCCTGGCAATTTCGTCTGGCCATCCATTGACCAATGGAGGTCGTAATGGACAAAAAAGGTAAATCTCCGAAAAAACCGCAACGCCCGGCGCCGACACTGAATGAAGCGGGTTGGCCCACCCAGAATAAAGGTCCTGTGCCTGGCAAGGGGAGTGCGATGCAAGATCGTAAACCCGTAGGTCGGAGTGCTCCCAGGGGAAGGTAAATACGTATTGGGTCGTGAGATTTTTTGAATCGGGAGGGCAATCCGTTTTGCCCTCCCGATTTTTTTGTGTTAGCCCGTTAAACGCTGCGCAGCTGCATTCCATGTAATAGCGGGCAGGGCACCAAGTACAATCGCGGTTAATTAAAACAAGGAGTGGCCATGTATAGAATTGGAATTGCAACACTAACTGTGATGGTTGCCGGATGCACGGTTTCGGGGCCGGATCCGATGCTGGCTGTTGGTATGCCAAACCCGGCTTCTGTTTATTGCATTGAGCGCGGTGGTACGCTGGATATCCAGGAGCATGCCGATGGCAATGTCACCATGTGCGTGCTTTCCGATGGCACTCGAATCGAGGAATGGAAGCTTTACCGGCGTGATCACCCGCAGGAGTAAATGCGACGGTGTTTGGGCACGACTCTGAGGCTTCGTTTATGATGATTTTTTGTCTTTCAAAAAGGTCGGATAATGCAGATTAAAAATCTGGCGGGTTTGGTTTTGATGTGTGGGTTTTCGGCGAACGTACTGGCGGCCAACCCGGCCTGTGAGCGCAAAGCCGCGCAAATTACGCAGCAAATACATGAGGCCAATGCTAACGATAATCGCGCCAGGGCTCAAGGATTGGAAACGGCGTTAATGAATGTTCTGGCAAAATGCACTGATGCAGAGCTGATTGCAGAGAAAAAGGAAGACATTGCCGACCAGCAGGAGGATATTGACGAACTGCTGGCAGAGATTAAAGAAAAGCAATCAGAAAACAAACCCGATAAGGTGGCCAAGCTTGAAGGGAAGCTAAAGACCGAACGTGAAGAGCTTGATGTATTGCGCCGGGAGCTTGCAGAAATTGAATCACCTTGAGCTTTTTAGCTTGGGGCGATTATTGATCCACGGTACGTAACCTGGCGTCACAGCACTGTCTTTTTCGGTTGTTCCAAGGTTTTCCAGTGGGTTATGCACAGTTTGTGTGGATAACCAGTATTCCGTTCTTCGACGTAGATGGATACTTATTCGCTGGAGTGTTTCTGATTGGCGCCCATACGTTTGTTGGCGGCATGAAGGCGCAGGCGACCAAGGCCGAAACCGACGACGCCAAAAAAACATCCAAAAGCAAGTATCTTGATCGTATCCATAAACAGATTCTATGTGGTTGTCGATAGGGTGGCTTATAGCGATAAGCTGATGAGCTCAGACTGTCGAGAAGATACCACGAAGAGTCGTACTTTAGATGGCTCTTCATCATAAAAGGGGGACGACCGGTATTCATTAAACTTGTTTTTTCGACGAACAGGCTTAATGGAGGTAATACCGATGTCCCCAAT
>DGCD01000003.1:127390-182041 GCA_002384935.1 Pusillimonas sp. UBA3987
TCCCCAATAGATTCTATCTTAGGACTGCCCGGTCTGACTATTGAGCGAGCACAACGTCTGGACGCGATTCATGTTTGGGCTGGTCCCGATAAGCGCCCACGTTGTTTGTATTGCGCACAAGGGCCGGTGCGCATCAAGGCGACCTACCGTCGCACCGTCAAGCACACACGCCAGGGCAACCAGTTAATGGTGCTACATCTACGAGTGCCCAAATATCACTGTGTACGATGCAATCGTTACTTTCGTCATCGGTTTGCCGGGCTGCGCCCATGGCTTCGTGCCACCGAGACGTATCGGCTAGAGGTGTTTGAAGCCCATGAGGGTGGGGTCAGCCAGCGTAAACTGACCCGGACCCATCACATTGGCAGCGCCACCGTTGAGCGCTGGTACCAGTCGTACGTTAAGCAACGGGTCTCTGAGTTATCGGGCCGCAGTTGCCCGCAGGTTTTAGGTATTGATGAGCATTTCTTTACCCGTAAGAAGGGCTACGCCACCACGCTGGTTGATTTGAAGAACCACAAGGTCTTTGATGTGGTGCTGGGGCGCTCCCAAGCGAGCTTGCACAGTTATCTGAAGCGCTTGCCTGGGCGCGAGCAGGTCAGGTTGGTGGTGATGGATTTATCCGAGACGTATCGCCAGATCGCACGCCAATACTTTCCCAATGCGCAAATCGTAGCGGACCGGTTTCATGTTGTTCGATTGGTTAATCATCATTTTTTAAAGCTGTGGCAACAGCAGGACCCAGAGGGTAGAAGGCACCGAGGGTTATTGAGCCTGATGCGCCGCCACCGCTGGCGTTTAAGGCCGGATCAGCAGCAAAGCCTTGATCGTTACCTAGCGCAATACCCGGTATTAAAAGCGCTGTACTTTGCCAAACAAAAGCTGGCCGGCTTTCTGGTGATCAAGAATGTGAATGCCAAAAGAGCCAAAAAACTGTTGCCGCTGTTCCTCAGGCTTATTGCTCAACTGGAACAAAGCCCTGCTAAGGCGTTGGCAAACACGCTAACATCATGGCTTGAACCGATTGTGCGTATGTGGCGCTTTTCCAAATCCAATGGGATCACCGAAGGATTCCATACGAAGATGGAAATGATCTCACGCAGAGCGTATGGGTTCAGAAATTTTGAGAATTACCGCCTGCGCGTTTTAGCTCAGTGCGGTTGGAACGGCGTGATTAACCGTGTTTGATGAATGCCCATCCCCCGTTTATGGGGTAGAGCCTAAATTAATTTGAATTTACAGGACGCTGCTTGCAATTCGCCCTGATAAATCAAGGCGTTAAATTTGGTGCCCCCCCCGTGAGTCGAACACGGCACCAACGGATTATGAGTCCGCTGCTCTAACCAAGCATGAGCTAGAGGGGCACGAAGCCCAATATTATGGCATAAACATGGGCTGGTAAAAAAGCAATGCGATATTAATTACCAAGCATGGCTGCTTGTTGGGCAACGCCTTCCATGCCCACAATGATGAATCCGGCAAACACTGCAACCCAAATAAGGGCAACAATAGCGGTGACCAGGCCAGGAGAGAATTTTGGGGTGTCGTGTGCCATGCTAAGGACTCCGGAATTAATTTGTAGCAAATTATTTAATGGTTAACTTTTAAGTTCAGCGCCAATTATATACTGGTCGAACTGGTAAAATTTACGGTCAAGCATCAACAAAAGAAGGGGTAACATGAAAACCGTACAAAAATTGGGTCGGCTTGTCTTGCCTTTAAGTTTGCTGGCGTTGGCTGCGTGCCAAACGATGCCGGGCGACACCACTTCGACTGAATCGTCTACAACGCCCTCTACAACTGCGCCGCAACCGGGCTCCACAGCGTCACAAGAGCAGGAAGCTTTGCAGGCTGCACGTCAGGGCGCGCCCGTGGCTGTGTTCCTGGCCGATACGGAAGAGCAGGCTGGCTGGCGTGGTGTTCAAATTCAGTCGGGCATGCTCTACATTAATCCGCAGCCCGTGATCACACGCGAAGATCTGGTTGATGTACGTGCAGGCACAAGTCGTCAGGGCGATGGCCTGCTTGCCCTGGGGTTGTCTGAACTGGGACGCAAAAAAGTCGAGAATATTACCCAGGCCAATCCGAACAAGCGTTTGGCATTGGTGGTTGGAAGCACCATGTTGGCTGCACCGGGTTACACCACTCAGGTATCCACCGATCAGCTGGTATTCGGTGTGGGTAGTGAAGCCAATGCAACCGCCGCCGCGCGGGCTATTGCAGGAGCTCAAGAAACCGAAAACGGGGCCGCGCCTGCACAACTGACGCCTGCTGCAACAACGAATTAATTTCGATTTCGGCAAGTAATACGAACGCCGGGTCCGCGAAAGCGGCCCGGCGTTGTTTTTTTCCAAAGATGTAAAAAACAGTCGAAATCCGTCTCGCAAGAAAATAAAATATACGCTTTGCGTATATTCACATTAAAAAGGGGCGGCCATGTCGGTTTCTCAACAGGTTTTTCTGCGCGATGCCATGCGTCGTTTGAACTTAACACGCGACGTTTTTGCTGCGCGTATCGGAGTGAAACGCCGCGCGCTCGATACATGGCTGTTGCCGGAAGGGTCTCAAGAAGCGCGTTCCATGCCGGAAGTGGTAGGACGTTTCGTCACGGAAATTGTCGAAAATGAATCCTTGATGCGTAAATATGCGCAAAGCGCACAGTTCGGCCCGTTGCGCGATCGCATTGCGGTGGAAGGCAAGCATCAGTTGTTGTCTGTGGATCAGTTCACGCGTGAATCAGTTGAGGAATTGTTTCGCATTGCCGATTTAATGCAGCCCATTGCGCGCCGCCATAAAGTGTCCCGTGTACTGGAAGGGGCGGTGCTGGGCAATTTGTTCTTTGAGGCAAGCACGCGAACCCGGGTCAGTTTCGGCGCGGCGTTTTGTCGTTTGGGCGGGTCGGTGTGCGACACCACCGGTTTTACGTTTTCATCGATGGCCAAAGGCGAGTCTATTTACGATACGAGCCGGGTCATGAGCGGGTATGTCGATGCCATGGTAATTCGCCATCCTGAGCAAGGTTCGGTAGCCGAATTTGCGCAAGCCACCAATATCCCGGTCGTGAATGGCGGTGACGGCCCCGGCGAGCATCCCAGTCAGGCTTTATTGGATCTCTACACGATCCTGACGGAATTTTCGCGCTTGGGCAAGCTAATGGATGGCGCCCATATCGCGGTGGTGGGGGATCTCAAGTACGGTCGCACAGTGCACTCGCTTATTAAGTTGCTGGCTTTGTACAAGGGCTTGAAATTCACGCTTATTGCGCCGCGCGGGCTGGAAATGCCCCAGAGCATTATAGATAAGGTCACGCAGGGTACAGACCACGTTGTCGAACAAACACCTTCGCTGAAAGAGGGGTTGGTGGGCGTCGACGTCATTTATGCCACCCGGGTTCAGAAAGAACGGTTCTCGGGCGAAGACCTGGAAGGTTATACGGCCGATTTCCAGGTGAATAAAGCCTTGGTAGACCAGTGTTGCGGGCCCGATGTTATCGTGATGCACCCGCTGCCGCGCGATAGCCGTGAAGGTGCGAATGATTTGAACGTCGATCTGAACGATGATTCCCGCCTGGCTATTTTCCGCCAGACCGACAACGGCATTCCGGTTAGGATGGCGATTTTTGCCGTGCTGTTGGGCGTGGAAACACTGGTGCAGCACTCATTGCGCGACGTTACCTGGAGCCCGCCCACGCATATCGGCCCCGACGACAGCGTTTTCCACGGTATCGACTAAACCTGTTTTTCGCCGCCCAGCGCATCAACCAGGTCGTTCAACATCTTGCCCAATTCGCCGGTCATTAAAGCGAAGTCGGTGTTGAATGCATCGGCGTCGGCTGTGCTTAACGCTTCCTGGTTTTCTTTAAGGACGTCGAGCGGGGAGATTCGCTTTATGTCCAGGGCGTCGGTCAGTACGAAGGAAATGCGATCGGCCCACGTCATGGCCAACCGGGTGCATTGTTTGCCGTTCTGAACGTGTTTGCGTACTTCGTCGGTTTCGATGCTGTGCCGGACATAGCGCACAGTGGCTCGGTTTTCGCTGGTTGACCTTAATTCTGTGTCCTGGTCAATTGTGAAGGGGCCAGGGCCGTCGTTCTCCAGCAGCCATTGCGTCATGGCTGAAGCCGGTGAAATTTCGGTGTACAGGGGCGCTGCCGGGAAGGGGTCAAATGCCTTGGCCAGCATGCCAATGACTTCATCGGCCTTAGCGCCCGCTGCGGCGTCGATTGCCAGCCAGTGGTTTCGGGTATCGATCCACACGCGTGTGTCGCGATGCACGCTGAAGGCTTTGGGCATTAGTTCTTCCGTAACCCGCTCTTTGATTTCCTTCATTTGCTTGCGTCCGGGCTTGTACCCTTGCTGCTCTTCGATTTCTGCAGCGCGTGCCCGCGCAACCTGGTTAATCACCGAAGCGGGCAACAGTTTTTTATCCACGCGCAGGCTAATCAGATACTGACCGTTCAGCGAGTGAACCAGCCCGCCTTCATCGGTGGGTGCCACCCAGCCCATGCTCACCATATCAAGGCTGCTGCCCGGCGTGAAGCGTGCTTTTTCCAGTTGCCTTTCAATGGCTTCAGCCGCCAGGCCAAAATTACTTGAAAGTCTGAAAACCTTTATATTTTTAAACCACATACAGTATCTTTTTAATAAATTGCATTAAATATAGTTGAGTGACGAAATAAATACCTGAATATTATTTAGATTCAATTATTTACGTGATTAACTTAATAAATTACATGATAATATTTCAAGGCGTCTTTTTCGATTCATCTGCTGCTGGCCCCGGCCTTGGTTTGATTGCCGGGCGGGTGACCGCGACAACTCACTTTACCTTAACCTGAGACCTTGCCTGAAGTGAACAGGCAGACTTTTTCATCCGGTTGGCGATTGTAAGCGCAAAGCGAAAACGGCATAGTATCGGCTGAAGATAATTAACTTGCTTTATCTGTTTTTTTATACAGTATAATTTAATGCAATAATTCACTTTTTTGCCAAGGAAACTACATGGACGCCAAACAAAGCAAAGCCGCTTCCGCCGAACGGGCCAAGGCACTGGCCGCAGCCTTATCGCAAATTGAAAAGCAGTTCGGTAAAGGGTCGGTCATGCGCTATGGCGACAACCAGGTCGAACACGACATCCAGGTCGTTTCCACCGGTTCGCTTGGGCTCGACATCGCGTTGGGCGTTGGTGGGTTGCCTCGCGGTCGTGTTGTTGAAGTATACGGACCTGAATCGTCTGGTAAAACCACGCTCACCTTGCAGGTCATTGCCGAAATGCAAAAAGTCGGTGGCACGTGTGCGTTCGTCGATGCCGAGCACGCGCTCGACGTTCAGTACGCCAACCGCCTGGGCGTTAATTTGGCCGACTTGCTTATTTCACAGCCCGACACGGGTGAGCAGGCATTGGAAATTACCGATGCCCTGGTGCGTTCCGGCTCTGTTGATCTGGTGGTCATCGACTCGGTGGCCGCACTGGTTCCCAAGGCGGAAATTGAAGGCGACATGGGCGATTCCCTGCCAGGGTTGCAGGCCCGCCTCATGAGCCAGGCGTTGCGTAAGCTTACCGCCAATATCAAGCGCGCCAATTGCATGGTTATTTTCATTAACCAGATTCGCATGAAAATCGGCGTTATGTTTGGCAACCCCGAAACCACCACCGGCGGGAATGCCCTGAAGTTTTATTCTTCCGTGCGCCTGGATATCCGCCGTACCGGTTCCATCAAGAAGGGCGACGAAGTCGTTGGCAACGAAACCCGCGTGAAAGTCGTCAAGAACAAGATAGCGCCGCCGTTCAAGCAGGCTGAGTTCGACATCATGTACGGCGCAGGTATTTCGCGGGAAGGCGAGATCATCGACCTGGGTGTGCAGGCGGGTATTGTCGACAAGGCGGGTGCGTGGTTCAGCTATAACGGTACGCGCATCGGCCAGGGCAAAGACAATGTTCGCGAATACCTCAAAGAACATCCGGAAATGGCCTTCGAGATCGAGAACCGTGTGCGAGAACAACTGGGTATTGTTTCGCGCGCCCAGTCCAAGGCCTACAACGAGTCGGGGGATTCCCCCAGTGGCGATACGGAAGGTGCCGAGGCCGACCTGCCTTAACGCGGTACCAGAGAGCGGCAATGGGAAAACGGCATGTTTCCAGTCAATCGGGTGAATCTGCGCGGGCCGGTCGCTCTTCCCAGGCCGATTTTTCCACGGAAGCCAGCGGCGCTTCAAAACCCGGCCCGTCGCTGAAGGCGCGCGCCATTGGCTATTTGTCGCGGCGCGAACACTCTCGTAGCGAGCTGGCTCGAAAGCTCGCGCCCCATGCCAGCCAAGACAATCCTGCCGAGCTTGATCAAGTGCTCGATGCGCTCGAGCAGGGCAATTGGTTGTCGAACGAGCGTTTTGCGCAAAGTCTGGTGAATCGCAGGGCGCCGGGAAAGGGCACGGCTGCGGTTATGTACGAGTTGCGCCAGCATGGCCTGGAGCCGGGGCAGCTTGAATCCATTCGTAATGAACTGGCCAGTACCGAGCTTGAGCGCGCGAAAGCGGTATGGGAAAAAAAATTTGGTGTGCCACCGGCTTCTGCAAAGGAAAAAGCGCGCCAAATTCGTTTCATGGCATCAAGAGGCTTTCCTGCCGCCATCGTGAGTAAAATCCTGGGTGATCTGGACGACTTTGAGTCCGGCGGTGGATAGCTGCGCTGCAACATACAAATGCGTGCCAACTTAGCCGGGAAGTCAAAATGTCCAAGACTTGCGTCGTAAATGTACAAACCTTCGGTTGTACCTGTTGCGGTTGGGTACGTTATACTTGAAAAGTTTACCGCCTTAGTTTCATTATTAATTTTCACCTCTCATGCCTTTGCCAGACTCCGAACAAAATCGCGAGCACCTGCACACACGTACGATTCGTGTTGATGCTTTCGCGCGGGAAGACGGCCAATGGGATCTCGAAGCCGAGCTCGTTGATGTCAAAGGGTACGACTTTCCCAAGCATGGCGGGGTGATTCATAAGGCGGGGCAACCTGTGCATCATATGCATTTGCGCGTAACTTTCAATGAAGAGTTCACGGTTACGGCGGCACAGGCGGCTTACGACGCGGCGCCTTACAATGAATATTGCTATTCCATTGCACCCGATTACGGCGATTTGGTCGGCATGAATTTGTTGCGAGGGTTTCGCCATGCGGTTAAAGCGCGTTTTGGACGCACAGCCGGCTGTACGCACATGACCGAAATGTCGTATGTGCTGCCTACGGTTGCAGTGCAAACAATGGCAGGGCGTCGCCGTAAGGAAAAATCTCCCGAAGCGCAGAAGAAAAAGCCTTTCCAGCTAGGGGGGTGTCATGCTTTACGGCTCGACAGCCCCATGACAAAGAAGTTTCATCCCGAATGGTATATCGAGCCTGAAAAGGGTTCCGATTCCTGAATCAAGTATTTATTTTCCACGTTCTGACAGGTAACAAATGAAAATTCACGAGTATCAAGGCAAGGAACTGCTAAAGCAATTTGGCGTGACAGTGCCGCGCGGGTTTCCTGCATTTTCCGTCGATGAAGCGGTTGCTGCCGCTGAAAAACTAGGCGGTCCGGTTTGGGTTGTAAAGGCCCAGATTCACGCAGGCGGTCGCGGCAAGGGTGGCGGCGTCAAGCTGGCCCGTTCCATCGACGAAGTGCGTCAACTGGCTTCCGAAATTCTGGGTATGCAGCTCATTACCCACCAAACCGGTGCCGAAGGCCAGAAGGTGCGTCGTCTGCTGGTTGAAGAAGGCGCCGACATCAAGAAAGAATATTATGTTGGCATCGTTACCGATCGTGGGACCCAGCGCGTGTGCGTGATGGCGTCCAACGAAGGCGGGATGGAAATTGAAGAGGTTGCTGAAAAGAATCCCGACGCAATCCTGAAAGTGTTTGTCGACCCCAAAACCGGATTAACGGAAGCCGAAGCCGCTGAGCTGGCCCGCGGTATTGGTGTGCCCGAAGCATCGGTTGCGCGTGCAGCCGCCGAGTTCCAGAAACTGTACAAGGCCTACTGGGAAACCGACGCCTCCCTGGCGGAAATCAATCCGCTTATTCTTACTGGTTCGGGCGATATCATTGCGCTCGACGCCAAGTTCAACTTCGACTCCAACGCCTTGTTCCGTCATTCGGAAGTGGTGGCTTATCGTGACCTCGACGAAGAGGATCCGGCAGAAGTTGAAGCCAGCAAATTTGATCTCGCGTACATCCAGCTTGAAGGCAATATTGGATGCCTTGTGAATGGTGCGGGTTTGGCCATGGCTACGATGGATACCATCAAGTTGTTCGGCGGCGAACCTGCCAACTTCCTTGACGTTGGTGGTGGCGCCACTGCCGAGAAGGTAACCGAAGCCTTCAAGATCATGCTCAAGAACAAGGAAGTGAAGGCCATTCTGGTCAATATCTTCGGCGGCATTATGCGTTGCGACGTAATTGCCGAGGGCGTGATTGCAGCCTGCAAAGCGGTGAACCTCGACGTACCACTGGTGGTGCGCATGAAGGGAACCAACGAAGAGTTGGGCAAGAAGTTGCTGGCTGAATCGGGCCTGCCCATTATCAGTGCTGACACCATGGCTGAAGCTGCAACCAAAGTTGTCGCTGCCGCGAAATAAGAATTTGCCGAGGATTTTTAAATGTCGATTTTGATCAACAAGGACACAAAAGTCATCACCCAGGGTATGACAGGTAAAACGGGCCAGTTCCATACCCGTATGTGCCGTGAATACGCCAATGGCAAGAATGCGTTTGTTGCCGGGGTGCATCCGAAAAAAGCCGGGGAAGAGTTCGAAGGCGTGCCTATTTTTGGCACGGTTAAAGATGCCAAGGAAGCCACTGGCGCAACGGTATCCGTTATTTATGTGCCGCCTGCAGGCGCTGCAGCCGCCATTTGGGAAGCGGTTGATGCCGACCTCGACCTGGTTGTTTGCATTACTGAAGGCATTCCGGTTCGCGATATGCTGGAAGTGCGCAACCGCATGCGTGCCGAGAACAAGAAAACCCTGTTGCTGGGCCCGAACTGCCCCGGCCTGATTACGCCCGATGAATTGAAGATCGGCATTATGCCGGGACACATTTCACGTAAAGGTCGTATTGGTGTGGTTTCCCGTTCCGGTACACTGACATATGAAGCAGTGGCTCAGCTATCCGAACTGGGCCTGGGCCAATCGACTGCTGTGGGTATTGGCGGCGATCCCATCAATGGTCTGAAGCACGTTGACGTTTTGAAAATGTTCAACGAAGACCCCGATACCGATGCAGTCGTCATGATTGGTGAAATCGGTGGGCCCGATGAAGTTGACGCGGCACTTTGGGCCAAAGACAACATGAAGAAGCCGGTTGTGGGCTTTATTGCCGGCGTTACCGCGCCTCCGGGAAAACGCATGGGCCATGCCGGTGCACTTATTTCCGGCGGTGCCGATACGGCTGACGCCAAGCTCAAAGCCATGGAAGAGTGCGGTATTCGCACGACTCGCGACCCATCTGAAATGGGTAAATTGCTGAAGTCGGTTTTATAACCGGCTTGGCAGTTTGGTAAAAGGCTCGCCCAAGGGCGGGCCTTTTTTGATTATTAATTACAAAGTGCAAGGAAGTCTTATGGGCTTGTTTAAATCACCTCACGACAAGGATGGCAAGGGGCCGGGTATAACCCTGTTGCAGGGGCTGTTGATTCTGGCCGTGCTGGGCATTGTGGGCTGGTTGATTTCCTCATACTTTGGTTCGTAATGCTTATGCCGACACCAGAAAAACTTGTTATAGCAACCCGTGCCAGCCGGTTGGCCTTGTGGCAGGCGGAACATGTACGCACCTTGCTGGAACAACGCTACCCGTCGTGCGACGTTTCGCTGCTTGAAATGACGACACGCGGAGATCAGATTCTTGATCGTACGTTGTCGAAAGTGGGTGGCAAGGGCTTGTTCGTGAAAGAGCTGGAAAATGCGTTGCTCGACGGGCGCGCCGATTTGGCGGTGCATTCACTGAAAGATGTTCCGGTCGACCTGACCCATCCTTTTGCACTAACGACGATTCTGGAACGCGACGATCCGCTTGACGCCTTTGTTTCGAATGAGTATGCCAGTCTGGCCGAAATGCCCGCCGGCGCGGTGGTGGGGACGTCCAGCCTGCGTCGCGAATCGCAGGTTCGGGCCGCCTACCCGCATTTGGTCGTCAAGCCATTGCGTGGCAATTTGGATACGCGCCTGGGCAAGCTCGATCGGGGCGAGTATGGCGCCATTATCCTGGCTGCCGTTGGGCTGCGGCGTTTAAAATTAGATGACCGTATTCGTTGTTGCCTGACACCGGCGGAAAGCCTGCCGGCAGCCGGGCAAGGTACCCTGGGCATTGAAATTATGGCTGAACGGCATGAACTGGCTAATTGGTTGGCGCCGCTGGCATGCCCAACCGCCACAGCGTGTTCGTTGGCCGAGCGCGCGGTATCTCGGGTCTTGGGTGGTTCGTGCCAGGTGCCATTGGCTGCTTATGCCGAATTAAGCGGTGATATCCTGCATCTGGATGCCTTGGTCGCCGAGCCCGACGGTACATTGGTTATTCGTGCCTCCGGCAGTGCCCCGGTTGCTCAAGCCGAGCAAATGGGTGAGCGGGTTGCTGAAGAGTTATTGGCAAAAGGAGCTCAGCCGATTCTGGCGCGGCTTTCAGATGGTGGAAACGCCGCACCGCAAACCTGACGGAGTTGTTGCATGTCTGGTCGCTCGCGTTCCTGCATTGTTTTAACCCGGCCGGCGGGGCGCAACCAGATTCTGTCTGCCAGCTTGCGCGGGGCAGGGTTCACCGTACTTGATATGCCGGTGTTGGCGGTATCGGCGTTACCTTACGACGTGCAGTCGTTTGTGTGGCCAAACGATTACCAACTTATGGTTTTTGTCAGCGCGAATGCGGTTGACTTTTATGTGGCCCGTTTAAAGGCCATGACAGGTGGTGGTACGCAGGCTGATTTCGGCGGTGTGACCCTGGCGGCGGTGGGGCCGTCGACTGCCTCGCGATTGCGCAACGAAGCTTTGTTCCGTTCGGTTCGGGTTGTCGTGCCGACAGAGGGTTTTACATTCGATTCGGAAGGCTTGCTGGCAACGCTTGAGCCTGACCTGCCTTCTATATCCAAAGCCGTCATCGTGCGGGGGCAGGCGGGGCGTAACTGGCTGGCTGAGCAACTGAGTTCCAGGGGGATTCGGGTTGATCGCTATGCCGTGTATCAAAGACATCCGGTAAGTTGGTCTGATACCAGCTTACAGGCCTTAAAGAATTGTGTGCATGATGGCGGCAAATTAACTGTCTTGCTGACCAGTTCCGAAGCTGTTGATGCATTTTGCGCCAATTTGAAGGCAGGTGATCTGGCATACTTACTGGGCGCAATGCGTTTCGTGGTGATACACGAAAGAATCGCAGCGCGTTTACAATCGCAGTTACGCAGTATTCCAGATGCGCAGGTGATGCCCGGGGTTAAACTATGTACTCCAGATGACGAATCCATGCTTCGGACCATCATGCTTTCTGCCACTCTTTAATAAGGCCGGAATAAGAATATTAGCCATGACAGAATCAAAAAACGCTTCGCAAAACGAAAAGCAACAAGACGACAAGCAGGCGCCAGGCGCAAAGCCTAACGCGCAATCGGGCAAACCAGCGCGGCCTGCTGCGCCAAAACGCAGTGGCAAGCCGATCTTGCCGGTATTATTGGTACTGGTGCTGCTGGTTGCCGTGGTATTGGGTGGCGTTGTTTGGTGGCAGCATCAAACACATCAGAAGCGTATTGGCGACCTTATGGCGCAAATTCAGCGCAGCACAACGGCTTCGCAACAGGCGGGCGAGTTGGCAAAGCAGGCGCAAACCGAGGCACAAACCCAGGCTGAGGCGGTCCGCGAGATGCGCGCTTCGCTGGCTGCCATGCAAGGCCAGGTCGGAGATCTTGACCAGGCCTTTCAAATCATGACCGACAGCGGTTCCGATTTATTGTTGCTCAATGATATTGACCACCTTGTTTCTATTGCAAACCAGCAGTTGTTGCTGGGCGGCAATGTGGCCAATTCGCTGGTGGCACTTGAAGCGGCTCAGGCGCGTCTGGCACGCGCCAATCGTCCGGCGTTGGCCTCGCTTCAGCAGACGCTTAATGGCGATATCGATCGATTGCGGGCGGTGGCAACCATCGACGTCAGCGTGCTGTCACGCCAGCTTGACCAACTCAACGGCCTGCTTGGGCAGGCACCGTTGCTGATTCCCGACGTGGCGGTACCTGAATCGGCGGCGCAGCAAAATGGCATGAATGGTTCTTCCTCGGCATCAAATGGCGCAAGCAGGGAAGAAGGGCAAGCGGCATCGGGTTCGGCTGAGAGTTTGGCAACAGGCGCGGACCCCGATGCGTCCTGGCTTGAGCGCAGTTGGGACAATACTGCCAACTGGTCGCGTGATGCCTGGTCGGTAATTCGCCAGGATATAACCGGCTTTTTCGATATCCGCCGGGTTGATAACGAAGCGGCACTGCTCATTTCGCCCGACCAGGCGGCACAGCTGCGCCAGGCGTTGCGGTTGCGTGTCATGACGGCGCAGTTGGCTTTAATGATGCGCCAACCGGCAATTTGGCGTTCCGAGTTGCAGGCAGTGCTGACGGCGCTGGAAACATACTATGACGATCAGTCGTCTGTTACTCAGCGTGCGTTGCGCCAGGTGACACGACTCATTGAAACGCCTGTCGATACCAAGCTTCCCACATTAAGCAATACGCTTGAAGCCATTGAGGTTCTGCGTAACGAACGTACCCGGAATATGGCAGAATCAGGCCGTTCATCAGTTTCTGATGACGACAATGCGTCTGCGGCGGAAAGCGCGGCGGCAGGCGATCATACCGAAGCCGCAGGCGATCATAATACTCAGGCGGCAGGCAATAATAATACCGAGGCGCCGGGTAATGGAGCCGATCCGTCTGAGTCTGCAACGCAAGCACCTGATCAGAACGGGGAGACACAATGAGAGCCTGGTTCTGGATGTTATTGCTGCTGGCCCTGGCCGTGGGGATGGGTGTTGTGTTGCGTGAGCATAGCGGAAATGTGCTGATTGTCGCGCAACCCTGGCGAATTGAAACATCGCTCACGCTTTTTGCATTGCTGTTGCTGGCTGCGTTTGTGGTGCTGTATCTGCTATTCCGGGGTTTGTCGTGGCTGTTATCCAGCCCCGATCGTTTCCGGGAGTGGCGGGGCCTGCGTGCGCGCAAGCGGGATCATGAATTACTTGAAAGTGGCTGGCTGCATGTGCTGGAAGGCCGTTACCCCCAGGCCGAGCAAGAGCTCTCCCGTTTGCTGGGGCGCACGCGATCATCTAATACACGTGTACTGGCCGGGCTTGCATTGGCCCGGGCATGTCATCAACAAGGGCAAATGACGCGCCGCGATGAAGCATTGACATTAGCGCGTTCGGCTGTGGGTACGGATTCGCGTTTGAAAGAATCCTGGGCTACCGCCGTGGCGGAAATGTATCTTGATCAGAACCGTGCGCAGGAAGCGCTAACATTGTTGCAGCCGTATCAAGACAGCGGTGCCAAACATTTGAATGCCACGCGTTTGTTGTTGCAGGCGCATCAGCAGTTGAATAATTTTGATCAGGTTTTCGAACTCACACGCCAGCTTTTGCGACGCGGTGCAATTGACAAGCAAAAGGCGCAGCCGCTGATTGCGCTGTCGGTTGCCGAACGATTGCGGGCAGCTGGCCCCGATGGGTTTCGCTCGATCTGGGGCGAGTTGCGCGGCGACGAAAAAACCTTGCCGGAAATTGCGCTGGCTGCGGCACATGTTCAGCAGCAGGCCGGACATGCCGACGAGGCGGGAAAAATCCTGGAGTCGGCACTGAACGAACAACTTGAGCCGCGCCTGTTGAATGCGTATTCTCAAGCACCGGCAGAGCAGGTTTCGCGCCGAATCAATAAAGCCGAAGGATGGTTGAAGAGTCACCCTGACAACTCCGCCTTGCTGGCGGCTTTAGGTAATTTGTGCCTTACGGGTCAATTGTGGGGGTCGGGCGAGCGTTACTTATTGCGCAGCATGGCAATTCGCAGTGATGTCCGTATTCACGCATTGCTGGGCAATTTGTATGATCGCCTGGGGCGCCAGGCCGACGCCATGACTCACTGGCGACTGGCATCCGGCGTGGCGGGCGTACTGCCCGTATTGCCCGGCAATTCCGTTTTGCCGGCTGCCGATACGCGTGCTGATCCAACCTTGATCGACGTGCAGGACCTTGAGATTTCTTTGGCCGAACAAGCCACATTGGGCGGCGTACCGATGGCTGCCAGTGCCGCCGATTATCTTGACGCCGAAGAGGAGCAGGCAAACCCTGCTGTAGCGGGCGCCAATACCAGTAAAGTTTCGCAGCCCGGACAACAAGATCCTGATTACCACGAATATTTCGATAGTGCGCCTATTCCGGGTGTCGATCTGTCACAAACTTCCGATCGACCCAAAAGGCGTGACTCATAACTTTTATTTTTTTTGGTTTTATTTCTATTCATTGATTCACAGGTGTTTAAAACATGAGTTTAGATCGTGTTCCAGCAGGGTCGAACCTGCCCGACGACTTCAACGTTATTATTGAAATCCCCATGAATGCCGATCCGGTCAAGTACGAGGTCGACAAGGACAGTGGCGCGGTATTCGTGGATCGTTTCATGCTTACAGCCATGCATTATCCGGCCAATTACGGCTATATCCCACAAACCATCTCCGACGATGGGGATCCTGTAGACGTATTGGTTGTTGCGCCATTTCCCATTCAAATCGGCGCGGTGATTCGTTGCCGTGCGATTGGTGTATTGAATATGGAAGATGAGGCGGGCGGCGACGCCAAGTTGCTGGCGGTGCCGGTCGATAAACTCTATCCCCCGTATCGCCACATTCAAAAGCCTGAGGATCTGCCTGAGGAAGAGCTGCGTCGTATCCAGCACTTTTTCGAGCATTACAAAGATCTGGAAAAAGGCAAATGGGTCAAGGTTCAAGGCTGGGACGATGCCCAGGCAGCACGCAAGGAAATTACTGAAAGTGCGGCTCGCTATGAGGCTGGCGCGAAATAAGGCCAACAGGCAAGTGCAATAAAAAACCCGGCTTATGCTATGCCGGGTTTTTTGTGCAACGTACTTTTTATTCCACGGGTTCGTAAGGCAACCCCACGTAGTTTTCGGCAATGGTGCGCAGGCCGGCGTCGGAGTTGGTGAAATACTCAAGTTCGGCCAATTGCATGCGTTGACCGAATGCGTCGTCATTGAAACGGTGCAGTATGGAAGTCATCCACCATGAAAAGCGTTCGGCTTTCCAGATCCGGCGCAAGGCCAGCTCGGAGTACTTGCTTACCAGGTCGATGCGGTCTTCTTTGTAGACTTTGGTCAGAACGCGGTAAAGGGTTGAAACATCGCTGGCGGCCAGATTCAGCCCTTTGGCTCCTGTGGGCGGCACGATATGCGCGGCATCGCCCACCAGGAACAAGCGACCGTAGGTCATGGGTTCGGCCACGAAGCTGCGCAAGGGCGCAATGCTTTTTTCAATAGACGGGCCGGTAACCAATTGGTCGGCCGATTCCTGGGGAATGCGTGTTTTCAATTCATCCCAGAAACGCTCGTCGGACCAGTCTTCCACTTTATCTTCCAATGGAACCTGCACATAATAGCGGCTTAAATTGGCGTTTCGCTGGCTGCACAGCGCAAACCCGTTGGCGTGGTTGGCGTAAATGAGTTCCTCGTTTACCGGTGGGGTGCGCGACAAAATGCCCAGCCAGCCGAAGGGGTATACCCGTTCATACGTTTTAATTTGATCCTCCGGCACCGATTGGCGCGATACGCCGTGAAAGCCGTCGCAACCGGCAATGTAGTCGCACTCCAATTCAACTTTTTCACCGTCTTTCACAAACGTGACGCGCGGCTTGTCGGTGTAGAAGTCGTGCAGTTCAACGTCTTCGGCTTCGTAGATACTGACTGCACCGGTTTCGGCGCGAACGTCCATAAGGTCATGGGTGACTTCGGTTTGCCCATAAACCATCACGGTTTTGCCATCGGCATATTGGGTGAAATCAATTCGCTTGAGCTGGTTGTTGAAAGACAGGAATACGCCTTCATGCACCATGCCTTCCTTGTCCATACGGTGGTTGGCCTTGGCTTCACGCAACAGGTTGACGGTGCCTTGCTCCAACACACCGGCGCGAATACGGCTGAGTACGTATTCGGGCGAGCGGCGCTCAAGGATAACGGTGTCGATGCCTTGCAGATGCAGTAACTGGCCCAGCAGTAAACCTGAGGGGCCTGCACCAATAATGGCAACTTGTGTTTTCATGGAAAGCTCCTTTCGCGTTAGCCCACGAGCGGTCTGGCACTGCGGACCCTGTCGATTCAAATGTTCTGATCTGGCTGATCGGAAATCAGCCGTTGGTGTTATGTTGCGCCGAAAGAGGGAACTTGAGAATGGATAATTTCGTATAATAATTGCACTTTTGGAAAATAAGTTTCCAGTCGGCAACGCACAAGCTACGGAAATTCAAGTTTTTCCTTATGCGTTTATGAATTACGCCTTGTATTATTGAATTGAAGCGGCCTGGGTCGTTTCGTTGCCGCCTTTCGCACTTGTTCCCGTTCATTCTTTGCCTCATGCCTAATGCGCCCACTCTAACTGCACCTCGTGTCCCCGTGTACCAGCTTTATGGTGAGCGGGAGCAATGGCCCACGCCCGACATGGTGCATTGCGAACTGATCGCCGACCGCAGCCGCCAGCATGGCTGGGAGATCAAGCTGCATCAACATCATGGCTTAACGCAGTTGCTTTATCTGAAAGAGGGCGAGGCACGCGTATGCCTTGACGATCAGTACCACGACATGCAGCAAGGCCAAGTGGTACTGGTGCCGCAAATGTGCGTTCATGGTTTTCGTTTCTCACCCAATGCCAAGGGTCATGTCGTCACGTTGGCTTTTCCTTTGCTTGAGCGTCTGGGCCGTTTTTTGGGGGATGTCGACGTGGGCGCCCTGGGTGCGGGAATTTATTCGCTCGATACGCATGAAGATGCAATGATTGATCTTGCTTTCAATACGCTTGATCTGGAGTATCGCCGAAGCGGCTTGCATCGTAGTGTGCTGCTTGAGTCTTTGCTGCTGACGATTTTTGTCTGGTTGAGCCGGCGTACGGTGCGCGGCCGGCTGGGGCAGGTACAGGAAGTGGATCGCGGCCGCGAATATTTTCGCCTGTTCAATCAACTGATTGAAGAGCACTACCCGGAGCAGTGGTCGGTTGAGCGCTATGCCCGCAAAATTGGCATTACGCCGGTGTATTTGAATGTCTTGTGCAGGCTGTGGGCCGGCGAGTCGGCGCTGGCGCTGATTCACCAGCGCGTTGTCCTGGCAGCCAAGCGCAGCCTGGTGTATACATCGATGACCATCAGCGTGGTGTCTTACACACTAGGGTTTAGCGACCCCGCGTATTTCACCCGGTTTTTCAAGCGGCATGTGGGCGTATCACCCAAGATTTTCAGAAAACAGGCCGCTACCCTGGTGGAATAGCGGCCCTGGAGCAACACACTTTGCGCGCCGGGCTTGTTGTGCAAATCTGCTGGTTCTTGCGCCGGGCGTATCTTTTTTATTTTCGTGCGTCTTGCAGTTTCACTTCGGTGAGTGTTTGTAATTGCTCGAAGGTCATGCCATCGATCATGTCGATGACTTTGGCGCCGTCGGCACCCAGGTCGATGACCGCTACATCGGTATAAATACGGCTGACGCAACCGATACCGGTTAAGGGGTAATTGCATTTTTCCACTAACTTGGGTTCCCCTTTCTTGGTACGCATTTCCGTCATGACGTAGGTTTTCTTGGCGCCGATTGCCAGATCCATGGCACCGCCAACCGCCGGGATTGCGTCTGGTGCCCCTGTGCTCCAGTTTGCCAGGTCGCCTGTTGCCGAGACCTGGAATGCACCCAGCACGCAAACATCGAGATGGCCACCGCGCATCATGCCGAAACTATCGGCATGGTGAAAGAAGCAACCGCCGGGAAGCAAGGTAACAGGCTGCTTTCCGGCATTGATGAGGTCGTAATCCTCTTGGCCTTCGGCCGGGGCCGGGCCCATGCCGATGACACCGTTTTCACTGTGCAGGATCACTTCGCGCCCGCTGGGAAGATGATTGGCCACCTTGGTGGGTAGGCCAATTCCCAGGTTAACGACAGCGCCGTCGGGGATATCTTGTGCCACACGCGCCGCTATTTCATCGCGCGACCAGCTTGGAAGCGTATTTTGTTCACTCATGATGATTTTCCTTAGTCCTGTTTGAAGCCGGCAGGGCCCGTGGCCGTGCGTGGGACTTTAACGATGCGCTTGACGAAAAGACCTGGGGTGACGACGACTTCAGGGTCGAGCTCACCCAACTCAACAATGTGATGAACCGAGGCAATCGTGCATTTGGCGGCAGTGGCCATGATGGGGCCGAAATTCCGGGCGGTTTTCCGGTAGGTAAGATTGCCCCAGCGGTCGCCGGTTTCCGCCTTGATTAGCGCGAAATCGGCATGAATGGGGTATTCAAGCACATATTGACGACCATTGATTTCACGGGTTTCCTTACCGTCGGCCAATTCGGTGCCAAAGCCCGTAGGAGTGAAGAAACCCCCAATGCCGGCGCCGGCTGCGCGGATGCGCTCTGCCAGATTGCCCTGGGGAACCAGCTCAAGTTCAATTTTCTTGGTGTGATAGAGCTCGTCGAAAACGTATGAGTCTGCCTGGCGCGGGAAGGAGCAAATGATCTTGCGTACGCGGCCGGCTTTCAGCAGGGCACCCAGCCCTACTTCGCCGTTGCCTGCGTTGTTGTTCACGATGACCAGATCTTTGGCGCCTTGGTCGATAAGGCCGTCGATCAGTTCAGCGGGTTGGCCTGCGCCGCCAAAGCCACCAATCATGATCGTCGCGCCGTCGTAAATGCCGGCCAGCGCTTCTTCGACCGAGGGTGAGATTTTATTAATCATGTTTTCCCTACGAACAGAATATGGATGAAATGGAAAAATGTTCGTATAATGAACTTTAATTCGTATATAGAACTATCTACTGAAAGCTTAATCAGCAGGACGTGTCTTGTCAACTTCGTCAGAGCACAATAAACCCGGCGACAGCTATGTGCAATCATTTGCGCGCGGCCTGGCCGTACTTAAAAGTTTCGGCGCCGATTCGCCGGCACAAACCTTGTCGGATGTGGCTGCCCGAACGGGGCTGACCCGGGCGGGTGCCCGGCGGATTCTGCATACCTTGCGGGCGCTTGGCTATGTGTCGTCGGAAGGGCGTTTGTTTCGCCTGACGCCCAAAGTACTGGAGCTCGGGTTTGCCTATTTAACGTCGCTCCCCGTCTGGAGTCAGGCGCAGCCGGTAATGGAAGGCCTGGTGGAACGTTTGCGCCAGTCCAGTTCCGCGGCGGTTCTGGATGGCGACGAGGTGGTTTATGTATTGCGGGTGCCGGCTCATAAAATCATGTCGATCAATCTTGGGGTCGGCAGCCGTCTTCCAGCCCACTGTTCGTCAATGGGGCGTGTCTTGCTGGCCGGCTTGCCGGACGACGTGCTACACGAACGGCTGGCGGCCATGACCCTTGCTGCTTTTACGCGCACCACCATTACAGACCGTGAGCAATTGCTTGAGACATTGAAGCAGGTGCGGGCGCAAGGCTGGTGTCTGGTACGCGAGGAGCTTGAGCCCGGGCTGGTATCGATGGCGGCGCCGATTCGCGATGTGTCCGGGCGGGTCGTGGCTGCCATTAATATAAGCGGCCAGGCCGACAAGGCCAGTGCCGCTTATTTATTGGAAACGTGTCTGCCGCAACTGCTGGCAGCTGCCGCGCGCATCAACATGCTGTTGGGCGCGCCGTCGCAGGGCGTTTAAGACTACTTTGAACGGGTATTGAGCCAGTAGGTAATCCCGATCAATATCAGCATTGCCGCTTGTGCGCCCACGCTTTGCGCACTGGGATAAATCCCCAGCAGATCAACCCGGATGAACTCAATGGGCGTAATGTTGATCAGGCCTGCTTCCTGCAGCCCCACAACGCCTTTACCCGTAAGCACAATCGCCAATAGCGCCACAATGAATGAGCTTGCCGAGAAAAAGCGGCCGATAGGCAGGCGCTGACTGCTTTTAAGCAACGTGACCGCAACCACGGCCAATACGACAATACCGGCGACAATCCCGCTGCCAAATGCCCAGGCTTGTTCCTGTTGCCACAGCGCGGCGTAAAACAGTACCGTTTCAAATACTTCCCGGTAAACCGCGATAAAAGCCAGAAGGAACAGAAACCAGGCGGTACGCCGGTTCAAGGCGTGGCTGAGTTTGTTCTGAAGGTAGGTTTGCCAGCGATTGGCAACACTTTTATGGTGCATCCATGCGCCCACCGACAGCAAAACGATTGCGGCAAAGAGCGATGAAATGCCTTCGGTCAGTTCGCGCCCCGCGCCACTGATGTTGATGAGCGTGGTTGCCGCCAGCCATGTGGCGCCACCGGCAACCAATGCAGTTACCCACCCTGCGTGAACATAGGGCGTGACGTCGCGCCGGTTGGCTTTCACAAGAAATGCCAGCATTGCAACGACAATCAGCAAGGCTTCCAGGCCTTCGCGCACAAGAATGGTAAAGGCCGCCACGAACGTTGCGCCGGAATCGGCTTGCGAAGGACTCAGTGCCGCTTCTGCGTCTGATAGCCAATTTTGCAACTGCGCTTGCGTATTCCTGGCTTCAGCAAGGTTATTGCCTCTGACCTGGGTGCGAAAATCGATCATTCCGGACTCAATTTGACGCATCAACGTATTGTCGCGGATTGCCAGCGCCGCTTCATGGGTTTCGAAACCGTCCAGGTAGGCCGAGAGTGCCAGTTTCATGGCCGCCGCTTGTTGACCTTGCTCGAGTGCCTCGAGACTTTTTTTCAATTGGCTGCGAGCCAGCGAGAGTTTGCCGGAATCGGCATCCTGCTTGGGTGATGAGGCGAAATCGGCCACAAAATAAGCCAGCGCCCATCGTTCCTGGTCGGTTAGCTGCTCGAAATTGGGCATGGCGGTGCCATCGACCCCATTGCTGATGACCTGGTAAAGCGCAAGCTTGCTGCGCTGGGCTGCACGCGCCGTGTCGGTGAAGTCGGTGGGTGTCGGGTCCAGTTGCGCGGCCAAAGGCCCGTTACCTTTGCCCGAGGCGCCGTGGCACTGAACGCAGTTAGCCTGGTAAAGCTGGTTGCCTACTTTTAAATCGGGCGGCGTGTCAGGTTCGGTCGGGAAAGGGTAGGCATTGTGTACGCCTTGTGCCAGTTCTCGTGCCGCTTCAGCGACTTGTGCCGGATTGCTTTTGCTTTGGATTTTCTGTTGTAGTGCTTTGGCCTGGCCAAGCAGGCCGGCCTTATCGGGATGGGCGGGCAGGTTATCCAATTCAAATTGGGCCACTTCGCCGAATTCTTTCATTTCCGCATATTCGGTCTCGGAAATGATTTGCCCGTTTTCTACCGCGCCGGGATAGTCAACCGCGATGTAGTCAAGTAATTGCCAAAGCTGGCGGCTTTGTGTTTGAACCCCTTGGGCGACGACAATGGCAGAAAAGAAGATGCAAAAGAAAAGCAGTGCACGGAAAAACCAACGAAAATGCAGCGGGCGCGTCATACAAACCTAATATCCTACAAAGATAATGATTATAATTCTCAATTACTCAATAATGCAAAAGCAGGCGCCGGGACGGCCGGCAGGTTGTCCGGCGAAACATCAACCTCGTATTCACGCACGCCGACGCACGCACACATGATTATTATTACGCCCGCATAAAAAAATCGGCCTTGCCGAAGGGCAAGACCGATAAAAGCAAAGACGTTTGATGCACCCTTAAGGGGAGCAACCGGGTTTCGAGACTTCAGGCGTCAAGAAATACCGTTTCGTTGGGCCCTTGCAGGTAAACGTCGAACGTATAAACCACCTGGCCGTCTTTCTCACTGCGTTGAGCCACCAAAGTTTTACGACGCTCCACCCATTCAATGCCGTTCAAAATAGGATCGACGGCGTTGGCATCGGTTTCATCGGAAAAATACATGCGCGTTTGCAGGCCAATATTGATACCGCGTGCCACGATCCACAAATTAATGTGCGGTGCCATGGGTTTGCCGTGTCGTCCGGTAACAGAGCCCGGCTTGATGGTGTCGAAGTGATAGACGCCGCTTTCAAAATCGGAGCAGGCACGACCCCAGCCACGGAATGCCGGGTCGACGGGCTTGCTTTCCTGTTTGTCGGCTGGATGATTGTACCGACCGGCTGCGTTGGCTTGCCAGCATTCCAACAACACGTCTTTCACAATGGCGCCGCTGCCGTCGAAGACACGGCCTTCAACGCGAATGCGTTCACCCTTGGTTTCGGGCGTAACCAGCACATTGCCGAAGTTATTCTCAAAAATGTCGAAACCGGCCTGCTTGGGTGCCAGGCCAATATGAACGTAGGGGCCGGCTGTTTGCGAGGCGGTTTCTTTCAGGTACACGGGCGTGCTTGGATGCATTATTTGCCTCCTTGTATATGGTTTTCAAACAGCGTGGCGCGCGAACCGCGTACAACGATATCGAAGCGGTAGGCCATGCTGTCGAGCGCAACAAATGCGCCCCGATCCATCTGGGCGATCAGCGTACGCACCGCGTCTTCGTCGGGAATGGAGCGCACGATGGGGCAATGTGGAATGAGGGGGTCGCCTTCAAAATACATTTGCGTAATCAGGCGCTGGGCAAAGCCGCTGCCGAAAATGGAATAATGAATGTGAGCGGGGCGCCAGTCGTTGATGCCGTTGCGCCAGGGGTAGGGGCCCGGCTTGATGGTGCGATAGAAGTAATAGCCGTTTTCATCGGTAATGCAGCGCCCACAGCCGCCGAAGTTGGGGTCGACCGGCGCAATGTATTTGTCGTTCTTATGACGATAGCGCCCGGACGCATTGGCCTGCCAGACTTCAATCAGTGCGTTGGGCACGGGGCGGCCGTTTTCGTCGCGCAAATAGCCATGCACCAGAATACGCTCGCCAATGGGCAGGCCGTCTTGCACGTAATTCATGATCAGGTCGTTGTCCAGCGCACCCAGCTCGTCGCGCGAAAACAGCGGGCCCGTAATATCGGACAGGTCGTTTTCAATGGAAATGAGGGCTTTCTGGGGGGAACGCAACACGCTGGTTTTATAACCGGGTGTATAGGCGGGCGGATGCCATGCGCGGTCGCGCATCAGGAACTCGCCAAATTGTTCGGTGGGCGTTGTCATTAAGTTTCTCCTTGGTTCTGTGTGGTTCATCTCACAGCACAGTGGCGTCATGATAGCGCCGACCGATCGCCGGGGTAAATTGAAATCCTGCGCATTATTCTATAACCTACGGTTATGGATAACGACTATTTTCTTAACCGTGTTCGATTGCGACATATCCAGTGTTTTGTTGCGGTGGCGCAAGAGCAAAATCTGGGTAAGGCTGCCGACCGCCTTAACCTGAGTCAGCCTGCCGTGTCCAAAACACTGGTTGAACTCGAGCAAATGACCGATACCGTGCTGGTAGAGCGTGGCCGTTTTGGCGCGCGTTTAACGCCCAACGGGGAACTGTTCCTGTCTTACTGCGTTTCAATGCTCGAGGCGCTCGAAGGTGCGCAACGCTCTCTTTCCCGCGGGTTTTCAGGCAGCCAGGAGTCGGTATCGGTGGGTGCACTGCCCACGGTGGCGCCCGATTTGCTGCCGGCTGCATTGGCCGATTTCCGTGTACTGTACCCGCAGGCGCAGTTGCAGGTGCAGGTGGCAACGAATAATTTGTTGCTGGAAAAATTGAAAGCGGGCGAAGTGGATTTCGCCGTGGGTCGTATGGCTGATCCTCAAATGATGGTGGGTGTTTCTTTTGAGTTTTTATATGCCGAGCCATTGGTGGCGGTAGTGTGTGCCGGGCATCCGCTGCTGGATTCGGCGCGTACAACGCTACTGGCCGAAGTTGTCGCGCATCCGCTGGTGGTTTCGGCTGTTGGTACCGTTCCGCGTCACAATACCGAAACTTATTTCAAGGAACGTGGCATGCGCTTGCCCGAGCATCGCCTGGAAACGCTGGCGGTGTCGGTGGCCCGTTTGGTGGTGCTTCAGTCGGATGCGGTGTGGTTTACGCCGGCCGGTGCGGTGCGGGATGACCTACAGCGCGGCTTGCTGGCAGCATTGCCTTTGTCGTTCGAAGGCACGCAGGAACCGGTGGGGTTGTTATATCGCAGTGAAACGCCCCTGAATGCGCCTGGCCAGGGCCTGATTCGTATTTTGCGAAATACGAATCGGCGCAAAGAGGGTGCGTTAACGTTTAACGACTCAGAAAAGCCTGTACGGCGTCGGTAAAGGCCTGCGGTTGTTCGGCTACCGCCAGATGCGAGGCGTCTTTCAAGACAACGAGTTCGGCTCCCGGTATGGCATTGGCCATGGTTTCCGACATGGACACCGGAGCGCCTTGGTCGAGTTCCCCGGCAATCACCAGGGTGGGGATCCTGATTTGTCCCAGGCGACTCGTGGTATCGACCGTGCCCACTGCATTGCAGCAGCCCACGTAGCCTTCGGCATCCGTGGTGACTAATCGACGGCGGAAGGTTGCCACGGTAGCCGGCCGTTCGCGGCGAAACTGCTCGTGGAAATAACGCTCCATCACGGCGTCGGCAATCACTTCGATTCCTTGTGCCTGGACGGTTGAAATGCGTTGTTGCCAAACGTCCCGAACATTGTCGGGATAGGCCGAAGTGGAATTGGCAATGACCAGTGTGCGAACCAGTTCTGGACGTTTGATGGCCAGTTCCTGACCGACCATTCCGCCCATGGACAGACCAATCCAGATGACCGGGCCGCAATCCAGTTCTTCGACAAGCCGGGCGGCATCTTGCGCCAATTCCGCCATGGTGTAGAGGCCGGCCGGGGCGTCGGAGGCGCCATGGCCACGGTGGTCGTAAGTGACAACGTTGAAGTCGGCTGCCAGGATCGTCGCCAGGCGATCCCACATGGTCAGGTCGCACCCCAGGGCATGGCTCAATACTATGGTTTGTTTTTCCGTGCTGTTGTTGCGTGCAGGTCGAATGCTGTAATGCAGGGCCGGTTTGCTTTGGGTAATACGTTCCTGGCCGTAGCCGGGATGAAACGTATCGCCCGGATTGGCCGGCGTGAGCGTATAACCGATTTCCTCGCCAATTTCCTTCAAAATAGCTTGTGCATGGCTGAAGCCGGTATTGGCGGCCGGTACACCGGCATAGATTGCCGTTTGAATAAGGATTTCCTTGAGTTCGTCGGGTGTCAGGCGCGTGTCGGGTGCGCCGCCTTGGAGCCCGGCGCGCACATGCAGCTCAAATTCTTCCCAGCGACCCAGTGCCATGGTAATGGCCAGCACCATCGCGCGACGCGTTTTTTTGTCCAGTCCAGGGCGCCCCCAGATCTCTTTCCAGGCAAATCGGGTGATGAGTTCCTGGAACTCGGCATTGAAATTGTTGGCGCGCTCAAAAGAGCGATCCACCCAGGCATCGCCCAGGATTTCACGGCGATTCTTCAGGCCGCGCTCGAAGTCGTGACGGATAGGGTCAAAAGTCATCGTATCGGTTCCAGATAGCAAGTAGGTTAGAACTTAAGCGTGTAATTGTTGACGCAATTCGGACAGTCGTGTGGTGGCAAGTTGTTGTGCCGATATGCTGGCCTTAACAGGATCAAACAGGCCTTGAAGGGTCTCGATTTCTATTTTTCCCGCCAGATCCGGGCTGTTCTGGACGGCCTCGCACACGACGTCGGCCAACTGACGGTTTTCGGCCAATGTTTTGCCTGTGAGCTCTTCCATTAAATGGTGTGCTGCAGGCCGGCCAATGGCTTGCGCCAGGTAAACAGAAACCGCTTCGGCAAAAATCAGGCCTTGGAGGTTGTCGATATTGCGCCGCATGCGTGCAGGGTCGACAAGCAAACCGGAAAAAGCTTCGCGCAGCGCGCTGATTGAACCGTGGGCGCTAAGAAACAAGCCGGGCCACTCTGCCAGTTCGGCTTGCCAGTTGCCCAGGCTGCGCTCGTGTTCCTGCGGCAGGGTCGCCAGTAAGGTGGCGGCTTTTTGTGGCGTGCGCGCCGCAGCGGCCAGGGCGATCATGGCCGACACCGGGTTCCGTTTGTGTGGCATGGCCGAGGAGCCGCCGCGCCCCTTACCTGAAGGTTCGGCCAGTTCGCCCACTTCGCCTTGCGACATGAGACTGAGATCTTTGCCTATTTTCCCCAGGCTGCCGGTTAGCACCGCCACTTCCAGCCCCAGGCGCACCCAGTTGTCGCGCTGCGTATGCCAGTTTCCTTGTGGCGGAGTCAAATCCAGAATACCTGCGAGGCGCTGTGCCACTGCGGGGCCTTTTTCGCCCATAACTGCCAGTGTCCCGATGGCGCCGCCCAGTTGAACCTGCAACGACATGTCGGCCAGGTCGATTAATGCCTGGCGGCTTCTTACCAGGGGCGCCGCCCAATTCACCATTTTGAAACCCAGGGTGGTGGTTTGCGCCGGCTGCATGAGTGTACGGGCCAGTACCGGGGTTTGAATATGCGCTTCGGCCAGGTCGAGCAGGCGGGCACACAGGGGCGCCAAATCGTTATCGATGACTTGCAGCGCCTGACGCGTTACCAGTACCGAGCCGGTGTCGATGACGTCCTGGCTGGTGCTGCCCCAATGTACTTTGGTGGCCGCTTCCTTGTTTTGGCTTGCGACCGCCTGGGTGAGGGCCTTAACCAGTGGAATTGCCATGCTGCCGGCACGCCGGGCGGCAACGACAAGTTCCGGAATATTGAAGTTTTCCGCTGTGCAGTGCGCCGTAATAATCGTGGCCGTTTCGTTTGAAATGAGGCCTTCCTGGGCTTGGGCCTGGGCCAGGGCTGCTTCGAAATCGAGCATGGCTTGAACAACATTGACGTCGTCAAAAACGTCGCTCATTTCAGTGGTGGTAAGAAAGCTTTCAAATAACGGCAGACTCACGGGCACTCCAGAAAGACAATCGGGACCATGTTTTATGGCCCCGATATTGTACGGCGTTGTGTCTTGGCCTGCTGCGACACGGTTATTTTGCGCTTAAGCGCGGTTCGTCGGAACCCACCATGGCGGGCCGACCCTGGCTTCTTAAACCGGTATTGAGCACGGCAATGGCTTCGGCCAGATTATCGGCCTCGGCGGAAAGCGTACGTACGGTTTGACTTAGATCATTGACCAGATTGGCATTCTGTTGCGTGACGCCATCCATTTGCCCAATGGCCTGATTGATTTCACTTAAACCGGTTGATTGTTCGACCGACGCCGTGGTGATTTCGTTCATGATATCGGTCACGCGCCGCACTGACTCAACAATTTCCTTCATTGTGTCGCCGGCTCGAGAGGCTTGTTGGGAGCCGGCGCTGATGCGCGCGTTGGAGTTGTCGATCAGGCCTTTGACTTCCTTGGCTGCCTGAGAGCTCTTCAGTGCCAGATTACGGACTTCCCCGGCTACCACGGCGAAGCTTTTGCCGGCTTCGCCCGCACGCGCGGACTCAACCGCGGCATTAAGCGCCAGAATGTTCGTTTGAAAGGCAATGCCTTCAATAAGCGTCACGATATCGGCAATTTTGCCGGAGCTTTCGCTGATGCCGTTCATGGTGTGAACCACTTCGGATACGACTTCGCCGCCGCGCTGTGCAATGGCCATGCTTTCGTCGGCCAGGCGATTGGCCAGGTGGGCATTGTCTGTGTTCTGTTTAACGGTAACCGTGATTTCTTCCATGGCCGTGGCGGTTTCCTGCAACGACGAAGCCTGATCTTCGGTGCGGGCCGACAAGTGCCCGTTGTTGGCATAAAGGACTTGCGCCGTATGGCCCGTGGCGGTAATGCCGGTTTGAACGTCATTGGCGATGCTGATCAGGCTTTTACGCATGATGTCCAGATAGAAGTTCAGGTCGTTGACTTCCCGGCTCTGGCCCTCTTCAAGCTCATGGGTGAGATTGCCCGCTGAAATCTGGCGTGCCTGGCGTGCTGCATCGTTCAGGGAAGTGACCATGCGCCTGGCAATGACCCAACCGTATCCCATCATGCCGGCACTGAGCAAAGCAATGGCCGGCCAGGCATAGTATTGGTGGGCTTGTGGGATGCCGCCCGTCGCGGCATAGTAGGCACCAATGGCAATGGCGCCTAAACCCATCGTTGTGGCGCGCAATATGCCGGCGCGCAGGCTGCGACTGAACGGTCGGGCGACCCAATCGACAATACGCAGCATGCCTTTATGTACTTTTTGGCCCTGGCGTATCGTATGCCACCGTGCCTTTCCCCCGTTGATGCTTTCGTAAAAAGCCTCGGCGGCTTCAACTTGTTCGGGGCTTGGTTTGATGCGTACCGACGCGTAACAGGTGACTTCGCCATGTTCGACAACCGGGTAGGCATTAGCCAGCACCCAGTAAAAACCGCCATCTTTGCGCCGGTTCTTTACCAGGCCCAGCCATGGCTTGCCCGCTTGCAGTGTTTCCCAGAGGTCGGCAAAGGCTTCAGGCGGCATGTCGGGATGCCGGATAATATTGTGCGGTTTGCCGATCAGTTCATCGCGGGTAAAACCACTGACTTCGATAAATGCGGGATTCGCATAAATAATGCGCCCTTTCATGTCGGTTTTCGAGATCAGGTATTGATCTTCGCGTACAACAATTTCTACATCGGTCACCGGCAAGTTCTTGCGCATACACATTCACTCTATTGTTGCAGGCGCCGCTGGCGCCTTCCATTACACGAGGGGTTGACGGGCGCAAAGAAAACGCCCTTGCCAGACAAGTGCTGGCAAGGGCGTTAACGGCTGCGTGAACGGATTATTTAGTGTTTTGTACGAACTCGTTGGTAAACAAATCGTTCAGTTCGATGCGATTGCGGATAATGTCCTGGTCGATATAGAAGTCTTGCAGCCGTGACACGCGTTGCGGGTCGAATTGGCCCGTTGTGTCCTGATCTGCATAGACGTTGTTGGCGTAATAGGTCAACACTTTTTCAACAAATGCTTCCCGGCCTTTGTATGAAGGCATGAACGAGACATATTCTTTGGCCGCCAGGGCAGGGTTATCGCGTACTTCCTCGAAGGCTTTAAGCGTCGCGTTAACGAACTTTTGAACCACTTCCGGATTCTTGGCAATCATATCCTCCGACGCCAGCACAGCCTGCGCCATACCGGGAAAGTAGTCGCCAGTGGATTGCCAGGTCATCGGGATCCCTTCGGCTTCGACCATGGCGCCATTTTCGGGGGCGCCAATCATGCCTTGCGCTTTGCCCGAGGCCACCAGTTGCCAGATACCCACCGGACCGGCAGCTTGAATATCGGCATCGGCACGGGTTAAGTTGGCTTGAGCCAGCACGGCCAGGGTGGCATAAAACGACGTGTCTTGATACGACATGACCGTAATGTTTTTGTCTTTAAGGTCGGCTGGTTTGTTGATATTTGCGTCTTCGCGCATCATCATCTGGTGCAGGGCACCGCCGCCCAGTAACGCAACGCCTTTCACGGGGATATCGTTCTGGCGAAGAATAATGGGAGTGTCGCCCAGCGCGCCGCCGAGTTCGGCATTGCCTGCGCCCAGTTGCTTGCCAACGTCGGCACCGCCTTTAACGGTAACAAAATTGACTTTCAGGCCTTCGTCTTCATAATAGCCCTTGTTCTGTGCCAGCATCAGTGGTGCGAACGCAATCACGCCGGCCGGTGCGGGTAGCAGGTAGGTCATTTCAGTGGTTTGGGCAGAGGCATTCGAGATACCCAGCCCCAATGTTGTCACAGTGGCAAACAACGCCGTTGCGGCGCCGCGCTGCAGTTTTTTCAGGTTATGGATCATGGTGTCGTTTCCTGGTTATGGTTTGGTGTTACGCCTTCAAATGGGTTAAGTGCTTCGAGCTGCTGATAAAACTGATCAACTTGTAATTGTGCGTTTTGCTCCATTTTTCGGTTGCGCGCCAGGCAACTGGCCGCGTCTTCAAGGGCGCCGGCTTCGCCCACTTTGCGCGAGGCATCCTGAACGAACCGGCAAAAAGGGTAACGGGCCGCGCCGAACGCCTCCAGCGCCGACGTTTGGCACTGGTGTTCCTGCAAAAGCGTTTTCAGAACGACTGCATCTTCAATGGCCATGGCGCCGCCCTGGCCCATGAACGGGGTAGAGGCGTGCGCCGCATCGCCAATCAGCAACACCCGGCCTTTATGCCAGGGCAAGGCGGCGGCGACTTCTTCAACCACGGTGTAGAGCACTTCGCTGTGTTCTGATACCTCGTCCAGGAAGGGGCGCGAGGGCCCCTGGAACTCGGCAAATTTCTCGCGCATGATGCGTGGCCAGTCTTGTGGATCGAACCACGGGTTGTCGGGTTCGGGCACCGTGCCGAAAATATAGAGCTTGTCGTTGCTGATGGGCATAATGCCCAGGCGTTTGCCGATGCCCATTTGCATGTATTTGTCGTGCAATCCGGCAGGGCGCTGATGAACGCTGCGCCAGACGCCGAAATGGGTGCTTCGGGGCACAATCTCGGGGAAAATCAATTGGCGAATCTGGGAACGGATGCCGTCGGCGGCGACAATCAAGTCGAACGGTTCTTCATTGCCGTCGTTGAATGTCACGGTTGCGGGGGCAGAGGGGTCGGATGAATTCAAACGTGCAACCGTGGTGGCAAGCTTGATGTTGACCCCCAATGTCGCCAACCTGGCAGCCAGAATGCGGTGGATCTCGCTGCGTTTGATACCCAGAATGGGCGGGATGCCGGGCGAGACACTCGGGTAGAACACATTGGTGATGGGCGCGCCGGTGTGGTCCAGGTATACGTTCTTGCCGTCGGCAATGGCGAAACCGGCTTCCAGTATTTGCGGCAGCACGCCTACTTTTTCCAGCGATCGCAGGCCGTTGCTATAGACGAAAATGCCCGAACTTTGAAACCGCCACTGGTCTTGCTTTTCAATCAGCGTAACGTTCAAACCCAGTTCGGCCAGGGTAATGGCAGTGGAGCAGCCGGCAATGCCGGCGCCCACGATGAGGACTTTGTTTATGGGTTTCGCAGTCATGCTGCAACCTCTGCCTGGGCCAGCCTGTTGAGAATGGCGTGTGCCTCACGCACCGCCTTGTCTGCCTTCAAACCCATTGGCGGCTCATTCGCGGCCCATTTCTGGTTGGATTGCTGCGCCTGCGTTATGTCAACGTCTTCCAGATGCACGATACGGGTGTCGTGGTCGAGCTGTTGCGAGAACGCGGTGTCATCGATGCGAAAGTTGCGTGCAAGCGCCACGTAGTAATGGTGGGAGGTATCGGTTTCAGGGGTAATGAAATGATCGGCCCTTAAATCGACCTGTTCGGATTCGTTTTCGTTACGAACAAGCACGGTGACATTACCCGGCGGCGTCCATTCCGCCATCTGGGTGCGGGTGATGGGTTCCTGCAAGGCGTGCCAGGCTTTGTGCGCAGGGGCCTGATGGGTGTTGTGAAAGATCCGTTGGGTACGCACGCTTTGCCCTTCGGTGTGAACTTCCAGCGGATCTTGGCCCAGTCGGCGGGCATCGAACCCAATTGATGCGGCATGCAGGAAAGCCACGTGCGATAAATCCAGCAGGTTGTCGCTCATGTAGCTATGGTTGGCTTTGACATTGAAATACTGAATGATTTCGGTATTCCAGTTATTTGATTCGCGCCACGGGCGCGAGGGTAAGGGGGTATCTGCAGCCAGTGCCGGGTTGCCCGGAAATATCCAGACTAAACCGTAGCGTTCCTGCGCAGGGTAGCTGCGCACTTGGGCGCGGGGCGGGATAGCTTCTTGCGATGGAATGCCAACGCATTGGCCTTGGCCGTTGAATGCCATGCCGTGATAAATGCAGCGCAGGGTGTTGTTTTCAACCGTGCCTTTCGATAATGGCGCCAGGCGATGCGGACAAACGTCGCGCAAAATGGCGGGCGTGCCGTTATCGGCCCGGAACAGGACAACCGGCTCATTACAGATAACCCGTGCAAAGGGAGCGCCAGGCTGGAGCTCCTGGCTAGTACACGCAACATACCAGACGTTTTTCAGCATCATGATTCGACTTCGACCCACATAAAATTAATTCGTTGTGTCGTGAATTATGATGCCAGCAAAATGTCGGGTCAATTCGGGTTAGCGCTAGGTTGCTCCGGTTCGTTTTTAACACCGTTCAGAATCAGGTCTGTCAGGAAGTCGATATAGCGCTTCTTAATTTCCTCGGGTGGGGTGTTGGGGCCGAAAAGTTCGCGCAACAGCGGTTCGGCAGAGGTAAAGAATTCGGTGAGGCCAATGAGGGCAACGTGAAGAAACCGGGGGTCAAGCGCGCGTACGGAGGTGTTGGGCGTGTCGTGCAGCATGCTTACCGTTAGCGTTAACCCCCGGGCCGTGACCCGGCTGAGTAACTCGTTTTCGGGGCTGTGCGCCGATTTGCCATAGATTTGGTCAAGCACGAGGCGGTGAAAGTGCGGATTGGCCTCGATAAGGTCGATCATGCCGGTCAGGCGCGATTTCAGTTTGTCTTCCAGCGGGGCGTGGCTTTGTACCGACGGACGCACGGTTTCATGCTCGCCTTCGACCAGCCGCTGCGTGGCACGGGTAAGCAGGCTGTCTTTGCTGCCGAAGTAATAGCGCAGAAGAGCAGGGTGCACACCCGCCCGCTGTGCCACTGCAGCCAGCGTAAGCGCCTGGGGCGGGGTGTGGCGCAGCTCTTCAATGGTTGCATCAAGCAGGGCTTCGGGACCAACGCCGTCAACGGCATCGGGCCGGCCTTTTGTGCGTGATTTGCGCGGTTTGCGCGGTGTTGATGTTGCCATGGTTTCCTGCAAAATTTGTGTTTAAAAAAGAATTTATTTCATTCTACGGCATTAAATAATTCATTATTAAGATAATTAAGGGGTATGCAAGGGGAAGGCGATGCTTTTATCCGCCCCGGCTTTTGCGAATTGTTGGGGCAATAAAGTGCGGCCAGACTGGGGCTTCGTTTCAAACCGGAGAGCCAGATGAAGCCACTTCAGCGAACGGCCAGAGAATGCGGCCAGGGAATGACGGAATACCTCATTATTGTTGCCCTGGTGGCAGTGGCCGCCATTGCGGTGTATCAAACGTTCGGACAGGTGATTAGGGCGCAAACGGCGGCCATGGCGCAAGAGTTGGCGGGTGAAGACGGTTCGGCGCAATCACAAATGGCCCAAAGTGCGGCCCAGGCGGGAGCTTTGCAAAGCGAGGCGAAAAGCCTCAAGTCGTTCACCGGTAACGCCGGGGCCGGTCAGTGAACGCGGGTATCAACCGCGAACAGGGCCAGGCCATGGTGTTGGGCTTGCTGTTGTGCGGGGTTGCGGTAGCGGCGCTGCTGCATTATTTCTCGTTGGGCCAGGTATTGGCCGAACGCACGCGGCAGGTTACTGCATTGGATACGGCCGCCTACAGCGGAGCGGTGGTGCAATCGCGTGCGTTGAATTTGCTGGCTTTGTCGAATCGGGCCATGGTGGGGCATCACCTTGCCATGGGGCATCTGGTTACGCTTGCTTCATGGGCACAGCTTGGCGGACATCAGGCACAGCAGCGGTTGCGCGCAAATCCGCCGGCTTTTCTTATTGGTATGTTGTTTGGTGCCAGTCATGGTGCGGCCTATGCCGCTTCATCGGGGGCAAATGGGTTGCAACGCGAAGCGTTGCAAAGCGGGCAACTGGGGCGGCAATTCATGCTGCATGAGTCGCGTGTGCACGATACATTGGTCGCAGTTCAAACACAGGTGGTTTCCACGTTGGCGCAAATGCGTGAAGCTGCCATTCGAACGGTTCTGAATCGTTATTACCCCAGCGCCCAATATGAGCTGAAGATTACTGCGCCATCCCTTGATCAATGGCTGGAGCGTCGAGCGGGACCCTCGCTGCATCCTTTTATGCTGCAGGTTTCCCGTGGCTATGGGTTCTTGCAGGAACGCAACCATACCGCACGTAATGCCTGGCTGGTAAGCCCGCGCTGTCCTGCCCGGCGCCATCAGTTGCGTCGTCGCGGCGATACCGTGCTTGATGAAAGTGGCCGCTGGGAAGCGGCCGATACGCATTCATATCATGCTTTGCGTTCGAACCGCTGGATCGGGTGTTACTACCGCGAGTATGCGATGGGGTGGGGCTGGCTGGTGTCAAGGCGCCAAAGCGGCTTCGCTGCGCCGCATGTAGTCGATCCCCCCGATAACTTTGCTTCGCAGGATTTTTGGCGTTGGGTGGCTCAAGCCACGAACTGGGATATTTTGAATGGGCACGACAACCCCATGGCGAACTCCCGAGCCGTCGGCGCACGGGTGGTTTGGCCTACTCGTGGTTACGCGAGTTATTTCGATGTGCGTGAATCCTCGGTTGACGATCAAGCCGATGAAAGGCTGTTGCTTACCGGCGGTCAACCCATGCCTTTTCACTTTTCAACCGAACTTCGGCGCTTTGGTTATGGCAACCTGCAATACACCGTTGCAAGCGGGGCAGAATCGTATTTTGAGCGGCCCGTTCCGCGAGGAGATGGCCGGCACGAGCGAGCCAACTTGTTCAACCCTTATTGGCTGGCGCGACAAGGCCCCGCACAAGGAGGGCTCTAATGGTACTTGGTTCCTCTTTTGCCGCCCGTTTTTTGTGCTTGCGCTCAAGCGCCGGGCAGGCCTTGGTTGAAGGTGTCGTGGTCATGGCCACATTATTGCTTTTGTGGTTGATGTCGGGATGGCTTTTTCGCTTGCAGGACCTGGCATTGCAGGCAACAAACGCCAGTCGTTATGCGGCGTTCGACATGGCGCGCCTAGCACATGGCAATCGTGCTCAATTTGCCACATCCCCCGACATTTATTTTTCCGGCAAGGGGCAGCAATGGCGCGATTTACGCGCGCGCTCGTGGTTGCGTGGTGACCAGGCGGTTAAGTTAAGCGGCGCGCTTGGGACGCCGCTGCCTGAGCTGGCGCAGCCGGGCGGAACAGATAATCTGGCTGTAACGTTACGCTCGCAATGGTCATTGGCTGACACCGGGGTGCGAGAAGCCGCGGTTACGGTCGCGCCGCAAACCGGCATGGCGAACCAGCCCGGGCGAATTCAACGACGCGCCTTCATCGTGGTGAACACCGGCTATGCCGGCAACGATGAACAGGTGGTTCGGCGTGCAGGCGCATCGGACCTGGCCTGGGCACAACCCGAGCAGTCATCGCGCAATATCGGGCAGGCATTAGCTAGCCGGTTACAGCCCCTCGACGCCCCATGGTCGCGCCCGGAACCCTCCTTCAACTGGCTAGCGCCGTGGCAACACGAAGTGCCATCCCGACATTTGCAGCCTCAGTCTACATTCTTCGACCCAACCATGGCTCCCCATTCGGTAAAGGGTGAAACGCCATGAGGTACCACTTACGTTCACTTAAGGGGCGCTTGATTGCTTTGCTGGCAGGAATACTGATGCCGATGCAGGTGGGCTGGGCGTTGCCTCCCTTGACGGCAGCTTCAGCAGGCGCCGAACTGGCGGGCTTCATCGCACAGGCCGGGTTGCCCGATGCGCAATGGTCGCCTGTCGAAATCATGCAGGTACAAGGTGTGCCGTTCTACTTCAGCCGCGTAACCATGGGCAACGATCTTGCTGCTGTTTTGGAAGCACTCACCCAAAACGACTCACCACTCGAACAAATTCTCTTCGCATCCAATCAAGTGTTGCTCTCAGGCTGGCGTCATGAGCGTCACTGGCTTTTGCACTTGAGTGCGGTTGGTGAAAAGATAGAAGGTACGCTTTCCATTCTGCCGTTCAGGCAGGAGGCACAAGACACCCCCCCCGTTTTGCGCCAGGAATCGATATTGAGCGATTGGAGCCAGGCTTATTCACGGCTAAGACAAGCGTCTTTACAGGAGCAGCCATGATCAATCGCCTTGCTTTAATAAGGCGGCCTGCCATCTCCTTTCGCACCTGGGTCATACTGGCCGTGGCGATTTCGTCCGGTGTCTTGGCGGCATTAACCGCGCGGCAACATTTAAACAGCCGGGAACGCCAGTTGGCCGAGCAGGCGGCCGTACCGATGGTGCAAAGGGTGGTCGCGGCCCGGTCCCTGCCTGCCGGTGTCATTATCGAATCGGAACACTTGGCCACGCGCTCTTATCCTGCGCATCTTGTCTCCAGCGACAGCGTTTCGCCAGAAACCCATATGGTGCTGGTCGGGCGTGTCTTGCGAGTCGCCTTGCAGGCGGGTGACCCCGTTCTCGAGGCTCATACGCGTTTCCAGTCGAACGCGCCCTTTTCCTCACACCTTCGCAAGGGGCGTCGGGCTATTACGTTGCCGGTTGATGTCATCAACTCCGTTTCCGGCCTGCTTAGTCCAGGAGATCTGATTGATCTGTATGTGTCTTTTGATTATCAGCGACGTCGAATCACCGCTCCGCTGCTGCAAGGCGTTTTGGTCTTGGCCACGGGCACTCAAGTTCAGCAGGCGGTTAATGATTTTGCGCAGAACGAATACACCGGTGGAAATACTGGCCTGACCGGATCTGGTGGCTTTTCCACAGTGACGCTGGACACGTCGCCGGAGGACGCAGTGAAACTGGTTGCCGCCCGTCAAGGGGGAACGATTACCGCTGTGCTTCGGCGCCAGGACGACATCCAGGCTTCCCAACGAGCAGTACGCGGAGACCTGGCCAGTTTGCTGGGCGTTGCGCGTCCAGCGCCATACACCTTTGCACGCAAACGTGCGCCGGTTATTTACGGGAACACCAAGGCACGTGGTGTACCCGGTTTGAAAAACTCTCCTCCAAAAAATCCGCAGGCCAGCGGTTTGTTTGATTTGCCTTATGTGCCCGGCTTAACCAGTGCGTGGCGGGTCAGCAATGACGCATCGTCCACTGAGCCTGAACAGGAGCCTTGAATGTACTTGCAGTACTTGAAGTTGACCAGTGTAGTCCTGTGCTTCGTTTTGCAAATGCGCCCGGCATACGGGGGTGCCGAGACGCTGCTTGAGTTGCAGGTTGGAGAGGTCCGGGTGCTGGCCGTGCCCGATGTGGCGCGCGTAGCCGTCGGTGACGGGCATGTGTTGAATGCGGTAACGACTGAAGAGAAGGAGGTGATTGTGTTTGCGCGCAACGAAGGATCAAGTGCCTTGCAAATCTGGTCGGCCAATGGTGTGCGTCATGCTTACCAGGTTGACGTTGCGCCCGAAGGCGCCCGGCAAACCCAGCAGGAGCTGCGCCAGGTGCTTGATCGAATTCCCAATGCCCAGGTTTCAACGGTAGGCGATAAATTGGTCGTTGAAGGGGACAAACTCTCGGATGGCGATCGACAGCGTTTGGCGGAGTTGGCAGAGCGCTATCCTCAACTCGTGGATTTCACCAGCCAGGTTGGATGGGACCGCATGGTACTGCTCGATGTGGAAGTCGTTGAAGTGCCTACGTCGCAATTAAGAGAGTTGGGTGTGCGGTGGGAAACTGAGTCGCAGGGCGGGTTGAGCGCCGGTCTTGCCTGGGAAGGTGCGTCGTCAAGGTTGGAGATGCGGCCGGCTGAAAATCCATTGGCGCTGCCATTTCCCGCCACCGTGGCCGCCGGTTATTTTGGCGCCAACGCGTTGTTGTCTGCTCGCATAAAAGCCATGGCACAAACAGGGGAGGCGGTGGTGCTGGCCCAGCCTCAATTATTGGCTCGCAGCGGGGCCACCGCTGAGTTTCTGGCCGGAGGTGAAGTACCTTATTCAACGGTTGATGCCAATGGCAATACCAACACAGCGTTCAAGCCGTATGGGGTTTCGTTGCGCATCACGCCCCGGATTGAAGGTCGTGAAGTGGTTCGTTCCAATATCGAGGTTGAGGTCAGCTCCATCGACCCGGCGCTTTCAATTCCCACCGGGCCTTCTCTTAAAACACGGCGTGCAGCAACCGAGTTTAATGTTCGATCCGGCCAGACATTGGTGCTGGCCGGGTTTCTGTCGCGTGAAATGTCCGAGAACGTCGACGCCATACCGGGTTTGGGCAGCATTCCCATTCTGGGCGAGTTGTTTCGTTCAACCCGATATCAAAAACGTGAGACCGAACTGGCTATTTTTGTGACGCCCCACGTGGTGGGTGCCGAGCAGGGCCAATTGGGCGAGCGCGTTCAAAAAGGGCGGGCTCATGTTCAGATGGCATTTCCCGATCCGCCGGTCATGAATGTGCCGATCGATGCCGAAAAAGAGCACAGTCCTGCACCTGCCTGGGCGAATTCCCAATATGAAGATTGAACTTGCGATTCATTATGAAGATGGCCGAACACAAAAGGTGCATTACGACCTGCCGTTGCTTATTGGCCGTGATGCCGCTTCGGGGCTGTGTTTGAAAGGCTGGCGAGTTGCGCGTCAACATGCCCGCATCGTCGGGCAGGGCGATGCGGTGCAGCTTGAAGACTCGGGCTCGCTGGCAGGAACAGTGGTCAATGGCAAGCGCGTGGGGCCACAAACCGCGCTGCAGGAAGGCGACGAGATCATTATTGGCCCGTGCCTGATTGAAATTGAACGTATTACGCGCAGCGGAGCTGCGGCGCCCGGGCGCAAGGCGCTTTCAATTTCTCCACCCAAAACAAACGAGGCTGGAACAGGACAAGACCTGAATTGCCAAAATCCCGGATCAGATTCAGACACTGATCCTGAGCCTGATCTGGTATCGGCGCGTCAACACCTGTCAGATATGGCAATGGCCCCGGGGGTTCAGCCGGCGGCGTTAAGAAAGCAGCACCAGTGGTTGGCTCAACGACAACAGTTACACCGGTTGTTGCTGGAGGCACTCGACTTGCGCCGACGCGATATTTCCGCGTTGAGTGATACCGCCTTGCGTGATGAGGCGCGCACCATTGTTGCGCGGTTGGTCGACGCCGAACCCAACGTGGTGCCGCTAACGCAACGAGCCCAACTCGTAAATGATGTTGTGAATGAAGCCGTTGGTTTGGGGCCCCTTGAAAGCCTGCTGTCGGACCCCGGTATCACCGAGATTATGGTGAATCGTCACGATGAGATTTTTGTAGAACGATCGGGGAAGCTGCAACATCATGCCACTGTGTTCAGCAGTGAGCAGGCGGTGCTGGCTGTCATTGATCGCATTGTTTCGCCGATTGGCCGGCGTATCGATGAAAGTTCGCCCATGGTTGATGCCCGTTTGAAAGATGGGTCGCGGGTGAACGCTGTGATACCGCCGATTGCGCTGCGGGGCGCCAGCCTGACAATTCGAAAGTTTCCCGCGCGTCGCCTGACCATGGAAGACCTTTTGCGCGTTGGGGCGCTCAGCGAACCCATGAGCCGCTTTCTTCAGGCCTGCGTGGTGCGCCGGCGCAATATTCTGATATCCGGCGGGACCGGCTCGGGTAAAACCACGCTGTTGAATGTGTTGTCGAACTGCATTCCTGAAGGTGAAAGAGTCGTCACGATAGAGGATTCGGCCGAGCTGAAGCTGGGTCATGCTCATTTGGTGACCCTGGAGGCACGCCCGGCGAATCTGGAGGGGCGGGGCAAAGTCGATATTCGCGACCTGGTGCGCAATGCGCTTCGCATGCGACCCGACCGCATTGTGGTGGGCGAGTGTCGCGGGGCTGAAGCGTTCGACATGCTCGCCGCCATGAATACCGGTCATGAAGGATCGTTGACGACGTTGCATGCCAATAATGCGCGGGATGCGCTGGGCCGCCTGGAAACGATGATCTTGATGGCGGGGATGGATTTGCCATTGGCGGCCGTACGGGAGCATATCGCCGGCAGTATTGACTTTATCGTGCAGCAGGCCCGTTTGGCCTCGGGTCGCCGGTTGGTTACGGCCATTGTCGAGGTAACCGGCATTGAAAGCGGGCGCATCCAGACACAAACACTTTTTGAGTTTCTCCATGGCGATCCGCCCGTGTTTCAGGGGCGTGGTTTGATTCCCGAATGTTTCAGTGCGCAAGACCAGCATGATGCAGGCCTTGACCCAACAGTTTTCAACGCACGTAGCCTGGCTGGTGAGGGCACCGGCGGGCTCACTGGCAAAGGTGCGTAGCATGGGCACGTTAACCATTATTTTTGCCGGCATTGCCATTGCAGGCCTGGCCTTGCTGGTGCAGACAGGGTTGAAGCTTGCCTATTCGCGTTATCGGGTTCGCTTTACCGATCAGGCGCATGTCCAGTTAAGTGAAGTATTTTTATTTCTGGACCCTGTGCAACTGTGGCTTTTAACCCTGTTCAGTTCGGTCGCCGTTGGGTTGGTGGCTTATGGTTTGGCGCAAAGCTTCGCCCTGGCCTTGATTGTGGCTGGACTTGCACTGTTTTGGCCCCCCGGGCTCATGCGTTGGCTGCGACAACGTCGCCAGGCACAGTTTGAACGCCAGCTGCCGGATCTCTTATTGAGTCTGGCGGGCGCGTTGCGCGCCGGAGCGGGTTTGCAGTCGGCACTGCAAACGATCGTAACGCAGTCGCCTGCGCCAATAGCACAGGAACTGGGTCTGGTTTTGAAGGAGCAGCGGGTAGGCGTATCGCTGGAGCACGCCTTGTCTGGTTTGCGGCAACGTATGCCTGGCGAGGGCACGCAACTGCTGGTATCGGCACTGATCATTGCCTTGCACACCGGCGGCAATCTGGCTGAAACACTGGAGCGAATTGGCCACACCTTGCGCGCACGCTTGCATTTGCTGGGTCGTATCGATGCCTTGACTGCGCAGGGGCGCATGCAGGCCTGGGTGATGGCGGGTTTGCCTGTGTTGCTGGGTTTGGTTTTAACCGCGCTGGAACCCGATGCCATGCAGGTTTTGTGGCATACCCCGCTTGGTTGGGGCGTTTTGACGTTGGTAGGCGTGCTGGAAATAAGCGGCATTTTTCTTATTCGCAAGATCGTCAGGATTCAGGTATGACATTCTGGTTAAGTTGTCTGTTTGCCGGCGTGAGCCTGGCGTTATCAACATGGTGGCTGTTTCGCCCGTGGAGCCAAAGTGTTCAAGGAAAGCCCGGACCCGACGCGTATTCGCAGGCCACTGGGTCTGGGGCTGAACGTATGCTGCGCTGGGTGGAACCTTGGGTGGCCGCGCTGGAACCATTGGGGCAGCAGCTGTTGGGATGGCGAGGCCGCAGGACATTGGCGTTGCGTCTGCAACGCGCCGGGCTTTCGGGTTCCTGGACACCGTCACGATTCGTGGCTTATCGCTTATTGGGTCTGGGTCTGGGAGCAATGACCGGCCTGGTGGTGGCGCGGTTACTGGGTTTGTCTGGCGCGCTGGAAACGTTAGTGGCGGCGTTACTGGCTGCAGGTGCCGGCGCTTGCGTGCCCGGTTATCTTTTAAAGCGTTTAACGGCCCAAAGACAACGTCATATGCTGGTGCGTTTTCCTTTTTTGCTTGATATGGTTACGCTTTGCGTGGAGGCCGGATTGAATCTGCAAGGCGCGTTGCAACAGGCGTCGCAACATGGGCCTTCGGGTCCGTTAATGGATTTGTTAAGGATTGCGCTGGCCGAACTGCGCACCGGAACGCCGCGAAACGAGGCGCTCCGAGCGCTTGCGCACCGATCGGGTTTGCGGGAAATCGGGCAATGGGTGCAAACGCTGGAGCAGGCCGAGCAGATGGGCATGAATCTGGCACCCGTATTGCGCGCGCAGTCCGATCAGCGCCGCGCCGAACGGTTCCTGCGTGCAGAAAAACTGGCTTTGCAGGCGCCCGTGAAAATGCTGTTTCCCATGGTGGTGTGTATTTTCCCCTGTACCTTTCTGATGATTGGCTTTCCCATTGCAGTCAAGCTGTTTGCGGGTGTGGTGTAGGGCAGGGGCTTCTTATGGAAACACTGGTTATTTACAGGGCACATTCCTTCAAGGATCGATTGCGGGGGTTGCTGTTTCGCCGTAGACTCAAATCGTACGAAGCGCTGTGGTTGTCACGGTGCCGGGCGGTGCATACTGTTGGCTTGTGTTATTCGCTCGACTTGGTGTTTCTCGACCGGCACAACAGGGTGTTGAAAATCGTGCACAATGTGGCGCCAGCACGTGTTGCCATGTGTTGGCGGGCCCATTCCGTTATCGAGCTGAACGCCGGGTATTGCACCCGCCGCCCCGCTGCGTTTACGCCGGGCCGTTCCTTTTTTCCAGGTCAACCCTCAAAGGGTTTGCCGCTGGTTGTTTTTAATGTGCCTTCCACCATGAATAAAGCATTTGTTAAAGAGTCCGATCACGACGATGACGACGACCTTGGACCCGAGGCGGTTGCCTTGCCCCAGGGAAGCAAAAACTACATGACCACGCAGGGGTACCAGCGCCTGCGCGCCGAACTGGTTCATTTAATGAATGAAGAGCGTCCCAATGTCGTTCAGGTTGTATCCTGGGCCGCGTCCAATGGTGATCGCTCTGAAAACGGTGACTATATCTACGGGAAAAAGCGCTTGCGCGAAATCGACCGGCGCATTCGTTTCCTGACCAAGCGGCTGGAGGCGGCCGAGGTGGTGGACCCGGCCTTGCAGCCCAATCGTGATCAGGTTTTTTTCGGTGCCACTGTCGTCTATTGCGATAAAGCCGGTGCCGAACAGCGCGTTACCATTGTCGGGGTGGACGAAGCCGAGCCGCTGAATGGCATGATCAGCTGGATTTCACCGGTTGCACGCGCCTTGCTCAAGGCGCGCGAAGGCGACACGATTACGTTACGTACGCCGTCGGGTATCGATGAGCTTGATATTCTTGACGTGATTTATCCCGACCCAAGCTAGGTTTTCCGACCCGCTGCCGGGGTTGGGCAAGCGCGTTAAAATGCCCGTTTCTTCCCCTCTTGAACAAGCGCGTCTCACTGTGAATTCTTTTCTGCATTTCCTCGGCTCTTCTGTTCTGTCTGATTTTCGTCGCGAACGCCTGCTGCAAACCTTTTCCCGCCTGAAGCTGCCTGTGGCCAATATCGATGGCCTGTACGAGCACTTTGTCTGGGTCGACCAGCCGCTTGATGCCTCGGGGGAGTCGCGCTTAACGCAGTTGCTTGATTACGGCGTGCAGGAACCGGCGTTCAGTGAAGATAAACGCACGCTGGTGTTGCGCGTTATTCCGCGCCCGGGCACGGTATCGCCCTGGGCCAGCAAGGCCACTGATATTGCCCACAATTGCGGCCTGGCCGCCGTGCGACGGATAGAACGCGGGATTCGCTATGTTATTCAGCCCGCCAGGGGCCTGCTGGGCACGCAGACCTTTACGGAAGAGCAATTGGCACAGGTGGCGGCGTGTTTGCACGATCGCATGACCGAAACCGTGGTTGATGCTCAGTTCGACGGGCAGGCTTTATTCGCGTCGTTACCCGGCAAGCCGATGGCGCTTGTGCCGGTATTGAAACAGGGCAGGGTGGCGCTGGAAGAGGCCAATAAAGAATTGGGCCTGGCACTTTCCGATGATGAAATCGCGTATCTGGCACAGTCTTTTACCGATTTGAAGCGCGACCCGACCGATGTTGAGTTAATGATGTTTGCCCAGGCAAACAGTGAACATTGCCGCCATAAAATATTCAATGCCCAGTGGGTCATTAACGGCGAATCGCAGGGCAACACGTTGTTCGGCATGATTCGTGCCACGCATGCAGCCCAGCCGGCCGGCACGGTCGTGGCGTATTCCGATAACGCCGCCATTATGGAAGGTGGTCAGGCCACACCGTTTTATGCCACGCCTTCTAACGGGGCAACGGTATACGGCCATCATTCGGCGAAGGTGCACACGCTGATGAAGGTGGAAACGCACAATCATCCCACGGCGATAGCACCATTCCCCGGCGCGGCAACCGGCGCAGGCGGCGAAATTCGCGATGAAGGGGCCACAGGCCGCGGTTCCAAGCCCAAGGCGGGCCTGACCGGGTTTACCGTTTCGCATTTGCACTTCGACGACGCAGCCGAGCCCTGGGAGCAAGACGCCCATGGCCGGCCCGAGCGCATTGCCAGTGCGCTGGACATCATGGTTGAAGGCCCCTTGGGCGGCGCCGCATTCAACAATGAGTTCGGCCGCCCGAATCTGCTGGGTTATTTCCGCAGCTACGAGCAAACTGCCGGCGACATCCGTTGGGGCTATCACAAGCCTATTATGATTGCCGGTGGCTTGGGTTGTATCGACGATCGCCTTACTCACAAAGACCCGATTCCTCCCGGTGCCTTGCTGGTTCAACTGGGTGGTCCGGGCATGCGCATTGGGATGGGCGGCAGTGCTGCTTCGAGCATGGGCGTGGGGTCGAACACGGCTGAACTTGATTTCGATTCCGTTCAGCGGGGCAATCCCGAAATTGAGCGGCGCGCACAGGAAGTGATCGACCGCTGCTGGCAGTTGGGCGAGACCAACCCCATTATCGCGATTCACGATGTCGGCGCGGGTGGGCTGTCGAATGCTTTCCCTGAACTGGTCAATGACGCCGGGCGCGGCGCCGTGTTTGATTTAACGCAGGTGCATTTGGAAGAAAGTGGCCTGTCGGCGGCGGAAATCTGGAGTAACGAAGCACAAGAGCGATACGTGCTGGCCATAGCGCCGCAAGACCTGAACCGCTTCGACGCGCTGGCAAAGCGCGAGCGCTGCCCCTATGCCGTTGTGGGTGTGGCCACTGAGGAGCGCCAGTTGAAAGTAACGCTGGGTGAGGGGTTGCCCGGTTTTGAAACCGGGGCCGCAGCGGATGAATCATCGCGCCGGCATGAAAGCGGCTCAACGCGTCCGGTTGATGTGCCCATTGACGTTATCCTGGGCAAACCACCCCGTATGACGCGCGACGTACAGCGCGAGCCTGTTCAAACCCCGGCTGTAGACCTACCCCTGATTGCGCTTGAAGAGGCAACGCAACGTGTTCTGCGCCACCCAACGGTGGCCAATAAAACGTTCTTGATCACCATTGGTGACCGCACCGTGGGCGGCCTTAGCAGCCGCGACCAAATGGTCGGGCCCTGGCAGGTACCCGTTGCCGATTGTGCGGTTACGCTTAGTGATTTTGAAAGTACGCGTGGCGAGGCCATGTCTATGGGCGAGCGTACGCCGATTGCTGTTATAAACGCGCCGGCTTCAGGGCGCATGGCGGTGGCCGAAGCGCTAACCAATCTGGTCGCGGCCGATGTGCGCGCGTTAACCGACATTAAATTGTCGGCCAACTGGATGGCCGCCTGCGGCGCCAAAGGCCAGGATGCGGCGCTCTACGACACCGTATCAGCCGTCAGCGAATGGTGCCAGGCCCTGGATTTATCCATTCCCGTCGGTAAAGATTCCCTGTCGATGCGCACTTCCTGGACCGAAAACGGGCAGGGTCGCGAAGTGTTGGCCCCGGTTTCGCTGATCGTTACGGCGTTTGCGCCCGTTGCCGACGTGCGTCGCAGCCTGACACCGCAGCTAAGAACCGATGCCGGCGACACCGTATTGATTCTGATTGACCTGGGTAAAAGCCAGCAACGCATGGGCGGCTCGGTGTTGGCGCAGGCGTTCAACCAGGTAGGCGATTGCGTACCGGACATCGACGATGCGCCCCTGATGCGTGCGTTCTTCGAGGCCGTTCGTTCGCTAGCCGACGATAACCACATTCTGGCCTATCACGACCGCTCAGACGGCGGCTTGTGGGCCACGATTTGTGAAATGGCGTTTGCCGGCCACACCGGCGTGTCGCTGAATCTGGACATGCTCACGATTGACCCCTATGCAGCCGACTGGGGCGATTACAAAATTCGGCCCGAACAGGTGGCCGTGCAGCGCGACGAAATTACCCTGAAAGCCTTGTTCAACGAAGAGGCCGGTGCCGTTATCCAGGTGCCGATGGCCCAGCGCAATGCGGTTTTGCAGAAATTGCGCGAAAAAGGCTTGTCGCCCCATAGCCACGTTATTGGCAGCTTGAACCAGGACGATGAAATCCAGATTTTCCGCGACGGTAAATGCATCTACCAAAAAGGATGGCGCGACCTGGCACAGCAGTGGAGCGAGGTTAGCCGCCGCATCATGAACCGGCGCGATCACCCTGAATGCGCCCAGGCGGAATACGATGTCTGGCAGAATCGGGAAGACCCGGGCTTTCAGCCAAAGGTGGCGTTTAACCCTCAGGAAGACGTGGCGGCACCGTACATCGCCAAAGGCGCGCGGCCGTCCATGGCCATTTTGCGCGAGCAAGGCTGCAACAGCCATATCGAGATGGCCTGGGCATTTGATAAGGCCGGGTTTGAAACACACGACGTTCACATGACCGACCTGCTGGCCGGGCGCACCGACCTGGCCGATTTCAGCGGCCTGGTGGCCGTGGGTGGCTTCAGCTACGGCGACGTGCTGGGCGCCGGGGAAGGGTGGGCGCGCACCATTCGTTTCAACGACAATCTGGCCGAGCAATTCACACGTTTCTTCGAGCGTGAAGACACCTTCGGGCTGGGCGTGTGCAATGGTTGCCAAATGATGGCGGCCCTGGCCGATATGATTCCAGGTGCTGAAAACTGGCCGCGCTTTACCCGCAACCAGTCGGAAAAGTACGAAGCCCGTTTAACGATGGTGGAAATTCCCGAATCGCCCTCGTTGTTCCTGCAAGGCATGGCGGGCTTGCAAGCCCCGATTGCGGTGGCGCACGGCGAAGGGTTCGCCAACTTCGAGCGCCAGGGCAGTATTCAAGACGTGAACGTGGCCATGCGCTATGTGGATAACCAGGGCATTGCCACCGACACCTACCCGTATAACCCGAATGGCAGCCCCGGCGGTGTCGCCGGCGTTACCACTGAAGACGGCCGTTTCACGATTATGATGCCGCATCCGGAGCGGGTCACCCGCAATGTCATGATGTCGTGGGCGCCTGCGCGCTGGGGAAATCAGGACACGGGCGGCGAATTTACCCCCTGGCTGCGCCTGTTTCGCAACGCGCGTGTGCGTTTAGGCTAGGGCCGTTTTGTTAGGGTTAGCCATGCGTCGTATAATTTTGCTTTGTGTACGGAGTTATTGAATGCGTCTTATCAAAAAAGCGCTTACCTTCGACGATGTGTTGTTGGTGCCGGCTTACTCCCAAGTTCTCCCCCGTGATACTTCCCTTGCCACGCGTCTTACCCGCGATATCAGCTTGAATATTCCGCTGGTTTCGGCTGCCATGGATACGGTAACTGAAGCGCGCCTGGCCATTGCCATGGCGCAAGAGGGCGGAATTGGCATTATTCACAAGAACCTCACCGCCGACGAACAGGCCCACGAAGTGGCGCGCGTCAAGCGCCACGAGTTCGGCATTGTGATCGATCCGGTTACGGTTACACCCAACATGAAAGTGCGTGATGCAGTTGAGCTGCAGCGCCGGCATGGCATTTCCGGCCTGCCGGTGGTGGAAGGCGGCAAAGTGGTGGGTATCGTCACGAACCGAGATCTTCGCTTCGAAGATCGGCTCGACGTGCCGCTGCGCGACATCATGACGCCGCAAGACCGGCTGATTACCATGAAAGAGGGCGCCACGCTGGATGAAGCCCAAGCACTCATGCATAGGCATCGTCTTGAGCGCGTGCTGATTGTGAACGACCAGTTCGAATTGACCGGGCTGGCAACCGTTAAAGACATCGTCAAGAATACCGAGCACCCCAGCGCCTGCAAAGACGGCCAGGGCCAGTTGCGCGTGGGCGCAGCCGTTGGCGTTGGCGACGGCACCGAGGAGCGGGTTGAAAAGCTCGTGAAGGCTGGGGTCGACGTGCTTGTGGTGGATACCGCGCACGGCCATTCCGACGGCGTGCTTGAGCGCGTTCGCTGGGTTAAACAAACGTACCCCAAGGTACAGGTTATTGGCGGCAATATCGCCACCGCGCAAGCGGCACGTGATCTGGCCGACGCAGGCGCGGACGGCGTAAAAGTGGGCATTGGCCCCGGTTCCATTTGCACCACGCGTATTGTGGCCGGTGTCGGTGTACCGCAAATTACCGCCATTGCCGATGTGGCCGAAGCGCTGAAAGACACCGGTATCCCGCTTATTGCCGACGGCGGCGTGCGCTTTTCGGGCGACGTTTCCAAAGCGCTGGCGGCCGGCGCTTCCACCTGCATGATGGGTTCCATGTTTGCGGGTACGGAAGAATCGCCCGGTGAGGTCGTGTTGTACCAAGGGCGCTCTTACAAAGCGTATCGCGGCATGGGCAGCCTGGGTGCCATGGCACAGGGTTCGGCCGATCGCTATTTCCAGGACCCGGCCAACAATGCCGACAAACTCGTGCCTGAAGGTATTGAAGGGCGCGTGGCGTACAAAGGCAGCGTCATTGCCATTATTTACCAACTGGTGGGCGGCGTGCGTGCATCGATGGGTTATTGCGGTTGCGCATCCATTGACGACATGCACCAGAAAGCCGAGTTCGTTCAAATTACGGCGGCGGGCTTTCGCGAGTCGCACGTGCACGACGTGCAAATTACCAAGGAAGCCCCCAACTACCGCGCTGATTCATAAGATCAGTGTTGCATGGGTTACCTGCACTCTTTATTCCACGGTGTCGCATGACACCGTTTTACTTCTAACCGTCTTGCCCAATTATGCACCAGCGTATTCTTATTCTTGATTATGGCTCCCAGGTAACCCAGTTGATCGCACGCAGGGTGCGTGAAGCCGGCGTTTATTGTGAAATTCATCCAGGCGATGTCGATAACGACTTCATTCAGTCGTATACGAATCTGAAGGGCATTATTTTGTCGGGCAGCCATGCCTCGGCCTACCATGAAGAATCGCTGAAAGTGCCGTCGGCCGTGTTTGAAGCCGGTGTCCCGGTGCTGGGCATTTGCTACGGCATGCAAGCCATGGCAACGCAAATGGGCGGCAAGGTGGCATGGTCGGATCATCGCGAATTCGGCTATGCGGAAGTGCGCGCACGCGGCCATACACGCTTGCTTGAAGGCATTCAGGACTTCACCACGCCCGAAGGCCATGGCATGCTGCACGTGTGGATGAGCCACGGTGACAAGGTAACAGAGTTGCCACCCGGCTTTAAATTGATGGCGTCAACCGACTCCTGCCCCATTGCCGGAATGGCCAATGAGGAAAAAGGGTTCTACGGAGTTCAGTTCCACCCTGAAGTCACGCATACGCAGCAAGGCACCGCCATGCTGTCGCGTTTCGTACGGGAAATATGCGCCTGTGAGGGCGACTGGAACATGCCCGACTACGTTGAAGAAGCGGTTAAGGCGATTCGTGAACAGGTGGGCGACGACGAAGTCATTCTGGGCCTGTCGGGCGGGGTGGATTCCTCGGTTGCGGCCGCCCTGATTCACAAAGCCATTGGCGACCAGCTAACCTGCGTGTTCGTTGACCACGGTTTGTTGCGCCTGAACGAAGGCGAGCAGGTCATGCAAACCTTCGGCGATCATTTCGGCATGAAGATTATTCACGTGGATGCCACCGACCAGTTCATGGGCAAGCTGGCCGGGGTTTCCGACCCGGAAGCCAAGCGCAAGATTATTGGTGGCGAGTTCGTGGAAGTGTTCCAGGCAGAAGCCTCGCGCCTGAAGAATGCCCGCTGGCTGGCCCAGGGCACCATCTACCCCGACGTGATTGAATCGGCGGGTGCCAAAACCGGTAAAGCGGTGGCCATTAAGTCGCACCACAATGTGGGCGGGTTGCCGGAAACCCTGAACCTGAAATTGCTGGAACCCTTGCGTGAACTGTTCAAAGACGAGGTTCGCAAGCTGGGTGTGGCACTGGGTTTGCCGCCGGCCATGGTTTACCGCCACCCATTCCCCGGCCCCGGCCTGGGGGTACGTATTCTGGGTGAAGTGCGCAAGGAATATGCCGATTTGCTGCGCCGCGCCGATGCCATTTTCATTGAAGAGCTGCGCAAGGCCGAAGACACTAACAGCGGCAAGAACTGGTACGACCTAACCTCGCAAGCCTTTGCCGTTTTCCTGCCGGTGAAATCGGTGGGAGTCATGGGCGATGGCCGCACGTATGACTACGTTGTTGCGCTGCGCGCGGTACAAACGTCGGACTTCATGACGGCTGACTGGGCGGAACTGCCTTATTCGTTGCTGAAGAAAGTGTCCAGCCGGATTATTAATGAGGTACGGGGGATCAACCGGGTGACTTATGATGTGTCGAGTAAGCCGCCAGCTACGATTGAGTGGGAGTGATTCCACGTCTGGAACGGTCCAGCTAACTGCATCGAAAGCCGATAAGCCCGCCTAAATGCGGGCTTTTTTCATTATTGGCTTGGCACAGTCTGGCAAATTTTCGCATCGCCAAACACCCGGTTTCTATGGCATGGTAGATGGTACGATTTGAACCTGATGCCATGTTCAGCACTCGATACCATGTCGCTCCTGATGGGGTGAACATGGTATTAATTTCGTGTAATGCATTGTTCTGTAAGTGTTTTTTATGGTAAATGCGAGGCGCTTTGAGCATGGTATTTTTTAGAAGAAACCCAACCCGACCATGCTGACTGATACCAAGCTGCGCAACCTCAAGCCAAAGGACAAGCTCTACAAAGTGAATGACCGTGACGGCCTCTACGTGGCCATCACGCCAGCGGGTTCGATTTCATTCCGCTACAACTACTCGATCCACGGCAGGCAGGAGACAATCACCTTCGGCCGATACGGTGACAACCACCCCACCGCGTGCCGCCAGTTAGATATTCTGCGCGCTATGCTCTACAGTCGAGGATTGGCACCCACGCTTGCACCCTTCGCAACAAGCCATTCCCTAAATGCCTACGCAGGCATAAATGCGCGGTCATCTAGTCTGACAAGGGATAAACTACACGAAGGCTTGCGCGACGGTATTACTGCTGGGGAAACGAAGATTGAAGGCTGGCCTACAGAGCTTTCTCTAATGTGTTTGCGCGGCGATCCTGAACAACTATCTAACACTTTGGCAGAGGTTGACTTTTTGTCAGCCGCTGATGCCGCCCTGATCTGGCAGGGCATAGAAGACAGGCACCCATCAGCCCGTACCATTCGCGGCGCACTGGCAAAGGCACCTCTCATGCCCGACTTGTCTTCCTCAATTCTGCATATGCGGCAGGCTTTGGAGAATCTCGTTCGAGTTCAGTCAGAAATCACTTATCGCGTGTCTCTCCTACTCGCGGAGTTGTGCGCGCCAATTCAACCTCGTGCTTTGACCTATGCCACCGCAAAGAAGAGCTATGGCGACCGTAGCAAGATCGCACACGGGTCCAGTTCGCCCGTGGACAACGCTCAGTGGATGCGGGCATGGGGGCTTCTGTGGAATACATGTCAGGCAATCTTGCTCCGGGGTACCATCCCCTCTGCCGATGATCTGACCAACGAGCTACTGGCACGTTAGTGCGTTGTTATCGAGCTCTCAGTAAGGAGGACGGCATCAAATGAAAGACAGATCGCATGACGAGGCTATGGCCGAGCATTTCCGCGCCGACCCGAACTATGCAGCCGAATTGCTGGCCGAGGTTCGTCGCAACGGCGATCCGGCTGAGCTGGCAATTCTGTTGCGACAGATGGCTGCGGCATTCGGGCAGGCTGTGGAGGCGAAAGTGCGACCCACGGCACCAAGTGACGCCGGACAGTGGTAAGGGGGTAACGTGGGTACGGAAATTACGCTCGATGTAGCTGGAGTGTCAGTCACGTACAGCAAGAATCACCGCGGAATTGATCATGGATCGATTTTCCAGGAACAAGATCGAAAGGCGATCAAGAGCAACCAACTCGACTACGATTGGTATGAGGAGGAGGGCGAGGACCCTACAGCTTCCGAAATGGCGTTCGCGCGGCCGCTTAGGCACGTCGTTCCGCGCCTCGAACTCCTTGGCTTCAATCTGGAGCGCGTCCGCCTTGAATATGACGCCGTCGCGCAAAGCTGGCTAGAGGAGAGGCGGTCTCTTCAGGACGACGATGAGCCCATTGCTGACCTGATGAGCTTTGAGGAGTTCTGCGCGTTTGCCATCGCGCATCCGCTCGACAGTCTCGACGAGACTTTCAACTTTGGCACGGGCGAAACAAGCGAAGAGAAAATCCGAGGTCGCTTCGACGGAATGCCGCTCGAGCGGATTCCAGGCTATCAATCCTACGATATTCAGGCCTATTCGGAGCGAAGCTTCTTCGGCGGATTGGTCAATATCCTCCACCCATATTCGGTCCTGCGGCTTTTGGCGGAGGCGGGTGCGAACGAGGATGCTCCTGTTGTTTGGCAATATGGACCGTTGGTGCAGGCGGGATGGGCAACAGAACGAGAGTTCGTGCCCCACGCACGGCGAACTGAGACGTTCCTGATCGCGACCGAGGGGAGCTCAGACGTCCACATCTTAAAGCATGCGCTCGCGCTGTTGCGGCCAGGGATCGCCGATTTCTTCCGCTTTATCGACGTGAGCGAAAGCCATCCATTTTCGGGTACAGGCAATCTGGTGAAGTTTGCGGAAGGGCTCGCCAAGATCGACGTCCAGAATCAAGTCGTCTTCGTATTCGACAACGACGCCGAGGGGCTTGATGCCCATCAGCGTCTGTCCAAACTTACTCTGCCTGCGAACATGCGGGGGATCTTGTTGCCCGAGCTGGAGGACTTCCGAGCGTTTCCGGCGCAAGGTCCCGAGGGACTCCACAACTCTGACATTAACCGTCGCGCCGCGGCAATCGAGTGCTATCTTGATCTCAACGTCAGCGGTTACCCGCCAGCCAAGGTGCTGTGGACCAACTACAAGAAGAGCCTCGGTACCTATCAGGGGGCACTGGAATACAAGGACACTTATAGCAAGGAGTTCTTGAAGCAGACGGACGAGACGTTGGCCGTAGGTGCGTATGACGTTCGCAAGATCGAGTCGGTTCTCGATCTGCTCATTGCCGAATGTACAGCAATCGCTGCCGACCGATGGGACCCGACTGACATCGACTTGAGAGATGCCTACTGATGGCTGAAAAAGACGCTTTCCATGAGACCTATGTGCGGGCGGCAGGTGCGGTGGCATTCGTCGCCATCATCGATACCAAGGGGGACGAAGGAATTGGCTCGGCGTTCCATATCGGCAATGGAATCTTCGTCACAGCCCGACATGTGATTGATGGGGTGACCATCAAGGAGATCGCTACCACTAAGTCCGCGCACCTTAATGAAGAGGCAGGCGGCAAGGTAGTTCCTCCGCGTCGGCTAGAGATTGTTGATGGACCCCATTTTGGCCCAGACGGTCTCGATGTTGCAGTCTTTCGGGTCGACCTTGGCACCACGCCGTTGCCCGCGATCAGCGTCAGTCAGCACACAGATTACTCGCTTGGAGAGAATGACATGGTCCTCTCCGACATTCTCGTCCTCGGGTATCCCCCGATCCCATTCACCACCGTACCCAGCCAGGTCGTCACTCTGGGACAGATCAATGCTGTGGTGCGTGTGCGACATTCTCCGGTGCTCCACTTCATTGCTTCGGCCATGGCGCGCGGCGGGTTCAGCGGAGGAGTCGCACTTGATCGGTCGGGCGTGGCGGTGGCTCTCGTGACGGAGAGTCTGGGCCGGGGCGACATGCCGGTGGAGACCGGTTACATGAGCCTGTTGTCGATCGAACCGGCGGTTGATCTCGCTGCCGAAAAGTTCGGGTTCAGCACCCATGGCGGCTACCCTGGCCGCTACAACGACACGCTGTTCGCGGTGAAATTTTCGAATCCGTCCAGCCGGTCGCTCAGTTCCTTCATCTATGACGCGAGCCTCTACGTCTATGATGACGACCGTGATGTGTTCGTCGAATTCGACTGTGCTGACGAGGCGCTGCTGGCCGAGGCGGTATCGACGTTCAATGCCATTACGCCTCTGACTCGTCACGACGTCGTAGACGGGTCTGTCCTGTACACGCCGAAAAAGAATCCGTCTGCAGAACTGCTGATTAAAGGTGGAGATGCGGTCGCCGCGCTCTTCGAGGGGGCCGGCTACAAGAGGATGGCCTCGGAACGCAGTCAATGGCAGCTTAGGTCTAAACGGTAGACCAGGACGGGAATGACCATGGTGACCACGTCATTCGGAATCGGTTAACGTGGTTCGTTTCTCCGTTGACCTAAAGCTTAAGCTATAGCTCGGTCTTAAGTAATCGTGCCGACCAATGGTCGGCGATTCGAGCGAATGGGGAATAGATTGACTGACTGGTTTGCTGACAAGAAATTCGGAGTCGAGCACGCACTCAACATGTATGCCTCGAGTTTCGTAACAATGCCTGCCATGGGGATATATGAAGTCTACGTGGTGAAACATTTCGCGGAGCCGCTTAGCACCTGCCACATCTATCTGATCGGCCAAGTGCCCAAGATCGACTTCGTAGGGGCGAGCAAGGAGGCGAACGAGCTCATCACCAAGCTTGAGGTTGCTGGGCAGTCCCATGACCTTCGTTGGCCGATTCCCGAAGGTGCAAAGTTAATCGAGAGGGACGGACTGTGGCTCGTAGTTAATGAAGAGGCCGGAATGGGTGGATTCCCCAACGAAACCCAGATGGCGCGTCGCTTAGCCCATGAGTTAGATGCCGTTCACTTCAAGGTTCTCTACATCGGACAGGCTTATGGCGAAGATGGTTCGCGTAATGCCTTGCACAGGCTCAAATCGCATTCCACGCTTCAGCAAATAGCCGTCCAGGGCATCCCAGACGGTTTCCGGCTGACGCTGTTAATGCTCGAAGTTGTACCGGCAAACCGTCTTCTGACAATGTTCAACCCGAAAGCAAAGATACAGGATCAAGCAGAGGCGCGGATCAGGAACGGTCTCGACAAATTGTTCTCAACCACTGAGCCAGAGCGTATCACCCTTTATGAAGCGTCGCTGATTCGTTACTTCAAGCCACTACTGTCCGGTTAAGAATGC
>DGCD01000021.1:0-186280 GCA_002384935.1 Pusillimonas sp. UBA3987
TTGCCACGGCAAAAGCCGTTGCCCGTGAACTGGGTATCGATGAAGTGCATGGCGAAGTAAAGCCCGAAGACAAGCTCAATCTGGTGGCCGACCTGCAGAACAAGGGGCACATCGTGGCAATGGCTGGCGACGGCATCAACGACGCACCCGCGCTTGCCAAAGCCAATGTGGGTATTGCGATGGGAACCGGCACCGACGTCGCGATGAATTCAGCTCAGGTGACCCTTGTCAAAGGAGACCTTCGCGGCATCGCCATTGCCCGGAGTCTATCCGAAAAAACCATTGTTAACATGAAACAAAACCTGGGTTTCGCCTTTATCTACAATGCGCTGGGCGTGCCCATAGCCGCGGGGGTGCTCTACCCCATCACGGGAATGCTGCTTTCCCCAATGTTTGCGGCGCTGGCTATGAGCCTAAGCTCGGCATCGGTTGTGTTCAATGCGTTGCGCCTGCGCAAACAAGTTTAGATCAGTTTACGTTTACCTTACCTACCATTCCGGCTTCCATGTGACCGGGTATTAGGCAAGCGAAATCCACCGTTCCAGGCTGATCAAACGTCCAGACCAACCCGCCACGCTGCCCGGCTTTAAGTGTCATCATATTGGGCTCTGCATGCTGCATATCCGGCATATTTCTCATTTCTTCAGCATGCGCTTTCAGATCTGCAATTGAACCGATCACCATTTCATGCGGGATCTTGCCTGAATTTTTCACAAAAAAACGAATTGTCTCACCGGCTTTCACATTAATCTGGCTAGGCTCGAACCGCATAGAATCGTCCATTACCACATCAATCTTACGATCTACTTTGGCTGGATCACCGGGCCGGCCGACACCTGCCATCAATGCCATATTGGACATATCGTGTCCAGACATATTGTGTCCGCCCATGTTGTGACCGCCCGAATGCTCACCCGCGGCATAGCTAAACACAGGGGCAAAAGCCAAAGACAATGCCAGAATGGATACCAATTTCTTCATGCCATATATCCTTAATAAACTTAAAACCAGAAACTCACACCCGCTACAAAACGCGTTTCCTGCCTTGCGGAACCCTCATCTCGGGCAATGTCGGCGGTTTTACCGAACTTGCTTGACCATTCCACGCCGATATACGGCACAAGTTGGCGATTTATCTCGTACTTCAACCGCACACCAATCTTGCCGTCTGATAACCCCCTGCCAATATCTCGTTCCGGGTCGTCCTTTCCGTAGAAATTAACCTCCATCGACGGCTGCAGATACAGCTTTTGTGTCAGCAATACGTCGTATTCGGCACTAAACCGCAGGGCTGTACGCCCCCCCGAGCCCACATACGCCGTTGTATCGATCTCGAACCAATACGGCGCTAAACCTTGGACACCAAACGCCAGCCACTGACGTGAGGGTTCCCCTCGCCCGTAATCGAAACGCGCGCCGAATTGAGCATCCCAGAAAGGACGGACTGCATGTCCCCAAAGCACTTCGGTCCGGGACTCCTGCATCTTGCCATTGGCAAATTCACCTTCACCTTTAAGCACCAACCGGTTGAACGTACTACCAATCCAGGCTTGACCTTCGTAAGCACCCCACTCTTTACCTTTAGCCCGTACATACTCCAGCTTGTCCATGCGCAAGCTGGCAAAAATATGTTCATCGGACATACGCAATCGATAACGAGGGTCCAATGCATACTGACCCTCGTTACGTTTGAATCCCCCCGAGTAAGCATCCGGGTCCCGGGCATCAGCCGGTGCCGCCCCTCCCTGCATCTGCATATCACTATGATCCATTGAGCCCTGATTATTGGTGGGCGATGTAGCGGTTTGGCCGGCCGGCTGTGCGCCATGTGCAGCATGAGCACCATCAGATTGGGCCTGAGCATTAAAAGACACGAGCCATAGGGCTGCACAAGCCAATGCTGCGCGCTTGATGTGTTTCGTCATGACCCCGGAATCCTTTGAAATAATCGTTTTTCTCATGCGATCACTACCTCGCGGAACATGCCCATGTCCATATGGAACATCAAATGGCAGTGCCAGGCCCAACGCCCCAAAGCGTCGGCCGTAACCAGAAAGCTGATCCGCTGCGCGGGTTGAACGGGTATTGTGTGTAAACGGGCCTGAAAAGCACCGTCGGGGGTTTCGAGCTCACTCCAGACACCATGCAAGTGCATCGGATGCGTCATCATCGTGTCGTTATGCAGGATCACTCGAACCCGCTCGCCATAACGAAAATGAACCGGGGTGGATTGCCCGAACTCAACGCCATCGAACGACCAGCTGTAACGCTCCATGTGCCCGGTTAGATGCAACTCAATTTCACGCTCTGCACCACGTGGATCCATGGGACCGCCAATCGTATGCAAGTCAGCCAGGGTCAGAACCCGACGCCCGTTGTTGCGCAAACCAATTCCGGGATCATCCAGATTAGTGCGCGGAGTATCCACACGCATGTCGACACTCGGGCCATATTCCGTTCGGGCATGCCGTACAGACTTGCTCGGCGCAGCAGAAGACGAACCGTGCCCCATGGCGGCATGATCCATCGCTGCCGGCTCGTTGCTGCCATGCCCCGTCGCGCCATGACCCATTGCTGCATGATCCATGCCACTCATATCGCCCATCATGTCGGTCATGGTCAACCATTCAACGGGATCCAGCGCCGGCACCGGCGCACGCAAACCTTCATGGACCGCCAGGGTTCCCCGGGCATAGCCGGTACGATCCATCGACTGGGCAAATACCGTGTAAGCGTCGTCCTCTGGTTTCACCACCACATCATAGGTTTGTCCAGGCCCAAAACGGAACTCATCAACAGTTATCGGCTCAACATTCTGCCCATCGGCCTGCACCACCGTCATTTTCAAACCGGGAATCCGAACATCGTAAAAAGTATTGGCAGCACCATTCACGAAACGCAGGCGCACGCGTTCGCCCAAACGAAACAATCCGGTCCAGTTACCGGACGGTGTTGTACCGTTCATTAAATAAGTCAGCACATCAGCAGATAAATCGGCTAAATCTGTGGGACTCATGCGCATCTCGTTCCACATCTGACGTTTATCCAGTGCCGCGCCCATCCCCATTTCGGACACGTCACGATAAAAATCTGCGATCGTCGGCTTGTTGTAGTTGTAGTAATCGCCCTGAGCCTTCAGCTTAGAAAGAACCCGCATCGGATTTTCGTCTGTCCAGTCAGAAAGCTGGATGACGTGATCGCGATCAACTTGAATGGAGTCGACATCGCGCGGCTCAACGATAATAACTCCGTACATTCCCTGGGCTTCTTGCATACCGGAATGGGAGTGATACCAATAGGTGCCGCTTTGCTCCAGTTTGAACTGATAAACAAAAGTCTCGCCCGGGGGAATACCCGGAAAACTGATACCGGGTACACCATCCATCTGATACGGCAAAATAATGCCGTGCCAGTGAATCGACGTATCCTCTTTCAAAGTATTTTTAACCCGGATGGTAACCGTGTCACCTTCGCGCCAACGCAAAGTAGGAGCGGGAATAGACCCATTGATCGTCACCGCCATGCGCGGATTCCCAGTAAAATTAACAGGAGACTGTCCCACTTCCAGGTGGAACTCAGTACCGGTCAACTCCGGCGCGGTACCCGTGCGAGCGCGGTCGGAAACAACACCAACAGAATGGGCGAAAGGCGATAAGCCCAGCATCACCCCACCGGCAGCCAGCCCCTGAACAAACCGGCGCCGCGGCATACTAGGACAATAAGCAGTTAAAGAACGTCTCACGTGAACAGATCCTTCTATATACAATCATTCAATCAACGCGCCTCATCGGTGGCGCAATTGGAATTAAGTACCGCCACTTTAACCAGCTGACTCTTTCCCATAGGTGACGCATGCATTACATTTATGTCATGTTCACAACTGCTTAAGTAGACATGACACTTTTGTCACCATCGGGCAATCTCTCTGTCATGTTGCCTGTATTAAATTTGTAACTACCGTTCCAGGCGCCGCACGTGCCATGCCCACCCACTATTACCCTATGAAACTCCTGGTTGTTGAAGACGAAATCAAGATCGGCGAATACTTGCGCCAAGGGTTGACAGAGTCTGGTTTCCAGGTTGATCTGGTTCACACCGGGCTTGATGGTCACCATCAAGCGCTGGAAGCGCATTACGATCTCATCATTCTCGACGTCATGCTTCCAGACATCGACGGTTGGCGTATTGTTCAAGCTTTGCGCAAAACGCAATCCACCACACCCGTTCTTTTTCTTACCGCACGCGATAGTGTTGAGGATCGCGTAAAAGGACTAGAGCTGGGCGCCGATGATTATCTGGTTAAACCCTTCGCCTTTGCTGAATTACTGGCTCGCGTACGCACGCTGCTGCGGCGCGGCATTGCATCGGCTCAGAGCGAATATCTTCAGGTAGCCGATCTGGAACTGGATTTGTTGCGTCGTCGCGTTAAACGCCGCAACACACGCATTACTCTCACAAACAAAGAGTTTGCCCTGCTTGAGTTCTTTGTCAGACGACAAGGCGAAGTGCTACCACGCTCTCTTATCGCATCCCAAGTTTGGGATATGAATTTCGACAGCGACACAAATGTTATCGACGTTGCCGTGCGAAGGCTGCGCGCAAAAATCGATGACGCCTACGAGCCAAAATTAATTCACACTGTTCGGGGTATGGGCTATGTCCTTGAAATACCCGAACCTGTTTAAATGGTGGGCCCACTTATGAAGCGCCCGCTGTCATTGGCGTTGCGCCTTACCCTATTCATTGGCACCGTACTTTCATTATTGCTTTTGTGTTTCGGATGGTGGGTGGAGCGTTCGATTGACGCACATTTCGTTCAGCAAGATATCGATGAACTAAATGCGATTAACCAATCAATCCAGGCCACGCTGGCCCAGACAAGCTCGATTGATGCGGCAGAATTACTAACGCAACGATTCTCTGACGCTATATCCGGGCACCATAGTGCAGAATTTTTAATTATGGATGCCAACGGCAATACAATCTACACCACTCCAACGAGCCGGTTAAAACCCCTCACCCGCGCTTTTCCAACAACACCCTCGATCAGCGATAACTCCGTTCACTTATGGCAACACGAAGGGAAAAGCTACCGCGCGGCGGTCATCCAAACAAACTCCAATTTTGCCACGCCCATGGCACCCTTTACCATTGCCCTGGCAATTGATATCGACTTCCATCTGCAGTTCCTGCAAGATTTCTATCGTTATCTTCGCTGGTTAACACTTTTAGCCTGTTTACTTGCCATAGGCGCCACCTGGATTGCTATTTATCAAGGGCATGCGCCTATTCGCCGCATTAGTCGGCAAATGAATGCCATTACCTCAGAACGACTGAATTTTCGCCTTAATAACAATGACGTACCACGAGAATTAGTCCCTCTAGCCACGGCCTTCAACGCAATGATCGATCGCCTTGAAACGGGTTTTCAGCAGTTATCCAACTTCTCCGGCGACATTGCTCATGAACTGCGCACCCCAATCACAAATCTTACAACGCAAACTCAGGTTGCTCTATCAAAAGCCAGGACAGCGGGGGAATACCGCGAAGTGCTGTATTCCAATCTGGAAGAATATGATCGCATGAGCAGAATGATCGGCGATATGCTTTTTCTGGCCAAAGCGGATAATCAACTGATTGAGCCGGAACGGCAGACAATCTGTATTGCCAATGAGCTAAGGGAGCTCAGGGAGTTTTTTGAGCCGTGGGCGGAAGAACATGAGGTGACCATTGAGGTCCACGGCGAGCCATGTGCAATAGGTGGAGATCGCTCCATGCTGCGTCGCGCTTTTTCTAATCTGGTCTCGAATGCAATTCGCCATACGCCAAGTGGGCAAAGCGTCAAGATTCAGATTCGTGAAAATCGCAGTCATGTTGTTGTGAGTATTTCCAACCCTGGCCCCACTATTGCAGCAAACCATTTGCCCCATATATTTAAAAGATTTTATCGGCCTGACGCCTCACGGCAACGTAATGGCGAAGGTGCCGGACTAGGTTTGGCGATTACCCAGGCAATTATTAAGGCTCACGGCGGGGAAGTTCAAGCCAAATCTGAAGAAGGGTTGACCACCTTCGAAGTATATTTGAAGAGGTCAATAAATCAGGATTGCCCCAAATCGAACAAACTCGTGGCTTCCAACTCCAGCACCTGATCATCATTCTGGTTATACACACGCCATGTCCAGCGCACTATCCCCAAATCTTTACGCGTTTCTGAAACGCGCACGTTATTAACCGTAAGTTCCAAACGCAAAGCATCGCCGGGGCGCGTAGGTAACAACCAGCGAATCTTATCAACGCCGGGAGATCCGAAACTTTCCGAGCCGACCAGGGCGGCGTCAGTTGCCATGCGCATCGCTAAACTACAGGTTAGCCAGCCACTGCCAATCAGGCCGCCCCAGCGCCCTTCTTTTGCCTGTTCGGCATCGGTATGAAACCACTGCGGGTCGAACTGTCTGGCGAAGTCGAGCATGGTTTTTTCATCAAGCACCACAGGCGGGTGCTGAATCACCATGCCGTCCTGAAACTCACTGAATTTCATGAAATACAACCCTCAATCGATTGAATTGAAAACTAGTAAGTTTCGAAGTGTAACCGACCTTGGGTTTTAAGTTGGGCGTGAACATCTTCCCATTTCTTGCCGCTTTCCGTAACGATGTCTTTCAACGCAGCTAACACACCTTCTTCCATGCCTTTCAGGCCACAAACATAGATGCAGGTTTTGCTGTCGTTGATCAGCGCCAAGACATCAGACGCGCGTTCGCGAATCAGGTCTTGTACATATTTTTTGGGGCGATCGGCCTGGCGCGACAGCGCCAGGTTGATATCGATAAAGTCTTTCGGCAAGTTCATGAGCGGACCGAAATAAGGTAATTCACGCTCTGAACGCGCACCGAAAAACAACATCAACTTGCCTCGGTATTTACCTTCTTTATTCAATCGACGGCAGTGCTCCGTCATGGCGCGCATGGGCGCAGCGCCTGTACCGGTGCAAATCATGACCAGGTTGGAATCGGGCTGATTCGGCATCAGGAAGCTGTTCCCATACGGGCCAATCAGCTTGACGATGTCATTCTTCTGCAGATCACACAGATAATTGGAACACACCCCATTGACTGCGTTCCCGTCATGATCTTCTACAACGCGCTTCACGGTAATCGACAGGTTGTTGTAACCGGGTCGCTCGCCATCGCGCGGACTGGCAATCGAATACTGTCGTGCATGATACGAACGGCCATTGGCGTCTTCCCCGGCGGGAAAAATCGCAATCGACTGACCTTCAAGAAGCGGCATGGGAGTATCACCCATATCGAGCACAATATGATGAATGTCGCTGTCGGTATCACTGTCGGTAACGCGATAATTGCCAACGACCGTTGCCGTAACCGGGTTCTTGTGCGTGTACAGATTGGTATAGGGATGCGCGGCCGACCACGGCGGGATACTGGAGCCCGCTGCCGTGAAAGGCTTGTTCTCAAGGTCTTGATCGCCCTCTTCTTTCTGGGTGGCCGGGGCAACAGGCGCTGCCGGCGCTTTCGCCTCGGCAATTTCGGCGCCTTCCGGTGCTTCCTGCGGCTCGGGCAGTTCGTCCCATGTAAACTGTTCTTCGGTGGAGTAAGTGTTGTCACTCACGACCTGGATCCAATTGTCGATGGCACCCGTAGGGCAAGGCGGCACACAGGCCATGCAATCATTACATATCGACGCATCCACCACGTAATTGTTGGAGTCGTGTGTAATGGCATCGATCGGGCAGGTTTCTTCGCAGGTATTGCAACGAATACAGATTTCCGGATCAATTAAATGCTGTTTCATGACTGTGGTGGCCGTTGTCATTTTTGGTCTCCGTGACGCACTACTGAAAAATGTGCGGCTATGTGACGATATTCTGTCAAGATCAGTGTGCCGGGACACCCGGCAAAGGCGCCCCGGCACACTGTTAGTCTACGCTTTTTTAGCTGAATCGAACGTATTCAAAATCAAGCGGCTGACGGTTGATGCCCATGGGGGGCGGTGCAATCCAGTTGGCGAACTTGCCCGGCTCGACGACACGACCCATCAGGGAAGCCACATATGCGCGGTCTTCATCAGTAGCCAACCACTTGTCGACATTGGCATTCCATTGCTCTTCCGTCAGGACCGTACCGTCGGGCGAAACGCGAATCCCCGACAAAGTACCAATACGACGGTTAAACGCTTTGTGAGGAACCGTCAGGCGGAAATCAATACCTGCTTTTTCCAGCACCTTGTTCCAGCGTTTGACGCCTGCCACTGAATCACGAATGTAGTCATCACGCAATACTTCGTTCAGCGCATTCAACATGGGAACTTCAATCTCACGCAATTCGCCGTTATGCACTTCAAGCACGGGATACGTATCGTTCTTGAGCAGGTGGTCATCCGAACGCTTGCCTTCCTCGTGACGACCTTTCAAGCCGGCACTGTAGAAAATGGCAGCATTTGACGACTGGTCGGCCCCGAAGAGGTCGATCGTGACGCTGTAGTGGAAGTTCAGATAGCGTTGGATGGTGGGCAGGTCGATGACGCCTGCTTTACGAATCGCTTCCGGATCGTTGGTTTTCAACTCATTCATGACCTGGGCAGTGCGTTGCAATACGCGCGACACACCCGACTCGCCCACAAACATGTGATGCGCTTCTTCGGTAAGCATGAACTTGGTGGTTCGTGCCAGCGGATCGAATGCCGATTCCGACAATGCGCTCAACTGGAACTTACCGTCACGGTCGGTGAAGTAAGTAAACATATAGAATGCCAGCCAATCGGGGGTTTTCTCGTTGAAAGCACCCAGAATGCGCGGGCTGTCTTCACTGCCGGAATGTCGTTGTAAAAGCGCGTCGGCCTCTTCACGGCCATCACGGCCAAAATAACGGTGCAACAAATACACCATGGCCCATAGGTGACGGCCTTCTTCCACATTGACCTGAAACAGGTTACGCAGGTCGTATAGCGAAGGTGCTGTCAAGCCCAGATGACGTTGCTGCTCAACCGAAGCCGGTTCGGTGTCGCCTTGCGTCACAATAATGCGGCGCAGGTTGGCACGATGCTCGCCGGGCGCGTCTTGCCAGGCAGCTTCACCCAAGTGTTCACCAAAGTGAATTTTGCGTTCGCCGTCTTGCGGCGCGAGGAAAATGCCCCAGCGATACTCGGGCATCTTCACATAATCGAAATGAGCCCAGCCACTGGGATCCACGCTAACCGCCGTGCGCAGGTAGACATCGAGGTCATGAGACCCTTCTGGCCCCATGTCCTGCCACCATTGCAGATAGTTTGGCTGCCAATGCTCCAGCGCACGCTGCAATGTGCGGTCTCCGGACAAATTGACGTTGTTTGGGATTTTCTCGGAATAATTAATACCGGACATGTCGTTGACTCCTTAATTGGTTATCGCCTAACTTACACACGATCCCAGTCGAAACTGGCTTTCTCACCTTTGCCATACAACCGCAGGGCACCTTTGTCGCCCGAGGCATTGGGCCGATAGAATATCCAGTTCTGCCAAGCCGACAACCGGCCGAACACACGGGTTTCCATCGTTTCTTTCACACCGAAACGCAAATTGGCTTCCAGGCCAGTCAGTGAATCGGGTGACAGTGCACGGCGCTCTTCCAGCGCGATGCGAACTTCGTCGCCCCAGTCGATATCGTCGAGCGAATAGGTAACCAGACCCAGCGACTCGGCTTCCTCGGCACTGATGGTGTCGCCAATCTTGGCGCGCACAGCGTCGATTGCAGGTGCTTCTTCGTAGAAGCGGCGTTCGATGCGGCTTAACGCATTCACCATCGGATAAGCACCGAAATTCAGTTCATTAACGGCGATTTCGGCAGGCTTATCGGTTTCGGGATCATCCAGCATATAAGTGCGATCGCAAGCCAGTGCCAGCTCCAGCAGCGTGCCCACGAAGCAGGAACCAGGCTCGATCAGGGCAAACAATGAACGCGAGGAAACGTCAAGACGGGCCAGCGTGCGGCGCAACATGCCAACCGTTTCACGAACAAGCCAGTTGTCTCCGAGCTCTTGCAGTGTTTTATCTGCAGCCAGCACACGGGAGGCATCACCCTCGGTTTTAAATATCCATGTGCCAATATCCAGTTCATTGGTACGCATGTGCAGAATCGCGTCGTCGAGTTCACGTGCCATCTGCAACGGCCACCAGGCCGCGCCTTGAGATTCGATACCAGCCACGTCGGTAGGCACGTCGGCGTCGGGGGCTTTGACGACCCAGGTGGCGGAACGCTGTTCGCGATCGATCTTGATCTCGACATACTTGTAAGTCACACCGTTTTCGCTTTCTTCACGCTCAACGCGTGTGAGTTGGACACCCTTGCCATCTGCCGGACGGTTACTTTGTTCCGCCAGTTCGGCTGCGCGTTTCTTGATGCCTTCCTCAAACTGCGCCGGCTTGATGATGTCATCGACAAGACGCCAATCTTTGGCGCGCTGCCCACGCACACCTTCCACCAATGTGCAGAAAATGTCGGCGCGATCGTGACGGACCTTGCGTTTATCGGTAACGCGCGTCAGCCCACCAGTACCCGGCAACACGCCCAGCAGCGGGACTTCCGGCAAAGAAACAGCAGATGAACGGTCGTCGATCAACAGAATTTCGTCGCATGCCAACGCAACTTCATAACCACCACCGGCACACGCACCATTAACGGCAGCGATGAATTTCAAACCGTTGTGACGGCTGGAGTCTTCAATGCCATTACGGGTTTCATTGGTAAATTTACAGAAATTCACTTTCCAGGCGTGCGATGACAAACCCAGCATGAAAATATTGGCGCCCGAGCAGAAGATACGATCTTTCTTGCTGGTCAATACAACAGTGCGAACTTCCGGATGCTCAAAACGGATGCGCTGCAATGCGTCGTGCAACTCGATATCGACACCCAGGTCATAGGAGTTCAGCTTCAATTTATACCCGGGACGCAAACCGGCGTCTTCGTTGACGTCCATTGCCAATGTGGCAACCTGGCCATCAAAACTGAGTTCCCAATGCTTGTACTGGCTGGGATCGGTGCGAAAATCGACGTGGGAAGCGGCTTCACTCATGGATGAGTCTCCTAATTATTTAACCGGAATAATAGTGCATCTATTGATTTTAGATGCATAATAATGCAACAAATGACCGGCGTCAAATTTATGATGCAAAAAAATGCATGCCTGCACTAAAGTGCACTTACGCAAGAGGTAAACCTGCAACCTCACGAATGTGAGTACGCAAGGCGTCAAACACCTCCGACAAACTGCGCTGGCTTGTCATGCATACGTAATCGGCCTTGGAATAAAACGCCTCACGCCCGGCCAGAATGCGCTTGAGGTCTGCCATGGCTTCATTGTTACCCGCCATGGGGCGGAAATCACCCTGCGCCATTACACGAACCATGTGATCTTCCGGACTTGCCTTCACCCACACCGTATAACAGTGGGACAACAGCAAATTCATTGTTGAAGGTTCGGAAACAATTCCGCCCGGTGTAGCCAGGACCATTTCCGGATAAAGCTGCAGCGACTCTTCCAGCGCACGTTTCTCATAGCGTCGATAAGCCGTCGGCCCATAAAGACTGTGGATTTCCAGAATGCCACATCCGGCCACACGCTCGATTTCCGAGCTCAGCTCAACAAAGGGATAGCCGATATCCGCCGCCAGCATTCGACCCAGCGTTGATTTTCCGGCACCACGCAACCCAACAACCGCAATCTGTTGCGTGCGATTACCCTTGGTGGAAACCGCCTGGCCGACAAAAAGCTGAGCCAGTGCCTCGCGTGCCTGTTGAAGCTCTTGCTCGGAACGATTCTGCAGCAATTCCCTGATAAGCAGCCACTCGGGGGAAGAGGTGGTCACGTCGCCCACCAGTTCGGCCAGGACACAATTGAAGGCCTTGGAAATTTGCAGCAGGACCAGGATCGAGACATTCCCCACCCCCCGCTCGAGATTGGCTAGGTGACGTTCGGACACACGCGCCGCACGGGCGAGCTCCTTGCGCGTCATTCCCCTGATGGCACGTAACCGTCTTACGCGCTCTCCCAGAGCGATAAGATACGGGTCGCGATCCTGGCTACTTGCCTCCTCAGTTGCCAGGACTTTCTGATTTAATGCTTTATTGTTCACCCAGAAAAACCCTAATGAGTCGATGTGCATGCATTATAATGCTTGACAATTAGAAAGAAAAGGCCTAATTTTGAGCCTTGGCGAACGAGATTCACTGACCGCAGCGGCATTTTATTGCTTAATGTCGGTGCTCGACACGCTAAGAAAGGATACATAAAAATGAACCTCGAGACATTTCAGCAACTCATCCAAAAAGTAACCAATCATATTGGTGGCCGTCCGCTGGACAAAACATTGCAAGACGACCTGAATCAAACCTTCCCCGCCGGAGGCGACGTCTACAACGATATTGTCGACGCCTGTCGCACCGGCGTTGCGCAGGGCTGGATGTGCCAGTATGAAGGGGGCGGCATTCGTTATGGTCGCGTTATCAAACCGACAGACTCGCTCAACGGCTACTCGGTCGATGTCGTCGATATGAAAGACCTGGCCGGGCCGCACCACCGCCACCCAAACGGCGAAGTCGACCTGATCATGCCGATCGACACTGACGCCCGGTTCGACAACCATCCGGCTGGCTGGCTGGTATACGGACCAGACACGGCTCACCGCCCCACTGTTACTCAAGGCCAGGCACTGGTCCTCTATCTCTTGCCTGAAGGCAAGATCGAATTCACCCGTTCATAGGTTTTGGCCGCCGGGCCACCTGTTCGCACGGTGTTTTGCACAATTGGCACGGCATACCGCAACGACGGCAATATCAAGACACCTATTTCAACGGAAAAGACACGACATGACAAAACTCGCAAACTATCTGGAAGGACGCTGGCAGGAAGGTGGCGGCGCAGGCAGCCCGGTTCTTGATCCCATCACGGGCGAGACATTGGCCACCGTTAGCGCCGAAGGCCTCGACATGAAGGCCGCCTACGATTATGCCCGCCAACAAGCCGGACCCGCATTACGCAAATCAAGTTATGCCGAACGCGCCGCCATGGTGGGCGAAATTGCAAAAGTGCTGCAGGCAAATCGCGACAAATATTTTGATATTTCTTTGCGCAATTCCGGTACTGTGCAAAACGACAGTTCGGTCGACGTGGACGGCGCCATCTACACATTGTCGTTCTATGCCAAGGCCGGTTCCAAGATGGCGGACAAAGCCTTGCGCCTGGACGGCGAGCCGGCGCCCCTGGCAAAAGACAACATCTTCGCCAGCCAGCATATCTACGTACCCATTCAGGGGCTGGCACTGTTTATCAATGCCTTCAATTTCCCAGCCTGGGGACTGTGGGAAAAAGCGGCGGCTGCATTGTTGTCTGGCGTGCCTATTGTCATCAAGCCCGCGACATCCACAGCCTGGTTGACCCACGAAATGGTTAAAGATGTCGTCGAGGCAAATATTCTGCCTGCCGGTGCCTTGAGCATTGTATGCGGCCGCCCGGATGATCTGCTTGATGCATTGAACGGCCTCGATGTTGTCTCTTTCACCGGCTCGGCTGACACCGCTGCCTCGCTGCGCGATCACCCGCGGATCAAACACGACGGCGTACGCTTCAATGCCGAAACCGATAGCATTAACAGTGCGATTCTGGGTCCGGACACCGATGATGACGCTGTCGGCCTATTGGTCCGCGAAGCCGTGCGTGAACTCACCATCAAATCGGGTCAGAAGTGCACGGCAATACGACGTATTTTTGTCCCCGAGTCGAAATTTGATGCGGTGGCCCAGGCCATCTGCGCCAAACTGAAAACCATTACAGTGGGCGACCCGCGCAAAGAAGGTGTTCGCATGGGCAGCCTGGTCAATATCCCGCAGCGCGATGCAATTCTGGCAGGCATCGACAAACTGGCCGAATGCAGCGATATCCTGTTCGATGGCCGCACAGAAAGCAACATTGAACTCGATCATGAAAATACGGCAGTGGTACCACCGGTACTATTCGGTGTACGCGATCCCGACACTCATCCGCTGGTTCACGAGATGGAAGTGTTCGGCCCGGTCGCCACACTTATTCCCTACCGCGACCCTGAACATGCATTTTCGCTGGCTCGCCGCGGCATGGGCTCCCTGGTTGCGTCGGCGTACAGCAATCAGCCCGATTTCCTCGCGCAAGCTGCAGGCACCCTGGCAGAAAGCCACGGCCGTGTTCACCTTATCAACAACGACGTAGCCAAAGCCCACACAGGGCACGGCAATGTCATGCCCCAATCGAACCATGGTGGCCCGGGGCGCGCCGGCGGTGGTGAAGAACTGGGCGGACTGCGCGCCCTGCGCTTTTATCACCGGCTCTCCGCGATCCAGGGCTCGCCTGAAGTCCTGGGCAAACTGACCCAGGCATCCGGTTCCGAAGGTTAATAAAAAAATTACAGCCTGTCGCACCCTCACCAACACGACAGGCCTCCTTTTTACGGAGACAAGAAAATGCAAGTCTGCCCCGCAGAATTGAATTACGCCCAGTATCTGGCTGAGTTCAACCGCCCTCGCGCGTTAAAAACAGCCTATATCGACGACACTCGCAAACTCACCTATGGCGAACTGGCCGAACTTTCCGGCCGCTTTGCAGGCCTGCTGAAGAACCTGGACATTCGCCGGGAAGAGCGCATTCTGCTGGTGATGCACGATACTGTCGATTGGCCCGTGGTTTTTCTGGGCGGCCTGCATGCCGGCGTGGTCCCGATTGCAGTCAACACCCTGTTAACCGCCGACGACTATGCCTACATGCTGGAACACAGCCGGGCGCAAGCTGTTTTCACCTCTCCCGGTTTGCTGGAGACCGTTCAGTCGGCGCTGGAAAAGTCACGCCATGAAGTCAGGAAAGTCGTGGTTGCAGGCGCAAGCGCCGGCGAACTGCCTGCCAACGTCGAGCATTTCGACACACTGATGCAACAGGCGCAAGCGCTACCCCCTGTCCCGACAAAAGCCGATGAAATTGCATTTTGGCTTTACTCCTCGGGCTCTACCGGTCAGCCCAAAGGCGTCGTGCACAGCCACGGCAACCTCTGGTACACGGCAGAGCTTTACGGCAAGCCGGTACTGGGAATTCGGGAAGACGACATTGCGTTCTCCGCAGCAAAACTCTTTTTCGCCTATGGTCTTGGAAATGCCCTGACCTTTCCCTTGTCTGTTGGTGCAACCGTCATACTGATGGGTGAACGCCCAACGCCGGAAGCGGTATTCAAGCGCCTTGTGGATTACAAGCCTACAATTTTCTATGGCGTCCCGACGCTTTATGCCAGCATGCTGGCGTCGCCCGACCTGCCTGCAAAAGAGAAGGTTGCCATGCGTGTCTGTGCCTCTGCGGGAGAGGCGCTGCCCAAAGACCTGGGCGACCGTTTTACACGCCACTTTGGCTGCCATATTCTCGACGGTATCGGCTCAACTGAAATGCTGCATATTTTCCTGTCGAACCAAATGGGTGATGTTCGCTACGGTACAACCGGCAAACCCGTACCCGGTTACGAAGTGCAACTGCGCGACGACAACGGCAAGCCGGTTCCGTCCGGCTCCATTGGCGACCTGTACATACGGGGCGACAGCGCGGCGCTCATGTACTGGAACAATCGTTCAAAAACACGTGAAACCATGCTCGGTGACTGGCTCAAGAGCGGTGATAAATATATCTGCGATGAAGACGGGTATTACACCTATGCCGGCCGTAGCGACGACATGATCAAGGTCAGCGGGCAATATGTTTCCCCCGTCGAAGTCGAGAATGTGCTAATTCAGCACGAAACCGTTCTTGAAGCAGCGGTTATCGGCGTCGAAGACAGCCAGGGCCTTGTCAAGACATCAGCCTACGTCGTATTGCGTTCCGGCATGACGGCAGACGATGCAGCGCAAAAAACCCTGCAAGAATATGTGAAATCGCAACTGGCGCCTTTCAAATATCCACGCACCATTCATTTTGTCGACGACCTGCCCAAAACGGCAACCGGCAAAATCCAGCGTTTCCGCCTGCGCCAACGAGAACAAAACAACTGACCTCAAAAACATGAGCCATCTGTCCATTACCAACCGTCAGGTTCCCATTCACGTCGACGATCGCAGTTATGAGCTGGAATGCCAGCTTATTTCTCCGGAAAAAACCGACCGCGACCTGATTATTTTCCTGCATGAGGGTTTAGGTTCTGTTGCGTTATGGCGTGATTGGCCGGCCCGGCTTTGCGAACAGGCCAACTGCCGGGGTCTGGTGTATTCGCGTTACGGCTATGGCGCCAGCACGCCCAGGCCGCCAGAGGAGAAATGGCCGCTGAGCTATATGCATACGCAGGCTGAAAAAGCCTTGCCGGCCCTGCTGAACGCACTTGAAATGACGCATGAGCGACCCATTTTGTTCGGTCACAGCGACGGTGGCTCCATTGCCCTGCTTTATGCCGCAATGTATCCCGACCATCCGAAGGCTATCGCAGTGGCGGCACCGCACATCTTTGTTGAAGATGTCACGACAACCAGCATTGAGCAGGCACGAGAGGCCTATTTGAACACCGATCTGCCGCAGCGATTCTCCCGCTACCACCAGAATCCCGACTCGGCTTTCTGGGGCTGGAATGATATCTGGCTTAACCCTGAATTCAAATTCTGGAATATCGAAGCCTATTTACCCAAGATCCAATGCCCCGTTCTGGCGATCCAGGGAAAAAACGACGAGTACGGTACCCTGGCGCAAATCCAAGGGATAGAACGGATAGTGCCGCAAACAGAACTCTGTATCATTGACGATTGCCGTCACTCGCCGCATAAAGATCAGCCAGAAATACTGAACAAAATGATCGTATCGTTCATACAAAAACTGAACGAAACATCACACAATAACCCGTAAACCTGTTTTTATTGCGCTCATGCGCAGCCATAGCAGTACCTTTACAACACCAAGGAGTAGACACAATGAAGAAAGTCTTAACGGGCACCGCACTGGCCCTTTCTCTTGCATTTGGCGCAGGCGCTGCGTCGGCGGAAGTCAAAGTGGGTTTCATGCTGCCTTACAGTGGAACCTATGCCCAACTGGGTGAAGCGATTGAAAATGGCTTCAAAATGTACGTTGAAGATCAAGGTGGCAAACTGGCCGGGCAGGAAGTAACCTACTTCCGTGTCGACGATGAATCCAACCCCTCCAAAGGCCCCGACAATGCAAACCGCCTGATCAAGCGCGACAATGTCGACGTGCTGATTGGTACGGTTCACTCCGGTGTTGCGATGGCCTTGGCCAAGGCAGCCACGGAAAATGACGTCACCCTGATTATTCCGAATGCCGGCGCTGGCGCCATTACAGGCCCACTTTGCAGCAAAAACGTTTTCCGTTCCTCATTCTCGAACTGGCAGCCCGGCTACGCCATGGGTGCGGTCGCCGCGGAAGACGGTCATAAGAAAGCCGTTACCATCTCCTGGAACTACGCAGCAGGCAAGGAATCCACCGATGGCTTCAAGGAAGCCTTCGAAAAAGGAGGTGGCGAGGTCGTTGAACACCTTACCCTGCCTTTCCCGAACGTTGAGTTCCAGCCCCTGCTAACGGAAATTGCTTCAATTAAACCCGATGTCGTATACACCTTCTTTGCAGGTGGTGGCGCAGTTAAATTTGTTCAGGACTACGCAGCAGCCGGCCTGAAAGATCAGATCCCGCTGGTTGGCGCCGGCTTCCTGACCGACGGCACACTGAAAGCACAGGGCGAGTCGGCCCAGGGCCTGCGCACTGCACTGCACTATGCCGACGGCCTGGATAACGACCTCGACAAGCAATTCCGCGAGGAATATGCCGAGAAATACCCCGACCTGCCTCCTGATGTATACGCAGTTCAAGGGTACGACGCCGCACAAATGCTGGCTGCCGGTCTGGAAGCAGTCGATGGCGACATCAGCAAGAAAGACCAAATGCGCGATGCCATCCGCAATGCAACCATCAAGAGCCCGCGCGGTGATTTCACCATATCCAAGGCAGGCAATCCGGTTCAGGATCTCTACCTGCGCGAAGTCAAGGGCATGGACAACGTCCCTGTGAAAATCGCAGTTGAAGACCTTGCCGATCCGGCACGCGGCTGCAAGCTAATGTAATCACTCTATAAAAAAACAAAACTAAAGGAGGCCATGTGGATCCGGTCATTTTCCTTATTCAATGTCTGAACGCTGTCCAGTACGGGCTGCTGCTCTTCCTGGTTGCCAGTGGGCTTACGCTCATCTTCGGCATCATGGGCATCATCAACCTGGCGCATGGCAGCTTCTACATGATCGGTGCCTACATGGCCTTCGCGCTTGGGCCACTTGTGGAACAATATGTAGGCGGTGGTTTCGTCACGACGATTCTCGCCTGCATTATTTTGTCTGCCATTCTGGGTTACTTCCTGGAATGGGCTTTTTACAGCTATCTCTATCATCGCGACCATCTGCAGCAAGTCCTCATGACCTACGGCTTGATCCTGGTCTTCGAAGAGCTGCGCAGTATTATTATCGATAACGACGTTCACGGTGTCGACACCCCATCCTGGCTAAGTGGCTCGATTGCGTTGGGCGACATCATGACCTACCCCACCTACCGCCTGTTTATTTCTGCGGTTTGTCTTGTTGTTGCGGGCTTGCTTTATTGGCTGCTCACACATACACGACTGGGCATGATGATTCGCGCCGGCGCCAGTAATCGCGACATGATCAACTCGCTGGGTATCGACATTAATCGTCTGTTCCGTATTGTTTTTGCGCTGGGTGTTGCGCTGGCTGCCTTCGCCGGCGCAATTGCCGCGCCCGTTTCCTCGGTATACCCGGGAATGGGCCACTCAATTCTTATCATCTGTTTTGTCGTGGTTGTGATTGGTGGTATTGGGTCAATTAAAGGGGCTTTTGTTGCGGCCATGCTCATTGGTTTTGTCGACACTTTCGGCCAAGTGCTGTTTCCGCAAGCCGCAGGCGTACTGGTTTACGTCATGATGGCCGCCATCCTGTTATTCAAGCCCGAGGGGCTCTTCAAGCAAGGCTAACAACAATGCACTCCTCGATACGCAACTTTATTCTGCCCGTGCTACTTTTTGTCGTCACCGCATTGCTGCCTTTGGTGACGTCCGACTACTACACCGCGCTGATCGTCAAGATCATGATTTATTCCTTGTTCGCACTCAGCCTGCAATTGCTGGTTGGCTGTACGGGTCTGATCAGCCTGGGCCATGCCGCGTTTTTTGGTATTTCCGCTTATGCGGTCACCTTGCTGTCGCCGGAGTACGAGTCCGGCAACTTATTCTGGCTTTTACCCGCCAGCATGGGTATCGCGATGTTGTATGCCCTGGTTACCGGCGCACTGTCTTTGCGAACCAAAGGCATCTATTTCATTATGGTGACCCTGGCATTCGCGCAAATGGCGTACTACGTATTTCACGACACCAAAATCGGTGGCGGCAGTGACGGCATTTATCTTTACGTGCGACCGGAGTTCCGCATTGGCGACTGGGTGATCCTGAATCTTGATAATGCCTACGTGTTCTATATGTTTGTTCTGGCTTGCCTGACGCTGACCTGGATCTTCCTGGCCATGCTCATGCGCTCGCGCTTCGGCGCCGCGCTAACCGGCATTCTGGTGAATGAGCAACGCATGCGTGCTGCCGGATTCTCAACCTTCGGTTATAAGCTCACGGCCTACATCATTGCCAGCGGGCTGGGCGGCCTTGCAGGGATTCTCTATGCCGCCAAAGATGGCTACGTAAACCCGGAACTGATGAACTGGGAACAATCGGGCCTCGTGTTGCTGATGGTCATTCTAGGGGGTATGGGTCGACTATCCGGGGCGGTTATTGGTGCCATCACACTCATACTGCTACAGGAGGCATTCCAGTCGGCCGCACTATTTGGCGAATTTGCCGTTCACTGGCATCTCACCTTTGGCCTGGCCATTATTATCCTGGTGGCACTCATGCCCAAAGGCTTGATCGGCCTGCCCGAACAACTTCGTGCCCGTCGCCGCTCTTCGGCCGGCTCACCTGCTGCACATTAGAGGTAAAGCATGACACAAACCTTATTGTCGGCCAAGAACGTCACCCGCCGGTTCGGGGGCCTGGTCGCCATCGACAATGTTTCCGTCGGTCTTGATCGTGGCCAGGTTCACGCGGTAATCGGCACCAACGGCGCCGGCAAATCGACACTCATCAATGTGCTTTCAGGCGAAATAGCACCCAACGAAGGTGCCATCATTATGAATGGCACCGACATCACGCGCTGGCCCCAACCCAATCGGGCTCGTGCCGGCCTGGGCCGCAGCTACCAGCGCACCACCATTTTTCCCACCTTGACGGTGCATGAAAACTGCCGCCTGTCGGCCCAAGCCAAGCATCAGAAATTCTGGAGCTGGGCGACATCCTCCAGAAGCTGCCGCGTCAGCAACGAAGCGGCAGACCGCGCACTTGAACTGACCGGTCTGGCGAACGTCAGCGATCGCACTGCCGGACTTTTGTCCCACGGGGGAAAACGCCAACTGGAAATCGCCATGTGCCTAGCCACCCACCCGGCGGTGTTGCTGCTCGACGAACCGCTGGCCGGCATGGGTGCAGAAGAAACCGATCGTATGCTGGATTTGTTGGACTCATTGAAGAAAGAGCATGCCATTTTGCTGGTGGAACATGATATGGATGCGGTATTTCGCGTTTCCGACCTGATCACCGTTATGGTGAACGGGGCCGTAATCGCCCATGGCGACCCTGAAGCCATCCGCACCAACCCTGAGGTCCAAACGGCTTACCTGGGAGAAGATGAATGACCGTATTGATCAACGCTCAGGGGTTGAATACCTTTTATGGTGCAAGCCATATTCTTTTCGACGTTAACCTGCAAATTCAGGCAGGCGAATCGGTGGGCCTTTTGGGTCGCAACGGGATGGGCAAGACCACGCTGATTCGCACCCTGATGGGACATATCCGACCCGCCAGCGGGGATATTTTCATTCGCGAAAAGAATCACACACGCTCGGCCCCTTTTCAGGTTGCGCGTGAAGGCGTTGCCTATGTTCCTGAAGGACGCGGCATCTTCCCTAATTTGAATGTACGCGAAAACCTGCTGGTTGCCGCCCGCTCGGGCGTAAACGGTCGAAATGACTGGAACTACGAGCGTGTGCTGGAAGCCTTTCCTCGCCTGACCGAGCGTCTTGGCCATGGCGGCCAGCAACTTTCCGGTGGCGAACAACAAATGCTGGCAATTGGCCGTGCGCTAATGACCAACCCCGACATCCTGATTCTCGACGAAGCAACGGAAGGCCTGGCACCTCTGATCGTGGCTGAAATCTGGCGCATTATCGACACCATTCGTAAAAGTGGCGTATCCACCCTGATTGTCGACCGGAATTTCCGCAAGGTATTGGCTAACACCGACCGCTGCGTCGTGCTTGAAAAAGGCGTTGTAGTGGAAGAAAAAGACAGTGCAACACTGTCGAAACAGCCTGAGCTCTTAACCCGTTACCTGGGTGTATAGAAGCGCCCCTACACTCAACTGCTGAATGCCGCCGCAGCCCGCTTCAAGCGATCTTGAACGGCGCGCCAGGCGGCTTCATCGGGTGGGGCCTGCACCAGCAGGCAATCGAAGCCGCCATGATCGAGACTTCGCAAGTTGGCATACAGGTCGCGGGCATAGACAACAGGATCAGCCGCTGCCGATATCCGGGTAAAACCCCCGTTCGACTCGCCAATTGAATCGGCAGAGGCTTCAGATACATTGGCGCCGATACCCAGTATCGCAACCCGCCGTCGTTGGGGGGAACCTGAAATGCCGGCCAATGATAAAACCGCATCGACGCCCTGAGCGACCAGATGTTCGATGTCGGCTCGTGAGCGCAGCAATAAGGGCGTATGAGGCGCATAATGCGCTTTCAGCGAACCTGACACCGCCGGCGCCTGCGCATCCGCATGTTCACGGGGCATCACACCCAATACACCACCGATATCTGCAGCCGAAATATGTCCTGGCCGCAATAAAACCGGCCCTACGCGATCAAGGCGGGACAAATCCAGAATCGTTGATTCAATACCCACTTCGGAACTGCCCCCTTCAAGCACCTGGAGGTCTGCTTCAGCCATATCGGCAAACTCTTCGCGTACATGGCTTGCACGAGTCGGGGAAACTTGTCCGAATTTATTTGCCGATGGTGCTGCAATTCCGGCATTGCCATGTTTCAACGCAGTAAAAGCGTTCAGCAGCTGGCGCGCAACGGGATGAGCGGGACAACGCAGCCCAATGGTGGGCTGCCCCCCGCTGACCTGATCGGGAATATGATCGGCACGCTCAAGAATCAGCGTCAACGGACCCGGCCAAAAAGCACGCGCCAAAGCATAAGCCTGCTCGGGAATATGCCTGGCCCAATATGAAAGATCAACATCCAATGTCACATGCACGATCACGGGATGATTCGACGGGCGCCCTTTGGCAGCATAGATACGCTTTACCGCCTCGGGGTTTTCAGCGTCGGCCCCCAGGCCATAAACCGTCTCCGTCGGGAACGCAACCAACCCGCCCGCCAGTAATTGCCCGGCGGCACGGTTAATGCTTTCATTCTTGGTAGAGTCAGTCACGTTCAAAATGTTTCGCTTGTACTGATAATAGGGCGCACAGGAAACCTAGTAAGGCAGCTTCAAACAGCGAACCACCTCATCAGCCTGGGGTTTTGCCTGCGCAAGGGTTTGCGCCACGACGGTAACATGCCCCATTTTACGGCCGACGCGCGCCTCGGACTTACCGTATAAATGCAAATGTGCGCCTGGTATGGCCAAAACAGCAGGCCAATCGGGCTCTTCATACTGACCCTGGGCATTGAACCAGAGGTCGCCCAGCAGATTCAGCATGATTGACGCGCTGTGCGCTTGCGGATTACCCAAGGGCATACCGGTCATCACCCGCACCTGCTGCTCGAACTGGCTTGAGATACAGGCGTCGATTGTGTGATGCCCACTATTATGAGGGCGTGGCGCAACTTCGTTGGCCAGCAAAGAACCACCTTCCAATACAAAAAACTCAACGCACAGCACACCACGATAATCAAGTGACTTTGCAATACCGGCAGCGGCATCGCGAGCCTGGGCAAGCAAAGTACGGCTCAAACCCTGTTCATCGGCTTGATCAGACGCACTTGAAACGGCCAGAATGCCGTGATGATGCACATTAACGGCGGGCGCATAAAACACACAGTCGTCGTGATAACCGCGTGCCATGACGACTGAAATTTCGCGCTCGAGCGGCATCAGCGCTTCCAGGACACAATCAACTTTATCGAATGCAACAAATGCTTCGTATGCCTCAACCCGAGATGCGACCCGCGCCTGCCCCTTCCCGTCGTAACCCAAACGCGCAACTTTGAGAATCCCCGGAAACAAAGACTCGGGCGCGTTCTGCAAATCATCCTCAGACCGCACCGCAGCATAGGGTGCGACTTCGACACCGGCTTTCTGGATAAAGGCCTTCTCTTCAATCCGGTTCTGCACAATAGCAACGGCATCACCCGACGGGCTCACCCTGCTTCCCTGCGCCCGGATAAAGCGCAGACTGTCGGCCGGCACATTTTCAAACTCTGTCGTCACCGCCGGGCAACGCTGAGCAAGTTCGACCAGCGCAGTTTCGCTATCATAAGACGCGCACAAATGGTGGTCGGCCACAGCGCCGGCCGGACTGCCGGCATCAGGATCAAGCACCGCCACCCGATAACCCAATCGTTGTGCGGCATGACAAAACATACGACCCAACTGGCCCCCGCCTATCATTCCCAGCCATTGCCCCGGCTTTACGATTGCGCTGTTGCGGTCTTCAGACATGGATTTATCAACTCAAGATGACTGAGGCGGCGGTACGACCATGGCACGCGCCGCTTCCGTTTGCTGTTGGCGGAATGCGTCCAGCTGCTCAGCAAGAACGGTATCTGTTGTGGCCAGGTTGGCAATGGCGTGCAACGCCGCATTGGCCGCACCGGCCTCGCCGATTGCAAATGTGGCAACCGGCACCCCCTTTGGCATCTGCACGATCGACAGCAGGGAATCTTCCCCCCGCAAATAACGCGACGGCACAGGCACGCCAAAAACAGGTACTGGCGTCAATGCAGCCATCATGCCCGGCAGGTGAGCGGCCCCGCCAGCCCCGGCAATAATGGCCCGAACCCCACGTTCACGCGCGTCGGCGCCATACTGAGCCATATCGGAAGGCATGCGATGCGCTGAAATGACCTTAACCTCGTGCGGCACCTTAAACTGCGTCAGCATATCAACTGCATGGCGCATGACTTCCCAATCACTGGAAGAGCCCATAATAACGCCCACTACAGGCGCACTATTGTTCAATACAGAAGATGATGGATTCATGGCAATAACAATGGCTTGGACAATACGCGAAACCGGCCATGAACTGGCCCGGCACCCGCACGGCTTAGGTGGTTAAACGGGTTAGCGCCTCGTGATACTTCGCCGCGGTTTTCTGTATTACGTCGGCCGGCAAACCTGGAGCCGGTGCCGTTTTATCCCAGGGCTGCAGCTCCAGCCAGTCGCGCACGAACTGCTTGTCGAAAGAAGGTGGACTGATGCCTTCGCTGTACTCGCTCGCCGGCCAGAAGCGCGACGAGTCGGGCGTAAGCACTTCATCCATTAGGTGCAACTGACCCTGCGCATCGAGCCCGAACTCGAACTTGGTGTCAGCAATAATAATGCCTTTGCCAAGCGCAAATTCAGCCGCCTCGCTATACAGCTGCAACGTGATGGTTCGAACTTGTTCGGCCATGGCCTGGCCCACTTCGGCAACCAAATGGCTGAATTCAACGTTTTCATCGTGCTCTCCCACTTCGGCCTTGGCTGCAGGCGTAAAAATGGGTTCCGGCAAACGCCCGGCCAGATTCAGGCCGTCGGGCAGGGCAATACCGCAAACCGCACCTGTTGCCTGATAGTCTTTCCAGCCGGAGCCGATAAGATAGCCGCGCGCAACCGCCTCAACCATAATGGGCTTGAGTCGCTTAACCACCATTGCCCGCCCCTTCACCTGCTCGCGCTCGTCGGGCGCCACGACCGACTCCGGATCAATACCCGTTGAGTGGTTGGGCACAATATGCGCCAGCTTCTGCAACCAGAACTCCGTTAAAGCAGTCAGCACCTGCCCCTTGCCCGGTATCGGATCGTCAAGAATGACATCGAACGCAGAAATACGATCGGAGGCCACAATAAGCAACAAGTCGTCACTAACCGCATACATATCGCGCACTTTGCCCCGCGCAAGCAGGGGTAACGACCGAATTGTGGACTGATGCAGTGCAGACATTTACTGGACCACTTGCGCAAGGTCGCCAGCCGAATAACGGCGAGCCATTTCATCCAACGCAATGGCTTTGACTTTGCTGCCATTGCCGGCACAACCAAATTGCTGATAACGCTGAAGGCAGATTTCCTTGGCCGCCAAACGGGCTGGTTTCAGGTAATCACGCGGATCGAACTTGGCGGGATTCTCTGCCATGAAACGACGAATGGCACCTGTCATGGCCAGGCGGATATCGGTATCGATATTGATTTTGCGCACGCCATGCTTGATGGCTTCCTGGATTTCCTCGACGGGAACGCCGTAGGTTTCCTTCATGTCGCCACCGAACTGACGAATCTCGGCAAGCAGTTCCTGGGGAACGCTGGAACTGCCGTGCATGACCAAATGGGTATTGGGCAGGCGCTTGTGAATTTCCTTAATGCGGGAAATCGACAAAATATCGCCGGTTGGCTTACGACTGAATTTGTACGCACCGTGGCTGGTGCCGATGGCAATGGCCAGGGCGTCAAGCTGAGTCTGACGTACAAAGTCGGCAGCCTGCTCGGGATCGGTCAGTAATTGCTCCATGGTAAGCGTGCCTTCCGCACCATGACCGTCTTCCTTGTCACCCTTCATGGTTTCCAGCGAACCCAGGCACCCAAGCTCACCTTCCACGGTGATACCCTGCTTATGCGCCATTTCTACCACTTTGCGGGTAACGTCGACGTTATATTCGTATTCGGCAATCGTTTTACCGTCTTCTTTCAGGGAGCCGTCCATCATGACGCTGGTAAAGCCCAGGTCGATGGCACCCTGACAAACCACCGGCGACTGGCCGTGGTCTTGATGCATGACAACCGGCAGGTGCGGATAACTTTCAACGGCAGCCTGAATCAGATGCTTCAGGAAGCCTTCACCTGCATATTTGCGGGCGCCTGCAGAGGCCTGCATGATAACCGGGCTATCGGTTTCATGGGCAGCCTCCATGATGGCCTGCACCTGCTCAAGGTTGTTGACGTTGAACGCGGGAATGCCATAACCGTTATCGGCTGCATGATCGAGCAGCTGACGCATGGAAACGAGGGCCATGAAAAGACTCCTGAAATCAAATTAGTGTAAAAGGTTCATTTTACCCGAAGCGCCGACTTGGGACGGAACGCCCGCACCACGTCTTGCCGGGTTTCTATATACGGGCCACCGATCAAATCAATGCAATAAGGCACGGCTGCAAAAATGCCCGCCGCCAGCACGTTGCCGTCGTCGTCTTTCAAGCCTTCCAGTGTCTCTTTGATCGCTTTCGGCTGGCCCGGTAAATTGATAATAAGGGCGGCATGCGATTCAATTTCCCGAATAACCGCCACCTGGCGCGACAAAATTGCGGTTGGCACAAAACGCAAACTGATCTGGCGCATTTGTTCGCCAAAGCCCGGCATCTGCCTGGTACCCGCCGCCAGCGTCGCTTCTGGTGTCACGTCGCGTCGCGACGGACCAGTGCCCCCTGTTGTCAGCACCAGGTCACATCCAACATGGTCCACCAGTTCGATCAGGGTTGCACAGATCTGGTCAGACTCATCGGGGATAAGGCGCGTGGCAAACTGAGGGGTTTGCGTTAACGCGGCGCCCAGCCAATCCTGCAAAGCAGGAATGCCTTTGTCTTCATACGTACCTGAGGATGCACGGTCGGAAATGGATACCAGACCCACCAATAACTGGTCGGGATGCGTCCGTGACAAGCGAGCTGCTTCAGACATTACCAGAACCCTCCTGTTTTAATCATTTGCCCGACGTTCCAGTATATCGACTGCCGGGAGTGTCTTGCCTTCCAGAAACTCCAGGAACGCACCACCGCCTGTCGAGATATATCCGACTTTGTCGGTAATATTGAACTTGGCAATAGCTGCCAGTGTATCGCCGCCACCGGCAATGGAGAAACCCTCGGAGTCGGCAATGGCCTTTGCAATAGCCTGCGTTCCTTTGGCAAAAGCATCAAATTCGAATACACCAACGGGGCCGTTCCAAACAATCGTGCCCGCCTGCTTGAGCATATCGGCCAATCGGGCGGCGGTTTTGGGGCCTATATCAAGGATCAGGTCATCATCGGCCACGTTTTCAGCGTCTTTCACTTCGGCCGGTGCATCGACACCAAAAGTCTTGGCACACACCACATCAACCGGAATGGGCACTTCAGCGCCTCGTTTCTGCATAATATCGATCACGGCAAGCGCCTCTTCAACCTGATCCGGCTCGGCCAGCGACTTGCCGATAGGCAGGCCTTTGGCCACCATGAACGTATTGGCGATGCCGCCACCCACAATCAACTGATCAACTTTGTCGGCCAATGACCGCAAAATTGACAGCTTGGTTGACACCTTGGACCCTGCCACAATCGCCACCATGGGGCGACGCGGCGCCTCCAGCGCTTTGCCCAACGCATCGAGCTCGGCCGCCAGCAAAGGCCCGGCACATGCAATCGGGGCGAACTGCGCAATACCATGCGTCGTCGCCTCGGCACGATGTGCCGTGCCAAACGCATCATTGACATAAACATCGCACAATGCAGCCATTTTGCGCGCCAATGCCTCATCGTTCTTCTTCTCGCCGACATTACCGCGCGCATTCTCAAGCAGCACGACCTGGCCGGGCTTAACGCTAACGCCGTCGACCCAGTTACGCACCAGAACAACCTCAGCCCCCAGCAACTCACCCAGGCGTTTGGCTACCGGCGCAAGAGAATCGATCTCTGTAAGCTCACCTTCCTTCGGACGCCCCAAATGGGAAGCAACCATAACGGCCGCCCCGGCCTCAAGCGCCAGGCGAATGGCCGGTACAGAAGCACGAACGCGCGTGTCTTCGGAAATTTCCCCTGCGTCGTTGAACGGCACATTCAGGTCGGAGCGGATAAACACACGCTTATCTTTCAGCGCATTCGAACGCGCAAGATCGGTCAGAGTTTTAACGGTGGGCATGAGAAGAGCAAGAGAGTGATGAAATGGAACAAGGGCGGGAAACCCCGCCCTTGTGTGGGCTGAAACGGCTTACTTGGCCGACATCAAGGCAACTGTGGTATCGAGCATGCGGTTCGAGAAACCCCACTCGTTGTCATACCAGGAACACACCTTGACCAGACGACCGGACACTTTGGTTAAACCGGAATCCACCGTACTGGAGGCAGATGTGTGGTTGTAATCCACCGACACCAGCGGCTCTTCACTGTAATCAAGAATGCCTTTCAAGTCGGACGATGCAGCCGCTTCCTTCAGAAGGCCATTCACTTCTTCAACAGACGTATCACGCGACGCAACGAAGGAAAGATCAACAATGGAAACATTGATGGTGGGAACACGCATGGCAAAGCCATCCAGCTTGCCGTTCAGCTCAGGCAGCACCAGCCCCACTGCCGATGCAGCACCGGTCTTGGTGGGAATCATGCTGGAAGTAGCGGAACGGGCACGACGCAGGTCGGTATGATAAACATCGGTAAGCACCTGATCGTTCGTGTAGGCATGAATCGTGGTCATCAAGCCATTTTCCAGCCCGATTTTACGGTGCAAGGGCAAGACCAGGGGAGCCAGGCAGTTCGTGGTGCACGACGCGTTGGAAATAACCGTATCAGAAGCCTTGAGCACATTGTGATTCACGCCATACACAACGGTGGCATCAACGTCTTTGCCGCCCGGAGCGGAAATAATTACTTTCTTGGCGCCACCTTGAATATGCGCGTTTGCTTTTTCCTTGGTCGTGAAAAAGCCGGTGCACTCAAGCACAACGTCAACACCCAGTTCACCCCAGGGCAATTCAGCGGGGTTGCGATTGGCCAGTACACGAATGCGATCACCATTGACCACCATGTCATCACCGTCAACCTCAACCGTGCCGGGGAAACGGCCATGAGCCGTGTCGTAACGGGTAAGGTGAGCATTGGTTTTGGGATCGCCCAAGTCGTTGATCGCCACGATTTCAATATCGTGAGATTTACCGCCTTCATAGTGGGCCCGCAGAATGTTGCGGCCGATACGGCCATACCCATTAATCGCTACGCGAATTGCCATGACATTTCTCCTGTTTACAAAACCTGTTCAACGACCTCGACCACCCTTTCGGCGGTGAGACCAAAATGCTTGAATAACACCCCGCCCGGCGCCGACTCACCATAGGAGTCCAGGCCAACCACGGCGCCGTCCAGGCCAACATACTTGTACCAACCGGCGGTCACACCGGCTTCAACCGCAATGCGCGGTGCCCCCTCAGGCAGCACACTGCGTTTCCACTCGGCGCCCTGTGCGTCGAAAACATTCGTGCACGGCATGGAAACCACCCGCACGGGAATGCCTTTTTCGGCCAGGTGCTGTTGCGCCTGCAATGCCAGCGCCACCTCGGACCCGGTGGCGATAATGATCGCCTTGAAATTTTCGGCGTCACGCAAAACGTATCCACCCCGCGAAATGGTCTGGATTGTGTCGTTATCGCGCTCCACAAAAGGCAGATTCTGACGCGATAACAGCAATGCCGACGGCCCACCGTTATTAACGCTCATGCCAATGCTGGCAGGACGCGAAACCGATTCAGCCCAGGCCACGGCCGTTTCAGTCGTGTCGCAGGGGCGCCATACATGCAAATTGGGGATCAAGCGCAAACTGGCGGCATGCTCAACCGACTGGTGTGTCGGGCCGTCTTCGCCAAGGCCAATGGAGTCATGTGTGAACACATGCACAACGCGTTGCTTCATGAGCGCCGCCATGCGGATGGCGTTGCGGGAATAATCGGAAAAAGTAAGGAAGGTACCGCCAAAGGGCAAATAACCACCATGCAATGCCACGCCATTCATGATGGCCGCCATACCGAACTCGCGCACACCGTAGTTGATGTGTCGGCCAAATTGCACCCCTTCGTTGGTGGAACGCACCGGCACCACCCCCTTCCAATCGGTGAAGTTGGAACCGGTAAGGTCGGCAGAGCCGCCCAGCATCTCGGGCAGCAACGGCGCAAAAGCGGTAATCACAAATTGAGAGGCTTTCCGACTGGCAACCGTTTCCGCGCGTTCTGCAGTGGCTTTAATAAACGCCGACGCCTGATCCGCAAAGTCGGCGGGTAACTCACCCTTCATGCGGCGGGTAAACTCCGCAGCCAATTCGGGAAATGCCCGGGCGTAAGCGTCGAACTGCTTATCCCATTCCGACTGCCACAACTTGCCGTTGCTACGGCCGTCCCAACGCGAGTAAATGTCATCGGGAATTTCAAAGGGGGCATGCGGCCAGCCTATTGCCTGGCGGGTCGCCGCGATTTCATCATCGCCCAATGGCGCACCATGCACTTTTTCAGTACCGGCGGCATTCGGCGCACCTTTGCCAATAACCGTGCGACAGCATATCAGGGTCGGGCCGCGCCCTTCCCGCGCGCCTGCTTTGGCCTGTTCAATGGCCTGGTCAACAGCGGCAACATCATGGCCGTCTACATTGCGAATCACGTTCCAGCCATAGCTTTCAAAGCGCTTGGGTGTATCGTCGGCAAACCAGTCTTTCACCTCTCCGTCGATGGAAATGCCGTTATCGTCGTAGAAAACAATCAGTTTCGACAATTTCAACGTACCGGCCAGCGAGCATGCTTCGTGGGAGACGCCTTCCATCAGGCAGCCGTCACCTACAAATGCGTAGGTGAAATGATCGACCACCGAATGGCCTTCGCGATTGAACTCACCGGCCAGCAATGCTTCAGCCAACGCCATGCCCACGGCATTGCTAACACCCTGCCCCAGCGGCCCCGTGGTCGTTTCCACGCCTGGCGTGATGCCAACCTCAGGGTGGCCTGGCGTGCGTGAATGAAGTTGGCGGAAATTACGCAACTCTTCAATGGGCAGGTCGTAACCGCTCAGATGCAATAACGCATACACAAGCATCGACCCATGGCCGTTGGACAATACAAAGCGGTCACGATTAGGCCATGCGGGATCTGCGGGGTTATGACGCAAATGGCGCGTCCATAGCGCTTCTGCGATATCGGCCATACCCATGGGGGCACCAGGGTGCCCGGATTTGGCTTGTTGCACGGCGTCCATGGCCAAAGCACGTACTGCATTGGCCAGGGAGGAGTCTTGGGTCGGCGAAACGCTCATTGGATACTCGCTATATAAAGGCGAACCCTATCAGGGCAAACCCCAATAAAGAAAGATTGCAAAGCCGAACATTTTAACACCCACCGTGATTTTAGCCTGTTACATGTCAAATGAACGCAACACTTCAATGTCGACACGCTAGAATTAAAGCCTTCCAGACGCCCGGACTCCAAGGGCGCACTGCTGACCCGGGACACCCATTTATGACCGCTCCGCGCTTTTTTTATCCTGATCCGATTGGACTCGATGTCACGATCGAACTACCTGAAACGCTCTCCCATCATGCAATTCGCGTCTTGCGCCTGAAGCACCGTACACCAATTGTGTTGTTCGACGGCAAACAGGGGCAATATAGCGCCACTTTAATTCTGGAAGGTAAAAAGGCCCAGGCTCGCATACATGCATTTGAGCATCGAAATGTTGAACTGCCAGGCCATTTAACCTTGGCACAAGCGCTGGTTACGGCCGACAAAATGGATTGGATTATTGAAAAAGCGGTAGAAGCGGGTGTTCACACATTCATACCTGTTGCGGCGCGACGCAGCGTGGTGAATCTGGGCGCCGAACGCCAAGACAAGAAAATGCGCCATTGGGAAAAGATTATTGAAGCGGCCAGCGCCCAATGCGGACGCAATCAACTCATGCAACTGACAAAACCACAAACGCTGGCCACCTTGCTTGCCGGCGCCGGGTCGCCGCCCGATGACACCTCGGCAGGTTTGGCCGCCCATCCCGGCCTGACGCTCGTTTGCCACCCGGATGCGCGTCATACGCTACGCGACCTGCTGGGCCCGGCCACGAACCCGATCACCTTGCTTATCGGGCCGGAGGGAGGCTGGTCTGACGAAGAATTGGCGCAGGCGGATCAAGCCGGAGCCCAGCGCGTGCGCTTTGGCAAACGCGTGTTACGAACGGAAACAGCAGGGCTGGCCATGGTATCGGCCATTAGTGCCCTGCAAGGTTGGGAGTAATGTCGGGGTAGCCCCCGCCTTAACTGCCGGAATACGGTACGGGCGCAACCCCGGGCTCCGGATCAGGATGCCTGCCGGCATGTTGAATGGCAAAAGAAAAGCTGCGCCCATTGTTCGCTGCATATTCCACGACATCTTCACAAACAGAGATAATGGCTTTTGAATCTTCTTCAAGCGTCGGGTCGCCGGAATGCAGGTTATGAAACCAAAGACATAACCCTGTTTTCTGATCGATAACCGTATCGCAAAGACAATCGTAAAAAGCGTCCAGATTACCGCCGAAAAATTCGGGAAAATCAACCGCTTTCACAACAGCCCTTAACACAGCCGAGCGGCTGCGGGCACGGTCACACTCAACGGTAAAGTAGGTGATGCCCAGCGCCTCGGCCTGTTTTGCCACTTCTTCCTGGCTGACTGAAGCGGCCTCGATCTGGCCGCCTTTTTTCAGCTTCTTTTGCAATGCGGACTGGCTCATTGCGCCTCCGATAAAAAACGCATTACGGGGATGTGTTGAGCGTATTTGCGTCGACCACCGCCATGGCGGTCATGTTGACAATGCGGCGCACCGTAGAACTGGACGTAAGAATATGCACTGGCGCATTTACGCCCAGTAAAAACGGGCCAATCGCAACATTGCCACCCGCCGCCGTTTTAAGCAAGTTATACGCGATATTCCCCGAGTCAACGTTGGGACAAATCAACAAATTGGCTGCACCTTTCAGCGTGGTTGAGGGCAAAACACGCTCGCGAAGTGATTCATCGAGCGCACAGTCGCCATGCATTTCGCCGTCGACCTCAAGATCTGGCGCCAATTCATGAACCATCTGCAACGCCTGGCGCATCTTTTCACCCGAGGCGGAACTACCGGTGCCGAAGTTGGAACGCGACAACAACGCGATTTTCGGCTCGATATTCAAACGGCGCATTTGAGCCGCCGCTGCCAGCGTGATTTCAGCCACCTGTTCTGCGCTCGGGTCATCGTTCACATGCGTATCAGCCAGCGCTACAGTGCGTTCGGATAGCAACAGAATATTCATGGCCGAATAAATGTGGGTGCCGGGGGCCTTGCCGATGACCTCATCAACAAAACGCAGATGGTCGGCGTATGACCCCACCGTACCGCAAATCATACCGTCGGCATCACCCAAATGCACCATCATGGCACCGATCAGGGTGAGGCGGCGACGCATTTCAACCCGCGCCATTTCCTTGCTGATGCCGCGTCGGCACATTTTTTCCCAATAGGTCGTCCAGTATCGATGGAAACGTTCGTCGTATTCAGGGTTGGTCACTTCAACGTCAACACCCAACTTAAGACGCAAGTTAAAGCGCTTGATACGTGCTTCAAGAACAGCCGGACGCCCCACCAGTATCGGTTTGGCCAGTTTTTCATCGACCACGATTTGAACGGCCCGCAAAACGCGCTCGTCTTCCCCTTCAGTGAAGACGACACGTGCCTTGCCACCATCCCTTACCATCGCTTTGGCAGCAGAAAACAGCGGCTTCATGAACGAGCCGGAACGATAAATAAATTGCTGCAATTGTTCTGCGTACGCATCGAAATCTTCGATTGGACGCGTTGCCACGCCGTCGTCCATGGCAGCTTTGGCCACTGCCGGGGCAACACGCAGGATAAGACGCGGATCGAATGGCTTGGGAATGAGGTATTCACGTCCGAAGGACACCCCGTAGCTTCCGTAAGCCGCCGCCACAACGTCGTTCTGTTCCTCTTGCGCCAACTGCGAAATCGCCTCGACAGCCGCTTTCTCCATGCCACGCGTAATGGTGGTTGCGCCTACATCGAGCGCCCCGCGGAACATATAGGGGAAACACAAGACGTTATTGACCTGGTTCGGATAATCGGAGCGCCCGGTGGCCATCACGACATCGTCACGCACGGCATGTGCGTCTTCCGGCAGAATTTCAGGGCTGGGGTTGGCCAAAGCCAGAATAATGGGGTTCAAAGCCATGCGAGCCACCATTTCGGGCTTTAAGACACCCCCGGCAGACAGGCCCAGAAAAACATCCGCACCGTCGATAATATCGCCCAAGGTGCGCGCCTCGGTTTCCTGGGCATAACGGGCTTTCTCCGGGTCCATCAGAACGGTACGCCCCTGATACACGACCCCTTCAATATCGGAAACCCAGATATTTTTCGATGGCAAACCCAGGTCGACCATGAGCTCAAGACACGCCAGTGCGGCAGCGCCAGCGCCCGAAACAACCACTTTGACCTCATCGATATTTTTCTCAACGACCTTCAAGGCACTGATAAAGGCCGAAGCGACACAAATTGCCGTCCCGTGCTGGTCGTCGTGAAATACCGGGATCGACATGCGTTCGCGCAGCTTGCGCTCAACGATGAAACATTCCGGCGCCTTGATGTCTTCCAGATTAATGCCGCCGAACGTGGGCTCCAGGCGTGCAATGGTTTCAACCAACTTATCGGGATCCGATTCGTTAATTTCAATGTCGAAAACATCAATACCAGCGAACTTCTTGAAGAGTACCGCCTTGCCTTCCATAACCGGCTTCGACGCCAGGGCACCGATATTACCTAATCCCAGAACGGCCGACCCATTGGTGATGACACCAACCAGATTGCCTCGCGCCGTGAAGCGGCGGGCATTCTGGGGATCTGAAACAATTTCTTCGCAAGCGGCTGCCACACCCGGAGAATACGCCAGCATCAAATCGCGCTGGTTCGACAACTGCTTGGTGGCTGTAACTGCAATTTTCCCAGGGCGCCCTTTCTCGTGATATTCAAGCGCGGCTTTACGAAGATTCTCTTCCATGATGGTCCGTTTACGTCAAAAAAAGAATGAAACAAAGGGAATGATACACACATGCCCGATTAAAAATTACAAAGCCTGACCTGGGTGAGGAAAAATACCACAGGGGTCAAACTGATTCTTGATATGCAGGTCAATATCTTGCGCCGCATAAACAACCGTTTCGTCGAACGCGCCGGACGCCACACCTCGGAACGGCTGTGGTTCAACCGGCTCCGACATCGCCTGAAACACAAACCACTCTGCCCAGCACAAGTCTGAGCCCTGACCAAACAGCAGGTGGGACAAATTCACATCATGCTCATTTGCCGGCATTAAAGCATCCAGACGATAACGCCCGGGCCAATGCGAAGACTCAGCACACAGCCGGGCGGAATCACCGGCGCAGAGGCGAAAAAGCGCCGGGACCAATTGCTGCACAGTCAGTGTGCCCAATGGTTGGCGTTGCCCCACGCCGAACGGCCCCAGAACAGCCGTCGTTTCGTCGGCCAGGAGCACACCGGCATGACTCAACCCCATGCGCCAAAGCTCGCCGGTAGGCAAGTTCATATGTACGCGGTCGGCAATCAACGCTGCCACCGTCAGATAATCGGGAAAAGCCTCAAACTGTGTCAGGCCCGCCTGTTTGAGCTCTGCCACGAAACAACCGGGCTGAACAAACCACTTGTCGTCGGTATCCGGCACCGGCTGGCATGTTTTCAGGTAAATACTGGGGTCGAGCCACAGCACTGATGCACCCGGCTGGTGCGCCTCTTGCTCCAAACCATCCAGTAAAAGCACGACCTCATACTCCTTGCACAGCATAAGCGCATGATGCACATCGGCCGGCGTTTTGGCAGACAACCTGGCGTGGCCGAACCCATCGACCCGACCCTCATTGAAAAAACTTCCCTGCACTAAACGACGCATACGTTGACAAAAATTTTCCCAAGGATCATTCGTGATGCGCCGGCCCGTAAAAAACGCGCGGCGTGACAGCGACGGCATGCCTGATTTCCTTTGAACTGAATAATACGATTAAATAACGTTTTAAACCCAACAAATTGTGACCTGCAAAGAGACTCCGTTATGCCCGAACTGGCCCAAAGATGCACCAAGATTCAACCATTCTACGCCGTTGAATTGTTCAAACAGGGGGCTGCACTGGCCGCGCAAGGGCACGACATCATCAGCCTGGGCATCGGCGAACCCGACTTCACGGCACCTGCCCAGGTCGTCGAAACGCTCAACCGGGCCTCATCGGCAGGCTTGAGTGGTTACACACCGCCGTTGGGCCTGCCGCCGTTGCGTGAAGCCATTGCACATTATTATGGCGAGGAATTCGGTGCTCGTGTGAGCCCCGAGCGCGTTATTGTGACATCCGGTGCGTCGGGCGCGCTTTTATTGGCATGCATGGCGCTGATCAACCCGGGCGCGGAAATATTAATGCCCGACCCGTCCTATCCAGCCAACCAGAACTTCATACGTTGTGCCGGCGGTCAGCCAAAATTGATTCCCTGCGGGCCCGAGAAGCGGTTTCAGCTCTCAGCACAAGACATCGACACCCATTGGGGCCCCGACACACGGGGAGTCGTCATCGCCTCGCCCAGCAACCCTACCGGCACCCGTATCCTGCCGGGCGAACTCAAGGCGCTTATCGAGGCAGTGCATGCACGTGGCGGTTTTGTGATTATGGATGAGATTTATCTGGGGCTTTACTACGACGAAAAACCTGAAAGCGCCCTGCAATTGAGCGACGATATCATCGTCATCAACAGTTTTTCAAAATACTTCCACATGACGGGTTGGCGCCTGGGCTGGATGATTGTGCCCGAAACAATGATTTCAGCCATCGATAAACTGGCCGCCAGTTTGACTATTTGCGCACCCAGCCTGGCACAACATGCTGCGCTGACCTGCTTTGAACCAGAAGTGATGCGGGTATACGAAAATCGCCGTCTTTCCTTCAAGCAACGACGTGATTATCTGCTGCCTGAACTTGAAAAACTGGGTTTGCGCGTCCCGGTCAAGCCCGACGGCGCTTTCTATGTGTACGCCGACGTCAGCCAGCACAGCCGGGACAGCGAGGACTTTTCACAAAAAATGCTTACGCAGGCCCACGTTGCAGCAGTACCAGGGCGCGACTTCGGCCCCGCATATGCGCAAAAAATGCTGCGTTTTTCCTACACGCTGGGATTAAACAGGCTGGAAGAAGCGGTGGCGCGAATGGCCGGGTTTCTGCGCTAGTTGGTGCTATAGATCAAACCCGGGCGCAATCCCGGACGCGAGCGCGATACGACGCATTTCGGCCAGCACTTTGTTGCCGTATCCGCCATCACCCGGCCCCGTTGCACCCACGTAACATGCCAGCCCGCCGCGGATTGAACCGCGCCGCTTAATGCAATCGTACAGAATCTGGGTACCCACCTGGATATTGGCCAAGGGGTTCAGGGCCGCGTCTACGCCATCGGCAAAATCAACAAATTTGTCTTTATGGACCCGGGTCATGACTTGCATCAGCCCCTGGGCGCCGACATGGCTTTCGGCAAACGGATTGTAGCGGGACTCAATAGCAATAACGGCAAGCACCAACTGCGGATCAAGCTCCCGCTGGTTTGCCACCTGAAACACATTCTGGATCAGCACACCCGCCGCTTTATGGGCAATGCGATATTTACGTGCTATGTAACTGCGCAGGGCCTTGCTTTGCTCTGACGTGACGCCTGGAAGAACATAATCATCTGCTTCAGCCATTGCCTGTGAAAACGGCAGATCCGCATCAGGCATGCTGTTGGCTGGCGGCGTTTCAGCCCACTCACTTTTTGCCCATTCAGGCGCCGACAATAAAGCGCCGAAACTGCTTCCACGCTCGGGCAGCGAAAACAAATCAATTTGCAAAGAGGCAGGACGCAAACTGGCCAGCAAGGCCGTGTGAACCTGACGGGTTTGTTCTTTCAATGCCGGCACGGTAAGGCTTAACGCAACCGTAACCAGGACAGCCAAACCCAGATAAACCGCGCACACATGCACCAACTCAGCAAGGTGATGACGTACACTTCGAAAAATACGGAAAAACGTCTGGCCCGAATTAGCTAAAACCATAGGGGTGAACATCTCTTGAAATATCGTGACTTACGCGACTTTATAGCGCAACTTGAGTCAATTGGCGAACTGAAAACGGTTAACGCCAGTGTTTCAACGCACTTGGAAATGACCGAAATCAGCGACCGCGTCCTTCAGACTCAAGGACCGGCACTTTTGTTCCGCAATGCGCAGCACCAGAACCAGCCGGCGGCCATGCCCGTGCTGACGAATTTATTTGGCACCCCACACCGGGTGGCATTGGGTATGGGCGCGGATGAGGTCAGCGCGCTACGCGATATCGGCGAACTGCTGGCGTCTTTGCGAGAGCCCGAGGCGCCCAAAGGGCTGCGTGATGCCTTTGCAAAAGTCGCCACGTTGAAATCGGCCTTGTGGGACATGAGTCCGAAGAAAATCCGGGGGGCACCCTGCCAGGAAATTGTACTGGAAGGAATCGATGTCGATCTCAATCAAATCCCCTTACAACACTGCTGGCCCGACGACATTGGACCCCTGTTGACATGGGGGCTGGTAATTACGCGTGGTCCAAATGCAAAACGCCAGAACCTAGGCATTTACCGTCAGCAGCAAATTGGACGCAACAAACTGATTATGCGTTGGTTGTCGCACCGGGGCGGCGCGCTGGATTTCCGTGACCACTGCCTTGCCAATCCCGGCCAACCCTTCCCGATTGCCGTTGCCCTGGGCACCGACCCAGCAACGATTCTGGGCGCTGTGACGCCGGTACCCGACAGTCTGTCGGAATATCAGTTCGCCGGTTTGCTCAGGGGGGCGCGCACCGAGCTGACGCAGGCAATCGGCAGCGAACTATCGGTACCAGCCTACGCGGAGATCGTGCTGGAGGGCCATATCCTGCCTTCATCCGATCCGGCCGCCCTTGCGCCCAATGCATCCGGGTCGGATACACCGCCCCCAAAAAACTCAAACTATGAAATGGCCCTGGAGGGTCCCTACGGCGATCACACTGGCTACTACAACGAACAAGACTGGTTCCCGGTATTTACCGTTGAGCGCATTACGATGCGTCGAAACCCCATCTACCACAGCACCTACACCGGGAAACCCCCCGACGAGCCGGCCGTGTTGGGTGTGGCATTGAACGAGGTGTTTGTCCCGTTGCTCAAGCGCCAGTTACCGGAGATTGTTGATTTTCATCTTCCACCCGAAGGTTGCAGTTACCGGCTTGCCGTGGTGTCGATTCGCAAACAGTATCCCGGGCACGCCAAGCGCGTCATGTTCGGTCTTTGGAGCGTCCTGCGTCAGTTCATGTACACGAAGTTCATTGTCGTGGTCGACGAAGACATCAACCCACGTGACTGGAAAGAGGTTGTTTGGGCCATGACAACCCGAATGGATCCCGTGCGCGATGCCGTGCTGGTAGAAAACACACCCATCGATTATCTGGATTTCGCCTCTCCGGTTTCCGGGTTGGGCGGCAAAATGGGGCTTGACGCCACCAACAAATGGCCCGGCGAAACGCAGCGCGAATGGGGACGCCCGATTGTGATGGACAAGCAGGTGAAAGCCCGGATCGACGAAATCTGGCCGACCCTGGGCCTATGATGAACCTGTTGAGCCCTGCCCGGTTTTCAACATTTTAACCAACTGCCAAACTGTCACGACACCGACGCCGACCTTCAATAAGCGGCTACGGGAGCGACCCCGGCCAGGCAGCAGGCTTGACAGGGAAGACAACAGGAAAGGATAACGGGTTAAAAAGCGGGCGCCCTGCATAAGCGAGGCACCCGCGCCTTTGCCGGATGACAATGCCCGCGGCATCACGGTGCGAATCAAAGCCGCAGGTGAAATGTCGCTCACAACTTCGCACGCGGATTTACGCAGCGATTGCCGCTCAACGGCTGCCCGCGCCCTTAATAGCTCTTTACGCAAGGCACGTTCACGGGTACGCGACAAATTCGAACTCACGGCGCATCTCCTGGGTTGCGATCAGCGCGATCAACTTCCTGTAGACGATTGACCAAAGCAAGATCACGCTTCAGTTCATCAAGCGTTGCTTCAAAAGGGACCGAACTGGCGCAAAGCTCGTTTCTGGCCCACCAGGACAGCCCCAGGCCGACCAGCAAATACACCAGCGCCAAAAGGCCCAGGGCCAAATACCGATGTTCCGTTGGCCAGAAATAAAGCGCAACAAGAAGTGAAACAACCAGCAAGGCCAGCACCAGGCACAAGATGGCGCCTACGGTAAGGCACATGACCCTGATTAACCGCAGGCGCTGTTCCGCAAGTTCGATGGAAAAAAGCTCCAAGCGTGTACTCACGATGGAAACCAGCGTTGAAGCTAACTGACCGACGGATTGACTAAGTGCCATCTAAAATGGGCCCCTTGAAACGTTAAGCCTGATTAAAAGGCCGTATTTTAACGACGACTGATTAACATGCCGACGAGCAAACCGGTAAGGCCTGCAACACCGATGGCCTGCCAAGGATTGTCGTGTACGTAGTCGTCGGTGGCACGCGCCGCAATACGGCCACGCTCGAGAAGCGCATCTTGCGTATCGTACAAAGCCGAACGCGTGCGGCGCAGCGACAGCATTGCGCGCTCGCGCAGTTCCTCGGCTTTTTCGCCGCTTGCCTGTGCCGCCTCGCGAAGCAACTTTTCAGCTTCGTCGAGACTGTCTTTCACGCCGTCGATAAAGCCTTCTTCTTGTGCTTTCAAATCATTTTGAGTTTTCAGATCAGTTTTAGCCATTTTTGCACCCCTTCAATTGGATTAGTGGTGATAACGGCGAGCCCTCTAGATGGGCCCGCTTACCTTTTCATAGTACCGGACTGACACGAAAACGCAATTGACAAATGTTAAATAAAATAACGGGACTTGATTTCCCGATGGGTCAGGTATGCTTTTGGCGAGTACCGAAGATACGGTCCCCCGCATCCCCCAAACCGGGAATGATATAACCGTCTTCATTCAAATGACTGTCGATTGAAGCGGTGTAGATATGCACGTCGGGATGTTGCTGCTGGACTGCATCGATACCCTCGGGCGCAGCCACCAGAACCAAGGCCCGAATATTGTTCGCACCCGCCTTTTTCAGCATATCGATGGTCGCAACCATGGAACCCCCGGTTGCCAGCATCGGGTCGACAATCAGCGCCAGGCGCTGGTCAAGGGCATCGGCCAGACGTTCAAGATATGTTTGCGCCTGCAGGGTTTCCTCGTTACGAGCAATACCTACCGCGCTGACCTTGGCGCCGGGAATGAGCGTAAGAACCCCATCAAGCATACCAATACCCGCACGCAAAATCGGCACAACCGTTACCTTCTTACCCGCTATTTTTTCTACATCGATCTGTCCTGACCAACCCTGCACGATGGTCGGTTCAAGGGGCAGGTCTTTGGTGGCCTCGTACGTAAGAAGCGCAGCAACTTCTTGCGACATTTCACGGAAATTCTTGGTGCTCAGATCCGCCTTGCGCATCAAACCCAGCTTGTGCCGGATCAAGGGATGACGTATTTCATGTATTGGCATGCAACATTCCTGCTGGAAAATTAATAGACTCAAGCCACCAGTTTATCCGTTTTACGACCTGCCACCGGACGCATCTTACTGCGTACTCAGCCAGCGAATGAGCGCATCATCAAAAGCCCGCATGGCGCCGGTTCGATTGCCATTGACCATGCTGACGAGCGCGTATCGCCTGCCGCTTTCGCCTAATACATAGCCCGCAATGGCCCGGGTGTCGCGCAACGTGCCCGTTTTCAAATGGGCCATCCCGCGCGCCTCATCATTACGCAAACGCCGGCGAACCGTGCCGTCGACCCCGGCAATCGCCAGCGACGACACAAACTCGGGCATGAGTGGTGAATGCCATGCCGTATCCAGCATTTGCACCAAACCCGACGCCGTCAAGCGTCCGTCACGCGACAGGCCCGAGCCGTTATCAATCACCCAGCCACGCGTGTCGACACCCTGGCGACGCAACTGGTCGAGCGCGATCCGCGCACCGGCGTCGGGCGTGGCGCCGTACGCGCCGGACTCTGCCGCCAGCGTCAACAACAAGGTGCGCGCCATGACATTGTTACTATATTTATTCACATGACGGATCATGTCCGAAAGCGTCTCGGAATCGTGCCAGACAAAAAGCGACGTCCCGGCCGGGGTTGTTCCCTGCCGAATGCCACGCCCCACGGTGCCGCCCAACTCACGCCATAACAAACGAAAAACCGCATCGAAGTACTCGGGTTGCCCCATGGCAAGGCGATAAACGCTGAACTCGCCACACGAACCGGCCGCAGTACCATTAACCTGCACCACCGCCCCCGACGGATTTGGGAAAACCTGGGTCGAAATCCGAGGCGATCCGGGGCAAACCGCATCGCTCCATGCCACCTCGCCTTGTACCCGAACCCCCCGGACCGGAGGGTCAACGACAGGAACCCACTTTCGCGCCTGATAGTCGGGCTGAAAAGACAACCTGACGGCGCCCAGGCCAACCATCATGGCATCAGGGCTGGCGTTGTAGGGGCGATCAGGCGCCTCATCGAAAGCGCCCGGGTCAATGGCGACCGGCCCAAAAACAGATCGGTCGACCACGACCTCGGTTAAATTCTTAACGCCACGCAAGCGCAACTCACGCAATAAAGACCAAAGCTCCTCGATTTTCAGGAACGGGTCACCGGACGCCTTGAGGTAAATCGGCTTGGGCAGTGAACCTTGAGCGTCGGGAATCACAGGCCCATCGTAATAAAATGCGGTTCGCCATTGGTAGTCAGGCCCCAATTCAGACAACGCCGCCCAGGTGGTAACCATTTTCATGACCGAGGCGGGGTTGCGCGGCACATCGGGATTAATGGCAAACAATACCGGGCCGCTCAGTTCCTTCACGATCACTGAGACCTCATTCGTGCTCAAGCCGGTTTGCTGCCACGCCTTTTGCAAAGGTTCGGGCAAGGACTGACCGTAACCCAAAACCGGCAGGCCCAAGCCCAGCAGGCACAAGCAACACAACATCCGACCCAGCCTTGAAACCGCTGTCTTCCTGTGCCTAGTAAAATGCGCGAGCATCTATGTCATCCTGTTGAATCAACTTAAACACAAAGCATACCGAAAAGCGCGTTCTGTTTCATGACCGAAAAACCCTATTCCGACCCTAATGAACTGCGGCTTTCGCAATTCGACTACGACCTGCCCGAAGTGCTTATTGCACAAACACCGGCAGACCAACGCAGTGCAAGCCGCCTGTTGCACTTGAACGCCCGATCGCAAATTCATGACCGTCAATTTCGCGACCTGTCAGCGCTCTTGAATGCGGGCGACTTATTGGTCTTTAACAACACAAAGGTCATCAAGGCGCGCCTGCTCGGACAAAAAGACACGGGCGGCAAGGTTGAACTGCTCATTGAGCGAGTGACCGGCGACACGCAGGCGCTATCGCACATCAAATCCAGCAAATCGCCCAAGCCCGGAACAGTGTTACATATTGCCCCGAACCTGGATCTAACGGTAACCGGTCGCGAAGGCGAGCTTTTTTCCGTTCAGTTCCCCATTAACGTCCTGGACGCACTCGATGAGCACGGCATGACGCCACTGCCACCCTATATCGAGCACGCAGCTGACGCCCACGATGAGGCGCGGTACCAAACCGTTTACGCCCAGGAGCCCGGCGCCGTGGCGGCCCCCACGGCGGGCTTGCACTTTGACAATGCCATGCTTGAGCAACTAGAAGCCAAGGGTGTAGGGCTTGCCTTTGTTACCCTTCATGTCGGCGCCGGCACGTTCCAGCCGGTTCGGGTTGAAAAACTGGCCGAACATACAATGCATTTCGAACGCTATACGGTACCGACCGAAACGCTTAAGCTTATTGAGGAAACAAAAAAACAGAACGGGCGCATCATTGCCGTTGGGACAACCAGCGTGCGCGCACTCGAATCGGCTGCCCGGCAACGGGAAACCGGACAAACCGACGCCAGTATCTCAGGCGATACTAATCTGTTCATTACACCAGGGTACAACTTTGCCCTGGTCGACGCGCTGATAACCAACTTCCATTTGCCGCGCTCAACCCTGCTGATGCTGGTGTCTGCCCTGGCGGGAATGGCCCCCATCAAACAGGCTTATGAGCACGCGGTTGCGCGGCACTACCGATTTTTCAGCTATGGCGACGCCATGTTTATCGAGACACCTTCCAAATGACCGGATTGAATTTCAAACTGTTAAAAACCGACGGCCTGGCCCGCAGGGGCCAGGTGACGTTAAACCACGGTATTGTGGAAACGCCTATTTTCATGCCTGTCGGCACGTACGGCAGCGTGAAAGCCATGTTGCCTCATGAACTGGATGAAATCGATGCCCAGATTGTTTTGGGCAATACCTTCCACTTATGGCTGCGCCCCGGCACCGAAATCATTGAAAAACATCAGGGCCTGCACGGGTTCATGCAATGGTCACGGCCCATTCTCACCGACTCGGGCGGCTTCCAGGTGTTCAGTCTGGATGGCTTACGCAAAATCACCGAAGAGGGCGTGAAATTTGCTTCCCCCATTGATGGCGCACGCTTGTTTCTGACACCGGAAGAATCCATGCGCATCCAGCGCGCACTCAATTCAGATATTGTCATGGTGTTCGATGAATGCACGCCATACGAAATAAAGGGTCGTGCGGCCACGCATGAAGAGGCAGCCCAATCAATGCGGATGTCGCTGCGTTGGGCGCAACGCTCGAAAAATGCTTTCGGCGAACTGGAAAACCCTAATGCCCTGTTCGGCATCGTCCAGGGAGGCATGTACGAAGACCTGCGCGACGAGTCCCTCGCAGGCCTGACAGAAATCGGTTTTCACGGCTACGCCATTGGCGGCTTGTCCGTTGGCGAGCCCAAGGAGGAAATGATGCGTGTCCTGCATCATGTCGCGCCCCGCCTGCCCGACAACGCCCCCCGTTATCTGATGGGCGTCGGCACGCCTGAAGACCTGGTGGAAGGCGTCAGCCAGGGCGTGGATATGTTTGATTGCGTCATGCCAACCCGCAACGCCAGAAATGGATGGCTATTTACCCGGTACGGCGATATCAAGATACGCAATGCACGATACAAGGATGACACGCAACCGCTTGACCCGGACTGCCATTGCCACACCTGCCGGCACTTCTCTCGCGCCTACCTGCATCACCTCCAGCGAGCCAACGAAATTACCGGCGCCCGCTTGAATACCTTGCATAATCTGTACTTTTACCTAAAGATAATGGCCGAGATGCGCGAAGCCATCGAAAACGGTTTATTCCAGCAATGGAAGACGGAATTTGCAGAAAATCGGTCGCGCGGCATCCAATAGCCAGATATCGCTACAATAGAAAGCTAAACCTAAAATCAGGAGTAATGAATGTCCCTCGTTGACACCCTTTCACACATCGTCGCACAAGCCGGCGAAGGTAATGCACTGATGGGTATGCTCCCCATCATTTTGATGTTCGTCATTTTGTATTTCCTCATGATCCGTCCTCAAATGAAACGGCAGAAGGAACATCGCAATATGGTGGCCGCACTGGCCAAGGGCGACGAAATCATCACCACGGGCGGTATGCTGGGCAAGGTAACCAAAGTAAGCGACAGCTACATCACAGTAGAAGTCACGTCGCTGGCCGACAAGCCCGTTGAAGTGGTTCTGCAGCGCACCGCCGTTGCTTCAGTGTTGCCCAAAGGCACCATCAAAGCACTGTAAGCTTGCAACTTGCGCACTCTCAGCCCCGTATCCGCCGAAACGGGGCTTGTTTACATTTCAACCGTTGATCCGCAATGAACCGTTATCCCCTCTGGAAATATCTCATCGTTCTGGCTGCCGTCATCATTGGGCTTATTTACACATTGCCCAACTTCTTCGGCGAATCGCCCGCCGTCCAGATTGCGCCGGCTAAGACAGCGGTCAAGGTTGAAGCAAACATGCTGGGCCGGGTCCAGCAGCTTTTGAATGAAAATAACATCCCGACAACCGGCTCGTACTTCGAGCAGAACGGGCCAGTTGGTACAGTCCGCTTCCGTTTTGACTCAACCGATACACAGCTGCAAGCGAAAGACGTCATCGAAAGTGCGCTGAATCCCGATCCGGCCAACCCCGATTACACCGTGGCATTGAACTTGCTGCCATCATCGCCCAACTGGCTGTCGGCACTTGGCGCAAACCCCATGTACCTCGGGCTCGACTTACGGGGCGGCGTCCATTTCCTGCTTCAGGTCGACATGCAAGGCGCGCTGAATGGTCGATATGATTCGCTGGCCAATGACGTACGATCAATTCTGCGCGAAAACGGCGTTCGAACAGGGGGAGTCGAACGCGACGGCCTGTCGATCGTTGCCCGATTCGACAATGAAGACGCAGCAAACAATGCCGCATCGACACTACGCAGCCGCTTACCCGAAATGATTTACGCCGTTTCTGAAAACGGGGAACGCTTCATGCTGACCTCCCGCCTGACTGAGAATGCAGTCATGGAAGTTCAGAACAATGCGCTGCAACAGAACATCACGACCCTGCATAACCGGATTAACGAACTGGGGGTCGCGGAACCCATTATCCAGCGCCAGGGTGCCGACCGCATCGTGGTTCAACTGCCAGGGGTGCAAGACGTTGCCAAAGCAAAGGAGATTCTTGGACGCACGGCGACCCTGGAAATCCGTATGGTTGATGAATCACAATCGGCCCAGAACGCGCTGGCCGCCGGCCGTGTGCCCTTTGGGCTCGAACGATACGAAGACACCAACGGACGTCCAATGCTGTTGCGTCGCCAGGTTGTCCTTACCGGCGAAAATCTGCAAGATGCCCAACCCGGGCGCGACCAGCAATCCCAGCAACCCTCGGTTAACCTGACGCTTGACCAGAAAGGTGCTCGCATCTTCCGCGACGTTACCCGCGATAACGTGGGCAAACGCATGGCGATACTGCTATTCGAGAAAGGCCAGGGGCAAGTTGTTACCGCGCCGGTTATCCGTAGCGAAATCCCCGGGGGCCAGGTGCAGATTTCCGGCAGCATGACTGCCCAGGAAGCCTCCGACATTGCACTGCTGCTGCGTGCAGGTGCCCTGGCTGCACCCATGGAGATTATTGAAGAGCGCACCATCGGCCCGAGCCTGGGTGCGGAGAATATTGAAATGGGCTTCAAATCGGTCGTTTGGGGCTTTGCAGCCCTGGCCCTGTTCATTATTGTTTACTACCACTTGTTCGGTGTCTTTTCCACCCTTGGTCTTAGCCTGAACATTTTGCTGCTGCTGGGCGTGCTTTCAATGCTGCAGGCCACGCTGACATTGCCCGGCATCGCCGCATTGGCCCTTGCCTTGGGCATGGCGATTGATGCAAACGTGCTTATTAACGAACGGATCAGGGAAGAACTAAGAGGGGGGATAGCGCCGCAACAAGCCATCAACCAGGGGTTTGAACGCGCCTGGGGCACCATTCTCGACTCCAACCTTACAACGCTCATTGTGGGGGTAGCGCTGTTGGCATTTGGTTCAGGGCCGGTTCGCGGTTTTGCCGTTGTGCACTGTATCGGCATCCTGACCTCCATGTTCTCCGCTGTTGTGGGTGTGCGTGCAATAACGAACCTTTGGTATGGGCGGCGTCGCAAGTTGCAAAGCATTTCGATCGGGCAAATCTGGAAACCGAAAGACTAAGCCCGATCCAACTGCAATTATTCGCCCCAATTACTTAGGCAAACAAAATAATGGAACTCTTTAGAATCAAACGCACCATCCCGTTCATGCGCCACGCGCTGGTGCTGAACCTGATCAGCCTGATCACTTTCGCCCTGGCTGTATTTTTTATTGCCACAAAGGGCTTCCATTTGTCCATCGAATTTACCGGTGGCACCGTCATGGAAACCCATTACGAGCAATCTGCCGATCTCGAACAGGTTCGCAATACACTCAGTGATATCGGGTACTCCGACTTTCAGGTACAGAACTTTGGCACTTCCCGCGATGTCATGATTCGCCTGCCGGTCAGAGACGGTGAAGACGCCACGGTCCAAAGCGAGAAAGTCCTGGCGGCACTGCAGGCCGATACACCGAACGTGGAGTTGCGGCGCGTGGAGTTTGTGGGCCCGCAAGTAGGTGAAGAGTTAGTGACAAATGGCCTGCTGGCGTTATTGTGCGTGGTCATCGGCATCATGGTTTACCTGGCCTTGCGGTTTGAATGGAAATTCGCCATTGCCGGGGTAGTCGCCAACTTTCACGATGTCATCATCATTCTCGGGTTTTTTGCCTTTTTCCAGTGGGAGTTTTCTCTGGCCGTACTGGCAGGTGTCCTGGCGGTGCTGGGCTACTCGGTAAACGAGTCGGTGGTGATTATGGATCGCATCCGTGAAAACTTCCGCAAACAGCGGCGGGCCACTACCACAGAGGTAATCGACGGCGCGATTACGCAAACCATTTCTCGCACGATCATCACGCATACCTCTACCCAGATCATGGTGCTGTCAATGCTGATCTTCGGCGGGCCAACGCTGCACTACTTTGCCCTGGCCCTCACTATCGGCATTTGGTTTGGTATCTACTCATCTGTGTTCGTTGCGGCTGCCATCGCAATGTGGCTGGGCATAAAACGGGAAGACCTTGTCAAACCGGTCAAGAAAGAGGAAACAGAAGTCGAGGAAGGCTGAAGCTGCAAAACAGCCAGGCCCAAACAGAAAGCCCCCGATCACCACTTGGGTGTCGGGGGCTTCTTTAATGCTTGACTCTTTAACGCTGATTAAATAGAAGCTTACTGGCTGGTGGACTTGACCACATAGGCGGTAACCGCTTCCATATCTTCAGGGCTTAACGAGTTGGCAAAAGAGGGCATGGCACCCATCCCGTCTTTCAGCACTTTCATGACGCGGTCGGCGCTGGGTTTCAATTCGTCGAGATTGGGGCCAATCGCCCCTTGTGAGCCAGCATCTTTCAACGTATGACAGACGGCACAGGCCGGTACTGCCTTGCTGACAAACAATTCTTTTCCGCGCTGCAGCTGGGCATCATTAGCCCAGGCAGCGGAGGAAGCCAATAAAGACAAGCCTGCAAAAACAACAGCAAATTTCATAAACTAACCTTTATCAAGTTACGGTAATTTCAACCATATGGTCTTGCCAGCTATTGTTGTTGTACCCGCGATTGTTTTCAGCGCGTTCAGCAGGCTGGGTTTGACCCGCCGCGTTGGTCGTGCGGCTGGCGAGATTATAACGACCCGGCTTCAGGTTGGCCGTAAAAGCAAACTGGCGCCAAGCGTACTTGCCCAGGTCGGGGCCGACAAAATGCGCCTCTTGCCACGACTTCCCGCCGTCGAGCGAAACCTCGATCTTGCTTGGGCTATCGATACCGCCCATTGCCACCCCGCCGATCACGACCGTACCGGCTTTCATCGAGGTATCGGGAGCAGCAGGCGAGGTAATCCACGACTTGGGCGGCATTTCCCATATGGACTCATGCTGCGGCCCGCCTTTTTCCCCAACAGCGGAAAACCGGTAGCTGTTTTGCTGGATACTGGCCGGCGACTGTTCCTTTGTAAAGGCCAATTGCTTGACATACTTCACATTATTGACGCCGGTGTAGCCGGGAACAATTAAACGCAACGGCCCGCCATGCGCCAGCGGCAAGGGCTCGCCATTGACCTCCCAGGCCAGAATGGCATCTTTCATGGCTTCCAATGGCACAGACCTTTCAACCATGACGGTGTTGGGGTCGAGTCCGGCGGGAATTTCCTCGCCACCCGTGCCAGTCATGTAAACCATGCCATCTTGTACGCCGCCCAATGCCTCAACCAGTTTGGCCACGGGAATGCCGGTGAAAATCACACAACCTGCCGCGCCAACCGACCATTGCGTGCCGCCGGGATTGTGCGGGAAAAACGCACGCCCGTTACCGGAACACTGCAACACCATCGGCAATGCCTCCAGGCCCATGCCTTTGAGCTCGCCCACCGTAAAAGTACGTGGCTTATCAACACCCTGGACACTGACCTTCCAGGCGTCAGGATCTGCGGTAATACTGGCAGGCGGCGGGGAAACGTTATTGCGGATAAACAATCGATTCAGCGGCGTAATGACGCTGTTACCAACCGCGCCACGCTGGGTTTCAATGGTATTCGCACTATGCACGATCAAACTATCGGCATCTTTCCACTTCGCGTAATCAGGTAGGGGTTTCGCGTCGGACACCGGCTGCGGGTTCGATTGCGAAGCGGGCTCGGTAGAGTCCGCGCGGGCCACTGTACTTATTCCAGCCCACGCTGCGGCAGCGCCGGCCGCAGCCAACACGCGGCGACGAGGGGTATTGATTTTTTCCTGCATAGCAACCTCCTATAAGTGCAAGATAAAAACGAACACATAATCTTATTATTGTTTTTGATTATGAACTTATTTCTTGAACGATGGAAGAATTATACGACCAAGCACAAGAACAAACGGGATACAAGCGTTACAATGGCCCTTGTTTCAACCCTGCCCCCGGGATCAACACCCGTTTCGGCCAAGATCATGCAAGAAATTCCACTTAAACGTTTCCCCTCGCGCGCTGCCCAGGCCTCATCGTCAGGCGTCACCACAACACAAGTCGACAATAAAGCACCCGTTGGCGCGCCACGCAAAGTTTTCATCAAAACTTTCGGCTGCCAAATGAATGAGTACGACTCCGATAAAATGCTCGATGTTCTCGGTGGCGAACAGGGTGTTGAAGTAACCCAAAACCCAGACGAAGCCGATGTCATTTTGTTCAACACCTGTTCGGTGCGTGAAAAAGCGCAAGAAAAGGTATTCTCAGACTTGGGCCGTGTACGGCACTTGAAGCAGGCCAACCCTAATCTGGTTATTGGCGTAGGCGGCTGCGTGGCAAGCCAGGAAGGCCAGGCCATCGTACAACGGGCACCCTTCGTGGATGTCGTATTCGGCCCCCAGACCCTGCACCGATTGCCGCAGCTCATTAATCAGAGGCGCGAATCGGGCCGTGCGCAAGTGGATATCAGCTTTCCCGAAATCGAAAAGTTCGACGCCCTGCCGCCGGCACGAATCGACGGTCCCACCGCCTTTGTTTCCATCATGGAAGGCTGCAGCAAATATTGCACTTTCTGTGTGGTGCCCTATACCCGTGGTGAAGAAATTTCGCGCCCCTTCGACGACGTGTTGGTTGAAGTGGCCGACCTGGCAGACCAGGGCGTCAAGGAAGTGACGTTGCTCGGGCAAAATGTGAATGCTTATCGCGGCCCCATGGGCGACACAAGCGAAATTGCTGATTTCGCCATGTTGCTGGAATACATTCACGACATACCGGGTATCGAGCGCATCCGCTACACCACGTCCCACCCGAAGGAAATGACCGGTCGTCTTATTGAGGCCCATGGAAAACTGACGAATCTGGTGCCTTTCCTGCATCTACCGGTACAAGCGGGCAGCGACCGCACTCTGGCGGCAATGAAGCGCGGCTATACCGCACTTGAATTCAAGTCGATCGTACGCCGACTGAAGGCCGCCCGACCCGGCATCACGCTCTCGTCGGACTTCATCGTTGGCTTCCCCGGCGAAACAGAGGCCGATTTCGAACAAACGATGAAACTGATTCGCGACGTCGGCTTCGACCAGTCTTTTTCGTTTATTTATTCGCGTCGCCCAGGTACACCGGCTGCCGATCTGGAAGACAACACGACAAAAGAACAGAAACTTGAACGCCTCTATCGCTTGCAGGCGCTTGTTAACGAGCAGGCATCCGCGATCGCCCAAGGCATGCTCGACACGACCCAGCGGGTACTGATCGAAGGGCCGTCAAAACGCGACCCCCGCGAAGTCATGGGACGCACTGAAAACAATCGTATTGTGAATTTCCCGGCCTCTCCTGAACTGATCGGCCAAATGCGCAACGTTCGTATCACGCAAACCAGTGCCAATACGCTCCGAGGTGAACTACACCCATGACCAGAAGCTCACGCCGGCACAAACCGGTTACCGTTCGGCTTGATGGCGACAACATGCACCTGGCCAACCTGTGTGGTCCGCTCGACGAAAACCTGCGCCAAATTGCCGATGGATGGAATGTGCTATTAAATCGCCGTGGCAGCCATGTTTCCATCGAGGGAGAACAGGCCAAAGCCGCCGCACAGGCACTGGAATGGTTTCATGAGCGCGCGGTTCACAAAGCACTCACAATCGACGACATCCAGCTTGGCATGGTGGAGTTGGGCGCTGGTCGCAGCAAAGCCGACGATCCCCGCAAAATCGAACCGCTGCCCGAACTGCCTCCTGTCGATGATCAAAGCATGGACCTCGTGCTGCGTACCCGCCGAACCGATTTGCGGCCACGTACACCACGACAACGCGATTATCTGAACAATATTCTCAAACACGACATCACATTCGGCGTCGGCCCGGCAGGCACCGGAAAAACCTGGCTGGCCGTGGCGTGCGCAATCGACGCCTTGGAACGCGAATCGGTGCAGCGACTCATTCTTACCCGCCCTGCCGTTGAAGCCGGCGAGCGCCTGGGATTCCTGCCGGGCGATCTGGCCCAGAAAGTCGACCCCTACTTGCGTCCGCTTTATGACGCCTTGTACGACCTGATGGGCTTCGAAAAAGTGCAACGATTGTTTGAAAAGCAAACCATTGAAATTGCCCCGCTGGCCTACATGCGCGGTCGCACCTTGAATCACTCATTCGTGATTCTCGACGAAGCGCAGAACACGACACCGGAACAAATGAAAATGTTCCTGACGCGAATTGGTTTCGGCAGCAAAGCCGTTATCAATGGCGACCCGTCGCAAATCGACCTTCCCAAAGGCCAACCCAGTGGCTTAACGCATGCGCTGGCAGTACTGGAAACCGTTCAAGGCATAGCCAGCACCCGTTTTACCAGCGGCGACGTGGTCCGCCACCCCCTGGTTGCCCGTATTGTCGATGCCTATGAAAAAGCCAGTCTCGAAGCCCGGCCCTGAGCTTAGCCTGTCGGTTCAGTACGCCGCGCCAGCTGAATCATTGCCGCGCTGGCGCCTCAGACGCTGGGTGCAGGCTGCCCTGGCCGCTGCCCCGTACAACCCCGATATTGCGCGCATGAATCTAACGATCCGGCTCGTGAACGCAGACGAAGGCCGCGAGCTGAATCAACAATTTCGCAATCGGGACTATGCAACCAACGTCTTGACCTTTGAGTACGGCGTTCAACCCGACGCCGGCTTGATGGCAGACATTGTGCTTTGCCTGCCCGTTCTTCATCAGGAAGCCCAGGAACAGCATAAAAAGGTGCTTGCACATGCTGCTCACTTAACGATTCATGGCGTTCTGCATGCATTGGGCTACGACCATCAAGACGAATATGAGGCACAAGAGATGGAAACGCTCGAAACCCACATTCTGGCTAAGCTGGGCTTCACGGACCCCTATCGGATTTTGCCCGCGACCCACTGAAACAAACCGCCTTTTTCGGTTATGCTAGACACTCCAGTAACTCGTCCTGCGGACAATGTCAGACTCAACCCCCCCAGACCCGGAACCCAACTCGGCCAAGCCGGCCACCAAATCATTTCTGGCGCGAATCCTGTCTCGCATTCGCCCCGAACCAGAAGACCGCGAAGACATCAAGGCGTTGCTCGAGGCGGCGCACGAGCGCCAGATCATCGATGAAGACTCCTATGCCATGATTTCCGGTGCGCTGGAGGTGGTTAACCTCAGCGCCGGCGACATCATGGTGCCACGCTCCAGAATCGACATGCTGGATATCGGCAAACCCCTGCCGGAGCTGTTGGCGGAAATTATCGAAACCGGTCACTCCAGATTCCCTATTTTCGAAGACGATCGCGACAACATCGTCGGCATTCTGTTGGCCAAGGATTTACTGTTAACCATTACAAATCCCGCCATCGATTTACGTCCGCTGATTCGCCCGGCCGTATTTATCCCCGAATCCAAACGGTTGAACATTCTGCTGCACGAATTCCGCAATAATCGTAACCATCTGGCCATCGTTATCAACGAACACGGCGGCACAGCAGGCCTGGTCACCATGGAAGACGTGCTTGAACAAATCGTCGGCGACATTGAAGATGAATTCGATGAGGATGCTGAAAAAACCATTTTCCAGACCGGCAGCAATAATTGGCGCGCCATGGGCATTACGGAAATCAACGTTTTCAATCGCTCATTCAATACAACCATGCCAACCGATGAGTACGACACCCTGGGAGGCTGGGTTACCGCCGAACTGGGCCGCATCCCGCGGCGTGGCGATACCGTGCATCGGGAAGGGCTCATCATCACGGTGGTAGGCGCCGATGCCAAACGCGTTTTATGGATGAATATTCAGCACGACGAAAACTCGGCGCTCGCCACCCCTCATGAAAACAACTGAGAGTCGGCTTTATCGCATTCGCGAAGCGATTCAGCCCTTGCTGCTGGGCGCCGCCCACGCATTCACATTCTCTGATGGCCCGCTGCCCGCCTGGGTGCTGCCTTATGCGCAAATTCTGATTTTCGTATTCCTTGCGCGCCATGTATGGCAATGCCAACGCACAAGCCGCGCAGCACAAGCCGGTTTTCTATTCGGGCTCGGCCATTTCGCGCTTGGATTCTATTGGCTTTATATCAGCCTGCATCATTTTGGCGGGCTCGCTCCCGCCCTTTCTGTTGCCGCCGTACTGGCGCTGGCATGCGCAATGGCGCTTTACACCGCTTTGGCGACAGGCTTCGCGTTTTTTTTTACACGCGGGTTACGACAACCCGGCGGCCACTTTTGGGGATTGGCGCTTAGCGCGGCAATCTGGGCATCGTGCTGGGCACTTTCAGAATGGCTGCGCGGCACTTTGTTCACGGGCTTCCCATGGTTGAATATCGGCTATGCCCATGCAAGTGGTTTCCTGGCAGGCTGGGCCCCTATCCTGGGGGTCTACGGCGTGGCCTGGCTAGCTGCATTTTGCGCTGGCGCGATTGCCCTGCTGATCCTGGCTCATAAAACAGCCCAAGACAGCCGGGCCGCTGCCGCCGTTGCACTGGCCATTGTATTGAGTGCGGTTGGACTTGGCTTATCTCAGCTTAGCTGGTCGACACCAACCGGCAACCCGATTTTGATCCGCCTTGTTCAGGGTGGGGTTCCACAATCAATCAAATTTGACCCCCAACGCATGCAAGAAGGCATTCAAACTTACATGGAACTTGCAGAGCTGCCGCCAAAACAGGCCGGTGCAGATCCCGATATTATTATTCTGCCTGAAACGGTCATGCCGCAATTCCAGAACCGCTACCCTTCACAAACATGGGAGCAATGGATAAATATCGCCCGCGAGCGTGACGCAACGCTAATCATGGGCATTCCTGTTGCAACCGACGATCGGGGCAATACACGCTACACCAACAGCGTGATCGCCTTCAACGCCGAAACACCTGTAACGCAGCTGATCGCCGGCACGACCGAACACCGTTACGACAAACATCATTTGGTTCCGTTTGGCGAATTTGTGCCGCCGGGCTTTCGCTGGTTTGTTGATGCGCTGAATATCCCCTTGGGCGACTTTAATCGCGGCAGTACACGACAGGAATTATTTACGCTGAACGAACAAGTGATCGCGCCCAACATTTGCTATGAGGATGTATTCGGCGAAGAAATCGTTACCGCCCTGGGCGACAGCGAACAATACGGCCCTGGCGCCACAATGCTCGTTAACGTAAGTAATCTGGCCTGGTTTGGAGACACCTGGGCTTTGCAACAACATCTGGAAATAGCGCGAATGCGGGCACTGGAAGCCGCCCGCCCCATGCTAAGGGCAACCAATACCGGCATGACCGCCGCTATTGATCCGCAAGGTAAGGTGCGCGCGGCACTTTTAACTGAACAACCCGGTGTTCTTGACGTTGAGGTACAGGGTATGCAAGGGTTAACACCTTACGCGCGGTGGCGTAACACCCCGGTACTCATCCTGAGTCTGTTATTGATTGCCGTGGGTGTCTTCACCAGCCGACAGGCCCGAATGAAGTAGCTCGGTGAATTCGTCGGCGGGAATGGGGCGGGAAAACAAATAACCCTGGCCGTAATCGCAGCCGATATCGGCCAGCAGATCGCGTTGGTCCGCCGTTTCCACGCCTTCGGCAATCACTTTCAAGCCCAACTTGTGAGCCATGACCACAATGGCCTCGCACAACGCCAGATCTTCCACATGTGATGACAGATTGCGCACGAAAGACTGATCGATTTTCAGCAGGTCAATGTCCAGTTTACGCAGGTAGGCCAGCGATGAATAGCCTGTGCCGAAATCATCCAGCGCAACCTGAATGCCGGCATGGCGAAACGCCAGCAATTTTTCGCTGGTACCGTTATAGGCGTCGATCAGCATGCGTTCTGTCAGCTCCACCACAATGGCACTGCCGGGCAGACCCCGTTTTGCCAGGTAAGTTATCCACTCCGTTGCATTCAATCCTTCTTCACAGAACTGAACGGGCGACACGTTCAGCCCCACCTGTAACTGCGTGAAACCACGCCGGTGCCAATCGAGCAGTTGGTCGGCGGCGGTGCGAAATACCCATTCACCAATGGCAATAATCATGCCGCTGTCCTCGGCAAAAGGAATAAATTGATCAGGACTGACAAAACCTTTTTCCGGATGCTTCCACCGAATCAGCGCCTCTGCCTTGACCAACCGATGCGTTTTCAGATCAACGACAGGCTGATAATACAGCACAAGTTCCTTGTTATCCAGCGCGACCAGCAAGTCTTTCGACAAGCGGCGACGCTCCCTTGCCGCATACTGCATATCGGGATCATAAAAACGCAACTGACCACGCCCTGCCTCTTTTGCTTCATGCATGGCCAGATCGGCATTCTGCATCAATGCTTCTGCGTTACTGGCATGATCGGGATAAACCGCCACACCGGCACTGGCCGAGAGATAAACAACGGTGTCCTTGAGGCGATAAGGTTTCCCAAGGTTGTGCAAAACGGCCTGGCACGTGCGCTGAACCATGTCGTCACTCACAACGCCACCCATCACAATGACAAACTCGTCACCCCCAAAGCGCGCCACGGTGTCGGATTCACGCACAGAACGCACCAGACGATGCGCCACTTGGCGCAGTACCTTATCACCCATATCGTGTCCAAGGCTGTCGTTGACCTCCTTGAATGCATCAAGATCCAGAAAGATGAACGCCAACCGGGTGTCTACACGTGCGGCCCGTGCTTGGCCCGTTTTCAAACGCTCTTCCATCAATTTGCGATTGGGCAGGCCGGTTAAATGGTCATAGTTGGCCTGGCGCCATACAACTTCTTCCGTTCGTTTCTTTTGCGTAATGTCGGAAAAAACACCAACCCGACACCTGACGGAACCATCGTCGTTATACGAAGTATCAATACTCAGACGCTCAACATATTCGTCACCACTCTTGCGCCGGTTCCAGATTTCACCACGCCAATGCCCAGTTTTCAATAACGCTTCCCACATCGCCTTGTAAAAGTTCTCGTTATGACGCCCTGAACTTAAAATACTCAAGCGATGCCCGATGACCTCGTCAAGCGCATATCCTGTAATGTCGGAAAACGCGGGATTCACTGTAATAATCACACCATTCACATCGGTAATGACCATGGCTTCGCTACTGTGCTTGTAAACAAGCGACATTAAACTGGTAGACGCCTCTTCGGCCTTGTGCGGCGACATATCAAGCATGAGCCCCACCATTACCGCCTCGCCTGCCAGCGTCATGCATGACCCAAAAACTTCGACATCGATATAACTGCCGTCTTTACACCGTGCCTTGCGTTCGTAGTGAATCTCCCGTACCTCACCACTCAAGGCACGTTTTATATTCGACGCAACAAAATGCCTCTCGTCGTGCGCGACAATATTCGTGATCGTCATCTGGTGCAGCATCTCATCGCGTTCATAGCCGAGCATGTCGAGCAGTTTTGAGTTGACATACACAAAACGCGCCTCTCGCACAATGTAAACACCAATAACCGCGTTCTCGGCCAGGGCACGAAATAGCGCTTCAGGACCGTCCAATGTTTCCAGATTCTGTAATGCCGTGGCAGTTTCAAGCAAAGTGGGCATAATAAAAAACGCAAATCAATGGCAGCCGACCGGAATTAACTGAGACTCAAGATTTGAGCCTACCATTATTGACAGAAACAGGCTGCCTGAAGCTGTCTAAAACACACCATTTATTGCACCAACTTGCACAGAATAAAAAATTGATGCATAATTTCGCTTCTTTGCAATACAGTAGTATTTGCCACGGGGGTATAGCTCAGCTGGGAGAGCGCTTGCATGGCATGCAAGAGGTCAGCGGTTCGATCCCGCTTACCTCCACCAAAAACGGCTTGCAAAGAAACGTGCAGTGAAAACATGTTATACTGCGCAACTCAATTTGTCCTGTCCCCTTCGTCTAGAGGCCTAGGACACCACCCTTTCACGGTGGGTACAGGGGTTCGAATCCCCTAGGGGACGCCAAGTACTTTGGCTTTGGTTGGGCACCATTACCGCTGCGGAGCGGTAGTTCAGTTGGTTAGAATACCGGCCTGTCACGCCGGGGGTCGCGGGTTCGAGTCCCGTCCGCTCCGCCAAAAAATTCAGAAAAACCCGTGTCATACGACGCGGGTTTTTTATTGGCTGTTACCGACAGGCGGAAAGCCCGCCCTTCACCCATCACAATTTATCTTGCCGCCCCGGCTCGTTCACATTACACTCAGCCCCCCTTCAACGTAGTAACTGCGGTACCTTTAATAAGGCTTCCAATAATGAAAAAAGCAGTTCTTCTGGGACTCATCATCCCTTTGTTTTCCGGCTACTCAACCTTAGCAACAGCACAAACCAGCTCAACGTCCATGGTGCCAGACTCCGGTGCTTATTTCGGCTTGGGGTTCGGTGTTAATTCAACACAATTCAAAGACCAGAAACTGGAAGCAACCGGGACGTCGAACGTCACCAACACAGCGACAGGAACACTCGTTTCTTCAGGCACAGCCGGAGGCCCGCCTGTGGGCATTGGGATGGGCACGATAAATGGCATTTCTCCCGCCGTCCAGGCTGGTTATTTCGAGAAGCTGCAAGGCACCGATTACCTGTGGGGCGTCAAGTTTTCATACAGCTACCAGGGTGGTTCCACAGCAACAGAAGACTTCATTCGAATTCCGCAGTATGGTTCCTTTTCAAACGGCACACCATTCACGGGGAACGCAATTGCCCGCTCTTACCAAAAAACGGTTAATCATCAATTCTCGCTGATTCCGTACTTCGGGCGCGCTTTTGACAGAGGCACCATTTACGTTGGCGTTGGCCCCACCTTATCGCAGGTCAATACTCAAATTAACGACCTGATTGGTTTTGCCGATATCAACGGCAACAGAACCGATATTTCAGGCTCTGCCCAGAGCTTCTCGGCCAGCCAATGGGTTTGGGGCGCGGCTGTCATGCTGGGCGGCACTTACTACCTTGATAAGTCGTGGTTCCTGGACTTCAGTTATACGTACAGCGTAACGCAAGACAAAACAGCCAACTATTACTCGACCTATAACAACCCCGCCTCACCCAATACTTACAGCGGTTCTTTGATCGGCAGCAGTACTGGAACGGCAACAACGCAATCGGCCAGCCTGTCTCTTAACCGGGTTTTCTAAGCCTGGTCAACATTCGCCGACGTGGCTTATCCACCCGGCCGGACCCAGACAGGATCCGGCCGGGCCCACGACTGGCTCAAGCTTTGATCAAGTACAGGAACACAGGACAGGCACCGGCTTTAATCCAGTGCCACACGCTCCAGCAGTGCCATCAGCAGATGCCGCTCGTCGGATGTTAAACGCGTGGCAATCCGCTTCTCGAACTGGCGGTTCAACACGTTCAAACGCTTTAACTCATCCAACCCCTTCTGCGTAACCCCCAAAGCATAACTACGACGGTCGTCGGGCATTGTATTGCGCTCGACATAACCCAGCGCCTCGAGTGAATCAATCACCTTCACCGCACCCGCACGCGTAATACCGAGCATATCGGCCAATACAGTCTGGTTGATTCCAGGCTGCGTTGCGACGATACTTAAAGCAGTCATGCGTCCTGGCGTAAGACTTTCCGGCCCCATCACGGCAAACAGCACATCGTAGGAACGCACCTGGGCACGCTTGATTGCGTAACCTAAGGAGTCGCGCTGCAAATCAACATAGGTCAGTGGCGTATCAGCCACTTCAGCCGGTTCAGTAGAGGGAGAAAATGAATTAACCAAGGGTTTGCACTTATAGAATAAGGATTTTCAAAAATATAACATTCAGCGTACTGTTAACCTGATTAACAATGTACAGAATTTATTTTTCGGGAACAATAAGAAACTACCCTTAATAATAGCCCCGAAACAGCAACACCGGAGACATGAATGAATAATCTTGCCAACACGAATTTTCGCCCTGTAGCGTTCGGGCCTTACATCAGCAACGTTGAAAAACGTCCTGACGGCGGTTATATCCTGCGCTCCCCTGAGCCCCTGCAACCTTATCAGCGTTGCTACACCGAGGCTTTGGTTTATTGGGCAGAAAACGCACCCGATCGCACTTTCCTGGCACGCCGAAATGCACAAGGCGAATGGGTTCATTTAAGCTATGCCAGCGCTTTGCAACGCGTTCTTCATATTGCGCAAGCTCTGCTCAACCGCAAGCTGAATGCCGACCGCCCCCTTATGATCTTGTCGGAAAACAGCATTGAAAGCGCCCTGATGATGCTGGCAGCGCAACATGTGGGCATTCCATTCGCCCCCATCTCACCTGCGTATTCCCTGCTTTCACGCAGTGCCGACCGCGTCGAGCACGCCGTCAAGCTCCTCACTCCCGGGCTGGTCTTCGCCCAAAATGCCAACCGCTACGCGCATGCCATAGAATTAACGGTACCGGCGGATCTGGAACTGGTTTTTGTTGAGGGCAGCATCGAAGGTCGCCATTGCACTACTTTCAGCACGTTGGAAAACACACCCGTCAGCGACCAGGTTGAAGCCGCTCACCAGGAAGTAAATGGTGAAACCATTGCCAAGTTCCTGTTTACATCGGGCTCAACCAAACTGCCCAAGGCCGTTGTAAACACCCACCGGATGCTCACCAGCAACCAGCAAATGTTTGTGCAGTGCTATTTATTCGCCAAAGACGACCCACCCATCCTGGTCGACTGGCTACCCTGGCATCACACCGCCGCCGGAAACAACAATTTCGGTATCGTGCTGTATAACGGCGGCACCATGTATATCGACGATGGCAAACCCACACCCGACGGCATGGCACAAACCATTCAAAATCTGCGTGAAATTCCGTCGACCTTTCATTACACGGTTCCCAAAGGCCTGGAAACGCTGGCCTATGCCATGAAGCGCGATTCAGTGCTGCGCGAGCAGTTTTTCAAGAATCTGAAACTCATTTTTCCATGTGGCGCCGCTCTGCCGGGGCCGCTCAAACAAACCATCGATGAACTGGCGATTCAAACCGTGGGCATGCGCATCCCCATGACAACCGCCTTGGGTCAAACTGAAACCGCACCTTTTGCCATTACCGCGCATCTGCCCGATTGGCAGGCCGGCGTAATCGGCAACCCGGCACCCGGCTGTGAAGTAAAACTGGCCCCCGTGGCCGGTAAACTGGAAGTGCGTTATAAAGGCCCGAACATCACACCGGGTTATTGGCGCCAACCCGAACTCACTGCGGAAGCGTTTGATGAAGAAGGCTATTTCTGCAGCGGCGATGCCGCCACGTTTATTGATCCCGAACATCCTGAAGAAGGCTTGCGTTTCGACGGCCGTATTGCCGAAGACTTCAAGCTGATCAGCGGCACCTGGGTCAATGTAGGCGCGTTGCGCTCCACCATTATCGCAGCCGGTGCGCCCTACATTCACGATGCCGTTATTACGGGGCACGACCGCGATGAGCTGGGCATGATGCTGTTCCTTCTGCCCGCCGCCGCAGCACTGTCACCCTCGCTGAATGATAATGCGTCTACCCAGGAAATTGCCGACAACCCCGACGTTCAACGCTGGGCGCAAGACCTCCTGAACGAACTGGGCGCGAACGCCTCCGGCAGTTCCAACCGTATTACTCGCGCCATCATTCTGCGTGACCCACCTGTCATGGACCTGGGCGAAATGACCGATAAAGGCTCGATTAACCAGCGCACCGTACTACGCACGCGCAATGAACTTGTCGAACAACTCTATAGCCAGGCACCACAGGCAAATGTGCTGCGTTTGCACGATAGAATGACAACATCCTGAACAGAAATGCTCCATGTACTTTTGAACACGAAGGACTGATTTTAGATGACTGAACAAAAGCAGGACGCCCTGGTTGCCATTGATATCCACACGCACGCGACCGTTTCAACACGAAACCCGCCCGACGAAGTCGCGATTGCGTTCGACAAGGCCATGGCCGAGTACTTCAAAGAGAAGATGCCACGGCCCACCATTGAAGAAACAGCCCAATACTACCGTGAACGCAACATGATGGCGGTGATTTTTACGGTTGATACGGAACGTGCCAATGGTCAGGTACGCATCAGCAATGAAGAGGTGGCCGAAGAGGTGGCCAAACACCGCGATGTACTGATTCCATTCGCAAGTATCGATCCATTGCGCGAAAAAATGGGGGTACGCGAAGCGCGCCGCCTGATCGAGGAATACGGTATCCGGGGTTTCAAATTTCATCCATCATCACAAGAGTTTTATCCCAACGACCGCGCGGCGTACGATCTTTACGAAGTAATCGCCGAACATGCATTACCCGCAATTTTCCATAGCGGGCAAACCGGCGTGGGCGCGCGCATGCGTGGAGGTGGGGGCGTACGTCTGAAATACTCCGATCCGATGTTCCTGGACGATGTTGCCGTTGATTTCCCCGACATGCCCATTATCATTGCCCACCCTTCTTTCCCCTGGCAGGAAAATGCCTTGGCAGTGGCCACCCACAAACCCCAGGTATATATCGATTTATCGGGATGGTCGCCCAAATATTTTCCACCTATTTTGATTCAATACGCCAACACCATTCTGAAAGACAAAATGCTGTTTGGCTCCGACTTCCCTGTGTTAACGCCCGATCGCTGGCTGGCAGACTTCGAGAAAATCGGTATCCGCGAAGAGGTCAAGCCACTGATTCTGCGCGACAACGCGGTTCGCCTGCTGCGTCTGAACGACGATCCTGTTCATGGACGTTACACGCGGCTGAAACCCCCCACCGCCGACGGCTGCTGCTAAAGGAATAACACCTATGAACTTGCAAGACACTCCCGTACTCGTGACCGGCGGGGCGTCAGGCCTGGGGGAAGCCACCGCGTTGAAACTGGCGGCCCAGGGGGCACGTGTGGCTATTCTTGATGTACAAGACGAGAAAGCCCAGGCCGTTGCCAAACAAATTAATGGTATCGCCATACATTGCGACGTCACTTCGGAACAAAGCGCCGCTCAAGCCATCGCCCAGGCCAAAGAGGCGCAAGGTGTCGCACGCGTTCTGGTGAACTGTGCGGGTGGTGGCGTAGGTAAACGCGTTGTGGGAAAAGGCGGCCCAATGCCCTTGGAGGAATTCATCAAAGTGGTCAACCTGAACCTGTTTGGTGCCTTCAACATGACACGCCTGGCCGCTGCCGAAATGATCGCGGCCGAACCCGTGGGTGAAGAGCGCGGCGTGATTCTGTTTACCACCTCGGTGGCCGCCTATGAAGGGCAAATCGGCCAGGCCGCCTATGCAGCCTCAAAAGGCGGGCTTGTATCGCTAACCATTCAACTGGCACGGGAATTCGCCCAGTTTGGGGTTCGCGTCATGTCTGTTGCACCCGGCATTTTCCTGACCCCTTTGCTGTATACCGCCAGCCAGGAAGTACAGGAATCACTGGCAAAATCCATTCCTTTTCCGCAGCGCCTGGGTCAACCCGACGAATTCGCCGACCTGGTCCAGCACATTATTGGCAACCGGTACCTGAATGGCGAAGTGATCCGCCTGGATGGAGCGACACGGCTGGCGCCCCGCTAGTAAAAGGCACGCGCCGGCATGCCGGCGCATTTGCGCTTGGCACCGGTGCCACTGCAATGCACGCCGACAGCGACAGGCTTTTATTTCTGGAAATAAGCCTTGAACTCAGGCGCCACAGAAGCGCCCTTAATGCCGCCCTCTGGTGTGTATACCGCCCATGCGCGCTTTTCAAAACCGGTTGCCACCAGACGCTCGCCACTTTTCACGGTATAAGCGATACGGAAACGACGATCAGCCCACTCCTCCACTTCGGCATAAACCGTAATCACGTCGTCGTACGTGACCGGAGAACGAAATGTGGCACCCACATCAACCAAAGGCGTAACGGCGCCAAAGCGCGACCGCACCTCACGCTGATTCAAGCCTACGCTGCGCACCATGGCTTGAAAAGTGCAATCGAACCAGTAGAAGAAGTTGGGATAGAAAACGATGCCGGCATCGTCACAATCGCCCCACTCAACGGTGAAATCGCGTTTAAACGTCGTCATTATTATTAGCTCCAATCGGTAAAAGGTATGATCATACCGGTTTCCGGATTTCTGCACCGCAGCATAATAGTTACTTTAAGATACACATATACAAGGTACCAGAAAAACGGTTTTCATCAATAAAGTTAGACGACATTAAGCCAAATATAGGCAATTTTAATTTTAAATAGGAACGTTTTAACCGACTGACGTCTTATTAACAGCTTGCTGTCAGCGCGCCACATCCTTACCATAGCGCACTAACTACACCACTAATCTCGTACGCTTCCAGTACCGTTAATTTTCATTCCAGAGTCACAGACAACCATGCTCGCACTTGTTGAAACGCTCGCCGATGACAGCTTAGAACACGCAACCGAAAAATGGACAATCAAGCGCATTCTGGCTTTATACGAACTTCCGTTCCCGGAACTGATGTTTCAGGCCCAGACAGTGCATCGGGAACATCACAATCCCAACAGCGTGCAACTTTCCAGCCTGCTGTCAATAAAAACGGGCGGTTGCCCGGAAGACTGTTCCTATTGCCCGCAATCAGCGCGCTACGATACAGGCGTCGAAAAAGAAGCACTCCTGCCAATTGAAGAAGTGCTGGAAGCTGCAAAACAGGCAAAGGCCGGCGGCGCCCAGCGTTTTTGCATGGGCGCGGCCTGGCGCTCACCCAAGCCACACCAAATCGAGGCCGTCGCGCAAATGATTCGCGAAGTGAAGGCATTGGGCCTGGAAACCTGTGTCACGCTGGGTATGCTGAAAGACGGGCAAGCTGAACAACTCAAAGCGGCGGGCCTTGATTACTACAACCATAACCTGGACACTTCGCCCGAATTCTATGGCGAAATCATTTCCACCCGCACCTATCAAGACCGTCTTGATACGCTTGAACGGGTTCGCAACGCCGGGGTGAATGTATGTTGCGGTGGGATTGTCGGTTTGGGCGAGTCGCGTCGCGAGCGAGCCGGACTCATTGCCCAACTGGCCAATATGTCACCCTATCCGGATTCAGTGCCCATTAACAATCTGGTCAAGGTTGAAGGCACACCATTACACGGCACACCCGATATCGACCCGCTGGAATTCGTGCGCACCATCGCTGTAGCACGCATTACCATGCCCCGCACTTTCGTGCGTCTTTCTGCCGGCCGTGAAGAAATGAGCGACACAATGCAAACGCTATGCTTTCTTGCCGGTGCCAACTCCATTTTCTACGGTGAGCAGCTTCTTACAACCGGCAACCCTCAGTTTGTCGAAGACCAGAACCTGTTTCAACGGCTGGGCCTGCAAGCGCACAACGGCAGCCACTAACCGGCACGCCTGGCCCTATAAGGAAACAAAGGGGCAGTACACTTTTAACCACTGCCCTCTGGCGCGATTATGCTCGTCCTTCTGCTCAGCATCAGCTGCAGTGTTGCCGTCTCCGTCCTGCTGAAACTGGCACGCGCCTGGCGGCTTGATCTGGTTCAAGCCATTGCGATGAACTATGCAGTGGCAACCGTGCTCACGCTTTGCCTGCTACAACCTCAACCACAGACACTACTGGCAGACACCGAAACGTGGCCGGTTCTGGCGACATTGGGTCTGTTATTACCCTTGGTTTTCCTGATGATGGCAATGGCAGTGCGACACGCGGGCATCGTGCTAAGCGATGCGGCACAGCGCCTTTCCTTGTTAGTCCCATTGCTGGCGGCTTTTCTGCTTTTCAACGAAACCTTGACGAGTCAGAAAGTCATTGGGATGACGCTGGCCTTTGTTGCGTTGACATGCCTGTTAATCAAAACAACCGGACATAACCCGACCCAAGCACGAAGCTTGTTAACCCCGATCACCTTGCTTGGGGTATGGCTGGGATACGGTGCTATTGATATTCTTTTCAAGCAATTGGCACGCACTGGAGCAAGCTTTGCCACTGGCTTGCTGGGCGCCTTTATATTGGCCGGCGGTATTATGTTTTTGATATTGCTGGCTCAAAAACGCAGATGGGCCGCAAGAAACGCCTGGGCCGGGTTACTGCTTGGACTACTAAACTTCGGCAATATCTACTTTTATATCCGCGCCCACCAGCTTTTACCCAACAACCCAAGCCTGGTTTTTGCCTCGATGAACATCGGCGTTATCACGGCGGGAACCTTGATCGGCGCCGTGATTTTTCGCGAACCCCTGGGAAAAATCAATGTAGCAGGCCTCGTTCTGGCCATTGCCGCCATGCTCGTACTTTTTGGCGTGCATAACCTTTTTTAGCGAGCACTGGCTCCTGTGCTGTCGACCTCGGCCTGCGCCAGATCCTGTTCCAGATTAGTGTCGTCCTGGCTGCGTGTTGCGTCTGCCTTTTCTTCGGCTGAGTTAGCCTCATGCGACACATCTGTTTGCATATCTACGCGGGGATCCATTTCCGCCACCACCGGCGTGGTCTGGATTTCGGTCATGGGCACATAGTGCGTGGGAGCATCCTGGCTCAGGTTTTCACCGGTTACGCGCTCGGGCCGGACATAAGCCACCAGAATGGCAGCGCATACGGCGGCAAAGACAAACAACATACCCGGTTGCGTCTGGCGCATGATTACACCCACCAGCAAAGGGCCAATACAGGCACCCAAACCGTACACCATCAGTAATACCGCGCTCAGGCCCACGCGCCGGTCTGGATCAACATTGTCGTTGGCAAAGGCAGCCCCAATCGGGTACAGCGTAAACTGCAGCACCCCCAGGCCACACGATAAAGCCAATAAAGCCCAGTAGGGCAAAGCCAGCCAGCCCCAAAGCGGCAGTGTCACAATGAAAAGCAACAAGGCATTGACTCGAATCAGCCAGGCACGATCGACACGATCAGCCAGCCAGCCCAGCGGCCACTGTGATACCAACCCGGCCGCCACCGCCGCTGCTACAAAAATGGCCACCTGGTCGCTGCTTAGATCTTGCTTATAGGCAAACACCGGGCCCAGACCGTAGAAAGAGCCGGTTAAAACACCACCGATCAGCACCACGGTTAACGACATGGGCGCCCTTTTCAAATAATAAAAGAGCATGATCGGGGCGGGCTGCGGCACAGTCGGGTGCAACCTTTTTGTTAAGGCCACGGGGATCAGGCACAGAATTGAACAAATCCCCGCAAACACCAGAGGCCTGTAATCGAGCTCTGGAAACAGCGTTAAAGACAATTGACCCAACACGGTCCCCAGCCCCGAGAAAACCATGTAGAAAGCCAGTACACGACCACGCGAGGTGTTGTCGGTTTGCTCGTTCAGCCAGCTTTCAATGGAAATGAACTGCGTTACCATGGCCAGGCCGGCCATGAAACGCAGGAATGTCCAAACCCATAGGTTGTCGACCAGCGCCTGTACCAGCACCGCTACGGTCACGACAGCCGCCGTAGCAGTGTAGGCACGAATATGCCCGACACGGGCAATCAAACGATGCCCGGTTCGGGCGCCCAGCACCAAACCCAGGTAATACACCGCAATGAGTGTACCCACCCAGATTTCCGAAACCTGTGTCTCCGCAAGACGAATACCCAAGTACGTGTTGATGAGCCCTGTTCCCAGGAGCAGCAACAAAGTGGCAAAGTAAAGCGAAGAAAAGGATGCGACTGCGCTGAGCATTCAACGTCACCTGATTTTTATAACTGTTTCAACATTGTTTGAGCATCGCTGACTTCGTAGCCGCCGCCCTGTTCAAGGTTCAATTGGGACACAACGCCATCGTCGATAACCATGGAATAACGTTGTGAGCGCACACCCAGGCCGCGGTCCGTCAAATCAAGTTCAAGACCCAACTGCTTGGTCCAAAGGCCACTGCCATCGGCCATCATGCGAATACGGCCGTCGACTTTTTGGTCACGCCCCCAAGCACCCATCACAAATGCGTCGTTGACGGCAACACACCAGATTTCCTCGATGCCTGCAGCTTTCAGCGCATCGTAATGCTCAAGATAACTGGGTACATGTTTAGCCGAACAAGTGGGCGTAAAAGCACCGGGTACTGCAAAAACCGCAATTTTCTTGCCTTTTACCAAATCGGCCACTTTAAATGCGTTCGGCCCAATGGAACATCCTTGTGTTTCGACCTCAACGAATTCCGTTAACGTCCCGTCTGGGATTCGGTCACCTTTCTGAATTGCCATATCATTTCTCCACCTGGTTTAAATACGAACCCGCATTTTATACCCTGGGGATAACCCCAGGTCGCTTCTTATTACGTATATCATTGTTCTTTTAAATTGATATTTCCAACCATGAGCACCCAAGACAATCTCAATCCAACGTTAAGTCATTTGGATGAAAGCGGCCAAATTCGCATGGTAGACGTGGGCAACAAGCAAGCCACGCAACGCAGTGCGACCGCCCAGGGCGTCGTTCGCATGAGCAGTCAGGCTTTTGTTTTGCTGACGGCCAGGGACAATGCCAAGGGCGATGTATTGAACACCGCTCGTGTTGCCGGCATTCTGGCTGCCAAACGTTGTGCCGAACTGATTCCTCTATGCCATAGCCTGCCCCTGAGCTTTGCCGGCATTGATTTCGAGCTGAATGAGGCACAACACAGCATTACCGTTCGAGCCACTTGCCGTACCGACGCCAAGACCGGTGTGGAAATGGAAGCCATGACAGCCTGCAGCGTGGCAGCCCTTACGATTTACGATATGTGCAAAGCAGCCGATAAAGGCATTATCATTGAACAGATCAAGCTCAAACATAAGTCGGGAGGTAAAAGTGGAGAATGGAAAAGTGATTAACGTTCTGTACTTCGCCCAGGTTGCCGAACTCACCGGTACCCGGCTGGAAAACTGGCCACTGGCCGAACCCATTACCGGCGAGCAATGGCTGAACGCACTGGAACAGAAATATCCGCAACTGGCACCCACCCGCCGGTTGAAACTGGCGGTGAACCAGTTTCATGTCAAGCCAGGCACCATCATCAAGCCAGGTGATGAAGTCGCCGTATTCGAACCCGTCACAGGAGGCTGAAATGGTTATCGTGCAAACCGAAGACTTCAACAGCGCCGAACTCATCGCCGGCCTGCACGAGCGCACTGCGACACACGCGGGCGCATTGGTGACGTTTACAGGCTACGTTCGCGATTACGCGACCAAACAGGAAACACGCACGTTGTTCCTGGAGCACTACCCGGGAATGTGCGAACGTGAAATCGGCGATATTTGCCTGCAGGCGCAAACGCGCTGGAACACCGCCGAGCCAGTCGTCGTGCACCGTGTCGGAGAAATGCACAATGGCGAACAAATTGTTTTTGTCGGCGTGGCCAGCCCCCATCGCGGCGACGCCTTTCGTGCCTGCGAATTCATTATCGACGCGTTGAAAACACGCGCCCCGTTCTGGAAGCGCGAAACACTGGAAAACGGCGAGCAATTCTGGGTGCAACAGCGCGAATCTGATACTTTGAAAACCCAGGAATGGGAAACCGGACAAACGCTGTAGAAAGAAGGACCAACCGTGACGAAAGCCACTCCCCATACCCCGAAGGTTACGCTGAACTGCGTCGTACTCACCATCTCCGACACGCGTACGCAAGAAAACGACACATCTGGCGATTACCTGGCGCAGGCCGTTGCCGAAGCAGGCCATCAATGTGTGCGCCGCGACATCAGCAGCGGCAACATTTACGATATCCGCAAAATTGTCAGCGCCTGGATTGCCGACCCCGACGTGCATATTATCCTGACCAACGGCGGCACCGGCTTCTCACACCAGAAATCAACCGGCGCGGCAATTACGCCGTTACTCGACATGTCTATCGCCGGGTTCGGCGAATTATTCAGGCACTTGTCTTTTCTTGAAATCGGCAGTTCCACTTTGCAGTCAGATGCGTTTGCCGGCGCGGCCAACAATACGCTGCTTTTCTGCATGCCGGGCTCTACCAATGCCTGTCGCACGGCCTGGGAGCGCATTGTCAAGGAACAACTCGACAGCACGCATCGCCCGTGTAATTTCGCCACGCATTATCTGAAAACACTGAAAACGGATTAATCATGCTTGATTTCGATACCGCTCAAGAACACTTGGCTCAAGCGGCAACCGCGCCCACCCAAAAAGAAACATGCCCATTGGCGCAAGCGCAGGGCCGGGTTCTGGCTGCCAGCCTGCAGGCGCAGGTTGATCTACCGCCGGCCGACAATAGCGCAATGGATGGCTACGCCATCCGGATTTCCGATTATGAAGCAGGCAGAGCACTCCCTATTCAACAGCGCTGCTTCGCAGGTGAAACACCCGAGCCATTGAAACCGGGTCACACCATCCGCCTGTTTACCGGCAGCTTAATGCCCGACGGCGCCGACACGGTTGTCATGCAGGAAGACACCACCGAAACAGACAACGCCGTCGTGATCAACGCACCGCCGGTTGCAGGTGCACATGTGCGCAAAAAAGGCGAAGACGTCGAAAGGGATCAGGAGTTGCTGCAACCCGGCACGGTTCTGGGGCCGGCTCAAATCGGTCTGCTGGCCTCGCAGGGTATTCATCAGGTAGAAGTATGGACACGCCTGAAAGTAGGCATTCTGACTACCGGCGATGAACTGGTCAGCCCCGGCCAGACGCTAGGGCCGGCACAACTTTACAACTCCAACGGCGCCATGCTCGCAACGCTGGTGTCGGGGCTTGGTGCCACGGTCGTACACCAATTACATGCCGCCGATACCCACGAATCGATTGAGTCGGCCTTCAAGACATTATTGCAAGACTGTGATCTGGTGCTAACGGTGGGCGGCGTTTCAGTGGGTGAAAAAGACCTGGTCAAACCCACAATTGAATTGCTGGGCGGCAAACTCGACTTGTGGAAAGTTGCCATGAAGCCCGGCAAGCCGGTTGCATTGGCCAAGGCCAAAGAAACGCCCATCGTGTGCTTGCCCGGCAATCCCGTTTCCGCTTTTGTTGTTTGTGCCTTGCTCGTTTCACCCTTGATCCGGGCCATGCAGGGCCGCAGCGAAACCCGTCCACGCGTTATGTATGGTCGTTTACGCTCCAATCGCCAATTCAATGAAACACGCGAAGAGTTTCTGCGTGTACAAACCAAATCGAATGCCGATGGCGAGCTTTCGCTGGTTCCATACGAACTGCAGGGCTCTGCCATTATCAGTTCCCTGCCATGGGCATCCGGGCTCGCGCGTATTCCCGCCAATACCGTGGTCAAGGATGATGACATTATTCGTTATTACGCCTTCGCCGACTGGCTGGTGTAATTTCAGTTAAGGCGGCGTTGCGCCCACGCCAGGTCGTCCGGCGTATTCAAATTGGCAAACAAGGCGTCGCCGCCGGCAAACATAACCGGCACCGCTTGCTCTGCCTGAAGCCAGAGCAACACTTTACGGTCGCCGTGCAGCAAATAACGGTGTAAAGAAGCGCCCAGGCTTTGATGCACCAGCATGCATAAAGGATGATCGCGGCCCTGTGTCTGTGCATATGCGACCTTGGCGTGGTTTGTGAGCACCGCCTGCGCCAGACGCACATGCAAGTCGGCAGGCACCCACGGAACGTCAACAGGTAGCGTTAACAGCCATGGCGTGGCAATCTGTGGCAACGCGGTGGCCACACCTGCCAGCGGTCCGGCCCCCGAACCATAAATCGGGGCGTCGGCCAAAACACGAGCAAACACGCCGCTGCTGGCCGGTTCATTCGTACTGATCCATACTTGCGCAGCGCGTGCTGCAAGATAACGCTGCGCACGCATCGCCAGCGTTTCGTCTCCCAGCTTCAAAGTGGCTTTATTCGCCCCCATGCGCCGCCCCTGCCCGCCGGCCAGGACCAGGCCGGTCATTTGATCGGCTGGGATTGGCGGCGTGTTCATCCGCCGATATAGCTCATTTCAATCTTGCGGCGCGGCGCGGTTTCCTTGCCCCGCAATTCAGAATAGCGGTCGGTTCGGCCCTGCCAGATTCCGGCCAGGTGAGCGGCCAGCGCTTCGTTTGTAACCCCGCCCCGCAATACGGTACGCAAGTCGTAACCCTGATCTGCAAACAAACACAAGTAAAGTCGGCCTTCCGGCGACATGCGGGCGCGCGAACAATCGCCACAGAAGGGGTGCGATACGCTGGTAATGACGCCAATTTCACCACTGCCGTCCTGGTAGCGCCAACGCTCGGCAACTTCACCGGCGTAATCAGCCTTCACCGGTTCAAGCGGGTAGTGCGCGCCAATCAGCGCCAGAATTTCCTTGCCCGTAACGACTTCATCCAGGTTCCAACCGTTTGTCGAGCCCACATCCATATACTCAATAAACCGCAACACGTGGCCCGAATTCCGGAAATATTCGGCCATGGGCAAAATCTGGCTATCGTTCATGCCTTTGCGAACAACCATATTCACTTTCACAGGGGCCAGCCCCACCTCGGCCGCCGCCTGTATGCCATCGAGCACTCTGGCCACCGGCACCTGGCTATCGCTCATTTGTTCAAACAAAGCGGTATCAAGCGCATCAAGACTGACCGTCACCCGATTCAAACCTGCATCCTTCAAGGCGGCTGCCTTCTTGCGCAGCAAAGTCGCGTTCGTTGTCAGTGTCAGTTCAACAGGATCGCCTTCAGGCGTGCGCAACGCTGACAGCATGGCAATCAATTTCTCGATATCCTTGCGCAGCAGGGGCTCGCCGCCGGTCAGGCGGATTTTTTGCACGCCCTGGCTAACCGCCACCGAGGCAATACGTGTCATTTCCTCGAATGACAACAACGACGCATGCGGCATGAAATCGTAATTGGCATCGAAGACTTCGCGCGGCATGCAATAAGTACAGCGAAAGTTGCACCGGTCGGTTACCGAGATACGCAAATCACGCAACGGACGCTTGCGCGTGTCCTGCAACGGCTCACCGTATTGCCATTGACCGGTCTGCAACTCCACATCGCTTGCGCGCCCTTCGGGCGCCATGTAAAACACTTTGCTCATTGTTTTTTGCCAAACTTACGGGGCATTTATGCCACCTTCATTTTCTTTGCACCAGAAGGAAAAGCGTCCTCGAGTGCCAACACCTGACCTATATTACGCGATTCATAGCCCGCCAGCCCCGCAACGTAATCACGATAGGCCTTGCCCCTTAATAATGCCAGCAACTGCTGCATTTGCGGCGTTTCCAGACTATCGCGATTAACCGCGAAAAAATAACGCTCTTTGGCCAACGGTATAAAGGCCAGGCCGCAACGCCAGGCCGCTGTTTCCACACCGATACCGACATCAGCCATGCCACTGGCCACATGTGCCGCTATCGCCATATGGGTAAACTCACTGCTGTCGTAACCCACAACCTGCGCTGTATCAATACCCAGCCGGGACAGCATCAAACCGACCAGCAATCGCGTGCTTGACCCTGTTTGCCGGTTCACGAAACGAACGTCGGGCTTGTCCAGGTCGGCAATAGTATGAATTCCTTTGGGGTTATCGGGATGCACAAACATGCCGGTATCACGCTGAGCCAGATACACCAGACAATGACGATCACCATCAAGCCATGGGCTGTAATGCTCCAGAATGGCCTGTTCAAACTCACCCACCGGCACCTGAAAACCAGCCAGATCGCACTCGCCCCGATTCAACGATGCCAACGCCTCAATCGCGGTTCGGTAACGCAGCTCGATAGAAAGCGTTTCGTGTTGACCTGCCTGCTGAATCAGGCCTTCAACCGCAAACCCGTGACTGGCGTGCAAACGCAATCGCGGCCGGCTTTCCGGATACAGGCTGTCGAGCTCTTCCTGCAACTCGGACGACATACTTTGTAAAGTGGGTGCCAGACGGGCATCGACACGCCTGTTGGCCCACAGCAAGTGTTTGGCAAAAGGCGTTAACCGTGTGCCTTGGCGACGACTGGTTTCCAATAAACCGGTATCGAATTCCTGCTCGGCACGACGCAATAAGCCCCAGCCATGCCGATACGAGAAACCGCTTTCGCGGCACGCACCGGCAATATGCCCCAGGGTATCGATGGCCGATAACAAGCGCAAAATATCCCCCAGCGCGAATACCTCGCCGCCCGGCTTTTCCAATACCCATTCGGAACGCAATCTTGCCTGGAACTTATATGTCATTTATTTCATATTGAAACCAAGTGGTTTCCGCAGTAGATTATGGTTATCCAAGGCTTTTATTATGCACGCATACACATAATAAGTCATCAACACAGACGTACTTCAGGCCTAACAGACCTGACTTAACAAGGATTATCCATGACCACCCCAGCCTCTCCTGCTGCGGCTCAGCCCACTCCAGACGCTGTGAAGCAAGCCGCTCTTAATGCTGTGGACCGATACACCGGCCAGAAAGGCAACCTGCTGCCTGTTTTACACGACATCCAGCACACGCTTGGCTATATCCCCGATGAGGCGGTTCCCGTACTGTCGCAAGCGCTGCAATTGTCGCGCGCTGAAATTCATGGGGTCATCAGCTTTTACCCGCACTTTCACGCCAAGCCCATGGCCTCCACCATTCTGGAGATCTGCCGCGCAGAATCCTGTCAGGCAATGGGTGGGAACACCCTTATTGACCACGCCCGCCAGAAACTGGGGTGCGATTTTCACGAAACCAGCAAAAGCGGGCAGGTTTCCCTTGAGCCGGTTTATTGCCTGGGCCTGTGCGCCCAATCGCCTGCCGTCATGGTGAATGGCCAGCCCTTCGCGCGGCTCACGCCAGCCAAACTCGACAAACTGCTTGGCGAGGAGGCCTGATCATGTCAAACATTACTTTCTACGTTCCACAAGATGCGGCAGCATTGGCCGTGGGTGCAAACAATGTTGTTGCTGCCATTCAGGCAGAAGCGAAAAAACGCCAACTGAACGTCAACATCATCCGTAATGGCTCACGCGGCCTGCTTTGGCTGGAAACACTGGTGGAAGTCGTTACACCCGAAGGGCGCGTTGCTTACGGCCCGGTAGACGCCAATGACATCACCGCACTGTTCGACGCCGGCTGGCACGAAGGCAAATCGACGCACCCGCTTTGTCATGGCCTGACAGAGGAAATTCCTTACCTGAAAAAGCAACAGCGCCTGACCTTTGCCCGAGTTGGCATTATCGACCCGTTGAACCTGCAAGACTATCAAACACATGGCGGTTATGAAGGGCTGAAAAAAGCCTTGTCGATGGCGCCCGAAAAAATTGTCGAAGAAGTCACTGAGTCCGGTTTGCGCGGTCGCGGCGGCGCCGCTTTCCCAACCGGGATCAAATGGAACACCGTGCTGGGCGCCCAGGCCGATCAGAAATACATTGCCTGTAACGCCGACGAAGGAGACTCGGGCACGTTTTCCGACCGCATGATCATGGAAGGCGACCCCTTCACGCTTATCGAAGGCATGACCATCGCCGGCGTTGCCGTTAACGCCACCTATGGCTACATTTACCTGCGTTCGGAATATCCCCAGGCCGCCGACGTGTTGAACAAAGCCATCAACATCGCGCGTGAAAACGGCTGGCTGGGCAATGACATCCAAGGCAGCGGCCATGCATTCGACCTGGAAGTTCGCATCGGGGCAGGCGCCTATATTTGCGGTGAAGAAACATCGATGCTCGACAGCCTGGAAGGCAAACGCGGCCAGGTACGCTATAAGCCGCCCCTGCCTGCCTTGAAAGGTTTGTTCGGCAAGCCTACGGTCATCAACAACGTTATTTCGCTGGCGTCGGTACCCATTATTCTGGCCAAGGGCGGCGCCTATTACCGCGATTTCGGCATGGGCCGTTCAAAAGGCACCCTGCCCTTCCAACTGGCGGGTAACCTGAAGCAGGGTGGTCTGGTCGAACTGGCGTTCGGCGTAACGTTGCGCGAATTGCTGTACGACTTTGGTGGCGGCAGCGCCTCAGGGCGCCCGTTGCGGGCCATCCAGGTTGGGGGCCCGCTCGGTGCCTACCTGCCTGAGTCTCAGTGGGACATACCACTCGATTACGAGTCATACATGAAAGTCAATGCCATGATTGGCCATGGCGGCATCGTTGCGTTCGACGACACGGCCGATATGGCGCACATGGCTGAATATGCCATGGAATTCTGCGCAGTTGAGTCGTGTGGTAAATGCACCCCCTGTCGGATCGGTGCCGTGCGCGGCACCGAAGTCATTCAGAAAATTCGTCAGAATCACCAGCGTGAACAACAGGTTCACCTGCTGCGCGACCTATGCGACACTATGCTCAGTGGCTCGTTGTGTGCCCTGGGCGGCATGACCCCTTACCCCGTGCTCTCTGCACTTGAACACTTCCCGCAGGACTTCGGCCTTGAAGCCGTCCCTGCCGACAGCCAAGCCTGATTCCGGAGCCCATCATGCTAGAAACTATCGCCAAACGTGAACGAGATTTCGGCACCCCTGCACGGGTCAATACCGAAATGGTCAATGTCACGATCGATGACCACGATTTTCAAGTCCCCACCGGCACTTCCGTGATGCGCGCGGCGGCCGAAATGGGTATCAATATTCCCAAGCTTTGCGCAACCGACAGTCTGGAAGCCTTTGGCTCCTGTCGTCTGTGCCTCGTACAGATTGAAGGACGCCGCGGTTACCCGGCCTCGTGCACAACGCCGGTTGAAGAGGGCATGGTTATCCATACCGAAACGCCCAAGTTGCACGAACTGCGCCGCAATGTCATGGAACTGTACATTTCCGACCACCCGCTCGATTGCCTTACATGCCCTGCCAACGGCGATTGCGAACTGCAGGATATGGCAGGTGTGGTTGGCTTGCGCAACGTGCGCTATGGTTATGAGGGTCAAAACCATCTGAACGACGCCACCGACGAGTCGAATCCGTATTTCTCGTACGATCCCTCCAAATGCATTGTGTGCAGCCGCTGTGTACGTGCATGCGAAGACATCCAGGGCACATTTGCACTGACTATCGACGGTAAAGGTTTTGAATCGCGCATCGCTGCCGGGCAAAACGAAGACTTCCTTGGCAGTGAATGCGTATCGTGCGGCGCCTGCGTTCAAGCCTGCCCCACCAGTACCCTTACGGAAAAAACCGTCATCATGATGGGCCAGCCCGAGCATTCGGTGGTCACCACCTGCGCCTACTGCGGTGTCGGATGCGGCTTTAAAGCCGACATGAAAGGCGAAGAAGTCGTTCGCATGGTGCCTTGGAAAGACGGCAAGGCCAACCGCGGCCACTCTTGCGTGAAAGGTCGTTTTGCATGGGGTTACGCCACGCACAAAGACCGTGTGCTCAAACCCATGATACGCAAGAAAATCACCGATCCCTGGCAGGAAGTCAGCTGGGATGAAGCCATCAATTACGCAGCCGGGGAAATAAAACGCATCCAGTCTCAGTACGGACGTGACTCCGTCGGGGGTATTACCTCTTCGCGTTGCACGAACGAAGAAACCTACCTGGTTCAGAAACTGGTCCGTGCCGCATTTGGAACCAACAATGTCGACACATGCGCCCGGGTTTGCCACTCTCCCACCGGCTACGGCCTGAAAACCACGTTGGGTGAATCGGCCGGCACACAAACATTCGACTCGGTCATGCACAGCGATGTCATTATCGTGATGGGTGCCAACCCCAGCGCGGCTCACCCCGTGTTTGCTTCGCGCATGAAGCAGCGTTTGCGAGAGGGCGCCAAACTTATCGTCATCGACCCGCGCCAGATCGAACTGGTCAGTTCGGCACACGTGAAGGCCGACTTCCACTTGCCCGTACGCCCCGGTACCAACACGGCCTTGCTCACTTCCATGGCCCACGTTATTGCCACGGAAAACCTGATCGACGAAGCGTTCGTTGCCGAACGTTGCGAAGAAAAAGCCTTCCGCGAGTGGCGTGAGTTTGTTTCTTTGCCCGAGAACTCACCCGAGGCCATGGAGTCGGTTACCGGCGTGCCAGCCAACGACTTGCGCGGTGCGGCCCGCCTTTACGCAACACAAGGCAACGGCGCCATTTATTACGGCCTGGGCGTAACGGAACACAGCCAGGGCTCGACCACAGTAATGGCGATTGCCAACCTGGCGATGGCAACCGGCAACGTCGGGCGCGAAGGGGTCGGCGTGAACCCCTTGCGGGGCCAGAATAACGTGCAAGGGTCGTGCGACATGGGCTCGTTCCCGCATGAATTGCCCGGTTATCGCCACATTTCCGATGTTGCGGTCCGAACCGAATTTGAACAGGCCTGGGGCGTAACACTTCAGCCCGAACCCGGACTGCGTATTCCCAACATGTTCGACGCTGCACTCGACGGCACTTTCAAGGCGCTGTACTGCCAGGGGGAAGACATTGTTCAATCCGACCCCAACACGCAACACGTCATTGCCGCCATGAGCGCCATGGAGTGCGTGATCGTGCAAGACATCTTCCTGAATGAAACCGCCAAATACGCACATGTCTTCCTGCCAGGCTCATCCTTCCTGGAAAAAGACGGCACATTCACCAACGCCGAGCGCCGTATTTCCCGTGTTCGCAAGGTGATGGAGCCTAAAGCCGACCTGGCCGACTGGGAGGCCACCTGCGCACTGTCCAACGCGCTGGGCTACCCCATGAACTACAAGCATCCGAGCGAAATCATGGACGAAATCGCCCGCCTGACGCCAACCTTCAAAGGCGTGTCGTTCAAGAAAATCGACGAGTTGGGCAGTATTCAATGGCCGTGCAACGATGAGGCCCCGGAAGGCACTCCGACAATGCACATCAATGAATTCGTGCGCGGCAAGGGTAAGTTCGTCATCACCAAGTATGTCGCCAGCGATGAACGCAGTACACGCAAGTTTCCGCTGCTTCTTACAACGGGCCGCATTCTTTCCCAGTACAACGTGGGGGCACAAACGCGCCGCACGGAAAATGTGGTGTGGCACAACGAAGACGTGCTGGAAATTCACCCGCAAGATGCAGAAGACCGTGGCGTGAATACAGGCGACTGGGTTGCCATTCAAAGCCGCGCAGGGGAAACTGTGTTGCGTGCCGAAGTGACGAACCGGGTTCAACCCGGTGTCATCTACACCACGTTCCACTTCCCTGAGTCCGGTGCGAATGTCGTGACCACCGACTCCTCCGACTGGGCAACCAACTGCCCCGAATACAAGGTAACGGCAGTTCAGGTTAAGCGCGTTACCCAGCCTTCCGAATGGCAGGCCAACTGGGCAGCATTCTCCGACATGCAGCAAAAGCTGCTGGAGGAACGGATTCAGGATACCGCGACGGAAAACTGATTCACGCTTATGGCGTCATTACCCCCTGCCCCGTCAACGTGTCCGGCTGAACTATCAGCCGGACACGCCACCGCGACTGTCTGGCGACAACAACCCGGCAACGACACTTTAATTGCCCAACAAGACGAGTTGGCCAACGAAGTGCCGATTGCGCTTGAATACAATGGCATCGCACATGCAACCCTTTTGGCAACACCCAACGACCTGGAAGATTTCGCCTTTGGCTTTTCCTACACGGAAGGGCTGATCCGTGGGGCATCCGACATCTATGACATTGAGCTGCAGGAAACCCCGCGTGGCATTATCGTTGCCATTACCATTGCCAGTGCGTGCCTGGACAGCCTGAAGCGTCGGCGGCGCGCCATGGCCGGCCGTACCGGCTGTGGTTTATGCGGTATCGAGAATCTGGAAGAAGTGGTTCGCCCGCTCAATCCGGTGACGCCACGCACTCAGTGTCTTGAAACATCCGCCATCCTTCTGGCCGGCCGGCAACTGCGCCAGGCCCAGCCCATTCACAGTGCAACCGGTGCAACCCACGCCGCAGCCTGGTCTGATGCGAACGGCGCACTGCAAGTGGTTCGCGAAGACGTCGGCAGGCACAACGCTCTTGACAAGCTGATTGGCCACCTTATTCAAGAATCTTTTCAGGCGCAAGACGGCTTTGCCGTCATTTCCAGTCGTGCCAGTTTTGAAATGGTTCAGAAATCGGCTGCTGCCGGTATCAATGCGCTGGTAGCCGTATCGGCTCCAACGTTATATGCCGCACGTATGGCACAGGAATTAAATCTTTTTTTGGCGGGTTTTATGCGCGGTGACTCCTTCACCGTTTATGCCCATCCCGAATACCTCAGCAAGGAAATCACGTCGTGAATATTGATCAACTCATTCATTTGGCCAACCGCATTGGCGACTTCTTTGACGCCATGCCCGACCGTGCCGAAGGCATAGAAGGCGTCACCAACCATATTGAAAAATTCTGGGAACCGCGCATGCGGCAACAGATACTCGATTTTCTTGCTGAGAACCCGCAGGGCCGCACGACTGAATCGGAGTTGAACCCGATTACACTGGAAGCATTAACCCAGGACCGCGACCGCTTGATGCCTAAAAGGTAACGCATTCATTACGCCACGCCAGCTTAGAATAAGCAAATTGCAAAACCAAGAAAAAGGCAGCGAAAAATCGCTGCCTTTTGCTTTCCAAACAGTTACCCGGGCCAACACAAAAACGCGCACCCGGCTCTTGTTTTTAAGCGTCTTTATCTTCCTTGACGCGATAAACCAATACCGCTGTTTTCGCCAGGCTTAACACCTTTGCTGTCACACTGCCCAGCAACAGGCGCGACAAACCGCTACGGCCATGACTACCGATAAAAATCAAATCGCAATCATGTTCTTCAGCGGCCTGAACAACGCCGTCAGCCACATTGAAGTTGGTTGCCGACACGGCATGCGCTTTCACGCCCGCGGTTTCGGCGCGATCGGTGACTGATTTCAAATATTTATGGGCCTGTTCAGCTGCCGTTTTATCGTAATCTTCATCAGTAATGGCATAAGCTGCGGCCATGCCGTCGAAGCCCACCGTTGCGGCAAAAGGTTGCGTAATGTGCAAGGCCACCACTTCTGCCCCCACTTTTTTGGCAAAACAAATACCTTTGTTTGCAGACTGGGTAGACAGTACGGAACCATCGGTGGGAATAAGTACTTTTTTGAACATGATTTATAAGCCTCTGGTTTATCGTAAACGTAATGCTACGCATACCCTGAAAAAAAATAAAGCCTGTTTAGCGCCCTTGTTTGCGTTACATCAAGAAGTGCTTGCGGCCTGGAACAATTGCGTGCACCGGGTCCCACTGCGGCAATAGGCCAAAATGGGCTTGGGCATACTGTTGAGCAACTGCGCGAACTGAGAAACGTCTTGAGCCGTAATGGCACCACTTACGACAGGCTGATACACCACTTCCAGGCCCGCCGCCTTTGCCGCCTGCATTACTTCCTGCGAAGCCGGCTGCTCAGGGCCGCCTTCGAAATCGGGCCGGTTGATAATGACACTTTTATACCCTGCCTGAGCCACCGCCGACATATCACCCGCCGACAACTGGGGGGCCACGGAAAAAGAATCAGTCAGGGGGTTAACTGGAACCGCCATTTTAGTCTCCGCAATAAGGCGTTGGACCTTTGCCCAACGTTTGAAATCTGGTGTCTATAGTGTACTACTGTACTATCTCAAATGAATTGAATTTGCTGACAGCCAATCATCGAAATAGCGGCTTTGCAGCACTTTGTACTCGGCAAGCCGCTGGGAGTTTGCGATTTGGTCACCACGCTCTGGATGACACATCAGGACATCGCCATTTTGTGCCACGCCAAGCCAGTCCTGCATGTGCTGTGAATAGGCAAGCACCCCGCCGACGAATCCATACACGCCCAGAAAACCGGCATTGGTGGCAAAACCCCTGTTTGCCGCAAGGCGAACCAACCCAGCCGCACCCAGCGTTTGAATAACTCGAGCTTTTAAAACCAACGAAGCCGGCAGCGAACGCGCATTTCTGAGCCGGGTATTTCTCAGCCAAGGTTTGACCGGCAGGGTTGAGTAGCGTTTGCTCATTTCGGCCAACAAAGCATCACGAATGACCGGTAACTGATGCACATGCAAATGACCATCAACGTAATCAGGTGCCCGCCCCATCAGTTTTTCAAATCGATCCAACTGGCGCGCCACCGCATGCTGAACAGCCATCAGGTCCAGCCGACGCAGATAAGCCGATGCAACGAGCTTTTGAATGGGCATGACCGAATCGGCCTGGCCAAAATCATCGGTGAAATTCAGATGCAAACCCGTTTGTAGCCTGGTCGCTTGCAGCAAAGAGGAGTCGCGGACAAACGTCGGGCCATCAACCAGGCAACTGGCTGCACTGAGACGCCCGCATTCGGCCAGCGCTAGAATAGCCGCATTTGCCGCCGAGTTCACACCAAAGTCGTCGGCACACAAAATCAAGGTTTTGTTCTTTTCCATTGAACCCGTATTGTGAAACATCATGAAAAACACTCTAAAACAGCTGGCCTGCTTTATTACGGTGGGTTGTGGCGCTGCCGCCACCCATTGGCTGGTTGTGGTTGCACTTGTTTCCGCTTTGCATATCCCCCCCCTTTTTGCCAATATTCTGGGCTGGCTTGTTGCATTCGTCGTTTCATTTACAGGCCATTACCAACTCACGTTCCGCCACCAGCACGCGCCCATCTGGCAGGCAGCACGCCGTTTTTTTCTGGTTTCAGCATTGGGTTTTGCCATTAACGAAACAAGCTACGCCGTGCTTTTAACCACCACCACAATTCGATACGACATCCTGCTAGCCGTTATTCTAGTTGCAATTGCAGCCATGACATTTATTCTGGGTCGTTTCTGGGCGTTTCGCGGGGCAGTTCAGCAGCGCTGAGACGGCTCGACTTTGCATTGTTCTCCAGCCCCTGTCCGGCTTGTTGGCGCACTACATACACTGGCCGCCCCTTTACTTCACCAAAAATGCGGCCAATATATTCACCCAGCACGCCGATCGAGATGAGGTTCACCCCGGCAAAAAACAAAATAATCGTTGCCAGCGTGGTAAAGCCCTGAACCGGATCCCCATACAACAAATGCTTGACCACAGTAAAAAGGCCATAGGCGAAAGAGAACAGGGAAATAATAATGCCCATGACGCTTAACAACCGAAGTGGCCAGGTTGTAAAGGCGGTCAGGCCATCGATCGCAAAACCAAATAACTTGAATGGATGAAAACTGCTGCGACCGTGCAAACGCTCAGGCGGGTGGTAGTACAAAGGTTCCGACTTGAACCCCACCCAGGCGAACAAACCCTTCATGAACCGGTTTCGCTCGGGCAGCATCATCAGGGCGTCGACCACGGCACGATCCATTAAACGGAAATCGCCTGCGTTCTCGGGCACCCGAACACCGCCCGGTGTACGCATAAGCTGATAGAAAAGCTTGCTGCCAAAACGCTTGAAAGCCGATTCGTCAGTGCGGCTGGCCCGAACGGCATAGACCATATCGGCGCCGGCATCCCAACGCGACAGCATTTCAGCAATCAAGGCCGGGGGATGTTGCAGGTCGGCATCCATGCTTACCACGACCTGACCTTTGGACGTCGCCAAACCGGCGCTTAAGGCTGCCTCTTTGCCGAAATTGCGCGACAGTTGCAAATAAACAATTTCAGGATGATCGTTTGTCCAGCGCGTCAGCAGGCCGGCGGTGCCGTCGGTACTGCCGTCATCGACCACAATGATTTCGCAAGCAGGCGCCAGTTTCTTCAGAACGGCGAGCAAACCTGGCAACAAGACACCCAGATTCGCCTCCTCATTCAGGCACGGAACCACGCAGCTTATAGACTGTAAACGAGACTTCATTTGCAATGACATGACACTTTTCGTGCCGGGTCGCCCCAGCGCAACGTGTGTCCTCAAAAAATTGGGGGGAAATTGTTCGGAGTGTAACTGCTATCGCAGTACTTAAAAACCAATTGACAGGCACATCGAATAATTAATAAGATTCAGAATATATATATCTTTATAAAGGTGTGCGTCATGACGGAACGGGAAAGCCTGGGAACCGCAGACGAAATCCGCCAATTTGTTTATCTTTTTTATGATCGCGTGCGCAAAGATGAGCAACTGGGCCCTGTTTTCGATCACCATATTCACGATTGGAATGCCCATTTGGAAAAAATGGTGCAGTTCTGGTCTTCCATGCTGCTGGGCACCGGCACCTACAGTGGCACGCCTATGCCCAAGCACGTTGCATTGCCTAATATCACCGGCGAACTCTTCGGGCGCTGGCTCGGGCTTTTCCGTGAGACGATGAATACGCTTGAAAACCAGGCACTGGCACAACGTGCTGAGCTGTTTGCCCACCGCATTGCCCGCAGCCTCTGGTATGGCTACCAATTGCATCACTATCCTGACAAGCCGCTTACCGAGATCACTCATGGCTAAGGTGATGCTTATTCGCGAGCCGGTAACCCAAACGCCCGCCAGACCCGACATCCACGCATTTCTGGAACTGGGTTTTCGTCCCTTATACCTTGCAGGATGCGCCTGGGCAGCTATTTCCGTTGCTCTCTGGGTGTTCATGCCGCAATCGCTCAACATGCACATGGGCGCACTGGCCTGGCACGCCCATGAAATGCTATGGGGATTTATTGCCACGATTGCCGTTGGCTTTTTGCTTACTGCCAGTGCCACCTGGACTGGCATCAACCCACTGAAGGGCGCGCCGCTGGCAGTGCTCGCGCTATTTTGGGCCATAGCCAGGCTACTTTATCTTTTCAACGAGCCCATTCTATTTCTGCTGGCAGGCACAACTGAAACCCTCTTCTTTCTTGCTGCATTTATCGCATTGTGGCGTGTTATCGGCCGCACCCGGAACCGGCGCAACTATGGGCTACCCTGGCTGGCCCTGGGCCTGGGTATTGCCAACGTGTTGTATCTCTATGCAGCCTGGCATCAGGACTATGCCGCATTGATGCACTATTTCAACATCGGGCTGATTGGCATGTCGATGATCGCCCTGCTGGTGGCCCGTCGTGTTATTCCTTTTTTTGCCATGCGCGCCATCCCGGCTCTGTCGCTACCCATGCTAACCACACTGGGGCAAATTCAGTTGGGCCTGGCTTTGCTTGCCATTGCCACGGGGCTGGTGAGCCTGCCGCGGCTGACCGCCATTTTGCTCGCGGCAACCGGGTTGATTTGCCTGTATCAGGTAATACGTTGGCGGCCTGGTGCGATATTAAACAAGCCCATACTTTGGATACTTTACCTGGGCTATGCTTTTCTGGGATTGGGTTTGCTTATTGCCGGCCTTTGGCTGGCGGGCTGGACACCCAATGCATTGTCAAAGACCGCCTTGCCTGCTCACATTATCGGCATGGGTGGATTCGCTATATTAATTATCGGCATGGTCACACGCACCGCGCTGGGGCATTTGGGGCAACCACTTAAGCTTGATCGCAGTATGATCGCGAGCTACTGGCTGATGATACTGGCGGTTATGTTGCGAATTACCGCTTTGTGGCCCGGCTCGCTTGTTCCGTTTCTTGTCTATGCGGCGGCTGTTTCCTGGGTACTGAGCCTTGCACTCTACCTGTGGCGCTTTGTTCCCATGTTGATTCGCCCCCGCCCCAATGCCATGCCGTAGCCTTTAAGGCAGCGCCTTGCCGGTCGTTTAAAGTTATTATTTGCATCATGCGCTTAACCACCCTAACCGACTACGCCATGCGGCTGCTCATGTATGTGGGTCAACATCCCGATCGCCTTTGCACGATCGCCGAGATTGCTTCGGCTTACAACATCTCCGAACCGCACCTCATGAAAGTCACGCATCGGCTTAGCGTAAAAGGCTGGCTGACAACCGTGCGAGGCAAAAACGGCGGGATGAAACTGGCCAAGGCACCGTCGCAGATCAACCTTGGCGCGGTGGTGCGCGATACTGAAAATGATTTTCAAGTAGTAGAGTGCCTGGGCCCTGACAGCACCTGCGCGCTGGGCGGCAATTGTGCCTTAACCGAAATCATGGCAAGCGCCTTGCAACAGTTCTTGCTGCACCTCGACCACTACACACTGGCCGACATCCTGCCGGCCAGTGAAAAAGTCATCATGCTGATGCAATCTGATCACATCGAATCGTAATCGGATCTTGCCGCAGGGCCTGCATTATCGCTTCGTTCACGTTACCCTCAACATCGGAAATAACGTAGCCGACAGGACCTTTGGTTTGCAATTGCTGTCGCACGATATTCAGGCCGTGTCGCGCCATCAGGCTGCTCAAGGCACCCATGGCGCCTGGCTCATTGCGATGCACGTGCAGAATGCGAGTAGCACCTGCCGCATCCTGATAGGGCACTTCGGGAAAATTCACGGCGCCTTTGGTTGTTCCGCTTAAGGCAAACCGCACCAGCTTTTCAGCAACTTCCCGACCAATATTCTCTTGTGACTCCTGCGTGCTGCCACCCACATGCGGTGTCAGAATCACATTTCGCATCCCGATCAAAGGGCTTTGCAATGGCTCATCACGCCCTTTGGGCTCGGTTGGAAACACATCAATGGCCGCGCCCGACAAGTGAGATGCCTTTAGAGCGCTGTGCAAGGCATCGATATCGACCACTGTACCGCGCGAGGCATTAATGAGTATCGCGCCCTTCTTCATATAAGAGAGCGTCTTTTCATTGATAATGTTTTCAGTGGCACGACCACCCGGCACATGAAGCGTCACCACGTCGGATTGCTCCAGCAGTTGCTTCAACGAAGTGCAGGCACGCGCATTGCCCAAGGGCAACTTGGCCTCGATGTCGTGAAACAAGACACGCATACCCGCCGATTCCGCCAGAATGCCTACCTGAGAACCAATGTTGCCATACCCGACAATACCCAGCGTTTTTCCACGCGCCTCATATGCCCCTTCGGCCGTTTTATCCCAGTGCCCATGGTGCACACGATCATTTTTTTCAGGGATCCGACGCAACAGCAATATTGTTTCGCCCAAAACCAACTCAGCCACTGACCGCGTGTTGGAAAACGGCGCATTGAATACGGGAATGCCTTTCAACATGGCCGTTTCCAGATCGACCTGATTGGTGCCAATACAGAAACATCCTACTGCACGCAGCGACGGCACACTGGAAAGCAAAGCCTCGTCAAGATGAGTACGTGAACGAATGCCCAGCAATTCCACCCCTTCAAGCGCATCACGCAGTTGGTTTGGCGGCAAAGCCGATGCATAAGTTGTCACGTCGGTTAATCCAGCCGCCTCGAATACCTCAAGGGCACTGGGATGAATATTCTCGAACAAAACGATACGCGTCATCGTGTCTTCCAATACGAACAAGCACAAAACCGCATTGTGACTCAAGCCGGCAAAATGCGTTGGCACAGCCCTGTTACCAATAGGGGTAAACCCGATAGAAAAGATGGCATGAAACTTGCTTAATAAGATATGAGGCATCTAGCCCAAATGCATTTTCTTTTCTAAAAGGAAGCAAGGTCATGAAAAGCGCTTATTACTCATATCGCCGCATCAATTCACACCAGACCGCGCCACGCTTTGCAACGCAGCAAAGTGCCGCACCCGTGCTGCCCTCGATCATGAATTGCTATCTACCGGTGCCAACGGAATCAGGTCTGCGCTTTACACTGCGCCGCCTGCTCAAAAAGCTGCCGCGCGTTGCATCACATTGATGCACTCAGGGTGCACCGTAAGTGCACCCAACCAAAGCGGCCAGAAACATAAACAACTAGCCCTTGCCGGGCACGTCGGTTGTTTCGTATTGGCGCCAGACGCATTGCCCCCCTGAGGATTTATCGAGCGCTTCAAGATAGGCGCGATGCGCCTGCTCTTCTTCGGGCCCGGCACACAGCAGTTTCAGGGATGAGGCATCGAACGAACCGCCATTGGCCGACCCTGTGGCCGCAAACGACTTATCGTCGATATCCATCAACAGGCTGTCTTGCCCACGCGTCATCGCAAGCCAGACATCGGCCAGCAGTTCGGAATCCAGCAAAGCGCCGTGCAATGTACGATGGGCATTGGAGATGCCATAGCGTTCGCACAAGGCATCAAGCGAATTGCGCTTACCGGGATGCAACTCGCGGGCATAAAGCAACGAGTCGGTAATCGTGTCACACAACGAACCAAACCTGGGAAGCCCGGCTCGCTCAAGTTCCGCGTCGAGAAATTTTACGTCGAATGCGGCATTATGAATAATGACCTCGGCGCCACGCACGTACTCCACCAACTGCTCCGCCACCTCGTGGAAACGGGGCTGCGAAGACAGAAAGTCGGTTTTCAGGCCATGAACGGCCAGCGCCTCGGGGTCGGAGTCGCGATCAGGATTCAAATATAAATGCAAATGGCGTCCGGTCAGACTGCGGTTCACCATTTCCACGCATGCCAACTCAACAACCCGATGCCCCTGGGCCGGGTCCAGGCCGGTGGTTTCCGTATCCAGAATAATTTGACGCATTCGTTACCCGTGTTCGTGCTTGGATTGAGGATGCCCGGTTGAGCTGTCAGCCGCAGCTGGGCGCTTGGCGATCAGGGAATAAGCAACCGGCACAACGTATAAAGTCAGTAATGTACCAAACGTTAATCCACCGACCAGTACCCACCCGATTTGCTCACGCGACTCTGCCCCTGCGCCCGTCGCGAACGCCAAAGGAACGGCACCCAGCACCATCGCGTCGGTCGTCATCAGGATAGGGCGCAAACGCAGCACGCTGGCCTGCATCACGGCCTCTGACACATCGAACCCGTCGCGCCTGAGCTGGGTGGCAAACTCAACAATCAGGATGCCGTGCTTGGTAATGAGCCCCACCAGCGTAATTAACCCAATCTGACTGTAAATCGAAAGCGTACCGCCACTTAACCAAAGCGCCAGAAGCGCCCCCGTAATGGCCAGTGGCACGGAAAGCATAATGACCAACGGATTACGCCAGCTTTCGAACTGAGCAGCCAGGACGAGATAAATGAACGCCAGCGCCATCACGAAGACCAGATAAATACTGCTGGACGACTCACGGAACTCACGCGACTGGCCGTCGAGATCGGTTTGCACAGTAGGCGGCAGCACCTCCTGGGCTACAGCATTCATGTGCTCAAGGACCTCGCCCAAGGCATATCCGGGCGCGACAGACGCCTCGATTTCAACCGCCCTCAGACGGTTGAAATGGTTAAGTGATTGCGGCGCCACACTCTCGGTAACATCGAGAAAGTTGGCCAACTGCACCATGCCGCCCTGGGCGGTTCGGATATAAATATCGGAAATATCGGCAGGCTCGGCACGGTCAGACTTATCGACCTGTACGATCACGTCGTACTGCTCGCCACTATCACGAAAGCGCGTAACCTGGCGTCCGCCCAGCATCGTTTCAAGTGTGCGCCCGACGGTACCAACATCCACGCCCACATCAGCCAGTTTGTCGCGATTGACCGACACCGTCAGCTCCGGCGTATTCAGGCGCAGATCGGTCTCGATATTCTCCAAGCCCGGGTAATCGGCCAACCGCTCCACGAAATTATCCACGAGCTTGCCGATTTCCTCGTATGGCGCCTGACTCATGATGACAAACTCAACCGGCTTTGACGTGGCGCGCAAACCAAACGAAGGCGGATTGGTTGGAAAGGCACGCACACCCGGCAAGGCCCGAAACTGAGACTGCAATGAAGCGGCGATACTCTGCTGCGTTCGCTCGCGCTCGTCCCACGGCTTCAACCGCAAAATGGCGAATGCATCGGTGACGGTCGGAAAGCCGACTACCGATTGATTACCGCTGGCCTCTGAAATTTCAGCGTACATGGCCTCAATCTCTTTCACGCTTTCCAGGGTGTAATCCAGTGTCGCTCCGTCGGGGGCGGACACCACCCCAAACACCACGCCGCGATCCTCGAGCGGCGCAAGCTCGCTTTTAATGGTGCTGAACAGGGCACCACTGCCCAGGGCCACGACCACACCCAGTAATACCACCAGCCAGCGTGCACGCAGGGCCATTGCCAGACTGCGCCGGTAGGCACCAGTCAGCCAAACCAAAAAGTTTTCAATCAGGCGATACACCAGGCCATGCGATGACTGGTGACGCAATAGGGTTGAACACATCATCGGCGTGAGCGTCAGCGCCACAAAGCCGGAGACCAGCACCGCACCGGCCAGCGTTAGCGCAAACTCAATGAACAACCTGCCCGTACGGCCTGTTGCAAACGCCAATGGCGCATACACCGCCACCAGCGTAAGTGTCATGGCCACAACCGGAAACGCAATTTCACGAATGCCGATAAACGACGCTTCAAGACGCGACTTTCCCTCTTCGATATGGCGGTATATGTTTTCCAACACCACGATTGCGTCGTCGACCACCAGGCCAATGGCCAGCACCATGGCCAATAAAGTCAGGGTGTTAACCGAGAACCCGAACAAATACATAATGCCGAACGCGCCGATGAGCGAAACCGGAATCGTAACGATCGGGATCAGGCTTGCCCGGACACTGCGCAGAAAAAAGAAAATAACCAGCACCACCAGGACCAGCGCTTCCAGAATGGTGTAATAAACAGAATCGATAGACTCCTGGATAAACACGGAACTGTCGTAGGCCACCGTTAAACGCATACCTTCGGGCAGGTTCTGGTTGATCAGCTCAACTTCGGCGCGTACGGCCTGCGACAAATCAAGCGGATTGGCGGTCGACTGCTTGGTTACACCGATATTCAAGCCATTCTGGCCGTTATAGCGGGACAGAATACGCTCGTCGGCCGGGCCTATTTCCACCTGGGCAACGTCGCTTAAACGAACCGAGTAGCCATTCACGCTGGCAACAATCACGTCGCGAAACTGGTCAACCGACTGGAGGTCGGTCGTGGATACAACTGAAAACTCCCGCATCGCCGACTCGATGCGACCGGCGGGAATCAGCACGTTCTGTTCCCGCAGCGCGTTCTCTACTTCTTGAACAGTCAACTGGTAAGCGGCCAGTTTATTGCGGTCGACATAAACACGCATTGCAGGCTGACGTTCGCCAAAAATACGCACCTCTGCGGCACCAGGCAACACCGACAGACGCGTTTTGACGTAACGGTTTATGTAGTCGGATGCCTCCATGGTGTTCATGCTGCCGGCCTGCACGGCAATGTACATGATTGGCGTCGCGTCGGCCTCTACCTTACTGACAACGGGCTCGTCAATTTCATCCGGCATGAAGCGCCGTGCACGGGACACCTTATCGCGCACCTCGGCGGCGGCAGCGTCTGGATCGCGGTCCAGATTGAATTTGATACTGATCCAGCTACGTTCCGAACGACTGCGTGACGTCATGACATCAACGCCTTCAATACCGGAAAGCTGGTCCTCCAGCGGTTTGGTGACCTGCGACTCAACGACCTCCGGCGACGCCCCCTTGTACTCTGTAAGCACCGATACGACGGGCTCGTCGATGGCAGGATACTCGCGAACGGTTAAACGATCGTACGAAATGAGGCCCACCAGCACCACCAGCAAAGACAACACAGTGGCAAAAACAGGACGCTTGATGCAGACTTCTGACAGAACCATGGCACCGCCCCGGAATTAAGAATTACGCTCACCTGCTGCAGGCAACACCCGAACAGACGTGCCATCGCTGATTTTCTGCAAGCCTGCAACAACGACCTGCTCTCCTTTCGCCAAACCGGACACCACTTCAACCGTACCAGACCGGCGCTGCCCCGTTTCCACTACAACCCGCTTCACTACACCGTTTTCAAGCCGAAAAACATAACGCTCGTCGCCCGCCGACTGCAAGGCGGTTTCGGGTATGACCAACGCCTGCGCATCCGCCAATTGCAGGCGAACACGGGCAAACATGCCGGGGCGAAGCGCTAAATCGGCATTCGGGATATCAGCGCGCAACAAAATAGACCGCCCCCCCACATCAACCTGGGGGCTAATCGCCTTGACCTGTCCCTGGCGTGCCAGATCCGGCATTGAATCAAACTGGACGGTTATCGGCATACCCGTCTTCAACAAACCAACAAAACTCTCCGGCACACGAAAATCAACCTGCAATGGATCGATGGATTCGATTGCCACCAAATCGGCACCAGGACCGACATAGTCACCCAACGAAACTTCCCGCAAGCCAATTAATCCATCGAAGGGAGCCAGAATGGCCGTTTTCTCCAATTGGGCGCGCGCCAGCGCCGCAGCAGCCTCTTGCACCTTCAACTGATTGAAAGCCTCATCCCGGGCCTGACCGCTGATAAACCCTTCTTTGGTCAACTGATCGGAGCGACGGTACTGACTTTGCGCCAGCGCCAAATTCGCCTGCGCCTGCTGCAACTGGGCACGCGATACGCTGTCATCAAGCTTTACCAGCAAATCGCCACGCTCGACCTGCCTGCCTTCCTCGAAATGAATCTCAGCAATACGACCGGTAATTTCCGGCCGCAACATCACTGAGCTTTCGGAGCGCAAGGTGCCGACAGCCGAAACCACTCGCGGCATGGAAACCAGACTCACCGGCGCCACCTCAACACCCACCCCCTGAGGCCCGGCAATAGGCCTGGCCGGCTCGGGTGAGACGCTTTGCGCAGCCGATGATGGCGAGGCGTCCGGCTCCAACCATCCGCCAGGCAGCCAACGCGATGCGACAACCCCCAGCAGCACACCCACTGCCAGGACCAGCGGCCATAACACTCGATTATTCATCACTCTGTTCCATCATTACTTGATTCATGTACTGCCGCAAATTTACTCTAAAGGACCCCGACCCGGGAATTAAGCTACGGATTGCGCCCCCTGGTTGGCAAGGGCGTCAGCACGCTCATTTCCCGGGTCACCGGAATGCCCCCTGACCCATTGCCACTGCACATCATGCTCCAGCGTCAAGGCATCCAGAGCCTGCCATAAGTCGGCGTTCTTCACCGGTTTTCGGTCGGCCGTTTTCCAGCCTCGCTGCTTCCAGCCCGGCAACCACGCTGTCATTCCTTTCTGAACATATTGGGAGTCTGTATGAATCACGACGGCACAGGGGCGTTTCAGTGCCCGCAAAGCCTGTATGACGGCCATCAGCTCCATGCGGTTGTTGGTTGTCTCGGCCTCACCCCCATACAAGCTTTTTTCGTGTCGCCCTTGCTGGAGAAAAGCGCCCCAGCCACCTCGCCCGGGATTCCCCTTGCACGCGCCGTCCGTCCAGATATGTACCGTTTTTGTCACGCCTTGGCCCATTCAATCAGCATCCATTCATTATTCAATACAAACCTCAACATCAGTGTTCGCCAACATTATGGCCGGATCGGCGCGGACTGGTGGCAACCGCCGCCCGCCGCACCTTTCTTTTACCCTTTTCCTTCCATGCCGGCCCTACCAGGCGTACGGCCGCTACCCGCTTGACCGCCGCAACCACATATGCCGCGCCACAAACCGGCCACCAGCGATCACCCGCCGACTCCATGAACGACCAGCGGTCGAGCCAGCGCTGCGAAAAACAAGGCGGCGCATAACAACCGAAGTGGCCCCGATCCATTTCCAGGGCCAGCAATTTGAACCAATCCTTCAAGCGCGGCAAAGAAACCTGCAACGGCGCAGGAACCGGCGTGACAGGGTCCAGCGCCGGCAATCGACCATGCGCGCCCCATAAGCTCCAGGGGTTAAACCCCGAAATCACCAAACGCCCTTCGGGAACCAACACCCGCTCGGCTTCACGCAGCACCAGATGGGGGTTGTTGGAACACTCCAGCACATGCGGTAATATCAATAGATCAATTGACTGACTTTCAAACGGCAAATACTCTGGTTCGGCGTAAAGTGAAGGGGTTGCACTTAAAGAAGACACGCCATCAAGACTTTGATGCGTAGACACTTTATGGGAAATCCGGTTCGACTCAAGCAAATTCCATTGCGGCAAGCCGACCTGAACGGCATGGTAGCCGAACGCATTGGCAACCATGGCACCAATTTTCCGTTGTTCCCAATTTCGCACATACTGGCCAACCGGCGTTTCCAGCCACTCAGCCAGCTCGAAAATCAGGGGTTGGTCAGATGATCCAAGCACTTAAACTCCTTAATGGGTGGCACAAGTTATGACGATGCATGCTGATTCCGCTTTAACGCGGCTCATTCCCGTTCCCGCATTTTCCGACAACTATATCTGGTTATTGCGAAAAGGAAACCGTGCCGTCGTCGTCGACCCGGGCGACGCCAGGCCTATCCTGGATGTCTTGAACAAACACCAACTTACGCTTGACACCATTCTGGTCACGCATCATCACCCCGATCACGTGGGCGGAGTTCAGGAATTGAAGAACGCGACTGGCGCGACAGTATATGGCCCGCTGGGCGAAACCATACCCGCATGCGACATCCGCCTGAAAGAAGACGACGAAGTACCGCTGGACGCATTCAACCTCACCCTGTCGGTCCTCGACATCCCCGGCCATACCGCCGGTCATATCGCTTATTTCGGCTATCTCGATAATAACCAGCCCGTCGTTTTCTGTGGTGATACACTCTTTGCTGCCGGTTGTGGACGGCTGTTCGAAGGCACGCCCGCGCAAATGGTGAACTCGTTGGCCAAGCTTCAGGCTCTTCCCCTGGACACGCTGGTTTGTTGCGCGCATGAATATACGCTGTCGAACCTGAAATGGGCATTGGAAGTGGAGCCGGACAATCCGGTTCTGCAAAGGCGATGGAAAACCTGCCAACAGCAACGCGAGCAAGACCAGCCAACCCTGCCCTCCACAATTGGTGTCGAAATGGAAACCAACCCGTTCCTTCGGCCTTTGCAACAGTCTGTAATCGACTCGGCACAACGCCATGCCGGCAAACCTTTAAGCTCTGCCGTCAGCGTCTTTGCGTCGCTGCGGGAATGGAAAAATAACTTTTAGTTTTTACTCATGAATTTTCTGCGCCTATTTGTGCTTGTGCTGGCCACGCTTGTTGCCGGATGTGCCACGCAAAATACCAAGAAAGACGCAGGTCGCAATCCCTACGCGGCGGTGGATACGTCGCATACCATCGACCTGACTCATCCTGCCCAAAACATCTGGGACCGCATTCGACGGGGATTTGCCATTCCCAACCTGAATGATCCGTTGGTTGACGAATGGACCCAGTACTACGCCTCACACCCCGAGGCCATGTACCGCATGAGCGAACGAGCCAAGCGATATCTTTATTTTGTGCTCGATGAACTGGAGCGCAACCAGCTTCCCACGGAACTGGCTTTGCTGCCCTTTGTGGAGAGTGCTTATGACCCCCAGGCCCTGTCACGCTCGCGCGCTTCCGGTTTATGGCAATTCATCCCCAGTACAGGGCGTTATTTCAACCTCGAGCAGAACGCATCGCTGGATCAGCGCCGCGACCCCATTGCATCAACCCGTGCAGCGGTAGAATACCTGGCGTATTTATACGATTTCCAGGGTGACTGGTACCTTGCCCTGGCTTCCTACAACTGGGGTGAAGGATCGGTAAAGCGCGCGATCGCCCGTAATGAAGACGCGGGCAAGCCAACCGACTACCTGTCATTGAAATTGCCGGACGAAACCCGCAATTACGTCCCAAAACTGCAGGCCATCAAGAACATTATTGCGAACCCAAAACGGTATGGCGTGAAACTCCCTCCCGTGAGCAATACGCCCTACTTCACCGCCATACGCAAAACACACCCGCTTGAAGTCGAGGTTGCGGCAAAACTGGCTGAAATACCCGTTGAAGAGTTTAAAGCCTTGAATGCGGCGTTAAACCTGCCTGTCATGATGCCGGAGGTTGTGCCAACCATTTTGCTGCCAACCAACCGCGTCGACATCTTTAAAGCCAACCTTGAGGCGTATCTGAAGGGGCAGAACTGGAAAACCTACCAAACCAAAAATGGCGAATCATATGCAGCCATTGCCCGCGAACACAACATCAGTCTGGAAAAACTGCGTGAGATGAACGGCTTATCGGGCCAGCAGGCGCGCGCCGATGCACGCACGCTGTGGATTCCGGCCTCCGGCACTGAGCCCGGACTGCACATGGTTTCAATGAAACTGGATCCCACCGGTGCAGCCACACCCGCCAATGCTTCAACGGTCCGGCAAACCCGGCTGGGCACCCGCGCCAACGCCAAAACACGCGACATTATCGTGCGCCGGGGCCCCAACTTGCGCACTCACATTGTTCGAAAAGGCGACACGCTATACGATCTGGCGCGACGCTACAGTACGTCGGTTGGCAAATTGCGACGCCTCAATAATTTAAAAAGCACTCACCTTAAGCTCGGCCAACGCCTGCGTGTTCCAGGTACCGATGTTCAGGGTTAATCTTTAAACTTACTGCTTAAACAAGGCTAAAAAATGGGTTTTTTGAAAAACAAACGTATCCTGGTTACCGGTGTTCTCTCTAATCGGTCAATCGCCTACGGTATTGCCAAGGCATGCCACGAACAAGGTGCCGAACTGGCGTTTACCTATGTAGGAGACCGGTTCAAAGATCGCATTACAGGCTTTGCCGACGACTTCGGCAGCAAAATCATCATTCCGTGCGACGTCGGCGAAGATACCCAGATCGACGGCGCTATTGCAGAACTGCAAAAACACTGGGACAACCTCGACGGCCTGGTCCATGCCATTGGTTTCGCGCCACGCGAAGCCATTGCCGGCGACTTCCTCGATGGCATGTCGCGCGAAGGTTTTCGCATTGCCCATGACATTTCCGCCTACAGCTTCCCGGCGCTGGCCAAAGCGGCCTTCCCCATGATGAAAGACCGCAATGCCGCTTTGCTCACACTCACCTACCTTGGCGCGGAAAAAGTTGTCCCCAACTACAACACTATGGGGCTGGCCAAAGCATCGCTTGAAGCCAGCGTGCGCTATCTGGCCAACTCACTGGGGCCACACGGCATTCGCGCCAACGGCATATCGGCCGGCCCCATTAAAACGCTGGCGGCCAGCGGCATTAAAGACTTTGGTTCGATATTGAAATTTGTAGAGGCCCACGCACCGCTGCGCCGCAACGTCACCATTAGCGACGTAGGCAACGTGGCCGCTTTCCTGCTGTCGGATCTGGCAGCCGGCGTCACCGGCGAAATCACCCACGTGGATGGCGGGTTTTCAACCGTCGTACCCGGTATGGAATAACCCTCTGCCAGGTTGAAGGGGGCTACGATAATGTTGGAAACACCACGGGCGGGTCCCCTTCCTCCCATGGCTTGTACTTGCTCATAATCTGCATGAACAAAGGCGATTCAAGCCAGGCATTCAACCAGGCATTAACCCGCATCAGCGGCTGATCGTTGAACCAGTCAAGATCAGCACGCGCGAACTGTCGTACAAACGGCATGATGGCCGTATCGGCCAGACACGGCCTTTCACCGAACAAGTAACGTGACGCGCTTAACCGGGCTTCAAGCTGGGTCAGCCAGGCCACTCCTGCCTGCCCGTGCGGTGCAGATTCGGTATCTTCATAACGTTGGGGATATTTGTAGCGATCTAGGTGATACTTGAATACCTGATCGCACGAGGCGATCAACGCCATCATTGTTTCGGCATTTTCGCACTCGGGATTCAACCACTGACCGGGATCCTTTTGCCGCAATGCCCACAACATGATATCGAGGCTTTCGTCGACAACTTCATTATCGGGCAAAACAAAAACCGGCACCGTTCCTTTCGGCGAGGCGTCGAGCATCGGCTGCGGCTTGTTGCGCAAGACCACTTCACGCAACTGACATGGCAATCCACTAGCCGCCACTGCCAGGCGCGCCCGCATGGCATATGGACAACGTCGGAACGAATACAGAATGGGCAAGAAATCAGTCAAAACACACAAACCTGTTTTTTAGTTCAAGATACAAAGAAAACCATGCTCAGGCATGATCGGCGCGATAAAGACAAGCTGCACCGAGCAGGCAAACTGTTAGCGCTTCGCTTGCACCTGTTGCCGGGCGCGCGCTGCCTGTCTGGCTTTCTCTTTCATCGCACGTTTAACCGCCTTTTGCTCATCGATAGGTGCAGCAATATGGCGCTCACGACGCTTGCGCGCCAATTCGGTCTGCTTCTGACGCTCACGAAACCGCGCAATTTGTTCAGGAGAATGCCGGTTGTGGCAATGCGGACAGCTCACCCCCGGTTCGAAATGAATCGATTTTTTATCTTGCGGTGACAGAGGCTGGCGGCATGCGCGGCACAGTTCGTACTCGCCAGGCGTTAAGCCATGACCCACCGAAACACGCTCGTCGAACACAAAACAATCGCCCTTCCAGAGGTTGCTTTCAGGTGGAACGGTTTCCAGGTACTTCAGAATCCCGCCTTCCAGGTGATATACCTGTTCAAAACCCTGCGAACGCAAATAAGCTGTGGATTTCTCACAACGTATTCCCCCGGTGCAGAACATGGCTACTTTTTTCTTCTTATGCAAAACACCGGTTTCTGTCGACTGCGCTTTGATCCAGTCGGGGAACTCGGTAAAACTGTCCGTCTTGGGATTCACCGCCCCCTTGAAACTACCGATATTTACTTCGTAATCATTGCGCACATCAACAACAACCACCTCGGGATCGGAAATCAGGTCATTCCATTGCTGGGGCGTAACGTATTGCCCTGCCATGGTTTCCGGATCGATGTCGGGTACGCCCATGGTGACAATCTCACGTTTGAGTTTTACCTTGAGCCGGTAAAACGGCATGGTGTCTGCCCACGACTCCTTGTGCGTCAGCGTGGCAAAACGGGCATCGGAGTGCAAATAATTTAGCACTGCCCGGACACCCTGCTCCGGGCCGGCAATCGTGCCGTTAATACCCTCTTTGGCCAACAACAACGTACCCATGACACCATGGCGCTCACATACTTCATGAATCGGTGCCTGCATGGCCTGGAAATCATCCAGGCGAACAAACTTGTAAAGCGCCGCAACCAGAACCTGAGACATAAACTTTCAGCAAAATAAATTTAATCTTTAATTTTAACGCTTTACCAACAGTCACTCATCCTGCTGCCCTTCTTTAGGCCACAAAAAAGCCAGGTTCGGCACCTGGCTTTTCAACCTTCCAAAACTTAGAAACGCTGTGAATCAGCTGTCACGCTTTCTCCCGTAACGATCATTGCCAATACTGCCGATACTGATAATGCGTTTGGCTGAAGCCAGCTTGGCGCGCTCGTGGTTGACTATGAGCTGCGAACTGGCCTTGAACGGACGAAATGGAGCGGGAGTACGCGGTTTCACCAACATCTGTATAACCTCTTGAGAGTTACGGTTAGCACAAAAGTTCTGTACTGCAATAACAGCGTACTCCAAAAACATGTCAAATAGATGACGCTTCTCTGATTTTAGGGGTAATTACCGATAAATTGGGACCATTTTGGCAAAAAATGTAAGAAATTCACTTAACTTCATGCTATTTCAGCACTGCAGCAAAAGCCTCGGCCACACGATCCACATTGGCCTCATTCAAACCGGCCACACAAATCCGGCCAGACTCAATGATATAAACCGCGTGCTCATTCCTTAATTGCATCATGTGTCGCGCCAGCACAGGCGCGTAACCGAACATGCCTTTCTGCGCCATTAAGAACGCCCAGTCGACATTGGGTTGCTGCGTGCACAACCCATGATGCAAGCGGGAACGCATGGTTTGAATGCGAGTACGCATTTCGGCCAGTTCGGTACGCCATAGTGCCGCCAGTTCAGCATCGTTCAACACCGTTTCCACCAGGCTCGCTCCAAACGCCGGCGGGCTGGAATAATTACGACGTACCGCCTGCTGCATTTGGCCCAACGCACGGCCCGCCTCATCGGCATTGGCACAGACCATGCTCAGCGCCCCGCAACGTTCGCCATATAAAGAAAACGTTTTGGAATACGAGTTGGCCACCAAAAACGACGCCCCCGCACGCACCAGTGCACGAACCAGGTAGGCATCGTCATCAAGACCATCGCCAAAGCCCTGGTAGGCCATATCCAGGAACGCAATTAAATGATTGTTGACCACCACCTCGACAACCTGATCCCATTGGTCCTGGCTCAAATCTGCGCCGGTTGGATTATGACAACTGGGATGCAACAACACGACCGTTTCCGGCGAAAGGGCTTTCAAGCCTTCCAGCATGCGGTCGAAATCCAGACGTTGCGTTTCGCGATTGAAATAGGGATACGTATCAACCACAAAGCCCGCCCCCTCCAGGATAGCGCGGTGATTATCCCAACTGGGATCACTGATACGCGCCTGAGAATTCGGAAAGAATTTGCGCAAGACATCTGCACCCACTTTCAATGCACCCGAACCGCCAACGGTTTGAATCGTGGCAACACGGCCTTCGTGCAGTGCGGGCGCGTCGTTACCGAACACCAGGACTTGACTCGCCTTGCAGTAGGACGGGTTGCCGCTCATCGGCAGATACATGCTTGGATCGGTAGATTGCAAAACCCGTTCACGCGCCTGCTGCACGGAACGCAAGCGGGGAATGCGGCCCTGATCATCGTAATACAAGCCGATACTCAAATTGGTTTTTTCCGGACGGGGGTCGTCGCGGTAAGCCAGTTGCATGGACAAAATAGGGTCGCCGGCATAGGCGGACAGTAGATTGAACAAAAGCATTCCTTTAGCGTCCCCGACGCTCGCACGGGCCGCAAGAAGTTGAACGAAAAATGCATTTTAACGCGCCGGGCGACCCGGAAAACAGAGTCAAACAGACCGTGGATTTCATTGCCTTGTGGTAGTATCAGGCGACCTCAAAACGTTACAGACTCCCATGGACTCAGTCACGCAAGCAGTATTGGGCGCAAGTGTTACCGGCGTAATGCTGGGACGCTTCCACGGTCGTAAGGCCTATGTGGCAGGCGCCGTTCTGGCCACCTTACCCGATCTCGACGTTATTCTTGATTACGGCAACCCCATTGCCAATATGATCTATCACCGTGGCTTCACTCACTCGGTGTTTGTGCTTACCCTGTTTTCCTTGTTGCTGACGTGGCTGTTTCGTTTGTGGCCCCCCACGCACCAATACAGCAAGGGTCGCCTGTTCCTGACCCTCTGGCTGGTTTTCATGACGCACGTCCTGCTGGATGCGCTAACCAGCTATGGCACCCAATTATTCTGGCCCTGGCTCCCAACCCCTGCCAGCGGCTCCAGTATTTTCATTATCGACCCATTTTTTACCTTGCCGTTGCTTATTGCGGCGATTGCCGGCCTTGCGGCCGGTGCGAGACCCCGCGTGCAACGTTTCAATGGGTGGGTACTGGGTTACTGTGCGCTTTACCTGGCGTTGTCGGTCGTTACCAAGAATGTCACCGAGGCCCGCGTACGGGCCGAGTTTGCCGAATCGAATATCGAAATCACAGATATCTTTTCAACGCCAGCCCCCTTTAATATTCTGCTGTGGCGCGTCGTGGCCAAAACCCCGGATGATCATTACTACGAAGTCATCACGGGCTTTTTCGATCACAAGCCGGGAGAGCGAATTCGTCTGCCGCTGAATAGCGAACCGGCACACAGCCTCAAGGACAATGCCATGCTCGATGGCTTGCGCTGGTTCAGCGGTGACTGGCTGCGTTACGACGAAATCGATAACCACCTTATTGCCTCTGACCTGCGCATGGGCCTGGGCACCGGCTATTACTCCTTTCGCTTCAAGGTGGCAGAGCGCGACCCGGCTACCGGGCAATGGCGCTCCACAGCGCCGCAAAGCTGGGGCTCGGAACGGGGTGTTGATGCACTGGGAAGCGTCCTGACCCGTATTATTCAGCAGGACCCACCCTTGCCGCTGGCCAGTTGGGAAGCGCGGATGACGCGCTGAAGCAAAGGGTGCGCATCACTGCGACGATGGCGGATGGCATAGATATCTTCTTGTACGCCGAGACATTCTCCCAAACGGCGTAACTGCGGCAACAGGTCCCAATCAGAGGCCCCCAACCTGCTGGCGGGGAAAATACCCATCCCTTTCGCGCCGAACACTGCCATCAGGGCACTGTCTTCAAACTCACCCACGATATTGGGCTTGATGGCGCGCGACTCAAACCACTGGTCCAGTGACAATCGCAACATGGAGTGCCGGGTTGGCAGCAATACCGGCAGTGTTGCAAGATTTGCGGGAAAAGCCTCCTGTTGCTGCCTGGTAACCCACTGCCTGACGCCAAACCAATCAATCTGGCTGGTACCGACCCGGTCGGACAACAGGCGCAGATTGATGTTCGGCGGTGCCGGCTGGCTGGCAAGGACAACGTCGAGCCGGTGTTGAACCAACTCGGCCAATAACGCCTCCAGTTCGCCTTCATGACACAACAGCCGCAAGCCATTTTCCTCGAGCACCGGCTGCAGCAAAGCGTGAGCCGCCAACTTCGACAAGCCGTCAGAAAGGCCCACGGAAAAACGCATCACCGGTCGGGAAGCAATTTGTGCAACCTCGTCTTGCAAAACCTTACCCAACTGGAAAATCTCATCGGCACGAATCAGGGCGCGCTGACCGGCATCGGTAAGAACAACGCCACGCCCGTCCGGCTTGAGCAACTCGTGCCCCAGTTGCCTCTCCAGCGCCCGCACTTGTGCGGATACGGTTTGCACCGCGACCCCCAGGCGATTGGCTGCACGGGCAAAGCCCCCTTCTTTACCCACAATCCAGAAATAGTAAAGATGTCGATAATTCATATGCACACCTATGCCCCACTGCCAATAGTTCGGTTTTTTCGAAGTTTTAGTCAGTTTATTCAGTATTTATATATATTAAAAGAAACGGCATCATAGCGTCGTCTGACCACTTTTACGGAATTGCCTTGCCATGCATGGATTTGATTTTCTGTTTCAAACCGTCGCGGGGGTGCCTGCATGGACCTGGGTCGCCTTTTTTGCTGTTGTCACTTTGCTGTTGGCGTTCGACCTGGGCATCCTTCACAAGGAAGACAAGGAAATCGGCATTCGGGAAAGCCTTTTCCTTTCCACCGGCTACATTCTTGCCGCCGTCATTTTCGGCGGCTGGGTCTGGTGGTTCTTCGGCCCCGAGGACGGCATGCACTACTACACGGGCTTTCTTATCGAGAAATCCCTGTCAATGGACAATATTTTTGTCATTGCGCTGATTTTCACCTTTTTTGGCATCCCCCGAAAATATCAACACCGGGTTTTATTCTGGGGAATCATGGGCGTTATTGTGCTGCGCGCCATCATGATTGGCGTCGGTGCGGGCCTGATTCACGAGTTCGAATGGATTCTTTATGTATTTGGCGCCTTCCTGGTTTTTACCGGCGTGAAAATGTGGTTTATGGTCGATCACACCCCCGACATTTCGAAAAACCCGTTATTGAAGATAATCAGGCGCTGCATACCGTTTACCGATAATTTGCGCGGCAACGCATTCTGGGTGAAAGAGTCCGATCCAAAGTCGGGCCGGATCGTACGAAAAGCCACTCCCTTGTTCCTGGCGCTCATTCTGGTTGAATTTACCGACGTGGTTTTTGCGGTCGACTCCATTCCTGCCATTTTTGCCATTACCACCGACCCCTTTATTGTTTACACCAGTAATATTTTCGCCATTCTGGGGCTGCGCGCGCTTTACTTCGCACTGGCAGCCATCATTCACCGTTTCCATTATCTGAAGTACGCACTGGCCTTGATTCTGGTTTTCATTGGCGGTAAGGTTTTCCTGGTCAATATTATCGGCAAAGTTCCCCCCTCTATCTCGTTGAGTGTGACGGTAGGGCTGCTTGCCGGCGGTGTTGTCTTGTCGTTGTACAAAACGGCGGGGTCTAAAACCCACGCATAAGAATGCGGTACGATCTCGCTGATCATCTTCACGAGAACGTACCATGCGTGCATTTATTGCCTGCCTCATTGCGGCGGCGGCATTGTTGCTTAACGGATGCAACAACGCCGCCACTTCCTCGTCTCAATCGCAAGCGCCCATCGTCAAACCCTGGGTCGTGGAACCAGACAACCACTCATCATTGAGCCTGTCGGGCACAGTACGTGCACGCACTGAGTCTCCCCTGGCTTTTCAAGTTGCCGGCCGTATTGCCAAGCGTTTCGTCGATGCCGGTCAAACCGTCAACCAGGGTCAGGCACTCTTCGAGCTGGACCCACGTGATTTTCACGAACGCGTTCAAGGTGCGCAAGCCGACTTGGCGGCCGCAAACGCCGCCTTGCGCATTGCACAGGCTGACCTCACCCGCCACCAGGCGTTACTGCAGCACAACGCGGTAAGCAAGCAGGCGGCCGAACAGGCCGAGCTGATGTTGCGCGAAGCACGCGCACGACGCGACGTGGCACAAACACAATTGACCCAGGCCAGGAATGCACTGGACTACGCGCAGCTTAATGCACCGGCCAACGGTGTTTTGATTGACGTCAGCGCAGAAGAGGGGCAAGTCGTGACATCGGGCTTTACCGTTGCCCGCCTGGCCCATTCAGGCCCGCGTGAAGTGGAAGTCTATTTTCCTGAAGACACCGTGCCGCCTGAACAAGGAAGTCTGTTACTTGGACAACAAGTGTTTCCGTTGACACTACGGGAAACCGCCGGCGCAGTTGACCCGCAAAGTCGCACACTTCGCGCACGCTACGCGCTCGCCATACCTGATGGCGACAGCCCGGCGCTTCAATTGGGAAGCGTGGTTCGAACTCAGTTCAATTCAGCTCCCTCAGCCGAAACCACTTTTGTGGTTCCACTCGGGGCGATCAGCGAACGAGGCAGCGGAGCTCACGTGTGGCGAATTCAGGCGGGAAAAGTCATTCCCGTGCCTGTCTCAATCGTTCGGATTGAAACTGAAACAGCCCAAGTGAGCGGCCCGCTTGAAAGCAGCGAGCAGATCGTGGCCGTGGGTACACACCTTTTGCAAGAAGATATGGACGTTCGGGTGCAAGGCGAATGAGCTTCCCAAACCTGTCGGCACTGGCGGTCAAGGAACGCGCCATTACCCTGTTCTTTTTGATCCTGGCGGTTGTTGCCGGCATCTATGCCTTTCTGTCGCTGGGGCGGGCGGAAGACCCCCCGTTTACCGTGCGCGCACTGGTGGTGTCGGCCAACTGGCCTGGCGCCACACCGCAGGAAATGCAGGAACAAGTCGCCAACCGGCTTGAAAAACGCATTCAGGAAGTGGCCCACCTGCACGAAATTGAAACAACGGTGCGCCCGGGCCAGGTCAACTTGCAGGTCGAGTTCCAAGACAATACGCCCAAAGAGATCGTGCCCGACCTTTTTTACGAAGTACGCAAACGCATGCAGGAAGAGGCCGGCGACCTGCCCGAAGGCGTCATTGGGCCGATCGTGAATGACGATTTTGCCGACGTCTACTTCAATTTGATTGCCTTAACCGCACCTGGCCTGCCGATGCGCCTTGTCACGCGAGACGCGGAAAATATCCGCGATCGCATACGGCAGGTTCCTGGCGTACGTAAAGCCCTGATACTGGGGGAACGCAGCGAACGTGTCTTCATCGAATTCGACCCCATACAACTGAATAATCTGGGACTCTCGCCCACGGCAATTTTCCAGGCCATCGACGCCCAGAACAGCCTGATGCCGGCCGGACGCATTGAAACAGATGGACCACGTTTGTATTTGCGGCTGGACAGCGACCTGTCGGACCCCAAGGCGCTGGCCAATGTCCCCTTGCGCATCGGCGAACGTCTTATTCGCCTGGCCGACATCGCCACCATTCATCGCGGCTATGAAGATCCGCCCTCCTACATGGTACGTTCAAAAGGGCAAGACGCCGTTTTGATTGGCGTAGTCATGGAAAGCGGCGTGAACGGGCTGGAACTGGGAGATCGGCTGGCGGATTTCATCGAACAGGAGCGGACCCGTTTACCGCTCGGGATGTCGTTGAATGTATTAACGAATCAGGCCAATGCCATTGCCGGCGCGGTCAATCTGTTTCAAATCAAGTTTTTCATCGCCGTCGCCGTCGTCGTTGCCATTAGTATCCTGGCCATTGGCCTGCGCGCGGGCCTCATCGTGGGCATTGCGGTTCCCGTTACGCTGGGTATCACTTTCCTGATCATGCTGATGATGGGGATCAACCTGGACCGCGTCACGTTAGGCGCCTTGATTCTGGCCCTGGGCCTGTTGGTTGACGACGCCATTATCTCGGTCGAGATGATGCTCGTCAAAATGGAAGAAGGATGGGACCGCGTAAAAGCCGCGGCACACGCCTGGACAGTTACCGCTGCACCCATGCTGTTTGGCACGTTGGTGACTGTTGCGGGCTTTATTCCTATTGGATTTGCACAATCGGCAGTCGGTGAATACACCGGCAATATTTTCTGGGTACTGGGCATTTCACTGATCGTATCCTGGCTGGTTGCCGTGATTTTTGTGCCGTATCTGGGCGTCAAGATGCTGCCGGCCCAAAACAAGCCCCAGGCACACGGGCCGAATGAAGCGAATACACATCACCAGCCCTACCAGTCGCCGCGCTATCAACGCCTGCGCGCACTGATCTCCTGGTGCGTTGTACACCGGAAAACCGTTGTGGCCTTTACCATCGGGCTTTTGCTGCTGGCCATTGCGGGTATGGCAACGGTTGTGCAGAAACAATTCTTTCCCACCTCAGACCGCCCCGAAGTGCTGATCAGCGTGTACATGCCGCAAGGCACCAGCATTGAAGCCACAGACCGCACTGTTCAAAAACTGGAGGCCCTGCTTTCACCCATGGAAGAAATAGCGTCGCTATCGGCCTACATTGGCGCCGGCGCCCCGCGCTTTTTCATTTCTGCCAGCCCCGAGATGCCCGACCCCGGATTCGCCAAACTGATTGCCGTGGCAACCGACGCGCAAGCACGCGACCGGATCATTGAACGGGTCAATCAGGCCATTGACAATGGCCGTTTCCCTGAAGCCCGCGTGCGCGCTCAGACCCTGCTGTACGGCCCCCCCGTCACGTGGCCTGTCGCCTTCCGTATATTGGGCCCCAACCCTGACACCTTGCGTGATATTGCCTACGATGTCCGCAACGTGATGCAACAACATCCGAACATCCATGGCGCTCACCTCGACTGGAATGAGCGCGCACCCATTTTGCATCTGAACATGGATAAAGAACGTCTGCGCTTGCTGGGCATGACACCGCTGGACGTTTCCCGCCAGCTTCAATTCCAGCTTGAGGGCGTCACCATAACCCAGGTTCGCCAAGACATTCGCAGTGTGAATGTCGTTGCGCGCATGGCCGGGCTGGGCCACGACGCACGCAACGATGCCGACATATTGAATCGCATTGAAATTGTGACGCCGGAAGGTCGCAAGCTGCCTTTTTCACAATTGGGCAAAATTGAAACCCGCTTTGAAGAGCCAGTGGTTAAAAGGCACAATCGCGAGCGCGTACTGATGGTTCAGGGCGATGTCGAGGGCGCGCAACCCAATGATGTCAGCCTGGCCTTGTGGAACAGCCTTGAGCCATTGCGCAACCATCTTCCTGCAGGATATCACTTGGAATTGGCCGGTTCGGTCGAAGAATCGACCAAAGGCGAATCATCTATTCAAAAGATGCAACCCATCATGTTCGCCGTCATGTTGATTTTCATCATGCTGCAAATGCGGTCCTTTTCAGGCACATTCATGGTTATTGCAACGGCGCCGCTTGGGCTGATCGGTGCCGTACTGGCCTTGCTTCTGTTCCACCAGCCCTTTGGCTTTGTCGCCCTGCTTGGGCTTACCGGCCTGGCGGGCATTCTGATGCGCAACACGCTGATACTGACGCAGCAAGTCGCCGATAACTTCAAGGCCGGCATGAACCCGTTCGAAGGGGTGGTGGAAGCCGCCGTGCAACGTGCCCGCCCTGTGGTACTGACTGCATTGGCCGCTGTATTTGCCTTTGTCCCGTTAACCCTGGACACTTTCTGGGGTCCACTGGCCTTCGTATTGATTGGAGGGGTAGCCGTAGGTACCGCTATTACTCTATTATTTGTCCCAGCCCTTTATGGGCTTTGGTTCCGAATCAAGCCACAGGAAAGTTCATGAACCCAACCAGACGCCCGCTGCTTCTTTCCCTTACCGCATTCGTGCTGCTACTGGCCGGGTTAGGTTTATCGGCGGGCGGCCTCTGGCTCTTCGTATTGGGCGACACGCCAGCATATATCGCCTTCGGCCTGGCTTTACTGCTGATTGCCGTTTTATTGTTCAAGCAGAAAGCCTTGGCGCTGCTGTGGTACGCCCTACTATTGGGCGGTCTTGTGTGGTGGTCGATTCATGAACAAGGATTCGACTGGTGGCCGTTGGCGGCAAGAGTCGGGCTGTTTTTCCTCATTGGCTTGTGGCTGCTGGTGCCTTGGGTAAACCGATCATTACAAGGCATCCCGGGATTCAATAAAGGCTTGCTATGGCTGGCCCTGTTGGGCACGCTGGTTGTGTCCGCAGCCAGTTGGATCACCGACTCGCACCGCGTCAACGGCACGCTTGCCATGCGTAGCACGCCCGACACCTATCGCGCGCCCGAGATTCCAGAAGCAGAGTGGCATGCCTACGGCCGCACCGGCTTTGGTCAACGTTATTCGCCACTGGACCAGATCACACCGGAAAACATCAGACAACTGGAAGTGGCCTGGCACTACAAAACAGGCGATATGCGTGGCCAGCCGGGCGACCCGGTGGAAACCACTTTTCAGGTCACCCCCCTGAACGTGGGCAATCGCCTATTCCTGTGCACACCGCACCAAAACGTAATTGCACTGGATGCCACGTCGGGCGAGGAGTTATGGCGTTTCGACCCGGAAATCGAAGGCGATATGGCCCTGCAGCACCTTACCTGCCGCGGCCTTTCATATCAGGCCGAAGTGGACAAAACGGCGTTGGAAGGGTTTACCGACACTTGCAATTCCCGTCTGTTCATGCCCACTTCCGACGGCCGCGTGATTGCGCTAAACCCGGAGAACGGCAAGGTCTGCTCGGCCTTTGGGCAAGGTAAAGGTGAAATCGATCTGTGGAACAACATGCCCAACAAACGTGTGGGCGGCTACTATTCCACCTCTCCGGCGGTGGTGACTGAAGACCTGCTGATTGTGGGTGGTACCGTACTCGACAATGTCTCCACCAGCGAACCATCCGGCGTAATTCGCGCTTTCAACGTGAATACCGGCGAACTGGTCTGGAATTGGGATGCCGCTAACCCCGAGCAAACCGAACCCATTGCGCCGGGAGAAACCTACACGCCGAACTCTCCCAACAGCTGGAGCATCAGCAGCGTTGACGAAGAGTTTGGACTCATTTACGTTCCTATGGGAAACCAGCCGCCCGACCAATGGGGCGGCGATCGTAGCCCCGAAGTGGAAAAATACGCCAGCTCCATTGTCGCGCTGGAACTGGACACCGGCCGGGTACGCTGGCATTTCCAAACCGTCCACCACGACCTGTGGGATTACGATGTTCCTTCTCAACCCAGCTTGCTCGACCTCACGATTAACGGCGAAACGGTGCCGGCCCTGGTACAACCTACCAAACAAGGTGAACTGTTTGTTCTGAACCGGCTTACCGGCGAACCTGTTTTGCCGGTGAAGGAAGAGCCCGCCGCCCAAGGCGCTGTGCTGGGTGACTTCACGGCGCCAACCCAACCTGTTTCAAAACTGTCGTTCAACCCACCGGAACTTGCGGGAGCCGATATGTGGGGGGCCTCCCTGTTCGACCAACTGGCCTGCCGCATCCAGTTTCATCGATACCGTTACGAAGGGCGCTTTACACCGCCCTCACTGCAAGGCTCGCTCGTTTATCCAGGTAATTTCGGCGTGTTCAATTGGGGCAGTATTGCGGTTGACCCGGAACGCCAGGTTGCTTTTACGACACCAACTTACCTGGCATTTGTGTCACAACTTATTCCGCGTAACGACGACACTTCGCTGGCGGTTCACAACACACCGCCGGAATACGGTTTACCCGCCCTGAACGAAAACTTTGGTGCGCCTTATGCGGTTAAATTATTCCCCTTCCTGTCGTTATTGGGCTTACCGTGCCAGGCTCCGCCCTGGGGCTATGTTGCAGGCGCCGACCTTGCCACGGGTGAAATTATCTGGAAGCACAAAAACGGTACGGTAGTCGACAGTTCGCCCCTACCCCTGCCTTTCAAAATGGGGGTGCCCAATCTAGGGGGGCCACTCATGACGGCGGGCGGCGTTGCCTTTTTGTCGGGCACCATCGACAACTACGTCAGGGGGTATGACGTTTCAACCGGCAAACAATTGTGGGAACAGCGTCTGCCCGCAGGAGGCCAGGCCACACCCATGAGCTTTATGGGTCAAAACGGCAAACAATACCTTGTGGTCGTGGCAGGGGGGCATGGATCGCTGGACACCACGGCCGGTGATGACGTTATTGCTTATGCCCTGCCTTAAAAAAGTAAAAATCATTGGGTAACCGATTGCGCCAAACCCGCGTTAACGGGCAAAATCAGCCCGACCCACGATAACGGTTAAAATAAGACTCGCCCATGCAGACAACCCATGGGCTTTTTCATGCGCGCAATATGACAGAAAAAAGAAATGTCATAATTCGCACTGTTTCTCCTTGAATGATCAACCAAGCCTCAAAAACCCATGAAGCTACAAAACGTGAACGACCTGCAACAAGGTACCAAACGCAGCCGACGCGAGTTCTTCCGCTACGGCCTGGCACTGCTGTTTGTTGCCGGCATCATGATCTACTCATCCCTGGGCTTGGGCATTACCGGACAGCAAGGAATTTTGCTGGTCGTGGCCTCCATGATTGGCGGCTACATGGCCATGAACATCGGCGCCAACGACGTCGCCAATAATGTCGGGCCTGCGGTCGGGTCGCAATCGATATCCATGGGCTGGGCCATTGTGATTGCCGCCCTGTTCGAAATGGCCGGTGCCATTATCGCGGGGGGTGACGTCATTTCTACCGTGCGCGGCGGCATTATCGACATGTCGTACGTTCCCGATAGCGACCACTTCATTGCGCTGATGACTTCTGCCCTGCTGGCCGGGGCACTTTGGCTGAACCTGGCCACGGCCCTTGGCGCACCCGTTTCCACCACCCATTCAATCGTGGGCGCCGTTCTGGGCGCAGGCCTGGCTGCCGGCGGCTTTGCCGCCGCAAACTGGCCTATCTTGGGAAAAATCGCAGCCAGCTGGGTCATTTCACCCGTACTGGGTGGACTCATTGCCGCCGGCTTTCTGTTGTGGATCAAGCGAGCCATTACCTATAAAACAGATATGGTGAAGGCCGCCAGGGTAACGGTTCCCATCCTCATTGGCGTCATGGCTTTCGCCTTTTCCACCTACTTGATGCTTAAAGGCCTAAGTAAAATCTGGAAAGTGGACTTCTACACCGCCGCTGGAATCGGGGTGGCCATGGGGCTGTTGTTTTGGCTGTTCATGCGAAACCTCCTTACCCGGCGCGCCAGCCTGCTTAACAACACCAAAAAAGCAATCAACTCATTGTTCACCATTCCGTTGGTTTTTGCTGCAGCGCTGCTGAGCTTTGCCCATGGCGCCAACGATGTCGCCAACGCCATCGGGCCGCTGGCTGCCATTGCCGACACCGTGCTGCGCGGCGGTGTATCGGAACAAGCCGGTATTCCATTGTGGGTGTTGCTGATCGGGGCCTTTGGCATTGCCCTTGGCCTGGCCCTGTACGGCCCCAAACTCATTCGTACCGTGGGTGGTGAAATTACCGACCTCGACCAGATGCGTGCGTTTTCCGTGGCCATGGCTGCCGCCATTACCGTTATTATTGCATCGCAACTGGGCCTGCCGGTCAGCTCTACCCACATTGCCATTGGCGGCATTTTCGGTGTGGGCTTCCTGCGTGAACGTTTGAAATCAAACTATTCACGTATGCTCGAGGAAATCAAGCACCATCATTCTGGCGCCGACAAGGAAATTGTTGAGGCCTTCCTCGACCGTTTTGCCGCCGCCGACGTGGCCACCAAACAGACCATGCTCAAGGAGCTGAAAGCACACGAGGCTGACGTTGAGCTGAGCAAAAAAGAATACAAGAAGATGCGCAAGGTTTACAAAAACGAATTGGTGAAGCGCACTGCCGTTACCAAGATTGTTGCCGCCTGGATTATTACCGTGCCGGCATCGGCAATGCTAGCGGCCATTATTTACTGGTTGATTGCGTCGCTGCTGTAAATTACGGATCAGCGGTTTCCAGCTGAATAAGCCGCCAACTGCTGTTCCACCATCACTTCAAACGGATTCAGAACCGACGAAAAATCGTTTGCAGGCTCCCAAACTTCCAGGGTGCGCACAATTGCTTCGATGGTCGCGACGGCCTCAGGTTTCGGCGCTTTGCGAATGCGATAACGCGAGGGGTTGCCCGGCCCCAACGTAACGCGCGGCAAACTTTCCAACTGCGGGTTTGCATAAAGAATTTTGCTGGCTTTACGCCAGGTGCCGTCCGGCACGATCAATAGCGTTGGCTTGGTGGCGGCATGTTCGGCCAGCGCCGGGGGCGTTTTTGCCGATTCTCCGGGAAACAGCAAATACACAGATGAAAACTTTGCCAGCTCTTCACTAAGACCAGAAAACTGTTCACCGATCCAAAGATCACAATTTCTCAAGCTTAATGCAGCCAGGCGGCCGGTATTAAACGGATGCCGATCTTCTTCCGGGTGCTGCAAAATAAGAACCCGTGTGGTGCTGGACACCTTTGTGATGTACTTGCAAACGCAGTACGATTCGGGACGCCGACATTGCGGGCAATTGATACGGGACATGAGAGTTATTTCAATTGGCTATTCACAACCTCACGAGCCTCTTGCATGAAAGCCTCAAGCAGGTCTTGTGACGGCAGGCTTAGGGGTGCGTCGCTGCGCGAGACCGCATAAATTGTGGTGATGGGCAAAGGGTCTTCAATCGGTAGAGACACCAGCCCGGCCCGGCGACCGTGACGATTAAGAAAACTGCGCGGCATAATGCCGATGACGTCTTGTGTAGGCATCAGGCTGAGCAGAGAAAAAAAAGACTCACACTCAAGGGGCACCTTGGGTGGTGGCATGCCGCGCTCTTCCAGGTGCAGATGCTGGGGGTCACCCGGCCCACGCGCCGGCCCCACCAGTATCCATGAAGCATCAGACAAATCCTTCAATTTACGTACCTTAGCCAGCGGGTGACCTCGTCTTGCTCCAATCACTTCCTGGCTGTGAAACAGCACCTGACAAAGCAGGTCAGCCCCAACCCCGGTTGCCGGCACCGGCCCTAAGACAAAGTCCAAATCACCACGCCGCAGCTGATGCAACGCTTGCGGATACAACACATCGCGGATGCAAACCCTGGCTCGGGGCCAGCGCCTGCGAAAACGCGCTACCGCGCCCGGCGAAAAAAGCACCGCTACTGCGGGTGATAACCCAACCGTAACCCGACCGGTTGTATTCCCTAGGTGCGAGGAAATATCTTCGTGAGCGCGTGCCACTTCCCGTATGACGGTGACCGCCCGGGCGGCCAGCAGCTCGCCAACCTGCGTCAGCCGAACCCCTTTGGCGCTGCGCTGCACCAACGCAGTACCAAACTCTTCTTCCAGTCGTCGTAGTGACTTGCTTAGAGCTGGTTGAGTGATGTTCAGCACTTCCGCTGCGGCCCGAAGGCTACCCTGCTCGGCTAGGGTAACCAACAGTTCGAGTTGTTGTAGACGCATACGATCCTCCTCTCATGCGATAACCAATGGTAATCGACATGAAAAGAAAGCACTACTCGAATAAATGACGGCTCCTTAGAATTGATTTACAGAATTATTAATCCCCATGACACAAGTATCAGGAGGAGATATGAATAAGCGCAAAGTGAAGAACGTCCTCTTCATTATGTGTGACCAACTGCGCGCCGATTATCTGTCGTGCTTTGGCCACCCCGCCTTGAAAACCCCCAATCTCGACGCGCTGGCCGCAAAAGGTGTTTTGTTTGAACGCGCCTATGTGCAATCGCCGGTCTGCGGCCCATCCCGCATGAGTTATTACACCGGCCGGTATGTTCATTCACACGGGGCCAGCTGGAATTTTGTTCCGCTCAAAGTCGGTGAAATGACAATAGGTGATCACCTGCGTCCACTCGGCGTGCAGTCGGCCATTGTCGGTAAAACCCACATGAGGGCCGACCTTTCCGGCATGGCCAGATTGGGCATTGACCCGAACTCAAAGATCGGACGCCGCATTGGCGAATGTGGTTTCGACCCCTACGAGCGAGACGACGGCATCCACCCCTATTCGGGTCATGACCCCGAACCTGCCTACAACCAGTATTTAAGGGATCAGGGTTTTGAAGGCGATAACCCCTGGGAAGAGTGGGCAAATGCAACCGTCGATGACGAAGGGAATATCCGATCAGGCTGGTTTCTGAAATACTCCAACAAGGCAGCTCGCATACCCGACGAACATTCGGAAACGCCCTACATTACTCGTCGTGCCATGGACTTTATCGACGAAGCCGGTAATCGGCCATGGTGCATGCACTTGTCTTACATTAAGCCGCATTGGCCCTACATTGCGCCCGAGCCCTATGCCAGTATGTTCAAGCCGTCGGATGCCTTGCCGGTAGTGCGCTCGGAAGAAGAAAAGCACAACCCTCACCCTGTTTATGAAGCCATGATGCATCATCGTGTTTCACAGACATTCTCGCGAGATGAAGTGCGTGAAACAGTGCTTTGCGGTTACATGGGCCTAATTAAACAAATCGACGACCAGTTGGGTCTGCTGTTCTCATTCATGGAGGAGCGCGGCCTGATGGACAACACCATGATCGTCTTCACGTCAGACCATGGCGATTACATGGGCGATCATTGGATGGGTGAAAAAGACCTTTTCCACGAACCGGTGATACGTGTGCCACTGATTGTGTACGACCCAGATCCCAGGGCCGACTGCACCCGAAACACGCGCAACAAAGCACTGGTCGAAGCCGTGGATTTGGCCCCCACCTTTCTTGATGCTTACGGCGGCCCCGCCGTGCCCCACATTATGGATGGACGTTCGTTGCGCCCCCTGCTTTTTGGCGAGCAACCAAAAGACTGGCGCCAGACAGTAATTTGCGAGTACGACTACGCCTTCCAGGATTCTCGTATTGAGCTGAACACGAAGGCGCGCCAGGCCTGGATGCGCATGATTTTTGATGGGCGTTGGAAGTACGTCTTGTTTGAAAACTATCGTCCGATGCTTTTTGACCTGCAAAACGATCCCAACGAATTTCACGATTTGGGTGAATCACAAGAACACGAACACATTGAAGCACGTGCGCGGCTTCACGAAGCGCTGTTCCAGTGGGCCAGAGCACCGCGTCAACGCGTCACCGTTACCGACGATGCGATCGAGTCGGTCGAGGTGCAACCTCGCATTTCAGAAGGGGGCATCTTGATTGGTTACTGGGATGAAGAAGAGCTGGTAACGGCTCGACAAGGCTTCAAGCCCAGATTTGCCTCTACCAACCCCTTGGTGAAATCTACTTTAGACCGCCTGACGGCATAACCAGGAGCCATTCATCATGACTGAGACTTCATCCACCACCCTTGAAATCCCCGACATCACCCCGGCCAATGCTGGCCTGGATGGTGTGGCCTGGAATGTAATGGGACAAGTTTACGTACCTAAACAAGTGAGTGACGAGAGCATAGCGTGGCATGCAACGTTTCCCATTGAAACGTTTGTTCCACCGCACACACACCCGTTCCAGGACGAATACATTTTTGTTATTGACGGCCGTATCGACCTGCTTTTGGACGGCAAAAAAAGAACGGCGTCCAGTGGCGACCTGGTGCGCATGCCGCGAGGCTTGCCCCATGCCTTCTTTAATAACTCAGGTGAAGCCGTCACAGCCCTGTTCTGGGCCGCCCCGGCCGGAAAATTGCTAGAGCTGTATCAGCGGTTGCACAACGTAACCAACCCGGCGGAGGCGACTCGAATCGCGCGTGACTACGACGTTATTTTCGCGCCGCCGGTATCGTCGGCGGCCACAACAAGAGCAGAGTCCAAACCTGCCGCATAACTGCCAAAGCAGTTTCAAAATATACAAACACCAAAGGAGACAAATCATGAATATCAAGAACGTGCTGGGTGCGGGCGTGCTGGCACTCGCTGCTATCGGAACGGCCGCTCAAGCGGAAACCAAACTGCTGTTTAATATGTTCATGGCACCGCAAGACCCATTCAACACCATGGTGTTGAAGCCTTGGGCAGAAGATGTAGTCAAGGCTACCGATGGGCGTGTCAAAATTGATTTCGCCCCGGCCAGTATGGCCTCACCTCAGGCGCAGATGGATGCGGTTGAAAAAGGGGTTTTTGACGGCGCCTACATGTACCACGGCTTTCTGCAAGGCAGGGTCAAGCTTTCGCAAATCGCGCATCTGCCGTTCATTAACGTCAACGCAAAGGGCAGCTCCATTGCCCTATGGCGCACCTACGAAAAATACTTTGCCGACGCCAACGAATATAAAGACGTTCAGTTGTTGTCGCTTTTCACCTTTCCGGGTGGGCCCATTTACGGCATGAGTGACCCCGTCAAGTCCACAGCCGACCTTGACGGCATCAAAATTTATTCTGTTGCCGGTAATGTCGCCAACATGCTGACCGAGACCGGCGCAGGTGTCGTCGTTGCACCGGCCGCCCGCAGCTACGAAATTATTTCCGGTGGCACGGTCGATGCGTTTGCAGGCTACCCGCTCTATAGCGCCACCGCATTCCATACCGCCCAATACGCCAAAGCCGTTACCGACATACCGGGGCAAATGTCGGCGCCCAGCTTCGCGCTGTTCGTCAACAAAAAAAGCTGGCAAGCCATTTCCGAGGCCGATCGCAAGATCGTCATGGACTTATCCGGCGAGGCTTTTGCCGCTCGCCTGGAAGCCATTGATCAGCTTGAAGCCAAATTACGCAAAGATGTTGCAGGTCAAGGCACACCGTTCATGGAGGCAGACGAAAGCCTGATGACTACTTTGCACACATACGGCAAGAAGTTGCGCAGTGACTGGATAACGGCAGCCGCTGAGTTGGACGTCGACGGTGAGGCTGCGCTTAAGTTCTACGAGCAGGAAGCCAAATCGTACGCGCAGTAAACCTACCGGACACGACCATGACTACAAGAGCATTTGGTTTCAGCTATTTTGCTCGCGTCTTGGGTTACGTCAGTGCATTGCCTTTGGCATTAATTGTTGTACTGACGTTCTCCGACGTATTTGCCCGTTATGTTTTCGCTCATCCGATTCCGGGCGCTTCGGAAATTATCCAGTTCGCGATGGCAATGGCCATTTTTACCGCCCTGCCGCTGGTTACCCAGGCCGGCGGCCACATAACCGTTGATCTTTTTACCAGTGGTGTCAGCAACCGCAGGAAAGCCTGTTTACAAGTGCCGGCAGAACTGCTTAGTGGCGTTGCGCTGGCCGTTATAGCCTGGCGACTGTGGGTACAGGCCGGTGAATACGCAGGAAACAACACCGCAACAATCGTACTCGACTTAAACATGGCGCCTCTGGCTTATGCAATGTCGATTTTCTCGGCTGTGTCAGTTGTCGTTGCCGGCGTGCGCACCATTGAAGCAATGCGGGCCATCGCAACGCCAACGGAGGTACCCCAATGATTGCTTCCCTGATTGGCTTCGGCATCCTGTTTTTGTTGGCCTTCGCGGGTGTTCCGCTTGCTTTCGCAATGTTGATCGTTGGCACGGTTGGCTTTGCACTGCTACGCGGCAGCTTCGAGTCGGCTTATTCCATGCTGGCACAACAGGTTGTCGATGCATCTGCCAACGACGGCATGGCCGTTCTGCCCATGTTTATTTTAATGGGCTTGTTCGTACACAAGTCAGATCTGTCGGAAGATTTGTACAAGGCAGCCAATGCCTGGCTAGGTCATCTTCGTGGCGGTTTGGCGCATGCAACGGTTGCAGCGTGCGCGATATTTGCTGCGATCTCGGGCAGCTCTATTGCCACGGCCGCCACCATGAGCAAGGTTGCTATTCCTCCCATGCGCCGCCTGGGTTACCACGATGCGCTGTCGTGCGGCTCCGTCGCCTCGGCGGGCGTGCTTGGCGTACTAATACCGCCCTCTGTGCCGTTGGTGGTTTACGGGTTGTTAACCAATACCGACATTCGACAATTGTTTATTGCCGCCATTGTGCCAGGCCTGATGCTGGCTCTACTGTTTGTTATTGCGGTTATAGGCGTTGTTACGCTGCATCCGGATTGGGGACCCACCGGAGAGCGAAAAAGCTGGCAAGAGCGTTTCACGTCGTTAAAAAGTGTGTGGATGATTCTGTTGCTGTTCGTCGCTATTATTGGTGGTTTGTACGCCGGGATTTTCACGGCAACCGAGTCTGCCGGCATTGGGGCAAGCGGCGCCTTATTAATCGGCTTGCTCAGACGCAAAATGACCTGGCCGACCCTGTTCGAATGCCTGAAAGACACGGCCCGTACCACCGCTATGATCTTCACCATTGTATTCGGTGCATTCGTGTTCGCAAACTTCATCACGTTATCCGGCCTTACTGCAGCATTAATCGACATGCTTCAGCAACAGAATATGGGCACGCTTGGATTGCTGTTAATGATGATGGTGATCTACCTGGTATTGGGTGCGCTAATGGAAAGCCTGAGTCTGCTGATTCTGACTGCGCCTATTTTTCATGCCATTGCAACGTCGGTCGGCATTCACCCGATTTGGTTTGGTATTTTTGTGGTGATGATGATTGAAATCGGCCTGTTAACACCGCCGGTTGGCATGAATGTTTTCACGGTGAAAACGATGAACCCGGATGTACCGATTCGCACGATTTTCAAAGGCAGCATGCCTTTCGTAGCGGCAAATATGGTGGGGGTTGGCGTATTTATTGCGTTCCCGATTATCGGCGTGTTTCTGCTGCGCTGGTTCTAGGGTAGGTTTCACCACTTGAAAAATCAGAAAAGGGGGCTCAATCTATAGCGCGCACAACAGCATTAACCTGCTCCACGGTAACCGGTGTGCTCTTGCCGCCCCACTGTCCTCTAAGCCAGGTTGCCAAATCGGCAATTGTTTCGTTACTCAGCTCACCCGAGAAACCCGGCATCGCGTACATACGCTGACCATCGGAAAACACCTGGGTGGGAATACCCTCGAGAATGACCTTAATCAAATTGTGCGGGCTATCACTGGCAAGCGTCGAGTTGCCGTACATTGCGGGCGCAACATTGGGAATACCTTCGCCATTCGCGCCATGACAGCCGGCACAGGCTGAAGCATAAGTCAGGCGCCCGGTAACCTGATCGGTCTCCCCGGTTTCAGGCGTTGCTGCAACAGAGACCGGTTCGGGTGGCGCTGCCGGTACAGCAACTTTTCCATCGGGGCCCGTTAGCAAATACGTTGCAATGGCCTGGACATCGTCGGTTTGCATTTGGCTTGTCGAGAAGTGCACCACCGTATACATGTCTGAGTAGGCGGTTCCCTGAGGCGATACACCGGTATTTAAATACTGAACCAACGTACGCACATCGAAGCCGCGCTGGCTTAAGTTTCCGGCGGTGATATCGGGCACATCCACGCCATTGATATTTCCGCCCTGCAACGAGCGAGAGAAGTCGGTGCCCATCATGAAGTTCTGAGGGGTATGACACGCCGCGCAATGACCCACACCTTGAACAAGATAAGCCCCACGAAGCCATTGTTCGGACGCATTTGTCTTGCTTGGCGGCTCACGATCAGGAAAATTAAGCAGGTTCCAGAAATTCATGAACGGTCGCACCGGAAACTGGAACACACCAGTATTGGACACATTAGACACAGCAATCGGCTCAATGCTCATAAAGTAAGCATAGAGCGCATCAATGTCATCCGGCCGCGTGATATGCGTAAAAACATAAGGCATCGCCGGATACAAGTTACGACCACCGGGCGCGACACCATCTCGCAAAACACGATGAAAGTCTTCACGCGTGTAATCGCCAATTCCGTGCTTGGGATCAGGTGTGATGTTCGTTGAGTGCAAAGTGCCAAAGGGCGTGTCAATGGCAACACCGCCACTGCCCCTGGGCCCTTGCGGCTGGGAATGACACCCGAAACAATCACCGGCCAGCGCCAACTCTCGACCCCGGGGTAGAAGCGATTGCATTTGCTCTTCTGTGAGTGGCGACTTCGCTTGCGACGACACTGTCGACTGATTGAACAGGCCGCTAAGCACCGCCACAACAAAAAGAACAACCACGCCAAAAATACACCCAATGGCAATACGCAAGCCTCGGCGTTTCATTTGAACCCCCTTGTCTTAAGCTTCATTGATCACGCAGCCCGGCGTATTCAGTGCCACTTCACGCACCGCCTCATAGTAGCGAACATAACCCGTGCAACGGCAGATATGGTCATTCAATGCCACCTCGATCGCACTCTCCAGATCCGCACGTTCAACAGGTTCCCGTTTAAGACGGTCGATGAACACTGTGGCGGCAGCGACAAAACCGGCGGTGCAATAACCGCACTGAAAGGAAAAGTGCTCGATAAACGCCTGTTGCACAGGCGTTAAGCTTTGCAGCGTGCCATCCGCATTCTTCCTGGCATGGCCCTCGATGGTCACAATCGACTTGCCGTGAAAAAAATGGGCATCAAAAACACAGGTTCGAACATCCGATGTCGTGCCATCGGCATGCTGCTCAACGACTGTGCACGCATGGCAAATGCCCTGGCCACAGCCAAAATGCGTCCCAGTTAAATTCAGATACTCGTGCAAAAAGTCGATCATGGGCATGCCTACGGGCACCTCGAAAGGTCCGGTGGATTTCCCGTTGATCGTTAAAGCTAACGTCCTTTTTTCTATACTCATGCCAGGGCCTTCTTGATTTTCTCGGGCGTAAAGGGAAGACGATACAAACGCTTGCCAATGGCATGCGCAATGGCATTGCCTATCGCAGGCACGACAGGAATCATGACCACCTCAGCCAACCCTTTGGGTGGCGACGTTTCCGACAAAGGGGGTAAATATTCGGCCGTTTGCGCCCAGACGGCCACATCTTTGCCCCGGGGCAAAACGTAGCGATTGAAATTCCATGTGCCATTGCCCGGGCCGTCATCGTATAGCGGCAACTCCTCGTACAGGGCATGCCCGATCCCCATGGCCAGCCCGCCCTGCTGCTGCCCTGATACCAGTTCAGGCACCACCACCTTACCCGGGTCCAGCAAGCTATGATGCTGCATGAGCTCGACCTGGCCGGTGAAAGTGTTGACATTCAACTCAACCAGACAGGCTGCGGGTGTGTAGGTTGTGACCCCGGCATTGTTACGCTGCGCTGATGGGAAATGCACACTGCTGCGATGAAGGTAATCGTAACCCCCGGCGGTCATACGGTGCTTCAATGCGGCAGAAGCGCCATCACCATAGCGCACCGCCAACGCATCTACCGGCAGAGTGCGCAGGCCGACACCGGGAATATCGAATTCCGCACGCGCCCACTCCCAGCGACTGAAGCAATGCAATGCAACCCCTGTCACCAAACCCATGCTATGCGCCCGCTTGGCCAACTGCTCGAATGGTATCGGCGACATCCCCCCGCCCCCGATGCCACCCGGTACCGCGCGCAAATCGGACATTTGTACATTGCCGCTATTAATTTGCCCGCCGCCAGGGCCTTCGCTCCAAATCGATTTTGCCGCCGGCCAAATCGCGTGCTCCAGCAAGAACAGCGCCGCCTGGCGTGTGCCAAAGCCAACAAAATAGACACTATTGGAAGCGCTCATGGCAGGCAGCATAAACGGCACCCAGTAGGGATCTTTCGACAGTTCGTCTTGCTGCTCCTGGGTAATCGTAAACGGTTCGAGATTGCTTTTCAGCGGCAATTGCTCAAACTCGGTTTCACCGAAAATGGCAACGTCGGGCACTTTGCCCAGCAACTGCTGAACCATGACCTGCTGACCCGTCGTGGCCCCGGTGCCAATCTCTTGAGCACAATGGCGCATGGTGATTTTCCCCATCGCATCGAACTCAAGCACCAGCGCGCTGGTATCCGCACCTGTACCGTAATCTTTCTGGACTTGAGCAAAACCCACTCCGTAGCGGCGCCCCGGGTTTTCGGCGTCGTACGCTTCCTTGGCCTTGGCCCGATTGGTCCATAGCGGATGCGCCGCAGCGCGATCCAGCATCTCGACAAGACGCGGGTCTCCCAATTGCACGGCGCCCTGGGTGTTGGGTTCTCCAGGGCGCAAGGCATTTCGCTTACGAAGTTCGATTGCATCCATACCCAATTCGGCAGCGGCCTCGTCAACCAGCAACTCGGTCATCGACATGGCCTGCAAAGTACCGTAACCCCGCATGGAGCCGGCCTCGACCGCCGCCGAGGCGATTGCTGCTGCCGACATGTCTGACTGCGGAAAATAATAGCTGGATTGCCCGGCTGTTGCCGCTACCTGCGCAACCGAAAATGAAAAATTGGCACGCCCGCCCCCATTCAGGTTGTAAAACGCTTTCAAGGTTTCGAACCGGCCACTTTTCCTGTCAACCACCAAGGTAAGGTCTGCCTCAACGGAATGACGCTTCATCCCCATCTGAAACTGTTCGTAGCGATCATTGGCCAAACGCACTGCACTGCCATCGCCGTAAAAACAGGCGGCCACCGTATAAAAAGGAAAGATGGAATGATCTTTGGAACCGTAGCCAACGGTTGTGCCCGAAAGCAATTCAATGCGTTCAACGGGAAAGCGCTTGTTGTCTTTAACCATGTGCGCAGCAACACGGGCCACTTCATAAGGCGATTGCGCAGCGATCAATAAATGCAGCGTTCGCGTCTTGGCGTCGTACCAGGCGTTGCCATTGTCGGGTTCCATGGCACAGGGGTCGATCGACTGCGAGAACACCTCCCGCTGGAGCACAAGCTTATCGGCATTACCTTGCGCGGCACTGATGCTTTGCGCGATGGTGGCTGCCGCCGCCATGCCACTTTGCATTGGCTTGCGCGTCTCCTGGGCCACCGTGGCCGGATCCCGAATCGCCCCGCCACCGCGATGACGCGGTGTTACCGAGGCCGGTACGAAAACGGCTTCCGGGTCGGCCGGCGGCCAAGTGGGCTTGTTGCCATCGAATCCCCCCCATATCACGGCATCCTGCATGGGAGAAAACTCGGGCGGGTCGGAGGGGCTGGCGCCCTCGATACGCACATAACGCGCCGCCCCATAATTGGCGGGCGGTTTCAAACCGGTTTTTTCTCCGTACTGAACCACACCCTGCGCAAAGCGCAGCGCCCGTTTGGCAGCCTCGAAACGGTCGAAGTCTTTGTATACAAGCAAAGCCACGGGATGACCGTATAGCGGGGCCGTCTGCCCTTTGGGCACCAGAAAATATGTCCCGTAAAACCCGGTGCCCAGATCTGGCAACTGAGGAACCTGAATGCCATCGCGCTCAAGATCTTCATGCATCAGCAACCGGTCTGGCTGCAGGTCGGACCCCAGCACGGAAAGATCAACCCCGGCAAAGGCGTGCTCTACATCGGTGGCTTTGATAAAAAAAGCATGTGACTGGGCTTTTGTCCAACCCGCAAGGTCTTGCGCCCGAAAATCACGAGCGAAGACTTTTTCACCCGTTACTTTACGAACCGCATCCCAACGATAACCCACCTCACCATTGGGCTTTATCCAATCGGTTGGCTGGGCGCCCGAATGTACCTCGACGGCCTGCGCGGTTAGCGAACGCCCGAACATGACAGTAATGCCACTAAACGTTCCAAGTTTAATAAAGTCGCGTCGCGATATGCTGGTTTTCATTTTTGGTGAGTCCCCTCGATTTACCAGCCTTTATCGTGGCGACGACAAGAAATATCAATTAGTCACAGGCCGGTGCCCTGAATTTTCGGCTCTAAATGATATAAGTGTCAACACAAACAAAAGGCAAGCGCTCAAACCAGCATCAGAGGACACGCGAAACGCTTGCCTTAACCAAACAACACATGGCTGCGACCAGCCCTTGGCGCACCCTTAGAACCGGGTGCGCAACAAAGCCTTGGTGATATGCGACGAACCCTGGTTGGCCAGTTTGAGCCGAGTCCGAAGCGTTCTGTAGGACAGACAGATATACTCTCGCGCAGAGCTTATGAGTTCAGGAAATTTGAGAATTACCGCGTGCCAGCTTTGACCCAGTGCAGTTGGAACGGCGTGATTAAGCAAGTTCGATGAATACCCATCTCCCGTTTTGAACTGACCCCAATTAGAAATACTGGCAGCGGGTCATTCACATCGTTGTTTTTTATCATTAAAAACAATGCACTAAACTAGCTATATATCCGAATAGCGTCAAAAATACCCTCATTCAGTCGGCGCTGTGATTACCGTTAACGTGCTTGGCATCGCCATTTTTATCACTTTGGCTCTGCGCTATTTTAGCCCTGGCCAAAAGCAACTCGAGCTCCGTCTCCCTATCTCGCGATGGCGTACGCAGTGCAGACGGATAGACGAGCCAATTAGCAATGAAAGTACCTCCAAGGGGAGCGAACACCATCATCCCCAGCAATGCAGCTGGCGAACCTGCCGTCGAAACTCGCGCATTTTCCAGCAACACGGCATTCCCCGCTGCAATCAGCAACAGCACGCCGCCCAACAAAGCCCATGTTCCTCTAATTTGGGAGCGTCGACTGGCAAAATAAATAATGACGACTAGTGCTACCGCACATGCGTTTAGCGTCCAAACAGCTGACTCGGTCGCCCGCTGCAAAACAGCAATACTCACCACAAAAGCCTCTTTTTAAAGTAATAGCGGTTGCGCCCATGATGCCCACCGTGTAGTACGAAGGGGGGTCGAAATCTTGCGCAGAGCGTATGGGTTCACGAATTTTGAAAATTACCACCTACGCGTTTTACTTCAGTGCGATTAGAACGGCATGATTAACCGTGTCTAGTGAATGCGTATCCCCCGCCTAGTTACACAACTGGGCGAATGGGCTTGTGGCGTCGCCTGTGCCGTGTCGGCTCTCAGCATATCTTACAGCGACGCGCTCAGGCAACTGGAAAAGTATAAGGGTGCAAAGGTGAGGGACCGGCCCCGAGGTCTTGAGCTGGATCCGATTATTCGCGTTATGACAGACCTGACGGTCCCATGGGAACAGCAAAGCCAACACGTTTCAGCAGGTCTTGTGAAGTGGTTGCAGTACCCGGGTGAGTACCAGGCCCAGCCGCACCTGAAGAGCGCAAGCTATGTCCGCTCTACGGCAAGAAAAAAAGGGGAGCTGCGAGCTCAGATCGACCAGCTGAAGCGGGATGCAGTTGGTCGACCGTCTGATCCTGAGGCAGATGCGAACCAGGCACGACTGCACGAATTGTGGAAAGAGATCTGCACCCTGTCCAACGTAGAGCGGGGCGGTGCCGGTGGCTCGATAGCGGACATTTCGAACATGCTCCAATAGTTAACGCTTCGGTGCGGCGGAGTCCAATCCTCCCCCCACCGCAACAATGGAACTTGCGACTCTTTTTGATGCTATGCTTGCATCAGTAACGAGTATCAAAATATAACTTCGCGGGTTTACGCAACATCAACACCCATTTAAATGTCAACATCATTCCTAACCGTCCTCGGACACGCCCAACGCGACCGGCTCGCCTATATAGAACTACGACTATGGTTCTTCGGCAGCGTGCGTCGACGTGACCTAGCCGCGCGGCATGGAGTGCAAACGGCGGCGGCCACGCGCGACCTTAAGCTTTACCAAGACATCGCGCCAGCCAACATGCGTTATGACCGCAGCTCCAAAGTCTATACAGTCACGGACGATTTCACGCCAGCGTTCGACTTTTCCCCTACGCGTGTTCTCACTTGGCTGTCGGAAGGATTCGGCGATAACGCCCCAGTTGATGCGGGCAGCGGCTTGTCATGTTCCCTGCCCCAGCGTCTAAGCCAACCCAACCTGGACACACTCGCTCAAGTCACCCGCGCCATCAGCCAGAAATGTCCGCTGAATATCACGTACCACTCTATTCAGAACGGTCGAAGCGAACGGGAAATTGTGCCTTTCGCACTGCTTGATACGGGCTTGCGCTGGCACGTACGTGCATACGACCGTAAGACAGCAGAATTCCGCGACTTTGTCATCACACGCATAGAAACCGCCCAGCCGGTGCCAGAGTTGCCGCTACAGGAACATGAGCATCCTGAACACGATATTCAGTGGACGCGCATCGTAGAACTGGAACTCGTACCACATCCCGATCAACCCAGGCCAGAAATCACATGCATGGACTATGGCATGGTCAACGGCACCTTGCAGCTACAACTCAGGGCAGCCACGGCTGGGTACACCTTGCGCAAATGGAGTGTGGACTGCTCACCGAACCATAGCCTGAGGGGCAGCGAGTACCGGCTATGGTTGAAGGATCACCTAGCGTTATATGGCGTGAAGAACGCCTTGCTGGCTCCTGGGTATGGAAGACCGGAAGATTCTGAATCGGCAGCAGCGTATGCCTGATCAACAGAAGCATTTGCCTACACGGACTGCGCCGACACAACCAACGAACAAAGAGAAATGAAATGACGGAACCCTACCTGACTACCCTGCTGCAAATGAGGCTCCTCGTTGGCTTTCTCGGCGAGCGGGCTCAGCACGCCTGGTGGCCAACCGCGTTCTATGAGTCTTCGAGCCGCCCGTTCCTCGAACCTGTTTTTTCTAAATCATCTCGACTTGCCCAGTATCACGGCGTGCTAGAGGCGGCCAGACGTTTGCACGACGAGCATTTGAACGTGGGTAGCTACCATCTGTTCCGGTTGCCAGAGGAAGTCGAGCAAGACCTGCATGCGTCCGTTCAAAGCGGCATGGACGAAGACCTAACAAGCCAGGCGATACAAAGTAAAGAAAGTGCGCTAGCAGCGTTGAAACAGTTGGCTGTCTCCAACACGACGCTCAACGTGGGGCCGACTGCAGTGGGACGCATCCATGATCTCTATTCCACGGACATCCTAAATGGTATTGCGGCGACCTACCTGGCGGCATTCCACGACAATGCCAGAACTTACCCATACCTGGTGGCCTAGACATGGCAGAGCAAAAGTCTTACGACACTAATCTAGCTATGGGGTTAGGCCTTATTGAGGAAACCAAAGCTCTGCTGAACCTCTGGGAGCCGACGATGGATTCGGCCGCCCTGTATCAAGAAGCCCTTGCGTCTGGTGTCTTGTCATCGGTATCAGCCTACCGGCTGAGAAATATTGTCGTCCGGTGTTTTGGTAACAGATATCTAACACATGGCAATCAGACCGCTGCAACGTTAAAAAAGCTTCTGCCCTCTCTGGCTCCGACAGAAATGGCCCAACTTTTCTTCATTTACACATGCCGGGCCAATCGCATTTTCTACGATTTTGTCCGGAATGTTTATTGGCCGGCCTATATATCGGCAGACAAATTTCTTTCAAAGAAAAGCGCAGAAGATTTTATTCGCAGAGCGATTGACGATAACAAAACTCCGTCTCGATGGGCTGAAGGGCAGATTGTTCGGGTGGGAAGATACTTAACGGGTTGTTGCTCCGATTTTGGTTTATTGGGGTCTCCTACCAAAAACGGGCGCCCGTTCATTCCATTCCGTATAGAACAAAAGACCATTGCATACCTAGCCCATGAACTGCACCTTTCCGGTGTCGGTGACAACGCCCTGCTCAATCATGAAGACTGGCAGCTATTTGGCCTGGCTCGCGAAGACGTGCTAGAAGAAACTAAACGACTCTCGCTGAAGGGTTTGCTCATCGTCCAGGCTGCTGGCGACGTAATCCGTATCAGCTGGAAACAACAAAACATGGAGGCGCTCTGCGATGTCCTCACTCAAAGCTGACTTCGACGAGTTGCGCGAACGCATCCGGCACGGGCGCGAGCTCGGTCATGCAAGCTTCGAGCCGATCTATTACCTGGTCTTCCCGCCAGAACAAATCCTCGAAGTGAAGCGGCAAACCCCTTCCTGGGTGGCCAAGCTGCACCAGGAAGGTTGGGACGTCACGACATTCTCGATTGCGGAGCAGATTTGGTCGATCTTACGAGAAGATGAGTTCATGTGGTCTTTGTGTGTGCAGGAAGACAAGAATGCACCACTCAATTGGCGGCGAACGAACAAGGCGTTGGCCGACATACTTGAAGCGGAAAATGGCCTGATGAAACGGCTAGTCGATGCGCTGCAATCGCTTGAGAACCAGAAAACAAGCTTGCTGTTGGTGACAGACCTTGAAGCACTTCACCCCTTCGTGCGCATTGGCGCGCTAGAAAGCAAGCTTCAAGGCCAATTTCATGTTCCGACTGTTTTCCTCTATCCAGGCGAACGAGCGGGTAAGACCATGCTGAAATTTCTAGGGTTTTATCCAGCAGACGGCAACTACCGCTCAGTCCACGTTGGCGGCTGAACAAATAAAGAATAATTGGAAAAGAACTATGACCATTCGCTCACTCTTCGATCCCAGCAAGGACATTTACCGGACCATTGAAAAGGTCATCACGTACGGGGCCTCGCAAGAAAACAGACTCAAGGCCGAGATCTCCGAATATGTGGTCACCGACAGCATTGAAGAGCAATTCCGCAAGCTCCTTGATCGCATGCAGCTTGCAATGGAGTCTGGCGGCGAGAACGAGGTGGGCGTCTGGGTCTCTGGCTTCTACGGCTCGGGTAAGAGCTCATTCACTAAATATCTGGGCTTGGCGTTCGACGACCAACGCACCATCGACGGCACGCCGTTCATTAACTACCTGCAAGACCGCTTGCATAAGCCACAGACCAAGGCGTTGCTCAGCACGGTAGCGAAGCGTTTCCCTGCCGCCGTGGTCATGCTAGACCTGGCCAGTGAAATGCTTGCCGGCGCCACGATGGAAGATGTTTCCACCGTCCTCTACTTCAAGGTGCTGCAGTGGGCCGGCTACTCGCGCAACCTGAAGGTTGCTGCTTTTGAGCGCATGGTCGAGAAGGACGGTCGCACCCCCGAGCTGCATGAACGCATCTCGAAGGCGTTGCCCGGTGCAACTTGGGCACGCGTGCAAAACAACCCTCTGGCTATTGATGGCTTGATTCCAAAGATTGCTCACGAGATGTACCCGGCGTTCTTCCCGGAAGCAAAGTCGTTCTCGTCCAGCACCGATGGTTTCTTCCAGTTCGAAGACCAGCGTGTGCAGGAAATGATCGACATCGTGCGGGAAAAAAGTGGCAAGCAAAACATCATCTTCATCGTCGACGAGGTGGGGCAGTACGTTGCCTCGCGCGACAACCTGATCCTCAACCTCGACGGCCTGGCGAAAAACCTGAAGCGGCTTGGCGATGGCAAAGCCTGGATCATCTCCACTGCGCAGCAGACGCTAACCGAAGATGACCCTCGCGCCGCCTTGAACTCCGACAAGCTTTACAAGCTAAAAGATCGCTTTCCGATCCAGATTGATCTTGAGTCGAGCGACATCAAGGAAATCTGCTATCGCCGCCTGCTCGGAAAATCATCGGCGGGTGAGGCTGAGCTCGGCAAGTTGTTCGAGACTCACGGCCAGGCCCTGCGGCACAATACCAAACTGCAAGACGCCAAGTACTACGACGCCGACTTCAGTAAAGAAAGCTTCACCAACCTCTATCCCTTCCTGCCCGCTCACTTCGATATTCTGCTGCACCTGCTGGGCGCCCTGGCCAAGTCCACCGGCGGTATTGGCCTGCGCTCGGCGATCAAGGTGATCCAAGACGTTCTAAAGGGTGAAGGTGGCTCAACGGCCATGGCCGATCAGCCCGTGGGTTGGCTGGCCACGACCGTCACCTTGTACGACGAGCTGGAAAAAGACATCCGCCGCGCTTTCACGTCCATTCACCAAGCGGTTGGCAAAGTCCAGATCCGCTTCCCGGACTCGCCATTCCATCACGATATTGCAAAGTCCATCGCCGTGCTGCAGATTCTGGGAAATTTGCCGGTGTCAGTGCAGAACGTCGCCAGCTTGATGCACCCATCCGTCACAGCACCTTCACAGCTCGACACAGTCAAGAAGGCCGTGGAAGAAATGCTGGGCGACGTGCATGTGCCTCTGGGTGAAAAAGATGGCAACCTGGTATTCCTTAGCGAAAAGCTGCGCGATATCGAACAAGAGCGCGGCGCCATTGCACTGCGCACTGTCGACGTAAAACGAATTTTTAACGATGCGCTGCGCGAATCCTTTGACCCCCTGCCCCGCGTCAGCCTGCACGGCACGATGGCCGTAGCAACGGGCCTGAAAGTTCAAGCAGGTAGCGCCATTACCAGCCTGGCGGGTGACAATAACGCTATTCAAACGGTCGTTGAATTGGTACCTGCTAGCGACTATGAGGCAGCCAAGAACCGAATGCTGGACGACTCCCGTAGTCGCGCCGGACGCAACGTCATTGGCCTGTTGGCCCGAGCCAACACGGAACTTGACGACCTGGCAAATGAAATCTATCGCTGCCAACGCATTGCCGAGCTGCACCGCAACGAGCCCGACCAAGAGGTGAAAGACTACTGTACGGGCCAGCTTGACCGCGCTGCCAAGCTAGCGACTCAACTGCAAAGCAAGATCAAGCAAACCCTGCAGGCCGGCTCGTTTGTTTTCCGTGGCCAGGCCACGGCAGTCTCGGCCTTGAATACCGACCTACTGGAAGCCGCCAAGCAGCTGCTTTCAGACGTGGCCGACCAAGTGTTCGACCGTTACGTCGAAGCGCCGGTACGGGCTGGCACCGACACAGCTGAAAAATTCCTGAAGGTGGCCAACCCCGCTGCCATCAGCAGTGCATTAGACCCTCTCAGCCTGGTGCAAACCGTAGCAGGGCGAGCATCTTTCAATACCGATCACAAAGCGATTGTCAGTATCCGCGACTACATCGATAAACGCGGCACTGTTGATGGCAAACGGCTACTCGACGATTTTTCAAGTGATCCATTCGGTTGGTCACCCGACACCACGCGCTACATCGTGGCGGCGATGCTGATGGCCGGTGAAATCAAGCTGAAAGTTTCTGGGCGTGAAGTCACAGCCGCAGGCCAACAAGCCATTGATGCGCTGAAGACCAACAACTCGTTCAAGCAGATCGGTGTCGCATTGCGCGACGAGCGCCCGTCTATCGAAACTCTCGGTCGGGCAGCGGAGCGTCTTTCTGAACTGGTGGGCGACATGGTGATCCCGCTGGAGCAAGAAATCAGCAAGGCGGCGGCCAAGTACTTTCCGCGCTTCCAGCACGACTATGGCTCCTTGGCCGAAAAGCTCAGTGGCCTTGAGCTGGCGGGCAGTGACCGCATCCGCACCTTAAACCAGGACATAGCCGACGTTTTGTTTACCGATGCGTCCGACGCACCGCAGCGTCTAGGCGTAGAAACGTCTGCCATCTACGACAACCTGAAGTGGGCTCTGGAAGTTAAACGAGTGCTCGACAACGGTCTTGACGCCACGCTGCGCGACCTGCAAGCCCATCGGCACGATATCGAAGCACTTCCTGATACCGGCGTACCCGGGGAGTTGCGCCGCGAACTCACTGAAGACCTTGGCACCTTGTCAGAGCGCCTGGGCAAAGAAGACTTCTACAAGCACAGCGCCGACTTCAACTCACAGCTCACGCATCTGAAGGGACGCGTACGCGATGCCGTCATTAACCTGTCGGAACAGCAGAAGCTACGTCTAAAAGAAGGCGTCGAGGACCTGCAGCGTATCCCCGAGTGGGAAGAGCTCACCCAAGAAGAACGTGGCAACGCGGTAAGCCGGCTGGACGGGCTCGCTCTGGCCACCACACAGGACCTGGCAGGGCTCAAGAAACTGTTGGCGCGCGACTACGACATCAATAGCACACTCGACGATCTGAAACGGTCGATTCAGCGCCAGGGCCAGGAACGCCTGCGTCAGCGCATGGAGGAAGAACGAGCACAAACCGGCGAAGAAGGGCCGGCTAAGCTCTCAAAGTCGATCGCAGTGCCGACCAAGATGACATCGGCAGCAGACATTGATGCGCTGATTCAGCAGCTAAACGAAATCAAGGCACAGCTCAATTTGTATGAAGAGGCTGAGATCACCATCGTCTTCAACGATCACGAGCGGTGACGAGCATGAAAATCCAGTTGACTCAGGAGCAGTCTGCTGCGCTCCAAGCCATCCAGTCATTCGTACTCGACGATAAGCAGGACGCATTCATCCTGCGCGGCAGTGCTGGTACGGGTAAGACCACGCTCATCGCGAAGTTGGTAGACACACTGGATTCCATGAATCTGAGCTACGGACTGTTGGCACCGACAGGACGAGCAGCACGTATCCTTGGCAACAAGATCAAGCAAATTGCGCCGACCGCTCATTGCGAGGGTGCAACCATCCATAGCGCCATTTACACGCTGGACCACATGGAGGTCAACGAGGGGGCGGAGACAGCCAACGATCCAGGCTTACGCATGTTCTTCCCTTTGAAGGAAGAGGAGTCGATGCTTTCCCTGTTTGTCATCGACGAGTCCTCCATGGTCGGTGACAAGGAGACCTTGGGTGACGTCATGCGGTTCGGCACAGGTCGGCTGCTCAAAGACGTCATAACCTACGCACGCATACGGCGCCCAGGTCGCACCGATGACCACATCACCAAGCTTCTGTTTGTGGGCGATCCAGCACAGCTTCCTCCGGTGGGTGAGAACTCATCACCCGCACTGGATGATGATTATCTTCGCAGCGAGCACAAGCTCCAGGTCAGCTCCTTCGATCTGAAGAATGTGATGCGCCAGGCCCAGGGCAGTGCCATCCTCGACCGGGCAACCGAGCTGCGTGACGCGTTGCTTGCCAAAAATTTCAACACCTTCTCTTTGCAGCCCAATCAGCAAGACATTGCGCAAGTTGAATCGCAAAAGGCGATTGATCTCGTCGTTGAGGGCTTGCAGCAAAAGGACTCGAATGTGGTGGTGGTGCACTCCAATGCCACGGCGCTTGAATACAACCGCAACATTCGCGAACGTCGCTGGGGCAATCCAGGCTTGCCCATTCAAGCCGGCGACACGCTGCTGGTAAACAAAAACTCCACCACGCATGCTCTGAGCAACGGGGATCTGGTCAAGGTCATTGAGGTAGCGCCAGATTCGAAGCACGTTGCCGTGCATCTCAAAGGAGGGCATGAAGTTGAACTCTGGTTCCGCGACGTCACCGTTGCCTTCAGGGACAGCTCTGGTCGCATCATCCAGACGCCGTGCAAAGTGCTGGAGAACTTATTGACGTCCCCACATCGTGAGTTGTCCGCGCTGGAACAGCGGGCACTCTTGGTGGACTTCCGCAAACGACACCCTGACCTTCATCCGAAGTCAGCAGAGTTTCGCAAAACCATTCGCAGGGATCCATACTTCAACGCACTGCAAGTCAAGTATGGCTATGCCATGACTTGCCACAAAGCACAGGGCGGAGAGTGGAGCACGGTCATTGTTGATTTCGAAGCCAACGTGGGTGCACGCAATGCATCGTTCTTTCGCTGGTCTTACACCGCCATCACCCGTGCGGCGAGAAAGCTGATCATCGTCAACCCTCCTGACTTCACGCCTGTCAGTGGCATTGACTGGCGAAGTGCGTCAGGTTCATCAGCAACGAGTCCACAACCTGACATGCAGGGCCTCGTTGCAGATCCGGACTGGCTGAGGCTTTCGTTCTCCGCCGCCACCGCCCCCTTGATGCCGATCCACCAGAAACTGCGCACCGTGTGGGACGCCCAAGGCATCACCGTCGAACGCTTGCAACATCTTCAATACTGCGAACGCTACACAGTCTTGCGCAACGGCCAGCGTGCGTCTGTCCAGTACCACTACAACGGCAAATTCCAAGTTGGAAAGTCCAGTGTGGTACCCGGTGCAGTGTCTGACAGCACCCTGGCAGATGAGGCTCTCACGTCAATCAATGCGTTGGCCAACAAGCCAGGAACGGAGCTGGCAAACCAGTTCATCCAAGACTTTATCAATGGACTGGATGCCGCTCTTGGAAGCTCGGAGATTCGACGCACTGGCCACAAGGCCATGCCCTATCGGTTGCGTGTCAGTTTTGCGGACGCTACTCGCCTTGGAGAAATTGATTTCACGTATGACGGCTCCTCAACCTGGACCTCCGCACAGGAAGTGGGTGGACCGGGTAGCACGCATGGCATCTACGATGAGGTTCAGTGCTTGATGGAAAACTACAAAAGGGGCGAGCGGTGAGTTCCAAGGAGATCTTCGCCTTGCGAAAGCAAGGACGCATTGCCGAAGCCTTGGAGATGGCGCGGGCCGAGTATCAAAAAGATACTGATGACATCTGGTTTTTACGCGCCTATGCCTGGCCGCTGTATGACCACGTCAAGCAACTCGTTGATGCTTACGAAGCCAAACGGTTGTCCCCAACCGCGCTGAACGAACGCATGACGCCATACATGCGTGAGTTCGCCAGAATGGGTAACCCCTTGAGGGGAGACAGCGCATTCTCCCAAATGATCCGCTTGGCAGGAAAGGCGTCGAAGGATTGGAACGACTTCCTGGCTTTTGCCAAATGGGCCGGCATCAATGACTTCGCAGAAGAAGACAAGGCAAATTTTGTCAATGAACAAGGCAAGAACATCGATAGCCTGAAAACCAGATTCACACGCGCCATTTGCCGGGAAACCGTTACCAAAGCAACCACGTCACAAGCCGACCAGGTGCTGATCAGTTGGGGACAAAAGATCCTGGAGGAGGCGCTTCAGGATGCACCCAATGACCAATGGCTCAATTACTACCAGAGCAAGCTGCACTTGGCCCACGGCGAGTCCGATCTGGCCATCAAACACCTGGCATCGGTATTGCGCCGGCAATCAAGGGCTGCCTGGACCTGGGCTCTTTTGGGAGAGATTCTCGAAAACATCAGGCCAGATGACGCGATCACCTGCTTTGCTTATGCAACGCAATTGGCGCGTGAAGAACAAGAGGTGGCCAAGGTTCGCATTCGCTTGGCGCAAAACTTGTCTCTTGCGAGCCGGTTCAATGAGGCGGCAAAGCAAGCCAGTTTGGCACTGCAATATCGCGAACAACAAGGTTTCAAGGTGCCACAAGAATTGCAGCAACTGCTCGCAAGTGACTGGTACCAGCAATCCATAGCTAATCAAAGCATGGCGGATCTGCCCAAAGCAGAGAAGGCAGCGCATGCTCTGATGCAAGAGATGAATCGCCGTAACTTGACTTACACGGTGGGCGTGATCGACCACATCAATGCGGAAAAGGGGCTGACCTACGTGGCAACCGGGGCCGAAACAGGCTGCGGGCTTCCACATCACAAATTTCCTGGGATCAGAGAGCTAGCTCCAGGCACTTTGGTGGAGGTCGGGCATGCTGTCCCAGAAGGCCCGCCGCAGGATTGGCGCATCTCAGAGGCAAAAGAGCTGGCAGGGCTGTGTCAGAGCTTTACCGGCAGCTTGGTTCGTCAAGAAGACAAAGACTTTGCGTTCATTCGCTCAACACCTAACGACATCTTTGTGCCCCCGATGCTTGCCAAGAGGTTTGAGCCCGGCCAAACGCACAATGTCTCTTGCCTCGCCATCAGGCGTACCAACAAGCAAGGCAAAACGGGGTGGCGCGCAGTCAATGTGGACCGTGAACTCTCCACGGGCTCTCCGCAATCGGACATAGAACAATAGGAATCGAGCGATGGCTTTCGACCAAACAACCAGAAACCGCCTGCAACGCTTCGTCAACGATGCACGTCGGGTGCTGGAAGAGGAGTTCACTCGCCAGCTGCAAAACGACTACGGCATGGACCCGAACGCGGGTAGCGTCGCCGAGTTAACCAGTCTGCGCCACATCAACGATGCACAGCGCGAAACCGCCCGCATCCTGCGCGACACCCTGGCGCACTACACCGCCAGTGGCGACATGAATGCCATGCAGGGTTTGGATCGCATCGTGCGTGAACAAGCCTTTACCGTGCTCAACCGTCTGGCAGCACTGCGTATGGCCGAGGCGCGTGGCCTGCTGGTTGAATCGGTAGGCAACGGCTTCCAGGCCAAAGGCTTTCAGCTTTATGCGCGCTTGGCTGGCACCGGCCTGGGGGAAACCGGCGAAGCCTACCGCACCTACCTGTTCAGCGTGTTCGATGAGCTGAGCCAGGACTTGCCCGGCCTGTTCGACCGCTACTCACCGCAGGGCCGCCTGTTCCCGCGCGAGGCCGCACTACTGCAAGTGCTGAATCTGATCAACGATGCCGAAATTGCCCCGCTGTGGAGTGAGGACGAAACCATTGGCTGGATCTACCAGTATTTCAACTCCAAAGAAGAGCGCAAGGCCATGCGCGATGCCAGCCAGGCACCGCGCAACAGCCGCGAGCTGGCGGTGCGCAACCAGTTCTTCACGCCGCGCTACGTGGTCGAGTTCCTGGTGGACAACACCCTTGGTCGGCTGTGGTTTAACGCCACCGGCGGGGCTACGTGCTTGCGCGATCGCTGCCAATACCTGCTGGTAAAACCGGATGAAGCCCCCCTGGCCGCCACCAAGCTGCGCGACCCACGCACCTTGAAGCTGCTGGACCCGGCCTGCGGCTCCATGCACTTTGGTCTGTATGCTTTCGATTTGTTTGTTGAAATCTACCGCGAAGGCTGGGTTTGGGAGCAAGAGCACGGCCCCGGTTCGTTGGATGTCTCGACTCAACCCCAGGCAGCACTCAAGCCACTGAGCCAGACCTATGCGGACGAGGCGGCATTCCTGCGTGATGTGCCGCGCCTGATCATCGAGCACAACATCTACGGCGTGGATATTGACCCACGCGCGGCACAAATTGCTTCGCTGGCGCTGTGGTTGCGAGCCCAACGCGCCTGGCACGATGCAGGAGTAAAAGCAAAAGACCGCCCGCTGATTGGGCGAGGCCATGTGGTCGCCGCCGTTGCGCCGCCGGCAGAACGTGAGCTGCGCCAGCAGTTTGCGGCCAACCTCGATCAGCGTGATGCAAAGCTGTTCGAGAAGACGCTGCAACTTCTCAAGGGGCTGCCGGAGCTGGGCGTGCTTCTTCAGGCAGAGAAAGACCTCCCGAGACTAACGAGAGACATTTATGTAGGTACAGGTACGGGCCTGTTTGCCGAGCAGGAACAGGAGACTTGGCAGCAAGCCGAGACTAGACTGCGGGAGGCGCTTCTCGATTTCTCTCATGCGGCGAAATCGACGTATCAAGCGCGGCTGTTTGCCCAAGATGCTCTGGATGGTCTACGTTTGATTGATCTCGCGCACGAACGATTCGATGTCTTGGTAATGAATCCACCGTTTGGCGAGCCTGCACGCGCGACAAAAGGTTACCTCGAAGAAACGTTGCCACGATCCAGAGGAAATATCCTCACACAGTTTATCGAGAGAGCAACGCAATTAGTTCGCTTAGGCGGGCGTATTGGGGCAATCGTGAGTCGCACATGTTTTTACTTGCAAAGCTTCTCAGGATTTCGCAAGTCAGTACTGGCTGAGAATCTTGCTTTAGAGACCTTTGTTGATCTTGGACAGGGCGTTCTCGATGCAATGGTGGAAACGGCGGCTGTCACTTGGGAGATGAGTCACGGAAGCGCAGCTGAAGCCATATTTTTCCGGGAGCTCAATAGGATCGACAAGAACAGTGGTTTACTCGAATCAATTCACTTACTAAAGAACGGACGCGAAGGAGATAATTTTTTCAGGAGGCAAGTAAAGCAGTTTTCTGTATTTGAAGATATGCCGTACGTGTATTGGATCAATGACTCGATCGCTAAAAAAATCGCAGCGCGCCCCGTAGTTGAGCCGTCCGAATGCTCCATACGGGTTGGTTTGCAGACTGGAGATGATTTTAGATTCCTAAGGCTTTGGTGGGAGGTACGTGATGACCAAGTCGTTATCCCCAAGAAGCACGACGCAGTAGAGATTCAACGGCAATCCATAGAGTTGAGCAAGAGGAAAAGGTGGGCGTGGTATTCGAAAACTGAATCAGCGTCACCAATCCTCTCCTCGATACATCTATATGTAAACTGGTTTAATGACGGAGCCGAGATAAAGGCCTATCACGTTGGAAATGGCCATTCTGCGTCAAAGTACGTAATGTCTGAGTCAATGTACTTCAGGCCAGGTTTCAGCTACATGCTTCGCTCAAGTCGCTTGGTACCCTACATCGTGCCTTCTGGGGTTATTCCGACAGCTGGCAGAAGCCAGGTATACCCCAAAGAAGGATCTGAAATCTGGCTTGCCGCTCTTTTGTCATCCAATCTTGCCACTGCTGTTGCTCGGTTTCGAGGCGAGGCGTTTTGGCAGCCAAAGTTCCAAAACTCAATGGTTTCGGCAATTCCGTACGTCAAGCCGGAATCCACTGACTTAGTTGAGGCATCACGCATTATTTCAAATGTCCGTGAGCGGATAGCTGAAGCGTTTAAGCGTGACGAAACTGAAATTTTATTCACTTACCCCTCACTCAACGGTGCTGGTGATGCGCGTCAGTCATTCAGCAGAGCCTCTTTGATCGGCTCAACTTTCGATGAACGTATAGCCCAGCTATGCGGACTCACATCAAACGAATTTCATGCTCTACAGCGTGACCATAGCGAGGCGTTGGTGCGGCCGTCTGGCACTCTGGAGGTCGATGGAGCTGATGGCGAGCAAAGCGACGAACATATAGTTGATGGCGAGTCGAAGGTTGATGAGGCGTCGTCAGGTCAATCATGGGCCGTCGGCGTGGCCTTTGCCCGCTTCGACTGGCGTCTAGCGACCGGTGAATGTGCCGCACCCGCCGAGCCTGAACCATTCGACCCCCTGCCCGCTAAAAGCCCCGGCATGTTGCCCGACGGTGCAGCATCATTTCACGCCCATGTCGGCATCCTGGTGGACGACCCCGGCCACTCGCACGACCTGGCGCGCCTCGTGGAAGAAGTGCTGGCGCGCGTCAATGTCCCCGTGCCCGACGATGTGCGCCGCTGGCTGCAACGCGATTTCTTCCCCTTCCATCTGCAGCGTTATTCCAAAAGCCGCCGCAAAGCGCCGATTTACTGGCCGCTGTCCACCACCTCCGGCAGCTACACCCTGTGGGTCTATTACCCCGGCCTCAGCAGCCAGACGCTGTACACCGCTATCAACGACTTCGTCGAACCCAAGCTCAAACAGGTCGGCGCTGACGTGATGACGCTGCGCAACAAAGGTGCTGCCCGCAGCCGAGACGACGAAAAGCAGTTCGAGGCTCTGCAAGCCTTCGAGCTGGAGCTGATCGAGCTGCGCGACACGCTGCTGAAGCTGGCGCCCACCTACAAGCCCAATCACGACGACGGTGTACAGATCAGTGCCGCACCACTGTGGCCCCTATTCCGCCACAAACCTTGGCAAAAGGCGCTCAAGGACACCTGGGCCAAGCTGGAAAAAGGCGACTACGACTGGGCGCACCTGGCCATGAACTACTGGCCAGAGCGCGTCCGTGAGAAGTGCAAGACCGACAAGTCTCTTGCCATCGCACATGGACTGGAAGAGTTATACGTCGAGCCGCCGCCAAAGGAAAAGAAAACGCGCAAGAAAAAGGGAGACGCCTGATGGCAGCCGTTCACTATCGTCTGGGCGACTTTCCCCCTGCCGAACTGGACTGGCCTCAGCTGATTCCGCTGCTGGGGCCGGCTTCTGCTGCAGTGGCGCGTTACGACGGCACGCTGGCGGCTGTTCCCAATGCGTCGGTGCTCTTATCGCCTTTGACGACTCAAGAAGCCGTGCTGTCGTCGCGCATTGAAGGCACGCAAGCCACCATGGGCGAAGTGCTGGAGTTTGAGGCAGAGGGCGATTCGCCTGGCCTTAGCAATGAACGGCGCAACGATATCCATGAGGTGCTGAACTACCGCTCGGCCATGCGCATGGCCGAAAAGATGCTAGCCGACGTGCCGCTATCGCAACGGGTGATTCGTGAAGCACACAAGGTGCTGCTGGATGGTGTGCGCGGTCAGGGGAAAGCACCAGGCGAGTATCGGCGCATCCCCAACTGGATCGGCCCAGCCGGCTGTACCGTAGAGCAAGCCCGTTTTGTGCCAATTTCGGCCGACAAACTGCCTGACGGCATGAGTGCCTGGGAGCGTTATCTGCACGCCGATGCAGCCGATCGCTTGGTGCAACTGGCTATCTTGCACGCCGAATTCGAGGCGCTGCATCCCTTTCTTGATGGCAATGGCCGCCTGGGGCGTATGTTGGTGCCGCTGTTTATGTGGCAGAACGGGGTCATCCAGCGCCCAATGTTCTACCTTAGTGCCTTTCTAGAGGCCCATCGCGACGAGTACTACGAACGGCTGCTGGCGGTATCGCGCGATGGGGACTGGACAGCCTGGTGTCGCTTCTTCCTGCAGGCCATCAAGGCGCAGGCAGAGGAAAATCAACAGAAGGCCGGCGACATTTTGGCCTTGTATGAACGCATGAAGCGGGAAGTTACCGATCTGACGCGCTCCCAGTATTCCATACATGCCCTGGACTGGATTTTCGAACGCCCGATCTTCAAGAGTTCAGACTTTGTGGCCAGTGCAGGTATCCCAGAGCCAACAGCAAAGCGCATTTTGCCGGCCTTGCGCGAGGCAGGCGTGCTGCGGGTGCTGATGGAGGCCAGTGGGCGCCGTGCCGCCACACTGTGCTTCCCGGCCCTACTCAACATTGCCGAAGGAAGGGAAGCATTTTGATGAGCATGAATGCAAGGCAAAACGATTTGTATCGCACAAAACATCAAACCATGAGCCACAAAAAGGTTTGTCGCACATTCGTGAGCCACAAAAAAGAGAGGGTACTCGTGTGAGCATTGCAGAATTCATTCGTGAAAGCGTATTGCTGCCACGCCTTAAGCAGGCGGGCTGTTTAGTCGTATACGACGTCGACAAACGCTACCGCGATCAGTGCTTAGACTTGGCGACCGACAAGATACGCGTAATCGACACGTCTGAAAGCAGTATTGAAAGCCGCGAGGCGGCACTGCTGGCTTTGCGCGAGGTTGGGCAACCCAATACACCGCTTGAAGGCGTGTTGATCTATGTGCCGGCCAAGCGTCCGCAAACCGACGAACAGAAACAAGCTGACCCCTTCGCCTTATACGCAGAATGCGGCGCGGTGTTTCCACAAGACGACGGCGACGAATACCTGAGCCTTTGTCTCCGAGCAAAACCGGATTACGCCACCGAGATACGTAGCCTATTTGTCCGCGAGCCACAGCCGCAGTACGCGGTGATCGATACCATAGGTGGCGGTGTCAGTTGGCCGCAACTACGAGCCATATTGGGTGTTGAGTCTGGGCGGGAGATTCTTGGGGCCTTGCTGGTACCCAGTGCGAACCAGATAGAAGCCCTGAAGGGCCAAGAAGGCTGGGTTCAAGAGTCGCGCGACTTCCTGCGCGCTACCCTGGGCCTTAACGTGAAAACGCGCGGGAAGACGTGGTCCGCCTTGGCGGATGAACTGTGGCGCTATGTGCTGTTCAGCGAGTTCGTGTTTGATTTGCCCTCGGTGCTTCCGGAGACCCTGAAGGGGGTTCCACACGCACCAATAGAAGCCAGGCCCATTATTGATGACGTGTGCGACCGATTGCGCACCGATCCCAAAACTCAGACCGCGTATATTGAACGCGCGGAAGCCATTGAGGCAGAACTCAATCTAACGGATTTGTGCGAGGCCATCGAAGACCTGGGTGAACGCGATACGTTTCCCTTCGAGGAACGAACCTTCCTGCGTACGGCGATCAAGGGGATTGTCACCGGCGACACGGACACCACGCGCCAGATACTAGTCCGTCACAAAAACTCTGTGTGGCTAGGAAAAGGCGAAAGCCAGGCCCAGTGGGAACTGGTTCGCTCTGGCTTAAGCCTGGTCGAGGCCAGCGAAGACTTCGAACGGCAGTTGCCAAACTACGCCCGGTCTCAGGCGGATCTGATCGACTTCTACTTAGGTAGCCTGCGCGAGGCTGATCGCCTACAGCGCGAGTTTGAGCAGGCCGCAGGCGACTTTCTTGACCAGCACGGCTTGATGCATGAAGTGATCACTCAGGCCCGGGCCCGTTATCGGCGCCTGGCAGAGAAGGTTCAGGGCGTGTTCGTGAAACACATCGAGACTACAGGATGGCCACCCTCCGGGCGTCTGGCCAACGCCGATGCGTTTGATCGCCTGGTGGCAGATCGCCTAAAGGAAAGCGGACGCAAGGTGGCCTACCTGATGGTGGACGCCCTACGCTATGAGTTGGGCGTGGCCCTGGAAAAACTGCTGGCCGAGGACGGACCCGTCGAGCTGCAAGCGGCCTATGCCCAGTTGCCGACCATCACCCTGGTCGGTATGGCCAGCTTACTGCCTGGCGCACGCACAGGCTTGACCCTGGAGCTGGAGAACGAATCACTTTTCCCTAAGCTTGCGGGGGCGCCGGTGGGCAACGTTCCGCAGCGCATGAGTGTGCTGGCCAAGCGGTATGGTGACCGCTTCACGGAGATGCCGCTCAACGATTTCGTGCGTGGCAAGCCTAAAATTGCCGAAACCGTCGACCTGCTGGTGCTGCGATCCACCGAGATCGACAGCCAACTAGAGAGTAACCCCGAGACAACGCTCGGGTTAATCCCGGGCACACTTAAGCTGATCAGGGTCGCACTCCACAAGCTACGCGGCATGGGCTTCAAGGAGGCGGTCATCGTTACCGACCACGGATTCTTCCTGAATGCGCAAGCGGAAGCCGGCGATGTGTGCGTTAAACCGCAGGGAAAGTGGCCCGTGAATGCGCACGACCGCATGATGCTTGGCGATGGTACGGCTGATGGCCACAGCCTGGTCGTTAGCACAGAGAAGGTTGGTATTCGCGGTGACTTCGCCCAAGTGGCGCTACCACGCAGCATGGCGCCCTATCGCTCGGGACACCTGTATTTCCACGGTGGCGCATCCCTGGCTGAAGCCGTTGTGCCTGTGCTGGTTGCGCGGCTAGATACCGCTGCTCAGGCAGACCTTCGCAAAGTCATGGTAGAGCTGGGCTACAAAAACGGTGCGAAAAGAATCACCACGTTTATGCCCGTCATCGAGGTGTTTTTATCGTCCGACGACATGTTCTCGCAAGACACAAGCGTGGAAATCTTGCTGGAAGCCCAGGACAGCAAGGGCAATGTGGTGGGTGAGCCACGCCCAGGCGGAGAGGTGAACCCAGCGACCAGAACCGTGACCTTGATGCCAGGGCAGCGCAAGCAAATCGCGGTGCGTATGGACGATGAGTTCAGAGGCAAGTTCAAAGTCTTGGCTCTGAACCCCACAACCCTGGCCGCCTACAGCAATCTGGTGCTTGAAACCGACTATACGGAATGAGCCCTATGGACGAACTCGACCAAAAATTAAACGCCACATTCGACGGCAAAGTACTTCGCAAAGACCTGCTGCATCGGATTAAGAAGGGCACCAACGTCCCTACGTTCGTTCTGGAGTTTTTGCTCGCCAAGTATTGCGCCAGTAACGATCAGGCAGAAATGGATGCCGGCATGGAAGCTGTGCTTTCATCACTACAGGAAAATTACGTAAGGCCAGATGAGGCCAATGCGGCACAATCCCGGGTGGCCACCAAAGGCAGACACCGCTTCATCGACAAAGTGCATGTTCGCTACGTTGAAAAGGAAAAGCGCCACTGGGCTTCGCTGGAGAACTTTAACTCGCAACGTATTGCGATTGGCGAGAAGTTCTACCGAGACAACGACCGCTTGCTGGAAGGCGGTATTTGGGCGGAAGTGACCCTGGCGCACAACGATATTGATGAAGACGACTATGCCTTCTCGATCGAAGACTTGCGCCCTATCCAGCTGACCCGCTTTGACTTTAACCGCTATGCAGAGGGGCGCGCGGACTTCACGCGTGATGAATGGCTTGCTGCGGTGTTACGCTCCGTAGGGTTGGAACCCAGCAAGCTGACAAAACGCGTTCAGATGCACTTCGTGGCCAGGCTGGCTGCGCTGGTTGAACCCAACTATAACTACATCGAGCTGGGCCCGCGCGGCACAGGCAAGTCCTATTTCTTCAGTGAGTTTTCGCCTTACGCCACGTTGATTTCGGGTGGGCAAGCCACCAAGGCAACGCTGTTCTACAACAATGCCCGTCGCAAAGTGGGGCTGGTCGGGTTTTGGGACACGGTGGCCTTTGATGAAGTGGGGGGTATTAAGGTCAAAGACCCAGATACCATCCAGATCATGAAGGATTTCATGGCCAACGGGCGCTTTTCGCGTGGCGCTGAAGTTATTGCCGATGCCAGCCTAAGTTTCGTTGGCAATATCGACATGTCGGTACAACAGTTGGTCAACTCCCCCAAGCACGACCTGTTTCAACCCCTACCACCCGAACTCGACCTGGCGGTCATGGACCGCTTCGCCGCCTACATTCCGGGTTGGGAAATGCCCAAGAACAGTAGCGAATTCCTGACCAACAACTATGGGTTCATCACCGACTACCTGGCAGAAGCCTTCCACTACCAGTTCAAGCACACAAATCGGTATGAGGAGGTCAGCAAGCGTATTCGCCTGGGCAAATCGATCGAAGGGCGGGACGAAAAAGGCATCAAGAAGACCGTCTGCGCATTCTTGAAGATTCTGCACCCGAACGGCCCACCAACGGATGACGAGTTCGAGGAATACGTAGACTACGCCACGGAATATCGCCGTCGCGTCAAGGAGCAGATGAACAAACGCAAACCAGATGACGAGTTTGCCCGGATCAATCTGTCGTACTTCAAGGCCAACGGTGAAGAAGTGGTGGTTTTTTGCCCTGAATCGAAGGATGCACCGGCAACGCAAGAGCCGGAACGTCATCGTTTGAACCAGGCGCAGGATCAGCCTGCTGAGGTCAATACGGTGCAGCCAGCTGCGCAGTCTGTGGCTGCGGCTAAGCCATCTTCGACCCCGACCACACCGACTTCACCAGCCACCGTCACGGATGCGCCTTCTTCGGCTGAGCTCAAAGAGCAGCATTTCACGATTCTCTATGACGACACCGGCTATAGCTATGAGTCGATCATCGGACCTTATCTGCGGGGCGCCAAATCTGTCGTGATCGAGGATCCCTACATCCGCCTGCAACACCAGATTCAGAACTTTGTCCGGTTTTGCGAAACCGTCCTGAAGGCTGGGACCGTGAAAAGGATAAACCTGATCACCGGATATGACGACAAAAACCAGCTGGCGGACATCGCAGAAAAACTTGATGAACTGAAACAAAGCCTGCTGGAGCTGGATGTCGAGCTGGAGGTAAAGCTGAACCCCAACATGCACGACCGAGAAATTCGTATCGACAACGGCTGGGTAATCAAGATTGGCCGGGGGCTGGACTTCTTCCAGAAGCCTGGCGGCTGGTTCGAGGTAGGGGCGAACGACCTAAGTCTGCGCAAGTGCCTAGAAACGAAGGTGGATATTTTCCGGGCTTAGCGCGGCTCTCCATCGTAATCGGGGGACGACCGGTATTCATTAAACTTGTTTTTTCGACGAACAGGCTTAATGGAGGCAATACCGATGTCCCCCTTAGATTTTATCTTAGGCATCCCGGGTTTAATAGTTCAGCAGGTCAATCGGGCACAGGACATTCATGTGTGGGCTCGACCCAAACGCCGGCCTGGGTGCCTGTACTGCCCGGCGCCAACCGTGCGTATCAAGGCCACGCACCGGCGTACGCTCAAGCACACGCGCCAGGGTAACCAACTGATCGTGCTGCACCTGGCCGTACCCAAGTACCACTGCGCCCAGTGCAATCGGTATTTTCGTCATCGGTTTTCCGGCATCGTCCCGCGTCGACGCGCCACTGAAACGTACCGCCTGGAAGTGTTCGAAGCCCATGAAGGGGGCGTGAGCCAGCGCAAACTAACGATGACGCACAGCATTGGCAGCGCCACGGTTGAGCGCTGGTATCAGTCGTTTGTAAAGCAGCGGGTGTCGCAGCTGTCAAGCCGGGCGTGTCCGCAGGTGCTGGGCATTGATGAGCACTTTTTTACCCGCAAGAAGGGCTACGCGACCACCTTGGTTGACTTGAAGAATCACAAGGTCTTTGATGTGGTGCTGGGTCGTTCTGAAGCCAGTTTGCGCAGTTATTTGAAGCGTCTGCCCGGGCGTGAGAACGTGCGGGTCATTGTGATGGATCTATCAGAGACGTACCGCCAGATTGCCCGTCAATACTTTCCTAATGCGATGATTGTGGCAGACCGTTTTCATGTCATCCGGCTGGTGAACCAGCACTTTCTGAAGCTATGGCAACAGTATGACCCAGAGGGGCGCAAGAACCGGGGGTTGCTCAGTTTGATGCGCCGCCATCACTGGCGGCTGTCTGCGGTTCAAAAGGAGCGGTTGCATCAGTATCTGGCCCAATCGCCTGTTCTGAATGCGCTGTATTTTGCCAAACAGCAACTGAATGGCTTTTTGACCTTACGCACGACGCATCGTAAACGGGCGGGCACGATGCTGCCTAAATTCCTGGCGCTTATTCGCCAGTTTGAACAAAGCCCTGCAAAGGCGCTGGCAAACACGCTAACATCGTGGCTAGAACCCATTGTCAGGATGTGGCGCTTTTCCAAATCGAATGGCATCACCGAAGGATTCCATACGAAGATGGAAATGCTTTCGCGCAGAGCGTATGGGTTCAGAAATTTTGAGAATTACCGCATGAGAGTCTTGGCTCAATGCGGCTGGAATGGCGTGATTAACCGTGTTTAGTGAATGCTGGATCCCCCGTTTATGGGGTAGAGCCCTTAGCGCCAGAGCCAACAGCCGAAATCTGGCGGACAGAGGGGGATTCGAACCCCCGATACGCTTTGAACGTATACACGCTTTCCAGGCGTGCGCCTTCAACCGCTCGGCCACCTGTCCTTTTTCACTACCAAAGTGAAGTCCGCCATTCTAACAGAAAAATGGCTTTTACTGAATTAACCCGCCTTCTGAGCGCTTAGCATGCGTTCAACATAACGAGCAATGGTATCCACTTCCAGATTCACCGAATGGCCCGGCTTCAGATGCTTCAGCGTAGTGACCTGAACCGTGTGCGGAATCAAATTAATACTGATCTGACAGCCGCCCCGGGCATCGTCTTGCACACTGTTTACTGTCAGGCTTACGCCGTTAACGGTAATCGACCCTTTGTATGCCAAGTATTTCGCCAGATTCGGAGGCACATCAATGCGCAGATCCCATGACTCTCCCACCGGGGAAAAATTGGCTACAGTGCCCAACCCGTCTATGTGGCCTGAAACCAAATGACCGTCCAGGGAATCACCCACTCGCAGGGCATGTTCCAGGTTCACTTCACCCGCTGCATCAAGCCTTGCCGTTTTACTCAAACTTTCACGCGACACATCGACCTGAAAGCTGTCGTCGGTTAATGACACAACCGTCATGCAGGCACCCTGTATTGCGATGGAGTCACCCAGTTTTGTGTCTTGCAACGGCAGTCCGCCGGCAGCAATGGTTAGCCGCACGCCCGCATTTGCATCGCCTCCCTGCAACGGGGTTACCTGGGTAATGGCGCCAACGGCGGCCACAATGCCTGTAAACATCACAACTCCTTTAATCGGCTGAAAACACCGCCGGCTTAAGCCAGTGAAACTTGGGAAACGCAACTCATCAGGGACTGCCAATGCCCGTGATGGCGCAAGCGCAGTCGCAGGTCGTCACCCACTGCCTCCTGCGCTACAAATCGGAAATCATCATGATCGGTTAGCGATTGACGCATGGGAATGTTAAACATACCGCGCCCGGCACCGAGTATTTTGGGGGCCATGTACACCAGCAACTCATCTGCCAGCCCGGCCTCCAGCAAGGCCCCATGCAAAGATGCCCCGCCTTCCACATGGACTTCATTCACGTTGTTATGCCCCATCCATTGCAGTACCGCTGCCAGGTCCACACGCCCCTCGTGCTCGGGCATCAGAATCGTTTGCACTTGCCGCTGTGCCAAACGCTGTGCTTTATCGGCGTCGTGACGGCAAGTGAAAATCCAGGTGGGTGCGCCATCCAGAATCCGCGCCGCTTCCGGAATCTCGAAACGGGTGTCGACGACTGCGCGTATTGGCTGGCGAGGGGTTTCAACATTGCGCACGGTCATTTGGGGGTCATCGGCCAGCACGGTGCGTAAACCGGTTAAAACCACACAGCTTCGCGCACGCCAATGATGGCCATCGGCACGCGCCTGCGGCCCGGTAATCCATTGCGAACGGCCGTCAGCCAGCGCAATCTGTCCGTCCAGAGAAACAGCTGACTTCAACCACACCCAGGGGGTTTTGCGCGACATGCGGGACACAAACCCGGGGTTCACATCAAGCGCTTGCGAAGCGCACAAAGGCGCCGTCACCTGTATACCGGCCTGGCGCAAGCGGGCCAGGCCCTGTCCGGCAACAAGCGGGTTCGGATCCGGCATGGCCACGACAACACGGGCCGGCTTTGCTTGAATCAGGGCATCGACACAAGGCGGAGTACGACCATAATGGCTACACGGTTCCAGCGTAACGTAAATGGTGGTACCGGCCACGTTGTGCCCGCGTGCCTGAGCCTGGCGCAAAGCCATGACCTCGGCATGTGGCCCGCCGGCTTGCTGGGTGACGCCTGCGGCAAGAAGCCGATTGTCGTTAACAATCAAACACGCAACACGAGGATTGGGAGCCGTTAAATACAAGACTTCCCGGCTTAACTCGACAGCCAGCCGCATCCAATAGGCGTCATCGGCGCTGGTGGGGGCCTGGTGTTCAGTAAGGGAAGGTTCAACCATAGTGCAAGACTGTAGCGGAATCAGCCGGAACCCGACGATGGGCCCGCGCTTTTTTTCGGTGTTTGCGGCACCACTTTAATTTCATCAATGGCTTTTACAAACTCGTTGATGTCTTCAAAGCTTTTATACACCGACGCAAAACGCACGTAAGCCACCTGATCCAATTTAATCAGTTCATTCATGACCAGCTCGCCCAGGAAACCCGACGACACCTCGCGCTTGCCGCTGGTGAGCAAAGACTCCTCGATTCGTGCCACAGCGGCATCGACCTCTTCCGTACTGACAGGTCGTTTGCGCAACGCCAGTTTCAAACTGGCACGCAATTTCTCGATATCGAATTCCGACCGCGTGCCATTGCGTTTTACAACGGCCGGCATCGTCAGTTCAACCCGCTCATACGTCGTAAAGCGACGATCGCATGCCAGGCAACGACGGCGCCGACGGATAGTATCGCCTTCTTCCGAAACACGGGAATCAATCACCTGCGTATCGGCACTGTGGCAGAACGGGCATTTCATGGTGTGTAACGGCTTGCCCTACCCGCAACAAGCCGCCCTTTCGTTGATGAGTTTAACGGTAGACCGGCAAACGCGCAGTCAGCTCGTTCACACGGGCACGCACATCGGCAATAACGGTTTCGTTTTCAGGATTGTCGAGAACGTCGGCAATTAAATGGCCAGTCAGTTCGGCTTCGGCTTCCTTGAAACCGCGTGTCGTCATGGCGGGGGTACCCAGGCGAACACCGCTGGTAACAAAAGGCTTTTCCGGATCGTTCGGAATGGCGTTTTTATTTACCGTAATGTGGGCTTCGCCCAAGGCCGCTTCAGCCAGCTTGCCGGTAATGCCCTTGGCACGCAAATCAACCAGCATGACGTGGCTTTCAGTGCGCCCGGAGACAATCCGCAGACCGCGTTGAACAAGCGTTTTGGCCAGCACGTCGGCATTCTTGACGACTTGCGCGGCATACGCTTTGAACTCGGGCTGCAAGGCTTCCTGGAAGGCCACCGCTTTACCTGCAATAACATGCATCAGCGGGCCGCCCTGAATACCCGGGAATATGGCCGAGTTAATGATTTTTTCATGCTCGGTTTTCATCATGATGACGCCGCCCCGGGGGCCACGCAATGATTTATGTGTGGTTGACGTAACGAAATCGGCATGAGGCACCGGATTGGGATACGCGCCGCCGGCAACCAGGCCAGCATAATGGGCAATATCCACCATGAACAAAGCACCGTTATCGTGTGCGATACGCGCCATACGTTCGAAATCAATACGCAAGGCATAAGCCGACGCACCGCCCACCAACAGTTTGGGCTTGTGTTCCTTGGTGAGGGCTTCCAGTACGTCGTAATCAATTTCTTCTTTGTCGTTCAGGCCGTAGGGAATGAAGTTATACAGCTTGCCCGAAGCATTCACCGGCGAACCATGCGTTAAGTGACCGCCCTCTGCCAGGTTCATACCCAGCACGGTATCACCGGGTTTAAGCACAGCCATGTAAACGCCCTGGTTAGCCTGCGAACCGGAATTAGGCTGCACGTTTGCCGCTTGCGCGCCGAACAGCGCTTTCAGCCGGTCAATAGCCAGTTTCTCGACGATGTCGACATACTCGCAACCACCGTAATACCGCTTACCCGGGTAGCCTTCAGCATATTTGTTTGTCAGTTGCGAACCCTGCGCCTGCATTACGGCAGGACTGGTGTAGTTCTCGGAAGCAATCAGTTCGATATGCTGTTCCTGACGAACATTCTCTTTTTGGATCGCGGCCCACAAATCGGGGTCAACTTGATCAAGCGTACGGGAGCGGTCAAACATGAATCAATCCTAATGGCATGCAATAAATTGCGATCAGTTAAAGGCGAAATTGTACCGTGGATTAGCCCTTATGCCGCCGCATCACGCAACTTCGGGTTCAGGCTGTACAAACCCGTGATACTGGCCTTGGCCAGCACATGTCTTTCGATTGCCTGCAGGACATCGGGGCCTGTAAAGGCGTTGTCAACCGGGACTGTTTCGATATCAAGCGCGTACAGCGTAAAAACGTAGCGATGCACAATGGCGTCATTCCAGGGAGGACACGGACCATCATAACCAAAGTAGTCGCCATTCATATCTCGATCTTCGGCAAACCACTGGGTGTAATGATTGATACCCTGACGTGTGTTGTTTGGCGCCACGGGGCCACCTTTGCCGCGCGGGGTAATGCTGTCGCAATACTCTCCTTCTTTAATCTCGCGTACGTTCGAGGCAATATCCACCAGAACCCAATGATAAAAATCGACACGAGGCAGGTCGGCAGGTACCTCACGATCTTCCTGGTTGACGTCGTCGGGCTTGCTGGGCACGTCGGGATCGTGACAGATCAAAACAAAGGAACGCGTACCTTCGGGTACGTCAGCCCACGCCAATTGGGGATTAACGTTGTCGGAAAGTGCAATAGGGGCGTTGCTATCGACCTTGGCAAAAGCGTAACGCTCGGGAATCCACTTTTGATCGGCGAATGATGTGCTGCTGAATTTCATGCAAACCTCCTTTCTTTGATCCTTGCTTCAAATTAGGACAGGGTAACGCGCGCAAACTTTCGCTTACCCACTTGAATAACATAAATGCCGGCATCCAGTTGCAACGTTTTGTCTTCCACGCGACTGCCCTCAACCTTCACGCCGCCCTGCTCAACATTGCGCTGAGCCTCGGATCCCGATGCCACCAGCCCTGCTTCGCGCAATACTTTCAATATGCCTTTGGGCGCACCTGCCAGTTTTACTTCGGGCATTTCATCGGGGATGGCACCGTCGCGAAATCGCGCTTCGAACCGGGAAAGCGCTTCGTGCGCATCTTTCTGCGAATGGAAGCGCGCCACGATTTCCTGCGCCAACATAACCTTTATATTGCGCGGATTCGCGCCTTCTTCAACCTGTTTCTGCAATAGACTGATTTCGTCCTCTGAGCGGAAAGACAATAATTCAAAATACCGCCACATCAGGGTGTCGGAAATCGACATCAATTTACCGAACATGGAGTCGGGCGACTCGGAAATGCCGATATAGTTGCCCTTGGACTTGGACATCTTGTCGACCCCATCGGTTCCCTCCAGCAAAGGCATGGTCAAGATGCATTGTGCCTCTTGCCCATATTCTTTCTGCAACTCGCGACCAACCAACAGGTTGAACTTCTGGTCGGTCCCCCCTAATTCTAGATCGGCCTTCAACGCCACCGAATCATAGCCCTGCATCAGCGGGTACAGAAATTCGTGCACGGAAATGGGAACCCCCGATTTGAACCGCCGGGTGAAGTCTTCCCGTTCCATCATCCGGGCCACGGTATAGCGCGAGGCAAGCTGAATCATGCCGCGCGCACCCAGCGGATCACACCATTCAGAGTTGTAGCGAACTTCCGTACGTTCCGGGTCCAGCACCAGGCTGGCCTGGGCATAATAAGTTTGCGCGTTTTCCTGGATTTGCTCAGCCGACAACGGTGGACGTGTGGCATTGCGGCCACTGGGATCGCCAATCATCGACGTAAAATCGCCAATCAGGAAAATGACAGTGTGGCCCAGATCCTGCAGTTGGCGCAGCTTGTTCAACACCACCGTATGGCCCAGGTGAATATCTGGTGCCGTCGGATCCAGGCCCAATTTAATGCGCAGCGGCTGGCCGGTATCGCGGCTGCGCGCCATTTTTTTTACAAACTCACTTTCTACCAGCAACTCGTCACATCCTCGCTTAACGACACGTAAACATTCTTCTAATTCCGGATTCATAGTGACTTCTGAGGATGACATGACGTTACCGTAAAAAAATTTGCAAAAAATACTCGAAAAAAGCAAGTGAATGCGCTAGCATATCGTGTTAATACAACACGCATCCGTTGCAAACCCACCACGCTCTTTCCATTGCTGGCCAAACATCCAGTTGCGGCTTCATTTTGATGCCTCACTTATTCTTGGCTTGCACGCTTTGTTGCAGGGTTTGCAAATTGCATTGATACCTATTTTAAGCTTTGATTCACGCAACACATGCGGAAACAAACCTTACCGAAGCCGAATATGCCCAGAAAGCACGCAGACAAACCCACGCATCATTACGTTACCGGAGGCCTTGTGCTTTTAGCACTAGGCCTTTTTGCCGCCGCCGGGGCACTGGCTGTTGTAAAACCAATCAGTGAAACAACGCCGCCAGTATATCAAGCCCGGGAAACGCTCAGCCTTCCCTCTCCTTTCCCCGAGCCCGGCCACGCTACCAATTCAGCGCCGTTCATCGATGAAACCCGAATTCAATCCGGCGACACCCTAGCTGCCTTACTGCAGCGCCTGAACGTTCAGGAAGCCAATCTGCAGCAGTTCCTGATACAGAACAAAGACGCACGCTCTATTTACAAGCTGTACCCCGGACGTACGGTACAAGCGGCCCTGAATGCCGACGGCAGCATGAAGTGGCTGCGTTATTACCATACCCCCGGCACTAAAGATAAAGAGAACGGCAAATTCGTCTCGAAATGGCTGGAAATCCGACCCGACAACGACGACGACTTTGTTGCGCTAGAACAGGTCGAAGCAACCGAAACCCAGATGCGTATTGCAGAAGGGGAAATTGTATCCTCGCTGTTTGGCGCGACCGACGCGGCAAACATCCCCGATGCCATTACTTTTCAAATGGCTGAAATTCTGGGTAGCAAAATCGACTTTATCCGCGATCTGCGTAAAGGCGATCGTTTCCGCCTGGTGTATGAAACCCAGTCCCATCAGGGAAAGGAAGTGGGTTCGGGCCGTATTCTGGCCTTAGAGTTCAACAACGGCGAGAAAACTTATGATGCCATCTGGTTCGAACCTGAAGACGGTTCCGGCGGCTACTACGATTTCGACGGTAAAAGTTTAAAAGGCGCTTTTTTACGCAACGCTTTGAAGTTTTCCCGTGTCAGCTCCAACTTCGGAAAACGGCGCCATCCCATTCATGGCAATTGGCGCAGTCACAATGGTGTCGATTACGCGGCGCCCACCGGTACGCCCATTCATGCTACGGCCGACGGCGTTGTTCAATTTGCCGGCCAGCAGCGAGGTTTTGGCAACATTATTATCCTGAAGCACAAAAATAATATCACCACTTATTACGCTCACCAGAACCGTCTTGCCAAGGGCGTTCGCAAAGGCACACGCGTCGAGCAGGGCCAACTGATTGGCTACGTGGGGTCTACAGGCTGGGCAACCGGGCCGCACCTGCACTATGAGTTCCGCGTAAATGGCAAGCCGGTTGATCCTTTGTCGGTCGATCTTCCCGTTGCTGAAGCACTAACCAAAACACAACTGGCGGCCTTTCAGTCAACGCTGGACAACTACCGCAATCACTTCACCTTGATGGCGGCGCTGCAGGACGAAGGGCAAAGCGGTAACGACAACGAACTGAAAGTTGCCCAGGCCGGCAGTAACTAAGGTTTGAAATCCGTGGCCGGCCGTTTATACATTGGCCTTATGTCTGGCACCAGCACCGACGGCGTCGACGCGGTGCTGGCAGACTTTGCCAACCCCTCGCAACCCAAGCTCATCAAGGCAGTTGCATTAGGCATGCCCGCCGACCTTCGCATCAGCCTGCTCGCACTTAATACCCCTGGAAATGATGAGCTACATCGTGCGGCTCAAGCAAGCCTGGCGCTAACAAGCCTGTACAGCACTGCATGTGCTCAGTTGTTGAAAGACACCAATTACACTTCAACCGACATTCAAGCCATTGGAGCTCACGGGCAAACCGTGCGGCATCGGCCCGATTTGGGATTCACAATTCAACTGAACGCTCCAGCCCATTTGGCGGAAGCGACAGGCATTAATGTCATTGCCGACTTCAGATCGCGCGATATCGCCGCTGGAGGTCACGGCGCGCCACTTGTCCCCGCGTTCCATCAAGCACTGCTTTCCAGCAGCACCAAGAGGCGCACAGTGGTCAATTTGGGGGGGATAGCCAACATCACACGACTGCACCCGGGCCAGCCGGTTACGGGCTTCGATACGGGGCCTGCCAATGTCTTAATGGATTACTGGTGCGAACATCATACGAAACAACCTTTCGACGATAATGGACGCTGGGCAGCCCAGGGCGCCGTATCGCGCGATCTGCTTGCGTATTTGATACACAGCGAACCGTGGTTTGCGAAACCACCACCCAAATCAACCGGGCGCGATCTTTTTAACGCAAACTGGCTTACCGGACGCCTGGCGCAGTGGGCCAGTTCCGATCACGCTATTTCCTTGCTTCCAGCCGATATTCAGGCCACTTTACTGACACTGACCGCAAAAACCATTGCCGTGGCAATCGAACAATACGCGCCTGGTACTGAAGAAATACTGACTTGTGGTGGTGGAGCGCTTAACGACACGCTGATACGTGCGCTGCAAAACCAGGCAAAATGCCCGGTAATACCAACCTCGGAATTGGGTATCGACGTGCAGCACGTGGAAGCCCTGGCTTTTGCCTGGCTGGCTTGGGCACATGAAGCGGGCCACCCTGCAGGTTTACCCGAGGTAACAGGCGCGCGGCACCCCAGTATCCTGGGCTGCCGCTATTACGCTTAACGTATACGCCCGAGTATTTTAGGCTGCAAACGAAGATCCGCAGCCACAAGTTGATGTGGCGTTCGGATTGCGAATAACGAACTGCGCGCCTTCAAGGTCGTCTTTGTAGTCGATTTCCGCACCAAACAGATACTGGAAACTCATGGGGTCAATCAATAACTGCACCCCTTCCTTATCAATTGCCGTGTCGTCCTCGTTGATGACCTCATCAAAAGTAAAGCCATACTGGAAGCCGGAACACCCACCACCTTGCACAAAAACCCGCAGCTTAAGCTCGGGGTTGCCTTCTTCGGCCAGCAAATCCTTTACCTTGGCCGCAGCCGCATCGGTAAACAACAAGGGAGGTGGTGGTGCTTGCAAATCGACGGATTCAGTCACATTGCTCATTTGATACTCCAGTGCAGCGCATGCTGCGTTAATCATTCATGAAACAATCATGAAGTTTCATCGGTTTCGGATGCGGCGTCGGGCCCGGGGAACTTAACAGACCGTGAAACCCGAACCACCCCGTCCTCAATAATATTCAGCGTAACAGAAGTAAGACGGATACCGTCCGGTATACTCAGCAAGCCTTCCAGACGCTGAAATTGGTCGAAGCTTACGGGAAGGGACTGCGCGGCGCTTGCCACAGCCGCCCCTTCATCAGCCTGACCCGTTGCGGGGTTTAACGTTATTTTAACGCTTTCCCCATTTTTTTCTCCATTAGCCACAAACTCAACATGGCCATTAAATTCGCTGCCGGGCTGTGCATTACGCGTTAACAATACACGATACGCTATAAACGTACCGTTGGGCTTAAGACTCAGGGCCCGGATACTGACCGAGCCCGACGGACCCGGTGGTAACAACTGGTCGTAAAACGCCAGGCGTTCATTCGCTTGGGCCAAGTCGCCCTGACCGCGCTGAATCGACTCCTCCAGGCTACGACGCGTACTCTGCTCCACCGACAACTGACTTTGCAGCGCCTCTTTCTCGGCCGCCAGCCTGGACATGTCGTAACGCAATTGGGCAACGGTGACATCAAATTCGGTTTGAAGATTGGCATATTGCCTGGCCGCCTGGCCCAGCTGAATGTGCTGTCCCGCCGCAAACCCAAGCCCCATGGCCACCACCCAAACCAGCAACCAGACCGTCCACTGCCAGAACGCCGAACGTCTGGCGGGTCGGCGCCTTACTGCAGTATTTGATTGATTGCTACCCATACGAATTTTGACTGACCAAAGAAAAAAGAGTTCCTGCCTTAGGCTTGTTAAACCCTGTATATGTCAGCCGTCGCGCTAGGGTAAAACCGCCACCAGACCCAAACCGGTTGTTTCCGGCAAACCAAACATTAAATTCATGTTCTGAACGGCCTGACCGGAAGCCCCCTTGACCAGGTTATCCTGCACCACCAGAATAATGAGCTGGCCGGGATTCGGGCGCTGAAGCGCGATTCGAAGTTTATTCGAGGCTCGTACCGAACGCGTTTCCGGCGCACTACCTTCCGGCATGACGTCAACAAAGGCCTCACCGGCATAATACTGCTCGAACAAAGCCTGGAAATCGGTATCCTGCGCATCGGACGGCACACGCACATAAATGGTCGAGAACATGCCTCGAATCATGGGCACCAGATGCGGCAGGAACGTAAGCTGGACCGGACCTGCAGCAATACCTTCGAGCTGCTCGGTAATTTCAGGCAGGTGGCGATGTCCGCCGATACCATACGCCTTGAAATTATCGCTGGCTTCCGAGAACAACGTGGGTACCGACTCTTTGCGCCCGGCACCCGACACCCCGGATTTGCAATCGGCAATAATGTACGACGGGTCAATTAAGCCCTTCTCGCGCAACAATGGCAGCAACCCAAGCACCACCGTGGTGGGGTAACAGCCTGGATTACCCACGACGCGCGCATTGGCAATTTTCTCACGATTGAGTTCAACCAGCCCATACACGGATTCTGCCAGGATCTCGGGGCAAGCATGCGGCAGGTTGTACCATTGCTCGAATACGGCGGTGTCTTGCAAACGAAAATCAGCAGCAAGATCGATAATTCGTACGCCATGATCCAACAGACTCTTCGCCTGTTCCATGGCTACGCCGTGCGGCGTGGCAAAAAAGACAATATCGCACTGCTCAAGCGCCGCAGTTTCCGGCGTCGTAAAGCTAAGATCGACATGACCGCGTAAATTGGGATACATCTGCGCTACCGGCATCCCTTCTTCTTTGCGAGACGTAATGGCGACCAGTTCAGCATTGGGGTGGCAGGACAATAAACGCAACAGTTCTACACCGGTGTAACCTGTGCCACCCACAATACCCACTTTTATTTTTTTGCCGTTGACTGCTGCCATGCTGAACCCCAAAAAAATTGAAACCACCGTCATTATGCTATGACGCACACCTAATTTAAAAACCACCGCGACATTTTCATCCCGCAACAGCCCAAAACGCCAAAAGCCCCGGCAGGCGCCAGGGCTTTTGTTTGGGGAGGCCCGAAAGCCGCCCTGAAGGCACCACGAAAATTAACGCTTGCTGAACTGCTTGCGACGGCGGGCTTTGTGGAAACCCACTTTCTTACGTTCAACTTCACGCGCATCACGTGTCACCAGGCCAGCTTGCTTCAACACTGGCTTGAGTGTTTCATCGTAATCGATGAGCGCACGCGTAATACCGTGACGCACTGCACCTGCCTGGCCGTTTTCACCGCCACCGTGCACGTTGATATGAAAATCGAACGATTCGAGGTGGTTGGTAAGCTCAAGCGGCTGACGTACAACCATACGGCCGGTTTCACGAGCGAAGTATTCATCAACAGGCTTACCGTTGACAACGATGTTGCCTGAACCTTTTTTCAAGAACACACGAGCGACTGACGTTTTGCGGCGCCCGGTTCCATAATTCCAATTACCGATCATGACCTGTCCTTAGATTTCGAGCGGTTTAGGCTGCTGAGCAGAATGGGGATGCTCGGCGCCAGCATAAATCTTGAGTTTCTTGGCCATGGCATAACCCAGCGGGCCTTTAGGCAACATGCCTTTAACGGCTTTCTGGAGAGCACGACCGGGGAAACGCTGCTGCATTTTCTCGAAATTGGTTTCGGTAATGCCGCCGGGGTAACCCGAGTGACGATAGTAGCGCTTGTCGAGCGCCTTGTTACCGGTAACGACAATATCGGCAGCATTAATAATGACGATGTAATCGCCGGTGTCAACGTGTGGTGTGAATTCTGGTTTGTGCTTGCCGCGCAGGCGACGTGCAACTTCGCTGGCTACACGCCCAAGGACTTTACCCTTGGCATCAATCACGTACCAGTCACGTTTGACTTCATGCGGCTTGGCCACGAAGGTCTTCATGATGGTTCCTAAAAAATAAAATAAAACAGGGTCTAAGCGTTGTACTTCGCCCGTACCCTTAACTGGAAAAGCCCACAATCATAGCATAAATTCTTGTTTTTGCGTAACTATTGTGCCTTTGCCCGGTTCAGGGCGCGACTCAGATAGCTATCGTAACTGCCCTCGGCCAGCCGGAACCAGGGGATGGTTTGATCTCGGAAAGCCATGTAATTTTCATACACTTTCTTGAACTGCGGGTACTTGGCGTTGAATTCCGCATAGACCGCTTGCGCCGCGTCGTAACAGGCATCCAAAACCTCAACCGGGAAAGCGCGCAACTGCGCCCCGTTCGCAACCAGGCGCCGCAATGCATCGGCGTTGTGCGCATCGTAATCCGTTAATAACTGCTGACCCGCATAACGGGAAGCCAGCGCTATAAGCGATTGATACTGCTTGGGCAGTTCGGCATACGCCTTTTCGTTCACGTATAAAGACACTTGAGCAGAGCCTTCCCACCAGCCCGGGTAATAATAATACTTGGCCACGCGCTGCAAACTCAGCTTTTCATCATCAAGCGGCCCAACGAACTCAACCGCATCAAGCGCCCCTTTTTCAAGCGAGGGATAAATGTCGCCGGGCGAGATTTGCTGGGGGATCACGCCCAGGCGTGACAACACATCGCCGGCAAAGCCCGCCGTACGCATTTTCAACCCTTTCAGGTCTGCGACCGACTTGATTTCCTTGCGATACCAGCCACCCATTTGGGTACCGGTATTGCCCATGGGAAAATTCACGATATGCCGTGGGGCAAAGACCTCGCGCATGAGTTTCAGGCCGTCACCCTGATCCATCCAGGCATTCATTTGGCGCGCATTCAAACCAAACGGCACGGCAGTATCGAAACAAAGGGTGGGGTCCTTTCCATAGTAATAATAAGAGGCGGTCTGGCCGCAATCGACAGTACGATTGCCAACGGCGTCAAGCACACCGAAGCCCGGCACCACTTCGCCACCCGGGTAAAGGCGAATGGTGAATTGCCCGTCGGACGCCTCTTCGATCATCTTGCAAAAGACTTCGGCAGACCCGAACAAAGGCGGTAAGGTCGGCCCGTAAGTTGATGTCATTTTCCAACTGACTTTGGGATTTTGCTGCGCAATAGCCGGCGTTGCAATGGCGGCCGTGCCTGCCACTGCACCCAACCCGGCCTTACCCAAAAAAGCGCGACGTTCCATTTTTATGACTCTCCCGAAAATAAACGACAGTGCATGAGACCTGCACTACTGACCCGCCACTGACATTTGCTCAATCAGAATAGACCCGGTCGTTTTGGACCCACGCGTAATCGTGTCGGACCCGACCGCCGCGATTTGACGCAGCATATCCGCCAGGTTTCCCGCAATGGTGAACTCCTGTACCGCATGGACAATTTCGCCATTCTCGACCCAATAGCCAAAAGCGCCGCGCGAATAATCACCCGTTACATAATTCACGCCCTGGCCAATGAGCTCGGTTACCAACAGGCCCGTGCCCAATTTACGCAACATGGCGCGAAAATCGTCATCGGGCTGGGTAAGACGGGAAGACAGCGTCAGGTTGTGCGAACCACCGGCATTCCCGGTTGTTTCCATGCCCAACTTGCGCGCGGTATAAGTCGACAGGAAATAACCGTTCAATACGCCGCCGGTAACGACATCACGTGCCGTCGTTCGAACGCCTTCGTCGTCGAATGGCGAACTGCCCATGCCGCCTGAAACATGCGGATCTTCCTTAACATCGAGATGGTCTGCCATAACCGGCTTGCCCAAGGCGTCGAGCAGAAAGCTGGCACGACGATACAATGCCCCGCCGCTGGTCGCCTGCACCAAAGACCCCAACAAGCCAACGGCAAGAGGCGCCTCGAAAAGAACTGGGTATTTTCCGGTTTTAATACGGCGTGCCGACAAACGCGCCAGGCTGCGGTGTGCAGCATAACGCCCCACTTTGGACGCTTTGGCCAGATGCTTGGGATCGCGTGCAGCGGAATACCAATAATCGCGCTGCATATTCTCGCCCTGCCCCGCAATGGGCGCTACCGAAATACCGTGGCGGGTATACGGAAAACCACCCATAAAGCCACGCGTATTCCCCAGGACGAAATGGCCCTCGAACGTGCTGACCGATGCGCCATCGGTATTCGTGATGAGCGGACTGACGGCGCGCGCCGCTTTTTCGGCCTTCAAGGCCTTTTGAACCGCTTTTTCGGTTGTTACGTCCCACGGGCTATAAAGATGCAGGTCAGGATATTCAAACGCCAGGAAATCAGCGTCCGGCAGCCCCGCCGCCGGATCGGCGGCCGTGTACTTGGCAATATGCCACGCCGCATCGACGGTTTCCCGAAGCGCTTTCCTGGAAAAATCAGATGTTGAAGCAGAGCCGCGCTGGGTGCCGGCAAAAACCGTCACGTCCAGCGAACGATCCCGGGTTTGCTCAACGGTTTCAATATCCTGATTGCGAACCGAGACAGACAAGCCTCGAGATTCGGACACCTCGGCCGCGGCATCACTCGCACCCAGAGAGCGGGCATAGTCGAGCGCTTCGGTCACCAGTTCCTGAAAGCGGGCCTGATTCTTTTTGACCGGTAGATGGAAATTGGATTTTTTGCTCATTACATCCCTTCTTGTTTAACGCAGTTATCATATCGCTAATTCCACGATCTTATCTTTTACCTGCATGACAAACGAGTCCGAAAATTCTGAAAGCGAATACGACCGCCCCAGCAAGTCGCAGGTCAAGCGCGAAATGCATGCCTTGCTGGACCTTGGCAAAGAATTGGTCGACCTTTCTCCCGAACGCCTGAAGCAACTTCCCTTATCGGAAAAACTGCTGGAGTCGATTCGGCTGGCGCAGCGCATCAATAGTCGTGAAGGTCGCCGACGACAAATTCATTATGTGGGCAAACTCATGCGCGACGCCGACGCCGATGCAATCAGGCACCAGCTTGATGTATGGGAAAATGGTTCACGTGAGGAAGCGGCGGCCATGCATCAATTAGAGGCCCAGCGCGACTTGCTTCTGAAAGATGACCAAGCCCTTACGGAATTACTGACCGAATTTGAGCAAGCCGATGTTCAGCACTTGCGGTCGCTGATCCGTGCCGGGCGCAAGGAACAGGAAGCCAATCAGAACCTGCAGCCCGGGCAGGCTCCGAAACGCAAACATTACCGGGCGCTGTATCAGGCCTTGAAAACCTTACAAAACACGAACTCTTAATTTTTACCGTACTGTCGAAACAATACCACCATGAGCGAATTCACCACCCAACTGGACTCTCTTGAGCTCGAAACAGGCAAAAACCCGACACACGCTGTCATCTGGCTGCACGGCCTGGGTGCCGATGGCAATGACTTCGCCCCCATCGTCCCGGAACTCAATCTGGCGCCGAACCCGCAAATTCGCTTTGTGTTCCCCCATGCCCCTGTCATGCCCGTGACCATTAACCAGGGCATGCAAATGCGCGCCTGGTACGACATAAAAGACAGCGATATCGGCCGGCGCGAAGATGAAAACGGCCTTCGTCAGTCGGAACAAATCATCCGCGCGCTTATCGCACGTGAAAATGCACGCGGTATTCCCAGCCATAACATCATTCTGGCCGGCTTCTCGCAAGGCTGCGCCATGACACTGCAAACGGGATTGCGCCTGGAGGAACAACTGGCGGGCCTGCTATGCCTCTCCGGTTACCTGCCATTGGCTGAAATGGTCGAGGCGGAACGCCACCCGGCGAATCAAGACACACCCATCTTCATGGCGCACGGCACGCAAGATCCGGTTGTTTCCATTGAGCGTGCGAAGGCTTCATGCGAACAGTTGCAACAATTGGGCTACAACATTGAATGGAAAAACTACGGCATACCCCACTCGGTGTGCCTGGACGAAATTCGCGATATTGCCCGGTTTTTTGCACGCAACTTCACTGCGCATGCGGCATAGCCGCCCACCTCGGTGGCGGCTATAACGACAACCACACGCGACGCAAGACAGGGTCGTCCTCATCGACGTCATTCTTGAAACCCATGCGGGTCATCAGCCCCAGCATAGGTCGGTTTGCCGCCAGCACAAACCCTTCGATGTAATCAAGATGCTGTGCGCGAGCCACTTGCAACAAGCCTTGCAGCAGATCCTGCCCCAACCCGTGCCGCTGCCAGTTGTCGGCCACGACCAAGGCATATTCCGCGCCCCGGCCATCGGCATTACGCAAATAATGCGCAAAACCAATAATTTCCTCCTGCGGATGCCCCCGGTGCTCGGGATTGCGTAACTGCACCGTGGCGACCAGCGCCAGTTCCCTGTCGTAATCAATCCGGGTATAACGCGCCAACATGCTGGGCGTGAGTTCACGCAACATGGACACAAAACGCATGTAACGCGACTCGTCGGACAGACCACGCACAAAACGTTGCAAGGGTTCGGCATCCTCCGGCCGAATGGGACGCATCAACCAGGGCTGACCGTCGGCAAACTGCTTCTCGTGCACCAGATGACGTGGATAGGGGTGGATAGCCATATGGCCATAACCCGACTCCTCCGGCAAGGCCGCCAAGCGTGACGGCGCCACTTCAATGTGAACCGCTTGGGCAAACAGGTGGGTATTTCCGGCCCACAGGGGGTCAATAAGAAGCTGCTGAATTTCGGGCAGCATGCACACCATGTCGGATAACCGCTCAAGCGCATCCTCCAGGCTGGCCTGCGCCGCCGGACTAATCTGATGCCGCAACGCCCGCCGCCAGACCACGCTGCGTTCGATGATCTGCCGAGCCAGGAAACTATTCAACGGCGGCAAATCAACCGCCCTGTCACGCGACGAGATAACAGTACGACCACCAGAACCAAAGTTAATGAACGGACCATACTGCGCATCGTGCCCCACACGAATTGCCATCGGCGCATCATCAACCTGACTCAACCCGGGAAAATCGTCTTGATCCGAGAGCAACTCAACTGGCACGCCAAAGCAGGCCAGGAGCTGGGCACACTCGTGAAACTCAAGCGTGGATCTTTGCGCCTGCAACACCGCGTTAATCAGCAAACGTGCCTGGTCTACCTTCGGCGGCTGGTTCAGCGGCTCCGGGGGCAGCGTTTGTTGCGACAACACCTGGTTGTAATGATAGGTGGCCAACACACCAAAAGCATTCACAGCGGCCTCAGGCGTGCGAAACGACGGAATTCCCGCCTCATCGAGCCGGTGCCTTAGCGGGCGCATTGTGGCCTCGCCCATCAGGCACGCCATGACCGGCTTGGTGGCACTGGCGGCGGTATGCGCCAGTTGCGCAACAATGCCGCCCATATCAACGCGCTGATCGGGAGCCAACAGAACGAGAATACCGTCGACACCCGCGTCGGCCGTCAACGACTTCAACACAGCCTCCATGGTTTCCGGCGTCAGTGCAACGCGCGTTACCACGGGATTGGCAACCTGGGCGGCCTCTTCAAGCGATTCTGCCAAGACCTTTTGCGTATGCAGCGACAACTCGGCCCTTTGCACCGCCGAAGCAGCCCCCATGATATCGAGCGTCAGCTGAGGCGGCCCACTGCCATTGGAAACAATGGCAATACGCCGGCCCTTCGGACGCACAGGGCTGCGCAATACCTTGATGGACGAAAACAATTGCACAAAGTAAGGAATACGTACAGCGCCGGCTCGTCGCAACAAGGCATTAAATACGGCGTCGCTTTCGGAGTTGGGGTTACGCGACCCGCCACCGGCTTTCAATACCACCACCGGTTTAACCGCTGCCGCCGCCCGCAAGGCACTGAATAACGCCCGCGGCGAAGGTAACTGTTCAAGGTAGACTGCAATGCTATCCGTTCGTGAATCGGTCGCAAGATAGTCGAGCAGATGAGCGAGCGTCAAATCGGTTTCATCGCCCATGGACGCAACGGTGGAAAAACCCAGGTTCGCGTCGCGTGCCCAATCGAGCACCGCACTGACAATGGCCTCCGACTGCGACACCAGCGCCACCTTGCCCGGTAATGCCAGATGTGAAGAAAGGCTTGCGTTCAACCCCAGATGGGGTCGTTGGACGCCAAGTGTACGGGGCCCCAGCATGACGCAATCGTTTTCGCGCGACCACTGCACGCACAGCTGGCAGTCTTGTTCCGGCGTGACCGAAGGCGAAGACGGCGAGAGCACAATAAGAGCACGAGGACGATATTGCTCCAATGCGCCCAACGCTTCAGGTAATGCGTGATAAGGCAGCGCCAGAACAGCCAGATCAAGACGCCGCCCCGGCGACACACCGGCCAGACGCCCGGGCCATTGCGTATCGTCCTTTTCCGACCAAACCACATGGGTTTGATGTTGCGCCAGAAGCCCCAGTGAAGCAATGGTTTTCATAGGCAGTCGCGCAGGACCGGCAACCAGCACTGATGCAGGATCAAACAGGGCGGCAAGACGATGACGAAGCATGACTGTGAAAGCTTACTCTAAAATAGACCCATTATTCATCAATACGGGTGCCCACAACAGGCACCCTGCAAAGCCTAAACATAATCTATGAGTTCGTCTACCTCCCAAACCGTCCGCACCCGTTTTGCTCCCTCACCCACAGGCTACCTGCATCTGGGTGGGGCCCGCACAGCGCTTTTTGCATGGGCCTTTGCGCGCCGTCACAACGGCATATTCGTTTTGCGTATTGAAGACACCGACCTCGAACGCTCAACACCTGAAGCGGTTCAAGCCATTCTCGACGCCATGGACTGGCTGGGCATGCAGCCCGATGAGGGGCCTTTCTATCAAATGCAACGCATGGACTTGTATCGCGATGTGATCGAACGCATGCTGGAGGAAGGCAATGCCTACTATTGCTACAGCAGCGCGGAAGAAGTGGAAGCCATGCGCGAGAAAGCGCGCCGCAACGGCTTGAAGCCGCGCTACGATGGAACCTGGCGGCCCGAAGCCGGAAAAACGTTGCCCCCGATACCGGAAGGCCGCAAGCCCGTTGTTCGTTTCAAAACACCCCAGGGCGGCACGACAAGCTGGAACGATCTTGTTAAAGGCCCGATCACGATTGACAACGGCGAGCTGGACGATCTGATCATTGCACGTACCGACGGTACGCCCACATACAACTTTTGCGTTGTCGTCGACGACTGGGATATGCAGATCACCCATGTCATTCGCGGCGACGACCATATCAACAATACTCCCCGTCAAATTAATATTTTGCGGGCGCTGGGCGGAACTTTGCCGCAATACGGGCACGTTCCGATGATTCTCGGTCCCGATGGGGAAAAACTGTCGAAACGGCATGGGGCAGTGAGCGTCGTGCAATACCATGACGACGGTTATTTGCCTGAAGCCATGGTGAATTATCTGGCGCGCCTGGGCTGGAGCCACGGCAACGACGAAATTTTCTCGCGCGACCAACTGATTGAGTGGTTTGATACACGCAATCTCAGTAAATCGGCGGCACAATGGGACCCAAAGAAACTGAACTGGGTCAATGCGCATTATATTCGTGAAACCAGTAACAAAAAGCTGGCACAAGAGGTCGCGCCACGGATTTTGAAACTGGATGGAGATCCGGAGGCAACCGACCTGGAAGCAGTCATGGGGCTGTTGAAAGAACGAGCCGAAACCTTGAACCAGCTAGCCGAAGATGCCATGTTGTTCTGCGGCCCTTTTGTTCCCGCCGACGACGAGTTGAAGAAAACACACCTGACCCCGGACGCCTTGAAAGTTCTGGCTGATTTTGCCACTCAGGCAGAAACGCTCCCGGCCTGGACCACACCGGCTATCGCCGACCTGATTCAGACCGTGTTGAAACAGCACAACCTGAAAATGCCAAAACTGGGTATACCGTTGCGGGTTGCCATCACGGGGCGTAAACAAACCCCGGCGGTTGACGCTGTATTAAGCCTGCTCGGTCGCGAAATCGTTTTAAAGCGACTGGCTGCAACCCTGGCAGATAAATAAGGCCATCGCAAACCGAATAAAAGCACGAATAAATACAATGCAGCCCAACTAAAACGGCAAGCGGTAATCGTCAGGCATACGCTTTAGCGAAAACCCGCTTTGCCCGCTGCCAAGCCTAAGCTGCCCCGACCCCTGCACGACAGACGAGTAGCGATTCACATAGATAGGGTCGTCTGCTTCGACCCATGCGCCATTGGACTTCAATGTTCTCAGGATCAGGTCGCCGTTGCCGGCATCGTGCTGCCAGCAACCGGTTTCCCGCAACGATTGTGATGGCTTGCCTTGGCGTTGCAAGCGTTCGGCATACGTCATGGTCCCGTCGGGGCGCAAATGCATCCAAACCTGAAATGAGCCCGCCACACCCGCCTGCTTGCGCTCTCCGAGCCAATTCCCTTCAAGGGCGGCATTGCCGGGCGGTACGCAATTTATTTCAGACGTATGCTTTGCCTGCTTTGGGGCCTGTGCACACCCCCCAACCAGCAATGCCGCAATCGAACCCAAAAGCAACGAACGAATTTTCATTCCAGACATAGCCGAGTTATTCCAATACAAATAAGTAATAAGGCACGATGGAATAATTATGCCACCCGGTGGCCCGAGCTTGCGGAAAACGTCCATCGTGACAATACATTGAGGCATTTGAAACTGAATTGCAACAGCCCCTGATGGCAAGCCCTAAGACTTTTTTGAAATAAACATCAGATAGTTGTTTACCCTGCTTGATTCGCCCGGCCCATAACACTACAATTAGTGCCTGAATCATTCAAAACCACTACATATAGTGGTTTATAACAAAGCAAAAACCAAGAAACTCCACCCTTTCAACGCGCTTTTTTCGCGTTTTTTCACGGTCCACCGTTATCTGACACACGTTTTCGCCGACCCACAGCGTCGACGGTTACAGGAGCCATCATGCAAACAACCCTATCAGAAAATCATACTGAGACCCCGCCCGACGCCCCCGCTTCCGAACGGAAAACCAGCGGCCAGCAAAACAACCCATGGCAGAATTTCAGTGTTATCCGACGCAATGGTGCAGTCGTTTCCTTCGAGCCCAATAAAATCAGCGTGGCTGTCACCAAGGCTTTTCTTGCCGTTAACGGTGGGCAAAGCGCCGCATCTGCGCGGGTTCGTGAATTGGTAGAGCAACTCACCTCACAGGTTGTTAATGCACTTATTCGCAACCGCCCCGGTGGCGGCACATTCCATATCGAGGATATCCAGGACCAGGTCGAGCTGGCGCTCATGCGCTCTGGTGAACACGACGTTGCCCGCGCCTACGTGCTGTATCGTGAAAAGCGCTCGCAAGAGCGCGCTCGCAGTGCACCCGAACAAGCTGCACCCAGCACGCCGGCCCTGAACGTCACCGACAACGGCGTGGTACGCCCCCTCGATATCGATCGCCTGAAGGAAACGATTGAAGCGGCCGGCGTCGATCTGCCCATCCCAATCGACACCGACGCCATTCTGACCGAGACCATTAAAAACCTATACGACGGCATCCCCGCCGAAGAGGTTTATAAGTCGGCCATTTTGTCGGCCCGTTCCATGGTTGAAAACGATCCGGCATACAGCCAGGTTACGGCTCGCCTGTTATTGCACACGATTCGTATTGAAGTCCTCGGCGAAGAAGTCTCTCAGGCCGCAATGGAAACCCGCTATGCCGAATACCTGCCCAGGTTCATTAAAACCGGCATTGAAAATGGCTTGCTCGACGACAAGCTGGGCCAGTTCGATCTGCCCAAGCTCGCCGCCGCACTGAAAGCGGAACGCGACAACCAATTCACCTACCTGGGCCTTCAAACGCTGTACGACCGCTACTTTCTGCACGTTCGCGGCCATCGCATCGAATTGCCGCAAATCTTTTTCATGCGTGTGGCAATGGGCCTGGCACTGAACGAAATAAACCGCGAAGCCAGGGCCATCGAGTTTTACAACGTGCTGTCTTCTTTCGACTTCATGAGTTCCACGCCCACGCTGTTCAATTCGGGCACGCTGCACTCGCAATTATCCTCGTGCTACCTCACAACCGTGTCGGATGACCTCGTGGGCATCTACGACGCCATCAAAGAAAATGCACTGCTGGCCAAATACGCTGGCGGCCTGGGTAACGACTGGACTCCGGTACGCGCCTTGCGCAGCCACATCAAGGGCACCAACGGTGAAAGCCAGGGTGTCGTACCTTTCCTGAAAGTGGTGAACGACACCGCTGTTGCAGTCAACCAGGGCGGCAAACGCAAGGGTGCCGTGTGCGCCTACCTCGAGACCTGGCACCTCGACATCGAAGAGTTCCTGGAACTGCGCAAGAATACCGGCGACGAGCGTCGTCGCACGCACGACATGAACACGGCCAACTGGATTCCCGATTTGTTCATGAAGCGGGTCATGGAAAACGGCGACTGGACCCTGTTCTCGCCCTCCGACGTTCCCGACCTGCACGACAAATACGGCCAGGCGTTTGAAGCCGCCTACATTGCCTACGAAGAAAAGGCGGCGCGCGGCGAATTGCCTCTGCACAAAGCCATTCCGGCGGTCAACCTGTGGCGCAAAATGCTTTCCATGTTGTTCGAAACCGGCCATCCCTGGCTCACGTTCAAAGACCCTTGCAACATCCGTTCACCACAGCAGCACGTTGGTGTGGTGCACAGCTCCAACTTGTGCACCGAAATCACGTTGAATACCAACGAGTCGGAAATTGCCGTGTGCAACCTGGGGTCCATCAACCTGGCGGCGCATTTGAAACCCGGTGCCGATGGCTCGTACGAACTTGATCACGACAAACTCCAGCGCACGGTTAATGTTGCCATGCGCATGCTCGATAACGTCATCGACATCAACTACTACGCAGTCCCCAAGGCCCGTAACTCGAACGTGCGCCATCGCCCTGTCGGCATGGGCATCATGGGCTTCCAGGACTGCCTGCACATCATGCGCGTGCCGTTTGCATCGAACGAGGCCGTCACGTTCTCCGATAACTCAATGGAAGCAGTGTGCTATTACGCTTACCAGGCATCCAGCAAGCTTGCCGCCGAGCGTGGCCCTTATGACAGCTTTCGCGGGTCGTTGTGGGATCGCGGCATCCTGCCCCAGGACACACTGAAAATGTTGCGCGAGCAACGTGGCGGCTATGTTGAAGTGGATGAAAGCAGCACGCTCGATTGGGATACCCTGCGGGCGCACATCCAACAACACGGTATGCGCAACTCCAACTGCATTGCGGTTGCTCCTACCGCCACGATTTCAAACATCATTGGCGTTTCACCCTGCATCGAACCCAACTATCGCAATCTGTATGTGAAATCCAACCTGTCGGGTGAGTTCATCGTGGTGAATGACGCTCTGGTACGCGACCTGAAAACACGCGGCTTGTGGGACGAAGTCATGGTGTCTGACCTGAAATATTTCGACGGCAGCCTGGCACGCATTGATCGCATTCCGGAAGACCTGCGCGAACTCTATGCAACGGCCTTTGAAATTGATCCAAGCTGGGTGGTTGAATGTGCCGCACGACGCCAAAAGTGGATTGACCAGGCACAGTCATTGAATATTTTCATGGCGGGCGTATCTGGCAAGAAACTCGACGCCACCTACAAACTGGCCTGGATTCGCGGACTGAAAACCACTTACTATCTGCGCTCCAGCGGTGCAACCAACGCTGAAAAATCAACAGGCCGTGGCGGCGAGTTGAACTCGGTTTCCAACAGTGCCTCGGGAACGACTACGGCCACTGCCGCTGCAGCACCCGCTGCCAATTTGCCGGAAGCGGAAGTCGTTGGTACGGTGTGCACTTTACGGCCCGGTGACGATGGTTTCGAAGAGTGCGAGGCATGCCAATAAGGCGCCAGCCCTTCAAACCACCCACCCAACACACGAACAGATAAAAGGTACAAGACAATGCTTTCATGGGATGACGACACACCTAAATCAACGCCTACGCCGGCAAGCCCGGCAGCGCGTCAACCTGATGCGCCTGCGCAAAGCGCAGCGAACACCCAGGCAACGCATTACGACCATGCAGCCATGGCGCCCGCAAAGGCCACCGGCGCGGCGCCTCATGCCAAGCCCAACGCCACGGTTGCTGCACCGGTGTCAACCAGTCGCGTCAGCGCCGCCGACAAACGCATCATCAACGGCCAAACCGACGTCAACCAGCTCGTGCCCTTCAAATACAAATGGGCATGGGAAAAATACCTGGCTACCTGCGCCAATCATTGGATGCCGCAGGAAGTCAACATGTCGCGCGACATTGCCTTGTGGAAGAACCCAAACGGCCTGACCGAAGACGAACGCCGCATCGTTAAGCGCAACCTGGGCTTTTTCGTTACAGCCGACTCTCTGGCCGCCAACAATATTGTGCTGGGCACCTATCGTCATATCACCGCGCCGGAATGCCGTCAGTTTTTGTTGCGTCAGGCGTTTGAAGAAGCGATTCACACCCACGCTTATCAGTATATTGTTGAAAGCCTCGATCTTGATGAGTCAGAAATCTTCAACGCCTATAACGAAGTTCCCTCTATCCGGGCCAAAGATGAATTCCTGATTCCGTTCATCGATGCCATCGCCGACCCGCACTTCGAAACCGGTACACCCGAGGCCGACCAAACACTATTGAAGTCGCTTATTGTTTTTGCCTGCCTAATGGAAGGCCTGTTCTTCTATGTTGGCTTTACGCAAATTCTGGCCTTGGGTCGTCAAAACAAAATGACCGGCGCTGCCGAACAATACATGTACATTCTTCGCGATGAGTCCATGCATTGCAATTTCGGCATCGATCTCATCAACACCATCAAGCTCGAGAACCCGCATCTGTGGACACCGGAATTCCGCGAAGAAATTCGCGTCCTGTTCCGTAAGGCCGTCGAGCTTGAATATGCTTATGCGGAAGACACCATGCCGCGTGGCGTGCTGGGCTTGAATGCAGGCATGTTCAAATCGTATTTGCGCTTTATCGCCAATCGCCGCTGTCAACAAATCGGTATCGAGCCTTTATTCGCACAAGAAGACAATCCATTCCCCTGGATGGCTGAAATGATCGATCTTAAGAAAGAACGCAACTTTTTTGAGACACGCGTGATTGAATATCAAACCGGTGGAGCACTAAACTGGGAATAATGCTTGGATACTGCTGCTCCTTCAGTTAGACTCATAGCGTGCCGGGTGCTGTGCACTTTGCACGCTTGTGCCATTTGAAATGGGTCGCACCCTTTTAGTGGGGGCCATATCAAATGGATGGACGTTTCTACGATTCATTCTCAAGGAGCATCACTATGGCTACAGCCAAAAAGGCAGCAACCAAAAAGGCAAGAACCGCCAAGAAAGCAACAGCAACCAAAAAGGTAGCAGCGAAGAAAGCGGTACCTGCAAAGAAAACAGTAGCGGCAAAAAAAGCAGCGCCGGCTAAAAAAGCAGTCAAGAAAACGGCAGCAAAGAAAACCGTAGCTAAAAAAACCGTTGCAAAAAAAGCACCGGCAAAAAAAGCCACGGTAAAAAAAGCAGCGGCGAAAAAAACAACGGCAAGCAAAAAAGTAGCAGCGAAAAAAACCGTAGCAAAGAAAGCACCGGCAAAAAAAACCATCGCTAAAAAAGCCGTTGCAAAAAAGGCCGTGGCTAAAAAAGCAACCGCAAAGAAAGCGGTCGCAAAAAAAACACCGGCAAAAAAAAACGTAGCCAAAAAGGCACCGGCAAAAAAAGCAACCGCCGCTAAAAAAGCGCCTGCAAAGAAAGTGGCCAGCAAAGCCGCGCCTGCCAAAAAAGCCGTAGCCAAAAAGGCACCGGCAAAAAAAAACGCTAAAAAAGTGAAAACCAGCAAAACAGCGGCTAATGCTTCACAAACAGCAGAAGCTCAGGAAGCCACAAAAACGGTGAATCCCGCTGCAAGCTGGCCGTTCCCTACAGGTGACCGGCCGTAATTTTTGTACTAAATATCATTTAATTTCAGGCACCCGTTACCAAAACGGCTGCCTTTTTTATTTCTGATTTGTCACTTTCTAGTTTCTACTTCAGTCTGCCAGAGTCTCATGCGACAATGTCACATCTTTAACTTCGATGGTGACTGATACCCATGTTTAGCAACATACTGCATTTCATCATCAACATCCTGTTTACCCTTTTCGGTATTGCCCTGTTGATCAGAGCCTGGATGTTTGCAATCCGCCTGCACCCATTCAATCCATACTCACAAGCGCTGCTGCGAATTACCGACTGGCTGGTTGTGCCGCTTAAACGAATTATTCCTTCCGCGGGCCGCTTCGACGGGCCAAGTATCGTGGCCGCCTGGCTGGTTGCGCTTATTTATTTACTGCTCACCTTCTTTGTATTAACCGGTGCGCTGCCCTTAATGAACGGCCTGGCCGGCGCTCTGGTAGCGAGCGTTCTGACTGTATTGAAATGGGCTTTCAACCTGGTCTTGTGGCTCACACTGATTCAGGTTGTGTTGTCGTGGGTAAACCCCATGGCACCCATTATGCCGGTTCTGCAAACACTGACTGCGCCGCTTCTCGACCCCATACGACGCGTTTTGCCGAATTTGGGCGGTATCGATTTTTCACCCCTGATCTTGTTGATTGTGGCACAAGTCATCATGATGGTTCTTGAAAGTATGGCTTTTTCCCTGTTTGGGGTTTGACGCTTGCTTGAACTAAAAAAGGCCCGGCACACAAATGTATGCCGGGCCTTTTTACGCCGGGGTCAAGCATCGCTCCCCCCAACACCACAATTACATTGGTACCACGCGTGTAGGGCCGTTACCGCTTAGAACACGCACCCTTTGCCCGGCGCTGATGGGTACATCGGCCGCCTGCGCAATCACGCGGGTTTCACCATTGTCAAGGCGTACTTCAATCTCAAGACCTTGGGTTTTACCGACCTGATTTTCTACTGTATTACCCAACAGGCCGCCCAGAATCGCACCGCCAACGGTGGCAATGGCGCGGCCCGAGCCACCCCCTATTGCGTTACCGGCCACACCACCCAGCGCACCGCCGGCAACCATGCCTGCTCCACTGGATTTGTCGTTTTGTATAACGACATTACGCACGGACACGACAGTACCAAGCCGCACAATCTGTTCACGCTGGGCCTGATCATAATTGTAGACAGAGCTGGAAGCCGAAGGATTTGCACATCCTGCAATAACACCCATTGCCCCGACCAACGCCACCACCGCGATAAACCGGCCTGGCCGATAACCTTTAAGCTGAACCCTTGTTGTCATGAATACACTCCTGTTAGAACCCGGTACACACACAGTTTAACCGGGTAATTTAATACCATGGTGACGCTCCAGCATGGCACCGATCTGGCCGCGATCCGGCTGATGACTTTGCGGGCCACGAGATGAAATTTTAATCGCCCCCATGACATTCGCCAAACAACACGCGTCGCGCAAACTCCAACCCTCACTAAGGCCATACAAAAGGCCAGCACGATGTGCATCGCCGCACCCTGTAGGATCAACGACCTCATTAACCTGGAAAGGTTCAATATGCGTGTGTTCTCCTTTCACATATAACGAGGCGCCCTGGGCACCTCGCGTTACCACCACCGCCTGCAAGCTCGAGGACAAATCGACCAGGCTACGCCCTGTTCGTTGCTCGATGACACTGGCCTCATACTCATTCGCCGTCAGCATCTGCGCAAGCGCCAACATCTCATTCAGATCTTCGCCCGTAAAAAGCGGCATCGCCTGACCCAGATCGAAGATAAAAGGAATATTACCGGCATTCAAACGACGGGCATGGGCGAACATACCCTCTTTTGAATCGGGTGCGACAATTGCCCATGCTGCTTCAACACCCGAGACATCGTTGTCGGCCGAAAACGACATCGCCCCGGGATGAAAAGACGCAATCTGATTGTTGTCGAGATCTGTCGTGATGAAGCACTGTGGCGTAAACATGTCGGGCATGACCCGCACATACTGCGTATCGATACCCAGCTTTTGCATGTACTGCAAATAATCATCGGCATCAACACCCACCGTTCCAACCGGCAGAGGCTGCCCACCCAGCAAACGCAAATTGTAGGCAATATTTCCGGCGCAACCGCCGTATTCCTTGCGCATCGACGGCACAAAGAAAGAAACGCTTAGAGAATGAATGCTGTCGGGCAGGATGTGCTCTTTAAAATGCCCTTCGAACACGGCAATTGTGTCAAACGCAATAGAACCACATACAACAATAGGTTTAGTCATTTTTGTCCTTGATCGGGAAATACTTTTCGCAACTGATAGCCATTTACTTTCAGGTCACCTACCTCAACCGGTATTCTCAGCCGCACTTCCTGGCCAGCCTGGAATGCCGGCGCCTTTTCACCATTGGCCAGATAGTTATCGGGTCCATACGTTTTTGTAGCCACGACGGCACCCGAAAAATCGACCAGATCAAGCATCAATACCGGCCATTGCTGAGCCTTTCCAAAAGTATTGCGCATCACCACATTCAATTGCATCTGCGTTGGCGAATCCCCGGCCTGTAAAGAGGAGTCCATGATTGAAATTCGATCAACGCGCTGAGGATAAGGCACGGTGCAGCCAATTGAAACACAAGCACGCTCCAGCCACGGGCGCGCCGCGGGTACCGAGGAAGCGATCTGGACACGATACGCATACACCAATAATGCAGCACCAACCAATAAGCCCAAGGCAACCAGAAAGGTAACAAGGCCCCCCCAACCAGAGCTGATGGTTTCCCGGCGATGCGTCAGGAACTCTGCACCGGCGGGACGCCGGATACGGTCTTCGCGCGGCTCCAGATACAGGGAGACCGGCTCATTCTGTTGATCACTATCAGTGTTGGAGGCAATGTAATGCGCATCGTCGTTTGGCGCATCGAGGGTGTGCAAGTCGACGCGCGGAGGGACACGCCGGGGCGTTGATGGCTGCCGGGGCTCGGCACGCAAGGGAACATGGCCCACTTCCTGAGTTGGCTCACTTTGCGTTTTTTGAGGCTGTACATCCGACACCTCGCCCGGCACCACAAATTCGAAACCATCAAAAATGTTGGCGCAATTAACGCAACGAATATAGCCCTTGCGCAGCTTCATCTGCTCCAGACTTGCTGCAAACACAGTGCCGCACTCAGGGCAACGGGTATTCAACTCCATAAATCGGGCCTAACCACTTATGACTGCCTTCAGATTCAACGTTGGCCGTGCAAACACACCCAGCCTTCTCTTGACTGCCAAACCGACATCGCCAGCCAGGGCGCATAGGCAGCCGCGACCTCATCGGCCTGGCGCTCAAGCACCCCCGACAACACCAGCCGGCCTCCCTGTGCGACACGGTTGGCCAGCATGGGTGCCAAAACCTTGAGCGGATTCGACAAAATATTCGCCACGACAAGATCAAACCGACCCTCGGGAAGATCGTCGGGCAACCCGGCATTGAGTTCAACCTGATTCACCTGGGCGTTATACCCAGTCGCAATGACAGCCTGTTCATCGATGTCAATAGCATAAACCGAAGCGGCTCCCAGTTTGCGTGCAGCAATGGCCAAAATACCGGAACCGCAACCATAATCAAGCACGGTGGGCGCACCTTGCAAGTTCTCTGCCAGCCACTCCAGACACAAATGTGTTGTCGGATGACTTCCGGTGCCGAATGCCAAGCCAGGATCAAGCTCAATAGCCACCACGTTATCAGACAAATCCAACGACGGGTCGTTCACATGCCAGCTTGGCACAATGACAATCCGTTCACCAACGTGAATAGGGCCGAATTGCGACTGCGTAACGCGAACCCAATCTGCATCGGGTACTTCCTGGGTGACCCAGTCGGTGTCGGAAATTACCTCCCCGGTCGCATCGGCCAGCGCCGACACCACCTCTGCGGGCTCGAGGTGATCGGGCAAAAGCGCCACCACCCGATTGTTCCGCCACGCCTGCACTTGCGGCTCAGTGCCGGGCTCGCCAAAAAGAGGGTGCTCGGCGTCGGTATCGCTCTCGGCATCTTCCACCGATACCGATAACACCCCTGCGTCAAGCAGCAGATCGGACCAGGCCTCGGCCTGCTCTTCGCGACAATACAGCACAAGTTCACGCATTGGCCGGCTCGTTAAGGTCGTTGCGAGAGCTTGTGCTCAAGATAGTGAATGCTGGTGCCGCCTTCGACAAAGCGGGCGTCCTGCATCAACTCCCGATGCAGCGGGATATTGGTTTGAATTCCCTCGACCACCATTTCCGACAAGGCAATATCCATGCGTGCTATTGCCTGTTCACGCGTATCACCGTAAGTAATCAGTTTGGCGATCATGGAATCGTAATGCGGCGGAATCGTATAACCGCTGAATACATGCGAATCCATACGCACACCCATGCCGCCTGGCGGATGCCAGTTAATGATTTTACCGGGGCTGGGCGTAAACTTGAACGGATCTTCCGCATTGATGCGACACTCAATGGCATGCCCACGGAATTGAACATCTTTTTGACGCAAGGTGAACTTTTCACCGGCCGCAATACGAATTTGCTGGGCCACCAGATCGATCCCGGTCACCATTTCAGTCACCGTGTGCTCAACCTGAATACGGGTGTTCATCTCAATAAAGAAAAACTCACCGTCTTCATAAAGGAACTCGAATGTCCCGGCGCCACGGTAATTGATTTTTCGGCAGGCTTCCGCGCAACGTTCGCCAATACGCTCGATCAGTTTGCGCGGGATATGCGGTGCGGGCGCTTCTTCAATGACTTTCTGATGCCGCCGCTGCATGGAACAATCACGCTCACCAAGCCAAACGGCATTGCGTCCGCCGTCGGCCAGCACCTGGATCTCGACATGGCGCGGATTCTCGAGGAATTTCTCCATGTAGACTTCAGGATTATTGAATGCCGAACCCGCTTCATTGCGCGTCATGGCAACCGCATTGAGCAACGCGGCTTCCGTGTACACCACCCGCATGCCCCGGCCACCGCCGCCACCGGCCGCCTTGATAATGACCGGATAACCAACATCACGGGCCATTTGCATGATTGTTTGCGGATCTTCCGGCAACGCGCCCTCGGAACCGGGCACTACGGGAACACCCGCCGCAATCATGGCACGCTTGGCGCTGACTTTGTCGCCCATCAAACGAATACTTTCGGGGCGAGGGCCAATGAAAACAAAGCCACTTTTTTCAACGCGCTCGGCGAAGTCGGCGTTTTCAGCCAAGAAGCCATAGCCAGGATGAATCGCCTCGGCATCGGTGACCTCGGCAGCGGAGATCAAAGCCGGCATATTAAGGTAGCTGTCCCGCGCAGGCGCAGGCCCGATACATACCGACTCATCGGCCAGCTTTACATACTTGGCATCACGATCAGCCTCGGAATGCACCACGACAGTTTTAACACCAAGTTCGCGGCAGGCGCGCTGGATACGCAACGCAATCTCGCCCCGATTGGCAATCAGAATCTTTTCAAACATGGATTAGCCAATAATAAATAAAGGTTGACCATACTCAACCGGTTCGCCGTTCTCAACCAGGATCTCTTTAATCACCCCGGCCTTGTCAGCCTCGATTTCGTTCAACAGTTTCATCGCCTCGATAATACAAAGCGGCTCGCCTTCTTTTACCGATTGACCCACCTCAACAAAAGGCGATGCGCCGGGATTCGGCGCCCGATAGAACGTGCCGACCATGGGCGCTTTTACCGCATGGCCTTGCGGCTGGGCAGGTGCAGCAGGCTGCTGCTGCGCTGCTGTGGACGCAGCCGCTTCGGCCGCAGAAGCGGCTGGCGCAACCTGCGCCACCGGCTGAACCGATTGCGAGAACTTCACGATGCGGACCTTGCCGTCACCCTCGGTAATTTCCAGCTCTGCAATGCCCGAGTCGGCAACAAGATCAATAAGAGTTTTAAGTTTTCTGAGGTCCATATGTCCTTCCCGAAAGACGGCACCGGCGGCAACTGCAGGTGCACGAAATAATAAACAAAAATAATTAATTAACTTACTGAATACCTATTGCAGCTAATGAGCCAGCGCGTAGCGAAGCGCAGCCTCATATCCCGCCGCCCCCAGGCCGGCAATCACGCCGACGGCCTGATCCGACAAATATGAGTGATGGCGAAAAGGTTCACGTTTATAAACGTTGGACAGATGCACTTCGATAAACGGAAGACCCACTGCGGCCAGCGCGTCGCGTATGGCAATGCTGGTATGAGTGTATGCCCCGGCATTAATAATGATGAACTCGGTTTCGTCGTGGCGGGCGGCCTGAATGCGATCAACCAGTTCGCCTTCGTGATTGCTTTGGAACACCGCGCACCCCGCGTCGTGCTCACTACAGAGCTGACTTAGACGCGCATCGATATCGGCCAGTGTTTGATGCCCGTAAATACCCGGCTCGCGAATACCGAGCATGTTCAGATTAGGGCCGTGCAAAACCAGTATGTGTTTCGCCATTGAATACTTTTTCGTTTTGAAACGTCTTTTTTACGCTAAAGAACGCTATTTGTCTATAAAAAGCATGAATTTCGGGTTAATTTTCGTATTGTAACAACACGTCGGCTATAACCGCGCCAACATCTCATCGAGTGCATCGGGCTTGACCTGCCCTAGAATACGCTCGACCAGCCGCCCATCCTGATTGAAAATCAGGGTGAACGGTAATCCGCCCGCCGTGTTGCCCAACTCTTTCATTAACTCGATGCCGCCATATCCGACCACAAGCAAATCGTAAGTAACCTGCACTTTTGGCAGGAAGTTCCGCATATTAGCAGCCGTATCGACGCCCAACCCCACAAAGGCGATATCGGGATATTTCTGGTTCAACGTTTCCAGGTCGGGCATCTCTTTGACGCACGGTGGGCACCAGGTTGCCCAGAAATTCATGACCACGGGTCGACCACGCCAATTTCTCAACGGCTGATCGTTTCCCTGAAGATCGGGATACGACTGGGCGAACATAATTTCAGCCTCGTTGCCCTGCGCCAATGCTGCACGGGGAAACACACCTGCAGCAACACCCGCAAACGCCAGCGATTGCGACAAAAAATGGCGACGGTTCATGATTTTGGGCCGTTCAAGGATGGTTTATGCAACATCATCATAAAATTCATTTTAGCACTGCCGCATATCTCTTTCGGCTTTACTGTCTGACTACAATAGGGGCTGGAGGAAGACCATGCACATACATATTTTGGGGATTTGCGGCACGTTCATGGGCGGTCTGGCCCTGATCGCCCGAGCCGCGGGTCACACGGTTACCGGTTGCGACACCGGCGTTTATCCCCCCATGAGCACTCAGCTTGAGGAACAGGGTATCGACCTGACCGAAGGATTCGGCGCGGAACAACTGGCACTGCAACCCGACCTTTTTGTGATCGGCAATGTCGTCAGCAGGGGTAACCCGCTCATGGAAGCGATTCTTGATCGGGGCTTGCCTTATACGTCGGGTCCACAATGGCTGGGCGAAAATATCCTCCAGGGCCAGCACGTACTGGCCGTGGCTGGTACGCATGGCAAAACCACGACCAGCTCAATGCTGGCATGGATTCTCACACAGGCCGGCCTGAAACCCAATTTCCTCATTGGAGGCATTGCACCGGGCCTGAAGGTTTCTGCGCACTATGACCCCGCCAGCAGCATTTTTGTCATTGAGGCCGACGAGTACGACACCGCCTTTTTCGACAAACGCTCGAAGTTTGTACATTACCGCCCGCGCACCGTTGTCCTGAATAATCTGGAGTTTGATCACGCTGATATTTTTTCCGACCTGGCAGCCATTGAAACCCAGTTCCACCACCTGGTTCGAATGATTCCTTCAAACGGCCTGATTATTCGGCCAACCAATGCACCCGCTCTGGACCGCGTACTGGCAAAAGGATGCTGGTCTCCAGTACAGACTTTCGGGTCTGATGGCAGTTGGCGCTACAGCACAGGCAGCCAAACCACGCATTTCATTCCCAGCATCCAGGGCGCCTCTTATGCACCGGTATGCTGGAACATCACCGGTGAGCACAATCGCATGAACGCCCTGGCCGCATTGGCGGCCGCGCATCATGCCAACGTCTCCATTGAGCAAGCGGTCGACGCGCTTAATAGTTTCAGTGGCGTAAAACGCCGCATGGAAGTGCGGGGCGTCGTCAACGACATTACGGTTTACGACGACTTTGCCCATCACCCCACTGCAATCGCAACCACACTGCAAGGCCTTCGCCAGGTTGTCGGGGGAGCGCGTATCCTGGCTGTCATCGAGCCGCGCTCAAATACGATGAAACTGGGCGCCATGGCGGCCCAATTACCGCAGGCGCTTGAACTGGCCGACCTGACTTTCTGTTTCGGGGAAACATCCGGAAAACATGCACTGGGCTGGAATCCCGACGAAGTGCTGGCGCCACTCGGAACGCGGGCAAAATCATTCTCCAGCCATACTGATTTGGTCAACGCCCTGAAAGGCGCGGCCCATCCCGGCGACCATATCGTGATCATGAGCAATGGCAGTTTTGGCGGCATTCACACCACACTGCTGGACGCACTGGGTTCAACATGATTTTGTATCTGCATGGCTTTCGCTCGTCGCCCTACTCCACCAAAGCCCAAATGCTGGCCAAGGAAATGGCCAGGCTAGGGCTGGCTGACGCCTGGTACTGCCCCCAACTGCCGGCCAGCCCGAAAGAGGCCATCGATTTATGTGACAATCTCATTTCGCAGGGCACCAGCACGCCATCCGGCCGCGATCGCTCTGCAGTCATCGTTGGTTCCTCGCTGGGCGGTTTCTATGCCCAGTACCTTGCGCAAAAATGGTCGTGCCGCGCTGTTTTATTGAATCCGGTTATTGATGCTGCACGCGACCTGGCGGTCCACACCGGTAAACACACGCAATATCACAGCCAAGAGACATTCGAATTCCACGAGAGTTACCTGCAGGAACTGACCACGCTAAAAATCGGCCCGCCACGCCATCCATCGCGTTTTTTCCTGATGGCGACAACCGGTGATGAAGTGCTCAAGTGGAAGGAAATGGTTACCTGGTACGCAGGCTGTGCCAGCCGAATTATTAGCGGCAGTGATCATGGCATACACGATTTTGCGCATTGGATGCCCGAAGTCACCTCTTTTATTCTCGACTCCGATTTGAGTCCTCAAAAAACAGATTAAAACCACATTTATGTACGTTCTTTACGAAGATAGCGGAAACTTCAAAGCCGAAAAGATCTTTTCCGAAAGTGATGCAACCATGCAGGTTGAGTCAGACAGCGGAAAAAGAAGCAAAATAAAGAACGCCACCGTGCTGTTCCGGTTCGAGTCGCCTGCGCCAGCCGAACTGACACAAAAAGCGCAAGATTTGGCACAGACATTTGAGATCGATTTTTTATGGGAGTGCGCGCCACAGGAAGAGTTCAGTGCCGCCGATTTTGCCCAGGACTACTTTGGTCACCCGCCCAGCGCCGTGGAAAAGGCCGCGTTGATATTCGCACTGAATAGCGCGCCTGCCTACTTTCACCGGCGAGGTAAAGGCAGCTATCGGCCTGCCCCCCCCGAAACTCTCGAAGCCGCTTTGGCGGCAATTGAAAAGAAAAAGCGCCAGGCCGAGCAACAGCAGGAATGGACCTCCCAACTGGTGGCCGGGCACTTGCCCGCCCGCATTGGCGAAGTGGCCCCCACTTTCCTGGTCAAGCCCGATAAAAACACGCTTGAATGGAAGGCCTTTGAAGCTGCCGTTAAAGAGCGTGGCACCACCCCCGAACAACTGCTGCTTGATGTCGGCGCCTGGCCGCATGCATTAAAACTGCACCGCGACCGCTTTTTTGCAACCCATTTCCCCAAAGGCACGCAATTTCAACCTATTGACGTTCCAGCACTGAATCTTGACCTTCCTGAAGCGAACGTTGAGGCCTACTCCATCGACGACATCACCACGACTGAGGTGGATGATGCGCTATCGGTTACCCCGCTGGAAAATGGCCAGATTCAAATTGGCATTCACATTGCGGCGCCGGGTCTGCTGGTAAAACGGGACAGCGACCTGGACCAGATGGCCCGCAAACGCATGTCCACAGTCTACATGCCGGGCCAGAAGATCCCCATGTTGCCCGACGAGATCATCCAAACCTTCTCGCTGGATGCCGGGCAAAGCCGTCCGGCGCTGTCGCTGTACGTTACAACCGACTTGCAGACCGGCGAGATTCTGGAAACGCACACCCGGCTGGATCGCATTACTGTCAAAGAAAATCTGCGTCACAACTGGCTTGATGCCGACGTTACCGAGGCAGCGCTTGACGACCCGTCGGCACCCTTGCCGTATGCACATTGGTTGCGCCCACTATGGCAGTTTTCCCGCCACCTGAACGCGCAACGCGAGGCGTTGCGGGGCAAGCCGGAGAACAACAACCGGGTTGAATACATGTTCTACCTCGAAGGCGAACCCGATAACCCGGACAGCACGATAAAACTGACGCCCCGCCAACGCAATGCCCCGCTTGACCGCCTGGTTGCCGAATACATGATCCTCACAAATAATCTATGGGGCGCATTCATGGCACAACACGGCGTACCGGGCATCTATCGTTCGCAACAGGCAGGACGGGTGCGTATGTCGACCCAGGCGCTGCCCCACGAGGCCATTGGCGTACCCCAGTATGCGTGGAGCACCTCGCCGCTGCGGCGGTATGTCGACCTCGTGAACCAGGGTCAAATCATCGCCGCGACGGAACATGGCGTATCCGCCCGGCTGGTGGCACCGTTCAAACCCAAGGAGGCCGACCTTTTTGCCATTATCGGCGCGTTCGACGCGCAATACTCAGCCTGGAATGAGTTTCAATCGGCCATTGAACGCTACTGGTGCATTCGCTGGCTGCAGCAGGAAAAGCTCACTGAAGTGACTGCCAGCGTTTTGCGCGACGATCTTGTGCGTTTTGATTGCGCGCCGTTTATTACACGCATTGCCGGTCTGCCGGCGCTTGAAAAAGGTCAACAGATCCGCATCGCGCTCACGGGTTTCAACGAATTGGCATTGGATGTCGCGTGCCGGTATATTGAAACGCTCGACATGGAGCCTTGACAGTGCAACAAACACCCGGCAACAATCTCTATCTGGTTATCGGGCTGATTATTTCCCTGTGTTTGCACGGGGTGGCTTTGTTGCTGACATTTTCAGATTTGGCTCCTGCAGAGCGAATGCCGGTCAGCTCACTTGAAGTGACGCTGGTCAACACGCGCACAGAAGCGGCACCGGCAAATCCGCAAGTACTGGCCCAACAGAACCTGAATGCAGGCGGCGATAATGCCGGGCAAACCTATGCGTCTTCGCCATTGCCCCGCACCCAGGAAACCGAAGTGAATGAAATCATTCTGGCGGCCCTGCGTAAGCGGCAAGCCGAACTGGAGTCCGAGCAGGAGCGTCTGCTGACGCAATTGGTGTCCAGCGCCACCACAACCGAACCCCGCCTGCGTCCCGAGCTTTTTCAGGAATCGCCCGACCCGGGCGAAGACGACCAGAACCATGAAGCCCAAATACTTAATGCCCGCATCGCCGCGTTGAAAGCGCGTATCGAGGCTTACAACAGCCGGCCACGACAGCAGTTTGTGGGGCCGGCAGCCCAACAAGCGTCTTACGCGCAATATGTTGAGGCATGGCGCCAGAAAATTGAACAAATCGGCACGGAACATTATCCGCAGGAAGCACGCGGACGAATTTATGGATCCTTACAACTCACCGTGTATATTGACCGAGACGGCACACTGCGGCGCATCGAGATTAACCAGCCTTCGTCAGAGCCGGTTCTGAACTCCGCCGCCCAACGCATCGTGCAACTGGCTGCCCCCTTTGCCCCCTTGCCGCACGACGTCGCAACACAAACCGATATTCTTGCCATTACCCGAACCTGGTATTTCACCAACAATGAGTTAACAACCGAATGATGCCCAACCAGCAAGACACTTCAGGAATCAAGCGCTTTGCAGTCATAGGCAACCCTGTTGCACACAGCAAGTCGCCGCAAATTCATGCGGCCTTCGCCAGGCAAACGGGTATTCAACTGAGGTACGACCTGTTACCCGCACCAATCGAAGCGTTCGAATCTATTGTTGAACGTTTTTTTGCAGAAGGCGGCAGCGGCCTTAATGTCACGGTACCCTTCAAGGAACGGGCATGGGTCATGGCGCAAGGCGGCTTAACTGACCGGGCACGCGTTGCCGGCGCCATTAACACGCTTTGGTGGGGGGGCTCCCGCTTGCACGGATGCAACACAGACGGTGTCGGCCTGCTGGCCGATCTACAACGCCTGGATATCGTCGTTCATGGGCAAGACGTGTTGCTGGTTGGCGCCGGCGGGGCCGCCAGAGGTGCATGCGCACCCTTGCTGGAGGCTGGCTGTACAAGACTGCACATCGTTAACCGAACTGCAGCGCGTGCCATCGAACTGCATCGTCACATTGCACGAGAACTGCCCCATTTTTCCAGCCGGCTTTCATCGGGAGACCTAAGTCAGGCGAAAGGACGCTGGCCGATTGTCATTAATGCGACATCAAGTGGCATCAGCCAGGCGGCACCCGATCTGCCTGGCCTGCAATACGCGCCCGGCGCGCTGGCCTACGACATGTTTTATGCGTCGCACGACACCGCCTTTATGCAGGCAGCAAAAGCAGCCGGTGCCGACCGCGTGGCAGACGGACTGGGCATGCTGGTGGGTCAGGCTGCCGCGGGATTTGCAATATGGCACGGCGTCACACCCGAAATTGAGCCGGTTCTGTCAATACTGCGTGCCCAATTAAACCAAGACTGAACTTACAACGGAGTCCATCTTGAGCAGATCCAAAAGCAATCTGATCGGCATCGCGCTACTGGCAGGTCTTTTCGCTTTCCTGCTGTACCAGTTTGGCCTGTTCGTGATGGTTATATGGCTGAAGTTTCACAACCCCAGCTCCAGCGCCTTTATGCGCAGCACCCTGACCCAATTGCAAGCTGAGCAGGCCGATGCACGGGTTATCCAAAAATGGGTCCCTTACGACCAAATAAGCATGAACCTGAAACGCGCCGTCGTGGCCGCTGAGGATTCCAGGTTCATCAACCACGGCGGCGTTGAGTGGGAAGCCATCCAACGCGCCTGGGAATACAATATGCGCATGTCCGATTCCGGCTCGGAACGGGTACGTGGCGGCTCAACCATTACCCAGCAACTGGCAAAGAACCTGTTTTTGTCCAGCGACCGCTCTTACTGGCGCAAAGCGCAAGAGTTACTGCTTACCTTCATGATCGAAGCCGTTCTAAGCAAACAACGTATACTTGAGCTATATCTGAATATAGCTCAATGGGGCAGGAATATATTTGGCGCCCAGGCTGCCGCCGAGTATTACTTTAAACGCAACGCCGACCAGCTCAGCGCAACACAATCGGCACGCCTGGCGGCCATGCTGCCCAATCCGGCGTACTATGATAAACGTGGAAACACCCGCTATTTGCAATCACGCACCCGAACCCTGTTGCAACGCATGCGAATGGTTGAGGTTCCCTGACCCTTTTTCCTCACAACGTCAATCGCTGTGACAGCCGCCCGCACAGAAGTCGCGGCCGTTTGTTAAGCTTATGCCTGTTCCAGCCTTACGCTTTTTCCCATGCGCACTGCACGCCGTTACCTTGCCAAAGAAATCTACCGGTCCAGCATCGTTGTATTGCTGGCCCTGCTGGGTTTGTTCACCTTTTTCGCCCTCATTGAAGAGCTGGACAACGTTGGCACCAAGCTGACTTTGCTGGATCTGTTCTATCTTCAGGCATTGCAAATGCCAACCCGGCTTTACGAGCTCTTGCCT
>DGCD01000021.1:186356-220734 GCA_002384935.1 Pusillimonas sp. UBA3987
CGATCGGGCTTTTAATTGGCGCGATCCTGGCCCTGGCAAGCCTGGCTCAACGCAATGAGCTGGTCATATTGCGGGTGTCAGGTGTCAGCGGCATGCGGTTACTGCGCATGCTCTGGATCATTACCATACCCTGGGTCGTTGCCGCCTTTTTCCTCTCGGAACTGGTAACCCCGGCGGCAGAGATCAAAGCCAGCGAGGCCACCTTGCAGCTCATGGGGCGCGCCGGCGGCGGGCGTTTGAACAGTGGCTATTGGTTCAAGGAGGAAGCGCCAAACCAGGGCACCCGCATTATCAATATCTCCGAGCTCAAACCCAATGGCGGGGTCACCGACATTACGCTATACGAGTTTCACCAAGGCCAGGAACTTATTCGTTTCTCGCAAGCGAAGCAGGGCTATTTTGAAAGTGGCACGCTTGTGATGGAAGAAGTGACAGAAACGCAGATCAGCGAAAATGCCATGAGTGCGCTCGATGACGCGACCGCGCCCGATCAACCCTTGACGACCCTGGAAAAAGTCGCTGAACGAACGATCACCACCAGTTTGACGCCGGAGCGCCTGATCGCCCGCATATTGACCCCTGAACGCATGTCAATTGCAGTGCTGAATGATTACATTACCTATCTTGAAGCCAACAATCTTCAAACCAACCGCCAAATCGTGGCGCTATGGCGCAAGCTTGCCTATCCATTCACGCTTTTGGTGATGATCACGATTGCCGCCCCCATCGGGTTTATGCAGACCCGGCGCGGCGGAATCGGCGGCAAAGTGTTCATTGGCATCTTGCTGGGCGTGGGCTTTTTCATGGTGAATCAACTTGCCCTGAATGTCGGCATGCTGAGTCGCTGGTCCCCCTGGGTCACAGCGCTGGTTCCCAATATCGCCGCCCTGCTGCTGGCACTGGCCACCCTTATCTACATGGAAAACAAACATCAGGTCCAGCGTTTTGTGCGCAATTACGGGCCATGGAATAAATCTGCAACATGAGTCTTACCCCTGCTTCCTCATTTACAACCCCCACGTGGGTCATCGGTGATATACAAGGATGTTGTTCGGCATTGGAGCAATTACTGGCGCATCCGACGATCGCCGCTGATCACGATGCGCACTTCTGGTTTGCCGGTGACATTGTCAATCGCGGCCCCCGTTCCCTGGACACCGTGCGCCACATTATGAGTATGGGCCAGAAAGCCACTACGGTTTTGGGCAATCACGACCTGAACTTGCTTGCGGTGGCGGCCGGCGTGCGCAAACCCGGCAAGTCGGACACCATTGCGGATATTCTGGGCGCTCCCGACGCCGACGAGATTATCAAATGGTTGCGTCATCGGCCAATGGCCCATTATGAACACAACCATTTGCTTGTCCACGCCGGTGTACTCGCACCCTGGACCTTGAAGCAAACAATGGCACTGGCGGGCGAAGTCGAGCAAGCGTTGCAATCGAAGCATTGGCGTCAACATGTAGAGAAAATGTATGGCAACGAGCCTGATCGCTGGCGCGACGACCTCGGACCAAACAAGCGGATGCGCATTGTTATTAATGCATTAACCCGCATACGTATGTGCGACGTGAAAGGACGCATGGACCTGACGTATAAGAATGCGCCGGGTGAAGAAGCACCGGATTACCTGGTGCCCTGGTTTGATGTCCCGAACCGGGCCACGCAGGACACAACGATCGTCTTCGGTCACTGGTCGACGCTGGGGCTCATGCTTCGCAAGGATGCTGTTTGCCTGGATACCGGATGTGTTTGGGGCGGCAAGCTTACAGCATTGCGTTTAAACGACCGTAAACTCATTCAGGTTGACTGTACCAATCATCAAACGCCCAATTTTGCCTGATAACTTTGGCTCTTCAGGTTAAGCGCTACGCCGCCAAAGGTTGTTTTTCGACATCGGGCTCCAAGTCGCGTGTTACTGCTGTTCGAATCTGTTCGCGCACATAATCAGCAACACGCGCGCGCCCCCCTTCGTAACACTCAACGGGCACGGTCGGCATGAATTCAACTTCCACCATCGCGCCTGTCGTTCCCAATAAAACCCATAAGTTGTGAACGAGGCTTTCATGACCCACAAACGCCAGATAATCGCTGCGCTGGCCTTTATGAAAGAAGCGCAACGCAACGGGCTGGATCGTAATACCTGCCCGAACCGGTGGCTCAAATAAACTGGAATGAAACGGCAGGACATCGAAACCGCGACTGGTCGTTCCTTCCGCAAACAGGCCAATGACCAGGCCCTGGTCGAACATTTTCTGCATATCGACACCCACCTGGCGCACCGAATTTCGTTGACTGCGGTTCACAAAAATCGTGCCCACCTTGGCAACCAGCCAGCCAATCACAGGCCAATCGCGGATTTCACTTTTAGCGATAAATGCCACACAGCGCACGCTAGCCAACACGTAAATATCGATCCATGAAACGTGGTTGGCCACCCAAAGCGCCGAACCCTGAAGGGTCGGCTTACCCAGCACATTTACCTTCACCCCGCACAAAAACATCAGGGCACCCGACCAACGATGGTTCATCGCATTACGCACGCCAACCGAAATGAACGGGTAAACAAGCGCAACGCAAACCAGACATGAAACCAGCCAGATCAACACCAGCGGAAACCGGATCGAAAACAAAATAAAACGCAAAACGACCTCTTATTCAAGCGAGCCCAGCGCATCCAGGTAGCGCTGTAAAATAACAGCCGCAGCCATGGCATCGTCGGGGGCATGACTACCCAGTAAAGCTTGCGCCTCAAGACTGGAGCCCCTCTCATCCACCAACTGCACATTAATATCAAAGCGTCCATTCAACTGATTGGCAAACCGCCGACACGCCCGCGACGCCTCTTGTTCCTGGCCGTCAATTGTAAGCGGCAAACCCACAATCAACTGATCGGGTTGCCATTCCTCAAGCAAAGCAGCAATCTGACTGAACCGTTCTACCCGTGTTTTAGGAAGCAATATCGTCAGCGGACGGGCCTGGCGGGTCAGGCTGTTGCCTACCGCCACGCCGATCTTCTTCTGGCCAAAATCAAATGCCAGCAGAACCTGTTCAGGCATGCCCCGCTACACCCGTAAGCATCGACGAGTGAATACCCAAAGCACCCAGCGCCGCTTCATAACGCCCTTCGTGCGGTAAATCAAAAATAACGGCTGGGCCAGCCTCTACATTTAACCAGGCGTTCTGCGCAAGCTCGCTTTCAAGCTGGCCAGTACCCCACCCGGCATAACCCAGGGTTACCAAAAACTGTTCCGGCCCTTCGCCCTTGGCAATATCTTCCAGCACGTCACGCGAAGTGGTGAGCTTGAACTCGCCCAAGTCGATGGTTGAGGCATACGTCTTGTGCACCGGCGTATGCAAGACAAAACCACGGTCGGTATGCACCGGACCACCATAATAAACAACCTGGTCTCCTGCCGTTTCGGACCTGAGCTCAAGCCCAAGCCGTTCAAACATATCGGCCAGGGTAATGTCACTGGGACGATTCACAATTAATCCCAACGCACCCTCGGTGTTGTGCTCGCATAAAAACACAACACTATGAGCCCACTCACCCATATCCATGCCTGGCATTGCCAGCAGGAATTGTTTGGACAAGTCGACGCTCAGTTCATTCTTGAGTTGTATTGATGCCATGACCCGCCCTCCTGGACTGTTTAAAATTCAAGCATTTGTGCTTAGACTTCCATCATTTCAAAATCTTCCTTTCGCGCCCCGCACTCAGGGCAGACCCAGTTGGGTGGCACGTCTTCCCAACGCGTGCCTGGCGCAATTCCCTCTTCTGGCAGTCCCGCCTCCTCATCATATATCCAACCGCAGATTAGGCACATCCATGTACGCATAACTTTTGTTACTCACTGAAAATTTCGTTTGGGTCACCAATAAGCGGGACCGTTCCTATAGAATGGGGTCAATATTATTTATCGCAATAGTAAAGCGTTTTTTGATTCGTGTTTGAAACCTCGCCTCCACTCGTTCTCCTATACGGCCCCTTCGACCCCAGCGGCTCAGGCTGTCTGCCGGCCGACGCCATTACATGCAGCGTGCTGGGTGCACACGCATTAAGCGCGATTACGGCGCTACACATACAAGACACGGCAAATATCGAAGACATCCAGGCAATTTCACCGGAAGTCATCGACGATCAGGCCCGCTGTCTGTTGGAAGACATGCATGTCCAAGCCATAAAGGCAGGTCCACTCTACACCACCGACGCAGTACGCGTGTTGGCGCAAATCGCCGCAGACTACCCCGACGTCCCTTTGCTACTGCAGCTTCACACCCCACCGCAAGCGCTGCAAAGCGATGACTTCGAGCCTGATGACGCCATTAGCGCCACATTTGAACTGTTGTTGCCTCAGGCCGATCTGGTATTTGTAGACGACAGCGTACTCGCGCAATGGGTGGCCGACGGCCTGCTACCTCGTCGCAACGCCTCACCGGCCAAAACCCTCATGCAATTCGGTGCGAAATGGGTAATGACCACCGGCGCCGAATTGCGTCCTGGGCAACGGGCTTATGTTTTGCACGGACCAGAGCAAACTGTCATTAACTGGCCATGGATACCACCGATCTCGCGGGTCAGCAATCAGAATGGTCCTCTGGCCTGTGCGCTCGCCGTCGAGCTTGCCCGCGGCCGCTCTGTACCCGAAGCCGCCGAATCGGCGCTAAAACTGGCAGCGCCATTAACGGCCCGCACGTTTCGACCCGGTATGGGCGCACAACTTTTTAACCGCTCTACGTCATGACCTCCTCTTTGAATTTTCCCCGCGGCTTGTACGGCATTACGCCCGAGTGGTCTGATTTTGAAAAACTTACCCGTGCTGTCGAGCAGGCGGCCGAGGGCGGACTGGTTGCTTTACAGTGGCGACAAAAGTCCATAACCGGACACGAAGCCATCGACAAGGCGGGGCGGCTGAAGGAAATATGCCGCAGCCTGGGCATCACATTTATCGTGAACGACAGCATTGAGCTGGCCTTGGCGGTAAACGCCGACGGCGTTCATCTGGGACGCGAAGATGGCGACCCGGGCAGCGCGCGCCAGCGTATGGGCACAAACAAGCTGATTGGCTTGTCGTGCTACAACGAATCAGTACGTGCCCAACAGGCCCTGGACATGGGTTTTGACTACGTTGCATTCGGTGCGGTTTACCCTTCAAGCGTTAAACCCAATGCGGTCAGGGCCGACCTTGATCTGTTTAAGTCGTTTCGTGCCTCACCCAATGCATTGCCCGCCAAGCAACCGGGTATTGTCGCCATCGGCGGCATCACACCTGAAAATGCAGCCCCCGTTATTGGCGCGGGCGCAACCAGCGTGGCCGTTATTAACGGCCTTTTCGACGCTGCCGATATCCGTCACCAGGCCCAACAGTTCAGCCGCCTTTTCAACGCCTGACATCCTCTCAAGCCAACCGACGCGGTCATCTTACCTTCGGTTGGCGTCAGCACCGGCTTATACTTTATGCTTTAACGGTTTTGTTTCAATAATTCAGCCCAATTCATTATGCCCCGTAATAACGAACTATTCGATCGTGCCTGTAAAACCATCCCTGGCGGCGTCAACTCACCTGTCCGGGCTTTCCGTTCCGTGGGTGGCGTCCCCCGATTCATCAAACGCGCTCAAGGACCCTATGTCTGGGATGCAGAAGATACCCAATACATTGACTATGTAGGCTCCTGGGGGCCGGCCATTCTCGGGCATGCTCATCCCGAGGTTATCGACGCCGTTCAAAAAGCCGCGGTCAATGGCCTGTCGTTCGGCGCGCCGTCTGAAGGCGAAATTGAAATTGCCGAAGCCATCGCAGCACGTTTGCCCTCTATCGAGAAGGTGCGCCTGGTCAGTTCCGGCACGGAAGCCACGATGAGTGCCATTCGACTCGCCCGTGGCTATACTGGGCGCTCAAAAATCATCAAGTTTGAAGGCTGTTACCACGGGCACGCCGATAGCCTGCTGGTAAAAGCTGGTTCGGGCATGCTGACTTTTGGCAACCCCACCTCGGCCGGTGTGCCGCAAGAGTTCGTCCAACACACCATCGTGCTCGATTTCAACCGGCCAGACTCGGTAAAAGCCGCATTCGAACAACAAGGCAACGACATTGCCTGCGTTATTGTCGAACCCATTGCCGGCAACATGAATCTTGTGAAGCCCGCACCGGGATTCCTTGAAACCCTGCGTGAGCTTTGCACACAGTACGGCGCATTGCTGGTCTTTGACGAAGTCATGACCGGGTTTCGTGTTGGCCCGCAAGGAGTACAAGGCTTAACCGGCGTCACGCCCGATATCACAACCCTGGCAAAAGTCATTGGCGGGGGCATGCCGGTAGGGGCATTTGGAGGCCGTGGCGACATCATGGATTACGTTGCGCCGCTGGGTCCGGTTTATCAGGCAGGAACGCTATCGGGCAATCCGGTTGCGGTCGCAGCCGGGCTGGTCACACTGAAACTCCTGGCTGAACCAGGCTTCTACGACAAACTTGAACAGCAAACCCGCAAGCTTACGCAAGGTTTATGCGAACAGGCGAAAGCGGCCGGCGTGCCGTTCAGCGCCGACTGCGTGGGTGGGATGTTTGGCTTATATTTCCGCGACACTGTTCCAGGCAGTTTCAGCGAAGTTTCAGACTGCGATATCGACCGTTTCAAACGGTTCTTCCATGGCATGCTCGACCAAGGCATTTATTTCGCTCCCTCGGCTTTCGAGGCAGGGTTCGTATCATCGACCCACACCGATGAGGTCATTGAACAAACCCTGGCAGCCGCGAAAAAAGTTTTTGCCGCGCTGTAATTCAGGCAGGCGGCGGCACAACCGCCGTTACCTCGATTTCCACGCGTGCGCGGTCCTCGATAAGTGCAGCAACCTCAATGGCGGTCATGGCCGGGAAATTCCGGCCGAGCACCGCGCGGTATTGCTGACCTATTTCCCGTAACTGAGATGTATATTCTTTCTTATCAACTACGTACCAGGTCATGCGGGTCATGTGCTCCGGTCCGGCCCCGCCCTCCTTCAGCACGTCGACAATATTCTGCAAGGTTTGCCCAACCTGTTCGGCCAGATTATCGGTTTCAAATTCCTGTTGTGCATTCCAGCCAATCTGGCCACCAACAAAAATAATGCGACTGCCTACCTGCATCTCGGCCATTGTGCCGTTTGCATAACCTTTAGGCTCGGCCCAATTGGGAGGTTGAAGAATGTTCATATTTATTTGCCTCGTGAAAATGAATGAATAAACCGTTTCAGCCCTTCTAACCCTGCTCTTTCTGGCGCAACACAAAGCGCTGCAGCTTGCCAGTTTCAGTACGGGGCAATGTTTTTACAAACTCAATTGCACGCGGATACTTGTACGGCGCAATTTGATTCTTGACATGGTCCTGCAGTGTTTTAACCAAGGCATCGTTTGCCTCGAAGCCAGGTTTAAGAACCACGAACGCCTTGACGATGTTGCCCCGATCGGGATCGGGCTGGCCGATCACACCGCACTCGGCAACGGCTTCATGAGCCAACAAGGCATCTTCCACTTCCGGCCCGGCAATGTTGTAGCCTGCGGAAATAATCATGTCGTCGTTACGGGCCTGATAAAAAAAGTATCCGTCTTCATCCATTTTGAATGTGTCGCCGGGCAGGTTCCAGCCGTTTTGTACAAACTTCATTTGCCGCTCGTCGTTCAGGTAACGGCAACCGGTTGGGCCCTTGATTGCCAGGCGCCCCACCTCGCCCACAGGCAAAGGATTGAAGTCATCATCCACGACTTGTGCAATGTAGCCGGGCACGACCTTGCCAATAGCGCCACGACGCACCTCGTCGGGCGGGCTGGACACGAACACGTGAATCATTTCCGTGCCGCCGATACCATCGATCATTTCAATATCAGTGGCTTCCTTCCACAACTGGCGTGTGGCATCGGGTAGCGCCTCACCGGCCGATACTGTTTTCTTCAGGGTCGACAGGCCAAATCGACTGGCCAACGGCGCCATCTGGCGATAGAACGTCGGTGCGGTGAATGTCATGGTCACACCGAATTCGTCGACTGTTCTAAGCAGTTCTTCAGGCGTTAACTTCTCAATAAGCACCGTTGAACCGCCCTCCCGCAAAGGAAAACACAACATGCCACCCAATCCGAATGTAAAGGCCAGCGGTGGCGTGCCCGTAATGATATCGTCGGCATGCGTTCTTAAAATGTGCCTGGAAAAGGTATCGCACATCGCCAATACATCACGATGAAAGTGCATGCAGCCCTTGGGCTTACCGGTTGTGCCACTGGTAAAGGCAATCAGACAAACGTCGTCAATCGACGTGTCGCAAGCAGTATACGATTCCGATTTGGTTTTAACCAAGGCTTCGAGTGAGTCGGCGCTGTCATCGCAGAAATAACGCACATCTTTTAATTGCGGGCAATACGCCGCATGATTACGATCGAGACAATGCTCAATTTCGTCACCAAGACGCTTATCGCACAACACCGCCGTGATTTCAGCTTTTTCAACAAGGGGCTTTAACTCACTGGCGCGCAATAACGGCATCGTTGGTACCACCACCAAACCCGCCTTGACCACGGCAAGCCAGGATGCCGCCATCATGGGATTGTTCGGACCACGCAATAAAACCCGATTGCCTGGCACCAGCTTCATATCGTCGGTTAGCACCTGCGCGATCTGGTTGGTCAGGACCATGAGTTCTTTGTATGTCATGGTTTTCTTTTGATCGCCATCGCGCCAGCGTAGCGCTACACGATCTCCACGACCCTGGTTCACATGCGCATCAACCAGCTCAACAGCGCAATTCAAACGGGCCGGATATGCAACATCGGGATTGCCCTCGAGCAGCAATTCAGGCCACTGCTCAAACGGCGGCAAATTATCTCGGGCAAAGGTATCGACATGGGCAGAACGTTCCATTTATTTCTCCTTCGGCTTAACTGTTTTTGAGCAATTCGCGGGCAATAATCAATTTCTGCACTTCAGTTGCCCCTTCGTAAATACGTAATGCGCGTATTTCCCGGTAAAGTTTTTCAACCGGTTCGCCCGATTTAACACCCTGGCCACCAAACATCTGCAAAGCGCGATCAATAACGCGCTGCGCCGATTCCGTTGCCGCCATTTTTGCCATGGCCGCTTCACGCGTGGTGCGCTGTTTCTGTACATCGCGCATCCAGGCGGCACGGTAAGTAAGCAACGCAGCCGCGTCGATCTCCATGGCCATGTCACCCAAAGCAGCCTGAGTCAGTTGCAGATCGCCCAATGTTTGACCAAACATCTTGCGCGACTTGGCACGACCCAACCCTTCCTGCAAAGCACGGCGTGCAAAGCCCAATGCCGCAGCGGCCACCGACGCCCGGAAAATATCCAGCGTCATCATGGCAATCTTGAAACCCTGGCCTGCTTCGCCCAAGCGCTGGCTGACCGGCACACGGCACTGATCAAATTGCAAACGAGCCAGGGGGTGCGGTGCGATGACATCGATCCGTTCCGCAATATTCAAGCCAGGTGTGTCGGCGTCCACGACAAAACCCGTAATGCCGCGCGCACCCGGTGCTTCCCCGGTACGCACGAACACGCAGTAAAAATCCGCAATGCCACCATTCGATATCCAGGTTTTTTCACCGTTCAATACATAATGATCGCCATCGAGCGTCGCTACGCAGCTCATGGCCGCCACATCGGAGCCGGCGTCGGGTTCCGACAAGGCAAAAGCCGCAATGGCATCGCCACTTGCCACCCGAGGCAAATATTTTTCACGCAGTGCGTCACTGCCTGCAATGGAAATCGCGCCACTACCCAGGCCTTGCATGGCAAAAGCAAAATCAGCCAGCCCCTCGTGACGGGCCAGGGTTTCACGCACAATACACAGCGCGCGTGAATCTATTTCGGCCCAACGCCCGCCCCAACGGCCTTCAGGGCCCTGGGGAACCGCCACATTCAGCCATCCGCCCTGCCCCAATGCCTTCACCAATTGCCGACATGCCTCATCGGTATCATGGTGATCGATGTGGGCCAAATGCGTGCTGCACCATTGGTCGAGCTCTCGAGCAAAGGAAGGATGGCGCTCGTCGAAGAACGGCCAATCGAGCCAACTGAAGTCTGTCATTTAGTCACCTTCGAACACCGGTTTTTGCTTGGCTACAAACGCGTGATAGGCACGATGAAAGTCTTGAGTTTGCATGCAAATTGCCTGCGCCTGCGCCTCGGCCTCAATGGCTTCATCAACACCCATCGACCATTCCTGATGCATCGCTTTCTTCGTCATGGAATGGGCAAAGGTCGGGCCGTCGGCCAAACGGCGCGCCAGATCCTGTGCAGCGCCCAGCACCTCGTCGGAAGCATGCAAACTATTAAAGAATCCCCAGTTAAGTGCTTCCTGACCCGACATGGAACGACCCGTATAGAGCAATTCCGAAGCGCGGCCCTGACCAATCACGCGAGGCAACAATGCGCAGGCACCCATATCGGCGCCCGCCAGGCCTACGCGGGTAAACAGAAACGCGGTTTTGGACTGCTCGGTACCCAAGCGCATATCGGATGCCAATGCCACCACGGCGCCGGCGCCGGCGCACACACCATCAATGGCGGCAATAACGGGTTGCGGGCAATTGCGCATGGCTTTTACCAAATCGCCCGTCATGCGGGTAAAGTCGAGCAATTGAGGCATGGTCATTTTGGTAAGCGGGCCGATGATTTCGTGCACATCGCCACCGGAGCAGAAATTACCGCCCGATCCTGTCACCACAACAATCTTGATGTCACTTGCATAAACCAGCTTGCGAAACAAGTCGCGCAACTCCGCATACGACTCAAACGTCAGCGGGTTCTTGCGGTCGGGACGATTCAGGGAAATAGTGCCAACCTTGCCGTCGTCGGACACAGACCACAGGAAATTCCTGGGCTGGTACCCGGCCAGGGGCCCCTTGTGATGTTCCATTGTGTGTTCAGTACTCATGATTTCTCCTGGTTCCGGTGCGCACTTAGCCCACCATCACTTCCCCCCCGTCTACGGGGATCGATTGTCCGTTGACCGCACTTGAACCCGACTGGCATAACCAGGCAACCGCATCCGCCACCTCTTCCGGTTGCACCAAATGCCCTTGCGGATTCGATTCGGCCAGTTTGGCACGCGCCTCATCGAGCGTCATGCCGGTCTTCTGCATGATATTGTCGAGCGCATCGCGTACCAGATCAGTTTCTGTATAACCGGGGCATACGGCATTCACGGTAACCCCCTTTCTGGCTACTTCAAGCGCCACTGAACGGGTCAGGCCCACAACACCGTGTTTGGCTGCACAATAGGCCGACACGTAGGCATAGCCCTGCAAGCCCGACGTACTGGCAATATTCACGATGCGACCCCATTTATTAGCGAGCATATCCGGCAACGCCGCCTGCATGCAGTGAAACGTGCCGGTTAAATTAACCGACAGCATGCTATGCCAGGCTTCTGCAGTCATTCGGTCAAAGCGCTCGCTGACGGCCTGGCCGGCGTTGTTCACCAGAATATCGATGGGTCCGAATTGGGCTCGCGCGTTGGCAAAAGCGGCGGCAACGTCATCGGCATTGCCTACGTCACCCGAGACAAAACCAACGTTGCCCAAAGGCGCCAACTGTTGCGTTGCCTGCTCCAGCGCCTGCACGTTGCGGCCCATTAAGGTAACGCAGCAACCCTGCTGCAAAAGGCGCTGGACCACTGCGAAACCAATACCGCGTGCCGCACCGGTAACAAATGCATGGCGGGCTTTTGTCATCACAGTTAACCTCCGATGGATTTTGCGTACGCAGCCGCACGTTCGAAGTTGATCTCAAGCTGACGCTTGGCCGGGAAATACTGCTTGGGCCATGCCACATCGTGATACCCAATGTGAGCCGACTCACGCAATGTCCAGGCTGCGTCGGCCAGGTGCGGCCGGGCCAGTGCGCAAAGATCGGCGCGACCTGAAGCAATAATGCTGTTGACATGGTCGGCCTCAAAAATGGCGCCAACCGCAATCGTTGCAATATCAGCTTCGTTGCGTACGCGATCGGAGAACGGCGTTTGATACATACGACCGAACACGGGCTTTTCTTCATGCACGACCTGGCCGGAAGAGCAGTCGACCATATCGGCACCCACGGCCTTGAAGCTGCGGGCAATTTCAATGGCGTCGTCAGGCGTGATCCCGCCCTCGACCCAGTCGTGGGCCGAAATACGCACCGAGATCGGCAAGTGATCGGGCCAAACCTCACGTATGGCCTGGAACACCTCAAGCGGATAGCGCAGGCGGTTCTCCATCGAGCCACCGTATTCGTCAGTACGCACGTTCGTCACGGGCGAAATAAAACTGGATAGCAAATAACCATGCGCGCAATGCAACTCGAGCCAATCAAAACCCGCGTCAACGGCACGACGCGTCGATGCCACGAACTGCGCTTTGACCTCATCCATTTGAGCACGGGTCATTTCCTGGGGCGTTTGCGATACCCCCTCTATGTACGGGATAGGCGACGCCGAAACGAGTGGCCAATTACCCGAATCAAGTGGCAAGTCGATACCTTCCCAACCCAGCTTGGTGGAACCCTTGCGACCTGCATGACCGATTTGAAGACCGATCTTCGAGTCCGAATTCTGATGGATGAAATCAACAATACGCTTGAACGCCGTGCCCTGCTCGTCGGTCCATAACCCCGGGCATCCCGGTGTGATGCGCGCTTCAGGCGAGACGCAGGTCATTTCCACCATGACCATGCCCGCGCCGCCCATCGCGCGCGACCCCAGATGCACCAGGTGAAAATCGCCGGGCACCCCGTCAACGCAAGAGTACATCGCCATGGGCGAGACAACGATTCGATTCTTCAAGGTCACGCCACGCGCAGTAAAAGGTGTTTGCATGGGTGGCACCGGACGATCGCCCTGCTTTTCCACGCCGGAATGCGCGGCCAGCCAGCGCTCGTAGCCTTCAAGCCACTTTGGATCACGCAAACGCAAATTCTCGTGTGAAATACGCTGCGAACGTGTTAACAGGGAATAGGCAAACTGTTCCGGCTCAAAATCGGCATAACGCTCGACATTCTCGAACCACTCGGTGGAGTTACGCGCCGCGTTCTGAATTTTCAGCACTTCAACGTTTCGCACTTCCTGATAATGCTGCAAGCCCTCTTCCACGTTGTAATTCTTGGCCATCAGGCAACGATTCAACTCAATGGCGTCTTCCAGCGCCAGTTTCGTGCCCGAACCAATTGAGAAGTGAGCCGTATGGGCCGCGTCGCCCATTAACACCACCGGCACCTTGCGTCCGCCAGACAACGGCTGATAATGTACCCAGGTATCGCATATGACGCGCGGGAACTGAATCCAGATGGCTGCGCCACGCAAATGCCCCGCGTTACTGATTAGTTTATTGCCGTCAAGCCAGGGGGCAAAAAGTTTCTCACAGAAAGCAATACCCTCTTCCTGACTCATTTTGTCAATGCCGTGCGCTTTCCAGGTTTCATCAAGTGTTTCGATAATGAAAGTCGACATACCTGGTTCAAACTGATAGGCATGAGCCTGGAACCAACCGTGCTCGGTTTCTACAAAAGCGAAGGTAAAAGCGTCGAACGTTTTCTCGGTACCCAGCCAGACAAAGCGGCAATCACGCACATCGATATCGGGTTTGAATGTGTCGGCATAGCGCGTACGTACTTTACTGTTCAAGCCATCTGAGGCAATGACAAGATCGGCATTATATTTAGTGGCGATTTCCTGATCGTCGGACACATCGGTTTCAAATACCAGGTTCACGCCCACTTCTTTGCAGCGGTCTTGCAGAACATTCAGCAGTTTTTTCCGGCCAATGCCGATAAAGCCATGACCGCTGCTGCGAATACTTTTGTCTTTATAGTGAATCTCAATATCGTCCCAATGATTGAAGGCCTCGGCAATTCTTTCAGCCGAGACGGGATCGGCCTCGCGCAAGTTCTCTAGCGTGGCATCTGAAAACACAACGCCCCAGCCAAACGTGTCATATGGTCGATTGCGCTCGAGGACGGTGACCTCATGACTTGGGTCGCTAAGCTTCATGAGCAAGCCAAAATACAAGCCGGCTGGTCCGCCGCCAATACATACGATATTCATGAGCGTTCTCCGAAAAACCTGAATATTTACTTTAGGCTTAAACTATATACACAAAAAAAAACAGATGCAAGATTTTTTTAAATGCATCAAATACTTAACCGGGGCAAAGAAAATGCCCCAAAATGAAACTTTAAGATTAAACTATATTACTATTGCTAGCCCAAGGGTTGACCCACTCTACTTATATTAACGGCCTGGAAACTGCGTTAACAATATGACCATCCTGCCACATTTATCCGACGACGCCATCACGCCCGACCTGGAAACCCGCGCGGGTCCGAACGACCACGATGACCTTCGTCTCTGGCTTCGTTTGCTCACCTGCTGCAATCTTATCGAGGGCGACATCCGCAGCCGGTTGCGTACCGACTTTGAAACAACGCTCCCCCGCTTTGATCTCATGGCGCAACTGTTGCGTGTCCCGGAAGGCATGAAAATGAGCGAGCTGTCGCGCCACATGATGGTAACCAACGGCAACATTACCGGCATTACCGACCAGCTCGAAAAAGAAGGGCTGGTTGAACGCATCAAGGTCGCCTCCGACCGGCGCAGCTCGATTATTCGGCTGACACCAAAAGGCAAACGCAGCTTCAAACGCATGGCCGACGCCCACGAACAATGGATACGAGGCCTGTTCAGCAGCCTTTCGGAACAGAGCCGCCAGGCCCTGTTCGACGCCCTGGGCGAACTTAAACTGCTGGCCCAGACCCGCCTGCAAGGCACCGCAAAGTAAGTGAAAATCAGCCAGGCAGCGCACCAAAGCTAAGATAGAATTGCGTTTTGCGTTTTGGCTACTTACCTTTTGCGAGACTCCACATGGCTGTAAACCTTCACATTCCAGCACCCGAATCCATTTTGCCTGTTGCCGGGGTTGAAATTGGCATTGCCCAGGCAGGCATTCGCAAACAAGGCCGTAAAGATCTCACCCTGTTCCAATTGGCGCCGGGAACATCCGTGGCCGGTGTCTTTACGCAAAACCGCTTCCGTGCGGCACCTGTGCAGGTATGCGAGCAGCATCTGTCCGAAAACAACGATATCCGCGCGTTGGTTATCAATACGGGCAACGCCAATGCAGGTACCGGCCCCAGCGGATTGAAGGCAACCCACGACACGTGTGACGCACTAGCCAAACTGGTGGGGATCTCCCCCAACCAGGTGCTGCCGTTTTCCACCGGTGTCATTCTGGAACCTTTGCCCGTCGACCGGCTGATTAAAGCCCTGCCCGCAGCCATCGATAACCTGACCGCCGACAACTGGCTTAATGCGGCGCACAGCATCATGACGACCGACACACAACCCAAGGTCGTATCGAAGAAAATTGAACTTGGCGGCCAACCCGTTACCCTTACCGGCATCAGCAAAGGTGCCGGGATGATTCGACCGAACATGGCAACAATGCTGGGCTACCTGGCCACCGATGCGGGCATCCCCCCTGCTTTGCTGGCCAGCATCACGCGGGAAATTGCCGACCATTCATTCAATCGCATTACCGTCGATGGCGACACCTCCACAAACGACGCCTTCATTATCATGGCCACCGGTCAAAGCGGCTTGCATATCGACTCGACCCACCACCCGCTATACAGCGAACTTTACCGGGCATTGGCCGATGCAGCCCTGGAACTGGCGCAAAAGATCGTCCGGGATGCCGAAGGCGCAACCAAATTCATAACCATCCAGGTCGAAGAGGCCTTAAACCAGGAAGAGGCACTGAAGGTAGCCTATGCGGTCGCTCACTCTCCTCTGGTCAAAACGGCGTTCTACGCCAGCGATCCCAATCTTGGTCGTATTCTGGCGGCAGTGGGTTACGCAGGCGTCAACGACCTGGACGTGGGCAAAGTCAATTTGTGGCTGGGCGATGTTTTGGTGGCCAGCCAGGGAGGACGCCACCCCGGCTATGCCGAGGCAGATGGCCAACGTGTAATGAAAGAGGCGGAAATCCTGGTGCGCATTGCGCTGGGCAGGGGGCATGTGGCCGAAACTGTTTATACAAGCGATTTCTCGCATGAGTACGTCAGTATTAACGCCGACTACCGCTCTTGATTAAGTGCTTGACTTATAGGCTATTTTCAGGATATTATCTTTCGCTTGGCATTTTGCCAGTAATGTAATTTAAAAGGGTTACCCACATGTACGCGGTCATAAAAACCGGCGGCAAACAGTATCGTGTTGCAGCCGGCCAAAAACTTAAGGTAGAACAGATACCGGCAGACATAGGGCAAGAAATTACGCTGGACCAGGTTTTGTCAGTTGGCGAAGGTGAACAATTAAAAATTGGTACACCTTTGGTTGACGGCGCCGTGGTTAAAGCAACCGTTCTTGCACAAGGCCGGCACGACAAGGTCAAGATCTTCAAAATGCGACGTCGCAAGCACTATCAGAAGCGTCAGGGCCATCGTCAAAACTACACCGAGATTCGCATTGAAGCCGTTACGGCTTAATGCTTGAACCAGGTTAACAGGAGCTAAACATGGCACAAAAGAAAGGCGGCGGCTCAACGCGGAACGGTCGCGACTCAGAATCGAAACGACTGGGTGTGAAGGTATATGGTGGCCAAGCCATCAATGCCGGTTCCATCATCATTCGTCAGCGCGGCACAAAATTCCATCCTGGCGTTAACGTTGGTATGGGCAAAGACCACACGCTTTATTCGCTGGTCGACGGCAAAGTTAAATTTGCAATCAAAGGCGCATTGAACAAGCGTACCGTATCGGTTGTTTCTGCAGACTAAGCTGCTTTGAACCGAACGCAAAGCCCTACCAGACGGTAGGGCTTTTTGTTTTAGAATAACCCCCACACTCTCTTATGGTTTGAACTTATGAAATTCGTTGACGAAGCCACCATTGAAGTCATTGCCGGCAAAGGCGGCAATGGGTCGGCGAGCTTTCGCCGCGAAAAATTCATTCCAAAAGGCGGGCCTGACGGCGGCGACGGCGGCAAGGGCGGCAGCATTCTGGCTATTGCCGATCGCAACATCAATACCTTGGTTGATTATCGCTATGCGCGCCTGCACCGTGCCAGAAACGGCGAGAACGGACGCGGCTCCGACCAATACGGCGCCGGTGCGGCCGATATCACCTTGCGTGTTCCCGTCGGTACGGTTATTTACGACGCGGATACCGACGAGCAGCTGTTCGACCTGAACCATCATGGCCAGAAAGCAGTTTTGGCTGCCGGTGGTGAAGGCGGCAGGGGAAATATTCACTTCAAATCCAGCACCAACCGGGCGCCAAGGCAGTTTACCTATGGCAAGGAAGGCGAGCAGCGACGGTTGAGGTTCGAACTGAAGGTTCTGGCCGACGTCGGCTTGCTGGGCCTTCCAAATGCCGGTAAATCCACGCTCATCAGCAAGGTTTCCAACGCAAAACCCAAAATCGCCGACTATCCATTTACCACTTTGCACCCTAACCTGGGGGTGGTGCGCACCTCTGAATCACGCAGTTTCGTCATCGCCGATATTCCCGGTCTGATTGAAGGCGCATCGGAAGGCGCCGGGCTTGGTCATTTGTTCTTGCGTCACCTGTCTCGAACACGTGTCCTGCTTCACCTGGTCGACTTGTCTTCTCCCGACCCGAGCGTCGACCCTGTCGAGGCGGCCGTAGAGGGCACACTGGCCATTGCCCAGGAACTGCGCAATTACGATGAAACGCTGTACGAGAAGCCGCGCTGGTTGGTATTGAACAAGCTTGATATGGTTGAAGATCCGGCAGACATCCAACAACGCTTTTGCGAGGCATTGGGCTGGAAAGGTCCGGTGTTCGCCATTTCCGCACTCACCGGCTCGGGTACGCAAGAGCTGATATGGGCGTTGCAAGACTGGCTTGATGCGGAAAAAGAGAAAGAGAATCAGGCCATTGACAAGGCAGAAGGTACTTATCAGGCGCCGGATCCCCGCTTTGATGAGTCCCGTGGCCCTCTCGACAATATCGATTGAACCTTATTCATCATTTACTCACCGTCCCATGTCGACTCCTACTTCCGTTGTCGCCCAAGCCAAACGCGTTGTTGCAAAAGTGGGTTCCTCCCTGGTCACGAATGAAGGTCAAGGCATCGATCTGCAGGCAGTTGGCCAATGGGCATCCCAAATTGCCGCGCTTCACGCACAGGGCCGCGAGCTCGTACTCGTTTCCAGTGGGGCCATAGCCGAGGGCATGGCAAGATTGGGCTGGAAAACCCGGCCTCACACAATGCATGAGCTCCAGGCCGCCGCCGCCGTTGGACAAATGGGGCTGGTTCAGGCCTACGAAGTTGCTTTCGCTCGCCATGGCATCCGCACAGCGCAAATTTTGCTGACCCATGAGGACCTGGCCAACCGCGAACGTTATTTAAACGCGCGTACCACCATCTACACTCTTCTTTCGCTGGGCGTGGTACCCATTGTCAATGAGAACGACACAGTCGTAACCGACGAAATCCGTTTGGGCGACAACGACACGCTGGGTGCGCTGGTAACCAATCTCATTGAAGCCAACGCGCTGATCATTCTGACCGACCAGCCGGGCCTGTACAATGCCGACCCCCGCAAAAACCCCAAAGCAAAACTCATTGGCCGGGCACAGGCCGGCGACCCCGAACTTGAAACCATGGCCGGTGGCGCCGGCAGTAGCATTGGCACCGGCGGCATGCTGACCAAAGTATTGGCGGCACGCCGCGCAGCCAACAGTGGCGCACACACGGTCATCGCTTCCGGACGTGAACCGAATGTTTTGGTACGACTGGCCGGCGGAGAACGTATTGGCACCGAACTACACGCGCAGTTGCCAGTGCGCTCCGCACGCCAACGTTGGATAGCCAATCATTTACGCTTGCGTGGGAAGGTCACGCTCGACGAAGGTGCAGTAAAGGCGCTCACAGCCGGACGTAAAAGCCTGCTGCCCATTGGGGTCGTTGCCGTTGAGGGTGAGTTCGAGCGAGGCGATGTCGTTGCGTGCATCGACCCCAAAGGCGTAGAGTGCGGGCGTGGACTGATTAACTACTCAGCAGCCGACACGCGACGCATTATGCGTCAGCCCAGCAACCGCATCACGGAAATCCTGGGAGCCATGTCTGACGAAGAATTGATGCACCGGGACAATATGGTTTTTTCTTCGGCACCCCGCTTGCCCCCAACGCCAGACTAACTGCTGCGTCGCTCCAGAAACGGTCCGTGGAATATGTAACCGCTGCCATGAAGTGTGCGAATGGGCAACTCAAGCCCCTTGCCTTTGAATTTCTGCCGCAGACGACTCACCATCACACTCATTCGTTCGCGCCCGCTGTCGATTGCATCTTTCGCATCAAACCATAACTGCTCGATAAGCACCTCGTGTGATGCACACATCTCGGGTTGTCTGATTAAAGCCAACAGGAAAGCCCGTTCACTGGAGGTTAATCGAATCTTCTTGCCGTCAGGGCTGACCATTGCCCAGGATTGCTCTGCGAAACACCAACCATGGTCAGGCGTCGGCCTAGGCTCGATTTGAATCAAAGATGGCAGGCCCAGGCCGCCGCCCCGCATGCGGCTGAATAACAGAGTAGAAAGAAAATGAGGCGCCACAGTGCCACTGAAGTAACCGTCGACACCGGATTGCAATGCCTGCATCAGAGTTTGTTCATTGTAATCAGGCGTACGTGCGACGATACACACCCCGGGTGCAACTGCCCTTAGATAGTGAGCCACTGCACAATTCTGAGCGAAATCTCCATTCAACAATACCAACGCCCGCATGCCTTGGACGCCTGGCACGGCAACCGACCTGACCGCTTCTTGATAAACGGCGTCCATGTCGGTGCACTGCACCAGTGCAAGACCGTAATCTTCCAAGTGATGACGCACCGCTTGCACAAGATACTGCGAGGGTCCGTCTTCAACCTCACCCAATAACGGATCGAACCAAATCAGTTTCAACTGTTTAATCAACACCGTGCCCCCTGCCAGCCATTTACCCAATGCACGAAAACCTATTTTTTAGAAGCTGGCTCAACATTATTATTACATATGTGATGTCGATTATTACCAACGTGATTGAATAACACTATCCAATCACGTTTGTGAATACGCTCGCCGAACGCCTCCGATACGCAAGAAACTTAAGACAGCTCACTCAAACAGCGCTGGCAAAACGCGCGAGCGTTTCGCAGGGAGCCATCTCGAATTTCGAGAACCAGTTGCGATATCACCCAAGAGATATTCTGCAATTGGCCGCGGCTTTGAACGTGAACCCCATTTGGTTACTCAATGGCACGGCGCCAATGGAAATTGCAATGACCGAGCCCCCGGCACAAGGAACAGAAACCGTTAATGAGCCGGCATTGCAGTACACATGGCCGTTCCCGCACGTTCTACCCGAAGATTACTTTTCACTACCCGCCGAAAAGCGGGAATTGATAGAGGCCATGGCGTTGACCATGTTGAACCAACGTAAACCCGACTAAGCTGTGCGCCATAGGTGAAGCACGTTCCCGTTCACCCCGCGGTTTCCAAACGCCTGAGTTAACCAGACAAATAAATGGCGCCCGAAATACCCGGGCGCCATTTTTCCAAACAGATCGATACCTCAGTATCAGTAAAAGTATCGATAGACCTGTTAGCTTGATTGACCTCGCGTACGAGTCATTACCTGATTGATATCACGCACTGCGCCACGATCGGCCGATGTGGCCAATGCGGCGTAGGCAAGCAACGCCTGAGAGACGGCACGCTGCCGATTCACCGGTTTCCAGGCCTTTTCCCCACGTGATTCCATTTCGGCGCGACGCTCCGCCAACTCTTCAACCGAAATGGCCAAGTGAATGCGGCGCTTGGGAATATCAATTTCAATTTTGTCGCCATCGTGCACCAGGGCAATATTGCCCCCTTCCGCGGCTTCGGGGGAAGCGTGGCCAATCACCAAACCTGAGGAACCACCCGAAAAGCGGCCGTCGGTCAGCAAGGCCGAGGAAGCGCCCAAGCCCTTGGATTTTAGATAGGAAGTGGGATAAAGCATTTCCTGCATGCCTGGGCCGCCACGTGGACCCTCATAGCGAATAATGACGACTTCGCCGGCTTTCACCTGGCCTTCTAAAATACCCTCGACCGCATCTTCCTGGCTCTCGTAAACACGGGCCGTCCCCGTAAACACCAGAATACTTTCATCAACACCCGCCGTTTTCACAATACAGCCATTGGGAGCCAGATTGCCATACAACACCGCAAGGCCGCCGTCTTGCGAGTACGCGTGCGCTTTGTCGCGAATACAGCCCGCCGATCGATCAAGATCAAGTTCATCGTAATAACGATCCTGGCTGAAAGCGGTTTGAGTTGGAATACCGCCGGGCGATGCACGGAAAAAGTCGGCGACTTGGGCACCTGCAGAATCGGAGACGACATCCCACTGGGAAATGGCCTGGCGCAACGTGCCGCTGTGCACGTTGTTCACGTCAACGTTCAACAAGTCGGCGCGCGCCAACTCGGCCAGAATACCCAAAATACCGCCCGCACGATGAACGTCTTCGATATGATATTTGTCTGTTGCCGGCGCCACTTTACACAAACACGGCACATCACGCGAAATGCGGTCGATATCAGACATGGTGAAGTCGACACCCGCCTCTTGCGCTGCTGCCAGCAGATGCAATACTGTGTTGGTTGAGCCACCCATCGCTACGTCTAGCGTCATGGCGTTCTCGAAAGCTTCAAACGTGGCGATATTGCGCGGCAATACAGACTCATCATCTTGTTCATAATATCGCTTGCACAAATCAACCACCAGCTTGCCCGCGTTCTCAAACAGCGTACGACGGCGGGCATGAGTGGCCACAATGGTACCGTTGCCCGGCAAAGACAAGCCAAGCGCCTCAGTAAGGCAGTTCATGGAGTTGGCCGTAAACATGCCGGAGCAGGAGCCGCACGTAGGACATGCACTGCGCTCAATTTCACCCAGGTCCTCATCCGAAACGCTGTCGTCTGCCGCTTTCACCATTGCGTCGACCAGGTCGAGCTTCATCAGGATTTTTTTGCTGCCGGCGTCAATGACTTTGCCGGCCTCCATCGGGCCGCCCGAGACGAACACAACCGGAATATTCAAACGCATGGCAGCCATTAACATGCCGGGGGTGATCTTGTCGCAATTGGAAATGCAAACCATGGCGTCGGCACAATGCGCATTCACCATGTATTCAACTGAATCGGCGATCAACTCGCGCGATGGCAGAGAATACAACATGCCCCCGTGACCCATGGCGATGCCGTCGTCGACGGCAATGGTGTTGAACTCTTTGGCCACCCCGCCCGCCGCCTCGATTTGGCGCGCCACGAGCTGCCCCATGTCTTTTAGATGCACATGGCCAGGCACGAACTGGGTAAAAGAGTTCACGACCGCGACAATAGGCTTTTCAAAGTCACCATCTTTCATCCCGGTTGCGCGCCAAAGCGCACGGGCACCGGCCATGTTGCGACCATGAGTGGAGGTTCGGGAACGATATTGCGGCATGATTGATCTCTGAAAATATATGACGTTTCAATACATTAATGATAACAAGTCTTCTGTTGCCACGTTGACCAAAATCAATATAAGCACCATAGATTTATGACAAAGTAGCCTCGTACGCTCGTTAATTATTGTGCGGTCGCCTAAAGCCGCGGAGGTTCACATGTCAATTCCATCCACCATGCATGCAATGGTTTTTCATGGCCCCGGCAAAAAAAGCTGGGAATCGGTGCCCTCACCTGGGATCCAAAATCCAACCGACGCCATTATCCGCATCACCAGAACCACAATTTGCGGCACTGACCTGCATATTCTGAAAGGCGACGTGCCAACAGTGACAAGCGGACGTATTCTTGGCCACGAGGGCGTGGGAATCGTTGAAGAAGTCGGCAATGCAGTCAGCAACTACAAGAAAGGCGATCAGGTTCTAATTTCCTGCATTACGTCATGCGGAAAATGCGGGTACTGCAAACAGCAAATGTATTCGCATTGCGAAGACGGCGGCTGGATATTGGGCCACTTAATTAACGGCACGCAAGCTGAATACGTGCGCATTCCCCACGCCGATAACAGCTTATACCCCATTGCGGCAGGCGCTGACGAAGAGGCGCTGGTGATGCTGAGCGATATTTTGCCCACTGGCTTCGAAATTGGTGTTCTGTACGGCGCCGTTAAGCCGGGCGATACCGTAGCCATTATTGGCGCTGGCCCCGTAGGTATGGCGGCCTTGCTGACCGCGCAGTTTTACTCCCCGGCACGGTTGATTATGGTCGACGTAGACGATGGCCGCCTGGACATGGCCAGAAAATTTGGTGCCACCGAAGTCATTAACAGCTCGAAAGAAAATGTTGAAACGCTGATTCAAAACAGTACAAAAGATGGGGTAGACGTTGCGATTGAAGCCGTAGGTATTCCCGCGACTTTCAACATTTGCCAAAACATCATCCGCCCTGGCGGACATTTGGCTAACGTAGGGGTTCATGGGACTCCGGTTGACCTGCAAATCCAGAACCTGTGGATTAAAAACGTTACCATTACCACAGGTCTGGTCAATACCAACACCACACCCATGCTGATGAAAACAGTCACTTCAGGCCAACTGAAACCCGCACGACTGATCAGCCATCGCTTCCCGTTCAGCGAATTTATGAAAGCCTACGACGTTTTTGCCAACGCTGCCCGGGAAAAAAGCATGAAGGTTATTATTAGCAATGATTAATTCAAGGTGAACCGCTCCATGTCCGACACATCAGTTTCCGTTCAGCTCAAACAAAAACAAGACTTTCAATTCGAAATCAATTTCGGCAACAGTCTGCCCATTATTTTAGGTGATGAGCCGCCTCCCATTGGCGAAGGAAAAGGTCCCTCGCCAGCCCAGTTTCTTGCCGCCGCTGTTGGCAATTGCCTGAGCGACTCCCTGTTTTTTGCCATTAAGAAATACAACGGGAATCCGGAACCCATCGAGTGTGACGTTACCGCCACCATTGGACGCAACGAGCAGGGCCGCTTGCGCATTACCCATATGCATGCCGCCATTAAGCTTGGTGCGGCAGCCGATGATTTGAATCATCTGGACAGGGTGTTGTCCCAGTTTGAGGCGTTCTGCACAGTCACGCAAAGCGTCGGACAAGGAATTCCTATTGAAATCAGCGTCAGCGACACAAACGGCAAAAAGCTTAAATAAGCTGGCCTTAAGCGACCGCCTTCGAAAACACGTTAATGACAATGACGCCGGCCACAATAAGGCTCATCCCGATAATGGCCGGCAAATCGAGCGCCTGACGAAATAGCCACCACCCCACCAAAGAAATAAGCACAACCCCAACGCCAGACCAAATGGCATATGCAATACCAGTGGGTATCGTCTTCAAGGTCAGTGATAAAAAATAAAAGGCAACACCATAGCCCAATACCGTAATCACACTGGGCCATATACGAGTGAATTGATCTGACGCTTTCAAGGCACTGGTACCAATAACTTCAGCCACAATTGCGATCCCCAGATATACATATCCCCAGCCACCCATGTGCTACCCCTTGTAATAAAAAGCCTATTGAACCATTAATAAGGATGAAAAGCCCTCCCACCTGGCTACGATGGGCGTTGTATTGCAACCCGACAGATTTATTGCATTAACCACCCCAACATCGCCTAAACTGGGCATCAATCTCCCATCACCGCGGTTCGTAAAAAGCGATGTCTGAAATTTATGCCGAATTCGCCCTCATACTGATCATTGCCGCTATCGCAGGCGCGATTGGGCTCAAGCTTAAACAGCCATTAATCATCACCTACATTGTTGTCGGTATTGTTGTAGGGCCTGCGGCATTGGGCTTTGTTTCCGCCCACTCCCAAATTGAACTTCTGGCGGAGATTGGTATTACGGTGTTGCTGTTTCTTGTGGGTTTGAAGCTCGACCTGAAACAGGTTCGGCAGCTGGGCCCGGTTGCCTTGGCAACCGGGCTGGGCCAATTGAGTTTCACCATTGTGATTGGATTCGTACTGGTTATGTTGCTGGGCAAACCTGCAGTCGAAGCCTTGTACGTTGCCATCGCCCTTACTTTTTCAAGCACCATTATTATCGTCAAGCTCCTGTCGGATAAACGTGAGCTGGACTCGCTGCATGGTCGTATTGCCGTGGGCTTTCTCATTGTTCAGGACCTTGCGGTTGTCATTGTAATGATGATCATGAGCGCACTGGGCATGGAGCATGCCAATACCGGCCATGCCCTGGTTTTGACGTTATTGGCTTTGAAGGTACTTACAGCTGCGGTCTGTATGTATGCACTTATCAAATGGGTGCTGCCACAGGTAGTAGGCGCCATGGCCCGCTCACAAGAGCTTTTGCTTATTTTTGCCATGGCATTGGGCACTGGCCTGGCTGCCGTGGGGGAGTGGGCCGGTTTCAGCAAGGAAGCGGGCGCCTTCCTGGCAGGGTTTGCGCTGGCATCCTCGGGTTACCGCGATGCCATCAACGCGCGTCTTTCCGGCATTAAGGACTTTCTGCTCCTGTTCTTTTTTATTCACCTTGGGTCGCAACTTGACTTCACCACTTTAGGCAACGAACTGCTTTCGTCCGTCATTTTGTCTGCTTTTGTTCTTATCGGTAACCCTCTTATTGTGCTGGCGATTATGGGCTACATGGGCTATCGAAAACGTACAGGTTTCATGGCCGGACTTACGGTAGCGCAAATTAGCGAGTTTTCTATTATTTTTGTCGCCATGGGCATTTCCATGGGTCATGTGGGCCAAAGCGCACTAGGGCTCACCACCCTGGTGGGCCTGATTTCGATTGCCTTATCAACTTACATGATTCTGTACTCTCAAAAACTTTACAACATCCTTGCACCTCTTCTGACCCCCTTCGAACGCAACACGCCATATCGTGAACTGGCAATGGAGCAAGATAGCGGCAATGAAGTACGGCCCGACGTCATTGTTTTCGGCTTGGGGCGATATGGCACACGTCTGGCGCATGGGCTAAAACATGCCGGTTTAAATGTTGTAGGTGTGGATTTCGACCCCCAAACCGCGCGGGCGAATCGACGTCATGGGATACCGGTGCACTATGGCGACGGCACCGACGAGGAATTCATTGCAACCCTGCCCTTGCATCCTGACACTTGGTTAATCAGTACCCTGCCCGACCTGGAGGCGAACACGAACCTGTTGCGCATTCTGCATGAGCGCCACCCCCATGAACACCTTGCGATTGTCGCTCGCGACGAGCATCACCGCCACCTGCTTGAACAATTGGGCGCCACCAAAGTGTTTTTCCCCATTAACGATGCCGTTGATTACACCATTGAATCCATGACCCAACTCATTCATGCAAAGGCGGAAAATAATGCTAGCCTTTGAACGTGCATCAACAGAAAAGCACGTTAATGCGCAAAAGAAAATGCCCAACGCCGCGACTACATCAAAGTAGCGCAGCGCAACGGGACATTAATCATTTTCATTTCATCGACAAGGTTTTGTTATGCCCCTTCAGAACGCCCGCACTCATCACTTATTCAGCATGAAAGCCACAGGAACTGCAGCCCTGAAAATTACGTTCACCCTTATCGCCGGACTGATTGGCCAGACAGCACTGGCAGCGCCCACCGGCGCGCCGCAGCCGACTTTGCGTGTTACCGAGATTTCGCAAGCCGAGCATCCATTCGAAACCCTGTATTGTGCTCGTCAACCGGTGCAATATCGGTTTCTGGGTAGCGCACTTGAACTGGTCGTTGACAATGAAAGTCGCATCCTGATGCCCGCCATTGCCGCATCGGGTGCGCGTTATGTCGCCCCGGACGACCCCACAACCGAGTTCTGGAACAAGGGCAACCTGACCAACATTACCTGGTCAGATCAGGCATTACCCATTTGCGCTCCTGCCGGCTCACTCATTCCTCCCTACAAAGCATCTGGAAACGAACCGTTCTGGAGCGTCACCTTCGACGGCTGGGATGCCACGCTAACGCAACCGGGCAAAGCGCCGCTGACGCAAGATGCTCAAATCAGCGACACCCGGGCAAACGGCCAAACACTTATTGCCGGGACTGGCGCCAATGCGCTAACGCTTGAAGTTGAAGACGCCCTATGCATTGACAGCATGAGCGGCATGCCCCACCCCCAACACGCTCAATTGAAATATCAATCCAACACGTGGCAAGGTTGCGGCGGTGACCCAAACAGATTGCTTCAAGGCGTCACCTGGCAGGTTACTCAACTAGGCCAGGCCCAGACAAACGGGCAGACCCAACCGGAAATCAACTTCCTGCCCAATAATCGCATTGCCGGCAGCACAGGATGCAACCGTTTCTTCGGTGAGTACATGCTAGGCGGCGAAGGGATGCAAATAAAAGGCCTGGGCAGTACACGCATGGCGTGTGGCGAAACACTGATGGCCCAGGAAGCCACGTTTCTTGAGCAACTGCAGAACGTATCGGGCGTGTCTTTCGACACACCCGATACGTTAATTCTAAGCACGAACGAAGGCGAAATTCGGGCGATTACAAATTAATGTGAACCTGAACATGGTTCCCGGCGGGAACAAGAGTAATCCACGACCGGGAACCATTGAGCGAATACGCGGTTAGAAATCGACCGTGGCAGACAACATAACGGTACGTCCGGCTGCATTGGTTGCAAAGCTTCCGCTGGCCAACCAATATTTCTTGTCTGTCAGGTTATCAATGTTGGCGCGCAAGATAATCGGTTTGCCAGCGACCTCGGTGCGGTAACGTGCGCCAACCCCGAAGGTTGTAACGGCTGGCAGGCTGAGGGTATTGGCTGAGTCAATGTATGAAGAGGAAGTGTAAGCCACACTGCCATTGAGGCTCAGGCCAGTTACCCAAGGCGTATCCCAGTCCAGGCCAAGATTGAAAGTGCGCTGAGGCACGCCGGCCGCGGTATTACCTTGATTCACTCCGCCCGGGGTGTTTCTTAACTTGGCTTGTGTAAACGCCGCACCCGCAATGAACCGCAAGCCACGTTGCAGTTCGCCATAGGCCGTCAACTCAACGCCGCGGTTGCGCTGTTCGCCAAAGTAACCGTAGACATTCGCATCGTCGGCCTGACCTGCCGGCCGCGCCAATTGATACACTGCCGCCGTCGTGGTGACCTTGCCCCAATCCACTTTAACACCTGCTTCGTATTGCTTGGACTTGTACGGATCAAGCACCTCGCCCGCATTCGCGTAGGTAGCGCCAACGATCGTACCCCTGGTGAGCCCTTCCGTAAAGTTACCGTAGAGTGAAACATTGCTTAATGGCTTAACCACGATCCCTGCAACAGGTGAAACCGCGCTGGCTTTATAAGTACTAGTTTTGGCGCCGGTAGTCGTGCTGTAGCTGTCAACTTCCACTGTTTGCCGACGTGCACCCACCGTCAACAGCACACTGTCCTCGGCAAAAGATAATGTATCGGCGATGGCAATACTGCTTAGGGTCGTTTCAGCAGAGCGTTCCATACTATTACGTACAAGTGGTGCAGGAGGCAAAGGTGAAGGGTTATAAATGTTCGAAGGCACTATGACCGTTCCTGGGGTATAAGCGTTACCGTTTTCCTGAGTCATCTGCGAAATGCTCAATGCCAGCACATGCCCTACGCTGCCTGTATCAAAACGGGCCTGCAAGCCCGCATCGGCACTGAAGGTTTTAGAGTAAGAATCGTAATACGAATTCAGTACATTAAAATTACCCTCGGTATCCATACCTTGCCGGCCCCCGCTAAGATTCACCGACGAAGGAAACATCTGCTTCACTACGTTATCGCGATAGCCCATCGCAACATGACCCGTTATGTTGTCGGTAAGGTCATACTCCAGGCGTGACGCAATGGTCTTATCTAATTGCGTAAGCGTTGTGCCTGGATAAAAAGTAATGTCGCCATCAGGCGCTGCGGGAATCTCGTCAATACCATTCAGGAAGCTCATTTGAGCGCGAAAGCTGTCGATTTTCTCATCCTGATAAATGGCGTCCAGCGTCCAGCGCAGGCGCTCTCCTCTGTAATCGAGGGCCAGCGCGCCCAAGCCCAGGTTCTGCTTGCCATCACGAATGGAGGCTTCGCCGCCGCGCAAAACACCGTTAAAGCGCACGCCCCAGGCGTTATTCTTGCCAAAACGACGCCCTATATCCACATGTGTGCCAAAGTTAGACTCGCTGGTATAAGCGGCGCTCACACGCGTCAGAGGCTCGTCGTCGGCACGTTTGGTAAGCACATTGACGCTGCCACCGATACTGCCATTGGGCGGAATGCCGCGCATTAGCGTACCCGGCCCTTTAAGCAACTCGACACGCTCAACCATTTCCAATGGAATCCGATTGGCCGACAACAGTCCGTAAAGACCGTTCAGGCCGACATCGCCTGTAGCAACGCTGAAACCACGAATCAGGAAGTCTTCACCAAAGCCCCCTGTGGAGGTTGTCGTTCGCACTGAAGGGTCGAGTGTAATGATATCGGCCAGTGTTTTGGCCTGCTGGTCTTCGACCAATTGCGAGGTGTAGTTCACCGTGCTGAAGGGGGAGTCCATCACGTTATTCGTACCCAACAGGCCCAAACTGCCGCCCGTTGCCACCTGCCCGCCGGCAAACGGTGCCATGACCCCGTCGGACAATTCGCTGCCCTGAACCGTAATGGTTGGAAGCGTGGCAGGCTGCGAGGTTTGTGCCAGTACGCCACCGGTCGACACGATAAGGCCGGCAGCGGCTAAATGGCGAAGCAAAAGCGAACGGGGGGAAAGGCGATGAGGCATAACGGGAGACTTATAAAAAGGGAAAGGACAACGATGGCAACCCAAACACCCGGTTGAGCATGAGACCGTTAACGATAGCGGCCAAATTTAACACAAACACTAACATTAATACAAATGGGAATAACTCTTATTAATAATTAATGAATTCCCAACGAAGTTTGAGAAAATGAACTGCATCCACGAAACCAAATATCCCCTTGCGCTTATCCCGTCTATGTATAATTCCGCATAGGATAATAATACCTCTCAATACCAATACTATTCTCAGTTATATAAAGGCTAACGCTATTGCATGGCCGTTGCACCTGGAAGCCCAATGATTGTCATCCCCCCCTGTTGTTTTAAAGCCGCACTCGGTACCACCTCATCGTTTGCGCTCGACTGCCCGACAAGGGGGTTTTAACCATGTTATCGGCGAAGGCGTTGCGCAGTTGGTCTTTCGTTCACAAATGGACCAGCCTGATCTCCACGGTTTTTATCCTGATGCTTTGCATCACCGGATTGCCGCTGATCTTTGAACATGAGATTGATCATTGGCTTGCCGACGCGGCGCCACACACAACGGCATCCAGCGGCCTGCCCATGGCAAATCTGGATGACGTCGTAGCGGCGGCGAAAGCACAAGCGCCCGACAAAGCCATTATGTTCCTTGGCGATATCACCGACGACGGCTTCTGGTATGTGAACCTTGCTGATACCGTCGCGGGCGAAGGCGGCCGCACATCGGTCACGGTGGACTACTACACGGCCAAAATACTCGACCCGGAAGCGCGGCAAAGTGGCTTCATGGCCTTCATGCTGCAACTACACACCGATATGTTCGCCGGACTGCCAGGCAAACTGTTCCTGGGTTTTATGGGCTTATTGTTGCTCGTGGCAATCGTGTCCGGTGTGGTGCTATATGCGCCGTTCATGCGACGCCTGCAGTTTGGCGAGGTCCGCCGCAACCGTACGACCCGTCTCAAATGGCTGGATCTGCATAATTTACTGGGCATCATCACCATTGTATGGGTGGCTACCGTTGGCGCCACCGGGATGATCAACACCTGGGCAGATCTGATTATCAGCGCATGGCGATCAGATCAAATGGCCGAAATGATTGCGCCCTACAAAGGCAGCCCGGCCGTCACGAACCCCGGCTCCTTGGAGCAAGCCGTTCGTGCCGCCCAGGAACTCGAGCCAAACATGCAACTGGGTTTCGTGGCATATCCCGGATCAGGGTTGTCGAGCCCGCACCACTACGCCGTCTTCATGCGCGGCACCGAACCGCTTACATCACGCTTGCTCAAGCCGGTACTGGTTGATGCACAAACGCTCGAGGTTACCGACAACCGCCCCCTTCCCTGGTACATGACCGCCCTGCTGCTGTCAGAGCCGCTGCATTTTGGCGACTATGGCGGCATGCCGATGAAAATTCTATGGGCCGTACTCGACGTAATTACGATCATCCTGCTGGGGAGCGGACTCTACCTCTGGCTTGCACGTGGCCGTAAAGCCCCGGGCCAGGAAGACCGGGCGCCCGAACAGCAACGCGCAAAACGCTCTGCTGCAAGTCGGGATTACAAGAGCGCATCTATTACCAATATGCAGCAAATGTGGCAGACGCCCGCAGCCCTCGCTGTAATTACGGCAGTCGGGCTGATTGCCGCACTGGTGGGCGACGGGTGGATGGATGTTCTATCGTGGGCGGCACTTGCCGTGCCGGTCGCCGTCATGATGTGGAAATGGGGTAAACAATAAAGAATGGTCGGGGCGAGAGGATTCGAACCTCCGACTCCTGCGTCCCGAACGTCAATCTATGATTAATAAACGAGTTAACGGAGTATACCATACACCATTAAAAACAATAACTTACCGTGAAATTCCATGATTTTCCATGACGTTCAACCTCGTTCCAAAGGCGGGTGTTTTGGCACAGATTGGCACAGATTTGGCACAGATTTCTTAACCCCAAGAACGCCACAAAGATGTCGACCTTAGGTGTCAAGCTAAAGATAGTAACCCAATACTTTAGATTTAGGGCCGTACCTATACGAAAAGTCAGCCCCGATTGTGGGCCACTTCCCATAGGTCAACGCCATGCTGCCTTTTCGTCCCCTGAACATCGAAGACATAACTGCCCTGCTCGGAGTCTGCGAACGCACTGTCCGAAACCATATCGACACTGGCAAATTCCCTGCTCCGGTCAAAGTATGCGGCAAGCAATTTTGGCATCCGGACGTCTTTTACGGTTGGCTTGACGCTAACCTACGCTCACAAGAGCAAGTCTCTACCGCCGGATGCGTGCAGGCTATCGAAAAAAAACAAGCACAACCTAGGCTTAGCCCTGTGCAGCAAGCCAAGGCAGCACAAGCCACCAAGCTGTCAAGGCGTTGAATCTCCGCATAAAGCGTCTTAAAGAGACAGGGTGCTTCTGCCAAATATTGTGTACCAAACAAGTCGCTGCCCAAGTGCAGCATATGTCAGAGCGCTCGAGTGAATGCATCCCTATGTGACGTAAATACGCCAATCGACCGACGGGCCGTTGTATCCGTGGTTTTGTAGCTCTTACGCTAACCGGCAAGACCAAGGACGTCATTTTAGGGATAACGCCCGTTCCCATTCTTTTGGTTGAACACCCTGCGCAGTTTACAGAAGAAGCTATCGGCGTTTTTTTGTACAAGTGTTGCACAAGAGGTAGCGCCGTTGTCTCATCACCTGAACCAGGTGAACCGGGTAAACCAAGTCAATCCGGTAAATTGGACTGAAATTCCACCCATACTGGCAGGTAAGGCATCGGGTGCGCAGCGCACCAGAGGCCGACCATTGCTCTACAGAGTCTTTTTTACCTGTTTACCCAGTTTGCCTGGCTCACTTGGTTCACCTGGCTCAGTTGCTGCTTTTTTGATTACCCCAGGAGGACTCCCCGGGGCCGTGGTCAGGCGCCTGACACAGCAGGCTCACCGCTGTGCCGAGCCTCGCGCTCAGTTCGGCTCATTGAAAAGGGCATGAGGCGTTACCTGACGCAGCGCGAGGTTACAACGGCGCGTAGGCGTGCCATCGATGCGCGGTCGGCTTTCGACCAAAGAAGGGACGATGTCCCGAAGGCGCGGCCAAAAATGCGGCGACGATAAGGCTTGAACGCCGTTGCGCAAGCACCAGGTGCGATAACCGTCGTAGACAGCCCCCTTATTGGTCTGCGCAGATGCGCTAACCGTCACGCACTCCTCGAGCCAGGCACTTAGCGGGTCAGTCTCTTGACGGGCACGCTTGAGCAAGTTTGCCATTGATTCCGGCAACGTCATATCAAAGCCCCCTCGGCGCTGTAGCCGCAAAAGCCCCTCGAGCGCCCAATTCAAAACGCCAGCCAGCTCGTTCTCAATAATCTGTTTGGCAAGTGTGGTTTGACGTTGATGCGCCGGCACGACGACTTCAAAGGGCACAATATCCCATCGGCGCCAGAAACCCACGCTATGGTCAGTAATTCGAGGCATGTGATTGCCTGAAACTAGCCATTTGGCCTGGATACGGCTACTGACGGGGTCTCGATACTTGCGGTCGATTTGCACCGGCTCACCGGCAATAAGCGACTTGAGCACCTGTTCGTCGATGCGCCCGCGCGGCGCCTCGTCGCAACAAATCAAGCTTGCCCCAACGAGCTCCGAGAGCCGAAATCCGTCCAGTCTGTCCAAAAAGACGCTTTCAGACTTTCTGTGCAAGGCGCTCACAATTTCTTGCAGCACGCCCTTGCCATTGGCCCCTTTGCCCAGCCAGAACTGCGCACGCTGGTAACGCGCGTCGGGCATCAGGGTGTAGCCGATGTACTCCTGTACTCGTGCCCTGACCGACGGGTCCGGCAATGCCGTCTCTAGAAAGGCGTTAAAACGCACCGGCGGCTGCTCTTTGGGGTTGTAGCCGCAATTAATCAAATAGCGCAGCCCCAGCTCGGGTTCAGGCCGGCGCAGCACTATCCCCGAAGCATCAATATGCACATACCCATTCAGACAAGGCAAAACAGTGGTGGTAGGCTGCACAGGCAGTGGCGACACGAACAACAAAATGGCAGCCCGAGCCCGTCTTGCTGCCTCCGGAGTGGCCGACATACGGTGATTCTCGACCAGCCAGCGATAGACCTCTCGCTCCATCTGCTCGTCTGAAATGAGGCTCCAGAACGTTCCATTCCAGCGATATAAGCGGTCAGCCTCGCGTGCGTACTGATGCTGCTTAACCGCATATTCCACAAACGCATGAAGATGAAATTTGGTTTTTGACTGGGCGCTCATTCCTGGCCCCCCGTGGCGGCATGTTTGTTCAGCCAGGCCTCGACTGTTTCGGGCCGCCAACGCAGTAAACGCGTACCAGGCAAGGTCAGCGGTGCGGGCACCGCACCCGGGTTTTGTCGAACTTGGCGTTTGATGGTGTGGGGACTGCGTCGCAAAAGGGCAGCGAGCTCATGAATGTCATGAATCGAACCGGGAATCGCGGAGGCTTTTTGGTTAAAGTAAAACAGGTTCCGCAGCGGGAGCCGCAAGCTGTCGATAATAACGCTCTTCGGCTTCGGCCGGTGGCACATCGCCAATCGACCCGAGCAACCGTTGGTGGTTGAACCAAGAGACCCACTCCAAAGAGGCTAACTC
>DGCD01000004.1:0-2065 GCA_002384935.1 Pusillimonas sp. UBA3987
GATGCAGTTCAATTCGCCCCGTCGTGTCAGCAGCGTCAGCTTCAACACCTCGAGTCGTTGAGGCATAATGTTCTGCTTGCCGCCCTGTGGGCAGCGCATTAATATGTATTGGTACTAACGTAGCGTCCTGACTAACTGGCCCAAAGTCACCCCGACGATATTGCCAACGCCAGTTATGCAGTTGGTTGGCATTTAGCCCGTGCGTCAGGGCAACGCGGGCTATTGAGGCGCCTCTGGCCATCGACTCCTGTACAACCTGGCGTTTGAATTGAACGGTATAACGGCGGCGTGGTTGGCTCGATGGCTCAACAACAGAGATAGATGAGTTGCTCATTAAACTAAATGTCCATTTAAAATTAATGGACATTTAGTTTGATGAGATTTAGGTGGGAAAGCTAGACGGTATTGGTCGGACGCTTACGATTGATGTGGCGGTGGGCGGGTTCACCATGAAGAATCCACGGAAAAAAGATCTGGGCGTGACGCGCCCTTACTCAGTTTGCGGCAAGGACGATGAGCATAAGCACGTTATGTTTGTGCCACAAGGAGAGAATGCTTTCTTGATTGCTCTCGAGAAGTTTCTTGGTCCCTGCGTCACTATCAAGGAGGACTAAATTGATTATCTCTCCAGATTATGAATTTACTTCAGACCAAAAGGCTGCCTTAAAGAAAGCGAGAGTACTCTGCTATCTATCTATTGCATATCTTACAATCGACATTTTTCTGATGTATTTGGTGATGGGGTCGTCACAGGCAATGCAAACCGCCTGGGTTGAAGATTTTCTTAGTCTCATTCCCCCCGTCTCTTTTATTCTTGGCTCATATCTCTGCTGGCGGCGCCCGACAAAGCACTATCCTTACGGCTTTCATAGAGTCATTTCCGTGTTGTTTCTTTGCGCAGCACTTGCACTTCTTCTGATGGGGTCATACCTATTTGTGGATGCACTTATAGGACTCGGTTTGCGGGAACGGCCAACGATCGGAATGAAAGCTTTTTTCGGCATCGATCTATGGTTAGGCTGGTGGATGATATTGGTGCTACTCCTAGGTACGCTCCCTCCTTTTCTCTTGGGCAGAGCGAAGCTGTCACCAGCCATAAAACTAAACGACAAGATCCTTTACACAGACGGTAAAATGAATAAAGCCGACTGGTTGACCGCAATCGCCGCAATCGCCGGGGTCGCTGGGATCGGGATGGGTTGGTGGTGGGCCGATTCGGCGGCCGCAATGATTATATCTTTTGACATCTTGAAAGACGGCTGGCGGCAATCAAAAAATGCGGTTACTGGCCTGTTGAATCGTGCCCCAACTTCTGTCGATAATAAATTCCTCGATTTGCCTGAAAAAATCGAAGATCAACTTCGGGTTTATCACTGGGTTTCGAAATCGAAAGTTCGTCTCTATGAACAAGGGCATCTATTCTTTGGAGAGGCCTTTATCTGTCCCAAAGACAATTCACTGAATGTTGGCTCCCTGCGAAACGCGATGCAAGATATATCTAAACTGGATTGGCGGCTGCAAAGCATTTCATTAACCGTAGATCCAGATTATGAAGGCGGTAACGATCAGACAAAAGATAAATGTTAGTTTTTGGAGCCCTTTCGTTGTGTTGGAGAACCTTTTGGGTACCCAACAAGCCAATAAAGTCGAAAATTGATTCAGCTTTCAATTCCAACAGTATTGCACCAACCAAGGAAGGCTTAGCATGACACAATCTCTCCCCGCTCCACCTCATATTGTAATTGTAGGAGGCGGTGTTGCCGGCATTGAAATGGCAACGCAGCTTTCCCGCCAACACTTGCACGGCCCCGCTCGGTACCAGATTTCATTAATAGATTGTGATACCGCACATGTATGGAAGCCGATGCTGCATACGATTGCTGCCGGCACCCGCGACGTCGGCCAGCAGCAGACCCCGTTTGCCGCCCAGGCACGTGCGGCGGGGTTCAAGTATGAGCCCGGGGAGATGTGCGGACTGGACCGCGTCAGGCACGAAGTATTGCTTGCCCCGATCTTGGCCAACGATGGCCGTGAGCTGGTACGGTATTCCCCCCATAAAACCGCA
>DGCD01000004.1:2376-76160 GCA_002384935.1 Pusillimonas sp. UBA3987
GCGCGGTGTGCCATTGAGCACTTTAAATCGAGTATTCGGCTAGCCTGCCTGGCCTTTGGTATCAGCCAAAGCGCCTATTATTATCAAGCCAAGCAGGCCGATGAAAACGAGATGATTGCTGACTGGCTGATTCGGTTGACGACAGCCCAACGCAATTGGGGCTTTGGCTTATGTTTCCTATACTTGCGCAACATCAAAGGCTTCAAGTGGAATCACAAAAGGGTGTACCGTATTTATCGTGAACTGGAGCTGAACCTACGCATCAAGCCCAAGAAGCGCCTGGTTCGCGAGCGACCCGATCCGCTGGGCACCGCCACCGATATCAACCAGATCTGGTCCATGGATTTTATGCATGATCAATTGATCGACGGTCGTGGTATCCGATTACTTAACATTGTCGATGACTTTAACCGTGAGGGTCTAGGCATTGAGGTGGATTTTTCCCTGCCGGCAGAGCGCGTAACGCGCGCCCTGGATCAGATCATCGAATGGCGCGGCAAGCCCGCTTGCCTACGATGCGACAATGGCCCGGAATACATCGGTAAAACAATGCTCCAATGGGCCGCCAGACGACGAATTACGATGATTCACACCCAGCCCGGAAACCCGCAACAAAACGCCTATATTGAACGCTACAACCGAACGGTGCGGTATGATTGGCTGGCCCAAAACCTGTTTAGTAGTCTGGACGAAGTTCAGCACGGTGCCACCGCCTGGCTTTGGACTTACAACAATGAAAGACCCAACATGGCCTTGGGCGGGTTCACTCCAAAACAGAAGCTAATCAGTAAATATTCAACTAATTCTACTGCCGCTTACTGCTAAAAATGGGGGGAATACCGTACCAGCCAGACGCGTGCGCTACGACAAGCTGATATTCGCCGTGGGCAGTACCGCAAATGATTTTGGCACGCCTGGCGTGCATGAGCATTGCGTCATGATCGACTCCCGACGCCAGGCGATTTCGTTCAACGAATCAGTTCGAAACCATATTTTCGAAAGCATCGGCCAGAATAGTGACTTGCGCATCAGTATCGTTGGAGCAGGTGCAACGGGCGTAGAGCTTGCCGCCGAACTGATGCAATTAGCAGATGAATCTCAGGCCTATGGCGCTCCCGGGCTGCGTGAACGGGTTCGCATTACGCTAATCGAAGCAACCGACAGGATTCTGGGTGCGTTTCCCGAACGGGTCTCTACGTTAGCCACTCAACGATTGCGAAAATTAGGTATTGAAGTGCTACTGGATACGCGCGTAAAGTCGGCACGGAAAGATGGGTTTGAATTGAGTAACGGTGACTTTTTACCAGCTACGATACGGGTTTGGGCTGCAGGCGTGAAAGCGCCCGAATTCCTCGCCAGCCTGCCCGGACTTGACACCCAAGAAAACAACACCCTGGTGGTGACCCCCACTATGCAAACGGTTCGAGACCCATCGGTATTTGCGGTGGGCGATTGCGCAAGTCTGGTCTTGCCGGGACACGATCGCCCCTTACCTCCAACGGCCCAGGTAGCGCATCAGCAAGCGCGTTATCTGGTTCGCCACCTGCCGGCCTTGCTTGAAAATCAGCCCGTCCCCCCTTTCAGGTATCGCGATTTTGGCGCCCTGGTCTCGCTTGGCGACTACGATGCCTACGGCTCCCTGGGCAAGTTCCGACTCTTTCGGGGCGGATTCATACGCGGGCGCCTTGCGTCATTCAGCCACATGGCACTCTATCGCACACATCAGGCCAGATTGCACGGCTTTTGGCGCGGCGGCTTACTGTGGTTGGTTGATTTGATTAACTCCCGCGTTAAGCCTCCAGTCCGTTTGGACTGAATACTAAACAACTAGGCTTAGTCAATAAACATCTCTTTTTGACCCGCAAATATGGACATCGATGGTGTTTAAGGATAATAATCGGAATACGGATGCTCGTATACAAACGCGGACAGAACATCATTAACGTGAGAGAACGCCTCGCACGTATTCACAGACACGCCTTGGTCGAACAGCCACAAAGGCTGATGTTTCTGCCACTAAGTCAACAGGTTACAAGGCGATAAGCCCTCACACACGGGGGCGTCATCAGCGCATCAACGATGCCGCCATGACATTCATTGTTAGATATTTGCCCCCGGCCTCTTACAACTTTTACTGTTCAAAAATTTCAAAGATGCAAGTACAATTAGTTCTCATCCTAATTTTGATGTGGTTTTGTAAATTGTTCGGTTTTCTACACCCGCAAGGGAAAACAGGGAGACGACGATGCCAAAATTCATCGACGATAAATACCCGTAGAGCAACTGTGATCACGAAGTATATAAGTTACAGATGGTTGCCAGACGAAGTATCAAAATAGGTCTGGATAAACTTATCTCTTGTCGTAGTGCTTAGGTAAAAGCGAAACGACAATAGCAAGATCACCAAATCAAAAGGCTGCTAATACTACGGCAACGAGTGCCACATCAGCTAAAGCTTCAATCAAACAGGAGGTACTTACCCTCCTTAGCAGTTAACTAAGAATTTTTATGAAGCACACATACCAAACCTTAGGTTGGCGTGCACTTGTAATAGAGGCTCCCAATTTAAGAGAAAAACATCTGGGCTAGCGTTATTGGCGTGGCTCGTTGGAGTACGTCTCATCCACTTTCGGATCGGCCCATTTATGGCATTTGGCGTCACGAACGATGGACATCAGGCAGTTGAAGATATTGAATCAACCAGGTGATCGAGCGTAACGAAGTGGGGTCACTATGTACACGATTGTTTTTATTATATATTTAATCGCCATAGTCTTTGGGCTGGCCCTTTTTGCGGTTTGCTGGCTTGAGGATTGAGCGTAGCGCTATTGAAGTAAGGGGCTGAAGACCCCCACGAAAGGATAAAAATATGGCGTATATTTAATTATTTGTATTGCGATTGGCGCATATGAGTGAAAAGTCTACTGCCAAAACACAAGTAATGACTCCGGATTGCGCCGAACACATCGAAAAAACCCACTTACGGCACAAAGCTAAAATCAATCGGGTAGCACTCAATTTTACTTTAGCCGTGGGTGGGCTGTTTTTTGCCCAAAGAATAACAAAAATTTAATTTGATCTGTGTTTAGTAAATTCTTCGGTTTTCGCGCCCGCAAGGGAAAAACCAAAAGGCTTGTTGAAAGAGTTTTACCGAACCATGAGTGAGATTCAAGCGTCATGGACACGATCCTCTCGTATTTACAGAGTGTGCGCATAAGTATTTGAATTTAAAATATAAATATTCTAAATTTAATTCAAAATCGAGAAATCTGAGAGAGTAATTTACTGGTAACTCAAAGTAAAATACAAATTGGCGCTTCAATACTAATCCCACTATAAATCTAGCCAAAAGAAACATATAGGCGCTAAGACCTATATAAATGTGCGGACCTCCACATATTTCAATTGCGCTGCGTTATTAAGCGTGTGTAACGGACAGTACTCAACAGCAAAGTTAGTTGCTAGCATAATCAACACTTGCTGTTTGATTATTGATGTACCGCTTCCATCGTGGTTCAGGACATTGCAACAGTAAAGTCGCCCCAGTCTGAATGACTAGGCCCGGTTTTTGCTGATTGTCAATAAGCATCCTTGTGCAAGCATCTAAAAGTTTCGCTCTATGTTTGCAACACTTACTCGGCAGAAATCGACAAAAGCCGAAGAGTCGGGATGCGAATGGACATAAGCAGCGCGTTTTGAGGACACTAAGATGCTGAATAATTCCGTGAACCAACTTCTTTCATTCTCTGCTTCTTACGCAATACCCAAAAACGAGTCGGCAAAACCCACCGCTCCGGTAGTAACGCGATCCCACGAAAACGAATTAAGCGAGAGAGACCAAATCTTTATAACGAGAGCAGCAGAAACAGGCCTCACTGAGGTCGAAGGAGGCAGGCTAGCCCAACAAAAGTCTTTCTCTACAGCGATAAAAAATTTCGCCCAAAAAATGATTGACCAACATAAAAAAGTCAATGTCGAGTTAAGGGCACTAGCAGCCAATAAAGGCCTGAGCCTGTCTTGGCAACCTTCTTTAGAACAGCAAAACGATCTTAAATTGCTTGAAGCTTTAGGCGAGGAATTTGATCAGCATTACGTAGAGCGCTTGACAATTACAGCCCATGAAGACGCGGTAAAAATGTTTAAGGAAGCGGTGGAAAAGACTCAGGACAAGGACGTAAAGAGATTTGTAGAAAAAAATCTTCCTACATTGGAATCTCACCTTGAGTTAGCTAAAGCACTACAGGCAAAGTTGAATAGCGAACCCTAGCCAAGTTCAAACTCATTTCTCTGTATGGAAAGCGAGGTAATAGCGATGACGATAGAAACGAACTTATGGGGACATACTGGCGTCCCGCTGGAGAAGCAACGTTTTAATTGGCACGAAATGGCCGGACAGCCGATAAGTAAACTGGACGACGACGCATTTACCAGAGTACGCATCATTTTGCTCAATGGGCTCGAACTCGACGCCTTAAGGCTAAAGCACATAGCTTCAAGGCTTAATAACGAACTTCGCGTGCCACTAGCACAGTTAAGACGAGTAGAGCAGCATCAAGCAACCATGATCAACTGGTTAATTTCTGCAGACCACTCGCCGCTGGAAACGACAATTGCATATGAACAAGTTGCCATCGAAGTTACCGCTGCCGTGGCGCAACAAGAACCTGACCCCTATCAAGCACAAACCTATCGATTCGGTCTGCTGGAAGATTTTGACCACCTCTATCGATATAGTGCAATGCTCGACCGACTCGAAGGGAAAGATGCCAATAATATTGTTCAAGGGTATACGGATATCGTTCCTGGAAGGGATACGATAAACGAACATCGAGCGCCAGAAGACGATGTCCGCGATTCTTATCAAAAAGAAAATGCCCAGTTAATTACGAAGTTGCACTCAACGCTGATTACAGCGGCAGAATACCAAACTCATGATTATTACATGAACATAGGTCCGACATTTGCGGACCCTGTAGCACGTCAACTATATGCTGAAATTGCCTCCATTGAAGAACAACATGTCACTCAATACGGTTCATTGCAGGACCCGGACGAATCTTTACTTGAAAAAATTTTAATTCACGAGGCAACAGAGGTGTACACCTACTATAGCTGTAGTCTAAGTGAAACGAATCCGAGACTCAAAGCAATATGGGAACGCTTTCTTGATTACGAACTTGGTCACTTGACGTTTGTTTCGGAACTTTTCAAACAATACGAACGCAGAGATCCGGCTGAAGTACTGGGAAATACCATACCCCAACCTCTACCTTTCGCATCGCAACGTGATTTCATACGTCCCGTACTGTTTGACGAGAAACACATGAGCTCTCGAAGTACTAAATACATCCCTAGTTCTGAAGAAAGCCAAGCAACCGTCGACGCCCGCTCTTTGCTCAATTCCAGTGGCTCGCCTACATCTGCGGTTTCAGCCGGGTACCAATGGGCACCAGGTACCGAGTTGAGCCGTAACGTTGCCAAACGGGAGAACCATGATGCAAAAAATTAACATCGAGACCAACCGCACCGGAGTAACCGTAAACCCGGGGATGATTAACGAGCAATCAGAATTTGCGCAATCCATCCCTGCTGGCTCGCCACCGCAAGGAACTGAAAGCATCCAAGCTCTGCGCGCTATCAGTATTAAAGAGGCTGCCCCGGTTGGTTCCATTCCGGAACCATTAAGCGCAGAAAGCATTATGGGTAGATCAATCGATGCTTCGGGACAAAAGGCTCGAGTTTTTGGCGATAAGCTTGGGCAAAGACTCGCATTCGAACGAAGTGGCGTGCGACTTTATGAGGCCTTAATAGACAAAGCTCTAGCTGTTGAATTCAACCAAAAAAATGAGCTTGTCGCGGATTTAAATCATATACACGCTGAAGAGAAAGCACATTTCCTAATGCTGCACAGCGTTATGGAAGATTTGGGTGCCGACTCAACCGCAATGACGCCTGGCGCAGCTGTTAGCGGTGTAACAGGACAAGGATTCATGCAAGCCATTACAGATCCTCGCACGAGTCTCTCTCAGTGTCTTGAGGCGATCTTGGGACTGGAATTAATTGATAACTCCTGTTGGGAGCATCTGATCGATGCCGCAAAAGAAGCTGAAGTGGAAGGAATAATAGAAATTTTCACTCAAGCAAGCCAGGAAGAAAAGGAGCACGTACAAATCGTTGAAAAATGGCTAAAGGCGACCTTGTACGCTTGAGCTTGAAGGCTCCAAGCACGGTAAACCGTAATAATTGAATGTTCTATGAATGTTTAACTAAAGCACGAATGAGAAATTGAGCGGTTAGACGACGATTACTTTCTATCGCAGACCAAATATGAAGTAACGCGATATCGACTGAAGAAGTCTGCATCCAGAAATAGGAGAAAATGTCATGGGCAATTCCCGACGTGAATTCCTCAAGGTGGCGGGACTAACAGCCGTCGCTACTGGCGCTGAAGTCGCGTCCAGTACGGTACATGCTCAGCAGCCGTCCGAGCATCAACATGCGTCGGCCGCGGGCGACGCACAACCCATCTATACTTTCTTCAACGCGGATGAAATTCCATTTATCGAGACGGCTACAGCGCGTCTCATACCGGCCGACGAGGCTGGGCCCGGAGCGCTTGAGGCAGACGTGCCATTTTTCATCGATAAGCAATTAGGCGGGGCTTGGGGTGCAGGCGAGCGACTGTATCGCTCTGGCCCCTGGCAGCAAGGCGAACCAACCCAAGGCTATCAATTGCCCTTTACGCCAGCTGAACTGTTCCGTACCGCTCTGCGCGGCATACAAACTCATGTAAAAGAGCATCATGATGCGGCCTTCGATGCACTAAGTCCTGAAAAGCAGGACGCCTACCTCACTTTGTTGCAAGACGGAGATATCGACCTGGAAGGGGTTCCATCGAACGTATTTTTCGAATCTCTCTGGGGCATGACACTGGAAGGCTTTTTCAGTGATCCGATATATGGGGGAAACAAAGACATGATTTCATGGAAGATGATCGGCTTTCCAGGCGCTCATGCCAATTTTTATGATCTGGTCGACAAGCACGGTATTGCTTTTCAGCGTGAGCCAATCAGTATCGGTTCGAACGCGAGCGGCGTGATTCACATCCATCCAGATATTCCTGCCTCGACAGGTAATGCGGTGTATCACGGTCATCATCGCCACGAGGAGCAATGAAATGGCTACTCAATTAAAAGAAGTGGATGCCGTGCTCATCGGTGTAGGATTAGTGGGCTCCATACTGGGCCGGGAGTTGACGAAGGCAGGGTTGAAGGTGGTGGGCTTGGAGCGCGGCGAGCCAAGATCGACCGTGCCAGACTTTCAGGGCCCGCACATGCACGATGAATTGCGTTACTCGGTGCGTAAAGCTTTGATGCAGGACAACACCAAAGAAACACTGACATTTCGCAATCACAGAAACCAAGTGGCGCTTCCTATGCGACGGTGGGAGGGTTTTTTGCCTGGAACAGGCGTGGGCGGTGCCGCGGTACATTGGAACGGGCAAACCTACCGCTTTCAGGACACAGACCTGCGCATGCGCACACTGACTGAAGAACGTTATGGAAAGGATTTTCTTTCCGACGAGCTTATCGTTCAAGACTGGGGAGTCAGTGCGGACGATCTGGAACGACATTACGACCGCTTCGAATATCTTCTTGGCGTTAGCGGCAAGGCTGGAAATCTCAACGGAAAAAAAATCGAAGGAGGCAATCCGTTCGAAGATCCTCGTTCTCGCGAGTATCCGAATCCGCCCATGAAAGAACCTTATGGCTCTGCCCTGTTCAGGAAAGCTGCCCAGGAACTGGGTTACCACCCCTACTCTCAACCCTCATCCAACTTGAGCCAGCCCTATACAAATCCGGAAGGCCTTAAACTAAGTACCTGCATGTTCTGCGGGTACTGCGAGCGCTACGGCTGTGAACATTACGCCAAGGCATCCCCCCAGACTATTCTGTTGCCTATCCTGCTCAAAGACAATAATTTCGAGTTGCGCACCCAATGCCAAGTGTTACGGATTAACCTGGATTCCTTGGGCAAGAAGGCAACGGGGGTCACTTACATAGACGGCGCGGGACGCGAGTATGAGCAACCCGCCTCCATGGTTATATTGGGGGGTTACTCCCTGAATAATGTGCGCATGTTGCTGCTCTCCGGTATAGGCAAACCCTACGATCCTAAAACTGGCGAGGGCGTCGTTGGACGCAACTACGCCTACCAGACGATGAGCGGCGTCAAGGTGTTCTACGATCAGGATGTAAACATTAATCCTTTTATGCGTTCAGGAGCCTCGGGAACAGTTATCTCTGATTTCGTCAGCGACAATTTCGATCATGGCCCACTGGGTTTTGTGGGCGGCGGTTATATTGGCGAGGTGATGAGCCATGGACGGCCCATCGAGTTCCATCCTACTCCACCGGGTACTGCCCCTTGGGGTTCGAACTGGAAGAGGTCGGTCATCAAGCACTACAACCATACGGCGGTACTCAACGTACATGGTAGCTCGGTGGCGACTCGTCAGAATTACCTCGACCTGGACCCTACCTATAAAGACGCGTGGGGGCTGCCGCTACTGCGCATGACCTTCGACTTTCCTGAGAATGACCTGAAAATGTCTGCCTACGTGACAGAAAAGGCAATGGAAATCGGCCGCGCAATGGGCGGCAAGCAAGTTTCAGGCGGCCCCCGCAAAGGCCCATATACAACGACCCAATATCAGACTACCCACAATACCGGCGGCACGGTCATGGGAGACGACCCTTCAACCAGCGTCGTAAATCGGTATCTGCAAAGCTGGGATGTACCGAATTTGTTCGTAATCGGCGCTTCGAATTTCCCGCAAAACGCCTCGTACAACCCTACCGATACAGTGGGTGCGCTGGCATATCTTGCAGCGGATACGATCGTAAACCAGTACATCAAATCTCCCGGACCGTTGGTGCAAGCATGAAAAACCACACAACAAGCGTATTGACGCTGACTTTTATGTTTCCATTCGCTACGAGCTGGGCCCAAGAGGCTCCCCAACCTGCGCAGCCCGTCTCGCCCGTTGCAAGTGCGGCATCGTCTCAGCCGGTCAACCAAGTGGTCGAACGCATCATCACCCAGGGCGTGCCGGACAAAGGCGTCATGGCCTGTGCCAGTTGCCACGGTACACAGGGGGAGGGCAACGCAATGGGCGGCTTCCCGCAGCTCGCTTCACAGCCCGAGGCATATCTGGCCAAGCAACTAACGGATTACGCCGAAGGCAGTCGAAAAAATGCCGTAATGGAGCCCATCGCAAAAGGACTCACACCGGAAGAACGCTCAGGTGTCGCCGCCTATTATGCAAAGATGCCGACAGCAAATACAGCGACTGCGGCGGGCGGGACGGCCCCCCAGCCGACCAGCAAAGGGGCAAATCGAGGCCAGGTACTGGCCAAGGTGGGAGACGAATCCAAGCAGGTGCAAGCTTGCATCAACTGCCATGGGCCGGGCGGTTCGGGCAGCGCTCCAACTTATCCGTCTTTGGCAGGCCAACACGCCTCTTATTTGATCGCTGCTTTACAAGCCTTTGCCAGTGGTGCGCGCACGAATGACGAAACAGGTCAGATGCCCGCTATAGCTCGACGCCTGGGTTCTGACGACATCGCCGCTGTGTCTGCTTATTTTGCGGCTCGCCAACCGCCTGAATACGATCCTGCTGCTGCGGCCAAGCTCAAAGAAGTTCGCCAACAAGCTGCGCAAGGTTCCACCTCGGTGACACCGGCACATCCTGAGAATAAAGAGCAGGCAACCGGTATCGGTACCGAGCAAGGCTCACCGACAACAGGCGGTTCTCAGGGGCCTGGCGGTGCCAGTAGTGGTTCCCGGAACACACCCAGGTAGAAGGGACGGATACGAGCCGAAGCTACGCTATCCGTCCTTATCTCGGTTGTCGCCCACTGACAACGCTTCTTGCTTCTTTCCCAAAACGAGGTCGCCACCGTTTACTCGCTTTCCTGCTTTTGATTGATTTTTCGAGCCATTTCCAAGTGTTCCCGCAGCTTGGGCAGCGTTTTGGCAGCCAAAGCCTTCACGTCGGGGTCCTTTGCCTGCCTGGCGGCCTCTTCAAACATCTGTACCGTGGCCTCGTGTGAAGCGACGCCAATTCGGTTGATGTACATTGCATCGAATGCGTCACCCGAAAGCGCCTTGAGCGCGGTAATTTCGGCGGTTTGCATAACAGAGGGTTCGTTTGGCACTTCGTAGTCCTTTTCCGTTGCGAGTGCGGATACCTCTTCGATCATTTTACTGTGATCTTTTATCATCATAGCGGCGAAATCCTTTACCTCCTTACTGCTGCCCTTCTCCTGGGCGAGACGGCTACCTTCGATCTCGGCATAACTACCTTGTGTAGCATTTTCAAGAAAAGTCTGGTCTTCTTGAACCAATTGCGTTTCCCCTTGCTGAACGTTTCCGGTTGTAAGCGCTTGCGGAGTGGTTTGGGCCTGCGCAGAGACCCCCGCCAGTGCAGTGCTGAGTGTGCAGATCATAAAGGCACGAGATAGTTTCATAGTAAGCTCCTTAGGAATAAGCTGGGCGGTATGCCACAACCTCCTTTATCAGCAAGAGCCGTACCAGAAAGCCCGCTGTCATCTGCGAACAAAGCGGACGATTGCTCAAATTTTTCTACCGGCAAGCTTCAAGAACAATGGAGCGTGCGGCAGTGCCGGCAAACGTGTGGTATTAATGCGGAGGTCTTTGGAGACGATGCTATACGAAAGTCGGTCGACTAAAAACCGCACTGTGACCTCCATCAGCACCAAGGTTATGTCCTCACCGGGACATCGATGTTGCATGCCCGCTTGGCCGCCACCTTGTGGCACGAACGCGAATTCGCCAGGATAAAAACCTTCGAAACGCTCGGGATTGAACTTATCTGGTAGAGACCAGGTACGCGCGTCGTGGTTGGTGCCATACAGATCTAGCATGACCCTTTTTCCCTGAGGAAAATAGAACCCTTGCCACTCGAAATCTCGGCGAACGCGGGCCACGACAGCGGGGAAAAACGGATAATAGCGCCTCACCTCCTGGACAAACCAATGCAAATACGGTCGGTTGTGCGTAACGAGGGCCTCACGCGAAGGTGGATGCCTATACAGGGCATGCGCACACCATACAATATAAACCGATATCGCTATGATCGGCCTCAATACATTGAGCAGTTCCACTGCTGCAATCCGCGGCGCTAGCAATGCACCGGCTGCATCGCGGTGATTCGCAACGATATTCAAGGCACCGTCCGAAGCTACGGAGGTCTGACCGCCACGCACCGAGGTGATGAGTTGCTCAAGCCAACTTTCCGCATTGCGGCGGGCTGCGCGAGAACGACAATGAAGTAACAGTCCTCTGGCCGCATCATTAAACAACGACACTAGTTCACCGGTGCGTTGTGATAATTCCCTGTCGGCCACCGGTACGCCGGCCCAGCGAAACGCGGCTCGTGCCAGTACCTCGTGAGCGGCTTCGTACAGCGCCACGGTACTGCAGGGTGTCCAATGCGAGGACAACTCTTCCCATTGCCGGCGGGTTTCTTCTGCCAGACTCGCGATCCGGCCTGGTCCCAGTAGATGCATAAACAGTGCTTTACGGTGCTGGTGCGCTGCGCCGTCAAGGCTTTGCACCGCTCCTTTACCAAATAGTGTTGCGCGCAAGGGCTCCGGCGCCGCTCCTTGACGCTGAAATCGTTGCGAATCATAAAAAATTTGAGCAGCCCGCGCCCCCATCATGCAAACCGTCCGCTCAAGCAATATCCGCGTTTCAAAGACATCAGTGCCTAACTCTGTACAACGATCGCCAATGTAGCCATAGGGATTTGACAATAACTGATAAGTACTATCGAAATACCCGTCGCGCGGCATCGAATTCATAACATCCCTTGCTGTAGTTGGCGCTGGTTAAACACTTGGATAGAAAGCCCGACATCTAGGCTGCAAAAGCTGTGGTGATATGCCAGCTTCATATTCATCAGCAAGACTCGTACCAACAATTTTCACCCTACGGTTAGATTACGTCTGTTTACCAACTAATACTTTTCATGATTGGAAAGCTTTGCTACCCCGGCAGATAATGAAGTTGTTTTTTCTTATTCGGGAGTAACTGATGCAAGCTAAGTCTAAAAGCCAACAGCAGGCTGCAGGTATCGCCCTTTCAGCGAAAGAGGGAGAAACAAAAAAAAGTGAATTAAAAGGCGCTTCAAAGTCGATGTACAAATCGATGACCAAAAAAGAACTAGAAGAAATGGCCAGTACCAGTCGGTCGGACAAACCCAAACATAAGAAGTAGATACGTTTAGCGTGCCGTACAACGATCACCCAAATCAATTGGGTGATCGTGGAGCGTCCACGTCAACTTATGAAGGAGTAGTTAATGACGCAAACAATGCCCCCACAGCACCAAGATGAGCAGCCTGGCCGCGAATCAGAAATGCATCCAGCGCCAATTTATGATGACCCAAACTATAAGCCCGCCGGTAAATTGCATGACAAAGTCGCACTGATCACCGGCGGAGATAGTGGAATTGGTCGTGCCACAGCTATTGCATTTGCTAAAGAAGGCGCGAAGATTGCCATCGTATATCTTGAGGAAGACAACGATGCCGAAGAAACTCAACAATGCGCTGAGAACTACGATACTGAAGTTCTTTTGATTAAAGGAGATATAGGCGACGTTGCGTTTGCAAAACAATGTGTTCATGACACGATCGAACATTTCGGAAGACTCGATATTCTGGTCAACAATGCCGGTGAGCAGCACACGGTGGCCGAACCTGAAGACATTAGTCAAGAACAACTGGTTCGTACGTTTCAAACCAATTTCTTTAGTATTGTGACGATAACTCTTGAGGCTTTGACTGTTATGGGCGAAGGTGCATCGATTATCAACACATCATCCATAACAGCATTTAAAGGAAATCCAGACCTAATTGACTATTCTGCGACAAAAGGAGCCATTACCTCATTTACCCGTTCACTTTCAACAAAAATTGCCAGCAGGAAAATTCGGGTCAATGCAGTTGCGCCGGGCCCTATCTGGACGCCGTTAATACCCGCCTCTTTTTCGGCTGATAAGGTAGCGGAGTTTGGAAAATCCACACCGATGGGTAGACCTGGTCAGCCTTTTGAATTAGCGCCCGCATACGTTTATCTCGCTAGTTCCGATTCAACCTATGTGTCCGGTCAAACGATACATGTCAATGGAGGGACAATCGTAAACAGTTAATTACCCATCTTGTAAAACCAGTTGTTAAAGCTTGAAGCGTTAGCGATTTATTTTGTGGGGCTTGATCGTTAGTTGTTTGTACTCAGCGGCTTATTATTGAGCTCGGATGGCAAGCCCTGCCTTATTTCTGCAATGCCGCCCCATGGATCACCTTTAAGACGAGACAAGCGCCTTGGCAATGATTTAATGTCATACGCCGATGCAGATTTCAGTCTTGATAGCTCATCCCACCTCAAAGGTGTTGCGATGGGGGCTCCTGGCCGAGCGCGCAAAGAGTAAGAACAGATACTCGTTGCACCGCGCGAATTTCTTAAATAATCAACAAAGATCTTCCCAGTACGCTGGGCTTTGGACGCTGTGGCCACATATTTGTCGGGAAAAGCAATCGCTAACGTCTTGGCGAACGCTCGGGAAAATTCTTTTGCTGTCTCCCAAGGAATACTAGGATTGAGGGGGACGACTACATGTAGCCCCTTTCCGCCAGAAGTTCGCAGAAAAGACTGTAGCCCCAAATCGTTGAGTAACTGATAGATTTTGCGTGCGGCCTGTTTTACATCCGCCCATTTCGCATCGTCGGACGGGTCCAGATCAAATACCAGTCGATCACAGTTGCTCAGGTTATCCGCCATTGATCCCCAAGGATGGAACTCAAGGACATTGAATTGTGCCAGTTGCAGGATATCGCGCTCCTCATGGACGACTAAATAGTTTTCCTTGGTACCCTTTTTCTCATTTACCAGGACAGTGTTAACGTTTAATCCTGGAGTATGGTGCTTTTGAAAAAAACAATTTCCTTGTCGACCTTCAGGACAACGAAGTACAGATAGTGGACGTCCCAATAACTCAGGGAGCAACCACGGCATTACGCCTTCATAGTAAGTAATCACATCAAGTTTGGTGATATCCAGGCCAGGAAACACAATACGTTCCGGACTACTAATATTTATCCTGTCTTTGCTCATATTGTGCTCACCTCGTCGTACACCAATTAAATCTTCAAGGGTCTTGTCGAGCCGTAAACTTTTAAATGCAGTATGTCGCAGTAGTTCCTGACTACTTAGCCCACGATAAAACACTTCAACAATATGTTTAGGTTTTACCCACCAGGCGTTGCGCAAATCGGACTCGACGTTATCAATGTTTATTGAAGGCTTGCGAGTCGCTTTCGGCCTAAGCATGGAAGATAAGGTATCAAGCATTTCGTCATTTATTCCGGTGCCCACTCTTCCAGCTAGAATCCAACCGTCTTTTCTATCAAACCGAGCCAATAGCAATGAACCAATACCGACGCGGCTGCCTTTTGGTTCTATAAATCCGGCGATGGCAAAATCATCACTTGATTGAAATTTGATTTTCTGCCAGTTAGGATTGCGTCCTGGCCGATACGGCGAGTTAACCCGCTTGGAAATAACGCCTTCTAACTTTTCCCTGGCGATGTAACTCATCATATCCTGCCCATTGCCTTGCAAATGGGCACTATAGCGAAGTACGCCCGGGCTGTTCTCCAAAATCTTTTCTAGCCAATACTTGCGGTCGGCTAGCTCCACCCTCGATATGTCATAGCCGTCGTAGTACAAGAGATCAAAAATCATGTACGTCAATGGAGCCTGGACTCGGCCGGACAGCGTAGCTTGTAAAAGACTGAAATGACTTCGAATGCCTTTCAAAGCAGCCAACTCGCCGTCGAATGCGGCATTATTAACCCCTAGGTTTCTAATCGCATAAACGATATCCGGCAACCTCGATGTCCAGTCCTGACCGTTTCGAGACCACAATTTCGGTTCACTATTTACAACCGTACACAGCAATCGGTAACCGTCCCATTTAATTTCGTGTAGCCATTCCTGGCCCTTAGGCGGCATGGTTTCGGACTTACAAAGCAAAGGTGCAAACGCTTCTTGTTTGAGCTTGGCAGCATGCGATTTCGGATGATTTTTTATTTGAGTCGTAATACGTGGATCCGGTACGCTTCGTTTTTTTTTGTCATCAACTGCCGATAGAAAATCGTCCGCCTCTTTATCGCCGGCGAAAACATCAGACTGTTTGATTAAAAACCATGCCGGCTGACGTCCATGACGCCTGCTTTTAACCAAACTCCATTTTCCTTGCAGGTACTTGCCAAATAAAGTAAACCGTAAATGGCCTTTGGCTAGTTGTTGCGCCGTATCTTCTTCGCTGCTCCAGACACCATGATCAAAGATCGCCACGTGACCCGCTCCATATTCTCCTGCGGGGATCTCTCCTTCAAATTTTGCATAGCTTATAGGATGATCTTCCACTTCAACCGCGAGCCTCTTCACAGAAGGATCAAGACTTGGCCCTTTAGGTACCGCCCAACTTTTAAGCGTGCCTCCGATCTGAAGCCGCAGGTCGTAATGGCGGTGGCTCGCGTGGTGCAGCTGAACAACAAAAATTGAACGTTGCCTGGTTTGAATGTCTGCTTGCGGCTCGGTCGTTTTGTTGAATCTGCGTTTTCGCTGATATTCCGACAGGCTCATTCATTACCCCCTTAAAGAGGCGTGTTTCTTACGCGGCTTTTCTATTACGCGTAGATCTGCTTTTCGCCGACGTTTTCTTCGCGGCTTTGGCTGAGGAGGATTTGGTCGCCTTTTTTATCGCCTTCGCGGCTTTGGTCGTCTTTCTACGAGAAACCTTTTTCACTGGACTTGCCGCAGCTTTAGGCGGTGTGCGCTTATTTGTCGACAAGCTCTTGCGAAGCAACGCCATAAAATCCACGACATTGGTCGCTGCATTTTCTGGGGCTTCCGTCCCTTCTTGTTGCTCTGTTTGGTCAACAATACTATTGGCCTTCATCCTTTTTTTAATGACCTGAGTTAGGCGATGCCTAAATTCATCTTTATATTGTTCCGGCTTCCATTCCCCCGTCATTGAGGCAATAAGTTGACGGGCCATATCCATTTCTTGCTTTGATATCCTATATTCAGAGGCCTCACCTTGCGGGAGACTGTATTCAGCAAGGTCCACTATTTCCTGTTGATATCTTAATAGATTCAAAACGATAGCCGGGCCCTTGGGCAGCACTGCACATAAATACTCCCGTGTCCGTATAACGACTCGCGCGATTCCTACTTTGTTGTCGTTAAACAAGGTGTCGCGTAAGAGCACATATCCTTTTTCGGCTTTTTTATTCGGAACAAGAATATACGGCTTTTCAAAGTACTCGGGCCGAATAGCGTCGGCATCCACGAATCCTTCAACATCTATTGATTCTTTGCTTTGAGGCGCAGCATCACCAATATCTTCCGGCTCAAGGACAACATAATTGCCCTTGCTATACTCAAAAGCTTTAACGATTTCTTTCCAAGGGACTTCTTCGCCTGTGTCAGCATTGACTTTTTCATACTTGATTCGTGCTTTATTGCGTGAATCAAGCATTCGAAAATGCAAATCGACTTTTCTTTCGCCTGGCATAAGTGAAACGGGTATATTCAACAAGCCAAACGAAATCGTTCCCGTCCAAATGGGGCGAGGCATATCGTCCTCCTTTGAAATATAGAGGCATGGTTAAGGAAGGTTGCACAACAGATGGCGCCTTAAGGCACACACGCTGCCTTTTAACTCTCTTCCGTTTTCAGCTTGGTCACTTTAGTGCCTTCGATCGTAACGCCAGCCATCAGTCCTTCATTCGTCATAACGATGACATTGACATCATTGGATACCGTATTCAGATCCACTGCACCGTTGACCCCTGCCTTGATGACCGCAACCGTGGCGTCGGCCCCTGCGGTCCACCCGCTGCTATTGCGCAACTTATCCAGACTCTCCGAAGACATGAACAGGAAAATAATAGCTTTGGACTGTGCGCCGATCTGCAGCCCCAACGAGCCGGTGGCAGTACTGTAGTAGCCCTCTGTTTTGCCATTTACTCGCAGAGCCCCTTCGCCATACTCACCGCCGACGAAAAAACCTGCTGACAACACGGCGGGGAAAACCAAGACCCCGCGCGACTTATCTACCAACGCTTTTGAACCTTTTACAGAGCTATAAAGCCGCTGCAAAGTGGAATCGACCGCGGCGTTAATCTGACGCCGCTTTTCCGGGTCGTCAGCACCTGTCATCGAGGTCGTGGTACACCCCGACAGGACGATAAAGCCCACACCAGCCGCTACTGCTGTCTTTTTCAGAAACTCTCTTTTTTGCATGTCATTCTCCTTTTTGACCTATCGGCCGGAAAAATGTCAGCAATTTTCGTTCCCGACCTGTCATCTGATTAAACAGGCATGGCGCTTGCGAGCGCTAAAACAACGCTACACAGAGACACGACCAACGCTATGCAAGCCGCTTTGAATATTTCTCAAAAGAATGACCGCCACCATGACCAACAGCGTATCGCTGTGGCCTTTCCTTGTCGTCCCAGCGCACCACCCCATGAGATGGCGTCTCACAATTGCCTCACCCGCAAACTGGCCAAACTGCTCGGCTTGCATTTTATCGAGGGCTACAGCCCCGACACTCACGAGGAAATAGCAGGTATTTATTATGTTCCCGCCGATACCCTCGTGACGACGGCCATCTCCGGCCACACGGCACCACTGCCCGGGGTACGCACTGAACGTGACCTTTTTGGAGGCATGGCGCCCTACCCTTTCGTTGGCACCAAAGCCATAACGCATCCTTTGGTGCATGCTAACGCGAAAGCCCCCAACGGTTGGAGTTCCCTGTTCGGCGCAGCAGTCAAAGATGCTGTACTACGCGGCGTGACTGCCTTCACTGCCGACGATGCAATAAGCGCCGGACAAAAACTGTTGAGCCACGGCGCCGTGCGCATCAAGTCAGTGAATGGTTCCGGAGGACGGGGTCAATGTACCGTCCGCAACCGAACTCACCTGATCGAATTCATCGAACAGCATGACCTTGGCGAACTAGCCAGTGCCGGCCTGGTGCTGGAGGAACACCTGGATAACGTCGAAACCTATAGCGTAGGCAGAATACAAGTCGGCGGCCTAATCGCTAGTTACGTTGGCACTCAAGCGCTGACTCCGGACAACGCAGGAAATCTTGTTTATGGTGGTTCTGAATTGCGATTGGTCCGGGGCGACTGGGACGCCCTTCTGACATTGGAGTGTACGCAGGCAGAACGCAAAGCCGTCGAGCTTGCTCGAATCTATGACGAAGCCGCCTTTCGCTGCTACCCGTCTCTTTACGCCTCACGACGCAACTACGACGTTGCCTGCGGACTCGACGGGGCTGGCAAGCCGTGCTTCGGCGTACTTGAACAGTCATGGCGAATGGGTGGCGCCAGCTTCGCCGAAGCTTGCGCACTGGAGTTCTTCGCTGCCGAACCCGAGGCGCAAGCAGTACGGGCTTTCACCGTCGAGCGTTTTGGGCCCGGACATCAAGCGCCCCCAACGGCGCAATTAATCTATCAAAATAAAGACCCGCACGTCGGATTGATTACTAAATACGGGGGGATTTCGTCGATATGATCAAGACACTTAGCGAAACCACCCGAATCGAGGTTGAGTCTCAACATATCGCCGGAACATTCCTTGTGCCCAGAAACAAGGTGCCGGGCGTGCTCTTCGTACATGGTTGGGGCGGCAGTCAAGCCTATGATCTGAAACGCGCAAACGGGATGGCGGGGCTTGGCTGTGTGTGCCTTACGTTCGATCTGCGTGGACACAGCGAAACCCAGGCCCAGCAGATGAAGGTGACACGCGAGGACAACCTGCAGGATGTACTCGCAGCCTATGACTGCCTTCTCAGCCACCCATCGATCGACACGTCTGCCATAGCAGTGGTCGGCAGCAGTTATGGCGGCTATCTGGCCGCCATACTTACCGAACTCAGACCGGTCAGATGGTTGGCCCTACACGCGCCGGCGCTTTATCAGGATGCTGAATGGTTACAGCCAAAGTGCGAACTCAACCGCGATGCACTGGCGGCATACCGCTCGTCGATACGCTCGCCCACCACGAATCGGGCACTGTCTGCATGCACTCAATTTCGGGACGATGTCTTGCTTGTGCAGTCGGAGCACGATACCTATATTCCGCACTCAACCATCATGAGCTACCGAGCCGCATTCTCTAATACTCACTCCATGACTCACCGGATATTGGACGGAGCCGATCACGGACTCACAAATAAATCGGCACAACAGGCCTATACCTCGATACTTCTTTCGTGGACGACTGAAATGGTGATCGGCGCACGTGTTGGTGCGATCTCAGCCAATCCTTGAGCTCCCAACCAGGACGGCCACGGGAAACCGGGAAAGCATCCGGGACAGCGGGATCGAGCCGCCCGATTGTATGTCGTGCTTTGTCCCCGTAAATATGTCCACCCAGTTTCGTGCATGTAGTTCCTTGGGCAATACAACTTTCGTGTTTTGCCAGAACCTTTTTGGGATTAAGGGCCGTACTCCACCACCCGCGATGATGCCTTGGGCACACTTTAAGGGTGTTACAACCAACACGCACGTATCTCCATACTCGCGCAGGTAAGATAGAACATGCTGCATTTTTATCCCCTTCGTAGCGACAATCCTATAACTTCCCTTCTGAAAAGTAAGGGGCAATCGTTGGCGAAGCGCCAGGCAACGCCAAACAATAAACTGCTTACAGGCCCCGGAGCGCCAGTCTGCCAACAATGACTCGATCTCCACCTCAGTATCCAGCCGATCCAGCGACACTGAGCGTTGGCCGTAGTCAACCGCACGACGGTTGTCCGGGTCGACCAAGCTGAAATCCCAGAATTCGGTACCTTGGTAAAGGTCCGGCAATCCGGGAGAAGTGCAACGCAGTACGCTTTGTGACATGCTATTGACTACGCCCGCGGGTGCTATCACTTGCACAAACTGAAACATATCGTTCAAGCGCTCAGAGCCGGGATTGAGCAGCAATTCGTTTATAAAGCGGTCCATCCCTTCTTCCCGACTGTTGTTTGGACGTAGCCAACTTGAGCTCAACTTCGCTTCTCTTAACGCTTTCGTCTGCCATCGCGTTATTCGTTGCGCATAATCTGCCAGTTCGGCGCGATTGTAGAGACCAAGATCCAACGGCCACGAACCAACCAATGTCTGCAGCAGCATATATCGCTCGGCCTCGCTGCCGCCCTTCTCACTTGGGAATTGATCCCGGCTAGCCTTCAACCAGCGTCGGCTGAAAGCAAGCCAATCGTCGGCCAGCTCGCTTAGAACCGCGAGGCGGGCACGGATGTCCTCACCTCGCTTTTGATCATGGGTGGCGGTGCAGAGCATGGCACGAGGTCTGTGCGCGGCGCGCCAGACATTACGATAATGAAATTCGCTGCTTGAAATAGCAAAACACTGCGGATCTGAACCAACTTCATTACGTGACAGCAGTCTGCCATAACGATAAAACAAGGTGTCCTCAAGCGACTTGGCTGCCAACGGCGGCGTTAGCTGTTGAAAGCCCCGGATGAAGTTGCGCTTAAGTTTCTCCCATTTGTCATCCAGCTCAACGCCCCGCTTAAGATCAGCACCCCCAAGCCAGGCGATGACGGCATCAAGGATGTCCCGCTCTTCGCCCAAAACTTCACGTTTTCCTGGCGCAGGCTCAGCCTTACGAGTCGGCTTGCGGCGGTTATTTGCCAACCGAAGAAGACATTGCTGGCGCAACTGAGCGAGCCGATTTTTATCCCCGGCACCGGCGACGCCATTCTCGACATAGAGACGATAAACGGGAAACAACCGGAGTATGAGATCGAGAACATATTGCACGGACGCGTCAGACCAACTCTTTGCCTCAGGATCGGCCTTGCATAAGCAGCGTAACTTGTCCTGCAGTGATCGACGCTCCGATGCGAACTGGCGAGTAAGTAACTCATATCGAATATCTTCCAACTTCGTGGACAAAGAGGTCGCGTCTGACGACAAGCTGTTCCAATGTCGAGATAGCGCGGTTTTGCCGGCCATCGAATGCATGACCGTCCCGATCTGATCCATGAAGTCATATCCCGTCGTGCCGGATACATCCCACCGTTCATCAAGCGTTTCGTCGTGCGCCAGTATCTTCTCGACCACGACCCACGGGTGATCGTTAAGCCGTGCATTGAGGCGTAGGGGCAATCGCGCTGAAAGCGCTTCCTGTAGCCGCCGACAATATGCCAGAGGCTGGGCCAGACCATCAACATGGTCGATCCTCAGCCCATCGATTATGCCGTTGGCAAACAAGCGCAACGGCAACTGATGTACCGCATCGAAAACTTCGCGGTCCTGTATCCGTAATGCAATCAAATCGCTAATGTCAAAAAAACGACGCCAATTAATAGACTTGGCCGCACAACGCCAACTGGCCAGACGATAATTTTGGCGCCGCAGCAACTCGTGAACACGATCTCGACCGTTCTGAGTCGCAGTATCGTAATAGCTCATCAGTTGGGCCGGCTGCAACGCCGGCCACGAGCCCGGCTTTAAAGGATAAACGCCGCCAGCGATTCGAATCGAGGCTTGTGCGTCATTGAAAAAAAGCTCGACCTCCTCGCGCAATAAGATGGACCGAACGCTGCTAGATAAAAACGGCGCCAATACCTTTCCCTGCAAGGCGCGGGATGCCGGCTGCCAGTCGATATCAAACCAGTGCGCGTACGGACTTTCCAGTCCATGTCTGAGCACGTCTTGCCACCAGAGGTTCTCGGGGTGAGCGGCCATGTGATTGGGAACAATATCAAGCAGTATGCCCAGCCCATGGCTTCTCGCCTGGCGGCTCAGGTCTTCCAGCGCTGACTCGCCTCCCAACTGTGGACTGACCTTAGTGTGATCAACAACGTCGTAGCCATGTGTCGATCCCTCACGTGCGCATGTGATAGGAGAAAGATACAGATGACTGAATCCCATTTTGGCGAAATAAGGAAGCTGCCTGCAAACATCGGCCAACGTGAACTCAGCACACAACTGCAGCCGCACCGTTGAAAGAGGGCCGTCATATCGCATAGCGAGCACGCTTCAGTGTTGCCACGCTTGCCCGCACATTCCGTTCACCAAAAATATGTTCCACGGAGGTGGGGAAACGCTGAATCCAGCTTGGATACTGTTTTGAGCCCGCAGGGTCTGTTCCAGGCAGGTTTGGTTGTGCGAATAAGCCCATCAGGTCCTCCAACGGAAACAAGGCCAGCGGTGCGGCGGCATCGGCAATAAACGCCAGAAGCGCCTCGCGCGGCGCCGCAACCTGGGCGATATCCTCATCCGTGACCAAACCCGCATCTGCCAAAGTCCGCCACAACTCTTTCTTGTCCCGATGCCGCTCAGCCCATATTTCGTCGGCTTGATCCTCTCTTATCGCCCCGAGCCGCTCGCGCCACTGAATGTCGCAACCAGCCCACCAACCGGCGAGTGTCGGCAAATCGTGGGTGCTTGGCATGGCTACTGTATGCACTGGCCAGCGTTCCAAAGGGAGATAGGAAGTCTCGTTTTTCTCAAGCAAGAGCACAGTCGTTCCCATAATGCCTTTCCCATACAGCTGCTCATTAAAGTCTTCAGGCACCGTGCCCAGATTCTCCCCGACAATAATGGCTTTATGTCGTTCCGCTTCCAGGGCCAACAAATTCAACATATCTGCACAGGGATAGCGAACGAAGGCACCCATTGAGGCGCTGGTCCCTTCAGGCACCAGCCACATTCTGGCGAACCCCAGGATATGATCGATGCGAACGCCGCCGGCGTGCTTCATGACTGCCCGAAGCATTTCCAGGAAAGGCGCGTATCCACTGCCACGCATTGCGCGAGGAGAAAACGCAGACAGACCCCAGTTCTGGCCCTCGGCGTAAAGTAGGTCAGGCGGCGCTCCTACCGTTACCTTATCCAAAAAGTCGGTTTGCCGACACCAGGCATGGCTACCGCGTCCGTCAGCGCCAATGGCCAAATCGGTGATCAAACCAATCGACATGCCGGCCTGACGCATACTTTGTTGCGCCGTGCGCAATCCTTCATCAGCCAGCCATTGCAGGAACACATGGAAACCGACCTCCTTCTCATAATGTTGCGCAAAACGCGTCACTCCCGGACCGAAAGGGTCTTGCAGATGCGCCGGCCAATCCTTCCATCCGTTAGCAACGCCCAGGGTATCGACATGGTGCGCGTGCAAGGCCTCGTAGCAGGCATGTGCCTGAAGCAAAGGTCCGCCCGCGCGGCGAAATTCACGGAACGACTGATGAGCGCGCAACTGCGTATTGAGCAGGAAAAGCTCATACACACGGCGCAGGCGCGCCATGCGCGCAGGCACGACACTGGCCCAATCAATCAAGCCTTCCTCTAAGGTAGTGCCCATGAGACGTACGTCAAGGTCGACCAACGCCGAGCGGACTAATTCGTCGCCCAGCACCATAGACGGATTCGCATACGAAGCATTCAGGAACAAACGGCTGGATGGCGAATAAGGGCTATACCGCCCTGGGTCGGCGCTGAACATTGCATGGACGGGGCTGATGGCCAGAGCGCTCGCGCCGGCCTCGGCGGCACGTTCGCCCAACTCGGCAATCGCGGCATAATCTCCGGCCGCGTGCGCGTCTTCGTGGTCTGGCCAGATAAGTTCGTCCCGGTTCTTTGCCGAACCAGTCAATAGTTCGTCTTTACCCGAACGCCAGAGACCATAGGCTTGCGCCACGATTCCCCATGCTCTGGGCAGCGGTCGCTGCATAATGTCTGAGACCGATGGACAACGGCGAGGCGCGATAGCCAGCTTCAACTCGAAGTCACCAATCAACAAATCATGATAGCCAACCGTATCAACGGGAGGTATGCACACCATGTCATTTCCCAGGCTTTGCGCCGTGCCGGTGCGTTGACCACCTCCCTCCAGACGCAATTGGTATCTGGTGTCTCCGCGCAGGCGAAAAGTAATCATGCTGGCAAGATCCGAGACCAGCATCTGCCCATTCGCCACATAGGTTTCATTGGCGAGCAGATGCTTGCTTTCATTCACATCGGCATGTGAGCAGCAAGGCAGATTAAAACTCTGAAGCAAAGCTTGCAGCGTTTGTCGGTCCACCGTATGGCGCCGCCCATACACATCGACCCATACCGGAATAATCCCGGCTTGCTCGGCCAATTCAATTACACGAGAATCATCAGCTTGTGTCATTGTCTATTCCATTTGGTGTATCCGGCACCGCCTGCAAGAGCACCACCGTGCAGCCGGCCGGCAAACACCCTTTCAATAGCTGGCCCGCCGCACCCGATCGACTTTCAAATACCGGTGTACATTCGGCCAGCACCGCCAAATTGTCCTTCTGATCCTTCGGATTCAGGTGAATTTTCTGCCCAAAGTTGGTGTAAATGGCGAGATTTGAACCGTTACCCAATACCCACTCAGCCATCACAGCCCGCGAAGACAAGGCTTTCGCTCCCCGGCTTCTAGCCCTTGGCAAATGTGGAGCAATTTCCCGCGCTCTTAGCGTCAATAGCGAGCGGTAGTACTCGAACCACCCCTCGGAATACTCCGCCTCGAGCGCATCCGGCTCAATCCGGGAAAGCGCCCAAGTCCGCTCATCGGCAGGGTTCGGAAGGCTGCAACGTCCGTCAACATGCTCTGTAGCAAAAAACGCGCCGAACTCACGTTTTCTGCCTTCACGCGCGGCATTGGCTAAAACTTCATCGCTGAAGTCGACGAAATATAGAAACGGCGCCTTCACGCCATACTCCTCGCCCATGAAAAGCATCGGTATATGCGGAGCCAACAACTGAAGCGCGACCGCCGCTTTAAGTGAGTCCGGATCGTGTGCACATAACGCGGTAAGTCGTTCACCAAGCGCGCGGTTGCCGGTTTGGTCATGATTTTGCAGAAAAAAAACAAATGCAGTGGGTGGCAGTTCCGCGCTCGGCTCCCCTCGTGTGTCTCCTGAGCGCCAGGTGCTGGCGTCACCCTGGTAGACGAAGCCTTCTGACAAGGCCCGCGCCAGTTTGCCGGCGGGGTTATCGACATAGTCCACATAATAACCACTGCTTTCGCCGGTTAGCAGATGGTGAATCACGTGATGGGCGTCATCATTCCACTGTGCGACAAACCCACTGCGCAATAGCGTGGCGGTATTGGCATCGTTTTCAAGTACAAGATGAACGTGTCGTCGCGGATCGATCCGACTACGCACGAAGTCCGCCGTCTCCTTCAACCAACCCTCGTCGTGCATGGCATGAACCGCATCAAATCGCAATCCATCGAATCGATAATCGCGCAGCCAATAAAGCGCGTTCTCCGCAAAAAAGCGGCGTACCGCCGGTTGCCTGAAGTCGATGGCCGGCCCCCATGGCGTACACACGTCATCGCGAAAAAAATCGGGCGCGTAGTGCGACAGATAGTTGCCTTCCGGGCCAAAATGGTTGTAGACCACGTCTAAAAATACCATCACGCCCAGGCCATGCGCGATATCAATGAGCCTCTTCAAATCGTTGGGCGTACCATACGACCCATCAGGGGCATAGGGCAAAACGCCGTCGTAGCCCCAATTGCGCTTGCCGGGAAAATCGGCGACCGGCATCAATTCTATGGCGGTGATTCCCAGCGCCGCCAACTTCGGCAACTGCTCGCGCAGGCTGTCGAACCCGCCGGCCAGGCCGCTATGTATTTCATATAGGACAGTGTCCTCCCACGGCCTTCCCGTCCAGTCATCATGGACCCAGTGGTAGGCCTGCATGTCAAGCACCACACTTGCATCATGTACATCGCCGTCCTGCATGCGCGAGGCCGGATCGGGCACCGAAAGCCCTGACGGCAAACGATAACGATAACGCGCACCCGGCGTGCACGAAACGGTGAGTTCATGATATCCAGCACCAACAGAATCCATTGGCAGGGACTCACTCCCCTCTAGTTCAAGACATACCTGCGCGGCTGCGGGGGCCCATAATCGAAAACGCGCGGTGCCATCCTTGCGTAAGGCTGGCCCAAACTCGGACTCGTAGTCAGACCATGCCTTACTCGCGCCAGTTGTGCCCCGTGCCGTCATGATGCCTGGCCTTTTCGCTCAACCAACAGTACTACCCCATGGGCCGGCACATCAACCGATGTCGCCTCTAGTGGTACCGGACCAGCCTCTGGTTCAGCAGAATTCAATGCATGTATCCACGCTCCCGTATGGGGCGGCAGTTGGAATATGATGTCGTCCGAGCTGGCATTAACAATAACAAATGATAGGTCAGTTCCCCCGGTGCCAAGCTCGACTGCCCGTCTGAGCCCCAGCACTTGGCGATCGGGAATACTCCATGCCGCATCACTCATTAGTTGGCCGTCCACGTCGAACCAGGCCACTCGTGTAACGCCCGGCGCAATCTCTTGCTGCTCATCCTGGTAGCGCTCCCGCCGTAAAGACGGATGAGCGCTGCGCAACTGCGTAAGCCTGGCAACAAACGCGATCAGGTTCTGACCCTCGGGTTGGGCGGCCTGATCCCAGTTCAACCACGATATGCTGTTGTCCTGGCAGTACGCATTGTTGTTGCCGTCCTGGCTGTTGCCGAACTCATCGCCCGCCAGCAGCATGGGCGTCCCCATAGACAGCATGACAGTGCTCAACATAGCGCGCAGAATGCGGCCGCGTTGCATCAACGTTGACTCGTCGTCCGTCGTGCCCTCTACTCCCCAGTTGCTACTGGCATTTTCGCTATGGCCATCCTGATTCTCGTCGCCATTGGCTTCATTGTGCTTCTCGGAATAGCTCACAACATCCCAAGCCGTCAATCCATCGTGTGATGCCAGATAATTTATAGAGGCCCAGGGGCGCCGATGCCGCCGATCGAATACCTGAGGCGATCCGTTCAGACAGCCTGCCAGCGCGGTCAGCCGACCGGGATCGCCTCGCCAGAACTGGCGAACACTATCACGATACTGGTCGTTCCACTCGGCCATTCGAGGCGGGTGATTACCCAACTGATAGCCGCCAGGGCCCACATCCCAAGGTTCGGAAATCAGCTTCAAACCCGACAAAACGGGATCTTGCAGTATCGCATCAAAAAAACCCGAGCCTGGATCAAAGCCCGTGCCTTCGCGACCCAATGACACGCCAAGGTCAAAGCGAAAGCCGTCAATCCGGTAGCTCTGTGCCCAATACCGCAATGAATCCATCACCATCTGCAACACGCGCGGGTGCGATAAATTAACCGTATTGCCGCAACCCGTGTCATTTATATAGTAGCGCTCCTCGTCCGGTACGAGCCGATAATAGCTGGCATTATCCAGTCCACGCCAGGACAGAGTCGGACCCATTTCATTTCCTTCGGCGGTGTGGTTGTAGACCACATCGAGCAATACCTCGATACCTTCAGCTTGCAACCGGCGTATCGCTTTGCGAAGGTCGTTGGTCTGGCCGCTTTCAAGATATGCCGGCTCTGGAACGAAGAAGCCAAGGGTGTTATAGCCCCAGTAGTTGCGCAGACCCCGTTCCACCAGAAAGCGATCCTGTAGAAATGCGTGTACCGGCATCAGTTCGATGGCCGTAATATCCAGCCTGTGCAAATGATCGATGAAACGAGGGTCGGCAAGACCGGCAAAGGTACCCCGCATCCGAGAAGGTAAATCCTCTCGCCGCATGGATACGCCCTTTACATGTGCTTCGTAAATGACTGTGCGAGCCCATGACGTGCCAGGTCTGCTGTTACCGCCCCAATTGAAATTCTCTTCCGTCACCACACACTTGGGCATGTAAGCAGCACTATCCCGACGATCAAAGCTCAGATCTCCACGGGGGTGATTCAGCCGATAGCCAAAAAGTGCATCCGACCAGCGAACATCGCCCAACCATTGACGCGCATAAGGGTCAAGCAGCAATTTATGCGGATTAAAACGATGACCGTTCACCGGATCGTAGGGCCCATGGGCCCGGTATCCATACACCAAGCCCGGCCCGGCATCGGGCAAATAGCCATGCCAGACCTCATCAGTGCACTCAGGCAAGGCCAATCGCTTGAGCTCTTTACGGCCCCGCGTATCGAATATGCATAACTCAATCCGTGCGGCGTTGGCGGAAAAAACGGCAAAATTCACACCGAGCCCCTCATTCGTTGCTCCTAATGGAGTGGGGCATCCAGCTTGGAGCTTATCAGGCAGGTTCACATACATGTCCAGCTCCTTCGCAAGACAGTATCAGCGTCGACAAGGGAGGCAGCGTCAACGACAAAGACTGCGGTTTACCATGGGCGAAAACTCTTTCTGTCGCGACCGCGCTGGCGTTGCCCATATTGCTGCCGCCATATGAAGAAGAGTCAGTGTTGAGTTTTTCCGCCCAGATACCGCCACAAGGTACCCCTACTCTGTATCCCTGGCGTGGTACCGGCGTCATGTTGCAGATAACCAGCAGACTTTCATTGCTGCAATGCCGTAGAAAGGCAAATACGCTATTGCCCGAGTCGTCACCAATTAACCATTCGAAACCCTCGGGCGAATCGTCGCTTGCATAAAGCGCTCGCGTTCTTTTATACAAGCCATTCAGGTCCTGGACCAGGTTTTTAACGCCGCCGTGAGCTGGATCGGCCAACGCCTCCCAGTCGAGCTGTGCTTCATGGTTCCACTCATGTGCTTGAGCGAATTCGCCGCCCATGAAAATCAACTTTTTACCTGGGTGAGCCCACATAAAGCCAAAGTAGGCGCGCAAATTGGCAAATTGCTGCCAACGGTCTCCCGGCATTTTCTGCAGTAGCGAGCCCTTCCCATGGACGACCTCATCATGAGACAACGCCAGGATGAATTTTTCGGTCCAGGCATAAACCAGGCCGAAGGTAAAGTCATTATGACCATAGCGGCGATGAATCGGATCACGTCGCATATACCTTAGCGTGTCGTTCATCCAGCCCATATTCCATTTGTAATGAAAGCCCAGGCCGTCGACGTTTACGGGCGCAGTGACGCCTGCCCAGGCTGTGGATTCCTCAGCAATCATGATTACGCCTGAGTAATCGTTCGTGACTGCGGCGTTCAATTGCTGGATGAACTCTTTGGCGTCCAGGTTCTCGCGTCCTCCGTGCTTGTTGGGAATCCATTGCCCCTGTTGTCGGCTGTAGTCCAGATAGAGCATCGACGCTACCGCATCAACACGCAAGCCATCGACATGGAATCTTTCAATCCATTCGCGCGCACTGGCAACCAGAAAGTTACGCACCTCGTTGCGCCCGAAGTTGTAAATCAACGTATCCCAGTCAGGATGCCAGCCCTGCCGTTTATCCTCATGCTCATAGAGAGCCGTCCCGTCGAAACGCGCGAGGCCATAGGCATCGGATGGAAAGTGTGCCGGCACCCAGTCCAGAATCAAGCCCAGCCCCGCAGCATGGCAACGGTCGACGAACCGGGCGAACTCTTTGGGCGAGCCCCATCTGGCCGTCGGCGCGAACATGCCCAAAGGTTGGTAGCCCCAGGATCCGCCAAACGGATGCTCAGTAATCGGCAGTAGTTCAATATGGGTGAATTGCATGGCGACGGCATAGTCGATCAGTTTAGGACCGACATGGTCCCAGACACTGCCCTCATGAGCCGGCCTCAACCATGACCCCATGTGCACTTCATAGATCAATAGCGGCGCGTTCGAGGACTGTCTTGCCGGCCGCTCGGCAACCCAGTCAAAATCAGTCCAGACAAATTCGTCCGGTGAGCCGACGACCGATGCATCACCTGGCGGCCGTTCTGTAAGCCGGGCCAATGGGTCGGCCTTGAGCGGCAGCTTACCGCCATAGCGATCCAGCAGCTCGAATTTGTATAACGAGCCGGCAGTCACGCCGGGAACAAACGTTTCCCACACGCCCGCTCCTGAATGTAGAGACATTGGATTTCGCGTGCCATCCCAGGTATTGAAATCACCCACAACCGACACCTGCATCGCATTAGGCGCCCAGACCGCGAAACGAACGCCTCGTACTCCGTCGCGTTCAACCACGTGGGCGCCCAGGCAGTCTGCAAGCCGTTCATGGCGGCCTTCGCCGATTAAATGCAGATCCAGCTCGCCCAAGAAAGGAAGTAACGACGAAGAAACAGAATCTCCAGCGTGCTTGTCAACAGAGTGCTTCATGGTCCGTCTTCCTTTAGGGTTTGCGATTTCCCGGCACAAGCTTTCGCGTCATGCCGAGCAAGCCCATTAATGGTATGTGCAGCCAATCGGGGCGGTGAACGGCTTCATATGAAACTTCGTAAATCGCCTTCTCCAATAGCGCCAGATCCAACAATGCCTGATCGGCAGGGTTTAGCACACGTGCCTTCTCATCTGTCCCAGCGTTGCCGCCCTGTGGCTGAGAATGCTTTGAGTCCTCGTGCCGTGCAGACATATAGCCCGCCAAGAACGCCGCGCTTGCACTGTCGCGGAACCGGTCCGCCAAAACCCTTCCTTGTTCCCCATCAACCGGTAGCGTCCTATCGTGGCCGAACAAGGCTGCTGCATAATCCAGCGAACGAAGCAAACCAGCCACGTCCCGCCATGGACTCGTCTTGGCGCGCCGCGATGCCATGGGCCGAGCCGGCTCACCTTCGAAATCTATTAAATACACATCACTTTGGGCAACCAGCACTTGCCCAAGGTGGAAATCACCATGTATGCGGGTAAGCATGCTTCCCGCAAGAAATCCCGACAATTCCTCAACCTGGTTCAACAAACCCTGCTTGGCGCCCTTCAACTCTTTCAACATGCCGGCTATGGACCCGTCAGATATCGGAGATATTGCACGAAGCGCTTGGTTCAGATCATGGATGACGGACTTTGCCCACCGGCGCCCATCCCCGACATCGGCCACCTCAGGTGTGAAGGCCGGATCATCGCTTGGCTGAGCCAACACCTCATGCATTTGGGCTAGCCGAACTCCCAAGGTTTCCAGCAGTGTGTTGTAACCGGCAAGCTCTTCTTCATACGAGCTACCATCGCCTCTTGTGAGCGCGGCGTTCTCCTGCACTCGTTTCAGGTAATCCGCCGTCCACGTCCATGCATCTCCCTGATTGGCAACATAAGCGGTTAAAAGCGCCACAGTCGCAGCTTCACCGTTATTTCGTGCACGTACCAGTTCGCCCAGCAATGATGTCCCGTTGGCGTAACCGGCGCGAGTCAAATGGCGCGTCATTTCCGCCTCTGGGTGCACGCCTTCGCGAAGACGTCTTACAAGCTTGATAACTACCAGGTTTCCCACAATGATGGAGCTGTTGGATTGCTCGCCTCCAAACCAATCCACCGACATCTGATCAGCCCACGCCACATCGTCCAGGCCCGATTCGGGCAGGAACCGCAGCACAGACTCATCGGAAGAATGCTTGGCGGCCAGTTGCGTTCCTTCACGAAAGTGCTGAACCAGACTCAAGGCGAATTCAGGCATGCTGATCGCATCGGTCAGTAAACCCAACGCCGAACCGCGCCGCAGCCGCGCCAAACCATACGCTTCTGCCATGGCCGGCGCGGGATCCGCCCACACAGCGGCCAGCGGCAAGATATATTGCAAACTAGCGCCGTCGGCATCCCTCACTTCAAACTCGGCCAAATAGAGTGGAGGTTGCTCAGATAATGAAACGGCATAGTTGAGTTTTGTTTCAACGATTTTCGACCCGTTCGAGAACCACCTTTGGCGTGGCAGATAGACGGGCATCACTACGTTGCACAGCAACCTGCTGGATGTTTCGTGTAACCGCAACTGATTTTGTGCGGCGGCACTATTGCTAAGTACCAACGTCGCATACTCGGGCATTTGCTCGGGAACCGTCGCGTGCCAATCCGGCGGGGTAGCCACGGAGCTCAATTCGAACCAGTAAAATCCATAAGGCGGCAAGGTCAACAGATAAGGCAATTCGCCAATGGGGGGGAAAGCAGTACCGCCCAGCATTTCAATGGGTACACGGCCGGACATGAACGCCAGGTCGAGCTCCACTGGCTGGGAAGCGTTGGACAAGTTCGCTACGCAAAGCAAAGACTGCTCTTCATATTCCCGCAAGTAAGCTAGTATCTTTCGATTGCCCGGATACAAAGTGCGCAGGGTACCCCTTCCAAATACGCAAGACTGCTGGCGTTTTGCCAGCATTTTCCGAGTCCAATTAAGCAACGAGTGGGGATCTCGATGTTGAGCTTCAACATTAATGGACTCATAGCCATAAAGTGGGCCCATCAACACCGGGAGCGTCAGACGCTCCGGGTCGACGCGCGAGAATCCGCCGTTGCGATCCGGCGACCACTGCATGGGAGTGCGTACGCCGTCGCGATCACCCAGGTGGATGTTGTCACCCATACCGATTTCGTCGCCATAATACAAAACTGGGGTACCCGGCATGGACAGCAATAGACTGTTCATAAGCTCTATCCGACGTCGATCACGCTCCAACAGGGGCGCCAGGCGTCGGCGTATGCCAAGATTGATCCGTGCCCGCGGGTCGGCGGCGTAGACCTCCCACAAATAGTCTCGCTCGCGGCTGGTCACCATCTCCAACGTCAGTTCATCATGATTACGCAGGAATATTGCCCATTGGCACTTATCAGGAATATCCGGCGTCTGCGACATAATGTCAGTAATGGGAAGGCGATCGGATTGCGCAATCGCCATATACATCCGGGGCATCAACGGAAAGTGAAATGCCATGTGACATTCGTCTCCATGACCAAAATATTCTTGCGCGTCCTCGGGCCACTGATTCGCTTCCGCGAGTAACATGCGATCAGGATAGCGCTCTTCGATCACCGCCCGAATCCGCTTGAGCACGTCATGGGTCTCAGGCAGATTCTCGTTGCTCGTCCCTTCCCTTTCTACCAAGTACGGCACAGCGTCCAGGCGCAGCCCGTCAACGCCCATATCAAGCCAAAAAGACATTATCGAGATGACCGCATCGAACACCTTCGGGTTGTCAAAGTTCAGATCGGGCTGATGGGAATAGAACCGATGCCAGAAGTACGCGCCTGCCACGGGATCCCACGTCCAGTTGGATTTTTCGGTATCGCAGAAAATAACGCGCGTGCCTGCATAAGCCTGATCGGTATCGGACCATACGTAGAAATTACGGGCCGCTGAACCTGCTGGAGCGTGACGTGCCTTTTCGAACCAGGGATGGCGATCAGACGTATGGTTGATTACCAGTTCGGTAATTACCCGCAGATTACGAGCGTGTGCCGCTCGTACGAACGCCCTGACATTGGCCAACGTTCCATACTCGGGATGGACAGTGCGATAGTCGGCAATGTCGTAACCATCGTCCAGACGCGGCGAAGAATAAAACGGCAACAGCCAGATCGTGTTCACGCCCAACTCGACAATATAGTCGAGCTTGGACAGCAACCCTTTGAAGTCGCCGATACCATCGTTATTCGCATCAAAGAAGGATTTCACATGCAGTTGATAGATGACCGCGTCCTTGTACCAGAGCTCGTCGTTCGAAACACGCTGCTCCGTTGTGGATGTTTTCGATTTCATTAACTTGGAACCCTCCCCCACACAAGAAAAGGCGTTTGCGACGTCATCTCGACAAAATGATATTTACCCGTCAATGAAAAGCGCCGCCCGTCAAAAAGATCTTCCAACTCAACTCGAGCGTCGTCAGACATGCCCCATTCCCAAAGCGGCAGTTCCAGCGTTGCGGAATGGGGCGAATGCGGATCCAGGTTGACCACCACCAGAACAATATCGTCGCCCTCTGGCGATGTTTTGCTATAAAAAATCAAGTGTTCGCTATCGATCCTATGAAAGCGAATTCCCAAGTGCGTATGCAGCGCCGGGTGTGCACGACGAATCCGGTTCAGCCGTGTAATCTCGAATGTAATATTTTCTGGGGCATCCCAATCGCGCCACCTCAACTGGTACTTCTCGGAGTTCAAGTATTCCTCGCGACCCGGCATCGGCTCTCCCTCGCAAAGCTCGAAACCGCTATACATGCCCCACAAGCCGGACATCGTTGTTGCCAGCACGGCGCGAATGAGAAAGCCTGGCCGTCCCGACGTCTGTAAGTAATATGGATTGATATCCGGCGTATTAACAAAAAAATTGGGCCGGAAAAAGCCGCGTATCGGATGCTGATTCAGCTCACTCAGATAATCGGTCAGCTCCTGCTTAGTATTGCGCCAGGTAAAGTAGCTATATGACTGCGAGAACCCTATTTTGGCCAGTCTGTACATCATGGCCGGCTTCGTGAACGCCTCGGAAAGAAAGATCACGTCAGGGTGCCGGGCGTGCACGTCTGAGATCAACCATTGCCAGAAAGGCAGAGGCTTGGTGTGTGGATTATCCACGCGAAAAATGCGAACTCCTTGCGCGATCCAGAAGTTCACCACATCTCGCAACTGTCGCCAAAGAGCGGCACGCTCTCGGACGCTGGCTTGCTCACTATAAAAGTCTGGATTAACGATATCTTCGTATTTCTTGGGTGGATTTTCAGCATATTGCACCGTGCCGTCCTCGCGCCATGCAAACCACGTTGGATGCTTGACAAGCCAGGGATGATCGGGCGAGCATTGCACCGCGAAATCCAGAGCGATTTCCATTCCATGGTCGGCAGCACACTGAACCAGCCGCTTGAAGTCCTCGAGCGTGCCCAGTTGCGGATGTACCGCATCATGGCCACCTTCAGGCGCTCCGATCGCGTAGGGGCTGCCGGGATCATCGGGCGACGCGCTAAGGGCATTGTTCTTGCCTTTTCGATTCTTTCTTCCAATGGGATGAATGGGAGGGAAGTACAAAACATCAAAACCCATCTTCTGGATGGCCGGCAAGCGTTGAATAACGTCCATAAGCGTGCCGTGCATTTCCGGTGCTGCGCCGCAGGACCTGGGAAAGAGCTCGTACCAACTTGCAAACGCAGCCCTGCGCCGCTCAACCCACAGCGGGTAAGACACAGGGCACGTGGTTTCAAAGCTTCCCTCGCGCCATGCGCGTATCGTGTAACAATGGGCTCCCGGCAGAACCGGCCGAAACCGCGCCTGCCAGCGATCATTACCCAACGCAATCATGGGTACCTCATGCCAGTGCGCAGCTTCAGCTTCGCGCCATAGAAGCTGAGCTGTCACGCGCGCGTGGCCGTCGGAAAATACAGTTGCCTCGACCTCTATCAGTTGTCCAACCGTTGCGCGAGACGCAAATGCCCCGCCTTCGACGGACGGCAAAACATTCTCGATCGCGATGCGGGGTGCGCGCAATGCTTTTTGAACGCTTAGTCGGGTGAAGGTGGTTGTATTCTGATGCTGCCTCCTGGCTTTATTCGCCGCGTCCACCGGCGCAAGAAAGAGTATCCGGCTCGATTCGGGCTTGATTTCAAAGGCCATATCCTCCATATCCTGCACATCGAAGGTATAACCATCAGGCAGCCGTCCTAGAAGCGCAAGCCAGTGAATCTGCACTTTCGAAACAGGGCTTGGATTAATTGCCAAAACCACCCGTCCCCGCCTTAAAACCGTGGCAGCCGACAATGGCCCTGACAATACATCCGCTATATAGCTATGCTCGGCATCCATCGTTCGCGATAGACGATTCATTTCGATCACAACCTCGGGGCCTACCTCATGCGCTAATGCCATCGGAAATGCAAGCCCCTGCCCCAGAACCGCGGCAGCGCGCAAACGGCATAACGTACGCTCGCGCGCATGATCCGTGTAAGTCATGGGCGACGTCCCCAGCATCAACGCGTCAATATCCGCAACCGGGGCCGCCACAGGCGCGATCGCCTTGAGGCGGTCCCTTTCATCCATGAGCCAGGATGCACGGCCATCCCACCAAGGTAATGAAGAAAAGCACGCATCGAAACCCGCCTCGGTCAACGCATCAACGTCCTCCGCACTCAAACCGGGCGTCCACACCAGAAACTGAAAAGCATCCGCCTGCAGTTGCGTACGCGCGATTAATTCGCGCCACTGCCCGGTCGAAAAAAACATAGGAGCCGCGCAGCGTACGCCATGCACCCCCGAGCGATTAAGCGTGCTTAAAGTCAATATCCAAAAGTCCATTGACTCAGCATCCGACCCCCTCCCGCCCAATGCATTTAATTCGGGACGAAAGTCGAGGAAAAAACGCAGTCCATGCGTGTCACATAGACTGGCTAATGCGCTGCATGACATCCATTCACTCACATCGCCGGTGCGCTCCATTTGCTTCTCGTCGAATGCTGAGTTCTTCTGAAACACAGTGCCAATCCAGTCTGGCATATTGATCAGAATGCTGTTGAACCCCAACCGTTGAGCCTGCCGGCAAATCTGCTCCCATTGCTGCAAGAAGGGGGTATTAGTCTCTTGCTTGAGCTTGGGCAGGTCACGGATATCCACACAACAAATGCGCAGAAAGCGCTCGCTATCCCCTTCGCCTCCAGGTAGTTCGGATATGCCGTAATGTCCGGTTCCTCGTTTGACAAGCTCATCCATATCAGGCCACCGATGCCGAATCCGGGAAAGACAATACATCGGAACGGGCGCGTCGAGGCATCCGGCTTCGAACTCTGCCGCCCTTCGCCTTAGTAGCATTCAATGTCGAAGGCAAATCGACTGCCGTGGATTCTTGACTCGACATGGTCGGCGCCAATTCGGGCTGCGGGCGGATCTTCGCTTCCTCAGGCAGAGTACGGTCGCATAAAGCCTGGTACGAGCGAATATACGTCGGGGCTATCGTGGTCCAGCTAAAATCCGCATTCATTGCGTTGTACTGCATCGCGCTCCACAGCTCGGGTTCGAGCCGCAACGACATGGCACGATCAATCGCGGCATTCATGTCCGCTGCCCTATCGCCTTCGAAGAGAATCCCCGTCGCGTCACACATCGCTTGCATCGGAAGATGACACCCAGGGTCGCGAAGAGTGTCGGCCATGCCCCCCACACGGGATCCGATCGGAATCGTGCCGTATCGCATCGCATATAATGGTGTCAGTCCAAAAGGCTCGAACCGACTACCGTGCAGCAAAATGTCTGCGCCGGCATGCAGTCGGTGGGCGTTCTCTTCGTCATAGCCTATTACCACACCACAACGACCCGGATAGTGTCGAGCAATTCGTTTCAGCTCTACCTCTATTTCTTTCTGTCCCCGTCCGATCACGCATACTTGCAACATAGGATGCGATTCCAAAGCGGCTGGTATCGCCTGCACGGCAACATCTGCCATTTTCTGTTCGGTAAGACGACTTCCCATTGCCATGACCGTCAGCCCCGCTCCCTGAGTCAAATCGAAACGACGCTGCAGCTCAATCTTGCAACGTACTTTATTGGCCAGATTGCCGCTATGAAAACAATCCTCGCCCAGATAAACGTCCGACTTGGGATTCCAATACTCGTGACTGATGCCGTTGGGAATCGATACCAGATCAGTTCCACGCGCCACCAAAGCGCCCTCCAATCCGCAGCCGAATTGCGGCGTCAGGATTTCACGAGCATAGTTGTGGCTTACTACACTGATACGATCCGCAAACTGGATGCCCGCTTTCAGAAAGTTCAGTTGGCCCCAGCATTCGGCGCCGTCTGATGTGCAATACCTTGGATCTATGCCTAGACCGGCGGCATCCTCCAAAGGAAATGCCCCCTGGAACGCCAGGTTATGCAATGTCAGCAAGGTCTTGAGTCCTTTGACGGCCATCTGCTTCATATAAAGCGGCGTTAGCGCCGCATGCCAATCGTGTGCATGCACGATATGTGGCCTGGGAACACCACCCCGTCCGTCGGCGACAAGCGCAGCTGCCATCGACAAGGACGCGTACCTTATTGCATTATCCCGATACGCTACGCCGTCTGCGTCACAATAAAGATCTTCCCGGTCGAATAACGCATCATTCTCAAGCACCAGAACATCCAGCGACAACTGGGGACATTTACCAGCGAACAGGCGGGCCGTTCCTCCTGGCAAACTTCCGAAACATGCCACTTCACGTGTCTGGACGAGCTTTTGAATGACGCCCCTATAGCCGGGCAGCATAATCGTGACCTGTGAATCCAGATTGCCCAGTGCTTCGCATAAGCCGCTTACCGCATCTCCCAATCCACCTGTCTTTGCAAGCGGAAAGGCCTCGGCTGTTACCGTCAATATTCGCAATGTCACGATGCAGTCTCCAAGAATTGATCACCGTGAAGACTGTTGGCGTTGCAAGTAAGAATTACCGGCAAAGAAGTGGTGCCGATTTCGGAAAGCCAGTCTCCACATGTTGAACAAGCAAGGAGCATGCCCGTGGCCGAATTGAAATAATTATGTTTCTCTTTTTGCCTTGCCGAACGCTTTTTGTTACGCCGCACTAAGACACAACGGCGAAAGCTGAACTGAGGTCGATGCAACGAACATCGACACCCTTTGCTTATATTTATAGGGCGTCGAGGCTCAAACACGCTGCTAATTTGGAAGCGAGACGTCCCTCTCGTCGGCATCTATCCCATATTCGGAAAGCCGGTTATACAAGGTTTTTAAGCTGATCCCCAGAACTTCGGCCGCCATTTTTTTTACTCCTCCACATTGTTGCAATGTGGCAAGAATCAGCTGTCGCTTCGCGTCCTCCAATGTCACCCCCACTGGGAGCACGATTTCCTTGCCCGAACGGGCTTCTCGGGCCGGGCTGAATGACATATCAAAGACGTTGGAATCGCCCTTGATGATCTGATCGGCCATGATGAAGCTTCGATAAACAAAGTTGCGTAACTCACGTACATTACCCGGCCAAAAATAGCCCTTCATCGCTTCCAATAATTGAGGGTCAAACTCCTTCACGGTGTGCGACTCTTGATTCAGCATTCCCAGAAAATGCTCAGCAAGTATCAATACATCATTGCCGCGCTCGCGCAAAGGAGGCAGCTCTAATGGAAATACGCTGAGCCGATGATAGAGATCTTCCCGTAGCGTTCTCTTGGCGACCATTTCTTCGGGATTGCGGTTGGTAGCGGCGATCACCCGAACATCTGCCCGGACCTCATCGTGACTTCCGATGCGCATGAAACGACCGGTTTCAAGCACTCTGAGTAAACGGACCTGCAGCTCCATGGGCATTTCGGTAATTTCATCCAGAAATATCGTTCCCCCGGACGCCCTCTCAAAATAGCCTTTTCTTTGCTTGTCAGCACCGGTGTAACTGCCCTTCTCATGACCAAAAAGTTCACTTTCAATCAACGTAGGGGAAATAGCGCCGCAATTGATTGCCATGAACGGTTTAGTATGGCGTCGACTGGCCAAATGAATCGCTTCAGCAGCCAACTCTTTACCGGTACCGCTTTCCCCAATCAAGAGCACGGTTGCTTGAGTCGGTGCCACTTTCCGAACGCGCTCATACAATAGTTGCATAGCATCGGACGCGCCAATAAGTCTGGCGAACGCGCATGCATTCGATATCGACTCTGCAGTTGACGGCTGCATGCGTTTAAGTTCAACCAGGACGCCACGCAGCCGCGCCAGGCTGACTGGTTTTTGAAGGTAATCGACAGCACCACAACGCAACGCCTCAATAGCACTGCTTACCGTCGAATGTCCAGTAACAAAGACGACTTGAGTGTCTTTTTGGTCAAGTTCCTTCCAGAAACTCATGCCGTCGCCATCGGGCAACTGCATATCCATGAGTAATACATCAGGACGATGTCGAGCTATCGCAATACCCGCTTGCCTGAGATCGCCCGCCAAAGACACTGCGTAACCCTCGTCGCGTGCCACATCCGCAATAAGTTCACGGATATCGGCGTCGTCATCTACCACCATCAAATGTGACATTCCAATTGCCCATGACAATTAAGAAGTATATTTAGCCGTCTAATAGAGCATGAAAAAATTACTCGCTCGCTCTCATTAGCTGCTCCCTTTTACGCAATACTACGTGAACAAATTAAAGGAAGAAGTAATAAAAAAGTACGTTTGTAACCAGAATTTTTAAACGTCTTTTTACGGCTATTGAGGACGGACATATTGTGGTGGAATGGAGACAAAGATGCCGCAGACTGGTGCTGCACGCGCATATCTTTTCTGATGGAGAAGTAAGCGGCACACTTTCGAGCAGCACATATGCTCTGCTCATGGGCTTGTAACGGCGGTAAGCGCTACAGGGCGCAGGCGTTAAGCTGATGATATAAACGGTTGGAGCAACTGCGCCAACCAAGGCGCAGTTGCTCAGTAAGACATGCCTACAGCGTGGCTGTGGTGTCATTCAGGCGCCTATCAGCTACCAATAAACGGGTTGGTTGTAATACTCGTGAATACGGGTAGCCCACGCACGATCGGCCATGCTGGGCCAGTGATCTTTGTCGAATCCCTCTGCTTCCTTCAACCGCTCTTCGGAAACATCGAGGACGAAACAATGGTTGACCGCATCGAGCTTCAAGGCGCTCCAGGGAATAGCGAACAATTTATCGCCAACGCCCAGCAACCCGCCACGTGACAGCACAGCGTAAGCAATGCGTCCAGACGGCACATCCAGCATGATATCGTGAATCTTGCCCAACTTCTGCTCTGCATGATTCATTACATCATCTCCGTTCAATGTCGAAGCTGCCATCACCTCGGGTCCAGGGCCGTCACTCGGTTCGCCATCCTTAATAATAGCTGTTTCATCATTCATCAATTTCTCCTTGCCTAGCATGTAAAGCCAACATGGCTCCATTGCTTGCTTGCAAGTCGTATGCCAGCTTTTATTATTTCCACTGCGAGCAAGAGCGAAACTTGAAATGCCTGCACTATTTACAAGGGTAGGTGAATAAAGTGCCGTCCAGGCTGAAACTTAAACTTACTCCAGACATATATAGCAATCGGATCCTCTGGGTTAATCAATAACGGTGCGGTTATCGCCGACGAGTCGCGTAACTGCGACCGGCAAGAAAAAAGCTGGCATGACTATTGCTTGAATCTTTATAGAGATTAGGCGCGTCCATCCGAACCGCTAACCTCTTTAAGGAGAAACCGATGCCCCGACTAGGTCTAGAAATGGCGATGCGCCAGCAAATGACGTTGTTTCCACGACTGCAACAGTCCGTCAAGCTCTTGCAGATGTCAACTCTTGCTTTCCATCAGGAGGTGTCCCAGGCGCTGGCCACCAATCCGTTTCTCGAAGAGGACGACGACACCGCCGATGCAAGTGAAGGCTATGGCTCGAAGAAAGAAACGCGTTTTGTCACCGTTGATTCCGTCTCGCCCGAATTTTCTTGGCACGCCAATGAAAGCCAAACAGATGAAAAGCAAGAACCATCTATCGAACATCTCGCTGATTCGCCACAGAACACCACCACGAGGGTTCCTGATACTGTGACTTTGCCTCCCGAAACTATTGACCGAACGTGGTCTGGAGATTACCCACAACCCCAAACCCCGGGAATTTTCAATCTTGATGTAGGCGACCGCGAAGATAACACGACTTCCCTGAACGACATGTTACGGGCTGAACTTTGTTGGCATGAGCTCAGTCCACGAGATCACGCCCTGGTAGAAATCATCATAGAAGCGCTGGATGAAGACGGTTACCTACGATTGCCATTCAACGAATTGTTTCAACACGACGAAACGTTTGCTGCGCCGTCTATCCGGGAGTGGGAGTTTGCGCTGCAGCTTGTTCAGCAAATCGCGCCACCCGGAATAGGCGCCCGCGACCTCAGCGAGTGTCTGCTTTTGCAATTGAATGCGTTACCAAAGGAGACGTCGTTCAGACACGAAGCGATTGACGTTGTAAACAACGGTTTGAACAGCTTGGCCAAACACGATTTTTCAGGGCTTGCACGACAGCTTGGTCACTCCAAGGGAAACATTGTAGCGGCGCTCAATCTGATACGAAGCTTGAATCCACGCCCCGCCAGCGCGTTCACAACGGTAGACCCTTCTTTTTATGTCATACCCGATGTCCGGGTCCTGAAGGACGGCAAAAAATGGGTTGCCATATTGTGCGAAGAGTCCATGCCAAAAGCCAGATTGCATGCGCGCTATGCCCGGTTGTTCCGGGACAGCCAATGCAGTGACAGGACGCCTATGAGCAACGCCCTTCAAGAGGCGCGCTGGTTACTACGCAATATTGAACAACGCGCCAGCACCATGCAGAAAGTTGCGCAAGGCATTGTTGCCCGCCAACAAGCTTTCTTCAAATATGGCGATGCCGCACTGCAACCCCTTATGCTAAGTGAAATTGCCGACGAATTAGGTCTGCATGAATCGACCGTATCACGCGCCACAAGCAATAAGTACCTCGTTTGCCCTTTAGGCGTCTATTCCTTCAAACATTTTTTTCAGCGTGAGTTGGCGACGAACACTGGCGGCAAATGCTCCAGCGGGGCCGTTCGCGCACTGATACGGGAAATGATCGATGCCGAAAATCCATCCAGGCCGCTCTCTGACGTGGTACTGACGGAGAAACTGGCCGATCAAGGGGTGATAGTGGCCCGACGAACTGTCTCCAAATATAGGGCTCAAATCAACATTCCGCCAGTGGAATTACGACGCGAACCAGTATCGCTCTAATGAGCTGACTACTCATCCGCCCTCTATCTTGGCCCGTAACCTGCCGCGCGACAGTCTATAGGCACGCAATTTGCTTCCTCTCTCCATACCGATATACCTCCGACACGCATATGCCCATTGTCAGCCTGGCGACGCGGGAACGGAGGCAAGTCAACTGGAGAGCTATGATGCAACGGATTGCAATTGTGAGTGAACACGCATCGCCCTTGTCCCAACTGGGTGGTGTCGACAGCGGCGGGCAAAATGTATATGTCGCCAATATAGCCCGGGAATTGGCTCGGCAAGGGCACTGCGTCGATGTGTTCACTCGTCTGGACGATCCATGTTTACCGACTTTGATGGACTGGGACAATAACGTACGCATTGTTCATGTCCCGGCGGGGCCGGCGCGCCCTCTTCCCAAGGAAGAGCTACTCCCTTACATGGTTGAGTTCGGTGAATTCATGCTGGCTTACGCGCGAACTCATGAAACTTCTTACGATGTAATACATGCTAACTTTTTTATGTCGGCGATGGCCGCACTGCCTTTGGCCAGGTTAGCAAGCATCCCCTTGGTAGTCACGTTTCATGCGCTAGGCAAAGTACGACGTCAGCACCAGGCTCAGCACGATCACTTTTCAGACAGCCGCTTCGACATCGAAGAGGAAATTGTACGAGAAGCAGACTGCATCATCGCCGAGTGCCCGCAAGACAAGCAGGACCTACTGTCCCTATATGATGCAGATCCAGAGCGCATCAGCATGGTGCCTTGCGGCTATGATCCGTACGAACTGTCACCGATGGACTCGGGCATCGCGCGCGAAATCCTGGGATGGAAGCGCGATGCTTTTTACATGCTCCAACTGGGCCGCATGGTCCCACGAAAGGGCGTGGATAACGTGATCCGATCATTAAGCCGCTTGCGGAAGAAACACGGCATTGAAGCTCGTCTATGTATCGTCGGCGGGAATATCTCGAGTCCACATGCAAGCGACGCACGTGAACTTCAACGTTTGGCCGATATCGTTGTTGAAGAGAAGATTGCAGATTTTGTTGAATTTACCGGTAGCCGAGGGCGAAATGTTCTGAGCCGCTATTACAGCGCTGCCGATGTGTTCGTGACGACCCCCTGGTATGAACCATTCGGTATTACGCCGGTAGAAGCCATGGCGTGCGGTCGCCCGGTAGTAGGTTCGGACACCGGCGGCATTCGCTACACCATAGAGGACGGAAAGACCGGCTTCCTTGTGCCGCCAAAAGACCCTGACGCTTTGGCGGATCGCCTGGCCATGCTCGCCAACAACCCTTCCTTGGCCGAAAAAATGGGGCTAGCCGGGGCTCAGCGCGCACAGAAAATGTTCACTTGGAAAGATGTCGGCCTGCAGTTATCAGAGATATTTGAAACGCTAAGCGACAAGAACATGCCCGCTTGGTCAACTGACGACCGCAGACCTTGCACCTCGGCACCTTAAGCCGCGTTGCACCGCAAATTTCACTATATAGCACCTAGGTGCCCCACTGGAGATGAAATGGATTCTCACGACTACCAGAGCATTGCAGAACGCGTAATATTGGTGACCGGCGGCGGAAGGGGGCTTGGCGCTTCGATTTGCCAGACGTTAGCAGCAGATGGAGCGCACATTGCTGTAGTCGACATCGATAAGGATTCATCGCAAGAATTGGTCGATGCCCTTACAAGCGCAGGAAAGTCGGCAGCGGCGTTCACTCTGGATGTAGCCGACGAACCGGCAGTACGCACGACACTGAATAAAATAGTGGATCACTTCGGCAGACTCGACGCCATTGTGAACAACGCTGGCGTCGACGTCACGTCAGGTATACGTGAAATGAATTCCGCAGACTGGCACAGGGTGCTCGGCACCAATCTGACGGGTCCGTTTCTGCTGGCCAAACATGGCTTGGATTATCTACCGGTCGGCGGCCACATCGTTAACATCGCATCCACCGCCGCCCGCCGGGCCTGGCCCAATGCCAGCGTCTATCATGCCAGCAAATGGGGGTTGTTGGGGCTGTCCCATGCGTTGCATTCGGAATTGCGCAGCGAGGGCATTAAGGTTTCCGCCGTCATCGCCGGCGGAATGCGCACGCCCTTTCTGCTTGACCGCTTCCCCGACATTGATCGTGACTTACTACAAGATCCGGACAATGTGGCGCGAACGGTGAAATTTGTGTTGACTCAACCGCCCGAAACCGTGATTCCCGAAGTGATGGTACTACCCATGAAGGAGACATCATGGCCATGAAGCCCGCTATCTTCCTGGACAAAGACGGCACGATCCTGCAAGACGTCCCTTACAACACAAAACCCGAGAAAATGGTTTTTGCTCCGGGTGCCCAAAAGGGTATCGCACGGCTTTCGAGGTTTGGCCTGCCCTTGATCGTCGTGAGCAACCAGCCCGGTATCGCTTTGGGCAAGTTCGGCTTTAATGCACTTGGCAGAATGCAGCGCCGCCTGGTTCAGATGTTCGAGGAAAGCGGTGCCCGACTCGACGGGTTCTACTACTGCCCCCATCTCCCAACCGGGACAAGACGTCGGTACGCTACTTTTTGCCAATGCCGCAAGCCGGCGCCTGGCCTTCTGACCCGTGCGGCTGAGCGTCACGATATTGAGTTGATTGGGTCCTGGATGATCGGAGACATTCTGGACGACATTGAAGCGGGTAAACGGGCGGGTTGCCGCACCATACTCATCGATAACGGAAACGAAACAGAATGGAACATGAACGAATGGCGTTGCCCGCATTATCGCGTCTTGACGTTGGATAACGCGGCGACACGACTGGCTACCTTGATGGCGGAACGCGAAAAGGTACAGGCATGAGCCCGAGCCTGAGTTGGCACCACGCCAGTAAGATACTCTGCGTGCGGCTGGATAACCTCGGAGATGTACTGATGACTACACCCGCCATTCGTGCGCTTAAGCAAGCAAGACCAGGCAGGCAAATAACATTGCTCGCTTCTCGCTCTGGAGCCTCGCTTTTACCGTTTCTGCCAGACGTGGACGATGCCATCACCTACGATGCTCCGTGGGTGAAAAATCAAGACGCCAACCCATCAACTGACATAGGCCTCATCGATACGCTTCGTGCCCGACGGTTTGACGCTGCGGTCATATTTACCGTTTACAGCCAAAGCCCATTGCCCGCGGCATTGATATGCCGACTGGCGGGGATCCCACGCGTTCTGGCTCACTGCCGGGAGAATCCTTACCAATTGCTATCCGATTGGGCGCCCGAAACCGAGCCGCGGGAAATCATCAAGCATGAAAGCCAACGACAGTTGGATCTGGTCGCGCGAATTGGCGCCTCCTGCAAAAACGAGCGCCTATCGTTTACCACCCGCAACAATGATCGACATACCCTCGAGCGTAAGCTGGCTAGCCGCCGGGTTACGCCAGAACAAGGGTGGATCGTCGTGCACTGCGGTGCCACAGCGCCGTCTCGCCGCTATCCCCCTGATCGCTTTGCGCAGGCGTTAAAACGGTTAGGCAACCGTGTCGGACCAATCATCATGACTGGCGATGCCAGTGAGCGTGGGCTGGTTGAACGCGTGGCGCATCAGTCGGGGCCCGACGTCCCGATCATCAATCTTTCAGGCGAACTGTCGTTGGGCGAGTTCGCCTGTCTTATTGAAAACGCATCTTTGCTTCTGTCGAACAATACAGGTCCGGTCCATCTGGCCGCCGCCTTGCAAACGCCGGTAGTAGACCTTTATGCTCTGACGAACCCACAACACACACCATGGATGACGCCGCACCGGCTTCTTTTTTACGACGTGCCGTGTAAGTACTGCTATCGCAGCGTATGCCCGCAACACCACCATGACTGCCTTGCACGCGTTTCGCACGAATCTGTGTGCGACGCAGTACTTGATCTGCTGTTGGAAACGGGCGCGCGGGCCGACCAGGGCCTCCTTAAAGGAAAGCAAGTTTCGGAGCACTCTTCATGTTGACCTTAGGCTTAAACGCAACTTTTCACGATTGTTCCGCCTCGCTGGTGCGAGACGGTATAGTACTGGCTGCAGTGGAGGAGGAACGGTTCACCCGTATCAAACATGGCAAGCGGCCAGTACCATTTTCGACCTGGCAACTGCCGTATTACGCCATAGACTATTGCCTGAGCCAGGCAGAGTGTGATCTTGCCGATATCGATCACATTGTCTATGCCTTTGATCCGGCCCTGCTTGAGCGGGATCTGGCTCCTGATGGCCACATCGAATTGCCGCTTGAGCCCTCCGCCAAATGGCAAGGACCAGGCACGCCTTGGGACGGCCTATTTCTATCGTATGTAATCAACGCACCACGGCAGTTAATCAGCGGTGTACCGCTGCATCTACAAAAACGCTTTCACAGCGACACATTGGCTCATGTAATGGAACGCTGGCACTTCCTGGAACATCATTTATGTCACGAAGCCAGTGCTTTCCTCGCTTCTCCGTTTGACGAAGCTGCCGTACTGACCATGGATGGCCGTGGCGAGTTGACCACGACGAGCTATGGCCACTATACCCAAGGACAATATAAACGTATAAAGTGCGTCAATCTGCCCCATTCACTCGGCTTGCTCTATGAGGACGTCACCCGCTATCTGGGTTTTCTGCACTCGTCGGACGAGTACAAGGTGATGGCGCTGGCCTCTTACGGCAAGCCAACCTACTTAGCCGAATTTCGAGAGATACTGCAACCGGACCGAAATGGTGGCTACGCATTGCAAGCCTGCAGCCTGCAGCAGCTCTTTGGCCCGGCACGCCAACGTGGCGGCGAATTCCATGCGCACCACAGGGATATCGCCCATTCTTTGCAGAAGACATTGGAGGAAACTGTCTTACAAATGGCTACCTGGCTTCATGACAGAACAAAAGCAAACCAATTATGTATGGCCGGCGGCGTTGCGCTTAACTGCGTGCTTAATTCACGGCTGGCCGACGAAGGGTCGTTCGACAACATCTGGGTCCAGCCAGCGGCCGGTGATGCAGGCACTTCGCTAGGTGCTGCCTTATGGATCGACAAGCTTCAACGCCAGGATAAGGAACGCCATTGGCACATGGAGCACGCTTACCTGGGTCCTGAATATAGTGACGCGGAGATAGAAGCCTTTCTCCAACGTTCACGCATTAAGTACAAAAAACTGTCCAATATCGCGCAAACTGCTGCCCAGTTGCTGGCACAGGAAAAGGTGATTGGCTGGTTTCAGGGAAGGATGGAATTCGGCCCCCGCGCGCTGGGCGCACGCTCTATCTTAGCGTCACCCCGCGACAGCGCCATGCAGGCTCGATTAAACGAACTCAAGGATAGAGAGGACTTCCGCCCGGTGGCACCGCTGGTTTTAGCCGAGCGTGCCCACGAATGGTTCGATAGTCACGGCCAAGCGGCGATCGACGCACCTTTCATGTTATTCGTCTTTGACGTCCTGCCTGACAAGGCGGACGCCATCCCGGCCGTGCGCCATGTGGATGGTACTGCCCGCGTACAAACGGTGAACGCTTGTCAAAACCCCTTATTACATGAACTGCTCTGCGCTTTCGAGAAGAGAACAGGGATACCTGTACTGGTAAACACGTCGTTCAACACTCGAGGGGAGCCAATCGTATGCAGCCCACGTGATGCATTGGAGTCGTTCTGGACCTCGCCACTCGACGCGCTGCTGATTGGCAGTTATTTAGTGGAGAAGTCATCATGACTACAGCACATGGACTCAAACTCTCAGTCGTAGTGCCAACATATCGGCGCCCTGATCTGCTTGAGCGCTGTCTCGCCTCCCTTCAGAATCAGACACTACCTTCTTGTGACTACGAAATCATCGTATGCGACGACGGGCCCAGCACCATGGCTGAAACAGTCGTTCAGCAAGCATCTGCATCCAAAGATAATGGCCCGGTTATACGCTATCTCGCAGTAACAGCATCTCAGGGGCCGGCAGGTGCACGCAACTGCGGTTGGAAAGCGGCTTTGGCTCCCATCATTGCATTTACCGATGATGACACCAAGCCGAATGCGCGCTGGCTCGAAGCCGGCCTCGCAGCAATGCAGCCAGGGGTGCATGCGGCAACCGGACAGGTCCAGATGCCGTTGCCGCTCAGGCCCTCCGACTATGAACTCGACGCCGCTGAATTGACGCGCGCCGAATTTGTCACCGCTAACTGTTTCATACAGCGAGAAGTCCTTCACCAAGTCAATGGCTTCGATGAACGTTTCACCATGGCATGGCGCGAGGATTCGGACCTGCATTTCACTCTTCTGGAACAGCACTACAACCTGGTCGAGGCATCCAATGCCATTGTCGTCCACCCGTTGCGTTCGGCATCTTTCGCCGCTGGCGTCGGCATGCAAAAAAAAGTCATGTTCGACGTATTGCTCTACCGTAAACACCCTCGGCTGTATCGGGAACGAATCCGTCGCAGCATTCCATGGCTGTATCTACTGATTTCAATCTTGCTGGTGGCCGCCATCATCAGTACGATCACAGGACGTTATTACCTTGGGCTGGCGCTATCGGCCGCATGGGCATTCGCCACCGGGTGGTTTTTTGCGCGGAGGCTGGTATGCAGTTCGTGGACTGTGCGAAATGCGGTCGAGCTATTCGTTACCTCAATTTGCATTCCGCCCTTGTCGATTTTCTGGCGTCTGATCGGCATCAGCCGGTTTGGAGCGAGGTTTCCATGAGCCGGCCAACAATCGATTGGGGAGCCGGGCTCAATAATATCGCCGTATTTCGAGCTTTGAATCTAGGCGACATGTTATGCGCTGTACCGGCTTTGCGGGCATTGCGCAGGACGTTACCAAATGCGCACATCACGTTAATCGGATTGGACAGCGCTCGAACCTTCGTGAACCATTTCCGGCACTACACCGATGAACTGGTCCAGTTTCCCGGAGACCCCGCTTTTCCTGAACAAGAAGTATATGAACGCGAACTGCCCCGTTTCTACCGTGATATGCGCAGCAGAAAATTCGACTTGGTATTACAAATGCACGGCAGCGGCCAGCAGTCCAATACCATCGTACGCGCCATGGAACCAGTAGCATGGGCGGGATTTGTTCCTGAACAATCGTTGGGCGACGAAGGCCTCCTCATGCGTTGGCCAGACGATTTGCCCGAAATTCACCGTTACCTGGCTTTGCTGAATCATCTTGGCATTAACGATACGGATGATACGCTCGAGCTTCCGTTACACAAGTCCGACCATGCGCAGGCGAACGCCTTGATTAACCAGTATGCTCTGGATTTGCAACGTACAGTCTTCATACACCCAGGCGCCAGATTGCCCTCCCGCCGTTGGCCATTGGAGCGCTTCGCTGCAGTAGGTTCCAGCCTTGCGGCCAAGGGTTGGCATATCACGGTGACCGGCAGCCAAAATGAAGACTCGCTCGCCCATGCGCTCAGCCACCATATATCCTACCCTATCAAGAATCTTTGCGGGCTGACGACACTTGGCATGCTTGGCAGCCTGCTACAGCGTGGGCGTTTGTTGATCTGCAACGACACCGGCATATCACATGTCGCAGCCAGCGTGAACTTACCAAGCGTCGTCATTGCATCGGGTAGTGACGTGAAGCGATGGGCGCCACTGGATAAAAGTGTGCATACGGTTCTCCATACGCCTGTAGCGTGCCGTCCTTGTGCTTATTACGAATGTCCTTTCGATCACTTTTGCGCACTCGGCGTCGACGTGGATGACGTACTGGACGAAGCTCTGAAGCACTTGACGGAGCACACGGCATCATGAAAACTCCATTGCATATCCTGACATGGCATGTCCACGGCAATTTTCTGTATTCGTTAACCCAGTTGCCGCACGAGTTCATCATTCCCGTTACGAAGGAACAGCAGCCGGGCTATAGTCACCCAGGAAACAAAATCCCCTGGGGCTCGAACATACGCGTCGTCGACGCAGAGCACGTGCGCGATCAGCACCTGGACTGCATCATTTATCAGTCGCGCCATGCATTTGAGCGGGATCGCTACTCGCTGCTTACGTCCGCCCAACAAGCATTGCCTTGCGCCTACATTGAACATAACCCACCCGAACCGCACCCGACGAATACCCGACATTTTTTCAATCATGATCGTGGCGTATTGGTTCATGTGACACACTACAACGCCTTGATGTGGGACGCTGGACAAATGCCTGTTGCCGTCATCGAACACGGCGTACCCGAGGCAAAGGATGTCGTTTACACCGGAGAACTGCCATGCGGCATCGTCGTCATCAACAACCTAAACACAAGAGGCCGACGTGTTGGCGCCGATATCTACCAATGGGCCCGGACCGCCGTCCCCCTGGAGCTCATCGGCATGGGATCGCACCATCTGGCAGGTGGGCTAGGCGAGGTACCCAATCTCGAGGTCCCCGGTTTTGTCGCCCGCTATCGATTCTTTTTCACCCCTATCCGATATGCCAGCCTAGGGCTCTCGTTGGTTGAAGCCATGATGGCGAGCGTTCCTGTCGTAGGGGTGGCCGCCACCGAGCTCCCGCATGTAATCACTAATGGCGTTGACGGCTACGTTGACAATCGCAAGAACGCCTTACTCGACGTCATGCGTCAATTATTGGCCGAACCGAAGCTGGCGCAACAATGGGGTACAGCGGCTTACCACACGGCGAGACAGCGCTTCAACATCCAGCGGTACATCTGCGATTGGGAGAAATTGCTGACCACATTAATGGGGGGCCGGCATGGCTAACCTGAAGAACAATGAACAAATCATCCTCGTGACCGGAGGAGCGGGCTTCCTGGGAATTCATTTATGTCAACAGCTACTCGCGCAAGGCCATCGCGTGATCTGCCTGGATAACTTTAAAACCGGTTCCCATGAAAATATAGTGCCGCTGATGCAGAACCGTCGTTTCTCTTTGGTAACCCAAGACATCATCGATCCGCTGCCGGCCGACATCCGCCCTACCCAAATCTACAATCTGGCATGTCCGGCGTCTCCGGTGCATTATCAGGCCGACCCCATTCATACGCTGCGCACATGCATACAAGGAGCCTTTAATGTGCTTGAACGAGCGTCCGCATGCGCCGCGCGTGTACTTCAGGCCTCTACCAGCGAAGTCTATGGCAACCCGGAAGTACATCCCCAACCCGAGCATTATCATGGCAATGTCAACCCAATCGGGTTACGCGCCTGTTACGACGAAGGCAAGCGCTGCGCAGAGACGCTGTTCAGCGACTACGCCCGGACGCGCTCCACCAGCGTACGCATCGCCCGTATTTTCAATACCTACGGACCCGGCATGTCGCCTAACGATGGACGTGCGATTTCGAACTTCGTCGTCCAAGGGCTGTCAGGTCGACCATTAACCATCTATGGTAACGGCAGTCAAACTCGCTCCTTGTGCTATGTTGATGACCTGATCACCGGATTGATATGCTTGATGAACAGCAACAACGCAACAGAAGAACCTTTGAATCTCGGTAATACAGAAGAAATTTCAATCGTGGAGATCGCGCGTCAGGTATGTGCACTGCTGGGCCGCGATCCCATGCTCGAATTTCTGCCCCTACCGGCCGATGACCCCATTCTGAGATGTCCCGACACAACCCGCGCCAAACAAGTTCTTGGATGGCAACCCACCGTGACGTTCAGCGAAGGTCTGGGAAAAACCATTGCGTCGTTTTCCCGTTCCAGTCAGTTCGTAGGCGGGCACTTTCCTTAAAGCGAACTTTATGCTTGACGCCGGAAACTGTGACCACCACTAGGGGAGTTCGTCACGCATTGTTAGGACGTTTTGTCCTGAGAGGTTCATACAACTGTTTGCCTTCGATATCATTACCACGCAAATTCGGTGAGGCGCACTCCAGCTTTACGCCCCGCCCTAATTGATAAAGCTGCAACCCATAACGACGCAGTAAGGTCGCGTCATAAATATTGCGCGCGTCAAAGATCGCGCGCCAGTGCAGCAACGATGCAAGCCAGGCAAAATCAACGGATCTGAATTCATCCCATTCGGTCATGACCACGAGCGCGTCAGCACCTTCGCATACATCCATGCGCGAAGTTCCAAAGACAACCGAGGTTGTCCCGATGGCTCGTTGCGCAGCAATCACGGCGACGGGATCGTATGCGTAAACCTGCGCTCCCTCTTCAAGCAATTGTCGTATTAGTGTCAGGCTGGGTGCGGCGCGTACGTCATCCGTACCGGGCTTGAAGGCAAGCCCCCAGATGGCGATGCGCCGGTCTTGCAGATCACCGCCGAAATGACGGCGCATCATCTGCAAAAGCAACTCGCCTTGCCGCTCATTTACCCGCTTGATACCGCGCAACATAACGGCCGGTTCTTGTACCGCCTGCGCACTCGCGATCAAAGCATTCAAATCCTTGGGCAGGCAAGAGCCGCCATAGCCAACACCCGGACAAAGATAACTTGCGCCAATTCTCGGGTCGCCTTTAAGCACGCGACACACAGCCTGGATATCGGCATCAAGCTTGCCTGCGATTCCCGACAATTCATTTATCATGGAAATCCGTGCGGCCAGCATCGCGTTGCATGCGTACTTTGCAAACTCGGCGCTTCGCCGATCCATCACCAACAGTCGGGTGCCGTCTGGATCGAATGGTGCGTATAGTTTGCGCAGCACCGTCTTGGAGCATTCATCATTGGCACCGACTACGATGCGGGTTGGTGCCTGGAAATCTTCCACTGCCCGCCCTTCGGCCAGAAATTCAGGATTGGAGGCGACGAACACACGGGGATGCCCCGCTTGGCCTGCCCGTTGCGCACCAAGAATTTCTTCAATGAGATTGGATGTGCCAACGGGAACCGTTGATTTAACCACAACGATACAGTCTCCAAACGCCGTATTCGCCAGTTCACGTGCACAGTGCAGCAAATTGTCAAGGTTAGCGCTTCCATCGGCCCGCGACGGCGTGCCAACGGCCAGAAATGCCACGTCCGCGCCACGCATGGCCCGCGCAATGCTCGTTTCAAATATCAGCCGAGCGCTTCTCAATTGAACGCCGAGTAACGCTTCCAGACCTGGCTCATGAAAGGGAATCCCGCTATTTTCAAGACCCTTAATCTTGACAGAATCATGATCTACGCAGATAACCCGATTTCCTGTTTGAGCAAAACAACAAGCAGTCACGAGGCCCACATAGCCGGCTCCGATAACAACGATATTCATAAGACGGTCCTATCACAGATAAATATGCAACAGCGAATGGCTATCGAGCGGCTGAACTTGTATCTGCATCTTGCTTTTGGGAACACTAAGCAGCTCGCCTGCTAACAAGCAAGATGTATGCCCGTGCGGACCTAAACAGGCGTCAGCCTACTTTCGGACAACACCATCCGTATGTCGCCACACTTTCTCGAAAAGCAAACATGTCGCGGGCTTTAGTCGCCTTCTGTGTTCACGCACCTGGCGCCAACCATAGGCCGCAGCGCATACAACGCCAATGCGGACACTTAAACTTGGAAGCGTCTTTAGTAAATGCACAGTGCGTCGCGCTGCCATCAACCATGGCAGTCTCATCCATGCCGTCCACAATTCGTTGCGAGCCGTGGTCCTGCGACGCAAGGTCGCATCCCGAAATGATGATGGCCAATGGGACACCTCAAGCGCCGGGGCATAGGCGATGATGCCACCTGCGTCGAGAATATCCATTGCAAGCAAGGCTTCTTCGCCCCCAATGAAAAATGGGGCCCAATATCCTCCCGCATCCAGAAACGATTGGGTACGCATGATGCTGGCACCTGCCATGAAACCGATCAATTGCGGCCCGACGCCCTCAATATGGGGTAGCGGGCTCTCGGCCATCACCGAGCAAGTGGCATCTGGTTGCTTTTCGGGGCCGACCAAAACTCTCGCACTCAAGACGGCAAGCTCGGGCTTTGACTCGAGAATCTCCACGGCGGTCACCAGCGCCTCTGGCTCCCACCACGTATCGTCGTCACAAAAGGCAACGTAGGGCGTAACAACGTGTGCGACGCCCAGATTTCGGCCCGCAGCACCCAGATTACGCGGGGCGCGAACCAGTAACACGCCTGGAAACCTGTGCTTAAGTCGCGCCGCGGTTCCATCGGTTCCGCCATTGTCTACAACGATGACCGGATATCGCTGAGGCAGTGCCAGCAGTCGTTCCAGCGTTCGACACAACTCTTCAAAACGGTTATAGGTCAGCACAACGATTGATACCCGTGACCCCGCCCGCCACGCACACTGCATCATGAACGTCTGCCCACGGAACACGACAAATGCCAGAAATGTTCACTCTGCCTTAGAATGCTTGGCTTGCTCCCTGGTCCCAGACCGACCAATTGGCTGCGATAAGCGGATACCGCTGCAGCCTTCTGCCGGGTTGCAGGACATTGCAAGTTAACCGGGGACATGCTCACGCCCTGAATATACAGCAGGGACAGCCGCTCCTGGACCAAACCGACTTGCTTCCGATAAGGAATGTCCTCATAAGCAAACCACTGAATATCAGGGAAAAACCCACATATCGCCATCAGGGCATCCGACAACCGAATATGATCTCCATGGAACAAACCCAAAGGCATAAAGACGTTGTCAGACTGCAACTGGGCAACCACCCGGAACAACGTGTCAACCAGTTGCACATCATCGATGTCTGCTTCACCGGTGTATTGGCTATCAAGGAAATCGAACTCAAGCGCTTTCGCGTGCAGGGCAAAAAGCGCTCGCCGGTTTTCCATTGTGCGCTCTCGCATTGCGTGGCAGGATCGATCAAAGCCACACCGACGATCCCAGTCCGTCAACAGTTCTGCATCCGATGGCACTCCGCCAAAGACCGTTATCACAGTGCTGCCCGGTCGACCGGCCAGAAAGTTGCCACAACTAAAAACAGCGTCATCATAATGTGGAGAAACAATCAACGCAGGCGCATTGGACTGAAATAATTCATCAGACATCATCGTGGAACCCACTTGCTTCGCATAAAATGCCGGTCAGCGCCCGGGCTGGGATATGCCTTTCAGAGCCTGGTTTACCTCGCCTGAGGCATTCGTGCCAACAGCGAGATCGCCCAGGGCCACGATGCCCACCAACCGCTTATCCTGATTGACCACTGGCAAGCGCCGAATCTGGCGCTGGCTCATTAGTTCGGCGGCCTGTTCGACAGAATCGTTCTCATAAGCCCAAGTAAGGGATTCCGACATGACTTCCCGAACTTTTGTACTGCCGGCATAACCCTTCGCCACGGCGCGAATAGCAATATCACGGTCCGACAATACGCCGATCAAGCGGTCATTCTCACCGACCGGCATGGATCCGAAATTGCCGTCCCGCATTTGCTGCGCCGCATCTTCGAGCGTCATCTCGGGATTAAGAATTTTTACATCCGTACTCATCACATCTCTAAGTTTTTGCATTGCAAACTCCTAATGTCGTTTGAAAAAATTTCCATCACTGCTCGGTAAAAATGCGCCATGGCTGACACTGCAACACTGATGAAGGTAGGTTGGTAACCCGGTTGCCTTCCCTCTTTTAGGGTTTGCGCTTACCTGCAAGTCTTATGCCAGTCCCGCCCGTTCTAAATACAGATCGCGGCTATGCCGACACTTTCGGGAATGCCTCTTGCTAAAAGCCCTGCTTACGCGCTCAAACCTGACCCCGAAAAGCAAGGAGTTCTAATGAACAAGGCTGAAGATTGCACGATATTCTTTGACGACAAGCGGCTAACAGGAAAAAACAATGAGCCGCTGGTGGATTTCCTTAGTAATCACGGTATTGATTTACCCCATGTTTGTTACCACCGCGCGCTAGGCCCCCTGCAGACCTGCGACGTCTGTTGGGTTGAGGTAAACGGCGAGCTACAGCGTGGTTGCGCGATCAAGACCCATGACGGGCTCACCATCTCCAGTAATGCACGGCGTGCTGATGCCGCCCGGCACGAAGGCATGGACAGACTTCTAGGCAAACATGAACTGTATTGCACGGTATGCGAAAACAATACCGGAGACTGTACGCTGCACAATACCGTATCGGACATGAACATACCGATTCAACGCTATGAGTTCAAGCGTAAACCCTACGAAAAAGACCAAACCAATCCGTTCTACACCTATGATCCCGATCAGTGCATTCTTTGTGGACGCTGCGTCGAGGCCTGTCAGAACGTCGAGGTCAATGAGACTCTGAGTATCGACTACAACATGGAAAATCCCAGGGTGCTCTGGGATGGCGGACAAACGATCGAGGGTTCGAGCTGCGTCAGTTGCGGCCATTGCGTCACCGTCTGCCCTTGCAATGCTTTGATGGAAAATACCATGCAGCCCGACGCCGGCCCCTTCACTGCCCTGCCGCAGTCTCTAAAGCGGCCGATGATTGATATCGTCAAGAAGCTGGAAAACACCATTGGCGCACCACCGATCACCGCCATTTCCAACATGGATATGCACTGGCGGCAACCCGAAATAAAGCGCACCAAGACCGTCTGTACCTATTGCGGCGTAGGCTGTTCCTTCGAAATGTGGACCCGGGACCGACATATCCTCAAGGTTCAGCCCATGGACGAGGCGCCGGTGAATGGTATTTCCACCTGTATCAAGGGCAAATTCGCCTGGGACTTCGTGAATAGTGAGAAGCGGTTGACGACGCCTTTGATCCGTGAAAACGGAAGATTTCGTGAGGCAGACTGGGATGAGGCACTGGATCTGGTCGCGAGTCGATTATTGCGCGATTGCGACCGCCATGGGCCAAACGCGATCGGATTTATCGGGTCGAGCAAGGCCAGCAACGAGGAGGCCTACCTCACACAGAAAATCGCGCGACTAATCATTGGCACCAATAACGTAGATAACTCATCGCGTTACTGTCAGAACCCAGCTACCAAAGGGCTGTTTCGCACCGTCGGCTATGGCGGCGACGCAGGCACGATTGAAGACATCGAAAAAGCCGATCTGGTCGTGCTTGTGGGCAGTAACCTGACGGAAAACCACCCGGTGATCGCTTCCCGGGTTAAGGCGGCTAAGAAATTGCGGGGGCAAAAGCTGATCGTGGTCGATCCTCGCAAGCACGAAATGGCTGAACGTGCCGACATTTTCATGCGCCCCAAAATGAGTACGGACCTTATTTGGGCAACGGCTTTTTCTCGCTATATGTTCGAGAATGGCTATGCTGATCAGGCGTTTCTGCACAACGAGGTCAATCAGGTCGAAGAGTATCGTCGTTCAATTGAACCTTTCACCATGAAATATGCCGCCGAAATGACCCACATGCCTCTGGACGTGCTGATCGAGGCGGCAGAAATGGTCGGCCAGGCCAAGTCCGTTTGTCTGCTCTGGGCGATGGGTATTACACAGCACAGCCACGGCGCAGATACCAGCACGGCGCTGTCAAATCTATTGCTGGTGACCGGTAACTATGGTCGACCGGGCACAGGTGGCTATCCGATGCGCGGCCACAACAATGTTCAAGGGGCGAGTGACTTCGGTTGCCTGAAAAACATGTATCCGGGTTACGAAAAGGTCACCGACGAGGCAGTGCGCAATAAATGGGCCAAGGCTTGGGGCGTGGAGAAGGAAAAGCTTTCCCTTGAAATAGGTGCAGACAATTTCACCATGGTTCAGGATGCTGATACCGATAAGATCCGCGCCATGTACGTCATCGGCGAGGAAACAGCGTTCTCCGATGCAGACACCCAAAATGTACACACTGGTTTTGAAAAGCTGGAATTTCTGGTCGTACAAGACATATTCCTTAGCCGCACCGCTCAATTTGCCGATGTCGTATTACCGGGCAGTCCAAGTGTTGAAAAAGACGGTACTTTCGTCAATACCGAGCGGCGTATCCAACGCTTTTACGAAGTAATGCCGCCGCTGGGAAATAGCCGTCCGGATTGGCAGATATTGACGGACCTTGCCAAACGCATGGGCCACGATTGGGGTTATAAGCATCCTTCAGAGATTATGGATGAAGTCGCCAGCATTGCCGACATATTTAAAGGGGTCAGTTATCCCCGGCTGGAAGGCTGGAACTCGCAGTGCTGGCCGGTAAAGGAGGACGGCACTGACACCCCCTTGCTCTACACCGACGGTTTCAACACCGAAGATGGCAAGGCCATTCTTTTTCCTCTGGAATGGACGGAACCAGACGAGGCGGTCGACGACGATTACGATTTGATGCTGGATAACGGGCGCATGTTGGAGCACTTCCAGGGCACTAATCAAACAGGACGCTCTCCGGGCATCGACGGCTTGCTGCCAAACTGGTTTGTTGAAGTCAGTCCGGAGCTGGCAAATCAGCACGCCATACAGGACGGCACATGGGTAAGGGTGAAATCACGGCGGGCATCCCTGGACCTTCCCGCCCTGGTAACCGACCGGGTACACGGCAACGTCCTGTTTATATCCATCCATCAGGGCAAGCCGGGATTGAACCTGCTCACCGGTGAACACCATGACCCCGTCGTGAATACACCGGCCTTCAAGGAGACTGCAGTTAGCCTGGAAGTGCTGCCGAGAACCAACGATGGCTCCCCGTTGCCGAAACACAATTTCCGTAACGGCCACCGCACGCCTAACGAAGGGGTACAAGCGGAAGTCAAATGGGCTCAAAAAGAATACGTCTTTCCTCCTGCCCAACAACCAAATCCGGAGAAACTCTAATGGCCGAACGCATTGATTATAAAGTCCAACCCACGCCACTCGGCCCGGACGCCCATCAGGAGCTTGAGCGGTTGCTTCAAAGCCTGCACGAGCAAGGAATACTGCGCTTTGCGAACGACCTTGTGCGCTCGCAAACCCAACTCGCCCAAGTGCTGGTCGACGGCATCGGCAAAGAAGGTACATTGAACGCAATTCAGAATCTGTCAATCCTTGGCATGGCGCTATCGCGCATTGCACCTGAGGAGTTTTACAAGGTGGTTTTCGGGCTGAAGGATGCTGTTCTGGAGCTCAATAAGCATACTCCACCACATGATGGAGTTGATGCTCCGGGGGTCACTGGCGCGTACAAGATGCTCAATGACGACAAACTATGGGCGTCGCTAAAACCCATCATCGAATCGATCAAGGTATTCTCCAAGCGGATGGAAGAGGAGGCCGATAAGCCCGTGACGAAACACACAGGCAAATCAACGGAGAACTGAAGCCTAGACGATGAGCAAACCCGGGTGGCAGGCATGAGACTTGCTCATATTACAAATGTCGCGCTCAGTAATACGAGACGATCGACCCACTGGTACTTTCATGCAACACAACACTTCGGCGGGAAATACACCACGCTTAGGTCAAGGAGATTTCTATGGGGAAATGCGATTCATGCGGTAATGAATACGATAAATCTTTCGAGATAACGACTCAGGACAAAACATACACGTTTGACAGCTTCGAATGCGCGATTCGGACCGTCGCACCGGTTTGCGAGCAATGCGGTGTGTGCATTATCGGACATGGTCTGGAGAAGAGTGGACAAATCTTCTGCTGCGACCATTGTGCCAGCAAGCAAGGAGTGACAGAGCTAAAGGATCGCGCCGACTAAATAGCGTGTCCGGGCCTTAGCCACAAGCTGGTACAAGCAAAACAGGTAACGTCTCCCAGAAGATGGCCACTGCAGAAAGTAGGCTGAGCGCAGCCGCAAGCCGTTGCATAAATGCTGCATTCCCGGACACGCCTTTCGTTCTATGACGCAAAATTCTATAAAACCAAACCATGGCAACTAGTGCGCACACACCGGCCATGACAATGAGCCAAGAGGTCAAGGGCAGCCCCGCCCAAGAACGATCCGGGGCCGGCCGCGCACAGTTCAAGCCATTAGCTGTATAGATAACGAAGAAATGAACCAACCAGATAATGGGGCCGGCCAGCATCAATAGGAATGTCCGCGAGAAACCAAGGTTCATATCGTTCAACCTATCATGCGAGGAAAACCGTGCATCAGCGCCAGGCCAAGTAGGCTTTGCACCACCGTGTAATGCCAAAAGAGCGCCGTGTTGTCGAATGAGGCGCGTCGCTCGCGAGTCAGCCGGCCGGCGACCGAACGCGCCGCCGTGAAAACGGCCATGCAGCACACCACAATCGCAAACACCCCTTGCAGCCCAACCATGGCGCAAACTGCCGCTGCATAGCTGTTATCCTGCGGCCGCAATCCCGCAGCCCACTGCCCATACCCTTCCCAGCCGGCGGCCGCCGCCACCATCAGTGCGGCAAGGATCATAACCAACTGAAGCGGTCTTTGGCTGGCCCGGTTTAGCTGACGGTGGCTCCACATCAACAATGCACTGCTGCCCAGCAACAGGCAAACACTGATCAGCGGCGCCACCGGCAACGGAAGCCGAGCCGGTTCCGGCCAGACCTGAGGAGACGCCGTCCATAAAAAGAGATAAGTAAACGTCAAAGCGCTGAATATACTGGCGCAAACCATCAGCAAAACAACCGTTGCCCACCACGAATGGGACGTGCTGCCGTGACAAGAGACGGGCAGTCGCAGCCCTCCGCCAATGTCGACCGACGGCTGCTCAGGGCTGGTATCGGCATCCCACAACCAGCGCCATATCATGATGACGGCCAGCAAGCCGCAGGCACCCGCCGCCCACGGTATCTTGAACGTCAAGAGCAGGAAGAAGCCGGCGGTGCCAAGCGCCGCAAGCAAGGGCGACCACCCCGGCCCCGGTAGTTCCAGAACATATTGCGGACGGGCCTCCAGCGCACTCGTAATTAACGTAGACCGGCGGCCGGTCGGTGCATCAGGCAAGTAATACCTTCCCGCTTCCACGTTGTCGGCCAGGTCGGCCTGGCTCCACAATGGCTCGCGGCCTGTTACTGCCGGGATACTGCGAGGGCCGAAAGTATCGTTAGGTAGCCACTCCAGGGTGCCCGCACGCCAAATATTGCCGGCGTTGCGGCCACCGGTCGGACGAAAATTACGCGCCAGATCGCATACGAAGAACAGTACTCCAGCGGCAATCAGATATGCGCCGACCGTCGAGAGCATATTTAAAGCCCCCCATCCTTCGATGTCTCCATAGGTATAGACCCGTCGGGGCATCCCCGCCAGACCGGTGAAATGCATCGGAAAGAAACTAACGTTGAAACCGATAAACATCAACCAGAAAGCCCAACGGCCGAGCCGCTCGGACAAAGGACGCATACTGGCGAAAGGCGCCCAGTAATAAAAGGCGGCAAACAATGGAAACACCATACCGCCGAACAGCACATAATGGAGGTGGGCGACAATGAAATAACTGTCATGGACCTGCCAATTGAACGGGACGACGGCCACCATGACCCCCGTCAGTCCGCCCAGCACAAAGATGAAGAAAAAACCCAGAACAAACAGCATGGGCACCCTCAGCGGACGCAGGCGAACCGCCCCCGCGATAGTTGCAATCCAGGCAAATATCTGTATGCCGGTTGGCACAGACACCGCCATACTGGCGGCCGAGGCAAAGCTGAGTGACAGTTGCGCAATGCCAGTGGTAAACATGTGATGGACCCACAACCCGAAACTGAAAAAGCCCGTCGACACCAAAGCCAGCACCACAAAGCGGTAACCAACCAATGGAACGCCAGTCATGGCGGGAATGATCATGGATACCATGCCGGCTGCCGGCAGAAAAATAATATAGACCTCGGGATGTCCGAAGAACCAGAACAGATGCTGCCAAAGTAACGGATCGCCCCCCTTTTCGACGATAAAAAATGGCAAGCCGAATGCACGCTCCAGTTCCAGCAGCGCTGTGCCGACGATGACCGCCGGAAACGCAATAATGACCATTCCCGAAAACACCAGCATCACCCAGGCGAAAATCGGCATACGGTCAAGCGACATTCCCGGCGCCCGCGTGCGAAGAATACCCATTGCAAGCTCAATCGCGCCTGCGATCGCCGAAATCTCGATAAAACCGATGCCTAGCAACCAAAGATCCGCGTTCAACGCGGGCGAATACGCAGTGCTTGTCAGCGGCGGATACATAAACCAACCGCCGTCAGGGGCCAGACGAAAGAAAATACTGCAGAAGAAGACAAGCCCCCCGACGGCATAAGCCCAATAAGCATAGGCGGACAGACGCGGAAACGGTAAGTCGCGCGCGCCAAGCATATTAGGCAAAAGCAATACCGCGATCGCCTCGACGGCCGGCACCGCAAACAGAAACATCATGACCGTACCGTGCATGGTGAACAACTGGTTGTACAGCTCATGGCCGATGAAGTCATTGTCAGGCACGGCCAATTGAGTGCGCATCAACAGCGCCAGCACGCCGGCGAGCAGAAAAAACAGCAGGGCCGTACCGATATACAGCAGACCGATATAGCTGTTATTAACCACGGACAGCATTTTCCAGCCTGACGGACGCCGCCAGACTTGCTGCAGTCGTTCCAGCTCTGCTTCGGGGCGCGGTAGCGCATTGGGCAAGTGGGAATTCTGCATAGGCTGGGTTGAGTCCGGCATCACTTGAGACTTTCCATATAGTGCGCAATGGCGCGCAGGTCTGGGCCTGACAGGTTGGTAAACGACGGCATTTGGTTGCCCGGCTTAATGTGCTGACTGCCGGCAATCCAGCCTGCAAGCGAGCCGACGTTATTCGGCAGTACACCAGCGGCCAGCGTATGGCGACTTCCCACATGGGTCAGATCGGGGCCGAGCGTACCCTTCGCCGCGGTACCACGGATGGCATGACACTGGGCGCAAGCCTGCATAAAGTGCCGCATTCCGGTTTGAAGAAGCGGATCAACGGGCTCACGGGCCGGCTCAAGTTGCAATGCCAACCAGTCCTGATAAGCATCAGGCGCCAGTACTTGCACGTCGAACCGCATCTTTGCATGCTGCGCCCCACAGTATTCTGCGCACTGCCCCTGGTAGACACCCGGTTCCCGCGCTCGTAACCTCAGGCGGTTGACGCGGCCTGGCACCATGTCAAGCTTGCCGGCCAGATTCGGAATCCAGAAACTATGAATTACGTTGTCTGATTTCAGCAAGAACGTTACGGGCTCACCGGAAGGTATTCGGATATCATTTGCCGTCTCAAACAATACCTGACCTGCACTGTCAAGATAACGCACCCGCCACCACCACATTTCACCGTTGACTTCGATACGCACTGCAGGCCGGCCCTCGACTTCGATCATGAAGGACGCCGCCCGCAGGGTATAAAAAAGCAACACACTCAATACAACAAGCGGAAATGCGATGCCTGCCCCCACGATAAGCGTCCGTTGGCTCACCAGCATTCGTATACGCGGTGGTCCATACAGCGCGAGTGCCAATATCACCATAACCAGCAAAAAAATAATGGCTGCGCCAACAAAAATCACCCAACTGATTTGAGCGATCCGATCGGCATTGTCGCTGCGCGGCTCAAGGACCACTTGGGCCCGGACACAGGCGAATGAAAAAAGCATGACAAGATATATCAGAACGCGCAAATTGGTCATCGATACGCTCGACAAGTGTTCAAAATGAAAAAAATGGTGCTTTAAAGCGTGCCGGCCGCTTCACAGTCTGCTTAGCACATTCCGTACCACTGGCCCGTCAGGGGCGCATAGTGGTCAATGCGGCACAATTGCGGGCCAATATCGGTAACGATCGGACTCGCTTTGAAAAATTTACAATACTTATGCAGTTCATGGTGACTGCCCCTGACGTGTATCGCCCCCGCAATGGGCTGGCAAGAAACTTGCTGTGCTGTCTGCTCTAGGGGATATCCTGAAATAGTTACCGCCAACCAGGCCAATTCAATGGCAACTCCTACTCCAACGTTACTCGGCCTTCTCATGCTTTTATTGCTAGCCAGTTGTGGTGATGAACGCCCGCCGCTATTGCCCCGAGGTCAAGCTATTGAATTGATTGGCTCGGATGCACAGCGAGGACGGCAGCTGGTTGCACAGCACGGCTGCGTTGCTTGTCACACGGTGCCGGGCATAAGCGGCCCGGCAACCAGAGTCGGCCCTGCGCTGGATCAGATGGCATTACGAGCTTACGTCGGCGGCGTATTGCCAAATACGCCGGACAACCTGGTGCGATGGCTACGTGATCCACCCGCCGTCGACCCGCTTACTGCCATGCCGAACATGGGAATAAATGAATCCGATGCGAAAGATATCGCAGCCTACCTACTGACGCTTCACTGACAGCAGGGACACTTGACGATGACCAAATGGAAGCGAATTGCAGGCATTACATTGGTTGCTTCAGCAGCAATCGGCAGCTTGATCGGCGCCGTCGTTGTATACGCCGGCCTGTATAACATCAGCGCAACCGAACAACACACAGCGTTCGTTTATCAATTGCTCGAAATATCCATGCGGCGCTCGGTCAAGCTGAGAACTACAGGCATAACCGCTCCACCCCTGGACGACACAAACCGGACGGTTAACGGTTTCAGGCATTTTCAAGCACACTGCATCCAGTGCCATGGCGCGCCGGGAATCGCTCCGCAACCATTCGCGCTTGGTTTGACGCCCGCCCCCTCCCCTCTGGTTGCCACCGCCAAGAGCTTGCCTGCTGCTGACATCTACTGGATTATCCGAAACGGCATAAAAATGAGCGGCATGCCTGCTTGGCAGTACCGGCTTAGCGACAAAGAGATATGGGACGTGGTGGCATTCCTGAAAGTGTTGCCCAGCCTGACTCCGGCTGACTACCAGACCTGGCGCGGGCGCTACCCGCTAAAGCAGACTCAGCCTGAGAACGCCCAAACCTCGCCCTCTGCCAAGGTGCGCCTGGGCGATGTTAGCGCCGGTAAAAAGGCGTTGCAGCAACACCTTTGCATCACGTGTCATGTGATCCCCGGGGTTGTTGGACCAAACCGCCTTATCGGCCCACCACTGGCGGGCATCGCCAGTAGACAATACATTGCCGGTGTCCTACCCAATACGCCAGAAAACATGGTGCGCTGGATAAGAAACCCTACCGAAGTCGATCCGTTGACAGCAATGCCGGACCTTAATGTTTCGGAGCAAGACGCACACGATATCGCGGCCTTTTTATCGACGCTACGCGAGCAATAACAGGCTACGTCTCTTGTCGAGAACATTATCTCAAGCGCGCCGAACTAAACGTTCGGCCTGTCCGTTTGTGCTGGGCACACAAGTTGCTTCAATTTGCGTTTAACCACGCTAATAACACGCCAGAAATAGGGAGAATACTCATGGCAGGCGAACCCTTATACGACCACATGTACTGGACGGCTGCAACCAAAGCGCAGCCAACTCACTACCCTTCACTGCAAACCGATGAACACACCGATGTCGTCGTCATCGGGGCTGGCATCGTGGGTTTGTCCACGGCCCTGTATTTAGCCAGAGCCGGCAAGTCAATAATCATCCTTGAGGCATCCAGAGTCGGTACCCAGGTTACGGCGCGCTCCACTGGTAAAGTGACCGCTCAGCACGGGATCAAGTATTCAACGCTCATCAAGAACTTTGGCGAAAACGACGCACGCCTATATGCCCGGGCAAACCAGTTTGCTGTAGAACAAATCGCTGCCATCGTAGAAAACGAAAATATCGAGTGCGCCTTCGAGCGCACGGCCTCCTACATTTATACCTGCTCGCAAGCCACACAGTCTTTGGACGATGAAGCGAAGGCAGCCGTCAGCCTCGGACTGCCCGCCGTCCTGGATAAGGATATGCCCGCCCCCGTGCCGGTGCAGATGGCCCTGCGCTTTGATGACCAGGCTCAGCTCAATCCCGCTCAATATGTGAGAGGCTTAGCCGCCGCCGTAACGAAACAAGCTCAGCTATTCGAACAGAGTCGCGTTGTGAGTGTAGAAACCGGAAGTGACGGCTATCATGTTCGAACTTCTGAGGGCCATACCGTTCGAGCCACAAAGGTCGTAGTTGCTACCCACCTGCCGGTGGTGCCCGAGGGCAAACTTTTCGCCAAAGCCTTCCCGTTCAGTCATCCCGCCCTTGCTGCAAGAATGAACCCCAGCACTCAATTGGAGGGCATGTTTATCAGTGCCGACTCCCCAACCTACTCCTTTCGAGCCAGTTCTTCAGGAGACGAACACGACCTTGTAGCGATCGGCCCTAGGTACAAAACAGGAGTCCTGGACGAGGAAATGAAAAGCTTCCGGCAACTGGAAGATTTTCTCCGGGAGTATTTCGATATCCAGGACCCGGCGTATCGATGGACCAACGAAGATTTTCAACCGATGGATGGAATACCTTTCATAGGATGCGCCGAATCCGGATCGCCGAATCTTTATGTGGCCGTGGGTTTCAACGGCTGGGGCATCACCATGGGCACCGCAGCCGGCGAGTTGCTTTGCGATCTGATTATCGGCCGTTCCAACCCCTATGCGAACCTTTTTACCCCGACACGTGGTCAGAATATGAAAGGTGGGCTGGAGCTGTTCAAGGCTGGCGTGGAGTCTGCCAAACATTTTGTCGCAGACCGTTTTACCAGAAGAAGTGAGGACGAACTGTTAGCGTTGAAACCCGGCCACGCAGCCGTAGGGCGCTGTAATGGTGAGAGCGTGGCGGCATACCGGGACGAAAAAGATGGTTTATATCAAGTGTCGGCCGTCTGTACCCATATGGGCTGCCTTGTTGGCTGGAATCCTGTCGACAAAACATGGGACTGTCCTTGCCATGGCTCACGTTTCGACTATGACGGCTCGGTCATCCACGGTCCAGCGTCAAAACCGCTGAAGCCAATGAAGAAGACTCCTAAACGGGTTTAGCTACCATCAGATAGAAAATAGCCAAGAATGCAAAGAATGCCGGTATACCCAACAACACCCACTGCGTGAAATATCGCCAATAGGAAGGGGGTAGTTCAGTTCCCCGACGATTGGCCTGACGCGCCAGATCCCGCAATTTTATTTGCAACACGACAACAGGTAGCCAACACGCAATCGCAATTACGTAGAGCACAATAGACCACTTCAGCCAGCTGATACTTAATGGGAGTCCAATCTTGTACACCAGCCAGAATCCCGTCAAGGGTTGCAGCACCACAGTGGTCGCCGTGAACAGGAAATCGGCCATAACGACCACACCTGCCACAATAGACACGGCTCTTACGTCGCGCGTTAGGGTCGTCACCAATAAATAAAATGCGCTGCCGATGCCTGTGCCAAACAACAAAGTCGCAAAGAGCACATGAAGCCATTTTATGATGAGGTAGTCCACCGACGCCCCTCCACTTCATATAACAACCAGAGTATCCCCAGCATCGGAATGTTCTTGACCAAGGGGCCATAGGGATGAAGCCAGAATTCGGGCAGTTTGATGGTAATGACGGCCATATACAATACAATGAGGCCGGCTTGCGCCACCCATAGCCATGGCGAGCGGCGCGGCCACAATGTAAGAACACCCAGAGCAAGGTCTAACCCCGCCGCTCCATATAGAAAAAGCGGGCCTAACTCGGATGGCACACCGGCGCGGCTGAGCAAATACAGGCTTGAATCAACAGGGTACAAACCAAGCGACACCAAGCCTGTGACAAGCCACACCAACGCAATGCTCAAGCGAAGCATCGGCAATAACCAGCCCAAGCGTGCTCCCATGGCAACGTGGCTTGCCGTACTTCGCACGAATTGAATCGGACGTCGGGGAAGCCGGCCGAGTAAACGGGCAATGTCAGCAGGATCGCCTGCGTTGCCGCGCTCCAACATACCCAGCGTTTCCCGGTCGAGCAGCACGCCCGGCAGTCCCTTGACGGCATCAGCCATTACATACATCAACGCCATTGGCACTGGCAAGAAGCATGCCTTGCCTCGTATACCCATAGATGTACGCAATTCTGCATAAAACCGCCTCAGCGCAAGCGGCTCGGGTCCTACCATGGATATTCTTCCAGATTGACCGGTCGGTGTGAGTGTGAGTGTCAGCACAGCCTGAATCAGGTCGTCAATGTGGATCGGCTGCACCTGCTGATCGCCGCGCCCAGGCACAGGAATCAATGGCATGCTTGCAAAAGTGCCAAACAGTTCAGCGCTCGCGCCACCAACTCCATAAACCAAGGAAGGCTGCACAATGCTGGCACGTACGCCCAGCGACAGCAAGCACTCATCCGCCGCCTTCTTGCTTAAATGAAAGCGACTTTGCGCATCCTGATCAGCGCCTAGGGCGGAAATCTGAATAATGTGGCGGACATTAGCGTCAGCTGCGGCCTGGAATAGCGCAGTGGGAGCCGCCCGATGAACGATATCGAATGATTGAGACGGTGACTCATGCAGGATGCCAGCCGCGTTCACAACGACCTCGACTCCTTCCACCGCCGCTGCCCAGTCGTATGCACTCAGCGCGTAATTAAAATCGAGTTCAATCCATTCGACACGGCTAGGCAACGATTCCGGCCTTTTACGACCCACACATATGACGCTGCACTTGGTACGCAGAAGCTCGTCAAGTAGTCGGCTTCCGATGAATCCGGTTGCGCCGGTAAGCAGGATTTTCATTTTCTCTTACCCTTGTTCAACATCCAGTTACAAGACGATGGCTACGCTATTGTTATCCTAGAGACTTAATCTTTTGATAGCAGAACGCAGATGCAATCAACCGTAACAATCCTCAAGAAGGCAGTCCGGTCGGGCACATATGCCAGCATCGCTTCCACCCTCCTCTTACTGATCCGAGGCATACCAGACTGTGGCAGTGCGATAGCGCCGGTGAATGCGGTTAGCCACTGGCTTTGGAAAGAGAAAGCCATATACAAGCAGTCTTCCTCGGTGCGCTATAGCGCTTCAGGCTATTGCATTCATCATGCCGCCTCGATTTTCTGGGCGATGCTTTATGAAAAGTGGGCTACACGCAGCCGCAAACCGCCAACGCCGACAAACACCCTGACCCGCGCAGCAGCGGTGTCCTCGATTGCCTGTCTGGTAGACATGCAATGCACTCCTGAACGCCTTACGCCGGGTTTTGAGCGACGGCTTAGCCGCAAGTCGCTACTGATGGTCTATGCCGCTTTTGGTTTAGGACTGGCATTGCACACGCTCCTGGATCGCCGGCGTTGAAACAAGATATCTGCAGCTTCAGCCCAATTTCATAAATGTGTCTAAAGTCCTTACGAAGTTCATGTTCTGGACATGAGTTTCTCTTTTGCTTGTTCCATAAGAGTGGTTAACTCACGCAGATCGATATCCTTACTTATAACTTTAGGAAACAACTCATCCTCTTCTTCCTTAACATGATGATTGATATATTCACCCAACACCGTAAAGCGAGCGTCATATAAAGCATCATCAGGCTTCATGTTCTGTAACTGGGCTATTAAATCCTTGGCACTCGCATGTTCGACCGTTGCTTCATCCAATAAACTGCCAAATACGTTTTGATCGGCAGTGCGTAAAAAAGGATAAAAATGCTGTTCCTCGATTTCGGTATGGGCACTGAGGGAAGCGCAGGTGGACTGGACAATCCTCAATTTCACGGCACTATCCTTAGCGGATTTGTAGTCTTTGAAGAGCTTCTGAACTTTTCGATGATCTTCAATCAGCATACCAAGGACGCCTTTTTTGCCTGACAGGCACATGGGTTTTATTCATAGCCATTAACATTCTCCCGATGATTGGTCAGCCCCGACAGGCCCCTTTCTCACGGGCGCAAGTATCATGCCCAAAAACTATTTTTTTGTTCGGGATGAAAACAAGGCCACCCAGTCGGATGGCCTTGTCGTTATCAGCCGTCTAAGCAACCTTACGCAAATGCCCCAACTGGTGGTGCGGGTCAATCACAAACTTCTTGGGTACACCCGCGTCGAATTCACTGTAGCCGCGCGGCGCGTCGTCCAGGCTGATAACCTGCACGCCCACTATTTCGGCGATGTTGATGCGGTCCCATAATATGGCCTGCATGAGCGCCCGGTTGTACTTCATAACTGGAGTCTGACCGGTGAAGAAACTATGCGACTTGGCCCAACCCAGGCCGAACCGCACACTTAACGAGCCATGCTGGGCTGCGTTGTCGACCCCGCCCGGGTCTTCGGTGACGTACAGGCCGGGAATACCAATCTTACCTGCGGCGCGAGTGATGTCCATGAGCGAGTTCAACACGGTAGCGGGCGCCTCAGTTTGCGAACCCGAATGACCATGGCCACGCGCCTCGAAACCCACCGCATCGATGGCGCAGTCGACTTCGGGGGTACCCAGAATTTGCGCGATCTGGTCCCCCAATGAAGCATCCAGGGACACATCGACAGTTTCGAAGCCCACCTTGCGCGCATGTGCCAGACGGTCGGGGTTAAGATCGCCCACGATGACCACCGCCGCCCCCAGCAGGCGAGCCGAGGCGGCCGCAGCCATACCCACGGGCCCGGCGCCGGCCACGTAGACCGTGCTGCCGGGCCCGACCCCTGCGCTAACCGCGCCGTGAAAGCCGGTAGGCAAAATATCAGACAAGCAGGTGAGATCCCCGATTTTTTCGAGTGCCTGGTCCTTGTCGGGAAAGCGCAGCAAATTGAAGTCAGCGTAAGGCACCATGACGTATTCAGCCTGGCCACCGATCCAGCCGCCCATGTCTACATAGCCATAGGCGCCGCCAGCGCGCGATGGATTCACGTTCAGGCATACGCCGGTGTCTTGCTCTTTGCAGGTGCGACAGCGACCGCAAGCCACGTTAAAGGGTACCGAGACAATGTCACCTTTTTTGAGGAACTCGACATCGCCGCCCGCCTCGATCACTTCGCCGGTAATTTCATGGCCCAGGATCAGGCCGGACGGGGCGGTAGTGCGACCGCGTACCATGTGCTGGTCGGAGCCGCAGATATTGGTGGACAATACCTTGAGGATGACGCCGTGGTTGGCCTTCTTACCCGCCGGAGTGACCAGCTCGGGAAAAGGGATGGATTGCACTTCGACTTTACCTGGCCCGACATAGGCTACGCCTCTATTAGTAGACATTATTTCTCCTGTTGGGGATTGTGAAAGTTCGTCGCCCCTGCCCAAAGACAAACGTTGGCATTTTTCCAGCAACCAATTGATTCTAATCCACTTGCCTCGTGCCGCAAAGGTATTAAACGAACCTAGAAACCCAACGATTCAGGACCGCCTTTGCGTGACGCTTCGGCTTGTTTCACCGAAGTACTTAAAGGCCGAGCGCTAAGGGGGGGTACATCTGGCATTCTACGTGCCGTTTTTAGGCGCGCTAATTGCTAGGTAGGCGTTGCAAACACTTTGTGGAGCCATACTCATGAACAAAACGCTCATCCCCACCGCCATCGTAGTGCTTTGCGCCGGTTTGGCGGCATGTACTACTCCGCAGAACGCGACACAGCTATCGCAGAAGACGGTTCATTACACCTGTGGCCCACAAGGCACCCAGCAGCCTTTGTCGGTGCAATACACATTTCAAGGTACCGAAGCTTTGGCCGCCAAGGTCATCTATAACACTCAGGCGATTGACCTGACGCGCGCCACCGCAAGTAATGCGGACATGGTCGGCAATACGTTCAGGGGCAACGGCTTTACATGGACGACCGATAAGTTCGACTACGACAGTGTGGGTCAAACGCAGGGCAATATGCTGACGCAAGACGTCGTGCAAACCGTCAATGGGCAGCAGACAACAGTCAGCAATATCATCGCGAACAACTGCATGGTTGCAGGGCCCGTCAGAACGCACCCGGACAACACCGTTAATACGCCGCAATGAACGAACTTCAAGCAGTGGCACACTTCATGGAGCACCACGGTCTGGTGCTCGTAACAGCCGAGTCTTGCACAGCAGGACTCATTGCCTCCCACTTGGCCGATGTACCCGGAGCGGGGAAGCTTCTGGATTGTGCGTTCGTTGTGTATTCCACTGAAGCCAAAGTGCAATGCCTGAATATCAGTGAAGAGACTTTACGCGCGCACAACCTTACCAGTGAGCCTGTCGCGCGCGAGATGGCGTTGGGCGCTTTATCCAATAGTCACCGCGCAAACGTGGCAATTTCCAATACTGGGCTTGCTGATGGTACCGACCCCGATCTCCCGGCTGGTACGCAGTGTTTTTCCTGGGCTTTTCGGGGCGCTGCGGGGCAAGCGGATAAAGTCTTTACTGAGACGCGACGCTTTAGCGGCGACCGTGTCCAGATCCGGGAAGCCACAGCGATATATGCGTTGGAACGCCTCCCAGCGTATTACGGAAAAACGTGTTCGGACAAATAAGGCACAGCGTTAGTAGTGGCCGGCCACCCTTGAACGAATTCGGGGGCCGGCCTGTTTCGGCTTATTGAGGATGAGGGCTGTGGGTGGGGTCAAAATCTTCCCAGCGACCATTGCTCCAGCGGCCGTGGGCGCGCTCGACTTCCTTCCCGCCGGCATTGCGCAACAACGCGGCGATGTCGGCCTGGTTCTCTTCTGTGGTGTGTATTGCCAGAAGTACACCGGCTTTGCGTCCTTCGGTTGCTTTCGCACGCGCCTCTTCAAAGCGACCCCGTTGTCGCGGACGGCCCAGCGAATACATGGCGCCGGCCAGAGATCCGATGTAGGCACCCACTGCCATCCCGCCCACAATGAAAAGGGCAGGCGCATTAAGCAACCAGATAATGGCGCCACCGACCACGGCCCCGACAATGCCTAGCAGGGCGGCTCCGGCCACAGCCGTGCCAGGCGCACCCTTGGAGTCGGGGTCGGCGGCGTGATCGCCCCCGAGTGGATAGCGATCGTGCCATCCCGCTGGATTGACGAAGAATGTGTGCAGTTCGTCTCCGGACACGCCTTTTTCCATTAACGATGCGGCGGCCCTTTCCGCTTCTTCAAAGGTGTCAAATCGGGCGGCTATGATTAATGCCATGCTGCGTTCTCCTTCTTGTTTCCGCCCCGTGCGAACTACGGGGCTCTAATAAATAAATGAGCAGCAATTAGCATGCCGTGTGCGCCGTGAGCGAGTGTTTCGTTCGGGCCGTAACGCTGCCGAATCATGCGACAGCCACGATTACGCCTTTCCTGTACGCGGACCGCTTTTCTTATCGAGTGTCGCTGGTGTGTCGTCTTTGGGCTTCAGCGGCGATCGATCGGCGGCGACGGGATTGGGATTGCCGTCAAACTGTGTTGCTTTGGCGTCTTCGGCTTCGCGGCGCTTGCTCTCATCGTGAGCAGCCCGGTCGCGCTCGTGGTCCGGCTGACCGTCGTGTGGGATCGAGTCCTTGCTGTCGGGGTGTGGTTTCGATATTTTGCTCATGGCTACTCTCAATGGCGGGCAGAGGCCGCAGGTATATTTTGAATCTGCTCAGACCTATCCATCCAAACCAGGATAAGGAACAGCGTAGCGCCTAGTGCGTACAGAATGAGTGGAATGCTTTCGTGCGACACAGCGGTCTCCCTTTCAGGTAAAAAAACACATCGCAGTTCGTAGAGCAAGCGATGTGCCTGACGAAGGGTGGGCCAGGCTCGGTCGAATAGTCGGCTCTTCATCATAAAAGGGG
>DGCD01000001.1:0-899 GCA_002384935.1 Pusillimonas sp. UBA3987
CTGCAAATGCGAGGATGCTTGGAACTTTTCAAGAACATGCAGTTGAAGACCATTTCCATGGGGACTGGCCTATCTCAAATCAAACAGCCGGCGGCGGCCTCGGAAGTTCTTTCGCAACCGGTGCGGGGCAAACTTCAAATACAGCTGGAATGATTACCGGAAGCTCATCAGAAGAAACCCGCTCGGTAAACGCCGCTTTCGTGCCGTTCATAAATTTATAACTGGTGCGCATGCCACGTTTGTTGATCTGTTTTCTGTTGAAGTGCGAGCTACTCGAGAAGCATCAAAATTAAATACTTTATACGTCGATCCACCACCTAATGGGGTCGGACCAAGCCCAGTGTTTGTTAAGTAGAGAGCACCAGAGCCTGTTCCCGAGGCATTAAAAACATCGCCGATTGTTCCAGTGATGTTCTGAATGGCATCAGACTGTTCGCTACCAAGCATCCTCGCATTTGCAGCGGCATGTACATCTGCCTGCAAATGCAAGGGTGTTGGGTTCGTCGCAAATTTCGGCATTTGAAGCTCACTCTCATTTAGCCACGCACAATCAAATAGGGCTGCAATTTGCAACAGGAGGTAGCGTTTATGATGCGAATCCAAACCTGGCCACGTTGAGTGGGGGCACTACGGGAGGCGCAGAAACTCGCCCCATTAACGTGGCGCTGTTGCCCGTTATAGATTTATGAAAGCCATAAAAGCGCTATTTCGTGGCCTAGTTTCGGACTCTCCAGAAAGGCTAATAGAAGCCGATTGCGATCTTGCGGTCCCGTTCGATGCCTCTGCTGGGTATTGACCAGAACCTGTGGATCCCGACCAGCCTTGAGCGCTGATAAGGCTATGTTTGTGGGACTTGAAAGCATCACCCTGCTTAGAACCTAGTATTCGCGCATTTGCAG
>DGCD01000001.1:940-109614 GCA_002384935.1 Pusillimonas sp. UBA3987
GCATTTGCAGTGTCAGCGTCAGTACCTGTAAACCGCAGGAACATATCCCGCATATCCGGCGCCTTCCACTCACCGCCGCCCATATCAGCAATCTTGTACTCTCCGGCCACCCAACTACCCAAGGCAACGGTCAGCCCCGACTCCCTGAAACGTGCAATTACGCCACCGTGATCCGTCTCGTTCAGCGTATTACCGATTGCCTCTACTTGCCAGGGCAATGGCGTTGGCGTCCAGCCAAACTCCAGCTTTCCGGAAAACGGTGACCGATACCCAGTGAAAAACGCCGTGGATACCCAGTGCATCAGCGTCATCTGATCTTCAACATAGATAACAGGACCTACATTAGTAACAGGCCGGGTTGCGAATTTCGGTATCGAATCCGACCGCGTTGCAAAAACTTCAAGCAAAGCCGCCAGTACCTGCGTATTGTCTTCTTCATCAGGCTCTAATCCAGCGTGATCAACGACCGTCAACAGCTCCGTCATCAAGGCATTGGCCCAAGCAGCTGGAATGAGTGAGCCTGGCTGGCCGGTAATTGAGTCCTCGTCAACAAACTGGCCATTCACCAGGCCTACACTTGGGTCGCTTTTTGGGTAATCCATATTTACCTCAGTCGTAATCGAAAAATACTATCGTGTGCGCCGGGGCGTATCGCCTTACGATGCACTCCACAAAATCGTTTCGGTTGGCGCCAAAGCGATCGCCGAACCGAGCCATACCGAATCGCGTACCGCCTGGCAGGCGAGCACCTAAGTGCAAAATCCACAAAAATTGCGCGTCCCAACTACCAAATCGTGATCGACCAAAGCGCGCGGCACCGAAACGTGGTGCCCGCATTTCCTCAATCCACGCATCCGGATAACCCAAACGGTGTGCAATTTCCTCGAAATAGGCGCGGTCCTGTCGCCCTACTTCCGCAAAGCGGCGCACTACTTCATTGACGCGCTCACCAGCTGATGACAGGGGCCCCAGACACTCATCGGGCAGACCCATCACACGCTCCCAATCCGAGAGCAATTCGCGAATGGTGCCGGGGAACATTTCCGATAACAGATCAGCTGCGCGCGCGTCGACGCGTGCCATCTCGGCAGCGGCGGCTTGTGCAACCATTTCAGGCAGCGGGTAAAGCTCTGGATCCCAGGCAGGCCCGGGCGGCATCAATTGCCGCAGCTGGGAAAGGTAATCGGCTTCAGACCTCACAGCCATGTAATGTCTCCCAACACGGGAAGCTCATGCGGCTGCGGCACCACATCGACAGAGGGTTGCGAAAGCGTGTGATCCAACTCGCCCGGAACATTGCTGATAGCCGCGGTCATGTGCGACCAGTACAGCCTTCCGCCCAGGTCGGCCTCAGATAAAAACAATTCCCGCAAGGCCTGCACCACTTTTCCTCGCACCGCCTCAGTGTCCGGATCCAATCGCACCTGGTAATCAATGGGTAAAAGGGTTGGGGCCAGAATCTGTACCTCGGCAGTAACCGGGCGCTTAGATTCAATGTGATCCAGCACGGCCGCCAACTCGGGCGCATCAGGCACGATGTTTTGATCGTTGTCGCGCACCACAAAGACACCAACCGTTCCGGGACCGAACCATGCTCTGCGTGCCCAGGCCCGTGTCACGCCTGGCACCTCCAATGCCCAAGTAACGTAATCCTCCAGGTCACCGCCGTGAGGCTGTATCCGGAATGCCCTTACAACACGTTGCCGCCAATTCTCTAAAGGCTCTTGATCAGTTCCACCAACAAGACCACCAGCGGCCACCGTGGCGCGATCGGTCACACCAGCGACCGGGGAAATGGCCGTCACCTGCACGCTTTCAGATAAGTTTCCAGCTTGTCCAACCAACAATGCCTGAACGGGGACTGAAGCCTGACCAGAGGCAATAACGGTATCTTGTGTCACGACAACCTGCAGACCACCTCGGGTTTGCCAGATCATGTTTTCGGGCACCATGACATCGTCGGCGCCGACGACATCAATTGCGCCTGTAGAAGCCGTCGCGGGTGTACGCAGAACACCTTTCAGATTCGCCCACCTGGCCAGCATGTCTTCATCGCAGGTGTCGGGCAAAATCTGCCGGGCCTGCCACGCCAATAGGCCATACAAACCGAACACGCCACCAGACATCACCCGGGCCAGCACGGCGCTGTCCGAACGTCGCAGCACACCATCAATACCTGCGCGCGCCAAATCTTCATTTGCACGCTGCACAAGCGCTGGTAAGGTTGGAACTTCAAACGGCATTGATCACCCCTAATACATCGTCAAACCGCAATTCACGCTGGCCCTCATCTAGTGTCAGCGTCACGTATAAATCCAACCTGGTCGGATTTGGCCGGACCAGATCCACCTGCACAGCACTCACAACCTCATCCTCCAGCATCCAAGCCAACGCCTCACGGGCATATCGCTCTGCGTTTTGAATAGTTTCTGCGGTTAACGAGCGCCGGCGCAGCAACCACAACCGGGACCCAATCCGATCACGAGCAACATCGGGGTACGCATCACCCCAATAGCCATAACGCTCATCGTCATCAACGGGGTCAGAATCCTCGGCCCTGCGCCAGGTAAATAGACTGATTACAACGGCTCTTTCAATCTGATCGGCCGATGCCAGTAGTTCACGAATACTCATATCATTGGCTGATTAGGTGAGTCGGTAGGGCCACCGCTATCGTTTTCCGGATGGTTGTGATTGTTGTAGGTATCGCGCATCGACTGCATCGTGCCCGTAGCGTCGCGAATCTGGCCTGCAGCCTCGATGTCGCCCGAGGCAATTACTTTGGGCGTGTTCAGCGTGACGCTGGTCGAGCAGTTAAAAACCGCTTCCGGAGCCGTCACTTCGACCTTGCTGCCGGCAATCACGCTAATGACTCGGCCTCGCTTGAAACGAATCTCATCGCCTTCGTCAGTAAACAAGCACACCTCCCCAGCCTCCAAACCCTGCGGCCGATGCCGACGGTCCGTAACGACCAACGCCAAACAATGGGACCGATCACCGCCGACGAAACCCAGCGCCACCTCCGACCCAGGCAAAGGGTGCGAAGAAAACCCGTAAGGCTCGAAATGCTCGACCCCGTCTTTCACCTCATTGGCGGTTAACCGCACTTGCAGCACTTGAAGTTTGCGCGTTGCTTCAACCAGGGAAATCGTGCCCCGAACCAGAAAATTAAGCATCTTGCCCATTACGATTTATCCCAATCAGCAGGTAAAAGGTACGCAAAGGAATCGCCGCCCTTGCCGCTATCACTCTTTTTGGGTGGCTTTGGTTCCGGCGAATACGCGCCCGGCGGTGCAACGGTGAGCCGTGTACGCATCCCACGCTCATCCAGCAGATACGTCACCGACCCAATGAGCATGTCGCGATCAAACCCGACCATCGAATCGCGTACACGCACAAAAGCGTTAGGCTGCCAAAGCCGACCATTACTTTGTCGCCAACCCTGAACCTCATAATCAACAGACAGCGCCTTGCCCATCCGGCTTTCCCGCTCCCAGGTCGCCCGTTTCGCAGCCATCGCCGGGGTAATCTGCCCCTGCGGCTGTACAGTCAAATTTCGGTAACGCGTAACACGGCTATCGGAGACTGAACCTTGCACCTCAGCCACATCAGCGCCAAAAACTTCGTCATCACCTGCTTGCTGGCCAAGGCACTCGTATTCGGAAAACACGCCGGAAAAATCAAGTGGCGCAGAACAACTCAGTACATTGACGCCCAGTTCGAGCGCATCGGCTGTCTGACCGGCTGCGCCTAGGCCAGCAATCACGACTCGACCCATCTCATCGTCTGTGGATAACAGTGCCGACATATCGAGCAATCGATCAATTGATGCAAAGACTGTTTCGCCCGGTTCGGTTTGATGATCGGCAACAATTAGTTTGTCGCTGCTTTGATCAAAAACGGATAACCCATAGGGCTTAGCCAGCGCAGTTACGATGCTGGCAACCGACTGCCCACGCCACTGACCACGAGCAGCGCTGCAATCAACCAAATCCGAAGGCAAAGAACGGCCCGCCACCCCGACCGTCACTTGACGCGCGTCATACGTTACCGGCGTTGCATACACGTATCCGGTTAACACCAAATCGCCGCCAATACGTATTTCGCAGCGCGAGCCGTGACGAATGCGCGTCGGCGACTCACCACTACCCGGCCAGCGCCAACTGATACCCAGTGTGAAATCGCGAGCTTGACGCTCGATACCTGCAGATATCTCTACCGACTTCCAGCCGCCGTACTCCATACCGTCAACCGCCAAGGTGACGTGGTTTACATCTTCGTCCGCCACGTCAACCCCTTGGAACCATCAGTGTTCGCGCCGGCACAAAACCAGGATGACTAACGGCATTTCTCGCCACAATGTCACCGACCCGTGCCGCATCTCCAAAACGTCGGTAGGCAAGCACCAACGCCGGTGCCGGTGCAGGATTGTCGTAACGAGTAAGGGCGGCACCCTGTTTTGCAACCGCGACCAAATGACGTGTCGCAGCCACACGCGCCTGAGCCAAAACCTCATAATGCGACGCAGGTGACTGCTCGGCCAAAGACCACAGCGACTCCGACACACCATCTCGAACACTTAGTACATCATTAGCCACAGGGGGTTGAACACGATCAACCCCAACCAAGCCATCAACGACTTGGCCAAGTGAGCCTGAATCGACCGACACACTCTGTTGCGGCATCGCATTGAGCACCACGGCGCCGGCACGCTCAACAGACACCGGTTTAATCGGCAACGTCGCAACACCCCGCACCACATCAGCCGCCACCGCATCCTGCACCAAGGAACGAATTGCCGAGGCAAAGACACGATTAGCATTGCCCGACGGCATGAGCGTGCCCTGCAAGCGCTGCATACCTTCGGTGCGATTTGATAAACCAAACAAGGATGTCGCACCGCGAGCACGCGAATAAAAGCCAGAGAACGTCGAGCTCACGTCAGTGATAACCCCAAACACCGATTGAGCAAAGTTAGCCGGACTTGCCATCACTGACTCAATTACGCCCTGCGCTGAACCCAACACACCCAGCGCCCCGCCATAAACATCTTCCACAACGGTTAACACCTGACGCACGGGATTAAGCACCGCCTCCGCATTAATCTGCGACAAATCAATTGAATCCAGCGAGCCGGTAAAGCGCTCCAGTGCGGATGCCTGGATATCCTCAGCCGAACTATTAAGAGCGTTAGCCGCGTCCACGCCTGCGACCGGATACGACGGCTCCGACTCGCCCTCCACAAATGTGAGCTCGAATCGAACAACGCCTTGTGCCGAACGATCGTGCGAGTAATTGCAATCGGTACAACTAACTGTCAGGCTTCCCAACCACGGGTGGACCAACTCCCCAGAGCCGGTTTGTTCAATCGCTTCAAGCAATCGATCACGCTGCTCAATGCAATCGTTACCTGCAACAAAAGCAGTAATCTTGATCTCATTCGTGCGTTTACCCAGCGCCTCAACATAGGGCTTATCGCGTTGTGGGTATTCATGAACCTGCGTTCTTTGGCCAGCTGGCTGAGAGTCTCGAACTACCTCAAACGGCACGCCGCGAAAGGAGGCGGGTAAGCGCTTTTCTTTCCAACTCATTAGCCTGCTCCTGCCAGCGACCGCATGCCTACTTCTTGTTTGACCCTTAAGCCAGGCTGATTCGTACGCATTTCATCAACTCTTGTACCAGGTGGGGCCCCAATGAAACTTACCGTCAACTGGCCATCCAAACTTGCCTTAGATTCGCCTGAAACAGGTGCCTGGGTAATCGCAGCAGCAGGCTCCTCGTCGCCAAAACCTAGTGTGTCCTTAAACCACCCCACACCGCCTGACCAGGCATTAGAAGCTGCGTCACCCACAGACGAAGCCGCGTTTTTAGCCGCATCGACGCCCTTCATGATCGGATCGATGAACTTTGAGACTCTGTCCCAAAGATCTTTAAACCACGCCACAATCGGCTCCCAGTTCTTAATAACCAAGCCTAGCGGCGTCCAATTCAGGAAAACGTCTTTTAACCACGTCCAGACAGCCAGCGCCGGCGCTTTGACCTTTTCCCACAGATCTTTGAACCAAGGGCCGACCGTGTCCCAATTGGCGATCAGGAACCCCGCAGCCAGGGCAATACCTCGTATCAGCATGCCAACAGGCGACATACTCATGACACCGGACATAATCTTGATGCCCCAAGTAACGCCAGCTACAGCCACCCGGAGCCCAACAAAGGCAGCTGCGGCGCCAAGTAAGCCCTTAATCAGCCAGGGATTTGCTTGCGCCAAAATAGCAACCTGGTCGATGATCGGCCCTATGTAAGCCAAGAACGAATTCAGTGGCGGTAGCAGTACATTACCCACCGCAACACCCAACCCTGTAATACGGTTCCACAACAATTGAACTGAGTTCGCTGTCGTTTTGGATCGCGCTTCGAACTCTTTCATCATCGAACCGGTGTACTGATTGGAATCGGCCACCAGGTTGAAGTTCTTTTGCAAGAGATCCAGATTTGTTAGCAATGGTGCAATCGCGGCAATCGATTCGCGACCAAAGAGTTCCTGCAGGACACCGGTTTGCTTTGATGGATCCACCTGGCTGATCGCCTGCAGAACCTTAATCATGGTGCCCTTGGCATCCTTTTGCATGCCCTCGGCAACTTGAGCCGCATTCATGCGCAACGCCTTAAACATTATCCGTTGCTTTTTAGTTGCGGCATCGCCGGCTGTCAAAGCAAGCATGAAATTTTGCATGCCGGTCGCAGCGCGTTCCTGGTTCACGCCCACACCGGCCATTGTTGAACCCATCGCTGCAATTTCACCGGCCGCCAATCCCGCGACCTCGCCCAGCGGGCCGATGCGCGTCACAATCGCACTAATCTGTTTTGCCGTTGCAGCACCGTTGTTCGACAAATAATTAATTTTGTCGGCCAACGCCACCACCTCAGCCTGCCCCATTCCGAACGATGTGCGCCATTTGGCCATCATGTCGCCCGACTCTTGCGCAGTCTGGTCAAATGCCACACCCATCTTTACGGCATCCTCGGCAAAGCGCTGAAGATCCTGACGCGCAATGCCGGCCTGCCCGCCGGCGGCCACAATAGCCGCAATATCGTTTGCCGCCATCGGCAGCTTGGTAGACATACGCGTAATGTCACGCCCCATTTGAGCAAACTGCTCCGGCGTATCAAAATCAACGACTTTACGCACATCGGCCATCGCCGATTCCAGGTCCATCGCCGCCCGGGTTGCAGCAACGAATGGCGCAGCCAGCACGCCGCCCTGGATAATATCAGTGAGGCTAATTGGCTTACCCAGCCCGCTATTAAGCAAGCCGCGCCGAAAGTTCATTGCATTGGTACGCGCCTTCTTAAGCGTCGGTGAAAGCTTATCGACGCCCGTAATGAGGGCTTTCAGCTGAAACTCGCGTGCCATGTCATTCCCTCATTTCTTTATGAAGACGGTGCGCCTGACGCGTCATTTCCACCAAATCTGAAAGCGGTCGGTTCATCACTTCAAATGGATCCAGGCGCCAGAAGTAAGCGGCCGAGTAGGCGTAATCAATCAGGCTGTCGGCGCTACTTCCTGCACCGATTCCTGATTGATAAAAAAACCCACGACCGTCCAGGCCAGTGCGTGAAACTCCCGCATGCCAATCTGATCAATCGCCGACTCAGGCACCTCGCCCAGGCGGGCAATGTATCGGGCACAGATATCAAGCAGTGGGCGCGGCACACCATCCTCACCGAAGCTATAAGGCAATGACTTCAATGCCCGAGCATCGGCCACTGTGGGCTCACGCAAGATAATTTGTGTCATCTCTTTGCCGTATGCCTGAATTGGCTTTGGCAAATCCAAAACGATTAACGGTTCGCTCATTGCCAAATCCCTTTCACGCCGTTGAATTCAAGCGTGATCTTTCCGTCGTCTCCGGTACTGGCCGGCTCACCCACCAAGTAGGCACCGGTCAATACATAGGTTTTCCCGTTACGAAACTCCACCTGAACGGTCATGTCCGTACCCTGGGCGATCACCTCAAGCGGAAAGTCGGCGGTATGCACAACATCCACGTTCACATACGGCGCGCGGTCCTGTTCGGAAAAGTATCCCGGCGCACCTTCGATGGTTTCCCGCGTTACCTCCGTTACCGGGCACTCTGCCCCGCCGGTCGTAACAAGCTGTCGACCGTCCACTTTTACGTATACGGTTCCTGCGACTTTCTGGCCCATATCCAGCTCCATGAAAAATGGCCCGCGTTACAGCGGGCCAGTGTTGACTTAAAACTAATGTTTGTGCAGCCGCGAATTAAGCGCTCATTTCGGCTGAGTACTGCAATCGGAACTCATTGCGCAAAGCAACGATCCGGAGCTGGTTAACATAATCAGGCGGGAACAGAACATTGACCCGATTCGGATTAATTTCATCGCGCTCGACAATCAAGTACTGAGCAAAGGTCGACAGATTCTCAACCAAACCCACACGCTCCATGGACTCATACTCGGCAATCAGCTCACCACGAATCGTTTTGGGCGTCACAATGGCTTGGCCGGGCCCGAAGCGGGTACCGTCATTGGCCAGTTTGTGGCGTGCAAATTTGCTGGTAATAACCGCTTCCAGGCGCCGCAAGATCGCAGCCGACTGATGCATCGTTTCACTATCCAGGTAGCTATCGTCCGGTTGGCCAAAGCTGTTCTCCTGATACAAGGTGACCGCACGCTGGATTCGCACCGAGCCACCCTCATAATAGGTTGTTGCCATACCCGCCCAAAGAAGCGAGTTGTTCTCGAGTAAGCCGAATCGTTTTCCTTCGGGCGCGGGCATGCAACTGGGCAACGCACCGGTTTGAGTTGGCCGTGCTGGATCAGCCGCGATAAAGACGGCGGTGCGTCCAGCAAAGTCAGCTGCCCAGCGCCAAACGGAAGTGGGCACCTCAGGCTCAACCGCCACGACCGTCATGTGTTGATCGTTGGTCGCGCCACGCCCAAACGTGACAAGCTCACCTAAGGTACCGCGCCGGGCGCTATATACATGGCCGTAAATTTTCTTAAGCCACGCCCAGCGTCCGGAAGTGTCATCCATCAAGGCCTGAAAGCTGCTTAGGGCCGCCGAATCCGTAAACGGGTGCGTAATAAACTCAAATGGTTCATCACCCAATACCGCTAAAGCCGCATCCAGATCAGGTACACCAACGCCACCGCTCATTTGCGTAACACTGACCATTATTCCGCCCGGCAGCACTTCGCCGCCGGCAGAGCCACGCAAATTGACGGCAAGACGTAAGTCGTTCCCAAGTTCACCCGAGAACTTAGCCGTCACAGTGACCACCGCTACCGACGCACTGGCCGTTACCGGCAAGGTAGCAGCGTTAATTGCATTGACAAGCGCCGTGGCCACGTCTTCAGCCGATTGGCTATTGGCCACCGAAACAGCAACCTTGGCATCACCGATGTAGACAGAAAGCACACCGGCTGCCGAAGCTGTACCCGATAAGGAGAACGTGCCCGACGCCTTGGTGCCCGCAGTTATTTTTAACGGCAACACCCACGTTTCACCCATTGGATCAACGCGACGATGCACCACGTGCATTTCGTGCAACATGGATCCGGGCCCGGCCAACACACTCACCTCGCTCGAGGAGGCTGGCAGCAGCAATTCAGTGTCCACCGTCACATCGTCGTTAGCCAAGCCAATCAAAAGTCGACGTAGTTGCGTTGCGCCACTATTGGCCTGGCTATTGTCCATTTCCGCATAGAACAGCGGAACCCGAAGATCGCTCGGGATTTGATTCATGCTTACCGGCATAATTAGCGCTCCTTCTTGGCTGCAACCTGAACAGGCGCAGCCTCTTTGATAACCACGTCGCCATCAGCCAGGCGGCGCATCCAATATTGATTTTTGAACACCACCCGCCCCTCGGGGGAAAGTAGCGCACCCAACTCCGGATCAGGCACTGAACGGCCCGCCACTGGTACCACATGCATCTTTGTCATGGTGTAAGGTCCTCGTGTTGTTGAAACTCAATCCGACCATCCGGGCCGGGTTTTTGTAAATTCGGGTCAGCAATCGGGTCAATGACATCAACTTCGATATCCAGCCCCTCCAATGGCGGCAGATTCGCCAGTTCATATTCCTGCCAGGTTTCCGGCACTGCGCCGTCTGGAAGGCCGTTGTAATGCCCAACGGTTAACTCGGCGCCAAAAGTCATGCCGTAGTAAGTGATCGATTTATTCATGGCGATCACTTCACCGCTTTCGTATTGAATCGGTTCGTAGCCGTTGCCCGGTGTCCAACCAATCAGGGCACGCCACACCTCGGCCCGCAACGCGTGCAGGACATCAGCGGTCACGGCACCTCGCTTTGGATCGGCGGAGGCCAGCAACATCACCACCATGAATCGATCCATCACCGACTGAACCGTGACGTTATCGGTTGTGGAAGGCTCGGCATCATCATCGGCAGGCAGCACCACCAACGCCGGTACCGTCAAATTCACTTGCCCTCGATCAGGCTCGAACTCGACCGCCACCGCCACGCGCTGGTTCACTGTTGGGCAGTACTGACGCAAGTGCGCCACAATGCCGGAGAGTTTCATTTCAGCGCCTCATTCAAGGCATTGCGCAGCTGGCGGCGGATATCCCCTGCCTGTTCCTGCAACGCATCGGCTATCCAGTTTCCACGCGAACTAATGCGCGAAGTACCCCGGTGCAAGAATGCTGGGTAGAATGCCTCGCCGCGAGGATCCTTTGACCATTTGCTGGGTGGCGAAGGCATGGCGTGCTGCACTTTGGCGTACATCCCTTTCGAACCCAATTTCACCTGCAAAGACTTCGCCATCCTGCCGGTTCGTTTGGCGGGGTAGCTACCTCGACCAACCTTGGAGTTGATCTTCTTGCGAGAGGCTTTGGCGACCGAACGGCCGGCGGAGCGAAACGCCCGACGCATCGGCCCGCGTTTGAACTGCATCAACCCAATATTCGAGAAACCCTCTAACTGCAGGGACGCTTGCATAACTGACGCTCTCATTAATCCCCCTCTTGCCCGACCAGCGCGGTCTCATCACCCAGCTCTTCCAGTTCCAGCACCAAAAATCTGCGCTCCCCTTGCAGCGGCGCACAACGACGCACCCGATACACCCGTGCGCTATGAACAATCTCGTGTTGGTCAGTGATGCCGTCCATGTAGCGGATAAGGCAACGATGAGTCACGACCTCATCAGTTTGAACCGACGCCGCCCATACAGCGGTTCCTACAGGGACAAGGCTCGCCCAGCGCGTAAACACATACGGATGCTGCTCTTGTATGGACGACAGACCCACGGGGATATCCTGACGTAACCTGATTTGCACGCGTTTATTGAGCTTTCCCGCGCTAGGGAAAGGAAAATCAACTTTCGCCATCACAGATCCATCCGTCGATGAGGGAACACCAATCGCTGAAAGGCCGGGTTCTCAATCATGTCGTCAGTAATAACCGCTTCAGGATTCTTAAGAACCTCACCAACCAAAAGCACGATTGCAACCTTTAACGCCGCCGGCGCCGGCGCTGCCTCAGTCGTAAACAGAATGGGGTAGTCCGTATCAGCGCTGGTCACAGTGGCCGGCCATAAAGGCAACGGCTCACGACGTTCACCAACCGGTGTCCATTCATAATCAGCTTTAACCAGCGCCCAGCCAGTTTGCTGCTCCACCACTTCGCGGGCTGCGGCCATAAGCAAGGGCAACTGCGTATCGAACTCATCCTCATCGATCCGCAACATTTGCTTGACCTCAGCCAGCGTTAATGGCTCGGTCGGATCATTCTGGCTGACGCGCCGATACATCATTCACTCCGTCGAATGGCCGCGATGGCGTTAGGGTGTGTATCCACATAGCCGCCCGCCTTTGCCGCATCGGCCTGATCGGGCGTAAGCTGAATGATGTCGTCATGTTTGCCGTAGATACAATCCAGCAAAACTGCACACTCAATGAGCTGAACGGGCTCGCCATCTTTCGCGTCCCCTGGCTCATTCGTTTGGGCTGCAGAAGTTTCGCCGCCATCGCCACCGGCCGCCGCGTTTTCATTTTCACCGGCCCCAATCAATGCACCTTCCAGTTCCTGTTCCGGTTGTTGAACATCAGCCGGCCCGGTATCGGGATTGGTCAACGGCTCATTGTCTTTACCAGGGCTCAAATTCTCCGCATCCTGAACATCTTGTGTTTTTGGCTTAGCCATAAAATTGCTCCTGTGAAACGGGCAACCCCTTTGAGCTGCCCGTGTTTAAACGTTAGGCTGCAGCGCCGTGCTTGAAGGTTTTCACGGCACCGCCCACGTCGACCAGATTCCCGCCCGAGCGCATCCAGGCCAGAAAACCGACCTGCCCTTTTTTGGTATAGGCGGAATCCGTAAAGCGGAACAACGTGATCGACATAACATCGCGGATTTTGTAGTAGCTGAAATCACCGAAAGCCAAAGAATCGGCCGAAGGCGCGGGTGAAGCCATCGCCTGATTAATCGAGATATCGCGATTCAGCAAGCGATCAGGAGCACCGCCCGGATTGCCCTGGTCGTAACCGGGTACAAAAATCGGACGCCCTTCATTGTCCTTAACCTTGCGGATGAGCTTGAGCATGTCATCGTGCATCATCCACGAGGCATTACGTCGATAGGCTGGATCCACCGAATGTTCAATATCAACAAGATCGTCGTAGGTGATGGCGGGCGTAGCCGATACAGCACCGGTTTTCCCGGTTGCAGCCGCCACCATCAATCCGGTAGGCTGATTAGTGCCCGTGCCAATGGTGAAATGCTTATTGGTGATGCGACCAAGACGTTGCTGCAAGCGATTGCGCACAAAGCCTTCTATATCTGAGCTCGAGTCCTGCAACAGCTCCCACGGCACCGTCACAACCTTTGAGCTGTACTTGTAAACAACCAGACCCTTGGTACTGAACTCGATGTCATCATCGGTAGCTGCAACGTTCTCACCAACGATTTCGCCCTCTTCACTCGTGCCATCAGACGTCGGGAAATTCATCGCCTCCCCACTTGCCGTGCGAATCACCTCTGCGACCTCTCGCATACCACCATAGGCTTTGAGCGCGTCCAGAATGGAAGTCGCCACCGTAGTAGGCACGGTATAGCCACCCTCAGAATCTGTCGTAGTTGACATGGTGTTACGCACCGCCCGCCACTCGTCCTCGGTCAAAGCGTTGTCGCCACCACGGCACCATTTGTCAAACAGCATGACGGCCTGGTCTTTATTGGCCGGCGCTACAGCGTCGCGAATACCATCGCGAATATTTTCCTCAGCCGTCAGATCCATCAACTTTTGGTGGCGAGCAATGCCGTCATCGATTCGCTCGATCTCGGCTACTTTCTCGTCGTACTGCTTTTGATGATCTGCGGTCCAGGACGCGCCTGGATTTTGGTCTAACAAATTGCGGGTTTCCTTTGCCAGCGCGTTACGACGCTCCCGCTCAGCTTGCAGGTTAAACATAGATTTATCCTCTTTGAAAATGAAAAACCCGCCTCGAGGGCGGGTCAGAAAGTGCGCGCGGGAGCCGCTACGCTGCTACTCGCTCAAGCAACGAGAACCGTCGCTCCAGCTCGTTTCGGTGCACCAGGAGCGTTTCATCGTCCTGATCATTAGGTTGTGCCGGTTCAGCCGATTTGGGCGCATTCTGATAGGCAGACAGGTTCCAGGCGTTCGACGTACGTTTTCCCACAACCTCGACAACTCGATCAGCGAAACCATTGTCTACCGCCTCATCAGCGGTAAACCAGGTCTCAGCGTCCATCCATGCGGTAATCTCATCCGCGCTACGACCAGTCCGACGCGCGTAATCGTTAACCAAACCCGCGTCGATCTTGCCCAACAAGTTCGATGTGTCCTGCATATCGGCCTTATTTCCAATGGCTATCGTCCAGGCGTTGTGAATCATGAAACCTGCACCCTGGGTAATCTCAACCTCATCGCAGGCCATACAAATACCGGTTGCCGCCGAAGCGGCCAGCCCATCAACGTGTGCAATCACCTTGGCTTTATGCTGACTAATCGCCGTCATCATCGAGCGCGCAGCAAATACATCACCACCAGGCGAGTCAATTCGCAAATGAATTTCGTTGACATCCAAGCTGGCCAGTGTCGTAGCGAACTGAGTCTCATCGATGTCACCCCACCACCCGCCGATTACGCCGTGCAGATAAACAGTGGCTTGTGTTTCTTCGGTCTCTGCACGCAAAGGCTTGGAGTTTTTGGCGTTATCACGCGCCAGCTGGAGCAATTTAAGTTGTTTCATCGTCGTCCTTTCTTGAGTCCTCATCATCATCATCAGGTTCACTGCTACTTGGCGGCGCTGCCGACATGTCAGGGCGATACAACGTGTCGCCATCTGGAACAGGTGGCAGGTTTTTCAGTCGACGTACCTCATTAATCGTCATCCAGCCCTGTGCGCCAGGGCCACCCAGCGCACGCCCGAAGTAAACCGATTGAGCCTTACTGTCACCCGCCATGAGCCCATCAACGTTATGCTCGACGAAGTAGCGCGGCGTACTGAATAGTTTCCGGTTCAACTCATGTTTAAAGCGCTGCAAATGGGGTCTTAACGTAAGACGTACAAACCCGATGTACATCTGCTCGATACCGGAACCCCAACTTGTTGATTTGGTCGTTTCACCAATCATGTGTGGCGGCACACCGAAAGCGCGAGCAACATCAATGACCTGCCATTGGCGCGACTCGAGCAACTGCTGATCAACCGCCGACATGGTGAGCTCTTTAACGTCCAACCCTTCAGTCAGGATCAAAGGAATACGTCGATTGCCCTGAATGCCGCCGTATTTCGCCACCCACGCCGTGCGGAAATCCGCTTGTTGGTCGGGTGACATTTTTCCGGAAGTAGTCACCGCGACCTCGGGTTTACCGCCCTCGCTAAAGAACTTGCCGGCGTGCTCATCACCCTGCAAAGCAATACCGATCCCGTTACGCGCACCCCACTGGATCACCGACATAGAATGCACGCCGTTGAACCCAAACCCGGGAAGGTGAAGCACATCAGCCTGGTCGACGGTGAAATACCCCAATTCGTCGTGAAACGTATACTGCAAGCGCTTTGGTGAGCGACTGTTTTGCCGGGGTTGCTCAACAATCGAAACGCGATCGCGTGGCCATGGGATGATGCTTTGGACCTGTGCCGCCCGATTCCTGCTCAAGTAAGCAATGCCGTCGCCGCGCAACAGAACCTGAGTAGTCAAAAATTCCCACGCTGCCGTGGCTGTCCAGTTAGCCGCAAACTCCTCGTTCAGCAACCACCAATATGGGTGATCGACTCGCTTTCGATCATCCGAGCCGCGCTCGTAGATCGGCAACGGCAACTGGCCGATAGAGCCTGCGATCAAGCTCACGCTGGCATACACCGCCGATACGCGCATTGCGGTTTTCTCATTGACCACGGCACCGGAAGCCGTACGCGGGTCTCCGAAAATCTCAAACATTTTGATGGAATCAGAAGACGTTACAGTCTCCCCTTCCGTGATGTTGCCCACCGAGGGCTCAACGCGTTCGGGCGGCGCTGTTTTGCCTGAAGAACCCTTGAATAGATTTAAAAGCATCAGTCGATCACCACAAAGCCCTGGGAAATAACACTACCGTCCGGATCCTCATTCATCGCGCGACCCATCGCCATAATCAACGCTACGACTGCATCGATCTTGTTTTCGGGTTTCTCTTTCGTCGGGTGTCGCAACCCTGAAAACTTCGATTCACGCATAACCACGTTACTGATCATCCAGGCCACTGCGGGGTTCGCGTCGTGTACCAGGTCTTTGGTCAATACCAAATTCTCAATACTGACAATCGGCAAGGTGAACCGGCTTGATGTTTGCGGCATATCCACCATCAATAAGCTGTCGTCTTCGGCCAAACGGGCCGCAAAATAAGCCGCAAATTTGGGGTCGTAGATCACCTCTTGCACCTGGTGTGCATCCCGCAGCACCACAAGGTCATTGCGAATATCGTTGAAATCGGTTGCGTTGCCGGGCGACATCAATAAATGACCGGACTTTTCCCACGTGTAAAAATGCCGATTCTCAGGCGCGTTAATTTGGTCTTCGTTGTGGTACAGCTTGAAAAACACGAAGCACCGACCGCCGCGGCGAAACACAATCGCCATGGCGGCAATGTCTTTTTTCTCAGCCAGGTCCAGCCCAACCCAACACGGCTCGCCGGCAAAGTCTTCAATCTTGAGCGACGCATCGCCGCAAGCCTGCCAATCATCAACCGGGATCCACTTGGAGCCGCCGCTCAACCAAATATTGAGCCGCTTGGTTTGAAAGTTCGGCAACTCGCTGGTTTGTCTTTGCGCCTTTTGCGCCGACGTTTGGAGGCCTTCCAGGTAAACCGATACACCCAGCCCTGGATTCGCCTTGCCCCACTCGACTGGATCCATCCATTTCTTTGGATGATCCACCGTGTAAATGACGGCAAGAAACGCATCGTCTTCAAATACACCTTCAAGGATTTTCTCGGCGTACTCATGCTGGCTGTATCCGAATCCGCTCAAGTTCTCGCCGGCGGTCGTAATTTGCCAGACCATCGGCTGACGCCGCGCACCTAAACCAGTTTTGATCACGTCGTACAGCTCACGATTCGGATGCGCGTGCACCTCGTCGAGCAACGCGCCATGCGGGTTCAGACCGTCCAGCGTTTTGCTGTCGCGCCCAAGCGGCCGAAACTCGTCGGCTCTGCCAGGCGTCGGGTTGTAAAGCACGTTAAGCTTTTGGCCAATATCGCGCCGCAGCAGTGGGGACGACTGAACCATCCGCTCCGCCTCGCTGTACAGAATCTTGGCTTGATCCATTTTGGTGGCAGCGGCATACACCTCGGCGCCACCCTCACCATCGAACCAGAACAGGTACAACCCAATCCCCGCAAGCAGCGTCGTTTTCCCGTTCTTGCGTGGCACCTCAAGCCACACCTCACGAAAACGTCGACTGCCATCGCCGCGCATCCAACCAAAAGCGACCGCCACCCAAAACTGTTGCCAGGGCGACAACTCAAACGGCTGGCCAGCCCACTCACCTTTGGAGTGGCGCAAGAACAGAAACGCCTCGAGTGCGTGCTGGGCATGCGCTTCAGAAAACCACAGGCCCCGCTCGTGACAGGACTCCAGGTCTTTGTAGTGTCGCTCAACTGCGAGTCGCGTCCAGCGCGACACCACAATTTCGCCGGCCATAACGGCCCGGCCATAAGCGTCCCAATCAAAGGAACGCTCAACCGCCACCGCCGCAGTCATACCGAACGCATGCCGAGCGCGGTCTTACGACGGCGATGCGCCTCTACGGGATCTTCAAACAATGTGCCTTGCGTGGGCGCCTGGCGAGATTCAATCGCCTTAGCGAACGATGGAATCGTTAAGGCTGCCTCCGGAAGCCATTGCAACAGCTCTTTTTTCAGAGTGCGCGAGAGATAGAACAACTGGTGGGGCTGCTCGTACCCATTCGGCGTCGACACAATGTAAGTGCCACCGTTCTGCTCAATGATATCTTCCAACTGTTCTTCGGCCTCAACCCATCGCACAAAGGTTCGGCAGATGACCAGAAGCATGATCGCGTCGGTACGATGAATCAGGCCATACTCAAAAAGCGCCTGTGTAATATGCTTCCAAACCAATTTTTCGCGCTTGCTTAATTTGCCAGGCGGAGTAGGAATCTCCGAAGGAATGACCGGATGAGTAGACGCACTTTTCCCCTCCGTTTCACTGACAGTTGGTAGTGAACGAAGGTGATTTGTCATCATTACCAGGGGTATTTTGACCCCCCCCTATCTAAAAAAATGTGATGCGCAAAAAAAGCCTAGGCGGCCGGTCCCTGGCAAAAATTCCGCCAGACTTTTCAGCCCCCCTACCCCTTTTTTAGGCCACGCCCCATGTTGCCTTCGAGTGCCGTCTTCGCTTTGTGGCAAGGCACGCAAATGCTTTGCAAGTTGTCGTCATCATCCGATCCACCAAAGGCCTTAGGCACCACGTGATCGACTTGCCTTGCCCGTGAAATCCAACCCTTTTTCATGCACACTTGGCACAGGTAGTTATCACGTTCAAGAACACGACGGCGCTGCTTGTCCCATTCCGAACCGTAGCCACGCTGATGCCGTGACCCGCGATGCGCATCTGAAAACTTGCCGTCAACCCGCTTATGCTTTTCACACCAACCGCTACCGTCATACACCAACGCCGAGCATGCTGGTTGAGCGCAAGGTTTAGGTGAAGCAACCGCCACCGCTACACCTCTCAAAAAGAAAACCCGGCAAGCATCAACATGCTGCCGGGATAAGGGCTTTCGAAAAAGCCTCAGGAGACAACCGGAAAACAAAAAGCCCGGCTGTTTAAAGGCTCGGGCTTTGTTGTTCAGAGCGTTGCGTCGCAAGCTCCGCAGGAATGTACAGGATTATCCACGTTCCGGTTTATGTCGCATAATTCAAAATGTTACAGCGCGTAGGTTTTACGTCGCTTGCTTCGCTCCATCAGCCATTCAGCAACACGATGATCCGCCTGAACCAAGCGCCGCCAAAACGTGGTCTTTACAACTCCCATTTCTTTAGCCACGCTCTCCAAGGTCCCGCCTTTACATGTGTGCCATGCCCTCACCGCGTCACGCAGGTCGGGCGGCAATGACGAAATAGCCTCGTCGGTTAAGCCACACTCGATATCATCAACCGGCACGAATGACGTAAACCCACCGTCGCCACTTACGCTAACGCGCTTGCCGCTTTTCCATTCCATCAACCTGGCCAACGGGTGCATTGCTCCACCCGCTGCGCCACCACCTCGAGTTACCCATAAACCCCATGCATCGAACCGGGCCTGAATGTCGGGCAAACGTTTATGAGTCATTGAAAGGCCTCCCGGCAATTTTGGACGAAAATGAGTTCATGCATAGATTCTCTTTCCTAAAAGACACTGTTATCCCCTGTCACTTCCACAAAAGGCCCCCCCTACCCCCCAAACACAAAAAAAGGAGGTAGAGAGGACGGCTTCCACCCGCGTACACGGATCCACACCTCAGGCTTTACTTGCCTGCCCCCGGGCCTGTGGATACGGCCAGCCCGCCGGATTTTTCGGGAGTTGCACCCTAGTTGCAAAGCAACGTACCGGTACCGGTTTCTTACACGCTCACGGTTGCGCGGTGTTTCTTGTCCTGCCGGCCCATACAGGCCCTGTTGCGTTTAAAGGCGCGGGACCCACGCCCGCGTCTCTACGCTTGGAAGTGCTGGTTCTCATCAAGCACGGCTTGAATACGCGCTTTGTACTGTTCGGTTGTCTCACCCGGCCTGGCCGGCCCTGCACCTACTTCCCGCCCTTTACGCTCCATCAGCACGTGTGATGTCCACCAAGGCGGACCACTTTGGCGTTTGGGCTTTGGTACTGGCGGGAACACGTCACCACCCAGTTCGTCCTCCCAGCGCTCACCATTCAACCAGGTCGCTGGGTGCGGAATATGACAACGTGCACGCCCTTCCTTGCGCCACTGGGCAATATGATCTGGCAACGCTTGGAAAGCCGTGATCTGTTTGGTTGTGGACAACTTATTCCACGCCCTCAATGCTGCTTTCTTGGCCTCTCGCCGAGGCCACGCAGACCAGAAATCATCGAAAGTGGGAATACATTGATCAACCAGGCGACTCACCTGGCTACGCTGCGCTGTTGGCGCTGACTGAACAGGATGCGTCATACACACCTCTACGTTTCTTAAGAAAACAAAAACCCTGTACCCGCTTAAAAACAGGCACAAACACGACTCAATAAGGGATTTAATTCACCGAGGCTTAAGGCGGCTCGTGGCTTAGCCCCAGCACAAAGGTTTCAATTGCGTTTATCGCCATAGCGCCGAGACTCCATGGTCGAAAATAGTCGATGCGGTACTTTTGCCGTAACACGCCACCGGGCGGCGGGCATGCGGTATTCGCTGCTTGCGAAGAACTTGCACCTGACCGCGTGTCACTAAACGATGACAAATATCTTTCACCGTGCGCTCGGGCAAGCCAAGTCGCAAGCAAAGCTCACGTGCGGTCATCGGCTGCTCAAGCAACGCTTCTAGGGCTTGGGTGGTTTTGGGGTCAGGAGGACGTGACATAGGCTTACCTCTTACTTTTGGTGGCCGCACACAAAGACCGAAGCTGATTCGCCGCCACAATCATTTCAGCCAACTCGCGGTCGATGCGACGCAACTCATTAGGGGTGACGTTGCCATCCTCAACAGAAGCTGTCACCGCACCGAGAAAATCACCAAACTCCCTTGCCGCATCCGAAATCGAGCGAAACATGCGATTGCCATTGCCCACGCTGGAGACTTGAATGCAAATATGGTCCAGGTCAGTAGCCAGCCCATGTAGCATTCGGTAGTCGCCCGTAGCCTGCATGATCTTTCTGGCCTGCGGCACTGTTAAATGGTTGGCTTTGTCGGTCAGGCACACCTTGTGCGACAGGACTGAGCCATTTATTTCCACCACCGCGCCCAATGCCTTCGCGCCACCGTCATAATCGGAAACCGTGGACAAAGCGGCCACTTCAAATGAATAGCTCATTGCGCCTCCCCAATCAAAACGCGCTGCATGAAGCGTTCACTGAACTCCAGCACCTCTCCGTTGACCTTTAAAACGGCTACGCGCTCATATTCGCGTTCGGTACGTGGCGCACTTTTGTCGATTACCCGAGCACTCCACCGCACAAAAGACCCCTGCAGGCCACTGGGCAACCGCACACGTGTCCCCACTTCAATGAAGACTGTCATAGATCACCTTTAAATTTTGAAATGGTGTCGGGAGGCCCGATGGGGATACGTTCATCGGAATTTTCGGGCTTCCATGGATTAGGGGTAATCACCACATGAACCCCCTTTCGCCGACGCAGCGGACATTTTCAGAAAGTGTTGTCATATATCAGCCCTTTTTGACGTGGCGCGACCATGCTCTATGAGCGAAGATGAACGCACTGGAAATAACACTTCGAATAACTAAAGGAGAAGATTTTTGGATATCGGAAACGGAGTAACCCTCTCTCACGAAGACATGCAGGAGCTTTATGAATATGCGACCCACCTCGCCCGCAGCGCCTTTGGTGAACCAACCGACGACCACATAGACGGCGTTTTTGATCGGTTGCTTTTCAACGAGTCGTATGGCATCGGACCGTTCGGCGTTACAACGCTGCACTAAGTCACGCATTTTCAGCCTCTTTGAGCTCTGAGCCGACCGAGTTTCTTAGTAACAATCCCTCCAACGAAAGCCGAGAGTCAGCCGCCATCATCCGTGCAGCGATTCTCGCCGACGGAGTTCGACGGCCAGTTGCTATCTGGTAAAGGTACTTTCGGTTTATTCCCGTGGCCTTATGAATACGGTCTAGAACCGAACCTCCCTCTCGCATATAAAGGACGTTTAATGTGCTCATGTTCGATATAGTAGCGAGTTGCTACCAGAAAATCAATAGCAATTTGCTGGTATCTGAGCGGGTAGCAAAAAGCTACCATTCCATTTATGGATAATCGAGAAATACGCCTTGCCAACCTGCGCTATGCCATCCGTTTTTTCGGAGGTGTCGCCACGCTCGCTGAGGCCGCAAATTGCAGCAAAAAATATTTAGAGCAAATACTGCAAGGCTTTCAAAACGAAAAAGATAAAAACCCGCGAAAATTGGGCGATACAGTTGCGAAGAAAATCGCAGAAGCCCTTGGCGAGCAACCTTATTGGATTGACCAACCGCACCCAGATCTTTGGGCAGATGAAAATAGTACCTCGGAAAACATTGCCTACTTAGGATCTAAAAAGCATAATCAAGTCATAATTAAACAATACGACACGGGAGGGGCAATGGGCGGAGGACTTCAGCTCAAAGATCAGCCGGGCTTGATCCACAGTTGGTCAGTAAGCAACGAGTGGCTTGATAAAAACATTAAAGGTTTTTCATCAACGGCAAATCTTTGCATTGTTACCGGCTTTGGAGACTCCATGCGCCCCATGTTCAATCCAGGCGATCCTCTTATTGTCGATCTTGGCGTTAATTTGGTCGATTTCGATTCAGTTTATTTCTTCCGAGTCGAAAACGAAGGCTTCATTAAACGATTGCAACGAGTGCCTGGGAAAGGTCTCCTGGCAATCTCGGAAAACAGCGCGTACCGCGACTGGACTATCGACAAAACAATGGACTTTGAAGTATTTGGCCGAGTATTGAAAGTTTGGCGCAGCGAAGAGTTTTGATACTTTGCCGGCGGAAGCAAGGGGTGGCTAAAACCATCAAACTATTACGAGGTTGAAATGGCTCTAATTAAATGCAAAGAATGTAATTCTAGTATTAGCGACAAGGCGAGTACATGCCCCTCCTGTGGGGCACCCGTTGAAAAGAAGCGCAAGAAAAATGAAGTCTCTGGGTTTATTTTTTTAGTTGTTATTGTTGGTTTAATTTGGTGGCTGTCATCCGACTCCGAGCCAACGGAAAACACGACCGCCAATGCAAGCTCGGTTGAGTCTGAGAGCGAAAAAGAATGCGCAAAAGGTGATTTATCATGCTGGGGCGAGAAAAATTATGTTTCTGCGAGCGTGTACTGTAAAGAGCCCATCGAACGTCTCGCAAAATACAACCATAAATGGACAGACCAATTTTTAGAACCCAAAATGAGTCACTATCGCTGGGCCGATGTCGAGAACAATGTAGTGACATTTATAGGCGATAAAATACAGTTTCAAAATGGGTTCGGCGCCTTTATGCCAATGGTTTACGAATGCGATCTATCAGCAGATGGAAAAACTGTACTCGATGTTAGGGTACGTGAAGGGCGCCTTCCAGAATAAGCGTATATAGCTCAAAGCTTACATTCGACTTCCATAAAATCGAAAGCCTTTTGCAACACCAACCCCTCAGAGCGAGGGGTTTTTAATGTCTGATATCCACAAATATCTAGTTCCCACTTGAATAGAAGCTTCCCCAAGAACTTTGCCTAGGGTTTTCACTACTCGAGAAAATAAGTAGCAATTTGCTATTGACAAGATAGGTAGCGAATTGCTACTATTCGCGCATAAACACTCTTAGGCAAAACCATGACAACCCCCGCATACCTACTCTTGCTTACCACCGCCATAGCCCTTGCGGCCACATTGGATAGCGTTTGGATGAAGTACCTGCGGCCGTATCTGTCAAACAAGTACCGCCTACGACCAATTAACCAAAGCGAATGCATCCCAAAAGTCGCGTGGGTGGGTGCCTGGGCTTTCTTGGTCGCGGTCTCGGGTGCCTATTTGGTAGCCAGGCACATCGCAGCAGGCTGAAAAGGTAAAGCCATGAAGTCCACAGCGACCCGAGACCAGCTGCTAAAGGCTTTCAAGCTTGCCCGCATTCAAACACTTTCATTTGAGCAGGCGCTGGAGATCCCTTGTTTGGCAATCGCTTTATCGAATACCGCTCTGGCACTTGAACAAGCAAGGGCAAAACCCGCACCAAAACCACGCATCGACGTGAAACGAATCGCCGCCGGCGATATCGACTAAACCAAAAGGAGAGCATCCATGCAGCAACTACAAATACCCCCTCTTGCCGAAGGCGAAACCTATATCGGCGCAATCGGCGATCAACGCGGGGACGTGTACCACCTCATTCTGCTACCGGGCGACAACGACGACGCCAGCTGGTCGGAGCAGCTTGAATGGGCCAAGAGCATCGGCGGCGACCTGCCCAACAAGATCGAGCTTGCCATGCTTTGGAACACCTGCAGGGATCAGTTTCAAAAGGACGTCTATTGGTCGAACCAGGAGCACGAAATCGAGTCCAGCTCTGCCTGGATTCAGTTCTTCATCTACGGCAGTCAGAACGGCAGCCACAAGGGTGTCGAGCTTCGCGCCCGTGCCGTCCGCAGATTGCCCATTTAATCATTTAACAATTTGAGGTGAGCATGACAGCCATCACACTTGAATCAATCAAAGCCGAGCAAGAGCGCTTGGCAGGCCTGATCAACACGTACGCAAACCAGCTACAGCCCAACGACTACGAAGTTCCGGCCACAACAATCAAGCTTTTCCCGGGCGAACGTTACGCCGGCATCGCACTCGGCACTGAAGGCCAGCCTTCGCACCATTTGATCCTACTGCCAGGCGAGATTGAAGAAGCCACGTGGGCCAAAGCGGGCAAATGGGCGGCAAAAAATGGCGGCGACCTGCCCTCACGTCAGGAACAGGCCCTTTTGTTTGCGAACCTGCGTGGTGAATTCGCCAACGCCTGGTACTGGTCGAACCAGGAACACGAGAGCGATTCCAGCTATGCCTGGTTTCAGTACTTCTACTACGGCATTCAGAACTACCACCACAAGGGTGTCGAGCTTCGCGCCCGTGCCGTCCGCAGATTAATTATTGATTAATTCAGTCATTTAACCAGCATGGCCATCCACACCAACCTGCCCATTTACAAGGTCGCTTACAACTTGCTCGATGTTGTCACCGAGCTCGTTAAGCACATGGACCGTAATTTCAAACGCTCGATTGGAGAGAAGATTTCCAACGAGTGCATTGAAATTGTTGTCCTGGTGTTTCGGGCCAATGTCGCACAAGACAAAGAACCGCACCTTATTGAACTGTTGGAGCGAGTCCAGGTAATCAACCTGATGCTACGGCTCGGCCACGACAAGCGTGTTATCTCCCGCCCGAGCTACGCAAAGGCGGTCGAATTAACAACGAGTATTGGCAAGCAGGCCAATGGATGGCGCCGCGCCGCAACCCGCCCGATTCATGGAGGTCAAGGCCGTCATGACTGAGCGGAAATTCAATCTGGTCGTGCCGCTGCCCCACAAAGGCACCGACATGCGCACAAAGGAAACCTCCGTCACCTTGCCGGCCAGGTCCTGCGCAGTTTCCCCGTTGAATAATCGACCGGGCGACGTAGATAGCACGATGAGTCCAGCTATGCCTGGAATCAGAACTTCAACAACGGCAATCAGAACAACAACCACAAGGGTGTCGAGCTTCGCGCCCGTGCCGTCCGCAGATTGGAGCGCACCTGCTGACTTTACGTTTGGCGAACTGATAGACGCATACTTCGACTGCCGTGAACGAAAACGCAATAGTGCCAGCGCTCTTGCTTTTGAAGAGAAACTTGAAGACAACCTGCGTGAACTTCACGACGAGCTCGTAAACGGGCACTACCGGCCTGGAAAATCGGTTTGCTTCATCATCACCCACCCTAAACCACGAGAAGTGTGGGCCGCGACTTTCCGTGACCGCGTGGTTCATCACTTACTGCACAACAAAATTTCCCCACGGTTCACGGCTCGTTTTATCGCAGACTCCTGCGCGTGCATTCCAGGCCGAGGCACTGCCTACGCAGCCACACGGCTTGAATCCAAAGCAAGGAGCATCACTCAAAACTGGAGCCGGCCTGCGCACTATATGAAGTGCGATCTGGCAAACTTCTTTGTGAGCATCGATAAGCGGATCGTGCGCAATCTGTTGGCCAGGCATATTCATGAACCGTGGTGGCTCCAGTTGGCAGACACCATCTTGTTTCATGACCCCCGTGAGAACTACGAGTTGCGTGGCAACCCAGCGCTGCTAAAGCTGGTACCGCCGCATAAACGCCTGTGCAATCAGCCCTCTTATTTAGGCCTGCCCATTGGCAACCTTTCCAGCCAGTTCTTTGCAAACGTATATCTGAACGTCCTGGATCAGTTCGTAAAGCACAGCCTAAAGTGCCGGCACTACATCCGCTATGTGGATGATTTCGTATTACTGCACGAGTCGCCGCAATGGCTAAACCAAGCACGGCATCAGATCGAAACAGTGCTGCAAAACGAGCTCAATGCCAGCTTAAACCCAAAGAAAACGATTCTCCAACCGCTCGATCGTGGTGTTGATTTTGTTGGTCAGGTGATCAGGCCATGGCACCGCACGTTACGCCGGCGCACGTTCAATCTCGCCATGGACCGGGTCAGGTCAATGGACTCAAAGAACCTATATGAATCGGCCAACAGCTATTACGGCTTATTGCGACAAGCATCGCACAGCCACCATGACCGCGCCCGCTTTTCAAATCAACTGCGCCGAAGAGGTCACACCGTCAAAGGCGACTTAACCAAAACCTACCGGAAACATTGAAGAGGAAATTATGGCCACTAATCCTGTACTGGCGTGTGCACCAATGAATAGGCACAGCTCACTTCACTTAATTGGCCTGGCCGGTCGCGCCGGCGCCGGCAAGGACACGTGTGCCGACATCATGTTTTCTCAACATGATTTCGCCACCACTGCCTTTGCTGCCCCCCTGCGCCGCGAAATCATTTCAGCTTTCCGGATCGACGGTGCGCTCTTTTCAGTTGAGCAGAAAGAGCGCCGCGCCCCAGCCCTGGCCATTAATCGTTGCGCCGACTCAGGGTTCATTCAACGGATGACGGAACTGGGTGTTGACCTGGCCGAAGCCAGATCCCCCAGGGAAATCATGCGTTGGTGGGGAACCGAATACCGACGACACCAAAACGAGCAGTACTGGACGGACCTGATGCGGCATTGGATAGATTGCATGGCTTTGGATGGCATCAGACGCATCGTGATTACTGACGTGCGGTTTCTGAACGAGGCGCAGTTCATTCAATCGCTAGGCGGGTCGATCTGGCGGATCCGCAGACCGGCCGCCGAAGCAAAACATGTTGACCACCAATCGGAAACGGAAGTCGCAGCCATTTGGCCTGACGCTGTGATCGATAACACCGGATCACTTGGCGACTTGGCCAGAGAGATTGAGGCCACCCTGTTAGAAACTTTCTCCACCCGAGGTGAGGCATGAGAAAGCGAAGCAAACACTATTGCCCCAAACGCGCAGAAATCCCGATGCTGGTTAAAGCCTATCGGGCCTTCAGCCCCCTTCAAGACATCGTGGACCAGATCGCCAAAGACGGCACACTGAATTGTTCAGCACGCGGCGTGCCGATGTTTCGTGATCTGGAGGACGGTCAGTGGTACGACACCGCCGTAGCCCTGCAGGGCGTTATCGACCACCTGGAAATGTACCAGCTGCGCCACCAGGTGAGCCTGCCGTTGGAAGCGCTGAAAGAGTTTCACAAAGGGATCGAGTACGCGATACCGGTGTCGGCAACCTTGTTGGCCAAACTCCAGCGTGACATACCCCGCCTGCAGGGCGCCCTGGCCAGGAGCAATCCCGATGATGTCAATGACATTTTGAGGCAGGTGCAGATTAAAGAGTTGCTGGAGGATCAACGATGCTAGGCCAAATAAAAGAAAGCCCATCTGCCGAAGCTAGAAATGAAAGTTGGACGCAACTCGAGTTGGCGGTAATTGAAAAATACTACCCCGACACCCCAACCAAAATCATCGCCAAAGAACTCGGCAGAACTACACAGCAAATCTATCGCCAGGCGAATCGCCTTGGAATCAGAAAAACCAAAGAGTATTTGGCCAGCCCCCATGCCAGCCGATTGCGCCAAGGCGATCAGGTAGGGAAGGACACTCAATTCAAGGTCGGCCACACACCGTGGAATAAAGGCAAGCCTGGAATAAGTGGCCACCACCCAAACACCAAAAGAACGCAGTTCAAAAAAGGCCAGATGCATGGCGCCGCGCAACACAATTACGTCCCAATTGGTTCGACGAGAGTTTCGCGTGACGGCATTCTTGAAAAAAAAGTAACAGATAACCCCAATCTTTACCCGGCCAAGCGTTGGGTGCCAGTGGCTCGTTTGGTATGGGAACAAGCAAACGGGCCGGTACCGCCCAAACACATCGTTTGCTTTAAGCCAGGGATGCACACAACAGAAGAGCCAGAAATCACGGTAGATAAGCTGGAGTGCATCACCAGGGCCGAAAACATGAAACGCAACACTTTACACAACTATCCGAAAGAAATTGCGCATGCGATCCAATTGCGCGGGGCCTTGAACAGGAGAATCAATCGTGTCCAGAAACATCAACGATCTACGTGAGGGCCTATTCGACGCGTTGGACTTACTTAAGAAAGGTGAGCTGAGCGTCGAGCAAGCTAAGGCCGTCAGTGAAATGAGCCAGGTGATTATCAACAGCGCCAAGGTGGAGGTCGATTACATCCGGGCCAATAACGGTGGCGAAACGCCATTCCTCGAGGCCATCGGCAACGACAACTTACCTCCAGGCGTCATTGGCCGGCGCGTGCACCGGCTGAAGTAAGGCGACTTATCCACACAAACTGTGAATAACCCATTGGATAAAACCATGACAACAGATAAACATTGTGATTCGACGCCGGGTTACGGGCAAACGGTCAATAACTACCCGAAACGTTACACACTTGGCAGCAAGCATTACTGGCACGAAGTTGTGCCCTGCATGATCGAGCACCCCGAAGGCAAGTACGTACTGTTTGCTGAATACCAAAAACTCGCCGCCCACAATCAATACTGCGAAGCGCTGATAGCGAAACTGCGTGGCGACAAGCAGAGCCCGCAGGGGCCGAGCAGTCGTTTGTTTGGGGGTCGGTCATGAGCGAAAACTCAAAAATCGAATGGACGGATCACACATTTAATCCCTGGGAAGGTTGCCAGAAGGTCGGGCCCGGGTGTGACCACTGCTATGCCGAGACGCGCAACGCCCGTTTCTCCGGCGGCCAAGCCGTCAATTGGGGTCCCGGCGCGCCACGGCGCCGTACCAGTGCAGCGAACTGGCGCAAGCCGCTGGCATGGAATGCCGCGCATTTCGAATTCTTTGCCAAGCACGGACGCCGGCAGCGTGTGTTCTGCGCCAGCCTAGCTGATGTGTTCGACAACGAAGTTGATCCCAAATGGCGGCGTGACCTATTTGACCTAATTGAACTAACGCCAAATCTGGACTGGCTACTTTTGACCAAACGAATCGGTAACGTCTTCCGCATGCTTCCGACACATGACTGGGCAACGCGCGGCAACGTCTGGTTGGGCGCCACCATCGTCAACCAGGAAGAGGCCAACCGAGACATTCCAAAGCTGCTGGCCGTGCCGGCGCGTGTGCGGTTCTTGTCCATGGAACCCTTGCTGGGGCCCGTCGATCTGACGCGGATTATGCGAAGCTCACCGGACAGTGACTGGGCATACTGTGACAACGCGCTTTCCGGCTTTCGTGCGACGAAGTGTGGCGGCTCCGATGGTCCTGCGCTGGACTGGGTCATCGTCGGCGGCGAAAGCGGCCCGGGTGCGCGACCGATGCATCCGGATTGGGTCCGCAGTCTGCGCGACCATTGCGAAGAGGCTGGAGTGCCTTTCCTGTTCAAGCAATGGGGGCAGTGGCTGCCTGATAGCCAGAATCAGGCAATTATCGGCCCGTCTGGCGACACGCAAGCCATTCGTGTCGGCAAGAAAGCCGCTGGCCGTCTACTCGACGGTCGCACCTGGGGTCAGTTCCCAAAAGGACTGTAAAGCCATGAGATATATAACTGCGCCTTTCCGCTTTCTAATTTTTATTTTCTGCTTGATTGCGTACTCAGCATATCTAGCCGGCAATGAACTATCAATACCCATTCGCAAATGGTGGCGCCGTAAGTGGCCAATGAAAACAAAGGAGTGATTATGCCGTGCTACTCAGGATTCACAAAAAGTGGAGATAGGTTTTTCCTTTGCGGCGATCTAGGGCCTCATTGCGCAGACCATGGATGTATGGACGTTGGCACGAATCTCTGTGACTACCCCGTCGGAAACGGAAAAACGTGCGATATGCCGATTTGTGACTCACACGCATTCGAAGCCGCACCTAACGTGCACTACTGTCCAGGCCACTCAATCATGTGGCGCAAATTCGTTGACGCTGGCGGCGTCGAGAAAGAATTGAAAAACGTGGTGCCATTCGCCACACAGGAGAAGCAGAAATGAAGCAGGAAACTAAATTGCCCCCCGTTGCCACACAGCCAGCCGGGCCGGTGAAGTGCGATCTACCTGAGAGCGACGAATTCAAGCCCACTGAGCGGCAAGGACTGTTCCGTAAATTTGATGTGCGGCGCACTGACGGCAGCGATCATCCCGGTGGAAAGCATCACGGCTGCCGGTATTTCGTGCTTGACATTGATCACGACCCATACGCCCAGGCAGCACTATCTGCTTACGCTGGCGTATGTGAGCAATCGCACCCGGAACTGGCCGCGGATCTACGCGACAAGTGGAGCGCAGCCGAGCCGGTGAAGATGCTGAGTGACGATGAAATCTTACAAGTGTTCTCAGACCAAATGCAGACCAGCGAAGATGATATGTATATCGAAATGAGCCCCGAAGATGCGCTGGCGGTTGGTCGGACCCTACTCGCCAAGTATGCGCAGCAAACCGCCGTTACGCGGCCAATCTTTGTTGGGCTTGATTTGGCAAGCGGGCCAGATGAAGCAGTGTATTGGGATGGAACAAGCCCACCAACCAAATGACCCGAATCACTGAAATACTGAAAGTAACCGCGAAAGCGTGGAAATTGGAGGTGCAGACATGTTCCTTACAGATGAACAGTTGGCCGACTTTACCGAAATCCGAACCGGCAAAGGCGGCAAAACACGAGAGCAATTGCAATGCGAACACTTGCGCAAAATAGGAGTGCCGTTTTATCCAAGCGCCAGGGGCAAGCCGATGGTAGTTGCTGAAGTCCTGACCGGGCGTAAAATCGAAAATCCAAAACCGAAGTGGCAGCCGAAGGTGTTACAGATGAGGTGACAATATGGGCCGAAAACCGTACAAAAATACCAACCTGCCCCCGCGCATGAGAGCCAGAAAGCAACGTAGCGGGAAAACCTACTACTACTATGAAATGGCAGGCAGAAAGGAAAAAGCCCTGGGCAGTGATTACATTCTGGCTTTGCAAGAATGGGCCAAATACGAACAACTAGAAAACGTGGTTAGCCCGACATTTAATGACGCCGCCGATCGTTATCTTGTTGAAGTCCTGCCGACCAAGTCCTTTCGCAGCCAGAAAGACACACCGAAAGAGCTTGTGAATTTGCGCGAATTCTTTGGCGACGGTTTTTTAGATGAAATCGAGCCGGTACATATTAATCAGTTTTTGCATTGGCGAATTGCAAAAGCCAAGAAGTGGATGCAAGAAAATGGCCAGAAAATCACTAAGGAAACCGGCCACGTTAGAGCGAACCGAGAGCGGGCGCTGTTTAGTATTATTTTTAATTACGCTCGATCAATTGGTTTGACCGCCGCAACAAACCCATGCCAGGGTGTTAAAGCCCTGAAAGAATCGGGCCGCGATGTGTACGTTGAGGACTCTATGTATCAGACCGCGTGGAAGGCTGCTGGAGAGCCACTGCGGGATGCCATGGATTTGGCATACCTGACCGGGCAAAGGCCAGCCGACACCGTGTCACTGACTGAGCACGACATTAAAGACGGGTATTTACACATCAGGCAGGGCAAGACTTCGGCCAAATTGAGAATCGCGGTTACCGGGGAACTGGAGGCAGTCATTCAGCGAGTCAGGGCCCGTCGCAGCCAATACAAGATCATCAGCACTTACCTGGTACTCAACCAGTACGGCAGGCCGGTTTCGCGTAGGACGGTAGCAGCTTGGCTCAGAGACGTCAGAAAAGAAACCGGGATTGACCCCGAGTCGTTCCAGTTTCGTGACCTTCGCGCCAAGGCCGGAACCGACAAAGAGGACACTCAAGGCATGTCCGCAGCCAAAGACCAATTAGGCCACACCAGTGAAAAAATGACCGCTCACTATGTGAGGCATAGGCTGGGTAAAAAGGTGGGTCCAACCCGGTAGTTTTTGCTTCGCAATTCGAACGACACCCGCATAAACAGGGGCTTTCAAAATGGCAAAAAATGCTACTTTGCGAAGCAAAAAACAGCCGAAACCCGCATGGTTATTGAAGTTGATATTTGGATTGCAAATCCGTGTACCCCGGTTCGATTCCGAGTTGCGCCTCCAGTATCCCCTTCCCATCACGACAAGTGCTAACATGCCTGCATGGACAAACGTGTTCTTGAGGCGATGGCCCGCTGGCCAAATGTACCCGACGTATTCGGTTGGCTTTCCTTAACGGAAACCGGCAAATGGCGTTTGCACCCCAAAGGCGATGCCACTCAGGCGGACACCCCGGGCGAGTCGATTACAAATGCGCAAATTGTTGGCTTTATCAACCGCAACTACACACGCGGTGACAACGGACAATGGTATTTTCAAAACGGCCCGCAAAAAGTCTATGTTCGCCTTGATGCTGCGCCCTATGTCTTTCACACGAACGAAACCGGCGCCCTCGCCACACATACCCAACAAACCATTCAAGACATCCAGGCCTGGTGGCTTGACGATGCAGGCAAGCTTTATGCGCAAACAGAGCACGGCCCGGGGCTGATCTGCGGCCGTGATACCTTGGCTGTATTAGAGCAACTGCGCACGGCCGATGACCAACCACTGGTCGACTGCCCCGAGCGCATTCCACAAGACACTACAACCACACTGTTGTTAAGCAACCAGGCTCAATCCACCGGAAAGAGTACGGTACCATTACGCTACTGTCCGGCACATCGGTTAGAGGCGCAACTGGGTTTTGTGCGCTTGCCCGCCTTAGGCTATGCTTAACCGATTCGCGCATCACCCGCGTACACAACAATTCGACGTTTTATGACTACTCAACCGTCTTCTTTTTATTTCCCTGCACCGCGCTCGCAAAAATTTTGCAGCCAATGCGCAACCGAAATCACCTATCTCACCCCCCCCGATGACAATCGCCTGCGCGCGGTTTGCCGGAATTGCGGTGCGGTTCACTACCAGAATCCACGTAACGTTGTCGGGGTATTGCCCATTTTCAACGACAAGATTCTGTTGTGTCGGCGTGCCATTTCGCCCCAGTACGACAAATGGACGCTCCCGGCCGGTTTCATGGAGCTCGGCGAGACCACCGCACAGGGAGCCATGCGGGAAACGCAGGAAGAAGCCGGGGCACAGATTGAACTGGGACCGCTTTATACGGTTATCGATGTGCCCCATGCAGAGCAAGTTCATTTCTTTTATTTGGCAAAAGTGCTTAGCGCTGAACTGGCACCGGGGCCTGAAAGCCTGGACGCACGTTTTTTTGACCCGGAAGATATTCCATGGGACGAACTGGCCTTTCGAACGGTCATTACCACACTGGAACACTATCTGGACGATAAAAAAGAAGGCGTTTTCGACTCGCCCAACAAGAAACCGCCGATTCATCACTACGACGTGCCGATTCCCAGGCGCGACTTCTAACCTCATTTCACTGTTGCAACCCGCCCTCAGCAAGCCAGCGCCGACGTGTCATCTATTCTGTGGATCAAGCCCAGCCAACCGTTACCCGACCCGGCAACCGCCCCGTCAGACGGATTGCTGGCCGCCGGATACGACTTAAGCGTGCAACGCTTGCAAGAGGCGTATTCAAAAGGCATTTTCCCCTGGTTCAGCGAAGGCGACCCTGTCTTATGGTGGAGCCCCGACCCACGCATGGTTCTGCGCTGTCAGGACCTTAAAATCTCACGCTCGCTGGGAAAGAAACTCAAGCAGATACAACGAACCGAACAAAAGCCCAACGCGACTGTCCGTGTTACTGCGAACCTCCATTTCCCGGCGGTCATGGATGCCTGCAGTCAACCGCGCGATGGCCAGCCCGGTACCTGGATATCCCCCTGGATCAAAGACGTTTATACAGAGTGGCACCTGGCCGGCTACGCCCACAGTATCGAGACCTGGCATGAAGGTGAGCTGGTAGGCGGCTTGTATGGTGTTGGGATCGGAGGCTGCTTTTTTGGTGAATCGATGTTCACCCGGGTTAGCGATGCCTCAAAGCTTGCCTTGGTCTACCTGACCCACTTTCTAAAGAATCATGGCGTCGAGCACATTGACTGCCAGCAGGAAACAGCGCATCTGGCCAGCCTGGGCGCAAGGCCCGTCTCACGGCTGCGCTTTCTGCAAACATTAAAGAACGCGTTGAAGCGGCCGGCACCACCCTGGCAATCCGGGCAGCTTTTGCAACACGGGATGTTTGCACAGGATGCAACAAACCCGCCATAATACTCATGCCAACATTTGCTTGCGTATTCTTTTATGAGCGACCCCGCCGACCTCAAACACCACAGCCTGCAGTTCTATGCAACTGCCTCGTATCCTTGTAGTTATTTGCCGGGGCGCGAAGCGCGATCTCAGGTCGCGGCTCCCATGCACCTCATTACCAGCGACATGTACTCACGTTTGGTCGAACAGGGGTTCCGACGCAGCGGCTTGTTTACTTATCGCCCGCATTGCGACAATTGCCATGCATGCAAGCCGATTCGCCTTGATGTCGCCGCTTTTTCGCTCAACCGCACTCAAAGGCGCATTTGGAAGCAGCACCGGCACCTGCGCGCGACAGTACAGCCGCTTGAATTCAAACAGGAACATTTCTCGTTGTATCGACGCTATATTCAGGCACGTCACCAAGACTCCGGCCTTGATGACGACAGCGAAATGCAATACAGCCAGTTTCTATTAACCAGCCGGGTCAACTCCTGCCTTGTCGAGTTTCACGCACCATGCGGACAACTCATGATGGTGTCAATCATCGATATTCTCGATAACGGCCTGTCGGCGGTTTACACCTTTTTCGAGCCCGAAGCACAAGGCAGCCTGGGAACCTACGGCATTCTGTGGCAAGTCGAGCATTGCAAAGCACTTGACCTGCCCTGGCTTTATCTTGGGTACTGGATTTCCGAAAGCCGTAAAATGGCCTATAAATCTCATTTCCACCCCCATCAGATCTATGTCAATGGCCGGTGGGTCAACCCATAGCAGTTAATCTGAGCTTCCATGTCATTTCTTTTCAATGCTTATTCGCTGGCACGCCCGGCCTTGTTTTCGCTCGACGCCGAACAGGCGCATGAACTTACGCTAAGTTCGTTGCAGAAAACTTACGACTGCCAACTCACACGCAAGCTGGTGGAAAGCCGCCCCATGCTCCCATCGACACTGATGGGGCTGAATTTACGCAACCCGGTTGGCTTGGCTGCGGGCCTTGATAAAAATGGTGCGCATATCGATGCCTTGGGCAATCTGGGATTCGGTTTTATAGAAGTGGGAACCGTCACGCCGAAACCACAAAGCGGCAACCCCAAGCCCCGGCTTTTCAGAATCCCACAAGCTCATTCGCTGATAAACCGCCTGGGTTTCAATAACGCTGGTCTCGACGCATTCCTGGAAAACGTAAAGAACAGCCAGTGGCGGGCCAACGGCGGCATATTGGGTTTGAATATCGGCAAGAACGCCACGACGCCAATCGAGAATGCTGTTGATGATTACCTGATCGGCTACAACGGCGTATACCCGCATGCCGATTACGTCACGGTAAATATTTCATCTCCGAACACACAAAACTTGCGTGCACTGCAAGAAGCCAACGAACTTACCGACCTGCTATCGCAGCTGCAAACCGCCAGAAAGGGGCTGGAAGACAAACACCAGAAGCGGGTTCCGCTGGTTGTCAAAATTGCGCCCGACCTCTCTGCAGAGCAAGTCGACACAATTGCGGCGGTGCTTCAACGCTATGGCGTGGATGGCGTCATTGCCACCAACACCACGTTGAGCCGCGATGCCGTTGCCGGATTACGTCACGCAAATGAAACGGGCGGCCTTTCAGGGCCACCCGTTCATGAACTTTCTTTAGCCGTCATTTCCCGCTTACGCCAGCAACTGGGCACAGACTTTGCCATTATTGGCGTTGGCGGCATACTCGGTGCCCGGCAAGCACAAGAAAAAATCGAAGCCGGCGCCAACGCGGTTCAGTTATACACCGGGCTTATCTACAAAGGCCCGGCACTCATCACTGAGTGCGTCGACGCGCTGCGCGCTCGAAACTCAACTGCAGGCTGACTGCACACCGCCGGCAACGACGGCCCCAATTACGACGCGCTGCTGCGAGCGCGGCTGGTAGCTTTTTTACTTGCTTCAGCCGCTTCAGTTGCCGCTTTCAGGCTGGCATTGGTGGCTGCCGTAATATTCGACTGAGCCGCTTCGGTTGCCTGCTTGGCAGCCTTGGAAGCAGTTTCGTATGCATTGGTTGCACTAACCACCGAAGACTTCATTAACGCAATTGCGCTTTCAGACCCGGTAGGCGCCGACTTTGCATATTGCTCGATAGCATCGTGCAATTGCTGCTGGCTTTCATTGACCTGCTCTTCAGTCAGTTTCGACAGATCAGCCTGGACCGATGAAAAAATATCGTAGACATGCTTGCTGTAGGCCATCGCCTTGTCGGCGTTCGGCTGTACGGCATTGCTGGTAAAAGCAACGGCTTCCTGGGGGTCTTTCAGTTCGATGGCCTGTTGTGATGCACGGGCAACATCGTCGAAAGTAGCCTTCCAGACTTTGAGATTCAAATCAACCAGTTTTTCAAAGCCGCCGAAGATTGAACCCTGAGCAGCCAGGATCTTGTCGAGCGACGCTTTCTGGTTAGCATAAATTGATTGTGGAATTGCGCTCATGGTGTTTCCTTTAAAAGGTTAAATATTGCACTGCACCATTTAAATTTAACCTTAATAAACAAAGGTGTCAACCTTTTTTTGTTGCGTTGCAATATTTTACGATTATTAAAAACAACCTCGAATGGACACTGAACTGCGACCAAGTGGCCTCAGGGGTGCCAGGCCTGCTCAAGACGCGCTCCCTCGTATCCCAATGCCTCTGAAATTCGGCCCGCTGTATCAATCAGTGCTGCGATCCAATCATCATGCATCCGTTCCGCTGGCGCCGAAATCGACAAGCCCGCTTGCAGATTGCCCGCGTCGTCGTAGATACCCGCAGCAATGCAACGAACACCCAGCTCCAGCTCTTCATTGTCGCGCGCATAGCCCGAACGCCGAATACCAGACAGTTCCTGCTCAAACAGATCGGCGTCGGTAATACTGTTGGGCGTTGCACCGACCAGACCCGTACGTGCCGCATACGCCCTGATCTGTCGCAAATCGCTGACCGACAAAAACAGTTTGCCGGTCGAAGTCAGATGCAAAGGCGCACGACCGCCCACTGCCCTTACCACCTGCATACCCGAGCGTTCGTTCCAGGCGCGCTCAATGTAGAGAATTTCATCGTTTTGCCGCACCGCCAGATTCACCGTTTGACCAGTCAGCTTATGCAGCTCGCGCATGGGTTCCAGTGCGACCTGGCGCACATTCAACCGACCTTTCACCAAAGCGCCCAGTTCAAGCAGGCGCATCCCCAGTTGATACAAACCACTATCAACCCGCTCGACATAGCGGCCTGCAACCAGGTCATTCAAAATCCGATGCGTGGTTGATGTGTGCAAGCCGGTGCGCGCTGCCAGGCTTTTCAAGGCAACCGGCTCCGCCTGATGCGCCAGCACGTCGAGGAGCTTCATGGCCCGCTCAAGAACCTGAATGGAAACCGGGGAAGAACTGGCTGAAACGCGCGATTCGGACATGATGTAAGTTAACCACTGAAAATGATGCACTGCGACATTATCATATTATGAAATTATGCCGTGATTGTGCAAGCTTTTTCAAGTCTGCCGCCGACAACGCGCCTATGGCGTCAGGGAGCCGCCTGCCTCAACTGCGGCCTGCTGCAAATACGCCAGCGCCTCGGCAGCGGCCTTGGGCTCACCTTTCACGCCCAAATCGATATGTGAACGTCCGTTCCCCATGCTGGGCAGGCTGAACGCCTTGACGCCAGGCCAACGCCGCTCCAGCTCTTCCAGTGCCGGTGTAATTCGGGATTCCGGCAGACTGTAGACCAGAAAGGAATGTTCGACACGAGGAGTGCGATGGTGCAGATCGCGATAACGATGATCAAGCGTCCACTCCATCATCGGCCATGCCATGACCGGAAAACCCGGCATGAAAGTATGATCTGAAATAAAAAATCCCGGAATTTTGTTATACGGATTCGGTACGATTTCAGACCCCACCGGAAACACGCCCATTTGCAGGCGCTGTTTATTTTCCGGGATTTCCATATCGGCGCTGCCATTGCCCTTTGCCGCCATTTCCGCACAACGCTCGGTAATCAGGCGCTCGGCCTCAGGATGCAAAGCCAAATCAACACCCAGGGCCTGCGCCGCCGCCTGACGTGTTTGATCATCAGGCGTGGCACCTATCCCGCCGCAGCAGAAAACCACATCACCACTGGCAAAACTGCGCTTAAGCGTTTCCACGATAGTGAGCCGGTCATCCGATACCAGCTCGGCTCCACCCAGTTGCAAACCGCGCTGCCCAAGCAACTCTATTAGCTTGGACATGTGTTTATCCTGACGTCGCCCCGAGAGAATTTCGTCGCCGATAATGATCAGCCTTATTTTTGTTGTGCTCATGACCCGCTTAACTCCGCTCTTGTAAATACTTAAACATCAACCACCGTTTCATGACGCATCTTTTCCAGCGCACTCAAACTGAAGTGCGCGAAAGCCAGAGCCGAATAAACCGGCAGCACCAGCCAGGCTGGCGGAAACAGGTTGATCAGGGACATAATGCCGCCCAGCATCCAGTATTCCCGGCCATGCCGACGCCATAGCAAACGACGCTCTTCGGGACTGGCATGTTCTATGACGGAATCCACGCGCAAAATACGTGTAAAGGCGAAGGCCCACCAGAGTATAGGCAGCAATACGGCAAACGGCGGGATCAACCATAAAGGCATCGTGAGCAGCCAGCCCAAAACAAACAAGCCCCCTACCCACACGGCGTTCCACACGCCTTGAACAGCGATTAAACTGCCTTGCCGGCGCAACCCCTGATACTGTCGCCGCTCCAGGTGACGCAGCACGATCGGCATCACGAAAATAGCAGCAATAATCAAACCCAATATGCCGGACAAAGGCAATAGAATGGCAACCGCCAACAACGGCACCATGTAAAGCTTGATGGAGAACAGGCCAAGCGCAAGCATCCATTCGTCAACGGTATTGACAACGCCCCACTGTGCCATCTCGACATTCAGCCACCCTGTCAGAGGTGTCCAAAAAGCCCAAACCAGGATGATGGCGCCCAGTAGGGCGATGATGAACGGCAAGAACAATGCCAACAACATCTTTGGATGGAACTGCGAAATCAGTGCACGCTTCATCGCTTCGGCTACTGCGTTCATGCCCCGATTTCCAGGCATGTTCCTGTTTACTGCCACAACATTGGGATCGCTCATGCCTCAACCTTTTTATTCACATTCGACTATCATAATCAAAAGCACATAGTTTTTGTGCCCACCAACCATTGCGTCGCGTTTCATGTCTTTTTATCTGCTTCCCAACGACCTTGCTTCACTGCAAACGACATTTGCTTCCAGCGTCACACAAAAAGAGCACGTGGTTATTTGCTACTGCGCCCAATGGTGCGACACATGCCGGCAGTACCTGGATGATTTCCGTAATTTGGCCGCGCACTGGCCCAACCATCTCTTTATCTGGGTCGATATCGAAGAAAATCCAGAGTTGCTCGATGATGAGGACGTAGAAAACTTTCCGACCATTCTCATTCAGGACAAAGGCGGCAATCGCTTTTTCGGACCGATCCTGCCACACATCGGGCATCTGGAGACGCTGCTACGCAAGGCGCCGGAACTACCCGCCTCCAGGACAGGGCCCGGGCCTGTCGCCGTTTTGATCAACAGCGACGAAAAGTGAACCCATAATGGTTAATCAGTGGCCACGTTTAACGCCCACCCAACAGCACACCGACCGATTTACGGGTGTTTTTGGTATCGCGGTTATGGGTGGGCAGGCGCGGTTTGGCATCCACATTTGCCGCAACATAAGGGCGTGAGAAAAAATCATCAACAGGCGCGCGCGAGCGGCCTGAGTCGCTATAGCGGCCACGGCCTTCATAAGCAGAAGAGCCCGAGCGGCGTGGCTGCGATGGCAAGTTCAGCGTACCGCGTGGAATTTTCTTTTTGATCAGCTTTTCAATATCAAGCAAAAAGCGCTCTTCATCGGGCGCAAAAAGCGCAATGGCTTCGCCCGACGCGCCCGCGCGCCCGGTGCGGCCGATCCGGTGCACGTAATCTTCGGCGTTGTACGGCAAATCGTAATTGATCACGCACGGAACGCCCGCCACATCAAGCCCCCGAGCGGCAACATCGGTGGCAACCAGAACCTGAAGCTGACCTGCTTTGAATGCCTCAAGCGCCTTCATGCGCTCAAGCTGGCTTTTGTCGCCATGAATGGATTCCGAACGAACGCCATCCTGATCGAGTTGCCGGGCCAAACGACTGGTGCCAATCTTGGTGTTGCAAAACACAATGACCTGATTCAGGTTACGCGACTTCACAAGATGCGCCACGGCCGATCGTTTGTCGTTGCCGCCCAACGGATATGCGATCTGACTCACGTTCTCGGCCGTCGCATTGCGCGCGGCCACTTCAATCTCAATCGGATCGTTCAACCAGCTGCGGCCAAGCTTTCGAATCTCGTTGCTGAATGTTGCGGAAAACAAAAGTGTCTGACGTTGTGCCGGCAGCAGACGGACAATACGATCCAGATCCGGCAAAAAGCCCATATCCAGCATACGGTCGGCCTCATCAAGCACAAGGATACCGACCTGACCCAAATTCACATTCTTTTGTTCGACATGGTCCAGCAGGCGGCCAGGTGTTGCGATAAGAACCTCGCACCCGCGGCGCAACGCATCTCGCTGCGGATTAATATCAACCCCACCAAAAACCACGGCAGAACGCAATGGCGTTGACTCGCTATACGTTGAGACGTTGTCGGCGACCTGATCCGCCAGCTCGCGGGTTGGTGTCAGGACCAGCGCACGAACAGGGTGCCGTGCCGGCGAGGCGCTGCTGTTGGCAACCGACATGAGACGATGCAAAATGGGCAATGTAAATGCGGCGGTTTTACCGGTGCCGGTTTGAGCCGCTCCCATGACATCACGGCCTTGCATTACGATGGGAATGGCTTGCGCCTGAATCGGGGTTGGAGACGTGTATCCGGTTGCTGCTACCGCCTTGAGGATGTCGGGGTGCAGTCCGAGCACGGAAAAAGTCTGGGGGGTAAGATCTGAAATAGTGGTATCTGCCATCAAAATCGGGTTGGGCCGCGCAGCGAACAAGTGCGCACGTGCTGGTTAAAACGACACCATTTTAACGCAGGCAGGCTTACAGGTCGAAATACCGCTTTTGCAACCATGTCAAAGTGTCGTTAAATATCCACGACTTAGCGTTACTGCACCACTTTCCGCCGGTTAACCCAACAATGCGCGTATCGCCCAATACGCCACCATGCCACTGACCATGACCAATACAGCGCTGCGCGTTCTGAGATACACCAGAACAGCAACGAGCACAGCCAGCATTTTGAGGTCGACAAACGCCGAGGCCCCTTCTTGCCAGGGCAAAACTTCCGGCACGATGATCGCAATCAGTGCCGCCGGCGGGGCGTAGCGCAACGCCCGCCGAATACCATCGGTCAGGGGCAGATAATCGCCAAACAGGAAATAACCGGCACGTGTCATTAAACTGCACAACGTCAACAACACAATGACGGCCAAAACGTAAGTATCGGTCCCTGCCTCAAACACGGCGTTCTCCTTTAACACGATCACGACGCTGCTCCGCAAGGACACCCGCCACGATGCCGCCTACGACGGCAGCCGCCAAACCCAGGCGCAGGGGTAATGGCTGGCCCACCCACGCAATACAACCCGCCACGACCAACGCCACCGCCATGGGAATATTTTTCACCAGCGGCACGGTAATGGCCAGCAAGGCCAGTGTTGCTGCAAACTCAAGCGACCAGGATTGCGGTATGACTGCACCCAGATAAATGCCCGCTATTGAGGCTATCTGCCAGGATATCCAGCCAGGAACGATGACACCCAGATAAAAATAAAGCTGATCCCGTGTCCCGCGCCGCCTGGCATCGCCGTACCGTGTCATGAACAGCACGAAAACCATATCGCTCAGCCAGTACCCCAAGCCAAGACGCTGCAAGAAGGGATAACGGCGAAAATAAGGCTGCATGGCGGCACCGAAGATAACAAAGCGAATATTCACCACGCATCCGGCCAAAAAAATCAACCAGACCGGCGCACCGGCAACAATCAGCGGCAAGGCGGTAAGTTGAGCCGAACCGGCGTAGACAAACAATGTCATCAGCGTCGCCATAAGTTCAGTCATGCCGATCTTGATCATGGCAATGCCAGTCACAAACCCCCATAAGCTGGTTGCCACCATCGTCGGTGCAACCTGACGAAACCCTGTGTTGAAACTATGCCAGGCGCGTGCCCGTTTCAGGGACACCGAATGGCTGGACGGCAAAGACAAGGCAAAACCCCGTTATAAAGTATGTCAGCATGCTGACAATTGATGCTCAAACGACAAATGATATCCGACTCACCGGAATTTGTTGAGTCGCACTACGTAAAAATCCGCAATTGGTACAATGCCGCCATTCGGTATTCTTCTATTCAGGAACCTTCATGAATCGCACAGAAGACAAATCTGTTTCCCATGGTGACGTCATCGAGGTCGAAGCCTCCGACCTGCCGGTCTACTGCCCGGGGCCCAAGGCACCACTATGGTCAATGCATCCTCGGGTTTACATAGAAGTGACGAAATCCGGCCTTGGCGTTTGCCCCTACTGCAGCGCAACATACCAGCTCAAACCTGGCCAGGTAGTGCACGGCCATTAATTTGGCATGCAACCTCCCTTTTTAATTTCAAGGGCTTTGCGCATTCAGTGAACGCTCAATTCGACCCCTCTGTCTGTCCCACGCCGTGGTGGCTACCCAATGGACACATGCAAACGATATGGGGCGCTGCAGGTGCCCGCTTTCACCGGGTTGCATTTATACGTGAACGGGTTAACACGCCCGACGGCGACTTTGTCGACTTCGATTGGACCGCACCCGGTTTATTCACCGACCGCTCAACCGATAACCGCAGGATTGACCCTGATCCGGCATTGGCCCACACCGCTGCGCGGCGCTGGCTCGAGCCCCTTGACCGACAAGCCCTTGGCAACGCGGAGATCCCGGCGCTGGCCTTGTTCCACGGGCTGGAAGGAAGTAGTCACAGCCGTTACGCTCAGTCGATAGCGCACTATTTCCGGGCGCGCGGCTGGATTGTTGTCGTGGCGCATTTCCGCGGATGCTCCGGCTTTCCCAACCGCATGGCCCGCGCCTACTATTCAGGCGACACCGACGAAGTTGGATTTATTCTGGCGCAACTGAAAGACAAAGTGCCAAAAGCGAAATGGCACGCCGCCGGTGTTTCTTTGGGTGGAAATGCGCTGGTGAAATACTTGGGTGATTACGCCCAAAGCACACATTGGTTGCATGCCTGCGCCGCCATTTCAGTTCCTCTGGATCTGGTCGCGGCCGGAAACGCCTTGTCGCAAACGCTGGCCGGCCGCCATTTGTACTCACGCTACTTTCTGACCAGCATGGTCGCGAAAATCCGTGAAAAAGCCCAGCGTTTCCCGGGTATGACCGATACCCTGAAACTCGGCCAGCTTAAAACAATCCGCGATTTCGACGACCTGTACACAGCCCCCATGCATGGCTACAAGAACGCGCTCGATTACTGGAGCCGCGCCTCGGCCAAACCCGTACTCAAATCAGTAAGCACACCGACCCTTGTCCTTAACGCCCGCAACGATCCGTTCATCCCCGAGGCATCACTGCCGGGAACAGGCGATTGTTCGAATCAAGTCTTGTTGCACCAACCGGCACAAGGCGGGCATGTTGGTTTTATTACGGGTGCGTTTCCCGGAAACCTGAACTGGCTGCCAAACCGCATGGCCAACTATTTCGAGCGGCTTACCTGAACCGCTCAAGCAACTCACGATTGGTTCTCACGCGGTCCTGGAGCTCGCGAATACGCACGTCAAGCTCGGATTGATCGTAAAAATCCTTGGACAGACCTCGTGCCTGCTGAAGCTGCTCCACCGCCGCAGCCAAAGCACCCATTTTCTCGTAGTAATCAGCCATTGCCCGACGCGCCATGACCGGCTCGCCCAGACGTTCGTATGCCTGCGCCTGCAATTGATAAAAACGCGGTTCTTCGGGCCAGCGTTGCACCAAACGCTGCAGCTGACTCAACGCCTCCGACATTTCATTATTCTTCAACAAGGCTTCAACAGCAGCCAACCCCACACCCTGATTCTCAGGCCAGCGCGCCATGGCACGGCTGGCAATTTGACGCGCCTGTTCAACTTGTTTCGTGGCCATCGCCAAATCAATTTCCAAACTGGCTATTTGCGGCGACTGAATCCCCTGGGCTCCTGCCTGCCTTAACGCCTGGGCAACCTCATCGTAAGCCTTGCGCTCCCAGGCCAGATAGGCCAGCCCGTACCACGCAGCGGCACGCCTCACACCCTCATACTGGGACGCCTCCTGGCGCAACACCGACTCGGCATTACGCGCCGAACCTGAATCGCGCGCCTGGAGGACACGCAGCTTGGCCCTGATAAACCAGAATGCATCACTATCCTGATGACGCCCCGCCGACATTCCCCTGGCACGGTTCTCGATATCCGACATCCGCTGAATTGAGAGTGGGTGAGTGCTGGCATAAGCACCACCACCAGCCCCCCGGTTCAATCGTGCGGCGTTTTCAAGCTTGGAAAACATCTGCACCATCCCAGCCGGATCAAACCCTGCTTTATTCAGCATCTCGAACCCGGCCCTGTCCGCCTCCTGTTCTGCCTGGCGGGAAAACCCAAGCTGTTGATCAACCGCCGCCGCCTGACCAAATGCCGCCACCCCCATGGCCAAGTCACCGCTCCCCGCCAAGGCCGCCAGTAACGCGCCTGCAATCGAGGCCAACGCAATATTGCGGGACTTTGTGCTTTGCGTCATGCCGCGCGCAACGTGACGCTGATAAACGTGTGCGATTTCATGGGCCACAACCGACGCCAACTGTGATTCGTTGTCGGCGGTAACGATCAGACCGCTGTTGATACCGATATAACCACCCGGCAACGCAAACGCATTGATTGAAGGATCGCGAACCCCAAAGACGATAACGTCGGAACCCGATGAGGCCTGGGTTAAACGACGACCGAGCCCCAACAAATACTGGGAAACATCGGCATCGTTGATGTACGAGGGAAAACGGCGGCCCTGCTCCATAATTGCGTCGCCCAGCGTTTGCTCCAATGCCGGGGAAAGATCAGCTGCCGAGGCTGCCCCCATGCTTGGCAATCCCGCCGGTTGCGCCTGTACGCCTTGCGCTGCCATAACGCAGGCCAGGAAACCCGTGTACAACCAGCGCCTCAACCTCATGCAGCCCCCGATGCCCTTGCTTCCAAAGTCCGTTGATGCGGTGTCTTCAGGCGCCTGTTGGCCGACAATCTCATTAGCGTGCCCAGCGCAAACAACAAGCCGAATACTTCAACAAAACCGGCCAGAATCCACATTGTCAGGCCGCCAATACCCTGGTCGGTCACGGCAGACATCCCCGGAATCGCCCGACCGCAAAGGTCAAAGATCGGATACAGGTCGTACTCGGTGAACGTGATGATCGCCCCAACCACCATTTGCGGCACCATGGTAATGACGGGAGAAATAATCCGGCTACCCGGCGACATCACAGCGGGCGGGCTGGGCCGGCGATCGAGAATAAGATTCCAGTACAAGAAACCGCTGATGACCACTGACCAATTCATCAGGCGGTACAAGCGCCAGTCGAGCATGGAATAAAACTGGACTGTTGGTATCAACCACACGACAACCAGGAAAACAAACATGAACGGCACAAGAAACTTGTGCGTTAACAACCATACCCAGAAATGCCCGAATGGGGTCTGTAAAAACCGGCGCAACCATGCCCGGACCGGCAGCGGCAGCCCCGCCCGCAACACTTGCCCCGGATAAGCACCCATAATAAGCAACGGCCCCAGATGATGGAGGACAAGATGTTGCAAGCGGTGTGCAAAGAACAGACGTTCCGCGTAATAATCAACGCGGGTGTGAAGCGACAGGTAGAGAAAGATCAGGCCAACCCAAAACAACGCCTGACGCGTTTTGGAAACCCGATGCACACGCGTGCCACGAACAAACAAAACGATGCCCACGAAAAACATGAGCAACAAAGCCGGGGAAAACTCCCACGGCGTCAACCAACCGAGGACGTCCATGGCACAGATTCTGTGAACAACAATCGGCCTAGTTTAAAACAATATGCCGATGATCGCCCCAGCGTACATCCCGCACACCTTCCACTTTCTTCAATTGACGCGCCTGGCTCATGAGCGCAGGCTTGAGGTCATCGGGGCAAGAAACCGTGACACACGCCGTGACAAGTGCCGGATCGGGCGCGCGGTCGACCTGCATGGAGCCGACATTCAGCCCTGCCGAACCGAAATCGCGATAAAGCGCTTTGCGAATCTGGCCCATGTGGGCGCGCGAACAAACCAAAGTCAACCGGGATACAGCCGGCTTTTTGACAATGCCAGCCGGCATGGTTTGGACACCTGCACGACGCAAAAAAAGATTGAATAAACGCATAACACAACTCCTTTGCGTGCCGTTTTAATGAAAAAAGCACAACACGATGACCTGCGCAATGGCTGCGCAGAATCTGTTCATATTCAAAGTGGAGTCGGTTATTCGGGAGAACCCCGAAAGATTGACTGCCACACCCTGGTAAGTGTCACCGGGCGTGGCATGGCTTACTGCCGAAATCGCCCTAGTGACTTGTTCGGTCGATAGATAATCGACAACTGTCGTCGCTTGAGTCGGTATTCACCGCAGAAAGCTCCTGTATAACCAAAGAAGCGAAATTATAGCCTGTACAAGCCGGTTCGACAAGAGGCCAGGCTATATTTTCAGTACGTGTAACCATCCAGCCAGCCTAACTGTTCATACACATGAATCACGGTCATTGCCAGACCGAACATGATGGCCGTTGCGCCGAACAAAGTTGTCAGAATCGCGATAATGACCGGCCCCCAACGGGTCTGATTAACCGACGCACCCCCGTTATACCGCGCGTCGAACCACGCATCGGGCTTCAGGCAGAAAATCAGCGCCTCGATATAGCCCGCCGCAGCCGGGATGAACAAAACCAGGAAGGCGGGCGTATCCCACCAGACCGGCCTGGTTAAAGCGAAAGACAACAAGCCAGCTGTTAACAGCGTAAACAACCAGGCGCCCCGACGACGCAGATACCACCAATGCGCGCCGAACACACCCAGCACAGCCGCCAGCAGCGATACAATAACCTTACTTCGATATGCAGACATTTTTTTAAACTCTTAACTGAATAGCCGGATTGTATTCAAGCTCGGCCCATTTATGCCTGAACCCGACTACGATATTGTCATTGCAGGTGCCGGCCCTGTTGGCAGCGCCCTGGCCCTAATGCTGGCGCGCTACGCCTTGGCCCCTGAGCGAATTGCGCTGGTCGGCGCGTCTTTCGGGCATCGCGAGGCCTTGCCCGAAAGCGCGCCCGACCCCCGCTCAATTGCGGTCAACCATGGCAGCATTGAATTGCTGCGGAAACTGCAGGCCTGGCCCCCTCAATATCGGCCAATCGAAACGGTTCACGTCTCCCAGCAAGGGCGCTTGGGCCGAACCCTGATTCAACACGCTGACCTTGACGTCCCCGAACTGGGCGGTGTCGTCAGCTACAGCGACTTATTGGCCTGCTTGCACAGTGCACTGGAAACAACCGGTGTAACCTGCATCGAAGGCAAACGCGCCGGGCTGCAAATGAATGCGCTCCCCGAAGTCCGTACGCAAGCCCATCGGATTCAGGCTTATGTGGGCGTGCAATCGGATGGTGCTCGTCCCAAAGGGCTCGAAAAGCACTACGATCAGTGTGCAATCCTTACAGTCGTAAAAGCAGGCGAACCCCGTGCAGGTTGGGCGTTCGAACGGTTCACGCAACAGGGGCCGCTTGCATTGCTGCCCCACCCCTCAGGCCCAGACCACTACGGCGTCGTCTGGTGCTGCCGACCTGATACGGCGGCGCAATTGCGTGACACTCCCGAAACCGAGTTCAACCAGCACCTTCAAAATCTCTTCGGTCACCGGTTGGGCTCCTTGTCTGTTCTTGGTGAACGCACTGTCTATCCGCTCTCGCTTCATGCCGGCCCCACACGCATTGGCCAGCGAGGCGTTGCAATCGGTAATGCCGCCCAGACACTGCATCCGGTCGCAGGCCAGGGGCTGAACCTGGGCCTGCGCGACGCAGCACAGCTTGCCCAGACCTTGCGTTTTTGGCTGACTCAACCCCATGGCAGCCCAGAGCCGGCGCTGGATCATTACACCCGGTTGCGCAAACCCGATCGTTGGCTCACTACTGCGGTTACCGACTTTCTGCCACGTATCTTCTCAACCAGACAGCCCGTTGTGGAGCACGCCGCCGGGCTTGCCCTATTCGGCATGGATCTCAGTTTAGGGCTGCGCATGCCACTTGCACACCATCTGTTACAAGGCTTGCGCCGATAACTGCACCCCTACCCCTCCCCTAGGAATCACAGGGGCGTTAAAATGCGCCCATGCAAATCGGCCCCTGGATCCTTCCCAATCGAGTCTTCGTTGCGCCCATGGCGGGCGTAACCGACCGTCCCTATCGCCAACTGTGCAAACGGTTGGGTGCCGGATACGCCGTATCCGAAATGGCCGCCAGCAATCCCCGGTTATGGGATAGCGTCAAGACCTCACGACGTCTGAATCACGATGGCGAAATCGACCCGATCGCGGTGCAAATTGCGGGGGCCGACCCCGACATGATGGCCGAGGCCGCCGTTTTCAATATCCGCAAAGGTGCACAGGTTATCGATATCAATATGGGTTGCCCGGTAAAAAAGGTGTGTAATGTCGCCTCCGGCTCGGCCCTGCTGCGTCATGAAGATCTCATTGCCCGGATTCTGGAAAGCGTCGTCAAGGCATGCCAGCCATTTGGCATCCCGGTCACGCTCAAAACCCGAACGGGCTGGGATCATCACTCACGCAACGCAATCCGTATCGGCAAGCTGGCGGAAAACACAGGCATAGCCGCAATGACCTTGCATGGACGCACGCGTGCCGACTTATACAATGGGCACGCGGAATACGACACCATCAAGGACGTTAAAAGCCAGTTGCATATCCCCGTTATCGCCAACGGCGATATCCACAGCCCGGAAAAAGCCCGTTATGTCCTTGATTACACAGGCGCCGATGCGATCATGATCGGTCGCGCGGCTCAAGGCCGCCCCTGGATTTTCCGGGAAATCGACCACTTTCTGGAAACGGGCACTTACCTGGCGCCGCCCACCTACGGTGAATTACGCGACTGCCTGCTGGAACATCTGGAGGACCACTACCAATTCTATGGCGAGTACACTGGTGTAAGATCAGCGCGCAAACACGTTGGATGGTACCTGGGCAAACTGCCCCAAAGCGCACCTTTGATTCAACGCATCAACCAGAGTGAACGCAGTCACGAACAGGTTGCAGCCCTGACCGCCTGGTTCAACCAGTTCCCTCCTGAACAGTATTTAACAAAACCGACGCAGGCGTTAGCCGCCTGACTCACAACAGCGAAAAGAATGAACTATCCAAACCCTATCGAGCAGTGTGTACGCGAGCATCTGGAGCGTTATTTCGCCGACCTGGGCGAGACCGAGCCGCACGATATTCTGGCCATGGTGGTCAACTGTGTCGAGAAGCCCGTACTGCAAATCGCACTCGAGAAAACACACGGCAATCAATCCAAAGCGGCCGCGATGCTGGGCATTACGCGCAGCACCTTGCGCAAGAAGCTGGCCACTCACCATTTGCAACCCTGAATTCCTCTACTTTTGAAGCATACCCATGAAGATACAAACTGCCCTGCTTTCGGTTTCCGACAAAACCGGCATAGTTGAGTTCGCACAAGCGCTGAACCAACGCGGCATCAAGCTCTTATCCACCGGCGGCACAGCCAAAATGCTTGCGGCGGCCGGCCTGCCAGTAACCGAAGTGGCTGAACACACGGGCTCACCCGAAATTCTTGATGGTCGCGTCAAAACATTGCATCCCAGGATTCATGGTGGACTGCTGGCACGTCGAGACAGTGAAGAGCACCTGAAGACACTCGAAGAACACGGCATAGACCGGATTGACTTGCTGGTTGTGAACCTTTACCCCTTTCGCGAGACAATTGCAAAATCCGGCTGCACATTTGCCGATGCCGTTGAAAACATTGATATTGGCGGGCCAGCCATGTTGCGGGCAGCCGCAAAGAATCATGGAACAGAAGAAGGCGGCGTCGCCGTGGTCATCGATCCTATCGATTACAAGAAAGTGCTGGCCGATATCGACGGCCCGGCCGGTCAACCTTCCTATGCCTTGCGACTGGCCCTGGCCGCAAAGGTTTACGCGCACACCGCCGCCTACGACGGCGCCATCGCCGGCTACCTGAGCAGCCTGGCAAACGAGGCGCCCGCCCAGAATGCGGCGCCGGAACGTACGCCCTGGCCGACAACGTTCACGCTGCAAATGAAACGCGAACAAACCCTGCGCTATGGCGAGAACCCGCACCAGGCTGCTGCATTTTATGTCGATGAGTCTGTTGGCGCGGGCTTGCTGGGCAGCTATCGCCAACTTCAGGGCAAAGAGCTTTCCTACAACAATATCGCCGATGCCGATGCCGCATGGGAGTGCGTACGCAGCCTTGAGACGAGCGGCTGCGTTATTGTCAAACATGCCAACCCATGCGGCGTTGCGGTTGCCGAAAATACGGAAGAGGCCTACCAGAAGGCATTCAAGACCGACCCCACCTCGGCTTTTGGCGGCATTATCGCTTTCAATCGTCCGGTCGACGAACGCACTGCACGCGCAATCACCGAACAACAGTTCGTTGAAGTATTACTGGCTCCCGCCTATTCCGGCGAGGCCCTGGCCGTGCTCACAGGCAAAAAGAACGTTCGCGTGCTGGAAGTTCCCAGCGGCAATGCCCAGAACCCAATGGACATCAAACGGGTCGGCGGTGGCTGGCTGGTGCAAACGCCCGACACGCTCCAGGTAGACAAAAGCCTGCTTAAAGTCGTCACTGAAAAGCAACCAACTCCGCAACAGCTTCACGACATGCTGTTTGCCTGGAAGGTCGCCAAATATGTGAAGTCCAATGCCATTGTCTTTGCCGCAAACGGCATGACGCTCGGTGTGGGCGCCGGGCAAATGAGCCGAATCGACTCTGCCCGGATTGCCTCCATCAAAGCGGATAACGCAGGCCTGAGCCTGGCGGGTTCGGCTGTTGCATCCGACGCTTTCTTTCCTTTCCGCGATGGCCTGGATGTCGTGGCCGAAGCCGGCGCTACCTGCGTCATTCAACCAGGCGGCAGCGTACGCGACGACGAAGTCATTGCGGCGGCCAATGAACGCGGCATTGTCATGATGCTCACCGGCACCCGCCATTTCCGCCATTAACCCATTAATGAGAGTCCTTGGCATTGATCCTGGCCTTAGACGCACCGGTTTCGGCATTATCGATGTCGAAGGCATGCGTCTGGGGTACGTTTCCAGCGGAACGATTCAGGTTCCCGCCGATCTGCCGCTGGCCCAGCGCCTGAAAACCATTCTGGACAATGTCAGGGAAATCATTCAAACACATAACCCCACTGTCTCCGCACTGGAAAAAGTATTTGTAAACACCAACCCCACGTCAACGCTATTATTGGGCCAGGCGCGCGGCGCAGCAATGTGCGCGCTGGCCGATCATCATCTTGATGTCCACGAATACACAGCACTGCAAATAAAGAAATCGGTCGTCGGAAACGGCCATGCCGCCAAAGAGCAGGTACAGGCCATGGTTCAACGCCTGCTAAGTTTGAACGGCTTGCCATCGCCGGACTCGGCTGACGCCCTGGCGTGTGCCATTTGCCATGCACACGTGGGCGCACTGACCGGAAAACTGCAAAACAGCGGCGCACTTTCAAACCGGGGCGGCGCACGCTTGCGCGGCGGCCGTTTATCGCGTTGAGCATTATTGAATAGGAACATGACATGATCGGACGCATTACCGGCACGCTACTGGACAAAACGCCACCCACTATTTGCGTACAGGCAGGTGGGCTGGGATACGAAATTGATGTCCCCATGAACACCCTTTACGATTTACCGGAAGCGGGCGCCCAGGTCACGCTTTACACGCATTTGGCGATCCGCGAGGATGCCCATGTGCTGTATGGTTTTCTCACTGCCCAGGAACGCACGACATTTCGTGCCCTGATCAAGGTCACCGGCATTGGTGCACGAACCGCACTGGCCGTGCTTTCAGGCATGACAACCGATGAACTGGCACTGACCATTCAGGCGCAGGAAACCACACGCCTGACGCGCGTACCCGGCATCGGGAAAAAAACGGCCGAACGCCTGCTCCTCGAGCTGAAAGACAAACTTGGCGAACCAACGCACAAAGGAGGCAGCACAAGCGTGGCCTCGGGTCATGCCGATATTTTGAATGCCCTCATGGCACTGGGCTACTCAAACAATGAATCCCAGGCGGCCTTGAAGGCGCTTCCAGCCGATATCGATGTTTCCGGCGGCATCCGTCAAGCGCTGAAGTCGCTGGCGCGCTAGGATCGCCCGCCCGATACTTCTCGTGTACGATTAACGCAATATTTCAAGCTGAACTGAGCCATGGCTATTCATTCTGATTCCTTCTCCGGCGCCGCGTCAGAGCCGCGAATCGTCGCCCCGCAATCCTCTTCGCCAAACGAAGACACGCTTGAAAGAGCCTTGCGCCCGCGCCTGCTGTCTGATTACGTTGGCCAGCACAACGTTCGCGAACAGCTCGAGATTTTCATTACCGCCGCCCGCCAGCGCAACGAATCGCTCGACCACGTACTGCTTTTTGGCCCCCCCGGGTTGGGAAAAACAACGTTGGCCCACATTATTGCGCAGGAAATGGGTGTCCAGTTGCGCCAGACTTCAGGGCCGGTGTTGGAGCGCCCTGGCGATCTGGCCGCCATGCTCACCAACCTGGAACGCAACGATGTTTTGTTCATCGACGAAATACATCGTTTATCGCCAGTGGTAGAGGAAATTCTTTACCCGGCGCTGGAAGACTTTCAAATCGACATCATGATCGGAGAAGGTCCGGCCGCCCGCAGCGTCAAACTCGACCTGCAACCGTTTACGCTCGTTGGCGCCACAACCCGCGCCGGCATGCTAACCAATCCGTTGCGCGACCGCTTCGGCATTGTTTCGCGCCTGGAGTTCTATACCGTCGCCGATCTTACCCATATTGTCACGCGCAGCGCAGGCCTGCTTAATGTCGCCATTACCCTGGACGGGTCCCGGGAAATCGCCCGACGCGCCCGCGGCACGCCCCGAATTGCCAATCGGCTGCTGCGACGCGTGCGCGATTATGCCGAAGTGAAGTCCGACGGCGTCATCAACGCCGAAACAGCCAACGCAGCTTTGTCGATGCTTGACGTCGACCCGCAAGGGCTCGACCTGATGGACCGCAAGCTGCTTGACGCCATCGTGCATAAGTTCGACGGTGGCCCGGTGGGTGTCGATAGCCTTGCCGCGGCCATTGGCGAAGAGCGTGACACCATTGAAGATGTCATTGAACCCTACCTGATCCAGCACGGCTATCTTCAACGCACCCCCAGAGGGCGCATGGCCACTCAAACCACCTGGCGCCATCTGGGTCTTGCCGCACCCGCAGCACGCGATAATACGCCCGACCTCTTCGAATAAATCCGAAACGGCAATAGCGTGCCCCGTGCGACAAGCGCGTCATGCCGAGCGGATGCTCTCCAGCAATTGTTCGCCATACGCGTCGCGCTTACGGGCACCAACGCCGCTGATATGAGCCAGATCATCCAGGCTGTTCGGACATGAAAGCGCCACTTCCCGCAAAGTGGCATCATGGAAAATGACATAGGCCGGAACACCATGGCTTCGAGCCGTTTCAGCTCGCCAGGCTCGTAAAGCCTCGAAACGTGCCAATGCCTCTGCAGGCAAATCACTTGCCGCCGCACGTTGCCTTGCTGGCTTCGTTTTGCGCGCATCCAGGGTTTCCTTGCGCAACATCAGGGTGGCATCGCCCTTGAGCACGGCCCGACTCTCGTCGGTCAGCGCCAGCGTACCGTAACCCTCTTGGTCGACCGCCAGAATATTGCGCGCAAGCAACTGTCTCAACACACCACGCCAGGCCTGTTCCGACAAATCCTTGCCAACCCCAAATACCGACAGAGCGTCGTGCTGGTTCTGCCTGATACGGTCGGTCGACTTGCCACGCAGGATATCAATCAAATGTATTGCGCCAAAACGCTGTCCCCGTTCGCGCCAGAGCCGATACACGGCCGACAACAATTTCTGCGCCGCAATGGTGCCATCCCACGACTCGGGCGGACTCAGGCACACATCGCAATTACCGCAAGGCTCGATCGCCTGGTCAAAATAAGCCAACAACCGCTGGCGCCGGCAATCCACTGTTTCACACAACCCCAGCATGGCGTCCAGTTGCGCTGCAGAACGCCGCCGGAACACTTCATCACCGGTCGACTCGTCGATCATCCGGCGTTGTTGCACAACATCCTGCAGGCCATACGCAAGCCACGCGGTTGCCGGCAGACCGTCGCGGCCGGCGCGACCGGTTTCCTGGTAATAGCCCTCAACCGACTTGGGCATATCGATATGGGCCACAAAACGAACGTCGGGCTTGTCGATACCCATTCCGAACGCAATCGTCGCGACCATCACCACCCCTTCCTCACGCAGAAATCGCGATTGATGTTCCGCACGCTGGATCGCCGATAGCCCGGCATGATAGGGCAGCGCCATAATGCCATTGCGGCTCAGGAATTCGGCGGTATCCTCGACGCGTGATCTCGAAAGCGCATAAACCACACCGCAATCTTCACGATGTTCTGCTTGAATAAAATCAAGCAACTGTCGCTTCACTTCGCGCTTCTCGACGATCCGGTAACAAATATTGGGACGATCGAAACTGGAAATGAACAATCGGGCCTGCTCCAACCCCAATCGCTGGATAATCTCGTGACGCGTTGTCGTCGTGGCAGTTGCCGTTAGCGCAATCCGGGGCACATTCGGCCAGCGCTGCGCCAACAGTGACAACCCCAAATACTCCGGACGAAAATCATGGCCCCACTGCGACACACAGTGTGCTTCGTCGATCGCAAACAAGGCTATGTCGCCTTGATCAAGCAAAGCCAGGCAACGTTCCGTTAATAATCGCTCCGGCGCCACATACAACACGTCAAGCTGACCTGCCCTGAACGCCTGCTCGACCTGACGCGCCTCCCGCCAGTCGAGCGTGGAGTTAAGAAACGCGGCACGCACGCCCAGCTCAAGCAGGGCATCCACCTGATCCTGCATCAAGGCAATAAGCGGTGAAACCACGATGCCCGTTCCCTTGCCAACCAACGAAGGAATCTGGTAGCAAAGCGATTTGCCGCCCCCGGTCGGCTTCAGAACCAGAGCATCTCCGCCATTGACAACATGTTCGATAATGTCATGTTGATTCCCCCTGAACGAGTCGTAGCCAAAAACCTGTTGTAAGACGTCCAGAGGGGAAGAGGAGGAAAAAGACATTAAAAAACCAGGAAAATCTTTTGGAAGTTGAAAGACAATGAATGATCGGACTTGTAGCGGGTTGGATACAACCCAGCGGGCATTTTATAGTAAGCAACAGATTTCAATTGGTTTCGGCCCCTTGCCCAAACTCAATTGAGCCAGCAAACTTGATACACCATGGAAAAAACGCTGATCAAAGTTCTGGTTGTCGATGACGATCCGGCCCTGCGGCAACTGCTGGCCGACTATCTGAATCGTCATGGGTACGACACCTTGCTGTCGAACGATAGCCACGACCTGCCCACACGCATTGAACGCTACACGCCCGACCTCATCGTGCTCGACCGTATGCTACCGCATGGCGATGGTGCCGACGCCTGCCGACGCCTGCGCCAAATGGGAGAAGATATTCCCGTGATTCTGCTAACAGGCCGCGACGACACAATCGATCGTGTGCTCGGCCTGGAAGCCGGGGCCGACGACTACCTGGGCAAACCGTTCGACCCGCGGGAACTCCTGGCCCGCATCGAGGCGGTACTCAGACGCAAAAAAGGGGCTTCCGCACTCGTCAAGGAACAACCGGTTCATTTTGGGCCGTTCACATTCGATCCGGCACGCAGGCAGCTTCTGAAAGACAGCTCGCCGATCAAACTGACCGGTGGCGAAATCAACCTGCTGGAGGCGCTGGTCCGCAACCCGGGCAAGGCGTTGTCAAGAGAACGCCTGCTTGCGCTGGCACGCGACGACGAAGAAGGCGACCGCAACGATCGGGCGATCGATATCGCCATACTGCGCCTGCGTCGAGCTATTGAGAACGACCCCAAACAACCTCACTACATTCAAACCGTGTGGGGCGTTGGATACCGGTTTTCGCCCTGAAAATGAAACTCTCGCGTTACGCACAACGCCTGGTCCCGCGATCGCTCAGCACCCGGTTGATTTTACTCACACTGGGCACTTTGCTGGTTGTACAGGCAGCCACCCTGGCCACCGTCGCACATTTTCGTCAGAAATTTACCGAAGACGTCACAGTTGAAGTAACCGCAACCACAATTAGAACGTTACGCGCTTCATTGGCTCAGGTCCCGGAAGGCGAGCGAGCCGAGTTGGTGAAACATGCCTCACGGGGTGAGTGGCAACTGTGGTCGCGAACCTTGCCCTCCAACACCCGCAACATCGAAAGAAGACACCGGAGCCAGGATGGCACGGGCCGGCAAAGGCAAGCGCCACCCGATGATCTGCGACGCGAACTGCGCAATTTTGTCACGGCATTGAACACCCGGCTGGATGACGGAACGCGGGTCGGCTTGTCGCGAGGCGCTCTTCCACGTCTTTATATTTCACTCGACAACCGCCTGGACAACCCTGAAAAACGCACCCGCGAATGGCTTGTTATTCCTCTTGATCGTTTATCACCCCCTGTCAGCAGCCAAACCATTCTGGCCTGGTTGGGCGGAATGGGGCTGTTGCTGCTGATTGCTGCGGCTTTTTCGTGGCATATCACCCGGCCGCTTACGCGTCTGGCAAAGGCTGCCGATCAATTGGCAGCCGGGCAACCGCAACGCGTTACCCCATCGGGGCCAACGGAAACAAAAGTGTTAGGGCAGCGTTTTAACGCGATGCTGGATGCGCTGAACGAATCGGAAACGGTAAAACGTACGCTTCTTGCCGGCTTGCCGCACGACCTGAAAGGGCCTTTGTCACGCATGTGGCTGCGCGCCGAAATGATAGACGACAGCGACGTTAAGGATGGTTTGCGTAAAGACATTCAGGATATGCAACGCATGGTGAACCAATTCATTGGTTTTGTCCGTGGTACCGACCCCAGCACCTACCATTTCAACCCCCTTAATCTCACGCAATGGCTGGATGAACAAATTAATGCCTGGGAAACCGCCGGCAGTGAAGTCCGCTTGTTAACCATGCCCCAGACAAACGTCTGGATTCAGGCTGATCCGGTTTCCCTGGGACGCTTGATTGACAACCTGGTCACCAATGCCCTGAATCACGGCAAGCCACCCGTAGAGGTATGGCTTACGCTTGAAGCTGGCACTGCATATATCCATATACGTGATTACGGCCCCGGAATCGCCATTGAACAGCGCACTGAAGCACTGCGGCCTTTTTCACGGCTGGACAAAGCACGTACCCGTACCGGTTCGGTTGGCTTGGGTCTGGCGCTATCCGACGCCATTGCCCGAGCCCACGGCGGTCAATTGAATTTAATGAATGCCGAACCCGGTCCTGGACTGGAAGTACGGATCAGTCTGCCCGTGGACGAAAAGCCGGAGGTTGCGGCGGGCGCGACACGCCAAACATCCGCCAATACACCCAAATATTGAAAATTAATGCCACGGGCAAGGCAATAACCGCTGCTGCCAGAATAAGCCTCAGCGCGTCGACCGATGCCGCCCCGTCCCAGATAGTGACATTATCAAGAACAAGAAACGGGAAAAAACTGTACCCGATACCGCCTAACGTAATGAGGAAAACCAGCAGAATCAACGCAAACGGCAACCATGCATGGCGATAACTTCGATGAATGGTTCGTTGCAACATCATTTCAATAATCATGAAACTGATCAGAATCCAGACCCACAGCAGTGTGACGATCAACCACTGCGTACCCGTCGTCCAGCGCAAAAACACGCCAGTATTGGCAAAAGCAAGCACCAGTGAAACCGCCACGGCACCGGCAGCCGCCCAGCGCACCGCCTGCCGCCCCCAATAAGCGGCTCTGACACGCAATTCACCCGGTTCTCGCATCATGAGCCAGGCAGCGCCCAGCAAACTGTACGCTGCCACCGCGCAGAGCGCCAAAAACACCGCATAGCCCACATAACCTGCTCCGGGCTCATACCCTGTGACGATTTGTCCAAGCAGGTAGCCATGCGCCAAAGCCGTCATCCAGGAGCCCACCGCAAACACCAAGGCCCAACTGTTATGCGACTCAATTGGTGCGCGCAAACGTAATTCAAAGGCAACAGAACGCATCAAAACGCCGAGGCCCAACAACGTCAGCGGGACATACAACCGCCCCATTACCGGTTCCCAGGCCAAGGGAAAAGCCGTTGCAAACAGGGTCAAACCCAACAACAACCAGAACTCATTGGCATCACGCCAGGGACTAAGCAACGCCAGCATCCTCATGCGTAACCCCGATGAGGCGAACGGCACAAGACAACCAACGCCAATATCAAAGCCATCAAGAACGGTGCCCGCAACAATCAGTGCGAAAAACAGAAACATGAAGGCCAGTGGCATCCAGAAATTGGGATCATGAGCTTGCAAACCCAATAACGTAACCAAAGAATCAATCATGCCCTACCCCTTTGACGCCCAACCGGAATCACGCCATAACGCATGAAATAGCGCACAAGCCGCACAAAAGCCGCAAAAAGCAGCACATACACCACGCTATAGGCAAGTAACCCGGCAAAGATTTCGCCGGCGCCGGTCGCAGCCAGTATTTCAGTTGTTGTCACACTGCCGCTAACCGCATACGGTAGCTGCCCGAACCAGACATAAGCCAGCCACAACACCAGGACCGGCAACCCGAGATAGGTCAGGCAACTCAAGCCGCGACGCAATCGCGGTGAAACTGCGGTGATGTCAACTGCGCTTCGACGTGACCCGAATAAGACCGTAAGGGCCAGCAACCACGCCAGAACAACAATCACAATTAAAAGACGCCACGACCAGAAAGTTAACGCGACCGGCGCATGCATACCGGCGAAGTTGTCCAGCCCCAGCACGCTGCCGGTTTCGTCCTGACCCAGGAACAGGCGTCCAAGATCGGAAATCAACAACGTGCCATGCGTTGTTTGTTGCTCCTCAGACGGCCAGCCAACCAGCGCCAGATCAGGGTTCGTTCCTGTTTGCCAGTATGCCGCGGTTGCGGCAGCTTTTCCGGGTTGCAGTTCGGCCACTTGCTGACTGTAAACACCCAAGGCGCCAAGCAGGCACGTTGAGGCCAGCGCAGCAACAGCCAACCCGGTACGAAAAACGTGCCGATGGGCATGATCGACCGGCTGCCACAACGATTGCCGGGAGGTCACCCCGATCATCATGAACGCCACACCAAACAAAGCCAGGGCGACCGTTACCGAAATAAACGTAAAAACCAAAGGACTGAAAAGCACATCGAGCCAACTCGTTACCAGGTAACGACCTTCAATAAACTGTGCACCAGCGGGCGCCTGCATCCATGCAAACAGCGCCAGGATCCAGAACAATGCCAGTGACAATCCAAACGCAACCATCACAACCACCAAAGTATGCGCCCGATCCGACATCCGGCGTTGCCCGAAAAGCATCGCCCCCAAAAAGCACGATTTCATGATGAACGTGGTCAATACAGCCGCAGCAAGCAAGGGGCCGGCCACCTCGCCAATCCGGGCCATCAGCCCGGGCCAAAGCGTACCCAGCTGAATAAGCACAGGAAAACCGGCTGCCAGGGCTAAAATACTGGTTAATGCAAAAATGCGCGCCCAAAACCGATAGGCTTGAATAAAAGCACCGCGCTGGTCGCCCGGCAACGTCGCCCGTAATTTGAAATACACCAGCAACCAGGCCAGCCCAAGCTCAAGCAGCAGGAACAAAGAAAGAAAGCCTAAGCTGGTGAAAAATTGAATTTGCGCCAACCAGAGGGGTGAGTTCGTCATAGAATCCCGCGAATAATGTGCCACATAATGCTAACCGCGGACTCTCTCACAGGCAAATGATTCAGAACATGGCAAAATGCTCTTTTAATACTGTATTGACTCTCTCGCACTTGCCTTCGACCTTATGACCACGGAATCCAGCTCTACTCCCAGCTCCAATTTCCTGCGCACGATTATTGAAAACGACCTCGCAGCCAACCGTTTTGCAGGTAAACGCTGGGCCGGACGCCCTGGCCCTTTATCAGTGCAGCAAGGCGGCAACCCCGATCCGGCCAGGATTCGCACTCGCTTTCCGCCCGAACCCAATGGTTATTTGCATATTGGGCACGCAAAAAGTATTTGCCTGAACTTCGGTCTGGCGCGCGACTACCAGGGCACTTGTCACCTGCGCTTTGACGACACCAATCCGGAAAAAGAAGACGACGAATACGTCCAGTCGATTATCGACACGGTTAAATGGCTGGGCTTCAGTTGGCGCCATGAAGAAGAAAACAACCTTTATTACGCCAGCGATTACTTCGACACGATGTATGCCTTCGCCCAGGCCCTGATTCAGGCCGGCTACGCTTATGTCGATGAACAAACGCCTGAACAAATGCGCGAAAACCGCGGAACGCTGACCGAAAAGGGGGAAAACTCGGTCTGGCGTGACCGGCCCGCCACGGAGTCTTTGCAGCGCCTGGAGGAAATGCGCGATGGAAAACATCCCGACGCCAGCATGGCGCTGCGCGCCAAAATTGATATGGGATCGCCCAATATCAATATGCGCGACCCCGTTCTATATCGCATTCGCCATGCGAAACATCATCGAACTGGCGATAAATGGTGTATTTACCCCATGTACACCTGGGCTCACCCCGTGGAAGACGCGCTGGAAGGGATCACGCACAGTATTTGCACCCTGGAATTTGAAGATCAACGCCCCTTCTACGACTGGATTCTGGCCAGACTGGCCGAATTAGGACAATTGTGCGAGCCATTGCCCCGTCAATACGAATTCGCCCGCCTGAATCTGAATTATGTCATCACCAGCAAACGCAAGCTCTTGCAACTGGTACGCGACGGCCACGTGCAAGGCTGGGATGATCCTCGCATGCCAACGCTGGTTGGCTTGCGCCGGCGCGGCTATACCCCATCGTCGATTCGCCTCTTTGTCGAGCGTGTCGGCGTCTCCAAGGCCGATTCCCGTATTGATTACAGCACGCTGGAACAGGCATTACGCGATGACCTCGACCCCGTGGCCGAGCGCAGCGTGGCGGTACTCGACCCGGTCAAGCTGATCATTACCAATTACCCTGAAGGGCAAACCGAAGCATGCCACGCCCCACGGCATCCGCATCACCCCGAATCCGGCCAACGGGAATTTCCCTTTTCACGAACACTCTGGATTGAGCGCGATGACTTCCGCGAAGACCCGCCCAAGAAATATTTCCGGCTGTTTCCGGGAAATACGGTCCGCCTGAAATATGGCTACATCGTTACGTGTACCGGATGTGTAAAGGACGATAGCGGCAATATTATTGAAGTCCACGCCGAGTACCTGCCAGACACAAAAAGCGGCACACCCGGTGCCTCGTCGGTCAAGGTAAAAGGAAACATCACTTGGGTCAGCGCAGAACACGCGATCCCCGCCACCATACGGCTATACGATCGTCTTTTCGCAGATCCGCATCCCGATGCCGGCGACAAAGACTTTCTTGCTGCGTTGAATCCGGATTCATGTCAAACCATTTCGGGCTGGCTTGAACCAGGCACTGTTGCATCCCCCGGGAAAACATGGCAATTTGAACGCTTGGGTTATTTTGTTGCGGATCAGGTCGACTCCACCCCGGAAAAGCCAGTACTTAACCGCGCCGTGACCCTGAAAGACACATGGGTTTGAAATATTGCAACGCAACGTGCTGAAAGGCACAATAGCGGCCATCTCTTATAAATTTTTCTGAACTCCGTGAGCGACTCTTCCTCTAAACCCGATCTCAGCGCACTCGACTTCAAAAGCGCCACACTGTATGCAATCCGTGTGGTGCTGCATACCGCCGACATCACGGCGCTTAACGCCGCGCTCGACCAACGCATGAAGGACGCGGGCGCATTCTTTGAAAATGAAGCCATTGTCATCGACGCCACGACACTGACAGAATGTGTTGACTGGCCAACATTGCTCAATGCCTTGCGATCGCACAAGCTGTCACCAATCGGTGTCATGGCAGCCGACGAAAACCTGGAAGCCGCTCAAAAGGCAGGCCTGACTCCCGTCGATCTGTCGACCGCACCTGGCAGAAGTGCCACGCCGGCTGTCTCCGGCAACAATACCGCAAGTCATGAGGCGCAACCCAAAAAAGGCAATAAGACTGACACCACACCAGACAAGACACCCTCCGACACCCCCGAATCAGCCCCGGCCACCATGGTGGTGAATCGGCCTTTACGCTCGGGACAACGCATTTATGCTAAAGGAGGCGATCTTATCGTAATCGGCATGGTCAGTCAGGGCGCAGAAGTCATTGCCGACGGCAATATTCATGTATACGGCCCTCTGCGGGGCAAAGCCATGGCAGGAGCCCGAGGTGATACGAGCGCACGGATTTTTGCCACCCAACTCGACCCCGAGCTACTGGCGGTAGCCGGGGTTTACCGGGTTATCGAAGCCGAGCTGGATGCCAACGTCCGCAACAAAACGGCGATCGTGCAACTACAACACGATAAGCTGGATATTTTGCCGCTGGATTCAAAAGGCTAAACCCGGTTACCTTTTTATAGCTGTTTTGCTATACGATTACGTGATTCACTCTATCCAACATAAAGGAAAAATATCGTCATGGCGCGTATTGTTGTAGTGACATCCGGCAAAGGCGGTGTCGGCAAGACAACCACCAGTGCCAGCTTCTCCTCCGGACTGGCCATGCGTGGTTTCAAAACTGCCGTTATCGACTTCGACGTCGGCCTTCGGAATCTTGACCTGATCATGGGATGCGAACGTCGCGTTGTCTATGATTTCGTCAATGTCATTCAGGGTGAGGCCACGCTAAAGCAAGCCCTCATCCGCGATAAACAAATCGAAAACCTCTACATCCTGCCCGCTTCTCAAACGCGCGACAAAGATGCTTTAACCCGGGAAGGTGTGGAAAAAACCCTGAATGAACTCAAACACATGGGTTTCGAGTACATTGTTTGTGACTCCCCCGCCGGTATTGAAACAGGTGCGCTCATGGCCTCCTATTTCGCCGACGATGCCCTGGTTGTTACGAACCCGGAAGTCTCGTCGGTTCGCGACTCCGACCGCATTCTGGGCATTCTTTCCTCCAAATCGCACCGTGCCATCCATAGCGAAGATCCTATTAAAGAATACCTGCTGCTCACGCGATACAACCCAAAACGGGTTTCCGATGGCGAGATGCTGTCTTTACAAGACATTGAAGATATTCTGCGCATCAAGCTTCTGGGTGTTGTGCCCGAATCCGAATCAGTCCTGCAGGCATCCAACCAAGGTATACCGGCCATTCATGTACGTGGCAGCGACGTTTCTGAAGCCTACCAAGACGTTGTGGCGCGTTATTTAGGCGAAGAACGCCCGTTGCGCTTTACCGACTACGAAAAACCCGGCCTCCTCAAGCGTCTGTTCGGGGGTAAGTAATATGTCGTTTCTTTCATTCTTATTGGGGCAAAAAAAGACCTCGGCCAGTGTCGCCAAAGACCGTTTGCAACTGATCCTGATCAATGAACGCGGCGGAAACAGTGCCGCGCCCGACTTCCTGCCCGAACTGCAAAAAGAACTGGTAGATGTCATTTCAAAGTACGTCAAAATCCAACCCGACGACATCAAGGTCAACCTGGATCGCCACGACTCCCTGGAAGTACTTGAGGTAAAAATCGAAATGCCTCAAATTGATAACCGCCGTACTTGAGTGCGCAGCTGATAGTCCAATAAAGCAAAGTAAAACAGCCCCTGCCATTGCGGCAGGGGCTGTTTCATATAACGGAAAAGCAGTGGTGAATTTTAGTCGCTGTTGTGTTTGCCAACCTGATCGCCAACCACACCGCCAACTGCGGCACCACCAATCGTACCCAATACACCACCACCCGTTGCGGCCGCGCCAACCACGCCACCAACACCCGCACCGGTTGCCGCGGCTTTTTGACGGCCCGACATATTGTCCCAAGTTGAACAGCCTGCCATAGCGCCGGCAAAAACCATTAGTGCGGCCAGTTTGCTGAGTTTCTTGTATTGCATGGATCCCTCCTGGTTGTTAATAACAAATGCGATAGGTTCAGATTGCCAAAATATAGCTGTTGGTGTTGTTAAGAGACGCAAAAAAAGTATCAAAATATAAACAAAGCCACCTTGACTGCGTATTCCAGATACGCATCTTGTAACAACTCACTTGAGTGATTTGTAGCGTATACGTTTGGGATTGACCCCTTCCTCACCCAGTCGGCGACGCTTGTCCTCTTCATACTCCTGATAATTACCGTCAAAGAATACCACTTGCGAGTCACCTTCAAATGCCAGAATATGCGTCGCAATACGATCAAGAAACCACCGGTCGTGGCTAATGACCATGACCGTGCCGGCAAACTCCAGCAAGGCGTCTTCAAGCGCACGCAGCGTCTCGACGTCGAGGTCATTCGAGGGTTCGTCCAGCAAGAGTAGATTTCCGCCGGCAATGAGCGTTTTGGCCAAATGAAAACGCCCCCGCTCACCACCCGATAAATTACCCACGTGTTTGTTCTGATCGCCACCTCGGAAATTGAAACGCCCCAGATAGGCGCGTGACGACATTTCAAATTTACCGACATTGATCAAATCTGCACCATCCGATAACGCATCGAACACCGTTTTATCGTCGGGCAAGGCATCGCGAGATTGATCGACATGAGAAATTTTTACGGTCTGACCGATTTTTACCGAACCGGAATCGGGCTGCTCGTGTCCGCTGATCATGCGAAACAGCGTCGATTTACCAGCGCCGTTAGGCCCAATAATGCCTACAATCGCGCCGGCAGGCACCTTGAAGCTTACATCGTCAATCAACAACCGATCGCCAAACGCCTTGGTGACACCCTCAAACTCAATGACCTCGTTGCCCAACCGCTCGGCCACCGGAATGAAAATTTCCTGTGTTTCATTACGCTTTTGATATTCGTGCGATGACAGCTCTTCAAAACGCGCCAGACGCGCCTTGGCCTTTGCCTGACGGCCTTTCGGATTCTGCCGAACCCACTCCAGCTCTTTCTTGATGGTGCGCTGTCGGGCCGACTCGGCCGCATCTTCCTGCTTGAGCCGCGCGTCTTTTTGTTCCAGCCAAGAACTGTAATTGCCTTTCCACGGAATGCCATGGCCACGATCCAATTCAAGAATCCACTCGGCTGCATTATCAAGAAAATACCGATCGTGCGTTACCGCCACGACCGTACCCGGAAATTTACGCAAAAACACTTCGAGCCACTCGACACTTTCGGCATCCAGGTGATTGGTAGGCTCGTCGAGCAAAAGCATGTCGGGCTTGGACAACAAAAGGCGGCATAGAGCCACGCGACGCTTTTCCCCTCCGGACAAATTATCGACTTGCGCCTCCCAGGCAGGTATCCGTAATGCGTCGGCCGCAATCTCCATTTGTGTTTCGATATCGTCTGAGCCGCTGGAAGCCGCAGCAGCGATAACCGCTTCCAACTCTGCCTGCTCGGCCGCCAGCGCATCGAAGTCAGCATCGGGCTCGGCATAGGCGGCATAAACCTCATCCAGCCGCTTGCGCGCCTCAAAGACCTCGCCAATCCCTTCCTCGACGGCTTGCCTGACGGTGTGTTCTGGATTGAGTTGCGGTTCCTGAGGTAAATAGCCCACCTTGATGCCGGGCATGGGGATGGCTTCCCCTTCGATTTCCTTGTCGACGCCCGCCATGATTTTCAGCAAGGTCGACTTCCCCGCCCCGTTCAGGCCCAATACGCCAATCTTGGCGCCAGGAAAAAACGACAGGGAGATATCACGCAAAATCTGCTTCTTCGGGGGCACAATTTTACCGACCCGGTTCATGGTGTAAACGTATTGAGCCATACTTTGAATTTGAAAACGTTAAATGACAAACCTAGATTGTAGGCCGTTACGAAAAATAAAGCCGACGCCCTCTACAAAACAGGACGAAGCTTGTTATGGCGTGCCAATCAACTAGAATAAACCTTTGCAATCGAATTACAGGTTATCGCTATGACATCCAGCGCGCCAGCGCCTCTTATGTTCACCCAGGAAGAACTCGATAAACTTGGCCGCACAGCCGACGCCCTGAGTGCCTATATCGGCAAGCCGGTCCTGGCCGAGGTAATTGACGCAGAGGAAACGGGGTTTGAATGGGTTCTTTTCGGCATTCCGCTGGGAAAAGATGAAACCGATGAAGACGGTGTAAATGTTGCCATTGGCGGGAAAAACGCACGAATTCTGGGCAATAAAGGCGGCCTGACGGTCGGTAAAAACGATATTTATGAATGCGAATTTTTATGGGCCATTCAGTTGTCCGACCTTGAGGGCGTGCGCTTCATCAAGGTTGACAACGAGGGCGAGGAAATTGCCTGGAGCCAGGAAATCGAAGGGGTATTGCCCTTCCAACTCGACGAACCCGAACCCGCGCCCGATGATGAAGATGAATACGATGCGCAAGACGACAACGCATTTCGTGTCGCACCGGATGACCCGAAAAAATTACATTGAATTGCGTGCAACCTGCCAAGCCACACAAAAAGCCCGAAGCAAAAAACACTTCGGGCTTTTCAACAAAACCTGCCCTTTCGGAACAGGCCGGGCCTACATTACCGGATGCACTTCAGTAAAAGGGCAAGCCCCTGAAAGTGCGCCCCGGCACACCTGAAAAAATCAGGCGCGCTTTACTTTTTCCAGCATTTTGAACACGCCTTTGGGCGAACGCACAAAAAGGCGTTTGAACGCTTTACCCAGGCAACGGCGCTCAATAGTGTTACGACGATTACGCTTGATTTCAGCCATGACATTCTCCGAACTGTATTTAACCCACTATTCTACCGTAAACTTCACGTTCACCTCAATTCGCCTGCTGTAACCGCCCATGACCTCACCTATTCGCATATTCGGCGCACGCCAAAACAACCTTAAAAACCTCGATGTCACGATTCAGAACGGTGAATTGCTGGTTCTTACCGGTGTATCGGGATCGGGTAAAAGTTCATTGGCCTTCGACACGCTTTATGCCGAAGGCCAGCGGCGTTATGTGGAAACCTTCTCGCCTTATGCACGCCAGTTTCTGGACCGCATGGATAAGCCTCAGGTTGATCGTATCGAAGGCATTCTGCCGGCAATCGCCATCGATCAGGTCAACCCGGTACGAAACTCGCGCAGCACAGTAGGCACGATGACGGAACTGAACGACCATTTGAAACTGCTGTTTGCCCGCATGGGCCGCCTGTTTTGTCGTTGCTGTGGCCAGGAAGTTCGACGCGACGACCCAAGCTCGATACAGCAAGCGCTGGCCGAACGGACGCGAGAACACGATCCGCGCCTGGTTGTTACCTTCCCCGTTTCGGTACCTTCCTCATTCAATGAAGACGAAATCCGCGGCTTTCTGGAGCAGCAAGGTTACACCCGCATCCATCACCAGGAAACGATAAGCCACAACATTGGCACGGCCCCAGCCAAAAAATCAAAAGCAAAGGGTCGCAAGCCGGCAATGGCAGAAGAACAATCGCGCTTGCAATTACATGTTGTGCAAGACCGTTTTCGCTTCTCCAATGCAGAGGGCGGCCGTGTCATGGAAGCCATTGATACGGCCCTGAAACAAGGCGCCGGATACGTTACCGTTTATGCCTCGGCAGGCCCCGACGAACCCGAAACGGCATGGCGCTTCAGTAATCGACTGCACTGTGCCCAATGCAATATCGATTATGCTCGGCCGCTACCCAGCAGTTTCTCGTTCAATTCACCGTTGGGTGCTTGCGAACACTGTCGCGGGTTTGGCCGCGTTATGGGCATCGACTTTGGGCTGGTCGTACCGGACCAAACCAAAACCCTGCGTGAAGGCGCCATTAAACCCTGGCAAACAAACAGCTACAAAGAGTGCCAGCAGGAGTTGCAACGTTACGCACCTGCGGCGGGTGTTCGCCTGGATACTCCCTGGCGTGACCTAAACGAAGAAGACAAGCATTGGGTGATCCACGGAGATCCAAATTGGAAGGGCGGGCCGAAAGCTTGGCAAAGCCAATGGTATGGCGCCCAACGATTCTTCGACTGGCTGGAAACCAAAGCCTACAAAATGCACGTGCGCGTGTTGTTGTCGAAGTATCGCAGCTATACCCCATGCCCGCATTGCGGCGGGGCACGCCTGAAACCCGATGCAACGCTCTGGCGCCTGGGACAGCATGTGGTTCCCGCCTCAAGCACCACGCCGCGCTTCATGCCGGTTCATGCGCAATGGACTCAAGCGCAACTGAATGCCCTGCCCGGCCTTGGCATACACGACCTGATGCAACGGCCAATCGACCAGGTCAAAGACTTTTTCGATGCACTTAGCTTCGGTTCGGCGCTTGATGCCGCGCTTGATCTCTTGCTGACAGAAGTCAAGGCACGGCTTAATTTTCTGTGCGATGTCGGGCTGGGCTACTTGTCGCTCGACAGGCAGAGTCGCACATTGTCTGGCGGCGAAGTCCAGCGCATCAACCTCACGACGGCATTGGGCACCTCTTTGGTCAACACTTTATTCGTGCTTGATGAGCCTTCAATTGGGCTGCATCCAAGGGACATGCATCGTATTGTCGAGGTCATGCAGCGTTTGCGTAACAATGGCAATACCCTGGTTGTCGTTGAACACGATCCTCAAGTCATGGTGGCCGCCGATCGTATTATCGATATCGGGCCGGGCCCTGGTGAGCGTGGCGGCCAGATTATTTTCGACGGCAATCCGGATGAGTTGCGCCGGGCCGATACGTTAACCGGAAATTATCTTGGTAATCGATTGCGTGTGGAAGCCCCGCGCCCAATGGTGGTGCAGGCCGCCACCCCCAAACTTCTGCTGGAAGGCGTAACGGCCAACAACCTCAAGAATGTGTCCGTCTCCATTCCGCTGGGCCGCCTGGTCTGCATGACCGGCGTATCCGGCTCAGGCAAGTCCACACTGGTTCAAGACGTACTGTACCCGGCGCTGCTGAAGCAAAAAGGCAAACCGACTGAAGCGCCTGGACCGTTCCACCACTTGCTGGGCGCGGAACTGATTGCCGACGTCATCATGGTCGACCAAAGCCCGATCGGCAAAACGGCGCGTTCCAACCCAGCCAGTTATGTCGGCGCATTCGACGCCATTCGCAAATTGTTTTCACAGGCGCCATTGGCGAAAGAGCGTGGATACACCGCCGGTACGTTCAGTTTCAACAACGGTGACGGCCGCTGCCCCACCTGCGGCGGCACGGGGTTCGAACACGTGGAAATGCAGTTTTTATCAGACGTCTACCTGCGTTGCCCCGATTGTGATGGCAAGCGCTATCGCCCGGAAGTCCTGGAAGTGCATGTTGAACACCTGGGACACCGCGCCACCATTGATCAAGTACTGGCGATGACGGTTAACGAGGCCCTGGGCTTTTTCTCGGGCTTGCGCGATGTCCAAACCGGTCTGGCGCCGTTGGCCGACGTGGGACTGGAGTATGTGCGTCTGGGGCAACCCGTTCCGACCCTGTCGGGCGGCGAGGCTCAACGCCTGAAACTGGCAGGCCATCTGGCAGCGGCTTCGCGCAGCACGCTATCGAGCGCCAAGGTCGCCAAACGGGGCAATTTATTCTTATTCGACGAACCCACCACCGGTTTGCACTTCGACGACGTGGCGCGGCTGATGCGCGCGTTTAGAAAACTGCTGGCGGCCGGTCACTCACTCTTGATTATCGAACACAATCTCGACGTCGTGCGCGCCGCAGACTGGATACTGGACCTTGGACCGGAAGGCGGGGTGCGCGGGGGAGAACTGATTGCCACCGGCACGCCCAGCGACATCATGCAGAACAGTCGTTCACATACAGGACAGGCGCTACGTGAATATGAAGGCAATATCGTCTTTTCTTCCCCGCCCCTATCCGAACCGGTAAAACAATATCAGCGATCCAATGCAGCCAGCGCAGATGAACTCGGGACGCCCCTGCAGGCAACGCTTCGCAAACAACATAGTTTGTCGCGCAACATCAGCATCCTGAATGCACGCGAACATAATCTGAAAGGCGTAAACGTACACATTCCCCGCGACACGTTCACGGTCATTACCGGCGTATCGGGCTCGGGCAAATCCACGCTGGCCTTCGACATTCTGTTCAACGAGGGGCAACGCCGCTATCTGGAGTCTCTGAACGCCTATGCCCGGGCCATTGTGCAACCTGCGGGCAAACCTGATGTCGACGCCATCTACGGCATTCCGCCGACCGTGGCGATTGAGCAGCGCACAAGCCGTGGCGGACGCAAATCCACCGTGGCCACCATGACCGAGATCCACCACTTCCTGCGTTTGCTTTATGTGAAATTGGGAACTCAAATGTGCCCGGACTGCAACGTGGAGGTCAGTTCGCAAACACCCGAACAAATTGCCGCACAGCTGATTCGTGACCATAAAGGCCACCATATTGGCCTGCTGGCTCCCCTGGTGTTGGCGCGCAAAGGTTACTACACCGATCTGGCAAAATGGGCTCAGGGCAAAGGCTATACGCACCTTCGCGTCGACGGTGAATTCATCCCGGTATCGCCCTGGCCGCGCCTGGACCGCTACAAAGAGCATACAATTGAACTACCGGTAGCCGACCTGATCGTCGACCCCAACGAAGAGCTGGCGCTGCGCCAGGCAATTCGACAGGCGCTGGAACACGGACACGGCACCCTGACAGTTCTTGCCCCTTTAACCCAGGCATCGGGGCCGATCGAAGCCCGACGTACGCTCGACTCACTTGGCCATGGCCATCCTCAACACTTCTCGGTGAAACGTGCCTGCCCCTGTTGTGGCACCAGTTTTCCGGAACCCGATCCACGCATGTTTTCCTACAACTCCAAACACGGCTGGTGTCCGGATTGTTTCGGTACCGGTCTGCGCCTGCAGGGGTTTGACGAAACCCAGACTGGCGAAGAAACTGCGTGGAATGCCTGGTATGAAGGAGAGGCAAAAAGCTGTCCTTCATGCGAAGGCGCTCGGCTGAACCGCGTTTCCCGTGCCGTCCTTTGGCATGACAAGGGCATCGCCGAACTCGCTTCCTGGTCGGTGGCGCAAGCCGATTTATTTTTTACCGGCCTCGTATTGCGCGGCCGCGACGCGGAAATCGCACGCGACATTCTTCAGGAAATAAAGGGCAGGCTCAATTTCATGCGGGAAGTCGGTCTCGACTATTTGAGCCTGGACCGCGCCGCACCCACGCTCTCGGGTGGCGAGGCGCAACGCATTCGACTGGCCGCCCAATTGGGCTCCAACCTTCAAGGCGTTTGCTATGTTCTGGATGAGCCCACGATTGGCCTGCATCCACGCGACAATCGTATTTTGCTCAAGGCGCTCGCCCGCCTCGAGGGTAACGGCAACACCCTGGTGGTGGTCGAACACGACGAAGACACCATCAGGAAAGCCCAGCACATTATTGACATGGGGCCGGGCGCGGGCGTGCGCGGAGGGCAAGTGGTGGCCCAGGGGACAGTTGAGGAAATCATGCAAGACCCCCAATCACTCACCGGACGCTACCTGAATCATCCGCTTAAGCACCCTTTCAAGCCGCGTCGCATAATCGCCCCTGACACCCCGATGATTGAAATCAATGGCGCGCACCTTCACAATCTGCAACGCGTTAATGCGCGCCTGCCCATCGGCTGCCTGAGTGTGGTCACCGGTGTTTCGGGCTCCGGCAAGTCGACCCTGGCGCGCGATGTCTTGCTCGACAATCTGGCGTACGCTTTCGGGCACAAAACAAATATGCATTGGCAAGGCTGCGAATCGATTGCCGGTTGGGAACCCATCGATCGCGTACTTGAGGTCGATCAAACGCCCATCGGCAAGACACCGCGTTCATGTCCTGCCACTTATGTAGGCTTCTGGGACGACATCCGCAAACTTTTTGCCAATACCCGTGATGCGCGGCTGCGTGGCTGGACGGCGGCGCGTTTCTCGTTCAATACCGGCGATGGACGATGCCCGATTTGCGAGGGGCAAGGGCTGCGTACGATTGAAATGAGCTTTCTACCCGATGTGAAAGTACCCTGCGACGCCTGCAACGGTGAACGATTCAACCGCGATACGCTTGATGTCAATTGGCAGGGCAAGAGTGCCGGGGAAATCCTGAAAATGGACGTAGATGACGCGGTGGAACACTTCAGCGCGCATTCAAAAATTTCCCGCGCACTAAAACTGATGCAAGACGTGGGCCTGGGTTATCTGACACTGGGGCAACCTTCACCGACACTGTCTGGCGGTGAGGCTCAACGAATCAAGCTGGTTACCGAACTGACCAAGGCACGCCTGACGGAAGGCGTCATCACAACAGGGCGTGCATCGCGCACACCTCACACCCTTTATGTGCTTGATGAACCAACCGTGGGGTTATCCATGGCCGACGTTGAAAAACTGATCCATGTGCTGCACCGCCTCGTTGAAGCGGGCAACACCGTGGTTGTGATCGAACACAATCTGGATGTCATTGCCGAAGCCGACTGGATCGTGGACATGGGGCCGGAAGGCGGCACCAATGGCGGGAAATTGGTGGGAAATGGCCCTCCCGACTCGATTATGAAAGTCGCCGAATCTCATACCGGCCAGGTGCTAAAAGCGTTCTTGGCGGCTTAGCAGACATGGCTTAGTGCTTATTCAGCAACTGTTGTATGGCGTCATTCGCTGCGACCAGGGCCATGGTCGCGGTCAGTGCGACGGCTGAACCGTAGCCGGCACAAGAAAGTCCTTGTGGTGCACCTGCCGGCATTTCACCGTTTTGCCATTCGGCCGGCAGCACGGCGGCCTGATCGAACCAAATCACGCGAACACCCATTTTGGGCACACGGCGCCGCGCTTTACCGCCAGCCGCCCCGCCTTTGGGAAATCCATGATGACGCCTTAGCACATGGCGCAGCTTTGCCAGCAGCGCGTCATTGGTCGAAAACGACAGGTCATCCGCCTTCAACGCAAGCAAATCTGTTTTACCCCCCGCGCCCCCACAGACAACGACAGGAATGCGACGCCGACGTGCTTCAAGAATCATGGCCACTTTTGCGGTGATTTGGTCAGTGCAGTCGATAATGACCTGGACACCGCTGTCGAAAACCGTACTCACATTCTCGGGTGCCACAAAATCGTCGACCACAGTCAACCGGCAGCCCGGATTGATTCCTTCGATGCGTTGCGCCATGGCTTGAACTTTCGACTGGCCCAATGTATCGGTTAACGCATGCACCTGTCTGTTGATATTCGACTCGGCGATATGATCAAGATCAATCAACGTCAGTTGACCCACTCCGCTGCGCGCCAACGCCTCGGCACACCAGGAACCCACGCCGCCCAGGCCGGCAACGGCAATATGCCCCTGTGCCAGCTGCGCTGGTGCGTCATTTCCATACAAACGGGCCAGGCCGGAAAAGCGCCGGCTTATGTCCGCTGAATTGTCAACTTCCTTCATAGCCCATACATACTCAACTTACTAAGTAGTACTATTAGAGCATGGTCCCAAGCGGCGCATAAACTTCCAGCCACGGTCTTGTCGAACGCATTGTGAAAACTCCTGCTGTATCCACCAACACGTCCTGCACACCCAATCCCGGCGCTTTCCGACGCCTTACCGAAGCCGAACGACAGGCATCGGTTGAACAGTTCATACGCTGTCTGAAGCCACATCAGGATTTATGGGTTTTCGGCTATGGATCACTGGTATGGCGCCCGAACTTTCACTACCTTGAACGGCGCCCCGCCGTGCTCAGAGGCTACCACCGCTCGCTCTGCCTGTGGTCACGTATCAACCGGGGCACGCCGGAACGCCCCGGCCTGGTTTTTGGCCTTGACAATGGCGGCTCCTGCAAGGGCATGGTCTATCGCGTGGGATCAAACCAGATTCCCGAGACCCTGGACGAACTGTGGAAACGGGAGATGCCAAGCGCCGCCTATATTCCCCGTCACCTGCCTTGTCAGACTCCGCACGGCCCAACGCCGGCCCTTGTGTTTGTCGTAGATCGCCAGAAAGATGGTTATGTTCGAAATTTAACCCACGAGCAACTGATGAATATCATCCACAACGCACATGGCACCTATGGTCCGTGTATTGAATACGTATTGGAAACCGCGCAGGCACTCACCGATCATGGCATTCACGACGCACGCCTCAATGCCCTGGTCCGGCAATTGCGAAGCGGTATTTCCGATCCTGCACAATCCTGAACCTCGAACAGCTCTGGAACCCAACGCCGAACATTATGCCTATTGCCGACATCCGACGCGACTATCAAAAGAACGCCCTGCGTGAAGACACCGTTAAAACGGATCCTCTCAATCAGTTTCAGCTCTGGTTCAACGAGGCGCTGACAGCAGAAGTTATGGAACCCACCGCCATGACACTCGGTACCGTACAAAACGACGGCCAACCTTCATCGCGTATCGTTCTACTGAAAGGGTTTGATGCTCAAGGCCTGGTATTTTTCACGAACTACCAGTCACGCAAAGGTCAAGCGCTGGCGGAACAACCATTTGCCAGTGCGCTCTTCTTCTGGCCAGAGCTTGAACGCCAGGTTCGGTTTGAAGGCCGGGTGGAGAAGGTGGCGAAAAATGAGTCCGATACTTATTTTCATAGCCGCCCTTTAGCTTCGCGTATTGGCGCCTGGGCCTCGCCTCAAAGCCAGCCCATCACGCGTGACGAACTGGACGCGCGCGCTCAGAAACTGGCCGATGAACTGGGTGAAACTCCGCCCAGACCGGCACATTGGGGGGGGTATCGTCTCACTCCCCATTATATGGAATTCTGGCAAGGTCGCCCCTCGCGACTGCACGACCGGATTGCCTATCAGCGCCACTCAGACGGCACCTGGTCCTTCCAGCGCCTGGCACCCTGATTACAGCGCTTTCATGGGTGTCGACATTGAGTACGTTGTCGTAGGCGCCGGCGTCATCGGTTTGGCGGTCGCACGCGAACTGAGCCAAGCGGGTCGCGAAGTCTTGGTTGTCGACGCCCAAGGCCAGATCGGCACCGGCATCAGTTCCCGCAATTCCGAAGTCATTCACGCCGGCCTTTACTACCCCACCGGAAGTTTAAAGGCTCGACTTTGTGTTGCCGGGCAACACGCTTTGTACGATTACTGTGCGACACATGGCGTACCTCACAAGCGAACTGGCAAATTAATTGTCGCCACTGCAGACAATCAACTGAGTACATTGAACACCCTGCATGACCAGGCCCGGGCCAACGGTGTGCACAATATTCAATGGCTTTCAGCCGCGCAAGCCATCGCGCTTGAACCCGAGCTTACATGCCGCGCGGCGTTGCTCTCGCCTTCAACCGGGATCATCGACAGCCATGCGCTCATGCTGTCTTTACAGGGACAGGCGGAACAAGCGGGGTGCCAACTGGTCTTTCACACACCACTGCAACATGCCGAGCACGGCAATGGCCGCTTTCGCCTTCATTTTGGCGGCGCCGAGCCCATCTCATTAACGACCCGATATGTCGTTAACGCGGCTGGCCTTGAGGCGCCAGACATAGCCCGCCTTTTCCCCTGGCATGCCCCCACACCCCGCCCAACGACTCATTACTGCAAAGGCCATTACTTCAGCCTGGCGCAACAGCCGCCGTTTTCGCGCCTGATCTACCCCCTGCCCGATCATGCAGGCCTGGGGGTTCACTTGACACTGGACCTGGCGGGACAGGGTCGGTTCGGACCCGACACAGAATGGGTCGCCACCATCAACTATGACGTTGATTCGTCTCGCGTTGAGCGCTTTTATCAAGCTGTGCGACAATACTGGCGACATTTGCCAGACGACAGCCTGCTACCGGCTTACACTGGCATCCGTCCGAAAATTACGGGCCCGGGTGAACCCGCCGCCGACTTTCTGATTGCAGGTCCAATGTGGCATGGCGTCCCCGGCCTCGTTCATTTGCTGGGTATGGAATCCCCTGGGCTAACCGCCTGTTTGGCTATTGCACAGCAATGCCGTCTAGCCTTTGAACATCAAAACGACACCACAACGACATAATAATGAACGATTACATTCTGACCCTGTCTTGCCCCGACCGCACCGGCATCGTGCATCATGTTTCAGGTTGGTTGCTGGAACGGCAGGGCAATATTGTGGATGCACAGCAATTTGGCGATACTGAAACCAAACGCTTCTTTCTGCGTGTGCACTTTGAGCTTCCGGAACAGCAACCAGCCGAAGAGCTGGAGCAGCAATTCCAAACCGTTGCGCAGGAATTCAATATGCAGGCGCGCGTTCATAACGCCCAGCGCAAAGCGCGCCTGTTAATTCTTGCCAGCCGCCAAGGCCATTGTTTGAATGACCTGCTGTTTCGCACACACAGCGGCCAGTTGAATGTCGACGTTGTCGGCGTGGTGTCTAACCACAACGATCATGCCGGCATGGCCAAGGCCTATGACATACCCTTTCATCATTTCCCCGTTACCACCGAAACCAAACGGGACCAGGAAGAACGCATTCTTGCCCTGGTAGACGAAAAACAAGTGGATTTGGTCGTACTGGCACGCTACATGCAAATTCTCAGCGCCGAAATGTGTCAGGCTCTTTCGGGCCGCGCTATTAATATCCACCACAGCTTCCTGCCCAGTTTCAAAGGTGCAAAGCCCTACCATCAGGCGCATGCGCGTGGCGTGAAAATTATTGGTGCTACAGCACACTACGTGACCTCTGATCTGGACGAAGGTCCGATTATTGAACAGGATATCGAGCGCGTGAACCACAACATGAGTGCCAGGGATTTGACACAAGTGGGCAGTGACATTGAATCGCTGGTGCTTTCACGTGCCGTACGCAGTCATGTAGAGCACCGTATTTTGCTTAACGGCAACCGAACAGTTGTTTTTCATTAAACACAATTAACGCCCCAGCGCCACGCCTTCACGGCGTGGATCCGCGCCGCCTTCAAGGCCGTCGGGCGTAATCACAATGCCCTGCAAGCCACTGGGCAGAGACTCCAAACGCACTTCGTGTCCCATTTGTTCAAGCGGCGTGGCCAACGCTTCCAATTCCGTCCCCTCTTCAATTTCGGTGCCGTAACTGCAGCTTCCCCGATTAGGCAACGCAATCGCCGATTGAATATCCAGACCCCAGCCCAGAACACCCAATAATGTTTTCGCCACAAAACTGATAATAAACGGGCCTCCGGGCGCGCCAATGGCCATGTAGGGCTTTCCGTCTCGCAGGACGATCATGGGGGCCATAGAACTGCGAGGGCGCTTGCCGGGCTCAACCCCATTGGCAACCAGCATGCCCGCTTCATCTGTTCCATCGAGAGAAAAATCGGTGAGCTGGTTATTCAGCAAAAAGCCCCGCACCATGATCTTGCTGCCAAATGCCGACTCCACCGATGTTGTCATCGACACGACATTCCCGCTGGCATCGACGACCGACAAATGCGTTGTCGACGGCAACTCGGGCGAACGGTCACGCCCCAGGCCAGGGCTTTGCCCAAGCGGATTGCCCGCCTGGGCATCTGACATGGCGCTGGAAGGATTGATCAGGGTAGCCCGGCCGGCAATATAGTCAGCGTCCAACAGGGTATCGACGGGAAAAGGAGAAAAATCCGGGTCGGCAATATATACGTCACGATCAGCACACGCCAGCTTGCCCGCCTCGGCAAACAAATGCACTGCCTCAAGCGAGTTTGGCGCGTAATCCAGTATGTCGGTATGCGTCAGCATCAGCAGAATCTGCATAACCGTCACAGGCCCCGAACTGGGCGGGCCGATGCCGCACAACTCGTACTCCAGATAGGCCACACAAAGCGGCTGGCGCGGCACAGCCTCGTAATAGACCAGATCCGGCAAGGAAAGCGCCCCCGGTGTGGGGTGGGAATGCACAGCGCTTACGATATCGTGCGCAATCGCGCTTTCATAGAACGCATCGGCACCCTGCCGGGAGACCTGCTCCAGAACATCAGCCAATGCAGGATTCTTCAATACATAACCGACGGGACGAGGATTGCCATTCTCATCATAAAAGTAAGGACGTGCGGTCTTGCTTTCGCGCAACTTTTCACTGCGTTGCAATAACCCGTTCAAACGGGGTGAAACCGCAAAACCCTCCCGCGCAAGCCTGATTGCAGGCTCGAATAAGCTGGCCCATGGCAATTTCCCGCCATCGGCATGCATTTTCTCCAAACCACGCAACAGACCTGGTGCACCTACCGACAAACCACTATTTACCGCATCCCAAAACGGCAACACCTCGCCATCGATTCTGAAATACCGATTATCGGCATCCTGAGGTGCAGTTTCACGTGCATCGTAAGTGCGAAGACGCTCGTTCGCAGCATCGAAGACCACCATGAAGCCGCCCCCGCCCAACCCTGAAGACTGAGGCTCAACGAGACTGAGCACCAGTTGCGCGGCGATTGCCGCATCGACCGCGCTGCCGCCGGCCTCCAGTATTTCCAGTCCCGCTTCCGACGCATGGGGGTTGGCCGCCGAAATCATATACTCATTGGCCCGGGCTAACGACTTTTCAGTCCAACCCGTCGCCTCTTCCGGATTAACCGGTGCACGGGCCAGCGCTGGCGATAGACCCAGCAATAAACCACTGCACATCAACGCCGAAATAAAATAACGTGCGACCCGTCTCGTTCCGATCATCTAGATTCAACCTGCCTGTTCTTCAACGATTTCCTGCAACCATGCCTCGAAAGCGATCAACGCATCGGTTTTTTCAACATGAACAGGGTAACTGAAATAGTACGACTGCCGCACGGCCAGCGCGCCATCAAACGGCACGACCAGGTCGCCATTTGCCAGCGCCTCATCGGCCAGAAAACGCGGTATCAGACCAACCCCCAACCCCCCATGTACGGCGGCCAACAACATCGTAAACAGTTCATAGCGGGGACCCGCAGCCACTTCAGGCAAATAGTCCAGACCCTGCATGCGATACCAGTCTCGCCAGGCGTCGGGGCGCGACATCATGTGAAGATGCATTAGGCCTGCCAAGCCATCCGATGACTGACGTGCAATCTCATATAAAGTGGGGGAACACACCGGAACCAGCGCCTTTTCAGGGAACAACCGTATACCCTGAGTGGCGGCCCAAGGCTGTTCCGCATGATAAATCGCCGCGTCGAAAGGGTGATCGGCAAACTGAAACGGCAGCGTTCGACTGGATAAACTAACGGCGATATCGGCATGGCGCGCCTGAAACGCCGGCAAACGCGGAATGAGCCACGTGGTTGCCAGTGTGGGCAAGACCGCAATATGCAAACTGTGCCCCAGGCCCGCGCGCGACATTAAACTGAACGTATCTTTTTCCAGCTGTTCCAGGTGATGACGAACGCGGGCGGCGTATTCAGCCCCGGCATCGGTGAGCACAATACGTCGACGCACGCGGCTGAAAAGCGCCACACCCAGTCGATCCTCCAAACCGCTAACCTGACGAAAAATGGCGCTGTGGGTCAGTGATAACTCTTCTGCCGCGCGCGAAAATGACCCAAGGCGGGCCGTGGCTTCAAATGCCTGTAATGCCCCTAAGTTCGGCACGCCTTTGCGCATTGGATCTCCTTTGTCTCGTCCGGCTTAACTTGAAACGTGCACATTTGTCACGACATTGTGCAATTTTATCAATTGCATTGTGCCAATAACTCACATAACCTGCCAGTATTGGTATGAATACGCTTGCCTTAAGGCGCGTTTTCGGTAAAATACTTTAAACCTAAACTTATTTTCGGAGCACATACATTATGTCCTCGGCCCCATCCTTCCATTGGGAAGACCCCCTGTTACTTGATTCACAGCTTACTGAAGAAGAGCGCATGGTGAAGGATGCCGCGCAAGCTTACGCCCAAGATAAACTTGCACCGCGCGTTCTGGAAGCCTTCCGCAACGAAAAAACCGATATCGAGATTTTCCGCGAAATGGGTGAACTGGGCTTGCTGGGCCCCACTATCCCCACTGAATACGGTGGCTCCGGCCTGAATTACGTTTGCTACGGCCTTATCGCGCGTGAGGTTGAGCGTGTCGATTCCGGATACCGCTCCATGATGAGTGTTCAATCCTCCCTGGTGATGGTACCGATTAACGAATTCGGCAGCGAAGAGCAGAAACAGAAGTACCTGCCCAAGCTGGCCAGCGGTGAGTGGATTGGTTGCTTCGGCCTGACCGAGCCTAACCACGGTTCCGACCCCGGCAACATGGAAAGCCGCGCCGTTAAAACCGACAGCGGCTACAAGCTCAGCGGTACGAAAATGTGGATCACCAACTCCCCCATCGCAGACGTTTTCGTTGTGTGGGCAAAGTGTGTTGGTGGTGACTTCGACGGCAAAATCCGCGGCTTCATCCTGGAAAAAGGCATGAAAGGTCTGTCGGCACCCGCCATCCACGGCAAGGTCGGTCTGCGCGCTTCCATTACCGGCGAAATCGTCATGGACGAAGTGGAAGTAAGCGAAGATCACATGATGCCCGGCGTTAGCGGCTTGCGCGGCCCCTTCACCTGCCTGAACTCGGCCCGCTACGGTATTGCCTGGGGTGCCTTGGGTGCGGCTGAATTCTGCTGGCACACTGCGCGTCAATACACACTCGATCGCAAACAGTTCGGTCGCCCCCTGGCGCAAAACCAGCTCATTCAAAAGAAACTGGCCGACATGCAAACCGAAATTACCCTGGGTTTGCAGGGCTGCCTGCGTTTGGGCCGCATGAAAGACGAAGGCACTGCCGCCGTTGAAATTACTTCCATCATGAAGCGCAACTCTTGCGGCAAATCGCTTGATATTGCCCGTATGGCACGCGACATGCTGGGTGGTAATGGTATCTCCGACGAGTTCGGTGTTGCGCGCCACCTGGTGAACCTGGAAGTGGTGAATACCTACGAAGGTACGCACGACGTTCACGCGTTGATTCTGGGCCGTGCACAAACCGGTTTGCAGGCATTTTTCTAACTCTGCGTCATCGGTACTTGCCTAGGCAACACATTAAGCGCAAGACTTCACCATCTTCACAAAAACGGCAAAGCATCTCAATCATGCTTTGCCGTTTTTTTATACCTTGATTAAAGTTCTTCACAGACGTACCCTTTCAGAAAACGATGAAAGGATTGCATGAACGCAAATCAAGACAGGACATCTCATTATCGTGAAAACAGCCTGACACTTGGCGGAACCGTCATGCTGGGTACCGGCGTTATGATTGGCGCAGGCATTTTTGCGCTAACCGGGCAAATGGCGCAAATGACAGGTGCGCTTTTCCCGCTGGCCTTTCTCGCAGCCGCCGTTATCGTTGGCTTTAGCGCTTATTCCTATATTAAGATTTCAAATGCCTACCCATCGGCCGGTGGCATTGGCATGTACCTGCATAAAGCCTATGGAAATCGGCTTCCCACCGCTTTCAATGCACTGTTGATGTATTTTTCAATGGTCATTGCCCAAAGCTTTCTTGCTCGTACATTTGGCGCCTACACCATGCAACTATTCGGTGGTGACGACAGCGGCTACATGGTGCCGCTACTTGGTGTTCTACTTATCCTGGCAGCGTTTATCATCAATTTGCTGGGCAACCAACTTATTCAGGGCACCGCTTCCTTCATCGGAATTCTGAAAATCGGTGGCATTCTAATTTTCGGTTTAGTAGGTGTCTGGATCGCGGACGGCGTCACGCTAGACTTTTCCGGTAGCAATGAAACGGGCGGCGGGATTGGCCATTTCTTTGGCGCAACCGCGCTGGGCATCCTGGCATTCAAGGGCTTTACAACCATCACCAACAGTGGCTCAGAAGTGCAAGACCCCCACCGCAACGTGGGTCGTGCCATTATTATTTCCATTGCTGCTTGCGTCGTCATCTACACTTTGGTCGGCTTCGCTGTTGCCGGCAATCTGTCTTTGCAGGAAATCATCAGGACTCAAGACTATTCGCTTGCCGCTGCCGCCCGTCCGGCGCTGGGTGAATACGGTGTTTGGTTTACGGTCGCCATTGCCATGCTCGCCACTGCGGGCGGTATTCTGGCCAGCATATTTGCCGTTTCCAGAATGCTGGCAATGCTAACGGAAATGAAGCTTGTTCCTCACAGTCATTTCGGCATGCCGGGTAGCATACAGAAACACACATTGGTCTACACGGTGGTCCTGGGCCTGATTCTAACCGCCTTTTTCGACCTATCTCGTATCGCAGCGCTGGGTATTGTGTTCTACCTGATTATGGATATTGCCATTCACTGGGGCGTATTGCGTTATCTGCGCGAAGACATCAAAGCCAAGGCCTGGGTTCCAGCCACCGCCATTGTGCTGGATTTACTGGCCCTTGGTGGGTTCATCTGGGTTAAATTGAACAGTGATCCGTTTGTTATTGGTGTCGCGATTATCGCCATGATCGCTATTGCAATTACAGAGCAAATTTTTCTTAAAAGGACTGCATAATGGGAAATTATATGTTTAGCGACGGCATGTGGTTTGGCCACTGGCTATGGATGCTGGTTATTGCCGTTTTAGTGGTCATTCCCGCCTGGCGCATTTGCAAACGAATTGGCTACCCCGGATGGATGGGTATATTAATCTTGATTCCTTTAGCCAACCTGATTCTTTTATATTTCATTGCGTTCAGCGACTGGCCTGCCCTCAAAAACAAACAAACCTAGCCACCGAACGCCATGCTACGCGAAAATACATAGCCGCTAATTAGCATTAGCGGCCTGGGTTGCGTATTTTTCCATAATTTTACCCATTGCCTGCATCATCTCGGCCTGCATCTGCAGCTGTTGCTGCGGGCTTAAGAAGGCAGACGCAGAACCCATCATCGGACAGCCCGACATCATGCCCCCCATTGTTCCCATACCAGCCATGGGATGCATGCCGCCCATACCTGACTGATCTCCCATCATCATTCCTTTCATACCGCCCATCATGCCAGACTGACCCATTATTGGGCCTTGTGCTCCTTCACCTTGCATTCCATGCGGTGCGCCGGATTTTTGCATCACGCCGTGATCGGCAGCGAAGCTGATACCGCCAACCGACACTAACGCGGCAAAAACGGATGCCTGTAAAACACGTTTAACTTTCATTTCGCGCTCCATTCAAAAAAAACCATCTTCATAGGCTAAACGAAAAACAATGTACCGAAAACACGATTAATCAAACATGACACAAATGTAATTTCACGAGCATAGAAACAGAACAGATATTTTGCTAATCTGACTGTCTAGGTTCCACATAGTACTAACCGGAACGACCATGGCCGATCACAAACATCACAATGAACATCAGTCACAGCATCAAACGTCGACACTTTCGCCTAATAGCCATGAGTCGGCGACGCCAGTAAAAGAAACCGCACAATCGACCGGCGATATTATCTACACCTGTCCGATGCACCCTGAAATTCGTCGCTCTCAGCCCGGCGATTGCCCAATCTGCGGCATGAGTCTGGAGCCGTTACTTCCAACACTAGAGGACGAAAACCCGGAGCTTAAAGATTTTTCGCGCCGTTTCTGGATCACGCTACCGTTAACGATTTTGGTCACTGTGCTTGCCATGTTCGGGCACCAGCTGGGTTGGCTTGAGATGAGCACGCAAACCTGGGTCGAACTGGTGCTATCAACCCCTGTCGTGTTATGGGCGGGGCTACCGTTTTTCATACGGGGTTGGCATTCTGTGCACAACCACAGCCCAAATATGTGGACGCTTATCGGGTTAGGCACCGGTGCAGCCTTCGTTTACAGCGTTATTGCCACCGTCTTTCCGCAAGTATTTCCGGAAGCGTTTCTTAGCATGGGGCGCGTCTCGGTGTACTTCGAAGCAGCCGTGGTGATCATCTCCCTGACGCTTTTCGGGCAAATACTCGAATTGCGGGCACGTTCTCAAACCTCTGCTGCCATTAAAGCACTGCTTGGGCTGGCGCCCAAAACAGCCCGACGTGTCGCGGACGATGGCACTGAAGAAGATGTTCCTCTTAGCCATGTACATGAGGGTGACAAACTTCGCGTCCGCCCTGGGGAAAAGGTGCCGGTGGATGGGGTGGTACAGGACGGAACCAGTCTCATCGATGAATCCATGCTTACAGGCGAACCCCTACCCGTCAGAAAGAAAACGGGAGACAAGGTCATCGGCGCCACCATGAATACCTCGGGCGCACTTGTCATTCAAGCCGAAAAAGTTGGTTCTGCAACAGTGCTGTCACAAATTGTGCAGATGGTGGCCGAAGCACAACGCTCTCGCGCTCCAATGCAACGCATGGCCGACCTTGTTGCCGGCTATTTCGTGCTTGCGGTTATCGGCATTGCGATCATAACGTTTTTTGTCTGGGGCTTATGGGGCCCTGAACCGGGGTGGGTGTACGGTCTCATCAATGCTGTTGCCGTCCTTATTATTGCCTGCCCTTGCGCCCTGGGGCTCGCTACGCCGATGTCGATCATGGTGGCCACAGGACGCGGCGCCACAAAAGGGGTTTTATTTCGAGACGCTGCCGCCATTGAAAACATGCGTAAAGTGAACACACTTATTGTCGACAAAACCGGCACTTTGACAGAAGGAAGACCTGGATTTGATCAGGCTATAGGAACGCAAGATTACGAAGCATCAGAAGTCCTGCGGCTTGCCGCCAGCCTGGATCAAGGTAGCGAGCATCCGCTGGCTGCAGCCATTGTTTCGGCAGCAAAAGAACAGGGTTTGTCTCTGGCTGCAGTACAAGATTTTGACTCCGAAAGCGGCATTGGGGTAAGCGGCATAGTCGAAGGGCGCAACCTCACGTTAGGCAATACAACGCTCATGCAGTCAGTGGGTGTGGATGCGAAGCAACTGAAACAAACAGCTGACACATTGCGTGAACGAGGAGCCAGCGTGATGTTTCTGGCTGTTGACAACAGCCTGGCAGGCTTGCTTTCCGTTACCGACCCGATCAAGCCAAACACACAAGAAGCCGTGAAAAATTTACAAGAAACCGGCATACGAATTATCATGGCCACGGGCGACGGCCTTGCCACGGCAAAAGCCGTTGCCAGTGAACTGGGTATCGATGAAGTGCATGGCGAAGTAAAGCCCGAAGACAAGCTCAATCTGGTGGCCAACCTGCAGAACAAGGGGCACATCGTGGCCATGGCTGGCGACGGCATCAACGACGCACCCGCGCTTGCCAAAGCCAATGTGGGTATTGCAATGGGAACCGGCACCGACGTCGCGATGAACTCAGCTCAGGTGACCCTTGTCAAAGGAGACCTTCGCGGCATCGCCATTGCCCGGAGTCTATCCGAAAAAACCATTGTTAACATGAAACAAAACCTGGGTTTCGCCTTTATCTACAATGCGCTGGGCGTGCCCATAGCCGCGGGGGTGCTCTACCCCATCACGGGAATGCTGCTTTCCCCAATGTTTGCGGCACTGGCGATGAGCCTAAGCTCGGCATCGGTTGTATTCAACGCGTTGCGCTTGCGCAGAAAAACTTAAGACCAATAAAAAATTAAAAGAAATCAGCGAACGACGAACTGGCCCATCATCCCGTTATCCTCATGCTCAAGAATATGGCAGTGGTACATGAAAGGGGATGATATCGCCGGTTGCAAAAACCTCACCAGAAGTTCCACCGGCTCTCGGACTACGACCGTGTCTCTAAGACCTTGATCTCGAATACCTTTGTCCGACCCGTTCCGGCTCAAAACTTCGAAATGAACACCATGAATGTGAAACGGATGTGTCATCATATTTCCCGAAACATCCCAAATCTCTGTATCACCGAGCCTTACTTTTTCATTGATTCTTTGCATATCGAATGCATGCCCATTGATACCGAACATTCCCATGCCTCTGCCCATCATGCCGCCCATGCCCATATTCATTACAAAGCGCCGCCGCCGAACCGCCTTCGATACATCCAGACGCTCATGGGTGGAAAGCTTCTCTGGCACCTTGGCCCCAAGGGCTTCCGTGCCCTCAGGCTCGAAGCCGACGACTGTCTCCCGTCCGACCCCACCCAGTCCGGCAACACCTGACATCATTCGCATCATCATCGAAACATTGTTATCCGGCGCTGTATCCAGAGTGGTGGCTCGACCATCAGAGAAATCAACGAGTATTTCGGCTCGTTCACCCGGCGCAAGTCTCAGAGATCGCAGTTCGACCGGTTTTTCAAGCAGACCGCCTTCAGAAGCAATCCAGTGAAATAACCGATCGTCTGCAAAAGCAAGATCGTACTCCCTGGCGTTGGAACCATTTGCCAAGCGGAGACGAACTAGTCTGCGCGGCACACGGGTGACCGGGTTAACGGTTCCATTGACCATGAGGGTATCGCCTCTTCTACCGTGCATCGCCGCCATCATTCCCTGAGGGAATACAAGAGCACCATCTTCGAATTGCCGATCCTGCAATATTAAAGGTAGATCGTCAACCCCGTATTCCGAAGGCAACCCAAGCGCCTTTTCCTCGTCATCGGTGACGATAAGCAACCCCGCCAACCCGGTATACACTTGTTTCGCCGTACGACCATGGACATGCGAGTGATACCAGAGGGTCGCTGCGGGCTGATTGATCGGGAGCACCGGTCGCCATGTAGACCTGGGACGTATTAGCTGGTGGGGTCCACCGTCAAGCTCTCCTGGAACAAGCAAGCCATGCCAATGGACCGTTGTGTCTTCACGAAGAGCGTTTGTAATGGCGACCTCTACGTCATCGCCGCGATGAACACGCAGTGTCGGGCCAAGATAATTTCCGTTGTAGCCAAGCGTCACGCTTTCCCGCTCTGGAAAAAAGGAGGTCTTACCTGCCTGCGCGATTAACGCAATTGATTGTCTCTGATTGCGGGCATCGATCAACTCAGGAATTTTCAATTTTCTCGGATCACTATTTGCCGACGATGGCCATATGGCTGACCCAACTAAAAGTGAGCCTCCCGCAAGTACGGCACCAGTCAGAAAAGAACGACGAGTAAACATCATATTTTTTTCCTATAATAAAATTCTGTTCAACTATTGTCCTGCACGCCAGTGAAATAAAGTTTCACGAACCAAAAGAAAAACTTTATCGCTGTCTAAACCCCGACCCACCTCAATGCGTTGTACGTATAGGTACTAAGCCGGATTTCATTCAGCCTAGACTGGCATCAAAATTGATCGGGGCGTTGATGGAGGATTGGCTATCACCAAAGATATGGATTCCTAAAAAGATGCATCACAAGACAGTAAACGACGTTCGCGGATGTCAATATTTGTCTGTACATAGATGTAATCAGCCAATGTTCCCCAAAACCGGGAACGTTCTAAGCAGCCAAATCGCAAAACGAACCATTTGCCCGCTGGCCACTGCAATACCCATCAGTACCATAATCACGCCCGTCACGATCCGAAGGTAGCGACCTGTCCGTCTCAGCGCACCTAATCGGCGCACAAACGGCGTCATGAAGTAAGCCGACAACAAAAAGGGAATACCAAGCCCCAACGCATATACACCTAGTAGCAACATTCCCTGATCTAATGTCTGAGCCGTGGCGCCCAATGCCAGAATGCCTCCTAACACCGGCCCGATACAAGGGGTCCAGCCAAAGCCAAAAGCTATACCCAGCACGCCTGCCGACCAGGGGTTACCTCCACTTGCCTTCGACTCAAAGCGATAATAGCGTTGCGTCCATAAGGGTGCCCGCACCACACCCATAATCAATAGACCGGAAATAACAATAATGACACCCGCTACAATATTGAGCTCATAGCGATAGGACAAGAACAGGCGTCCAATCGCCGTAATGCTGGCGCCAAGAACGAGAAAGACCAAAGAAAATCCCAGAACAAAACACGCACTCAATCCCAATATTCGCCACCGGGCGATACGCGCCTCCGCAGAAGATACTGTGGGAGCCACCGAGCCACCGGCAATATAAGAAAGATAGCCTGGAACGAGCGGTAAAACACAGGGCGACAGGAATGACGCAATACCGGCAACAAATGCCGTCAGCAACCCCAAAATACTTAACTCAAGCATCGCACCTCCTCAAAAACTTCATTAACTTAATCTTTAGCGCTAGAGCGCAGCAGTGCGGCATCAATCAAGGCGTCGACTTGCGGGCTGTCCCAGGCAGCCGCGCCCATTGCCCGCCCTATTTCACGACCCTCATGATTAATCAGCAATGTCGTTGGTACCCCCGGAATTCGCAAAGTATCGGAAACCTTTGTAGTCGGATCAAAATAACCGTGCAGGGTTTGTATGTTGAACTCTTTATAGAACGGCTTGACCAACGCCGGGTCCCGATCAATAGAAAGCGCCACCACTTCGAATGTCGGCCCCCCTCGCTTGGCATTCAACCGATCAAGCGACGGCATTTCCTCACGGCAAGGCGGGCACCATGTAGCCCAGATATTGAGTAAAACAACTCGACCGCGAAAATCAGCTAGGCTAATTGTTTTTCCTGCTTCGTTCTGAAAAGAGAAGGCCGGCAATTCGCGCGGGGTGTGCCACCGCATGAAGCGCTGATTACCTATATCAATCGCAACATTCAGCACACCGCCAAAGTTATTATTCGAGGCGTTATTATCCTGATAACGATATAAAGCCGCGGCTATGGCGATGACACTTATTAGCCCAAGTGCAATCCATCCGGTTTTCCTAAAAATTTGCTTCATCATAAAAATCCAATACTCAACGCTCTTGAGGTACGAAGCGGCCTTGCTCGCGACGCGCCCGCTCTATACTGCCAGCCACTGCGCGCGAGGCATCGGAGCCGTCAGGAAGCAAAGCCAACAACTTTTGCCAGGACTGGATAGCCTCCTGATAATCACGTCGTTCAAGCGCTGCCGCGCCGGCTAAAGTCAACGCAAAAGGCTGATTGGGATCAAGACTTAATGCCCGCTCAATGAGTTGCTCAGGCTTACCCTCAAACCCTTCGCTAGAGCTTCTAGCCAGCGTTTCTGCATATTCTGCCAACGCCAACGGGTCTGCCTCAATCACAGTCGTCGCCTTGCCAAAGGCTTGAGCCGCTTCCTCATATCTTTCAAAATATCGATAAGAACGCGCCAGCATAAGCCAGCCAGCCGGATCGTCCGGATTGCGTTCGAGTCGCGCTGCAAGCGATTCCACCATGGACTGCACATCGGCCTGTGTAACTCGCGCCGGGCTTTGTATCGGCTCCGGGGCAATCGTCGCAGGATTGCCCAAAGCCAGATATGTCAATGCGGAAGCAAGAGGGAGTGCAATAGACAGAACAACGGCTGAATACTTGCCGCCCTGCCGGGCCATGGTGCCTGTTCGTGCAGGCTCCACCTCATCGAGCACCCGTCGTTGGATATCTTGTCTGGCTTCAGCGTGATCACGCGCAGAGAGCGTGCCGCTCACGCGATCATGCTCCAGCTCCCGTAATTGATCACACAGTACGGTCGCATTGACAGCCTGATGCTCAAGATTGCTATCGTTCCGTGGGCTTCGCCAGAGTACAAGTCCAAGAGGAAGAACTACACCAGTCACGAGGAGTGCCGCGAACAAGATAAAAGTATGACTCATGGCTGATTTCCATTACTTGTGATTTGCTTCAAGAGTGCGTCTGCTCGCGCACGCTCTTCATCGGACAATACCGGGTTCATCGCTCTCGCTTTACGGCGGATCAGAGAAACTATCAATACGAGAAGACCCAAAAGAAAAAACAACCCAGGGCCGAGCCATAGCAAAAACGTAGTAGCTTTGAAAGGCGGGCGATAAAGCACGAAATCGCCGTAGCGTTCAACCATATATGCGCGAATTTCTGCATCACTCTGGCCGGCTTCAATTTGCTCGCGAATCTGCTGACGCAAATCGACCGCCAAATCTGCTCTTGAGGCGGCGATCGACTCGTTTTGGCACACCAGACATCGCAGTTCAGACGCAATGCCGAGCATGCGTTTCTCTAGGTCAGGGCTTGTCGCCCACGACGGCACCACAAGCGCCGCACATAGCAAGACCATCCACAAACGCCTCATTGCTGCAACTCCCTAATCAACGGCAAAATGGTGTCGCGTGCAACGCGTGGCGTAACTGCGCCAATGTGCTTATAACGAATGACACCAGCCTTATCGATGACAAAGGTTTCCGGTACCCCATAGACACCAAAGTCTATGCCCACCCGCCCCTGTGTGTCGGATACAGAAAGCATATAAGCGTCGCCATTGCGTTCCAGCCATGCCAGCGCCTCACTGCGCACATCTTTGTAATTAAGCCCAACAATTGGAACCGCATGCTTCTTGGCCAGACCCATAATGACAGGATGCTCTTCAAGGCACGCGTAGCACCACGAGGCCCAAACATTGAGTAGCCACACTTTGCCTTTCAACTGCTCCGGCGAAAAAGTGTGTTCAGGCGAGGCCAATAACGGCAGGGTAAAGCTGGGTGCAGGCTTATCAATTAATGGCGAAGGCACTTCACTGGGCCTCAATGTAAGACCCACAGCAAGAAAGCCCACCAACACAATGAAACCCACAAATGGCCATAAAAAACGAGTCATGAGGCGCCTCCCTGAAGCTGTACAGATACACGGCGCTCCCGTCTTTTCAGTCGATAACGCCGATCACTGATCGCTAACAACCCACCCAAGGCCATCAGTATGCAGCCACCCCAGATCCAGTCCACGAAAGGTTTGTAATAAACCCGTATGCTCCAGGCCCTTTCGCCAAGCTGCTCCCCCAAGGCGACATATATATGACGTAACCCGTTGGCATCAATCGCCGCCTCCGTCATCGGCATGGGCGAAGAGGCATAACTTCGTTTTTCAGGGTGAAGCAAGCGCAAAACTTCTCCATCGTGTGACATTTCGATGTCCCCAACGTCGGCGATATAATTTGGCCCTGGTGCTTTACGTACCCCTAAAAACTTCAGGTCGTAACCGCCCGCAGTCACGATATCTCCGGGTGCCATGCGTACATCTTGCTCAGTTTCGTAGCCCACGACGAGCGTCACTCCCGCCACAAAGACAGCAATGCCCAGATGCGCCACATGCATGCCAAGCCAACTGCGCGGCTGGGCAAACAATCCACCGCGTGTAGCCCGCACACGCTCTAAGACACCCAACACCACAGCGGTTGCAATCCACGTGGCCAATGCCAATCCCAAAGCCACCGGCCAAGACCAGCGACCCAACGCAATTGGCGTCGCGACGCCAATTACTAATGCTACAGCGGCCGGTATGTACAACCGTTTGAGCATGGCCCTCATTTTGGCCGATTTCCAATTGGCAACCGGCCCTACCGCCATCAATAACAGTGCCGGCACCATAAGTGGCACAAAGACAGCATTAAAGTACGGCGGGCCCACAGAAAGCTTGCCTAATCCCAACGCATCAATAAAAAGTGGATATAGGGTTCCAAGAATAATCGAGCCTGCCGCCACGGCTAGCAATACGTTATTCACAAGCAATAAGGATTCACGCGAGAGCAAATCGAACCGTCCACCAAGCCCCACCTTTGGGGCGCGTAGGGCAAACAAAAATAAGGAGGTCCCCACCACCACAGTAAAGAGCAGCAGAATGAATACACCCCGGCGTGGATCGGTGGCAAAGGCGTGTACTGATGTCAGCACACCCGAACGCACGAGAAATGCGCCCAATAAGGACAAGGAAAAGGTGCTAATGGCAAGTAACACCGTCCAGCTTTTGAAACCGCCCCGCTTTTCTGTGACGGCCAATGAATGAATTAAAGCCGTACCCACCAGCCAAGGGATAAAGGAGGAATTTTCAACCGGATCCCAGAACCACCAACCGCCCCAACCAAGTTCGTAATAGGCCCACCAACTTCCCAAGGCAATGCCCAAGGTAAGGAATAGCCACGCCGCCGTGGCCCATGGCCTGGACCAGCGGGCCCAGGCGGCGTCCAACTGCCCCGTTAAAAGCGCAGCAACCGCAAACGCAAACACGACTGAAAATCCTACGTAGCCCATATATAGCAGAGGAGGATGGAAGATCAATCCAACGTCCTGCAGCAACGGATTTAAATCCAATCCCTCCATCGGTGGCGGTACCAACCGTTCGAAAGGGTTGGATGTAAGCAAGACGAAAAGCAGAAACCCCGCCGCTACCAGCCCCAACACTCCCAATATGCGCGCCACCATCTCATCGGGTAACTGCCGTGAGAACACACTGACCGCGCACGCCCAGCCGGTTTGCATTAGCATCCACAATAAAAGCGAACCTTCATGCCCTCCCCAGACTGCTGCGATTCGATAAAACAAGGGTAACTGCGAATTAGAGTTCTGGGCGACATATGCTACCGAGAAGTCTTTGGCAATAAACGCCCAAGCCAGACTGACAAAGCTGATAATGATCAATAAAAATTGAATGCACGCAGCCGGCCTGGCAAAAGCCATCCACCGCAAATTGCCGTTAGCGGCGCCGGCAAGCGCGAAACCACCCTGGGCCAGCGCCACAAACAATGTCAGAATCAGAGAAAAATGGCCGATTTCAGGAATCATGGTCGTCATGGCCTCGTAGATGAAGTGTTCTTGGTGGCCTGGTCCAAAGCATGCTGGGCCTCAGGCGGCATGTAGTTCTCGTCGTGTTTGGCTAGAACCTCCTGAGCACGAAAATGCCCGCTTGGCTCAAGCCTGCCTTGGGCCACAACTCCTTTCCCTTCCCTGAACAAATCGGGCAAAATTCCCGTATAGGTAACGGGTATGGTCTTAACGGTGTCGGTGACGATAAAACTCACAGTAAGGCCGTCGTTTTGGCGCTGAACACTGCCTGTTTGAACCATTCCCCCAATGCGAAACGTATGCTCTTTGGGAGCTTCGCCCGCACTAACCTGAGTTGGGGTAAAAAAGAACACAAGGTTGCTTTGAAACGCATTAAGCACTAGCACCGTAGCTACGCCCAATGCAGCGACACCACCCGCGATGAGCGCAATTCGCTTATGTCTGTTTTTCATTGTCATCATTCCTTTCCGTAGTTGATGCACGCTTTATCCGGGACAAGGCGCTTTTGCGCCGTTGACCGAGCACGAATAACTCAAGGATCAGAGCTGCGACGGTAACGCCTACTGAACCCCATACATAAAGCCCATAGCCACCCATCGCAAAAAAATCAGCCGCACTATTCCAACTCATCGCCTCACCTCAATCAATTCAATTAGCCAATCAGCATGCCGTTCTCTTTCCAGCACAATGCAACGCAGCCGCATCAAAGCAACAACCACCGTATACATCCAGGATGCAAAGGCCATAAGCAACATGCCTACGAGCATGAGCGTTGCCATCGAAGGAGCTTGCGTTAAAGAGACCGATGCCCCTTGATGCAAGGTGTTCCACCACTGCACTGAGAAATAAATAATCGGAATATTGACAACGCCGACAAGCGCGAGCACCGCTCCTGCTCTATCGGCTCGACGCGGCTCATCAATCGCAGACTGCAGTGCCAGAAACCCCGCATAGAGAAAAAATAAAAGCAGTTCCGAAGTTAAACGCGCATCCCACACCCACCAAGTTCCCCACATCGGTTTTCCCCAGAGCGCGCCGGTCCAAAGCGAAAGAAATGTGAACATAGCACCAGTGGGCGCCAAGGCCGAGGCCATCATGGCCGACAGCCGACTGTTAAATGCCAGGCCTATCGCTGCCCAAAAAGCCATGACCAAATATATGAACATCGACATCCAGGAGACAGGCACATGAAAAAAGATAATTCGATAACCTTCACCCTGTTGCGCGTCTGTCGGAGCCAAAATAAAGCCAACATACAGCCCCGCGGCGGCCAATGACACCGCGCCCGCAGCGAACCAAGGAATCATTTTTTCGGCCAGAGGATAGAACATTCTGGGCGAAGCATACTTAAACCAATTAATCATTCAATTGCCTTTATTCCAATGCAATACGCAGCGCCACGGTCGTAGCCCACGGTGCAAAAAAGCCGGCCAGAACCAAAATCGCGGCCAGCAATGACAGATGTGAAGCTGCTTCCAATCCAGCATTCACGGCGGCCACCGAGCCGGCACCAAAGACCAGGACCGGCACATAAAGAGGCAGCACCAATAACGCCACCAACACCCCTCCACCACGTAAACCAAGGGTCAACCCGGCACCGATCGCTCCCACCAGACTGAGCACCGGCGTGCCGATCACCAAAGATAGAGTCAATGCAGTCAATGACGAGGCCGAAAGGTCGTATTGCAAGCCTAACAGCGGTGCCAATAACACCAAGGGCAATCCAGAGAGCAGCCAATGTGCAAACACTTTCCCTACTACCAGCATGCCCAACGGAGCAGACGAGAAAAACAGTTGCTCCAGAGTGCCATCGGCGTAATCCTGCTCAAACAGCCGATTCAACGACAACATACCGGCTAACAGTGCTGCCACCCAAAGAACGCCTGGCGCAATTTGTCGCAACGTATCTCGCTCCGGACCAACTCCTAAAGGAAACAGGCTCACCACGATGACAAAGAAAACAAGCGGTGTGAACGCATCCGCCTTACGACGCATGGCGATCTTTAAGTCACGACGTATAACTCCACTCAACGCAATCAATCCAAACATCTTGCTCATACGCCTATCCGGATGACCTGCGGCGTGTTCATTAGCGCCATTCCCTGATGACTCGTGATGACCACGACGCCGCCAGAATCAAGGTGTGCGTCTATCACACCAGTAAGCCATCGAACAGCCTTGGCATCCAGCGCTGTCAAAGGCTCATCCAGAATCCAAAGTGCACGTGGCTGAAGCAGTAAACGAACCAGGCTAACGCGTCGCTTTTGCCCTTGCGATAAAAATCGCACCGGAAGATCCTCCCTGTCAGCCAGCCCGCTCCGTCGCAACGCGTCGCGAACAGCACAAACCTCAACTGGGTCGTCTGCCAATGAAGCCGCGAACATCAAATTTTCTATTGCGCTCAACTCATCTTTAAGGCCCAAAAGGTGGCCACAATAGAGCAACTCACGACGATAATCACCGCCTGATTGCTGTATGGATCGCCCATTCCAGGACACAATTCCGGCCGAGGGTGGAATTAACCCCGCAATCATGCGCAGAAGACTGGTTTTGCCACTACCATTCTCACCTTGCACATGTAAACACTGGCCAGATCCAATCTGAAAACTGACATGACTGAATAAACTGCGCTCGTCGCGTATGGCCTGCAGGTTGACGCCTTCAAGCATCATCGCTCATGAATATTAAAAATATGAACATCAGAAATCTCCACTACTCGCACTTGCCACCTAACGACCGCACATGCAAATGCCCTGGGGTTATGACATGCACAACAACCCCATCAATCAATTAATAGTTGGCAATAAACTTAGTGTTGCAGCAAGCTTATTTTCGTGATTGAGACGTGCACCAAGCGCGCACCCCGTAAGAGTTCAACGCTTTAACTTGCGGCTATAAATGAGATAGCTGGCGAGAACGACTCAGTAATGTGCCATTTAAGCCACGTTAAACCACTGAGGCCGCTCGGGTCGTTCGCCAAGGGTGCCTGAAAAATGACGCATCTCAAGAAATTGATGCGCTATATCAGAGGGAATTTGCGGTGTATTAGCGTGTTGCACGCTAATAAAAGGGGCACAATATACGTGACATGAATGCACGTTATGTTTGACACCTCCTTCATCAAATGCGTTGCCATCTGCACTAGTGGTGATTGCACTAGTGGTGATATCGTCTGAAGCTTGTTGCCCTTCACTGTCACATGGTGTTGAACACACTGGCTGCCCGGACTGACAATATAAACCCACGACGCCCCAAGACGCTTGGAGCGGAAGCAGAGCCAGCATGAAGAGAAGAAGCAGCTTTTTCATCGCAGTGAAGATTGTACGTACTACAGTTCAGGTTCGCAAACTACTATTAATAAAAAGACGTCAGTTTTGGTAATCCCGTTGCTCATTGGTCCAGAGTGTTTTGAGGTACTCAATCACCGCCCGTATTTCCTGATCAGTCAGGTCATCCTCGAAGGCCGGCATGGTCAGTCGATCAGACTCATTGAAGGGGTGTCGCCAACCCTTTGCGATCATTTTAAATAGCATGGCATCGCTATGGCGCCATGTGTGGCCGGTTTCATCATGAGGAGGTGCCGGCATTTCGCCTTTTTCATCGGGCTGTTGCCAGGTGGTAGCACCTTCGCCCTGCCATCCATGACAAACGGCACAGGACTGCTCATACACTTGCCGACCCTGCTGAATTTCGTCAAGCTCGCCAGCGCTATCCGGCTGCCCGCCGGAGGCGTTAACAACTACCGGCGCAAAGAGTACCGCAAGTGCATTAACCCACTTATTCATCGATCTGCACCCACTCACGAGCAGCATTCCGAAAAAGCAATTTCCCGGTGGCCGTACCCACCACAAGCCCCTCTATCGGCGAAAAAACAATAGCCGTCACAGTTTGGGGCACCTGAAGAGATTTCCAGGTCTGGCCACCATCCGCACTGTGATATATCGCGCCGGTGATTACTGCATAGACATTAAGAGGAGCGACCGGATCATAACTGATGGCGGATACCGTACCTCGCAAGTCACCCGCATCACTCCACAAGCAAAAACAATCCATGGAACGAGAAACGCCACGGGTTGTTCCGGAGAACAGCCAACCAGTCTCCATACTGCCGGGCATGTCCGAATGCAGGAATGCCTGCACAGGCTCTCTGGGACCACTATCAACTCCTACCCATTCGGCTCCGCCATCTTTAGATCGGAACATACCTCTCCCCGGATAATAAGCGTAAAGCGTATCTTGCTGCGTGGCATGGGCAGCAATGGCAGTAACTCCAAGACCCGGTAGGGTCTCATTCAAGGACTGCCAACGCGCACCGCCGATGTCGTAGCGCCATACGCCCATACCCGGACCAGCCAGGTAAACACTTCCATCCGCACCTTTGGCCAAAGTTGAAGCATGTGCTTGCTCATTGATCATAGGGAGTGGAATTTTAGTCGATGTCCCACCTTTAATCATAAACAAACCTATATCTCGCAACACGACAAGCTCACCTGAAGAGCTCACCGTCAGAGCCTTCACGGGTAGAGCCTCGACCGCAGGCTGAGCGTAAGCCATAACGGGTAGCGTAGCCGAAAACACAAACAAACCGAAACGACGCATCATCCTGTCAACAAAATCAATAATTGCTGTCATGGAATCAGCCTCAGTAATCTTTATATTCACGGAACACACTTTGCTGGCCATTGGCACTAAAAGCAATGACTTGATATTCTTCCTTTTTGCCTGTTTCCATGCCGGGCGAGCCCTGAATCATGCCAGGCACTGAAAGCCCGATTATATTGAACTGCGGATTTTCCAGATAAGCCAAAATATCACTCGCTGGCACGTGCCCTTCAATGACCAGATTATTGATCAATGCAGTATGGCAGGAAGCCATTTCCCGTGGGACGCTATGTTTCTGCTTAATCTCATAGAGATTATTGGTGTTAACAATTTTGGTTTCAAATCCGTTTGCCTCGAGATATTCCACCCACGATTGGCAACAACCGCAACTGGGACTCTTGTAGATGGTGATTGCGCGACCATCGGTATCGTTGAAGCCTTGTATGGACGACGCTAAGACAGGTTGCGCCAAGGTAGAGGCGGAGGCTAGAAGAATGGAGGTTACGCGTGTAAACAGGGGGTTTCTTTTCGTCTTCATGATAATTCTCAAGTTAGATCGGTAATGGGTGCTATCAAACCCGGGGTTGCCGTAGCCTCCCCGGTAATTGATTTCAGTTCAGGTGATTGCCAAAGCTGTTAATTAGCGTTAGCGACACTCTCATGCTCCGCACCACTCATGGTGTCGCTACCGTAGTTTTGCATCATTTTCATGCAAGCCTCGGTCATGGCTTTCCGATCTTCGGGGGACATGTCAGACATCATATTCATCATCCCCATCATGCCGCCCATTCCCTGCATGCTATCCGATGACATCATTTTTTTTCCTTCGCTTTCATGAGCGATGGCCGAGAAAGTGCCGATCGAACCAACCAGAAAAAGCGCGGTAGCAGCTACTTTGATTTTTGAGTTTTTCATTTAATTCACTCCGGTTAAGGGACCGTGATAGCTCATATAAAGCACGGATCCTTGTTTTAAAAATTAACTTCAATGGAATTTGCACAATAAGCAAATATCCAAGTTAAAGATCAGGAGCGATATTTCGGAGGGGGTGTAAGAGATGTCAGGAACGGATCCTGATAAAAAATTGCGCGAATGTGGGTTCTTGGGCAAGAACTGCTGCACGCCAAGCTACCGGAACCTGCCGGCAGGAAGACAAAACTAAGGCTGATATTACAATTATTTGTCCCGCCCGGGCCAGGACAGCTCATATCCGGAGCGACAACGCAACTAATCCCGGTATCAAGGAGTGGGCCGGCATCTTTACCTTGAGTTAGCTTTAGGTCATCACAAATTGTTGTAATTGCGGAGCCCGTCTGCCCGTTTGCAACTTTCGAAATAGCCAAAGTTGGCCCGCTCACCATAAGAAGTAGTGAAATCAGAGCAGAAACGATATGGCGATAGGTTGCAGTCATCTTGACATCAAGTACTAGAAATGGCCTCAATAATGAGGTTACGCATCTAAGACAGAAATAACCCTATTTAGTTCCCAGCAACATTCAATTTTGCGTTTCTGGCATCCAGATACACCGATTCTGTACTTGATAAAAAATCACCCAGGGAAAAACTCGAAACAGCCCTATCACGAGCGGCACTACGCATCGGAATCAAACTATTTCGATTCAATAATACATGTTTCAAAATAGATGCGACAGCCTCAGGACTTTTAATAGGCACAATCCAACCATCAACACCGTGCTCGACGTTTTCAACCAACCCACTAAATTCACTCACAATAACCGGTACACCCGTACTCATCATTTCTCGACAAGCAAACGATATCGTTTCCACACCCGAAGAGAGTACGAAACCTATATCCAAAGTAGTAATAAAGGGGTAAACGTCCTGCAACAAACCTGTAAATACTACATTTTGTCCCATACCAAGCTGATGAACTTTAGCCAACATAGACTTTGGGGGTGGCAGACCCGCAACCATAACAACGCATTGACTACGTAAATCCTGAGGCAACATGGTTACTGCCTTTACCATGTCCATCCAACGCTTATATTCTGCCGTCCCGGCATTACTGCCTATAACCAGCTTTCCTGAATGCGTCGAGCCAATCCAATGAGCACGATTACGTTCCACTTCGTCTAAGGTCGGAGGACTAAATCTATCCACATCAACACCGTTATAGATTCTAGTTATGTCTAATTGCGAGAATGGGCTTTTTTCCAACTTACGCTTGCTTTTGTCGCATACACAAATTACTTTCGTAGTACCAAAACGGGCTCTCACCCAAACACCTAAACGATTCATGTCTTTATCATTATGCTGTGTAAAAACGATGGCAGGGCGCCTTGAACCAAGATTCACAGCAGCCAAAAAACACAATCGGTGATCAACGGAACCATTTACGTGCACGACATCAAAGTTCTCTTTACGAAGTAAGGCACGAAAACTAACAACATCACCTAAGGTTTTTAACAAGGCACCTTTAAAATCGTGAGCGATAACACGGACGCCAGCAAATACGGAAAGAGTTTGATATAGACGACTGGTCTTTGGGGCAATAACGGTAATATCGTGCTTTTCTTTAAAGGCCATCACTAGCGCAGTAATGTATGTAGTGTGACCTCCTCCATCGCCCTGGTGAAAATTGGTGATAAGAATTTTCATATATTTTTAATACAAAAAGGAACCCTTCAACGCACGAGAACCACGTAGCAGTATGCTCTTGCAGTGAATATGAGTGCGCTTAATAACTTATATGGTCTATCAGAAATACAATGATTATTTGTGCTCTTCTGGCGCCTTAACCTGATCCAAGATATATTTGGGGCGTGCCTTGGTTTCATGGAAAAGACGACCGACATACTCACCCACAATGCCAACTGCCACGAGTTGCAACCCACCCAAAAACAAAACGGCGACAATTAGCGTAGGAAATCCTGGCACAGGATCGCCATAGACTATGGCTTTAACCATAAAGTAGACACCGCTAAAGAAAGCCGCTAAAGAACTAACCAAGCCCAGATACATTGAAACTTTCAAAGGGCCTGTGGAAAAAGAGGTGATGCCATCCAAGGCGTAATTCCATAGTTTCCAATATTTCCACTTGGTCATTCCTGCGTGACGCGGTTCACGAAAATAGTTCAACGTAACTTGATGGAAACCAATCCACGCATACAACCCTTTCATAAACCGGCAGCGCTCAGGTAAAGTGTTTAGTGCATCAACTGCACGCCGGCTTAGAAGCCGGAAATCACCTACATCTTGGGCAATCGGAACATCACTAAGTCGATTCATTACTCGATAAAAAAAATGAGCAGTAAACCGCTTGAAGAGCGTTTCTCCCTCGCGGCTGATCCGCCGCATATTGACAACATCAGCCCCCTCTCGCCAGACGTTCATCATGTCTATAATCAGTTCAGGAGGGTCTTGCAAATCAGCATCAATAACCACCACTGCTTGCCCTCTTGCAAGATCCAGACCGGCACTCAGAGCACTTTCTTTACCAAAATTTCGACTAAGTCGCACAAGCCCTACACGTACATCATGAGAATGAATGGCTTCTAATTTTGCAAAAGACTCGTCCGTGCTGCCATCATCAATGTACAGAACTTCGCTCTGCATTCCCTCTAACTGATTTAGCGTTGAGCTTAATCGTGCATGAAATGCATCGAGTACCGGGGCCTCGTTGTAAACCGGAACGATGACACTCACCAAAACTTCATGAGCATTGTCGTCCAGCTCTGCGGATAAAGACATTTGACTAGCAGCAGGCTTAATCACGAGAAAATTTCCGTCCCTTAAAGTCTACTGTTACTAAATTTCCATCTAGTGCTCCCATGCCCGGCGAATTGATAGGCATACCCGGAGCAGACACCCCTTCTATTTCAGGCATGGCAAGAAGCTTTTTGACGGCGGCAATTGGAACATGCCCTTCAATAATTTGCCCCGACGTTGCCAGAATAGCGGTATGACAAGAACTTAACTTTTCTGGAACACCCAACCGAACCTTATGTGAGGCGACGTCTGCAGTCTTGATAGTTGTGACATTGAAGCCCGAAGACTTCATGTAATCTGACCATCCAGAACAACACCCACAGTTCGGATTTTGATAAACCGTAATATTCTCAACCCCAGCAGTCACCGCTGAATTTGCCGACAATAATGCGGCAAGGAAAATCCATCCTTTCATGCATATCCTTATCGTTTCACAGAGGCACAAATCACTTGCTGTTTCTGAGCGTGACTTCTTTTTGTGCCTCTAATACTCTTGGCGGCCATGTGCTCTTGATATATGCAATGACCGCAACTATTTCCTCATCTGTTAACAACCCGCCATAGGCTGGCATGTCACTTTCATAACCTGGCGGGGCGGTACGGCCAGGCACCAATCCGTGTTTCACCATATCGACTAACAGCCAGTCAGGGTGGTGCCACGTATGCCCAGTTTTATCATGGGGAGGGGCAGGTAGGCGGCCATTATCAAGCCGCTCCCTCCAGTTCGCCTGCCCTTCAAGATTAGCCCCGTGACATGCAGCACAATTTGCGGTGTACACAGTCTTTCCCTGAACAATTCGCCCCTGATCAGCGAGCGGATCGATAAAGCCATCATTGCGCGTTAAGGTAGTCAAGTAAAAAGCTATTACCAGCAAGACCACCAACACCACAAACAATAATGGAATACGCCGGATTTTCAGCACGCCAGTCGGTTGCCGTCAGTTGACTTTGACTTTACCCATCATTCCCGCCTCCATATGACCGGGGATCAGGCAAGCAAAATCAACCGTGCCCGCTTGATCAAAAGTCCATACCAACCCCCCTCGCTGACCGCCGTTCAAAGTAATCATGTTGGGTTCGGCATGCTTCATATCAGGCATATTCCGCATTTCTTCGGCGTGCGCCTTCAAATCATCTATTGAACCGATCACCATTTCGTGAGGAATTTTTCCTGCGTTCTTGACAAAAAAGCGAATGGTTTCGCCCTTTTGCACTTCAATCAAAGCGGGCTCAAAACGCATGGAATCATTCATGACAACCTCCACCGTACGATCCACCTTACCCGGATCGCCCGGTTTACCGACACTCGACATACTTGACATGTCATGCCCTTCCATACTGTGCCCCGGCATGTCATTACCATCCATGGTGTGACCGCCCGAATGCTCACCTGCAGCCAATGTCAACAAAGGTGCAACACTTAAAACCAGCGCTAATACGTACTTTTTCATGCTATCTATCCTCATTGAATTAACATCAGAACCAGAAACCAACACCGGCGACAAAACGCGTTTCTTGCTTGGCACTACCAGCTTCTTCAGCCATGTCGGCTGTTTTCCCAAATTTGCTTGACCATTCCACCCCTATATAAGGCACAAACTGACGGGTTATCTCGTACTTCAACCTCAAACCCACTTTGCCATCCGAAAACCCCCGTCCAATATCTCGTTCTGGGTCATTCTTGCCATAAAAATTCACTTCCATAGCTGGCTGAAGGTACAGCTTCTGCGTTAAAAGCAAGTCGTACTCCGCGCTGAAGCGCAAGGCCGTCCTGCCTTCAGAACCCAAATAAGCTGTTGCATCGAGCTCAAACCAATAGGGAGCAAGCCCCTGAACGCCCAGAGCCAACCATTGTCGAGAAGGCTCGCCCCGACCGTAATCGAACCTGCCGCCCACTTGGGTATCCCAAAATGTACTTATTGCGTGGCCCCACAGCACCTCTGTGCGTGATTCCTGTATTTTTCCATCTTTAAACTCACCTTCACCTTTAAATACAAGTCGGTTGAATGTACTGCCTATCCAGGCCTGTCCCTCGTAGGCGCCCCATTCCTGTCCACGCGCTCTGACATATTCCAGGTTGTCCATCCGCAAGCTGGCGAACAAGTGTTCATCTGACATCTTCAAGCGGTAGCGCGGATCTAGCGCATACTGACCCTCGTTGCGCTTAAAGCCCCCGGAGTAGGCATTTGGATCCCGTGCATCAGCGGGAGGCGAACCGCCCTGCATTTTCATGGCACCATGATCCATTGGCGTCATTTCGGTTGCCGGATCGCCCGTCGTCTCAGACCCAGACGACGAACTGTGGCCAACATGGGAATTTTGAGTTTGTCCTTGCGCAGCGAACGGCAAGGCCAACACGACAACCATGCCAAAGACTATTTTCTTGAGTCGTGTTTTCATTATCAAAGTATCCTTTCGTTGTTTTTTTGTGATCATGCAATCACCACTTCACGGAACATACCCATATCCATGTGAAACATAAGATGGCAATGCCAGGCCCAACGGCCCAGTGCATCAGCCGTTACCAAAAAACTGACACGCTGGGCAGGTTGCAAAGGAATCGTGTGCAAGCGAGCCTGGAAGTTGCCATCGGGAGTTTCTAGCTCACTCCATACACCGTGCAGATGCATGGGATGCGTCATCATGGTGTCGTTATGAAGAATCACCCGAACCCGCTCACCATAGCGAAAATGCACAGGCGTTGACTGCCCAAACTCCACCCCGTCGAACGACCAGCTGTAACGTTCCATATTGCCGGTCAGATGTAACTCAATTTCACGCTCGGCACCGCGCGGGTCCATGGGGCCGCCAACCGTATGCAAATCGGCCAGCGTTAAGACCTTTCGTCCGTTGTTTCTCAAGCCAATGCCAGGATCGTCCAGATTCATACGAGGCGTATCCACCCGCATATCAATGCTGGCTCCATACTCGGTGCGCGCATGACGCACGGTCTTGCTTGGTCCGGCAGGAGACGATCCATGTCCCATCCCACCATGATCCATTCCCGATGGTTTCGAACTGGAAGAGGCATGATCCATTTCACCGTGACCCATTGGGGCCTGGCCCATACTGCCATGATCCATCGCACCATTAACCATACCTCCCATGTCGCCCATCATGTCAGTCATGGTCAACCACTGTGCCGGATCCAATACCGGAACCGGCGGCTCCAAGCCCTCGCGAACCGCCAGCGTTCCCCGGGCATATCCGGTGCGATCCATCGACTGTGCAAACACGGTGTAAGCGTCGTCTTTGGGTTGCACTACGACATCGTATGTTTGCCCAGGCCCAAACCGGAACTCGTCCACGGTAACCGGCTCGACGTTTTGGCCATCGGCTTGCACCACCGTCATTTTCAATCCGGGAATCCGAACGTCGTAAAACGTGTTGGCCGCACCATTCACAAAGCGCAAGCGTACGCGCTCGCCAGGCCGGTACAACCCCGTCCAGTTGCCAGCGGGTGTCGTTCCATTCATCAAGTACGTTAGTACATCTGCCGACAGATCAGCCAGGTCTGTAGGGCTCATACGCATTTCGTTCCACATCTGGCGTTTGTCCAGCGCTGCGTTCATCCCCATTTCTGAAACGTCACGAAAGAAATCCGCAACCGTTGGCTTGTTATAGTTGTAATAGTCGCCTTGCGCTTTTAACTTCGAAAGCACCCGCATCGGGCTTTCGTCTGTCCAGTCAGAAAGCTGGATGACGTGATCGCGATCAACACGAATAGGGTCGGCATCTCGCGGCTCAACGATAATGGTGCCGTACATTCCCTGGGCTTCCTGCATACCGGAATGGGAGTGATACCAGTAGGTGCCACTTTGCTCGAGCTTAAACTGGTAAACAAAAGTCTCGCCCGGCGCAATGCCCGGAAAACTGATACCAGGCACACCATCCATGTGATAAGGCAAAATAATGCCATGCCAGTGTATCGACGTATCTTCTTTCAGCGTATTTTTGACCCGGATAGTGACCGTATCACCTTCGCGCCAGCGCAAGGTGGGAGCAGGAAGAGAGCCATTGATCGTAACTGCCATTCGCGAATTACCCGTAAAATTCACAGGCGATTGCCCCACTTCCAGGTTGAACTCTGTGCCTGTAAGCACCGGGGCCGCTCCTGCGCGTGTACGCTCTGAAATGGCACCCGCGGCATGCGCAAACGGCGATAAACCCAACATGACACCGCCAGCAGCTAGGCCCTGAACGAACCGGCGCCGTGGCATACGCGGAGAGATTGTTGATAACGAACGTCTCACGTGAAAATATCCTTCTGAAAAAATTGATGCAGAACGCTGCGGCGGGTAAACCGCTGAGCTGCAGTTGAGAGTTAAACTTTAGCGGTATGTAGCTGTCACTAGAGTGACCTTTTAATTACATTTGTGTCATTCAAATTAAATTCCTGTCAGAAAACTGTGCTGCTCTGTACTGCTTTTAGTCAGACCATCATCCACAACATCATTACTCCCATACCCAACAACCAAAGCGCAGCGAGTGATCCGATAATCGTGAACACAATCAATAACACTCGTTGCACCGTGCCATCCCCAGAAACTGCAGACCAAAGAAATTTACTCAGAAAACCTGAACGTTTTTTAAAGTGGCACCTGTCTTTTATCAATTGCTTTCAATTGGTTCATCACCAATACGCTTTGGAGTGTCACCCGGGCGAGTCGATGTCGTATGAACCGTTGTTTTTTGATCCTGGGAACTCATGCCTTTCATCATTAGAAACATCGATAAGGGACAAATAAGAAACAACAGAAATGGTGCGACTGCTAAAAGCACCTCCCGGAATGTCGGAAAGGCAAGGTACAAAGCACCGAGCGAGAGCAGCACTCCACAACCAACTTTCAGCATCGTTTTCATCGAACACTTCATGACAACCTCCGTCCACAAAATACGCGGCCTCCAAAAACGGGATCCAAATAAATAGGCCTTTCGCTTACTGTAATGCCCTACACCTGTCGACGACATGACGTTGGAATTACATTTAAGTAATGATTTTCAGATGGCTAGTTTCATTACACTCTAGTCATGCAATCGCAATGTTTCTGACATGTTCGCCACGTTAAAGTAGAGTTATATTCAGTTGGCTTCATATCTCGGGGATAACGGTCACCTGACATGCAACCGCTTGGATTACACGTTATGAAATTATTAGTTGTTGAGGACGAATTAAAAACAGGCGAGTATCTTCGTCAAGGATTAGTAGAGTCAGGCTTTCTCGTTGATTTAGTCCATACGGGCCTGGACGGACATCACCGGGCGCTCACGGAACACTATGATCTTATTGTTCTAGATGTAATGCTTCCTGATGTGGACGGCTGGCGCATTGTTCAGGCCCTGCGTGATGCCCAGTCCAGTACACCTGTACTGTTCCTTACCGCTCGAGACAGCGTCGAAGATCGCGTGAAAGGATTGGAACTCGGTGCAGACGACTACCTGGTCAAGCCATTCGTATTTTCCGAGTTGCTGGCACGGGTACGAACTCTCCTGCGACGTGGTAACGCCACCATGATGCAAGAACAGATTCAGATTGCAAATCTTATACTTGATATTCCCCGACGACGGGCCATACGCGGTAATGTGCGCATTAACCTCACTAACAAGGAATTTGCATTGCTAGAGCTTCTGGTACGCCGACAAGGTGAAGTATTACCAAGATCGCTCATCGCCTCGCAAGTGTGGGATATGAATTTTGATAGCGACACCAATGTCATTGATGTCGCCGTTCGTCGTCTCAGGGCGAAGATTGATGATGCGTTTGAGCCCAAACTTATCCACACGGTACGCGGTATGGGCTACATGCTGGACATCCCGGAGCAACAGAATCCATGAAATTTTGGATAAACGGCACCCCTTCTCTTACACTAAGGCTGACGATATCCATTGGGGCAGGTATATCCCTGCTTCTACTTAGCTTTGGATGGCTGATAGAGCGTTCAATAAATAATCATTTCGTCGATCAAGACGTTGACGAGCTTAACGCGGCGCGCAAATCAATTGAATCGACAATTAAGCTTGTTGCGGCCGGCGAATCCATTGAGTTCCTGAAAAACCGCTTCGCCAGAGCAATTTCAGGCCATCACAACGCCGAATTTCTCGTAGCCGACGCCAATGGAACAGCCATTTATGCTACACCCGGCGGGAACCTTACTCCACTTCTAACCGACGTTCCTCCCACACGCGTGATCGACGACAATACGGTTAGTCTTTGGACAAGCAACGGTCAAACGTATCGAAGCGCTGTTTTTGAAACTATCTCACCCACAAGCCAGATCCAGAGTCCACTTAAGATCGCACTTGCGACCGAGATCGACTTTCATTTGCACTATCTGGAAAGTTTTCACGCATATCTACGATGGCTAACAATTCTTGCGTGCCTTATCGCCATCGCCACCACATGGTTTGCTGTTCATCAAGGCCATGCCCCCATTCGCCGAATCAGTCGCCAGATCAACGCCATCACCTCAGAACAGCTACATCTTCGTTTGGAAACTCAAGGCGTACCGTCGGAACTAATGCCTCTGGCAGCCGCATTCAACAACATGATTGATCGTCTGGAAGATGGTTTTCAACGTCTGTCCAATTTTACCGGTGACATCGCACATGAGTTGCGCACCCCCATCACGAACCTGACGACCCAAACGCAGGTTGCTTTGTCGAAAGCCAGAACGGCAATGGAATATCGTGAGGTACTCTACTCTAGCTTGGAAGAATATGAGCGCATGGCCAAGATGGTCAGTGACATGTTGTTTTTGGCGCAGGCCGACAATCGACTCATCGAACCTGAGCTCACAGACATACACCTTGTCAACGAGTTGCTGGAGCTAGCAGACTTCTTTGAAGCTTGGTCTGAAGCTCGGCAAGTCGCTATTGTGGTGACAGGTAACAGAGAAATTACGGTGGCCGCCGATCGGGCCATGTTGCGAAGGGCGCTTTCAAATCTAATCTCAAACGCTGTTCGATACACTCCTGCTGGCAATAGCGTACAAGCCATTGTACAGACTGATAAAGACGGGGTAACTGTGAGTATCACAAACCCAGGACCAACTATTCCGCCCGAACATCTGGAGCATCTCTTCAAGCGATTTTATCGCCCAGACCCCTCGCGACGCCGCAATGGTGAAGGAGCAGGACTGGGACTGGCAATCGTCAAGTCAATTGTTCAAGCCCACGGTGGACAAATAAAAGCAACTTCTACTAACGGAATTACAGTCTTTCAAATCCGCTTTAATACAGTAGATCAACACCCTTATCAGCACACAGCAGATTAGCGCAACTACTTAGACTAGAACTAAATATTTGGTCGTCGTCAAGTTGACGTAATGTATCATCCCGGGAAAATAGATTGTTGGCTTTCTTTATAACAATAAAGAAGCATCAAACCGATAGCCATTTTCGCGTTTTAAAATCACTCTTTGCAAAAAACCCCAATTTCAGCGCACGCTTCTTGGCTAAACGCTTAATCAGCTAGGCCTTCTTGCTGAACCTAACTGTTTGAGTTTTGCTTCCGTGCCCTTCTCACAATCTCATCCAAGTCAACATGACTTTCGCGAATATTGAGTAAATCAGCTTTAGTCATTGGTTGGCGCTTGCCAGGTTCAATCGTTTGACTCTCTTCATCAGGATCAGTCGACTTAGTCATTGAATCGGCTTTCTCACCCACCTGAAAAGTAGACTCCCCTGCCGCAATTGAGTCTGGTCGAAATTTATTCGTTACCTGCTTTGGACTGCCCAGGAATTTACGA
>DGCD01000002.1:0-31804 GCA_002384935.1 Pusillimonas sp. UBA3987
CATTCTTAACCGGACAGTAGTGTTCATCCAACTTATGCATTTCCACGGTTCAATCTTTGGATAATCATTGGGGTAATGGAATGGGCATCACTCCCATTCGCCTGCAACAGTCCTTCTGTATCCAATGTCCCGCCCTGATTCCGATAACCCAAAGCGATACATCGATCAAAGCCAAGATCCAAAGGGCGGCAGACACCGAGCAATATTTCCGGTCGCAGGTGCGATACAAAAATGCGCAAACGAATGTCATCGGGAAACAGGCTTGTGCGGGTAGCTACATCGCAGACATAAGTCTGCTCATAGGGGTCTCGCGGCTGCCGGAAGCGACCCGGTTCTAACAGGTACGTTATGTGGCATTGAATACCTTGTTTAGATAAAGTGCGTTTTACTTCCTGACAAACGCCTAATTGATAGGCACCTACCGCGACAAGTTGTACCGGTGCACCGTCAGTCTTATCCAACGTCAATGCGCCCTGTTCTGCCAACTGGGCTGCCTGCTTGGGTGTGAATGCTGTAACAACGTCATTTTTGGGAATCGTCATCCCCCAGATTTGACCCTGGGTCTGGTAACAGGCATCGAGGCAGGCGACCGCACTATTGGCATCGGCGGGATACACAACTCTCGTCATATCGCTCATTTCCCCCAGCAACACCTCGCCAAAGGCGGAATCCTGATGGGATTGTTCATTCTTGCCGTTCTCCCATAAGTGCGAGGTGGCAATCACCGGCACCGACAGCCAGCCCGGCGGGCGCCCCAGCGCTTTTTGATGGCGCGCAAAAATGATTTCCTGGCGCAGCGCACCGATCATTTTCATGGCGAAGGCTTCATAGCTCACCACCAGGTTCAGACCGCCTTTGTTTCCCAGCGCCGCATTTACGACCGCCTCTTCATTGAGTGCGGTAATCACCGAGCCGTGAATGGATTCGGCCACACCCTGTTCCGGCTTCAGCACCCGGTGCTTAAGCAGATCAAGCGTCTTGCCCATGCGATTACTGCGCAGCTCATCCGGGTTGCCGATCCGCACCCGCCTATCGGGATTAGCGAGGTGCCATTCACAAAAGCGTGTGTCCACCGCTGCCATCGGGGATGTCGGGTCACCCTCGGTATGCCATTGTGGCTCTGTGGGAGATTGAAGCCTGACGTTGCGCATACACAGGGCATGGTGTTTTTCCGGCACTCGATTATCCGCCTCATGCTGCGCAATTTGTGAGATAGCCAGTTCCAACTCACTTCGTGGAAGAAATAATTTGGCCGCGTGTTCGTTAAATAGGTTGCGGGAGCGTTCATCGCTACCGGGGTTACCCGGTAGCGGTGTGCCATGAGCAGCATTGGTACCGGCGCCGTAGAATCCGTAGCCTTTTTCCGTTTCAGCAATCAGATATGGCAGTTTCACCGGATAGTGCATATGGCCTTCACGGATGTGCGCACTGCAGGCTTCGAGCCGCGCTTCGGATTCAAAAATTCCCCAGATAAACGCCGCCGGATCACGCCCGTCGATGGCGATGGGGTGAAAATCATTCTGTTCCAGGTGCTCGTAGAACCAGGACAAACCGCCTTGCTGGTACATGGTGGAGCGCTGGTCAATTCGCCTGCCATTGGCAATCATCACCGGTGTCACCAGCCCGCAATCCTCGGCGCGCCACCAGCGACTGGCCCAGTCGCTACCGCGCTGTTCTTCAAAAGCACCGTCACTTAAAAACGCCACTAGCCGTTCCCCGGGCAGCGGCATATGCACATATTGCAGTTCGGCAAAACCCAGATAGCCGCCTTCAATCAATCCGCCAGCGGTCTGCGGGTTTACGTGACTACCCAATGGAACACCAGGACGACCATCATCCGCCATGGCATAGCTGTAAAAATCCCGCGCCAACTGCGTCAAACCCTGCTCACTCAACGGATAGCGTTCGGCCTGTTCCGGATAAAGATTTTGCAACAGCACATTGACCGCATCGATGGCGGCCACACAGTGCCCCTGTCCCATCAACCAGCTGCGGGTGATACCGGCCAGGCGATTGGCAACCATATAGCCCGCATAGGCAGGCACCATATTCAGGGAACCGCCGGTATGCCCCTGTGGGTTGGATTTAAAGTCGTCTGCATCGAGTGCGCTGCCGTTGAAATTCACTTTGTTGGTGTAGGTCATATGCACCACCAACCACATGGCCGCAGTCGCCAGGCGGTCAGCGGCAGATAGTATCTCCAACACTTCATCGATCTGTCTAAACCGTCCTGTACACAGCAGTTGCTGGCAAAGATCGAACACTCTCACCTGCGTTTCATCCCGGTGTTGGATCACGCCATAACCTTCCGACCAGCGCGCAAAGGCAGGATATGTATCGCGATATAACTTTGCCCGCTGTTGTGTCCGATGATCGTTTTGTTGATCTATGGCATACATAGAAATTCCTCAATCAGCCAACGACTGAAATTCATTCTCAAAAGACAAGTGGTGTTGTACGGATCGCAACATGGCCGCTGCCTCATCGGCGACCACTACCCAACACTGCACCGGCGATGCCGGTGACGATAAAAGTAGTGGTAAAGGGGAGCGAGCCAGGGGATCTTTTAACGCGATGCCTAAGTGGGAGAGACCGGACAACAAACGACGGCAAATATCGATGTTGTTTTCCGCAATACCGCCGCTAAGAACGACACCGTCCAGCCCGCCCAGAATGGCGAAATACGCGCCCAGTGTTTTCTGGAATCGATAACGGAAAAAATCAAACGCCAGTTGGTGTTCCTGCTGTTCACTCGCAAACAAATCCGCCATGTTATCGATTCCGCCGGACAGACCCCGCCAGCCGGATTCGCAATTGAGAACCCTGTCGGTATCCTCGGGCGTCCAACCCTCCTGCCACTGCAACCAGGTCAGCAAACCGGGATCGATATCTCCGCTGCGCGTGCGCATCAACAACCCTTCATTGGGCGTAAAGCCCATGGTGGTATCGACTGGTTTGCCGTCGCGGATGGCGGCCATGGAACAGCCGCTTCCCAGTTGCGCAGTCACCAGGGTGTAGTGTTCGGCCTTGGGCTTCACTGCCTCCCAGTGTTTGACCATGGACTCATGAGCAAAACCGTGAAACCCGTAACGGCGTAATCGATATTTCTCAGTGAGTGCGACGGATAGTCCATAAATCTGTGACAGCACCGGCAGATCGCTGAAAAACTCACTATCGAAAACCGCAAAAACGGGAATGGAAAATCGGGTATTCCGAAGCTGCTCAATCAGTTCAATGGCCGCCTTATTGTGCAGTGGCGCCAGTGGTATCAGGGTTTGCAGTTGCCGAAAGTTATCGTCGTTGATGGGGAGAGGTTTAAGATATTCAGAGCCCCCGTGTACGACTCTGATAATCACCGCGCGAACATCATGATTTGTCAGCACATCGGTCAGCCAAGGGGGCGCGCCAGGATAAGTCTGCGCAGCTGATTGGCCGACACCTGCTTGCCCAATAGCAACAGGCACCGTTGCACCCGCATATTCAAGCGCCGAGACGTTATGCGTGCTCCACTTGATGGATGAACTACCCGGATTCAACACCAACAGAACCGGTTTGTCATAGCGCGGCAAACTGCTCATCAGCTGGATAATCAGTCGGATGACTGCAAGCGGTTATAAATGGCCGCCAGCAACCACCCGGCGATACCCGCTACCACGAACCAGGCCACCAGCCCGATAACGACACCAGTGAGAGTCAAGTGCCAACCCATCTCATTCAGTTGCATATGCACCATTTCTCCGGACATGGACAACATCATGGAAGGCATTAACATCACCAGCAGACTGCAAGCCAGCCACAGTATCGCCGCGGTAATCGCGCTGGCCATCCCGAATTTGAACGCATTAAGTGTCATGATTATTCCTCCGTTTATGGTGGTGTATCTGTGAGAAATTAGTGTCTCTACAAATCCCCGAACCGGTTGGCAGACTGCGCCATACGCATCATTTCGTGCTCTTCCAGCGACCGGAGTGATTCCATCAACTCTTTGGCAGAGGGGATATCCGCCCTGGAGGCGAGATAGCGATACAGTTCAATCACCTGCTGGTGTTGATCGACTATCACCTCCATGATTTGCGTGGCATCCAGCTCGGCAAAGGGCGCGTCGCAATGCGCATGCCGAACGATGGGGTGCTTTGCCACATATTCGTAACACCAGGTATTCAGTGCATGCTCGTCGCCTGAGGTTTCAAACCCGCTGACTACCTTGGTCAGTGCCTTCTCATGATCGGACAGATACGCAAGGATCATCCGGGCCCGTTCATCCATATTCTTGTCCGCACAGTGGGATAAACACTGGCTGAGGTGTTGGTGAAATTCCCGGGTCCAGTGCAGCACATCTTTTAAGGTTTCAATTTGCATAACTTTTTCTCCGCTGTGGATTATCTCTTCGATTACAGGCGCAAAATATCGCGATAACCCGCCACATTCACCGCAAACGTGGTGTGCTCCTGCAAGTGCACCCGAAGGCCTTCAAGGGCTTCCGGGTCACCGTGAATCAGTTGAATTCGAGTAGTATCGGTCAGCGCTGACTGCTGTAACCACTGGGTCAGTTCGAGGTAGTCTGCGTGCCCCGACAAACCGGAGATGACTTTGACAGTGGCTCTCAACGGTACCCAGCCTCCGTGGATTTTCACCGCATCAACACCCTCCAGCATTTTTGCGCCGCGAGTGCCGCCCGCCTGATAACCGGTAAACAGTACCGTGGTTTTAGAACTGCCTAACAGGCGTTTGAAGTGGTGGAGAATACGACCCCCGGTAGCCATGCCGCTGCCAGCGATAACAATATGGGGGAAAGCCTGTCCGGCAATCGCCTTCGATTCGTCCACCGTGCGGGTATAGGTCACGCCATCGCATAGGCGGTAGCATTGCTCGTGACTCAACCGGTGCTGATCACTGAACTGGCAGAAAATATCCGATACTTTGATCGCCATGGGGCTGTCGAGATAGATGGGCATTTTGGGGATATCGCCCTGATCCATCAGGGTCGCCAACAGATGTTGCAAGGCCTGCGCCCGCCCTACCGCAAAGGCCGGGACTAGCAGCACGCCGCCGCTTTTGGCGACACGGTTAACAATTTCCGCCAACTGCTGAAACGGATCTTGGGTGTCGTGCCGGCGGTTGCCGTAGGTGGACTCCATCAACAGCAGATCCAGCTCCGGCAATGGTCGAGGGGGGGTCATCAGCACATCATCGAAGCGACCGACATCACCAGAAAAGCCGATTCGTTTCCCTTCCGCTTCAACGATAATGCTGGCGGCGCCGAGAATATGCCCGGCGGGCTGCAGATAAAAGCGGATATCCCCAACCTCGATCTGTTCATCAAACTCCACAGACTGAAATAGCGTCATGCTGGCTTCCGCCGTTTGACGGTCGTAAAGCGGCTCAGGGTGCGCGTGCTTGCTTAATTTATGTTTGCTGTAATACTTGGCGTCTTCCTCCTGGATATGGCCGCTGTCGGCCAATAAAATCTGACACAGGGCCTTAGTGGCGTGATGGGTAAACACCGGGCCGCGAAAGCCGCGCTTGTATAGCACCGGGATATAACCGGAGTGATCCAGATGTGCGTGAGTGAGCAGCACCGCATCCAGTTTATCGATGTCCAGGGGCAAGGTTTGCCAGTTGCGTTCCCGCAGCCACTTGTAGCCCTGGAACAACCCGCAATCGACTAATACGGTTGTCGTTTCAGTTTCCAGCAAAAATTTTGAGCCGGTAACGGTCTCGGTGCCGCCGATAAAGGTGATTTTCATAATGATTTTCCTGGCAATTTAAGCATGCTGATAACGGGCGCAATCAGTTGCGACGTAATATCAATAGCGTTGGAAGGATGGGGAATGGTATTGGATGTGACCAGCTGGCTCAGGCCTGAGGCCAGTAAGATTTTATCGGAGTGATCGGCAAATATGCCGTGCACCGCCACACACTGAATATTATCGACACCTTTGAGCCGAAGTGTTTTAACGCATTCCAGGATTGTTTGCCCGCTGGAGATAACGTCGTCGATAATCACAGCCGTTCTATCTTTGAATTCGTTGATGGCGGGCAGCATCACTTCGACTTGGCGATCCCCGAAGCGCTGTTTTTCTCCAATCACAAAAGGATGTTGACTAAAGGCAGCAATCTCAGCAACCCATTGCTCGCTTTCGCTGTCCGGCCCTACCAACAGTAGGTTGCTTTGCGTTTTGAGCCAGTGCGCCAATGCCGGAGCCCCTTGCACAACACGACTGGGTATGGAATAAATTTCATCCAGGGAATGATAGCGATGTAAATGTGGATCGACCGTAACCAGCCAATCAGCATGTTGAGAAAGGCACTTGGCAAAAATACGTGAAGTAACCGCTTCCCCATCGACAAAACGGCGATCCTGACGCATATAACTGAGGTAAGGGGCCACTAACCCCACTTGCGACGCTCCCAACTCCCGCAGTGTTTCCAATAGAAACAACAACGGCAGATATTTGATGTTTGGGTGTGACAGGTCAGCCACCACAATACATGCGCGATTTTCTACATCAGATTGAATACGCAGATAGGACTCCCCATCAGGAAACTGCCGAGCGTTAAACTCGCCAGGTTGGCCACCAATCGCTTTACTGAGTGACTCAGCTAACGGATGATTGTTCAGGGAAAACATCAACGGAGATTTATCGTTCACAGCCATCGCCTCGCTCATCGTTCCTTCTCGATCGTAAAAATTGTCGATTGGCGATAAAACGCCATCGCATACTGTTGCTCTCCGATCGTATCGGAACAGAGCGTAAATAAAGGTTGTCCGACGGTGATCTTGTCGCCGCCGCGAGCATGAAGACGCAACCCCGCGGCGGCTGTCGCCGGAGCGCCTGCCAGCTTCGCCAGACGGGCGAGTTGACGATTGTCAATAGCGGTAAGTGTGCCCACTGCTGTGGCCGCTTCGGTATGTTGGTAGCTGGCGTCAGGCAGGGCTTTCATCCCACCCTGCGCGGCCAAAATGCGCTGGAACTGCTGCCAGGCTTTACCTTCATCCAAAATCGCGATTGCTCTTTCCAGCCCTTGTTCATAACGCTCTTGATAAGCAAGTGAAAACAGATGTGCAGCCAGAAACAAGGCTCGCTCCCGAAGATCCTGCGGTGCATTTTCCTCGCACTGCAATACCGCCAGCACATCCCGCGCCTCTTGTACCGGGCCGATACCAAGCCCAACCGGTTGGCTACCATCCGTAATAAGGCAGCGAATTTGAATACCACAGGCAGCTCCCACCTGGGTAAAAAGTGAGGAGAGCCGCTCGGCGTCTTTTTGCGAACGCACCTTAGCGGTAGGGCCAACGGGAATGTCTATCACCGCATGAGTGGAACCAGCAGCGATTTTTTTAGATAAAACCGAGGCGATCAACTGCCCTTCACCATCCAAGTCCAGGGCCCGTTCAATGCGAATCAACAAATCGTCGGCAGGACTCAGGTTGACAGCTCCACCCCAAACAAGACAGGCATGGGTTTCAGCCACTACACGTTGAATCTCATTGAGCTCCAGATTGACGGTAGTCAACGCCTCCATGGTATCCGCAGTACCGGCAGGAGAGGTGATCGCCCGCGACGAGGTTTTAGGGATGGTGAGTCCCACAGCGCTGACAATGGACACCACCAGAGGTGTGGTACGGTTGCCCGGCAGCCCACCTATGCAGTGTTTATCAAGAATCATGGTTTCGCCAGGCCATCTCAACCGCTTACCACAGGCCACCATGGCCTGGGTGAGACTGATGATTTCATCCACGTCTAAACGGCTACCCGCGCACACACTGAGGAAACTGGCGATTTCGATATCCGAATAGCGGTGGTCGCTGATGTCCTCGACAATAGCGGTAATCTCTTGATCACTGAGTTTGTGTCCAAAGATTTTTTTGCGCACGGCGGCAAGTGATGTCACTACCGGTGCGTGGTCGACACTAACCGCGGCGCCATCATCGACGTCCAAGCGCTGCATGGCACTTTTAGACAACCCTGCACTCCCGGAACTCAGTACCTGTTCGTCCACCACATTCAGCGTGGCGATAACGCTGTTTTCCCCGTACCGCAGCATGACACGGCTGTTGGCAGTGAAACCTTCAGAGCGGCAGATGTGACAATCACTGCGCATATACACCACCGGTTCCTGGTGGGTGTCGATGCCCATGTCGATCACCTTAAGTGTGTTAATTTGATCCATTAGCATTTCCTGAACAACAAAATTTAGCCATTGCCTTTCTTTCAGTGGCCAGCAGGCTTTCTCCACCACCATTTTTAATGGTGATGTTCATGATCCTGACTCAGGTGCACAACCTGCTTTCGTTTTTTAGATCCCAGAAATAGTTGCTCGCCGATAGCGATTAGCATCATTGTGACAACGGCCACACCCAACACAAATGGGTCTGAATTCAACTTCACCCAAACAAACCCGCTTAGTGCAAGCAAATCTAATATAATCGCAGTGACGGGAACCCAGCTTTTAGCTTTAACATCGTCCAACAAGTAGCGCAGAACACCCCAATGAATGGCGATATCCATCACTAGATAGAAAACGATGCCAAGTGCTGCTATACGGGAAAGATCAAAAAACGCTGTGAGCACAAGACCGAGTACCACGGTGTATACCAATGTATGTTTCTGAATGCTGCCAGGCATACCGAAGTGTCGGTGAGGCACCAACTTCATCTCTGTTAGCATCGCGAGCATCCTGGAGACCGCAAAAACACTGGCAAGAATCCCACCCGCCGTCGCAAGCATGGCAATCACAACAGTGAACCACACGCCATACTCACCGAGTGCGGGTCGAGCGGCTGCAGCCAGGGAATAATCACGGGTCTCGATAATCTCACTGAGTGAGAGGTTACTGGCCACCGAAAAACCAACCAATGTATAGATGACGACACAAGCAGCAATCGAAATAACAATCGCGCGACCAACATTGCGGTGTGGATCGATCACCTCGGAACCACTATTGGTAATCGTGGTAAAGCCTTTGAATGCCAGAATCCCCAGCGCTGTGGCACCGAGGAAATTACTAGCTGAACCGGTCTCGCTTACATGGTCAAAGTCTACTGCCAGGCTATCAGCTAACCAGATGCCTACGACGCCAAAAATCAGGATCCCGCCAATTTTCAGTAGACCGATAAACCCTGCAACCCCTTGAATCAGCCGATTACCCAGCAGGTTCACAATGAACGCCGCCAGAATTAGGGAGACGCCGAGTATAGGCGTCATTTGTCCTGATGGGTCACCGCCAAACAATTGCATGGTGTAGGAACCGAACGTGCGCGCAAGAAAGCTCTGAGCGATGACCATCGAAAAATACATTAGTAGCGCATTAAATGCAGTGGGCAACCGGTCGCCATAGGCCTTATGCAAATACATGCCAATCCCCCCTGCTGATGGGTAGGCATTGGACATTTTGATGTAGGAGTAAGCGCTGAAACCAACGATGATAGCGGCCGCGAGAAATGCCAGTGGGAATAATGCACCAGTCATCTCTGCCATTTGACCGGTTAGCGCGAATATTCCCGCCCCGATCATCACCCCAGTACCGAGCATTACCGTACCTGATAGAGTGAGGCTACCTTCGTCGTACTGTGTCGAACGAGCGTCTTTTTCGTCCATTCATGACTCCTTTAAATAAAAGTTAAGCCCCCTGTCTGGGCTTTCGGTGCAAGGTATGCAGGATGCTTAAAAATGCAATTCTCTGTTTATCGACATAAACCATGGAGGTATACACTAGCGCTTGCGGCCAGCGACTAAGGGAATTTGATGACAGCTCCAAGGTTCGTGGTTGGCGTTGTCTTTAACATTCCCATCGATACATTTGTAATAGCCTTCCTTAAAGTGCGTCCACCAATCATGACTTACTTCGACGCCATGCTTTTTCAACACATCTTCGATACCATCCAGACGAATCCTGGTGGCGTCATAAGCAAGATTCAGAACATGACTTTTTTCGTCAAAGGAAATGGCGTCGAGTCCGTAAAGCTGATCGACCTCAGCAACCACTGCTTGCAGGTTGTTCTGATCGACAGGTGCCAGTTTCAAATGGCGCACCACAAGATTGATTTCTGATACGCCTAGCCGATGTTCTTTTTTGCCCATTTCGATTTCCTCTACTGAGGCGACATGTTGTTGCAACAATGCGCTTCATGCTTGGCGTTATCCTTGATATTTTTATCTGTCTGCCGTTGCCAACCCAGCTTGGTGCGACTCCACCAATTGTCTTTAATTACCGCGCCATGCTTTTCGACAATGGCTATCATTTCATCGATATTATGGTGAGAGGCGTCATAGGCGATTTTGAGATTACCTTTCGTCATGTTCAGCCAAACACGGTCAACACAAGGAAGTCCATCCAACTCCACTGTGATAGCATGCGCGTTGCTTTCATTCACCCCACGTAAACTTAAGGTGTGCTTCGCTAGAAAACCTGGATTGATTCCTAATCGATGCTCTGCCACCACTTTCTCCAAATTATCGATTACTAACGATCAATAGTCCGCTTTGCTTATTTCTTAATGTGTTTAGGACGACTCTTGCGAGCTTCGACCATGTTGTCCATCATCTGCCCCATCATCATCTGCATCATCCCCATACGCTCTTCCATCATTTTCATGCGCTCTTCGGTAGAGCTGGATGCCATGTCGCCTTCACCCTGATTTAGCGTCATCATGCATTGCTGCATCTCTTTCATATGTGCTTCGATGAGTTCATCCCGTTTGCCTTGGTCTGCTTCCTTTTTCAGCTGACCCATCAGGCGCTCCATGGATTTTTTGTGTTCTTGCATCATTGGCATCATTCGCTCATGGCTCATCATCATGCTGCCTTGCTTACCCTGTGTGTTCGGGTCACCGTCATGTTGATGCTCACCTTCGGCGAAGACTGGAGATGCCAATAATGCGGAAATAGCGAGTGCTGACATTAAATTTTTCATTGTTTTATCCTCAGACAGTTTCATGTTCATTGATTTTAAATTTCGGAATCCACGCTGGCGTAGATTCCATATAATGGCGATATATTTCGCCAAATTCTTCCAGCGCCATCCGCTCCTCTCGCTTAGCGAGTCGCACGTAGACCACTACCAGTATCGGGAACATCACGAGCGTTGGAATGGTTGGCCACTGCAACAGGAAGCCGAACATAATCAGAATAAAAGCAATGTATTGCGGATGACGACAGCGGGCATACCAGCCTGTGGTCGCCAACGACCGGGTCTGCTGCGCCTTGTGCAGTACACCCCACGCCGAGGCCAGCAAAAAGAAACCCAAAACGATCAGAACATTACTGGCGATATGCAGCGGATCCCAATGTGGATTACCTTCAAAACCAAGCAACGTGTGCAACAGGTGGCCGTTTTCGTGGGACAGAAAATCAATGCCAGGATATTTTTCCGCCAACCAGCCGGAGAGAAAATAAATGGTTAATGGAAAGCCATACATCTCAGTAAATAGGGCAATAACAAACGCCGAGAAAGCGCCAAAGCTTCGCCAATCGGTTTTGGTTTGCGGCTTGGTAAAGCTGAAGGCAAAGAAGATAAATATCGCCGAATTGAGTATCACCAGCGTCCAGAGGCCGTAAGCAGATTCACCGTGCATAGCTTTTCTCTTGTTAATATTCTGTTAGTGATGATGCTCATCTTCTTTGCGACCATCTTCCAGCCCACGCTGATAGGCAGCCTTGTCGGATTCATCCTCGTGCTGGCCATGTCCACCATGCCCCCCATGCATAAACAGATGCATAAACGGACAGGCTAAGAGAATCAAGAAAGGCAAAAACTGCCAGACGTGTTGCCGGTGCTCGATCAATAGGAAATAGCTTGCCGCTGCAATTAAACCCAGGGCGGCGAGGCCTTTGGGAGTCAACCAGAATGATGATTTTTGGGTTGCCATGTCACACCTCACTAATAAAATTGAAATGTTCCGCCTATTGGGCTGCACTGTTTACCGGTTGTCAGATTACTTATCCACATTCAGTTTTACCCGCTTGAGACGCAAAGAGTTGCCGATCACTGACAGGGAGCTGGTGGTCATAGCGACCACCCCAATCATGGGGTGAAGCAGACCCACCGCGGCAATGGGGATGGCCGCCAGGTTGTAGAACCAGGCCCAGAACAGGTTTTCCACGATCTTGCGGAAGGTGGCCCGTGACAGGCGAATGGCTTCCACCACCTTGGACAGCTCGCCTTTCACAAGGGTGACATCCGCCGCCTCGATGGCGACGTCCGCGCCGGCGCCGATGGCAATGCCCACATTGGCCTGCTTCAGTGCCGGGGCGTCGTTGATGCCGTCGCCCACCATGGCCACCTGCTGACCGTACTTTTCCTGCAACTTTCGGATGGCGTCCACCTTGCCTTCCGGCAGGACACCCGCCAGCACCTCGTCGATGCCCACCTGCTTCGCCACGTGGCGGGCAGTGCGCTCGTTATCGCCGGTGATCATGACGGTGTGAATCCCCAGCTCATGAAGCGCGGCAATGGCGGCTTTCGAGTCCTCTTTGATGGTGTCGGCCACGGCGACAATGCCAGCGGCGCGGTCTCCGGCGGCCACCAGCATGGCGGTCTTGCCCTCATTTTCCAGTCGGACCAGCGCCTCTTCCAGGTCGCCCAGTTCGATGTCCGCCTCATTGAGAAGCCGGCGGCTGCCGACGCGAATATGTTGGTCGTCCACCCGGCCCTCCACCCCGCGGGCGGTAATGGCCCGGAAGTCAGCGACGGTCGGAACATTCAAGCCTTTCTCCCGGGCACCGGCTACGATGGCTTGCCCCAGAGGGTGTTCGGAGCCCGCTTCCACCGACGCCGCGAATCGAAGCACGTCGCTCTCATCGAAGTCGGCGGTGGCAATCACGTCGGTGAGGGCGGGCTCGCCTTTGGTGATGGTGCCGGTCTTGTCGAGGACCACGGCCTTGATGTCTTTGAGGGATTGAATGGCTTCGCCGGAACGGATCAGTACACCGGTTTCGGCGCCCAGTCCCGAGCCCACCATGATGGCGGTGGGTGTGGCGAGCCCCAGGGCACAGGGGCAGGCGATGACCAGGACGGAAATGGCCGCTAGAATCCCCAACATTAAGGGTGAAAGTTCCGGGTTAACCCAAGGCAGGAATTCGGCGCCCCAGTAAAGAATCGGGCGCAGCGACTCGGCGAACAGCAGCCAGACCACCAGGCTCGCCAAACTGATGACAATAACTCCCGGGACGAATTTCGCGGTCACCTTGTCGGCGAATTCCTGGATCGGCACCCTGGACCCCTGCGCCTGCTCCACCAACCGGACGACCTGTGACAGGAAGGTGTCGGCACCCACCCGGGTGGCGCGTACCTGGAGCATGCCCTCCTTGTTGATGGTCGCACCAATCACGGCATCACCGGGCCCTTTTTCCACCGGCACTGACTCGCCGGTGGCAATGGATTCATCCAAATGACTGTTACCCTCGACGATCTCGCCGTCGGTGGGGACCTTGGCGCCGGGCCGAACCACCATGATGTCTCCCACTTGTAATTCTGCCACCGGGACTTCAACTTCCTGCCCGTCCCGCAACACAGAGGCAGTCTTGGCGCCGAGCTTCAGCAGCTTTTTGATCGCCTGTGACGCTCTGCCCTTGGCCCGGGTTTCCAGATATCGTCCGAGCATGTGGAAGGTCATGATGGTAACGGCCATCTCGATAAAGGATGTCATGGGATAGACAAAGCCCACCAGCCCGATCAGGTAGGGTGGCAGGCTGCCCATGGAGATTAGCACGTCCATGTTGGCGGTACGGTTGGTCAGGGAGCGCCAGGACGAGCGGTGGGTGGCCCAGCCGCCCTTGAAAAAGACCACGGGGAAACCGAGAATGGCCACCCACACAAGGTATCCCGGTATTAGTATCCAGAACATGTCCACCATCATCAATATCATGATGATGGTGGTGGGTACGGCGGCAAACCAAACGCGATGCCAGGCCTGGTCGAGATAGCGCTCCTCGACAGCTTCATCCACTGTCGTGTCCGCTTGCGCCCGGCTTTCACTGACGCCTGCCACTTCGTATCCCGCCTTCTAAATGGCGACTTTGATTCTTTCCGCATCCACCGTTGCCACATCAAAACGAACCGTCACCTTGTGATTGGCAATGTTGGTGGAAATGTCAGTGATGCCGGCGAGACGCTTGATGGAGCTGGAGACCAGTCCGGCACAATGATCGCTGCCCATGCCGGGGACAGTGAGACTGGCCTCACCTCCGGTCTCCGGTGTTGCAGATGTCGTGCTGGTCACGTCGTAGCCAGCTTTTTCAATGGCGCCTCGGATCTGGTTGTCGCTGGTCAGGTTGGCGTCGAATTCAACCTCGACGCGGTGATTGGCGATATTGGTGTTGAGGTTGATGATACCCGGCAGCCGCTCAACCGAAGTGGTGATCAGACCAGCGCAGTGGTTACTCCCCATGCCAGGCACTATCAGTTGGACGGACTTGCTCATCGGGCTGTTGACTGATTTCGACGAGGGAAAAGTTGTGGGGTGATCCATGTATTTCTCCAATTTTCAGACCATTTTTTACGGAAGGGGTAATCTCTTTTCAATTTATCAAGCAGCTAACAAACCAGATTCCACGCCTGTAGCATGCTTAGGCTTACCAACTGCTAATTACTCCAACCATCAGCCATAAACTAATTGATTTGGCTCGAAGGAAAACCCGCTCGATCCAACGCCTCTATCAGAGCGTTAGACTCGACCATGCCAACGACCGAAGCGACACCCGTCGCCAGATCCATACACGCATCGCTTACGCCGGAAACAGAGCGTAGCGTTTGCTCAATGCTTCTTACACAACCACCGCACGTGGCGCCTTGCACCTGTAACCGCTGCAGCGGGATATCGCTATCTGAGTCAACACTGCTCCGAGTGTTAGCTGCAGTGGATGACTTGCTGGCGCAACAGCAGCCGCCCCGGTGATGAGTAGGGCTCTCGAATTTCTGTGTATTCATGGCAAATCCTCTATGTTGATTTACTGGGCAAACTCTTCAATCAGGTGACAGATCATATGGCCAGTCGGCACCTTATCTGGCTTTTGGCTCCACTCAACCACGGCCTGCTGCATGCGTTCCCGCAGTTGCAGAGTCTCCGCGAACCGTTGTTCAGTTTCATTCAGGCGTTGGTCAATCAAGCGGCGTACCGTCGGGCAAGGCGATTTCTTCTTATCCGCGTGGTTCAAAATTTCCTGAATATCCTCAACGGAAAAGCCCAGTTGCCGTGCACTCAGCACGAATCGCAAGCGGTTGTAATCATTTTCGCTGTATTCCCGATATCCATTGGTTTTGTTCTTCCCCGGTTTCAGAATCTTGATCCGGGTATAAAACCGCACCGTATCGGCCGTAACCCCTAAACGCCTGGCCATTTCGATAACTTTCACACAGCCCTCCTCGCAGCTCAGTCTGACTATCACAGGATTCAGATTAACCCCGAGGATCTGTTCCTTGCCTTGATATGAGTCAATCATCAGTTCTAAACCCGAGAGTAAATCCGAAGAATTTATCCGGCTTTTTGTCACCTTACACCTGTGTCCAAGACACAGGTCAAGCAATTTTCATTCACAGGTATCCGGTTTCTCGTATTCACTATTACACGCTCCTCGATCTTTAGCCTGTACGCCATCAACCGTTAATATTGGCAAGATATCCTGTCACTGCATCCCTCTTCGTTAAATGTGGGAAATGGAGGTATTTTGCCGGATTGCCGTTCAAATCGGGGACACCCAAAATTGCGTTTAACATATTGTATTATCTTATGAAATTTGAAATTTATGCATTCTTAACCGGACAGTAGTGTCTGGCACTAATTACTAATTGATCGGCGAAGAGTGCGGGACGACATATTGGGCGCTAAATTGCTGCTTTGCGATATCAGATTCTTTAATTAGTATGGCACGAGCAGTCGGACAGCGCTCGTAAAATACCGCAAGAAGCAGCTGAAACCGGCTGGTTGCATTGCCGACGCAAAGTGAGCAGGTGCAGTTTCAGCTGCGCTAGCTCTTCCAGCCGGGTCTGAACTGCGTCAATATGCTGATCTAAAAACACATTTACTTCCTCACAACCTGTATTGGGTGTGTCTCGGTACTTAAGCAGTGTGCTTACATCGCTTAAGGTCATGTCAAGCATGCGGCAGTGCCGAATAAACCTCAGCCTTTCGATGTGTCCTTCGTTGTATAACCGATAGTTGCCATCGCTACGCGTTGGTGCTGGTAGAACCCCCTCTTTTTCATAAAAGCGAATGGTTTGTATTGAGCAGTCGGTGCGTTTAGCGAGCTCGCCAATTTTGATGTTCATCACATTATTATAAGCTCAAACTCTATAGTTTGTATATGGTTTGATGCGGCATGAGAAAATGCTTGACTCTATAGTGACTATAGGGTTCCCAATGGCATGGTTAAAGGAAAATTACTATGTCAAACACAGGAACAACTTACCACATCGCTACAATGGATTGTGCTGCGGAAGAATCCGACATCCGTCGTGCTTTGGAGCCGATTGAAGGCATACGAGGCTTGAATTTTCAGTTAAGTGCGCGGCTATTGGTAATTGATGCCCCCGATGATGTGCTGCCACAGGCATTGACCGCGATTAGTAAGGCAGGTTTTAACCCTAAGGAAGTATCGTCTGAGGATAACCATGAACTGCCCGGTGGGCAGCAGGCGGGTCATCGGTTTTCGAGCGGTATTGTCAGGCTAGTTCTGGCGCTAGTTTTTGCCGTTGTAGCTGAATGTCTGTCTTTCTTCGCGCCAGAAACACAAGTTTGGCAAATCAGCGGGATGATGATTGCCCTGATTGGTATTGGGCTAGCGGGGTTTGATACTTACACAAAAGGCTTCCTGGCTTTACGCCAGGCAAGACTGAATATCAACGCCTTAATGAGTGTCGCGGTGACCGGGGCTTTTCTGATAGGTCAGTGGGCCGAGGCCGCCATGGTCATGGCGTTGTATGCGCTGGCTGAACTCATTGAGGCTCGCGCAGTGGATCGCGCCAGAAATGCGATCAAAGGTCTGTTGAATCTTGCGCCTGAAACTGCCGAGGTGCTTCAGGCGGACGGAAATTGGAGCGTCGTACCTGCCAAGGATGTTGCTCTCGGACAAATTGCTCGCCTTAATCCTGGTCAGCGTGTCGCATTGGATGGCGTTGTAACGGCGGGTACCAGCACGATTAACCAGGCTTCGGTAACGGGTGAAAGCATTCCCGTTGATAAAACGGTCGGTGACCAGGTGTATGCGGGCACAATTAATGATTCAGGCGCCCTGGAGTTTGAGGTGACTGCAATCGCTAGCGAGTCCACTTTGTCACGAATCATTCATTCGGTGGAACAAGCTCAGAGCAGTCGTGCGCCGACCCAACGTTTTGTAGACAAGTTTGCCGCGATTTATACACCAACAGTATTCATCATTGCGCTCATCGTGGCGTTGGGTGGCCCGTTAGTGTTTGACTGGACATGGCTGGAATCGGTATACAAGGCGCTAGTTCTATTGGTCATAGCCTGCCCATGTGCATTGGTTATTTCAACGCCGGTTACGGTTGTGAGTGGTTTAGCCGCTGCGGCGCGTCGGGGCATTCTGATCAAGGGTGGAACATACCTTGAAGAGGCACGCAAGCTTAAGGCGGTGGCATTCGACAAAACCGGAACAATTACGCAAGGTAAACCAAAACTGGTTACTTGGGAGTTGCTTTCGCCAACTATGACTAAAGAAATGGCAGCAGGTATTGCCGTAAGCTTGGCCGGCCGGTCAGATCATCCCGTCTCGAAGGCGATTGCCAATGGGTTGAGCGTAACTTCAACTGAGGTTAACGATTTCGCAGCGATTCCGGGGCGTGGTGTGACGGGGGTTTTGGCTGGAATAGATTATGTACTGGGAAACCATCGGTTAATGGCGGAACGGGGTCTGTCTGGCCCCGGATTAGCGGACCGTCTTGACGTTCACGAAAGAGAAGGCCGAACAGTGACTTTACTTGCAACCAACGATTCGGTATTGGCACTTTTCGTTGTTGCAGATACCATCAAGGCTTCTTCCCAGTCGGCTATGTTGAGTCTTAAAGAACTAGGTGTTACCCCAGTCATGTTAACGGGTGACAACCAAACAACAGCTCAAAGTATCGGTCGCGAGGCGGGTATTGACGACGTGCGCGGTGGTATGCTGCCACAAGAAAAGCTGGATACTGTTCAGGAAATGCAATCCCAATATGGTCTGACGGGCATGACGGGTGATGGCATTAACGACGCGCCGGCGCTTGCTCAGGCAGATATTGGCTTTGCGATGGGGGCTGCCGGTACCGATATTGCCATGGAAGCGGCCGATGTGGTCATTATGAATGATGATCTACACCAAATTGCGTCTTCGGTGAAGTTGTCGCGAAAAACCCATAGGGTGCTATGGCAAAACATTTCGTTTGCACTCGGGATTAAAGCCGTGTTTCTTTTTCTCGCAATCTTTTACGGGGCGACGATGTGGATGGCCGTATTTGCTGATATGGGGGCAAGCCTGCTGGTGGTGGCGAACGGGCTGCGCTTGTTGCGTTTTTGAAGGCTAAGTATGTCCCAAAGATTTGTTTGAATCACAGCAAAAGAGTATTTGTTTTTATTTTCTTCAACTGTCATGTCTTTCAAGCTACTCAGAATTTTGTTTCTTGCTACTACATTTATTGCTTCAATTGCAGGTATTCGTTCTGCGGCGGCGGCGGAAGTCCGGAGTTTTTCCATCGTAAAGGAACGTTACCAACTTAATGGAACAGGCCTTATCTGCAGCAGACTAAGTACCCAACAACGTCGTAAGTTACTTTTTCGGGCACCATTGGATGGGCCTAATCTGGCGATAAGCTCAAAGTTTGGCCCACGTCGACACCCTGTTATGAATACCCGAAAAGCCCATATGGGCATAGATTTCGCAGTGCCGAGGGGCACACCTATTAAATCCACTGCAAATGGCAAAATTCAATTCGTTGGGCGTCAGAAAGGCTACGGTAAAGTTATTAAAATTTCTCATATGGGTAGCTTTACCACGATCTACGCGCATCAAAGTCGCTTTACGCCTGGTATCAAAGCGGGGAGTTTTGTCATGAGAGGCGAGACGATTGGGTACGTTGGTTCAACGGGTACGACAACGGGTAACAATCTGCACTATGAAGTGCGCGTAAATAACAAGCCTGTCGATCCATTAATGGCAGATAAGTCATGACCCGCTTGTTTCTGTGGACGATAAGGGTCGCATCGCGTGTGGTATTATTTTGGGGCTATGAGGAAGATTTTAGTGTTTAAACGCTGGTTTATCGTCATCATGACACTACTAATTGCCACCCAATCGATGGTGGCAGTTGCAGATATCTACCAGCTTTCTCACGATAGCATTCACCACTTGCGAACGCATCAGCCTACCGATGCGAGTAACGATATCAGCATCTTCAAGCAAACGCCTGAAAAATCAGACCAAACTGCATACGATTGTCATCGTTTTTGCCATGGCCACAGCTATATGGCGTTGATTAGTGCACCACTGAGTTTAACTCTCAGCCTGGGAGCGGGCTTGATTGATTATCAAGCCAGTCTTACCTCCATTGCGCTCACCCCTCCTTTTCGCCCTCCTATTGGTTGATTAGACCTATAAGTATGTTTTTGTAAGCTGTTACTCCTTAGTCACGGCAGATAAAGGCATTCATTAGTTGCTGTGACTTCCTATTGCTTTATGAGTTGGCGATATCTGAAAGGATATTGGCCTTCCTGAGCTTGGGGGAGTCTTGGCTAATTAGGAATAGGGCGTGTAACCGAACGTTTACACGCTGAGTTTGGGAATCAACCATTATGATAAGTATTCATTGGCTCCAACGGGGCTTACTGAGTGTGTGCGTGTTATTTTCGCCTTTAGTAGCGTATGCACAAACGTCTGACTGGGATGACTGGTTGGCCACACAGATACAACAGCATCCCGATGTGCTTGCAGCCCGCGAGCAATGGCTGGGTTCTAACGCAACGGCGGATGCATTAGAGCAACCGCTCTACAACCCAAGCTTGTCGTCCGAAGTGGAGCGTAAGGGGCAGGAACGAAACTTTCGGGTTGGTGTGGAGCAAACAATAGACTGGTGGGACCAGCGAGGGGCAAGACAAGAGCAGGCGCGTTCGGAACGGATTGCCGCTGGGGCACTATTTCGTCAGAAATCGTTGGATAAAACCGCCGAAGCGCTTTCCGCGCTTGTTGAGTGGCGTGCGGCTGATCGCGCAGCCGACATTGCACAGGCTCAACAGAGTCAGCTAGACACGTTGTTTGATTTGGTGCAAAGGCGTGTTCAGGCTGGGGACTTGGGTGGCAGCGATGCCGAGCTTACGTTTCTATCTTTATCGCAACAACAGACTCAGCTAACTGAGATTGAGGTTGCCTTGCAAAAAGCTGAAGCCCGTGTGGCGGAGTTGTTGCCAGATTGGACGCCCGAACGGGGTGGGGTTCCCGACGAGTTTTGGCCTGCTCAACCTGAAACGATTTCAGAGAAAACGTTATTGCAGCACCCTGCCGTTGCGACTGCGCGTGCTCGTTGGCAGTCTTTGAAGGATGAAGCGGAGGTAACGCGCCGTTCTAACAAAACCGAGCCCACTGTAGGACTTAATGCAGGACGTGATGGGGGGCAAAGTGTGGTGGGCTTAACGTTATCGATTCCGTTGAATGTACGCAATAACTTCAGTGCCGAGAGTCGCGCTGCAGAACGGGAGGCATCGCGGGCGTATGCTCAGTTTCAGGCAGTTTATCGAAAGAAGCGTTTCGATTGGAAAGCAGCTCAGAAAGCTTGGCAGCGTTTTGATCAACAGTACCGACGTTGGCAGTCAGTGACCCAAAACCGAATAGAAAACAGTGCCGACTTGCTTAAGCGGCAATGGCGTAGCGGCGACCTTTCGACTACTGATTATTTATTGGCTTTGAATCAACGCGCCCAGAGTATGTTGGCGGGCATTGAGCTTGAAAAGCAAACCAAACAGGCGCTGATCGATGTTTTGCAAGAATCGGGGCGTTTGATGAATGAGATAACGCTGACTCAATAAGAACCGGATGATGAAGATGAATTTAAGATTGAACCAATTACTGATTGCCGTTTTAGCTGGAGGGCTGATGGGCGTTTCCGGCGTATATGGCCAGACGCACAATGAGTCAGCGCATGCGCATGAAGAATCGAAATCCGCAATAACGGGTAGCGAGCAGCATGGCTCCTCGGCCGGTCATGAAAAAGACGAACATGACGAAGAAGGGCATGATGAGCAGGGCTCTCACGAGCCGCATAAAGCTGAAGATGACAAAGTGGGCACCGAGCACGCCGAGGATGAGGGACATGCCGATCATGGTAACGAAGAGAGTGAGGGAGGACATAGTGAGTCCGCAAGTGCCGTCTTGAGTGCGGAGCAAATGACGCTTGCAGGTGTTGAGGTTACAACCTTAACAGCAGAGCCTGTCGATTATCAGATTTACGCGCCCGGTGAAATTCTGTCAAACGGTTACACCACTTACAGGGTATCGCCCCGGGTGGCGTCCGTTGTTATGCGGCGTCATGTTGCATTGGGCGACCACGTTAAGAAGGATCAACCGTTGGTCACGCTTTTTAGCGAAAGCGTCGCGCAAGCGCAGGCGGAATACCGTACAGCTTTGCCAGAATGGCGAAGGGTACAGCAATTGGGTCGAAAAACCGTTGGGGAACAGCGCTACATTGGCGCAAAGGCAAATTTTGAAGCTACTCGTGCGACCTTATTGGCTTATGGCTTATCTAACTCGGATTTGGAGTCATTGGCGTCGCAACAGCCTAAGGCTTTGGGTGAGTACACGTTACGCGCTGAAATTGATGGTGCGGTGTTGTCTGATGATTTCGAACAGGGGCAACGGATTGAGGCAGGTGCACCGTTAATTACGTTAGCGGATGAGGGAAAACTATGGGTACAAGCCCACTTGCCCGCGGACTTGTCTCTGACACTGGGCGCCGGCACACCTGCCGAGGTTGTTGCCGGCGGTGTGCGTATTGACGCCACGGTGTCTCAGGAGGCTCATACGATCGATCCTGTGACGCGCACTCGCGTCGTGCGTCTTTTGGTGGACAACACGGCACATCGTCTGCACCCGGGGCAGTTTGCTGAAGTATTTTTCCGTTTTCGCACAAAAGAGCCTGTTCTGGCGGTTCCTGAGACCGCATTGATGCGAGGCGCTGATGGTGACTGGACTGTCTATGTTGAGGACCATCCGGGAGAGTTCTTGCCCAAGGAGGTTGACTTGGGGCGCGCACTTGGGCCATTGCGTGAGATCAAAGGGGTGAGGCCGGCTTCACGGGTTGTGACCAAAGGTGCATTTTTTGTTGCCTCGCAAATTGCCAAGGGCGGTTTCGACCCACATAACCATTAAGCAGAAGGAATCCCCATGTTTAATCGAATTATCGATTGGGCGGTCGCCAACCGTTTACTGGTGGTGATTGCACTTATCTCGTTGCTTGCTACTGCTACGTTTGTTATTCCCAAGTTGAATCTGGATGCCTTTCCAGATGTCACCAACGTTCAGGTATCAGTGAATACTGAAGCACCGGGGCTGGCAGCTGAAGAAGTAGAGCAGCTTATTACGTACCCCATTGAAGCGGTGATGTACGCACTACCAGATGTGGAAGAAGTGCGCTCTATTTCCAAAACAGGTTTATCTGGTGTCACTGTGGTGTTCAAAGAGGGCACCGACATTTACTTTGCAAGACAACTGGTTTTTGAGCGCCTTCAAGCTGCAAAAGAATTGATTCCTGAAGGGGTGGGTACGCCGGAAATGGGGCCTAATACTTCTGGGTTGGGCCAAGTCTATCAGTATTTATTGGTCGCAGAGCCTGATTCAGGCTTGGACGCAATGGCATTGCGCAGTCTTAATGATTGGGTGGTGAAGATGTTACTGATGCCGGTTGAGGGGGTCACCGATGTGCTTTCTTTCGGTGGCGAAGTGCGCCAGTATCAGGTTAATTTGAACCCTTCCAAATTGCTGGCTTACGATCTGACCCAAGACGATGTGATGGCGGCACTTGAGCGCAATAATACCAACGTTGGTGGTTGGTATATGAATCGGGGGCAGGAGCAGTTGGTGATTAGAGGTTCGGGCTGGCTGGATCACGGCAAGCAAGGACTTGAGCAGATCCGTCAGGTACCGTTGAAAACGGTAGACGGTACCACCGTTACCGTAGGTAATGTTGCTCGCGTGGAGCTGGGCAGTGAAATTCGCCAAGGTGCCGTGTCTATGATGCGTAAGACGGTAGACGGTGAGGTCGAGAATCTTGGGGAGGTCGTTTCGGGTATTGTGCTCAAGCGCATGGGAGCCAACACCAAGGCCACTATCGACGGCGTGAATGCAAGAATCGAGCGTATTAACCAGGCTTTGCCCGATGGTGTGCGTTTTGAGGCATTTTACGATCAGGCGGATTTGATTACGCAAGCGGTGCAAACCGTAGTGAATGCGCTGTTATTGGCTTTCGTTTTCATTGTTGTGATCCTGGCCTTGTTCTTGATGAACTTGCGTGCCACCGCCCTGGTTTTGATCTCCATTCCGATTTCAATTGGTATTGCTTTGATGATCATGGCTTGGCTTGGGTTGTCAGCCAACTTGATGTCGCTTGGGGGGATTGCAGTCGCGATTGGTATGTTGGTTGACGGTTCCGTGGTAATGGTGGAGAACATGTTCAAGCACCTGACTCATCCCGATGCTGTGCATGATACTCAACGGCAAGCACGTGTAGGTCATGATGATCCAGATCCAACTGATGCAGCGCATGATCGCCAAGGGATTGCGTTGCGGTTGCAAGAGGCGGGTAAGGAAGTGGCCCGCCCCATCTTCTTTGCTACCGCAATTATTTTAGTGGTGTTCATGCCGCTTTTCAGCTTTCAGGGCGTTGAGGCCAAGCTGTTCCAACCAATGGCAATTAGCATCATGCTGGCGATGCTTTCTGCAATGTTGGTGGCACTCGTTATTGTCCCGGCGCTGGCAACCTATTTATTCAGAAAAGGGGTTCGCCAACGCGAGAGTTTTGTCCTGAAACCACTGGATGCCTTTTATCGTAAAGGCTTACGCAGCGCAATGAGGCATAGTAAAGCGGTGGTTGGCGTTGCGTTAGTGCTGGTGGCCGCCGCCGCCCTAGTGGTGCCGCGGTTGGGTACGGAGTTTGTGCCGGAACTGGAAGAGGGTACGATCAATATTCGCGTTACTCTTGCACCGTCTTCCAGCTTGGATACAGCACTTGAGGTTGCTCCTAAGTTGGAGGCTATTCTCATGACGTTTCCGGAGGTGACTTACGCGCTTTCGCGCATCGGTAGGGCCGAAATTGGCGGGGATCCTGAGCCTGTCAATAACATCGAGATCTATATTGGTTTGAAACCTGTTCCCGAGTGGACAAGTGCTGATAATCGTTATGAACTACAGGCGCTGATGGAAAAGAAGTTGGAACAGCATCCGGGTTTGTTATTTAACTTTTCGCAACCTATTGCGACGCGTGTAGATGAGCTATTGTCCGGTGTAAAAGCGCAACTTGCAATCAAACTGTTTGGCCCGGATCTGGATACATTAGCCGAAAAAGGTCAGGAAATAGAAACAGTGACAAAGGAAATAGAAGGCACGCGAGATGTCGCTATGGAACAAATTGCAGGTGAGTCGCAACTTGTTGTGAAACCGGATCGTCGTGCTTTGTCGCGTTATGGCCTGGATGTGGGCGATGTGATGGAGTTGGTGCGAGAAGGGCTTGGTGGCGCCAGCGCAGGTCAGATTATTAATGGTAATGAACGCTACGATATTTATGTTCGTCTTGACGAACGTTTTCGCAAAGATCGGGAAGCCATTGCCGATTTGCGACTTCAGGCTCCGTCGGGTGCTTGGGTGCGTCTGGGTGATGTGTCAGAAGTGACTATTGCATCAGGGCCGCCACAGGTGCGTCGTGATGACGTGCAACGCCGCGTTGTCATTCAAGCGAATGTTCAGGGGCGTGATATGGGCAGTGTGGTTGCCGATATTCGTCAAGCGGTTGCACAGAAAGTGGACTTGCCGACAGGGTATTCTATTGAAATTGGCGGCCAGTTTGAAAACCAGCAGCGGGCGCAACAGCGGCTGTCAGTAGTGGTTCCTATTTCGCTGGGACTGATTGCTTTGTTGCTTTATTTTGCTTTTGCTTCGGTGGGTCAGGCAATGTTGATTCTTGTCAATGTGCCGCTGGCCGTTATTGGCGGTGTTTTTTCACTTTGGGTATCAGGTCAGTATTTGTCTGTACCTAGTTCAGTGGGCTTCATTACTCTGTTTGGAGTGGCCGTACTTAATGGTGTGGTGATGGTGGAAAGTATTAATCAGCGCATTAAGGATGGACTGACAGTGGCCGAGGCAGTGTTTGATGGTGCAACATCGAGGTTAAGACCTGTTTTGATGACGGCGATTACGTCTGCGCTTGGTTTGATTCCTATGTTGATGTCTAACGGTGTGGGTGCGGAAATTCAAAAGCCGCTAGCCACAGTGATTGTCGGAGGCTTAGTCACTGCTACGTTTTTGACACTGTTTGTATTGCCTGTTCTGTTTGCCTGGTTTTCAAAAGAAAAGTTAAAGGAAATGGCGTAGTTCGTGCGTTGACCGTGGCCAAAAATTAGGCAGTACGTCGACTACGACGAAGGCATAACTACAATCAATAAAGAGGGACTCATCAATATGCGCAAACTCGTTTATTTTGTTGAGTCCCATCTTGTTTGGTTTGTGATTTTTGTAGCGGGCACTGGATTGGCGTTTCCCGAATTCGGCCAGTTTCTTAAGCCTTCGGTCGGGTTATTGCTTGCGCTGTTGATGCTTGTCATCAGCTTGACCTTTGATGCGCATGCTGTGCGAATAGCCTTTCGTAAGCCATCACGACAGTTTTTGGCACTGGTTTTGGTTTATGGGCCAATGTCAGTTGCCGGCTGGGCAACGGGCCGTTTGTTTTTTGGAAGTAGCCCGTTGGCAACGGGATTAACATTAGTCGGTACTTTACCGACTGATGTGTCTTCCCCACTTATGGTTTTGATGGCTCGGGGCAATGTTGCACTGGCTGCCGTTTTTAACGCCGTTAATACGGCGTTATCGCCATTTATTGTGCCATTTTTGTTTTTGTGGTTAACGGATATACAACTAGAAATTCAGCTTGGTTCGATCATTCTGGAATTGGTTCTTATCGTTTTGGTTCCAACCGTTATTGGGGTGAGTTTACGTACAAGACTTTCGACATTTTTTACTCGGCATGAGTCAACGTATGCGGGAATTGGCTCGATACTCTATCTTTTGATCTTGCTCGCTGTGGTGAGCCCGAATGCGCAAACTATTATTGGTTATGGTTGGTATGCGGCTGTAATTGCTGCGGCGGCCTTATGTTTAAACTTTGTGGGCTATTTGGTGGGTATGACTGCTTGGTTTGTCACTAAAGATCGCAAGGAAATAATTACCTATCTTTTCACGGTCAGTAAAAAAGAATTCAGCATTGCCGCAGCTTTTGTAGTTGCATCCGGCTTGCCTTCAGAAATAGCAATTCCGGCCGCATTCTTTGCTGTGATTCAGATGATTACTTCACCGATTGCAGCTAAGATTCTTGCTCGAAAGAAAAATATGACTGAGCAGGACAATTAACTATCCGAGCCACCTTCCAATTCCGTCCCATTGCCAGTTGACCTTGGAGCGAATGATTGACTCAGATTTCAGTTCGGTCTGTTGGAGAAGTATTTGCTGCAGAACACTTCGCATGAAGTCTAGGCCTTGCGGAGCGATTTGCTCGCCATAGGCTTTGATTGTTGCGTGTGCTTGTTCAATTTCGCTCTCATGCGGTTCCATGATCAGGTCGTACTTATCCATGTCGCTGTCGTATGAATCAGGGTCTGGTTCAATAGCGACCAGGAATTCCAGGGCTTTTACGAATTGGTCATATGTAATAGACATTGTGTTGGTTCTCCGATTGAGTGCGGCGCGGCCACATTGTTCAGGGTTTAAAGAGACAATGCATCCGGGGTCGGTTGAGTTATGCTGCGTTCGCGGGTGATTTCAGCCTGGCGTGAGGATCGCGTCATGCCAATGTCCAGAGCGGCACCTTTCTCTTCTCGGCGATTAACAGCAAAAGGCAGCTTTGTCATGTCTTCGGTATAAATGCTGACTTTCTCTTTTGCTCTAGATATGGCGACATAAAATACGTCCGATTTGGTGGTACGACTGTAAGTTTCTTGATTCAAAATCACCTTTGTTGCGGTCAAACCTTGAGCGCTGTGGACCGTGCTGGCATAGGCATAGTCCAGATGCAAAGGATTCTTCTGATCCGCGTCCAGCGTGATGCGTTTTGTGATTGAACCGTCATTAGCCACTTTGCCCAGGCTAATTGTCAGCGGCGTGACGGCAAGTACGGAATACCGTTCCCCGTTGACCAGATCAAGCGCGGCGTTATTACGCGTAATACGTACCTTATCTCCAGCGCTCAGCTCTGATTGACGCAACTCATAAATCGATAGTTTTGTAGTACGGGATGGATTAAATTTGATCACCTCGCCAGTCTGTAGATGTGTCACTTCGACACGATTAAAGCTCGTATCAACTAAGCTGACTTTATACTGATTGCCTGCTTTCAAACCATTGCGATAGTCACGTTCGGGCTGAATAATCGAATCTTTTTTAAAGTATCGCGCTGAACGACGTTGAGCCTGAGTGGTATCAACCCTCGTTAGCAGGCCATATTTGAACCCTTTTCCTTCAAATCCCAATCTGGCGTGTACAAGGTCGTTCAATTCGTTGCGAGATTTGTTGGTTCCAGTGATGATGAGCGTATCTTTCTGATCTTGGGCATCAAGCGACACATATTGATCGGCCATTGCCGCATAGCGTTCGCTGTCGTCCTGAATTTCATTCACTGCTTCGAGTTTGCTTTGCAGTATGTGCAGCGCTTCGGAGGCTTGACCTTTGGCAGCTAGGACTACAGCGTCACGAAGTAGCGGATTGGTTTGGCGAACGATATCGCCCATTAATGCTGTGCTCATGCCTTCATCCTGCAGCTGATGCATTGGCCTGCCCGCTTCAATGGCTTTGGTCTGGTCTTTATCGCCCATCATGACAACCCGCGCGCCGGCGTTTTCTGCTTTCTTTAGGATTTTTTCCATTTGACGAGTGGGAACAACGCCAGACTCATCGACAACCAAGACGGTTTTAGAGTCCAAGTGAAACCGTCCTTGCTTGGCTTCGAGCATAGAGGCAACCGTCACTGTTTCTACGCCCAAGCTACGTAGTTCTTTGACCTGGGCGCCGTAGGGCGCAACTGACTTCACCTTGTAATCAGCGGATTCAATTGCCGCTTTGACTTGCTTGAGCATGAATGATTTCCCCACTCCAGCAAGGCCTTGGACGCCAACAATGCTGTTGTTCGTGCTCAGCACCAGGTCGGCTGCGGATAATTGCCCTGGCCGCAGCCCCTTGCCGGCCATCTGTTCCTTGATGGCCTGCGGTGACAAAATTGGGGCTACTTTGCCTCGTCCTTCGCGCTCGATTTGAATAATGCGCTTTTCGCGTTCCCGGGCGGCTTGTGATGTATATCGCACCTCATCCAAAATGAGGCTACCCGTCGCTATGGCCCGGCGCACGTTTTGACGCGCTTGTGATAGCGGCGTGCCTTCTCGGACCAGGCGTTTAATCCACTGTTCCTGTGAAAGAGCAGTGCCAGTGTCCGCAACGTCGTTGGAGCGATAGACTGGTGCGCCTTTGATCAGGTGTCCTTTTGTGACAGCTTGTTCAATAGCTTGTTTGATGTGCGTATGGGATATGCCCGTACCCATACTGTGATTAAGCGCCAACACCTCCAGCACTGAGGCTCGGATCACCGACTCGCGTTCGCCATGGTGACGAATAGCCCAGGTGACGCAGTGATCGGCGATATTCTGCTGAAGCTGAGCACTGACTGCGTGCGGTTCAGGTTTGTAAGTGGTAGTGGGGTGATCCGGATTTAAGTCTTCCCCGTTTACCGGTGTACGCTGTGTTCCCGGAGGTGACTTGTCATGATCGTGCTTGGATAACTCAATGGGGCGTTTTGCCGCCATGAAGTCGATTCCCGACTTTTGCGCTTCCTTTTCCCATTGTTGCTGTAGCGCTTCGCGACTAATTTCAGGACGTTTCGCACTTCGGGTAGCCAGCGTAATGGTCTGTTTGAGGTCATGCGACGCCGTTTGACGCGTTTTCCCCATCATGGCCAATTCGGCTTCTACGGTCATACCTCGTTTGGAGAAAAGTTCAATTTGCTCGCGACTGATGTGTGCCATTTCAAAGCCGTCCTTCTCGTACCGCAATACATAGCCGGCCTTCTCAAGTTGAGCCGCCATTTCGCTTTTGTAGATGGTATCGAGTAGCTTCTTGTTTTTGTATATCTGTTCGTTGGCTAAGGCCACCCAGGCACCGTCTGCTCGTCGCGTGGCATTCATAATGATCGCGTGGGTATGCAACTGGGGATCGGCAGGGTCTGATCTGGATGGGCGTGCTGTTTCGTGCCTGAATTTTGCAGCCACGATGTTGGCCGTTTGTTCTGACCTGGTCATTCCATCGACTTTTTGACGCGCTCGCACCAGTTCATTTTCCAGATATTCAAGCGTTTTGCGTACGGCATGATCGTGGGCTTCAAGCACTGAATTGTCTTTCCCAACAAGGGCTTGAATACTGACAGACTTGGGCGCCGAGAAAGTCAGATCCTCACCGGCCCGTGATTTGGCATCTTTACGGACCGATTTTGCCAGCTTCACGCCTGGGCCGAAATCGCCTTTCAGGGCCGCCGTAAATTGCTTCTGATTTACTTCGCCACTTAATCCCAACAGCTGTGCACCTTGACCCTGCCATTGGGCGCAGCTTCCATCTCGACTGTAGTAGTCGTCTTTTTGGTCGACGTAGTAATGGCCGGCCTTAGCTGCGTTGCTCCTGTGTAGGGTCTTGAGGGAGATCATTGCTACTCCAATGTGTTGTCACAACGCCATCTTCGTCCCAGGTGGTCGCAGTCGGGATCGTTGATAGCGTTTTTTGCTCAACAAATGAGGGGTTACGGGTAATGAAAGAGAGTGGTTTGAGTACAAACTTGGCAATCGGCCGGTCTTCGGCAAACGCAACATAGCCGGTCAGCTCGGGCAACGCTTGAATTTGCGCAGCGGTAACCACGGCTTCCGTTTGTCGAACCAGGCGCTCACTTGTTCCGCGCGTGCCACCTGGATTGCGCGAGTCGGTGTACTCGGGTCGGGCTACTTCATGCTCTCCTAGCGCGGTCGACATTTCCTTTGCCGTTTCAGCATCGGTTTTGGAGCCGCCCAGGACAACCAGGTTTCTAAAACTGGCCCGAAGGGTTTGGGACATGTGTTTGCCGTAGATTGCGTCCAGTTGCGAAACAGTCTGCAACCCGGCCACAACCCTGACGCCGTGTTTACGACCTTTGGTGAGCACATCCTCCAGAGAGGCCAGTTTCTCCAGCGAGGCGAGTTCGTCGATCAGCAGCCACCAGCGACGGCGGGCATTTTCAGGCATAGATAAGATCGAAGAGCAAAACACGTCTACCCAAGCCGAAAGAAGTGGCTTCATGGCGGTTTTCATGTCTTCGCGCCAGGTAATGTACAAACAGCCTGTGCCGTTTTCCATCCAGTCCCGGATACTGAAGTCCCCAGTGGGCATTGAACGATGTTCAGAGAGTTTGTTTGAAAGAACGAAACGCGCTGAATCAAATGCTCGCGTTGATTCGGAAGCACCGGAAAAGAGGGAAGCCGCTTCAGTGTTTTTGAGAAACACCTGCAATTCTTTGAAAGGGGCCTCGCAACACCAGTAGTTCACCTGGTTGATGTCGTGGATATTGAGCTCAAACAGCTTGCGCGAAACGGCTCGAAGCAGGAGACGCCCAAAGCTGTTCCACTCTTCGGCGTTTGCGTCTGCGCCAAGAGGGACAACAGAGTATGACAAGCGTTTCCAGTCATATTCGGCTCGTATTTCATTGAAATACATCCACGCTTGGGTTCGTTCGTCATAGGGGTTCAAGATGACATCAGTCGGGCGGCCGAATTTGCTATAAAGATCGCCATTAGGGTCAACGACCACCATCCGATCACCGCGTTTTAACGCCGAGAGCATCAGCTCGCGCAGCAAGACAGATTTGCCCGACCCCGTTGCCCCATTGATGAGCAGATGCAGATTTTCAACCGAGGCGGGCATGGGCACGCCAGCAATCCTCACTTGCTGCGTGTTTTTTTCAGTGCACAAGCGAACCAGACGTTTGAAGGACACAACTTCTGTGCCACGAATGTGACGCTTGTAGCCGGCACCATCAAAACCTTCACTTTTGGAGATTTTCTTGAGTGAAAGCGCCAGGATAAAGCTCAATACCAATCCAGTCGCCAAGGCGGCTAGTAGAGGTGTATGAGAGGGAGTCGATCGTACCCAGTGAGAAAGGAGTATCCAGTTGATTGAGCCCATTGATGCGCCGCTAAGAACCATAGCGGTTAGGAACCACGCTGAAAAGGGCAGGACGAGAAGCGAAAACTTAACGATCCGACGTCGAATATCGGGTGCCATGAGTCATCTCCAAAAGAAGAGTTGAATCGAACCGGGTTTTGAGGAGGCTTCATTTCCTGAGAGAATGAAGCTATGAAGAAACAAAATACCTTTTCGCCCGAAGTGCGCGAACGTGCAGTGCGTCTTGTCCAACAACAGCGCCAGGACTATCAATCGTTGTGGGCTGCTGTGGAGTCCATTGCCCCAAAAATTGGCTGCAACGCCTCAACGCTGCTCGAGTGGGTCAAGCGTGCAGAGGTTGATACCGGCGCACGGGCCGGTGTGACGACTGACGAGCGTGA
>DGCD01000002.1:32135-32369 GCA_002384935.1 Pusillimonas sp. UBA3987
GCGCGCAAAAAAAGATGAGCAACAGATGGTGGATATTCGCCGCATTTGGGAGCAGAACTTTCGCGTGTATGGTGCCCGCAAGGTTTGGAAGCAAATGAATCGTGAAGGGATCGCAGTGGCCCGATGTACGGTCGAACGCTTGATGCGCCGGCTTGGCATTGAAGGGATTCGCCGTGGCAAGCGAGTACGTACCACCATGCCTGGCAAAGCAGCGCAGTGCCCGATGGATTTGGT
>DGCD01000013.1 GCA_002384935.1 Pusillimonas sp. UBA3987
CTTATACCAAAACGCCCCAACAGTGTTAACTGTTGGGGCGTTTTACTTTGGGGCTTCAGAAGCTTACGAAAAAAACGATAATTAAGCTAAAGAATGAATCGTCGAACATATAGGTTGCCTCAATATATGTGGGAAAAGCATCCTTATTCACCCAACCCACATCCCCATCCGCCATCACCACGCGGCACCGCAATAACACTATGTGGAAAAAACGGTAGAATTGTCGGAATAAACAGTTAATTCATATATTCAGGGAGTACTTCATGTCAGACACGCTGCAGCCGGAAGAGAATAACGGTGTATCTTTGCGTACACTTACCCATATTGTTTATGGGCTTTTTGCTTTGGGTTTGATTAGTGCTGGCTTTTTGGGTGTGGCATCTATAGCAGCCATTGTGCTTGCCTATCTGAAGCGAAGTGATGCTGCTGGTACTTTATATGCCAGCCATTTCGACTGGATCATCCGTACCTTTTGGTGGGGGTTGTTATGGCTTGTACTCAGTGCGCTGGCGACCTGGATTTTCATTGGGTGGGTAACGGGCCTGGTGGCCATTGTGTGGGTTGTATACCGTATTGCCAAAGGCTGGCTGGCTCTGCTTTCCGGCGCGGCACCCAGTCCGGAAATTTAATCGAGATTGTCCCCAATAAAAAAGCTGCCTCTGGCAGCTTTTTTATTGGGCGTTCATCATTTATTTGAGATGGGTACTAACCAATTTGGTTAGCTCGAACATTGATACCTGCTCTTTGCCGAACAACGGGCGCAACTTATCGTCGGCATTAATGTTACGGCGGTTTTTGGGATCCTGAAGATCATGTTTTTTGATGTAATCCCAGATTTTCTTGGTAACTTCTGTGCGGGGAACCGCTTCCGGACCAATGATTGCTGCCAGCGTAGGGCTTGGTGTAAGGGGTTTCATAAAAGCAGCATTAGGTTTACGGGTGGTCTTTGTCGTCGTTGCCATATATGGTTCGCTCCAGTGAAATTAAAAAATTCTGTTTTCCCTGAGTACTGCGAATATGAAATACCCGGGCAAACTGTCTTGTACTCTATTTTTCCAGAATCTGCATTGGTGCAAATCTGAGTTGTGTTCCCGCAGCGACTCTCCACCGTTCGGTAAGGGCGTGCATCTGCGATTGAAAAGGAAACACGTTAACATACTGGAGTTAAGTTTATGCTTAAATCAGCCCTCTTACTTTTGTGACTTTTCTTGTATGGATACTTCAATTAACAGGTTGACCCTGACCCAGCCGGATGATTGGCATTTGCATTTGCGTGACGGAGACATTCTGAGGTCTGTGCTCCCTGGGACGGCCGGTCAGTTTGGTCGGGCCATCGTTATGCCAAACCTGACACCCCCCGTTGTGACGGTTGAACAAGCGGCTTCGTATCGTCAGCGTATCCTTGATGCATTGGCACAGTTAGGGCAGGAGAAAGGCAGGTTTGAACCTTTGATGACGCTTTACCTTACCGACAATACGCCGCCTGATGAAATTCATAAAGCCGCTCAGAGTGGGTTTATTTATGGCGTTAAGTTGTATCCGGCGGGTGCAACCACCAATTCGGCTGCCGGTGTAACCGACTTACTGGGACGTTGTCTGCCGACATTGGAAGCTATGCAGAAACTGGGAGTACCTTTGTTGATGCATGGTGAGGTTACCGATCCCGCGATTGATATTTTTGATCGAGAGGCCGTTTTTATTGACCGCGTCATGATTCCGTTGCGTCGCGCGCTTCCCGAGTTAAAAGTGGTATTCGAACATTTAACGACGCGCCAAGGCGCCGAGTATGTGCGGGATGCCGCAGGGCCTATCGCTGCCACAATTACCCCCCATCATTTGCTGTACAACCGAAACGCCTTGTTTAACGGGGGAATACGCCCTCATATGTATTGTTTGCCGGTGTTGAAGCGGGAACTTCACAGGCAGGCGCTGCTTGAGGCGGCAACAGGGCCAAGTGACCGGTTCTTCCTTGGCACGGACAGTGCGCCGCATCTTAAAGGCATGAAAGAGAGTGCCTGTGGCTGCGCCGGATGCTACACAGCCCCTTATGCGATGGCGTTGTATGCCACCGCATTTGAATCGGTAGGCAAGCTCGATCAACTGGAGGCATTTGCCAGTCTGAACGGACCCAAATTCTATGGGTTGCCGGCCAATACCGGCAGGATCACGTTGGAACGTGCTCCGTATACCATTCCCGACGCGCTTGACGTCGGCCAGGACGTGATGGTGCCTTTGGCTGCAGGAGAAACGCTGTCGTGGCGCGTGCTTGAGCAGGCAGTTGCTTGAACCGTGGGGTATTACTGAGCGGCGGTTTTTTTTGCTTCGAGTTCTTCCCAACGAATGAATAGCTCGCTCAATTGATGGTCAATCTCGGTAATTTCACTATTAATACCGATGGCGATCTCGGGGCTGTTTTCATAGGTTTTGGGGTCGCTCAAGGTTTCTCCCAACTCGGCCTGTTTTGCCTCGAGTTTGGCTATTTGTTCCGGAATACGTTCCAGTTCCTTTTCTTCCCAGCTGGTAAAACGGTTCGGGCGATTTGATGCCGCGCGTTTCCCGGCTGTTTTTTCTTCCTCACTGCGGGATTTCTGGTTGGCCGGTGCCGGTGTTTTCGACTGGGCGTCAGTGTCCTGAGGATTGTTTTTGTCTTTAATCTCACTTTGCACGAGCCAGTCGTCGTATCCTCCAGCGTACTCCTGCCAATGCCCTTGCGGTTCGCTGACGATTGTTTGAGTGACAACATTGTTCAGAAAAACACGGTCGTGGCTCACCAGCAAGACGGTGCCCGCGTAATCCTGTAGCAGCTCTTCCAGAAGCTCGAGTGTTTCGATATCGAGATCATTGGTTGGTTCGTCCAGAACCAGGATGTTCGATGGTGTAGCGAAAAGCCGTGCCAGCACCAGGCGCGCCCGCTCCCCTCCCGAGAGGCTGCTGACGGGCGAGCGGGAACGGGCTGGTGGGAACAGGAAGTCTTCCAGGTACGACATGATATGTTTGCGTTGTCCACCAATTTCGACCCATTCGCTCCCGGGGCTGATTGTGTCGGCCACGGTTGCGGATTCATCCAGTTGCTCACGCATTTGGTCAAAATAGGCAATGTTCAGATTCGTACCGAGTTTTACCGTGCCTTGATTTGGCTTGAGTTTGCCCAGGATAATGCGAAGTAAAGTTGTCTTGCCCGCGCCATTTGGGCCTATGATGCCAATCCGGTCTTTACGCAAAATGGCGGTGGAGAGGTCATTGATTAAGGTATGACCCTGGTAGCCGTGAGAAACGTTTTCAAGTTCAGCCACAATCTTGCCCGAGCGCTGTCCTTCGGAAATCGCCAGGTTCACGTTACCGGTGCGTTCGCGGCGGGCACTACGTTCGCGTCTGAGTTGTTCAAGCCGTCGCACGCGCCCTTCGTTGCGCGTGCGACGGGCTTCAATGCCTTTACGGATCCATACTTCTTCTTGAGCCAGCAACTTGTCGAACTTGGCGTTTTGTTGCGCTTCGGCTTCAAGCCATTCGGCCTTACGTTCTTGCCACTGGGTGAAGTTGCCCGGGAAACTGATGAGTTTGCCTCGGTCGAGCTCGACGATGCGTGTGGTTACCATGTCGAGGAATCGGCGATCATGGGTAATGAGCACGATACTGAAGCTTGCGCGCTTCAAGCGTTGTTCCAGCCAGGTAATACCCTCGAAATCCAGGTGGTTGGTAGGCTCATCCAGCAGGAGCAAGTCGGGTTCAAATGTGATGGCGCGGGCCAAAGCGACCCGCTTCCGGGTTCCGCCCGACAAACCTTTTATGAGGGCCGACTCCTGCAAACCGAGTTCGCTGATAAGCGCCTTGGCGCGGGCGGGGCGAGCCCAGTCCTCATCCTTTTCAAAGTCTCCGCAAATGGTCTGTAATACCTGGCTGTCGTCGTCGAGCACGGGCTCCTGTTCAACGGTTGCAATTTTCAGGCCGCCAAGACGTTGAACTTCGCCGCCGTCGGGTAGGGCACGGTCATCGATGAGTTTCAGTAATGATGACTTGCCGGCACCATTCCTACCGATCAGACCAATATGCTCTCCCTGATGAATGGTCAGTTCGGCATGATCAAGCAGGGCATGATGGCCATAGGCGAGTTGCAGGTTGGCGAGTGTGATGAGTGTTGCTGGCATAAATTGATTAAGACGAGATGCGGGTGTCAGGTGCGCATGTGCGTCTGTTTTTGAGGCAGACGCATTTTGATTGGATAAAACGCTATTGTCGCAGGTTGCGCGGCTTTATTCAGTATTACAATAGGAGCGCGGGGCAGATCGGGCAATCGCGGTAGTAATTATCGAGGAAGGTCCGGACTCCACAGGGCAGGATAGCGGCTAACAGCCGTCCGGTAACGACTGCTGCTTTGGCAGTGGTAAAAGCCGAGGAACAGGGCCACAGAGACGAGTCTGTTATGCGGGCGTGCCGTGGGTGCGCACTGGCACGGTGTCTCCGTGTGGCGTGTCTTGCTTTTGCAGGGCACAGCATAGCAGGGTGAAACGCGGTAACCTCTATCCGGAGCAACATCAAATAGGCATGCATTTGGTCTTAACGGCCATACAGGCGGCCCGCCTGTGCATGCGGGTAGGTGGCTAGAGCCGGTCAGCAATGGACGGCCCAGAGGAATGATTGCCCATCGATATTCTCGATGTACAGAATCCGGCCTACAGATCTGTTCCGCACCTTTTTCAGGTTGACTCATACACTTCTTGTGTTTTCCTTTCGTCATTGAAACGCCTGTGCAGATTGCCCAGGCGTTTCTTCGTTTAACTCCCTGGTTTCGTGATCTTGTCTTTCGTTGGTCGGAATGACCGGCGCGTGGTCGCCATGATGATGCATGTTGTAACGCGTATGCGTGTGGACGTCGGCGGTTTACTGAATAAAGCACTTCCAATAGCTTTTACAACTTATTGATTTATTAACATAAATTTTTTCAAAAGATTGGCGGGTTCGTTTGTAAGTACTTGTTGTCATTGAAAAAATCGCAATTTAGCGCTTGACCGGGTCGAATTGATGCCTTAGAGTGGGGAAAAGTAGGAAAAAGTGCAAAAAAGTGGGGTAAAAAGTGTTTCAAGGTTGCAGCGCACTCACGCTCGATGCGAAAGGGAGGGTCACCATACCCACCCGGCATCGTGACGCGCTGATTTCGGCGGAACAGGGGCGTTTGACGCTTACGCGACACCCCGACGGCTGCCTGCTTGTTTATCCCCGTGCTGTCTGGGAAGACCGCCGCGAGCAAATTGCGCGATTTCCCATGTCTGCACGTCCTTTGCAGCGCTTGCTGCTGGGTAATGCGCTCGACGTCGACATGGACGGCTCCGGCCGCATTCTTGTATCGCCCGAGTTGCGCCAGGCAGCCGGTTTGGCCCGGGAGGTCATGCTGCTGGGGATGGGAAGTCATTTTGAGTTGTGGGACGCCGCCGAGTGGGCGCGCCGAGAAGCGCAAGACTTGTCAAAAGGCATGTCGGACGCACTCGAGAACTTTTCTTTCTGAGCGTGGTGATGGAAAAAGCCCACCTTCCCGTGCTTCTCGAGGATACGGTAAATGCCCTCGTTGATTCTTCTTTCGGTGCCAAGGCACGTCGCAAGAAAGCTTACGAGGCATTCGAGCCAAATTTGAATGGTGTGTTTGTTGACGGCACATTTGGGCGCGGGGGGCACAGTAGCCTGCTTTTGTCGCGTTTGGGGCCGAAGGCCACTTTGGTGGTTTTCGATAAAGATCCCGAGGCAATTTCTGTGGCGCGTTCGCTGCAAGAGCAGGATGCCCGAGTCAAGGTTGTGCACCAGGGCTTTGCCAGCATGGCGCAAGCGCTGGCTGAATTGGGTGTTGAGCATATCGATGGGGTAATGCTTGATTTGGGAGTGTCGTCTCCGCAAATCGATGAGGCTCAACGTGGTTTTTCGTTCATGCGCGATGGTCCGCTTGATATGCGTATGGATACCAGCAGGGGTTTAACCGCTGCACAATGGCTGGCGCAGGCCAGCGTTGAGGAAATTAGGGAGGTCATAGCGAAATATGGCGAAGAACGGTTTGCTTTCCAGATTGCAAAGGCGGTTGTTGCTCGCCGCGAATCCAGGCCGCTGTGCACAACGCTCGACCTCGCCGAGCTCGTCGCCAGTGTCGTCCGTACGCGCGAAAAGGGTCAACACCCGGCCACTCGCACCTTTCAGGCTATACGGATTTACATCAATGAAGAGCTCGAGGAACTCGCGCTCGCCCTCGAGGCAGTTCTAACGTTATTGAATACGGGAGGGCGTCTGGCCGTGATCAGTTTTCATTCTCTGGAAGATCGGATGGTGAAGCAGTGCATCGCGTCCGCTTCGCGACCTGCCGAGGCGACAGCCCGGCTGCCCATTCCAGAGAAAGACATGCCCAAGCCCTTGCTGCGCTCGCTAGGGAAGGTATTGCCGCAACAGGTTCATGTCGAGTCGAACCCTCGTGCCCGTTCGGCGGTATTGCGGGTGGCTGAGCGTACATCGACACCGTTGCCGCCGGAAGGTGTGGCTTCCTTTGTGAAGGGACTGCGGCTGGAGATGGGTGCGGGTAAGTTGACAAACTCGGGCAGGAGACAGCGATGAGCCGTTTATGCCTGGTTATTGCTTGCTTGTTGATGCTGTCGGCGCTTTCGCTCGTAACGGCACGTTATCAGTCGCGTTTATTATTCGTTTCCTCAGAGCGGATGGCCGCCAAGACCCAGGAGTTGGATGTTGAGTGGCGCCGGTTGCAGCTTGAGCGGGCCGAACTAGCTCGCAATGCGCGTGTCGACCAGCTTGCACGCCAAGAGCTGGAGATGGTCGTGCCCACCCCTGCACAAACCGTGTACATGAAAAAAGGGCACATTGTGTCGGGCCCGAAGGCGTTGATGCAGGGGGAGGAGCAATGAAGCGTTTTCGTTTTCATGACAGCCCCGTGTTGAGCGTACAGATGCCCTTGTGGCGTTCGCGTCTTGTCTTGGTGTTAATGCTGCTCGGCTTTTTGGCCATTGCCGCCAAAGCGCTGTATCTGCAGGGTTTGTCGAATGACTTCCTGCAGCAGCAAGGAGAGCGACGCTACGAGAAAACATTGGTATTGCCGGCAACCCGAGGCAAAATATTTGATCGTTCGGGGCAGGTTGTCCTGGCCTCCAGCGTACCGGCCCGCGCGATCTGGACGGTGCCTGAAGACGCACAGAAAGCAACGCCACAGCAATTAAACGAGTTGGCTCGCTTGCTGGATATGCCACTGGATGAAGTTCGTGGGCGCCTTGAAAACATCAAGCGCAACTTTGTTTATATAAAGCGGCAGGTCCCGGTTGATACGGCGCAGAAAATAGCGCAATTAAAGATTCCCGGCATTCATCAGCAGGCAGAGGTGCTTCGCTCTTACCCTGAAGGTGGAATGACAGCCCACATAGTGGGTTTTACCAATGTGGAAGATCGCGGCATCGAAGGGATCGAGCTTGCATTTGATGATTTGCTGTCTGGCGAGCCCGGCACCCGACGTGTTATTAGAGACCGCTTAGGGCGTGTGGTTGAAGACGTGCAGGCAGCCATTCCTCCGGTTCATGGCAAGGACTTGTACCTGTCGATTGATGCAGGGGTGCAGTACGATTTGTTTTCCGCCCTGGAAAATGCATTGGCCAAGAATAAAGCAGCGGCAGCTGCGGGTGTGGTTGTCGATGTGAGAACAGGAGAAATTCTTGCGTTGGTCAGTTTGCCTACTTATGATCCTAATCAGGGTGCCAGTCGCCGGGGGAACGCGTTACGCAACAGGGTGATGGTTGATACGTTTGAACCCGGATCGATTATGAAGCCGTTTACCGTCGCCTTGGCTTTGGATCTTGGCCGTGTTCGGCCAGATACCAAATTCGATACCGGTAATGGCAGATACCGCTATCAAGGTGCCGTGATTTCCGATGTGTCGCGTAATGGCATTGTTGATGTGGGCGGTGTCTTGCGTCGTTCAAGCAATATTGGCATGACGATGATTTCCGAGCTGCTGACTTCACAGGAAATGTGGACTAATTTCACTCAGCTTGGGTTCGGTCGTGCGCCAAATGCCAATTTCCCCGGTGTGGCCGAAGGGCGTTTGCGTCCCTGGGAGCGCTGGCGTCCCATAGAGCGGGCGACCATGGCCTATGGTTATGGTTTGTCGGCTTCTTTGCTTCAAATCGCACATGCATATACCGCGTTTGCACGCAACGGTGATATGGTCTCCCTGACGCTTGCGCGTCGTCAGGGAAAGCCAACCAGTGTGCAGGTTTTTTCTCCCCAAGTCGCCGCGACTGTGCGCGCCATGCTTGATGAGGCGGCGGGCCGTGATGGTGCGACATTGGCGCAGGTTCAAGCCTACAGTGTTGCGGGGAAGAGTGGAACCGCCAGAAAATTGGTTGACGGCAAATACAGTACAAAACAATATCGCAGTTCCTTCGTTGGATTTGCCCCCGTTTCCGACCCTCAAATTGTCGTGGCGATTTCACTCGATGAGCCTCATGCAGGTGTGTATTACGGTGGGCGTGTTGCGGCACCGGTATTCTCAGAGGTTGTTGCAAGCAGTTTGCGTCGTCTGGGTGTTCAACCTGATGCGCCACTCGAACCCGTTCTGGCGGCAGGGCCGGAAGGAGCGCGGCGATGAGCGCTAGTCAAATTCTGGGTTGGTTAAGAGAGCGTGTTGGCCCGCAAGCAGATTTGTGCCTTGATTCCCGCCAGGTGAGCCCGGGGGACGTGTTCTTTGCGTGTCCGGGGTACGCTGGCGACGGCCGTGACTACATTGCCCAGGCCATAGCTCAGGGTGCTGCTGCGGTGGTAACCGAGCTCATGCCAGACGCTGCCCAGGCCGCGTCCTTGTCAGTGCCTGTGCTTGAAGTTGATTCGTTGCAGCAGCAGTTGGGACAAATCGCGCATGAGTGGTATGGCCGTGTGTCCGCGAAGATGTCGGTTATTGCCATCACGGGTACCAACGGTAAGACCTCGACTGTGCATTGGATCGCACAAGCCTTGAACGACGCGGGTGTGCCCTGCGGGACGATCGGAACGCTCGGTGTTGTTATGCCGGATGGCACTGTGTTTGAAGGCCATTTAACAACACCCGATGTGTTGTCGGTACATCGTTTTCTGGCTCAGATTTATCTGGCCGGTGCACAGGCAGTTGCGCTTGAGGCTTCATCGATTGGTCTTGATCAAGGCCGCCTTGATGGCGTCGAGATTACGATTGCCGGATTTACCAATCTCAGTCGAGACCATCTCGATTATCACGGGACGCTCGAAAGCTACGAGGCCTCGAAACGGGCTTTGTTTGAAAGATCGTCTGTCCGGCAGGTTGTGACAAATCTTGATGATGCTGTGGGTCTGAAAGTTTTTGCAGTTGATCGGGCCGTCCAAATGCTGGGTTACTCAACCCGGTCATGTGAAGGTGTTTCAGTGCGGGCTGGTGAGATTCATGCCGGTCCGCATGGACTCGTATTCAATCTGGCCTTGCCCGACGGTGTGGTCCAGATTGTGACTCGTCTGGTGGGCCAGCATACTGTGTCGAATCTGCTGTTGGTTGCCGGTGTGCTTCATTTTCTGGGGTGGGCGGTTGTGAAGGTTGGACGTGTGCTGGGACAGCTCACTTCAGTGCCCGGGCGTATGGACGTGGTTGAGCCGGTCGTGGCTGGTGGAGAGCTTGTCAGGCAGCCGATGGTTGTTGTGGACTACGCCCATACACCTGACGCCCTTGAGCGCGCATTGGAGGCGCTTCAGGGCATGGCCCAGGCGCGTGGCGGTTGTCTGCATTGCGTATTTGGTTGTGGTGGTGATCGTGATCGCGGCAAGCGTGCAATGATGGGCGAAATTGCCGGGCGCCTGGCAGATAAAGTGGTGTTAACCAGCGATAATCCGCGCAGTGAGTATCCACAGGCAATTCTTGAAGAAGTTGCGGCCGGACTGTCGGGCCAGGATTATCAAATTGTGGTGGATCGCTCGGAAGCGATTCTGCAAACGGTTTGGTCTGCTGCCTCGCAGGATGTGGTGCTGCTGGCAGGAAAAGGTCATGAGACCTATCAGGATATTAATGGTCAAAAGTTACCTTTTGATGACCGCGAGTGGGCCCGCGCGGCACTTTTGTTTTTAACCGAGCCGACCCTGAGCACGGACACGCGCACGCTCGCGGCAGGTCAGGTGTTTATTGCACTTACGGGTGAACGGTTCGACGGACATCGCTATCTGTCCCAGGCGCTGAGTGCCCAGGCGTCGATGGCGTTGGTTGAAAGTCGCACCGAGCCATCCGATCTGGCGCAGATTGTACTGGGCGATACTCGCAAGGCGCTGCAAACGCTGGGTCGCGCCTGGCGCAAACGTTTCGACATTCCTCTTATTGCTGTTACCGGCAGTAATGGGAAAACCACGACAAAAGAGATGATCGCGTCCATCCTGCGTGCGTGGCAGGGCGGAAATATGCTGTCGACCGAAGGAAACCTCAATAATGATTTGGGTGTTCCCTTAACGCTTTTGCGTTTGCGGCATCATCATCGCGTTGCCGTGCTGGAGCTGGGAATGAACCATCCAGGAGAGATTGGTTTGCTGGCAGCAATGGCTCTGCCAACCGTGGCTTTGGTGAACAATGCACAGCGGGAGCATCAGGAGTTCATGCATACGGTAGAGGCCGTGGCACGCGAGAATGGGTCTGTGTTGCAGGCGCTGCCGTCAAACGGCGTTATGGTTTTCCCCGGTGACGATGATTACACCGGGCTCTGGCAGAAACTTGGCGATGGACGCCGATGCGTGTTGTTTGGCCTGACGGAAGATGTGGATGTTGGCGCGGAGCATATCCAGGCTAAGCCAAGCCAGACTATTTTTGAACTGAAGACGCCCATCGGGACGTCGGTTGCGTGTTTGAATGCGGCAGGTTTGCACAACTTGCGTAACGCCTTGGCTGCGGCTGCGTGCTCGGTGGCCGCGAATGTGCCTTTTGAAGCGATTGTGCGCGGACTGGAACAGTTCAATCCGGTTGCTGGTCGCATGCAGTTTTATTCTTTGTACGACGGTTTTCAACTGGTTGATGACACGTATAACGCGAACCCCGATTCAGTGCGGGCCGCGATTGATGTGCTGGCAGAGTTAAGCGGTCGCAAGGTACTTGTGCTGGGCGCCATGGCCGAAGTGGGTGATCAGGGTCCGCAAATGCATCAGGAGGTTGGCCGCTATGCACGCGAAAAAAATGTTGATGTCTTGCTGACGCTGGGAGCAGCCGCCAGGGATTGTGCCGTTGCCTTCGGCGAGCGGGCTCAGTCTTTTGACGACATCGACGCTTTGTATTCGGTGCTGCGCGGTTTGATGCCTGCCCATGTGTTGGTGAAAGGCTCGCGCAGCAGCAGGATGGAACGTGTGGTTCACGCCATGGAACAAAAACAATCATTGAATGGGGGAGCACACCATGTTGCTTGAGTTGGCGCGGTGGTTGTCTGACGAGCACATTCGTGCATTTGCGGTGTTTGAATACATTACGCTGCGTGCCGTGCTTGCATGTGCAACGGCATTATTGATCGGTCTGGTTGCGGGCCCGGCCGTCATTCGCAGACTGACGGCGTTGAAAATCGGGCAAGCGGTGCGCAGTTACGGTCCGCAAACTCATTTGGTCAAGACGGGTACCCCCACCATGGGTGGAGCGCTGATCCTCATTGCGATTGCAGTCAGTACGCTTTTATGGGCAGATTGGACCAATCGTTTTGTTTGGGTCGTGCTGTTGGTTACTTTCGGTTTTGGCTTGATCGGCTGGGTGGATGACTATCGCAAGGTGGTGCATCGCGACCCCGAGGGAATGAAGTCGCGCCACAAGTTTTTCTGGCAGGCACTGATTGGTATTGTCGCTGCTGTGTATCTTGCCTTTGCTGTGTCCGCGCCGGCCAATGCCGATTTGTGGCCGCTATTCACGAATTGGATTTCAAGTGGTTTCACGATGGCTTTGCCTGAAAGGGCCGACTTGATTGTGCCGTTCTTCAAAAGTGTCAGTTATCCGCTGGGTGTGTTCGGCTTTGTTGCGCTGACCTGGTTTGTGATTGTGGGGTCGAGCAATGCCGTGAATCTCACTGACGGCCTGGATGGCCTGGCGATTATGCCCACCGTGATGGTGGGCAGTGCGCTTGGTATTTTCGCTTATGTGGTCGGGCGGGTCGATTACTCCAAGTATTTGCTGTTTCCCTATATTCCAGGTGCGTCCGAGATTATGGTGCTGTGCGCTGCCATTGCCGGGGCAGGCCTGGCCTTTCTGTGGTTCAACACCTACCCGGCTCAGGTTTTCATGGGTGATGTGGGTGCTTTGGCCCTGGGTGGTGCGCTGGGGACTATCGCCGTTATTGTGCGCCAGGAAATTGTGCTGTTCATCATGGGCGGCGTATTCGTCGTGGAGACTTTGTCGGTCATGATGCAGGTGGCTTACTTCAAGTACACGAAAAGACGTTATGGCGAAGGCCGGCGAATATTCCGAATGGCGCCTTTGCATCATCACTTTGAGGTAGGCGGTTGGAAAGAAACGCAGGTCGTCGTGCGTTTCTGGATTATCAGCATGATGCTCGTGCTGGTAGGTTTGGCAACTTTGAAATTACGGTGAGCAGTTTGGTGGAATATCGATTTCCTTCCTTGCCAGTTGATCGTCCGGTTCTGATTTTGGGACTGGGTGAGACCGGTTTGGCCGCGGCTTTGTGGTGCGCACGTGCGAACGTGCCGCTGCGGGTGGTCGACACCCGTGACGACCCACCGGGCTGGGATCGGTTAAGGGAAGTCGTTGATGCGTCAAAGATTGAATATTTTTTCGGTGCTGACGCTTTGGCAGCGTCCAGCCTGGATTCGGTTGCCAGTGTGGTAATCAGCCCCGGTTTGGAGCCCAACGCGCCAGGCGTGTCGGCGTTCCTTGGCCAAGCGCAAGAGCGCAATATTGAAGTCATTAGTGAAATTGAATTGTTTGCGCGCGCCCTGGCTGATTTGCGCGAGCAAGGTTATGCGCCCCAGGTATTGGCCGTAACGGGGACAAATGGAAAAACAACAGTAACCGCGATGACGCGTCATTTGGCGCAGGCATGCGGGTTGTCGGCGGTTGCGGCAGGCAATATCAGCCCGGCGGCGCTAGCTGTATTAATGAGTAGTCTGGATGCAGGTCAGCTCCCCGACGTATGGATTCTGGAGCTTTCCAGCTTCCAGTTGGTTTCAACACACAGTTTGAATCCCAAAGCAGCAACGGTGTTGAATATTTCGCAGGACCACCTCGATTGGCATGGTTCGGTGCAGGCGTATGCACAGGCGAAAGCCAGGCTTCTGCAGTGGGCAGACATCGCGGTGGTTAATCGCGACGACGCCAACGTTCTTGCGATGGCGAATGGTCTTGAGTCACTATCGATTCGCAGTTTCGGCTCAGATCGTCCGCGTTTTGTCGGCGATGTCGGACTTGATTCCGGGCAGGGGGTGAACTGGTTGTTGGCGGCCGAGCCGGACGACTTTGATATTCCGCAGCCGGCCCGGCGTCGTAAAGGTGCCGATATGCCAGCGCGCAAGGCGGGCCGGGTCGTGCAACTGATGCCCAGTGATGCACTGCGGGTACGGGGCCGTCACAATGCAATGAACGCCTTGGCAGCGCTCTTGCTGGTGCGCGCCCTCGATCAACCATGGGCCCCGCTGTTGCACGCTGTGCGTGATTATGCCGGCGAGCCTAATCGTACAGAATTCGTTCGTTCGGTCTCGGGCGTTGATTTTATTAACGACAGCAAAGGGACGAATGTCGGCGCCGCCGTCGCGGCGCTGGAAGGGCTGGGCCAGGAGGTTGTTCTGATTGCCGGTGGGTTGGGCAAGGGGCAGGATTTTTCATTGCTGGCCCAGGCCGTATCCCGCCATGCAGTGGGCGTTGTGTTGATCGGCCAGGATGCCGGCTTAATTGAAGAAGCACTTAAAGGCGTCGACGTCCCCGTTGAACAGGCACCGGATATGGTGGCGGCGGTTGGCAGTGCCATGTCGATGGCTCATGCCGGGCAGGCGGTTTTGTTGTCGCCTGCATGCGCGAGCATGGACATGTTTCGCAATTATGCCCATCGGGCCCAAGCCTTTATTGATGCAGTTAATGCGCTTGCCCTGGATCACGGGGAGGTTGTATGAGTCTGTTTGCTGAACTTACTGGTGGCATTAATGCAGTGAAACCAGGACGTACACGTTTGCCGGTATTGGATATCAGCGTGCTGGTTGTTGCCGTGTCGCTGGTGTTGTTCGGTTTGCTGATGGTTTATTCGGCCTCGATTGCGCTGGCCGACGGGCCCCGTTACGCGAATTATGGCCGCTATTATTTTGTTTTCCGTCATACGACATTCATTGCATTGGGCTTTATCGCCGCTATTTTCGCGTTCAGCATTCCAATGCGTGTCTGGGAAAAGCTTGCCGTACCCTTGTTTTTATTATGTTTGTTGTTGCTCGTGATTGTTTTGATTCCAGGTGTTGGTCGTGAGGTGAACGGTGCGCGTCGCTGGCTGCCCCTGGGGCCTGTTAATTTTCAGCCTTCCGAAATGATGAAGCTGGCTATTTGTCTTTACGCAGCCGCGTATACGGTGCGTAAAAGAGAGCATATGCACAGCTTTTTCAGAGGGTTTTTGCCCATGGCGTTTGCCTTGACTGCGGTTGGAAGCGCTGTGTTGCTTGAGCCGGACCTGGGCGCGTTTATTGTGATTGTTGCCATCGCTGTCGGGTTGTTGTTCATAGGTGGTCTCAATGGACGTCTGTTTTCAGCCTTGATCGGCATTCTGCTGACCAGTTTTGTGTTGTTGATCTGGCTGGCGCCGTGGCGCCGTGAGCGTTTGTTTGCATATCTGGATCCCTGGAATCCCGACAACATCTACGGTAGTGCCTATCAGCTTTCCCATTCGCTGATTGCGTTGGGACGCGGCGAATGGTTCGGTGTCGGTCTCGGTGCCAGCGTCGAGAAGCTGCACTATCTGCCCGAAGCACACACCGACTTCATTGTCGCCGTGGTGGGTGAAGAGTTGGGGTTCGTGGGCGTATTGGCTGTCATCGCCGCGTTTCTCCTGCTGATATGGCGCGCCTTCGACATTGGTCGCCAGGCTTTTGCGATGGAGCGGGTATTCAATGGGCTGGTCGCTCAGGGCGTTGCTTTATGGTTTGGCATCCAGGCGTTCATCAACATTGGTGTATGCGTGGGCTTGCTGCCGACCAAAGGCCTGACATTACCCCTGGTCAGTTATGGCGGATCGGGCATTGTGATGAATATGGCGGCGGTCGCATTGTTATTGCGGGTTGATTTTGAGAATCGCAACATGATGAGGGGGAAAAGGACATGAATACCAAAACCCTTTTGATCATGGCGGGTGGTACAGGCGGTCATATCATGCCGGGTCTGGCTGTCGCCGAACAAATGCAGGATCGAGGCTGGCGCGTCGTCTGGTTGGGCCACCCTGAGAAAATGGAAGGGCGTTTGGTGGCCGCTCGCGGCATTCCCATGGAGCCTTTGCGCTTCTCCGGGCTGCGTGGCAAAGGCCTGGGCGCCTTATTGGCATTGCCGTTTCGCCTGGCGCGTGCATGCTGCCAGGCGCGCGCAGCCCTGCGCAGAACCCAGCCAGACGTTGTGTTGGGCATGGGCGGATATGTCGCCTTCCCCGGCGGTGTCATGGCCCGGATGGCGGGTATCCCGTTGCTGGTGCACGAGCAGAACGCGATTGCCGGTACGGCCAATCGCTGGCTGGCGCGGATGGCCCGCAAGGTGCTGGTAGGGTTCCCGGGTGCGCTGCCGGGGGCACTAATGGTTGGTAATCCTGTGCGTTCAGATGTCATTTGCAAGTTGCCTGCGCAACAGCGGTATGGCCAGCGGCAGGGGCCGTTGCGTGTCCTGGTCCTGGGGGGAAGTTTAGGTGCGCGTCCGTTGAATCAGGTGGTGCCGGCCGCACTTGCCCTGATGCCTTCGCAGACACGCCCGGTTGTGACGCATCAGTCGGGTGAGCAGCATCTGGATAGTGTCCGGCACAGTTATGAAACGAATGGAGTAAGCGCAGACTGCGTCGCGTTTATTGAGGATATGGGGGCCGCTTTGGCTGAAGCTGATGTTTTGATTTGTCGCGCCGGTGCCATGACGGTGGCGGAAGTGGCCGCTGCAGGCGTTGCGGCTTTGTTTATTCCATTGCCTCATGCGATTGATGATCATCAAACGGCGAATGCGCGTTACCTGAGTGACTGTTCCGGTGGGTGGCTGCAGTCCCAGGAAGCTTTTACGCCCGAGTGGCTCGCCGACTGGTTGGGGGGCCAAACACGCTCCGGGTTGGCTGCCGTTGCCGGCCATGCACATGAACATGCGTTTTTGAATGCGGCCCAAATGATTGCCGATGCATGTGAAAGTGCAGTCAGGAGGTCAGCATGAAGCATCGAATTCAGAGCATTCACTTTGTCGGTATCGGTGGCTCCGGAATGAGCGGCATTGCCGAGGTGCTGTTGAATCTTGGATATGCCATCAGTGGCTCGGATATCCAGGAGTCGGCCGTCACAAAGCGTTTGGCCTCGTTGGGTGCGCGGGTCATGATTGGTCACGACGCCGCCAATGTCAAAGGCGTGGGGGCGTTGGTCACCTCAACGGCTGTCACATCAGACAACCCGGAGGTATTGGCTGCGCGCGCTGCGCGTATTCCGGTTGTTCCGCGTGCTTTGATGCTTGCTGAACTGATGCGGTTGAAGCGTGGTATTGCCGTTGCGGGAACACATGGCAAGACGACGACAACCAGTCTTGTTGCCAGTGTGCTGGCTGGCGGCGATCTTGATCCCACTTTTGTGATCGGAGGACGCCTGACTTCGGCTGGTGCCAATGCCCGTTTGGGCCAAGGCGATTACATCGTTGTTGAGGCAGATGAGTCTGATGCGTCATTTCTTAACTTGCTGCCCGTGATGGCAATCATCACCAATATCGACGTAGACCATATGGATACTTATGGTCACGATGTAGCCCGATTGAAAAGTGCATTCATCGAATTTACCCATCGTCTTCCCTTTTATGGAAGTGCAGTGGTTTGCAGTGACGATGCGTATGTAAGGGAGATTATTCCTTTCATTTCGCGCCCGGTAACCACTTATGGTTTCAATGAGGAAGCACTGATTCGCGCAACCAACGTGCAACCACGCGAGGCAAGAATGTCGTTCGACGTGATGCGCCGCACCTCGTCCGGGGAGTTGCCCGTGCTGTCGATTGATTTGAATCTGCCGGGTCGCCACAATGTGCAGAACGCCCTGGCGGCCATTGCCGTTGCCACGGAGCTGGGTGTCGAGGACGCTGCGATCGTATCGGCGCTGGCTGAGTTTAATGGCGTGGGCCGGCGCTTCACCCAGGTCGGAAGTTTCCCGGTATCGGTTGAACACGGCGGCGGCTCATTCACCCTGATCGACGATTACGGGCATCATCCGGTTGAGATGCAGGCAACCCTTGAGGCGGCTCGCGGCGCCTGGCCGAATCGCCGCATTGTGCTGGCATTTCAGCCTCATCGATATACCCGTACGCGGGATTGTTTCGAGGATTTCGTGAAAGTTTTGAGTCGTGCGGATGCGGTATTGCTGACAGAGGTGTATGCCGCCGGCGAACCCGCGCTCGTCGCGGCTGATGGTCGCGCGTTGACGCGAGCCGTACGTGTTGCCGGCAAGGTAGAGCCGGTGTTTGTTGAAAATGTTACCGATATGCCCCAGGCTATTTTGGATTTTGTTGAAGACGGCGATGTCGTGATTGTGATGGGGGCCGGATCAATCAGTAAAGTGCCGTCGCGAGTGGGAGAGTTGGTATGAATCGGGATTATGGTCGCGTAGGTGTTCTGTACGGCGGCAGCTCTGCAGAGCGTGAAGTTTCCCTGAGGTCTGGCCAGGGCGTTTATGAAGCGTTGCGCAGCCGGGGAGTGGATGCACATTTGTTTGATACTGGAGAACGCACGCTTACGGAACTGGTTCAGTCGGGTTTCGATCGTGTGTTTATTGCGCTGCACGGGCGCTATGGTGAGGATGGAACAGTACAGGGCTTGCTGGAGCTGATGGGCGTTCCCTATACCGGCAGCGGGACGATGGCGTCGAGCCTGGCCATGAACAAAATCATGACTAAGCGCATCTGGTTGAATGCGGGTTTGCCGACACCTGGCTATGCAGTGGTGCAATCGGAAGAAGAACTCGATGACGCGCTGTTGCATGTGGGCATGCCGTTGGTGGTCAAGCCGCCACATGAGGGTTCAACCCTTGGTATTACCAAGGTGACGGACGAGGGTGATGTGCTGGCGGCGTATCGGTTGGCCGCACGGTTTGACGCTGAAGTGCTGCTCGAGACCTTTGTGGAAGGGCGCGAACTCACCGTGCCTGTCTTGGGCAAGGGCCGCGAGGTAAGGGCGCTGCCGGCGATTGAAATTATTGCGCCGGGAGGCAATTACGACTACGAACATAAGTATTTGTCGAACGATACGAATTATGTGTGTCCGGCTGAAGTGGGCAAAGAGCTGACGGTGCAATTAATTCACTTGGCGGAGCAGGCCTATCTTGAGTTGGGCTGCGAGGGCTGGGGGCGTGCCGATTTCATGCTGGATAAACAGGGTCAGCCCTGGTTGCTTGAAATGAATACGTCCCCCGGGATGACAAGCCATTCCCTGGTGCCGATGGGTGCAGCGGCAGCAGGCATGGATTATGCCGATTTGTGCATGGCTATTCTGGATACGGCGTCTTGCAAGGTGCAGGCGTCGGACCCCATGAGTCTGTAGAAGGAGTAATGGTGAACGAGGCCCGGGTGATCAACTTTTTGGCAAATACGCTGGCATTGCTGGCTGTAGTGGCCATGATTGCCGGGTTTGTCGTCTGGTTGATCCAGCGTCCCTATTTTTCCATTACGCAGATCAAGATCGAACCTATGGAGTTGCAGAGTTTGAGTTATGTTTCGGCGCCAACCGTTGAGGCAACGATTTCGGGTCAGTTGTCGGGAAATTTTTTCACCATGGACCTGGACAAGGCGCGCGGCGTTTTTGAGTCGGTACCATGGGTGCGGCATGCCAGCGTGCGACGAGTGTGGCCCAACACCTTGCAGGTTCGGCTCGAGGAGCAACAACCGCTGGCAATCTGGAACGATGGCCAGATGATTAACACTTGGGGCGAGGCTTTTAGCGCGAACCAGGGAGAGCTGCCCGACAATGCCCGCCTGCCGCGTTTTTCCGGGCCTGACGACGCAGAGCGACTGGTCGTGCAACGCTATGCAGAATTATTGCGCTGGTTTGCGCCGTTGGGGCTGACTGTCGATCAGATTGAGTTGAGTCCACGTTATGCGTGGTCCGTGCAGTTGTCCGATGGATTGCATTTGAATCTTGGGCGAGATCCGGCTGCCGACGTAGCCGATCCGCATGGCCGCTCTGGTGCAGTCTCCTTTGCGTCCCGAATTGAAAGATTTGTTCGAAATTGGCCGGCGTTGGCCGCTCGCCTGAAGGGTCAGGTAGCCAGCGCCGATTTACGTTACCCCGACGGCTTTGCCATTACATTGGCGCCGGTTACTCAATCATCTGGTGAATAAAAATTATGACTCGTGACATCAAGGACTTGATCGTTGCCCTGGATATCGGCACCAGCAAAGTCGTTGCGGTGGTAGCCGAGATTCTGCCTGAAGGCCGCTTCGAAGTAATCGGATTGGGCCAGCATGAGTCGCAGGGAATGCGCAAAGGCGTCGTTGTCAATATCGAGGCAACGGTCAACTCCATCCAGCGGGCCCTTGAAGAAGCTGAATTGATGGCTGATTGCAAGATCCGTGAGGTTTATACCGGCATTGCCGGCAGCCACATTACCAGTTTCAATTCGAGCGGGATGGTGGCGGTTAAAGACAAGGAGGTCACGCCGACCGATGTTGCGCGTGTTATTGAAACTGCCAAGGCTGTGAATATCCCGACTGATCAGCAGGTGCTGCACGTTTTAACGCAGGAGTTCATTGTCGACTCACAGGAAGATATTCGAGAGCCCATTGGTATGAGCGGTCTGCGACTTGAGGTTCGCGTTCATATCGTGACGGGCGCGGTGAGCGCTGCCCAGAATATCGTCAAGTGCGTCAGGCGCTGCGGGCTTGAGGTGCAGGACCTGATCTTGCAGCCCTTGGCGTCCAGCATGGCCTGCCTGACGTCTGATGAAAAAGAGCTGGGTGTGGTGCTGGTTGATATTGGTGGTGGCACGACGGATATCGCCATTTACACAGGTGGTGCCATACGGCATACGGCGGTCATCCCCATTGCCGGCGACCAGATCACCAGCGACATTGCCGCCATGCTGCGCACGCCGACACCGGATGCCGAAGAGATCAAGCTGCGTTACGGCGTTGCCAAGCAAGTGCTGGTGAATCCAGATGAACAGATAGAAGTGCCAGGGTTGGGCGATCGGCCCAATCGGCAGGTTAAGCGTCAGGCACTGGGCGCGGTTATTGAGCCCCGGGTTGAGGAATTATTCACGTTTGTGCAGCAAGTGGTGCGCGAGTCGGGTTATGAGGATCTGCTGGCTTCGGGCGTTGTACTGACCGGTGGAACAGCCTTGCTGCCAGGGATTGTTGAATTGGCCGAGGATGTCTTCCTTAAGCCGGTGCGTATCGCAGTGCCGTCTTACGAGGGCAGTTTGGTCGACGTGATGCGCAATCCGCGCTTCTCGACGGTGATGGGGCTGCTGACCGAAGCAAGAGTGCAGCGTGCAAGAGGGAGGAAAGTGGCGCAGCAGAAAGGCAGCGTGAAAACGGTTCTTGCGCGCATGAAAGAGTGGTTTATGAATTAGGCCTGCGATGCAGGCCTGACGGGCGCGGTGCGTTTCCAGGCCGAGTCCGGGAAGGCGTTTCAAGTCAGGTGCGAGCCAAACGCTGGCATCTTTTTTGAACCGATTTCCAAATAGGTAGTTTGGGGACTTAAATTTGCTTGATAACTGTTAATTCAGATTTGTGAGGGAGTCAACATTATGAATTTCGAAATGCTCGATACCAATAACAGCGGCACGGTCATTAAGGTCGTTGGCGTGGGGGGTGCAGGCGGTAACGCGGTTGCACACATGATTCGTTCAGGCATCAGTGGCGTGGAATTTATCTGCGCAAACACCGATGCCCAGGCACTGGCTGCTACAGATGCGCCCGTGCAAATCCGGTTGGGCCGTACGGGTCTGGGCGCCGGCGCCAAGCCTGATCAGGGGCGTTCCGCTGCCGAGACAGCACGCGAAGAAATTCGCGCTGCCTTGAACGGAGCCAATATGGTGTTCATTACCGCCGGCATGGGTGGCGGTACGGGTACCGGTGCCGGCCCCATTGTTGCAGAGGTGGCCAAGGAGCTGGGTATCCTGACGGTAGGTGTCGTTACCAAGCCCTTCTCGTTCGAGGGTTCACGACGTTTGAAAATGGCTGAGGAAGGGATAGCAGAGTTGGGCAAGCACGTTCATTCCCTGATCGTGGTGCTCAACGAGAACCTGTACGACCTCATGGATGAGGATGCCACCCAGGAAGATTGTTTCAAGTCTGCCGATGATGTGTTGCATAACGCCTGCGCGGGCATTGCCGAGATTATTAATGTCGAAGGCAATGTGAACGTCGACTTCGAAGACGTGAAGACTATTATGGGCGAACAAGGTCAAGCGATGATGGGTACGGCAATTTCGTCGGGTGCAAATCGCGCGCGCGAAGCGGCCGAACAGGCGATTGCATGCCCATTGCTTGAAGGTGTCGACCTTAACGGTGCGCGTGGCATTCTGGTTAATATTACGGCCAGCCGGACGCTTAAAATGCGCGAGACACGTGAAATCATGGAAACAATTCGTGGCTATGCCGCTGAAGATGCAACCGTTATTTACGGGACGGCTTATGATGAATCAATGGGTGAAGACCTGCGTGTGACGGTTGTCGCTACTGGCCTTGGCCGTGGAAACAGTCGTCCGCAATTGGTTCAGAATAACCAGGAAGCCCGCAGAACCGGTACAGATGATGCGCCGTTCGTGAACGCAGGGCACGACATGCAAGGTGCCGAGGTGCCGACGGTGATCCGTAACCCTCGCAGTCAGGCGTCGGCACAGGTTCGTGCGCTTGAAACGTCGGGGATGGATCACTTCGATATTCCGGCTTTTCTGCGCAAGCAAGCCGATTAAAACCCGGCATCCAGGCAGGCTCTCACACGCCAGCGCGACTCTTTTCGGTTGTTTGAAATGAGTCGCGCGACCGGGTTGGCTTTCCCCGAAGCCGGCTCGGTCAGCGCGCCAGTAAAACACGTTGAAACTTTTTTTTCGAGCTTGTTTCTTGAAAAGATTGGGGAAAATACCCATATCAAGTTACAATAGCAAGACTATTTCGCCTGAAAAGGCTTTTTCTTTATTGTTCAACTGTTTATGTTACGTCAACGCACCCTGAAAAGCGCCATTAGCACTAAAGGCGTGGGTTTGCACTCCGGCCGCAGGGTTGAGATCACCTTGCGCCCTGCAGAACCCAATACAGGCATCGTCTTTCACCGGGTCGATTTGCCGGAAGTGGTGGATTTCCCCGCCCAGGCTGATCTGGTTGGCGGCACGCGCATGGCGTCGGTTCTTCAAAAGGGTACGGCTCGCGTTTCCACGGTTGAGCACCTCATGTCCGCGCTGGCGGGGCTGGGTATTGATAATCTGCACATAGACCTCACTGCAGAGGAAGTGCCTATTATGGACGGCAGTGCAGGTACATTTGTCTATCTGCTGCGGTCTGCGGGAATTCAGGAGCAGGCTGCGGCCAAGAAGTTTTTGCGCGTTCTCAAGCCCGTGGAAGTTCGAGAAAGCGAAGGCGGGGATGAAAAATGGGCGCGTCTCGAGCCATACGACGGTTTTGCACTCTCGTTTGCCATTGATTTCCATCATCCTGCCATTGATGCCACGGCCAATTTCGCCGAAATTGATTTTGCCAACGACTCATACGTCAAATCCATTGCCCGTGCACGCACATTTGGTTTTGTAAATGAGTTTGAGGCGTTGCTGGCTGCCGGGCTTGCCCGCGGCGGTAGTCTCGATAACGCGATTGTGATGGATGAGTTCCGCGTACTGAATACAGACGGGTTGCGCTACGAAGATGAATTTGTGAAACACAAAATTCTCGACGCAATCGGCGATTTGTATCTTATCGGCAAGCCGCTGGTGGCACGTTACGTGGCCTGTAAATCGGGACATGGCTTGAATAACCAATTGGCTCGCGCCTTGCTGGCTGATGAGTCGGCGTGGGAACTGGTCAGCTATGAGTCGGCTGTTACGGCGCCTAAAGCTTATACGCGTGAGTGGAAATTGGCGTAATCAGGTGGTGGTTAAGTTTGGTCTGGCTTATGGCAAGGCTGCCCGGTGTCGCTCTATCAGGCGTTTCAGGGAATCTGCCAGTGGGCCAGGTGGGGTGTTTCGATACAGTTCTTCAAAAGAGGTCAAGGCCTGCTCGTCGAGCGGATTGACCTCTTTTTTGCGTGACATATTTGTTGCGCTTTGGTTTAAACCGGCTTGAACCTTGACTTGTAATTGGTTAATGTTCCAGCCGTGTTGACCCAGTCGTTGAACGATTCTGGGGGCAAGCTGTCTGATTTTGGCAGCATGAGCGGCACTGGGAACCGCCAGTGTGATTTCATGATTATCGATTCGGGCGACTCGGCAGGCTCTGGCAAGATTGCCGGGTACCGCCTGAGAAACAATATGCTCCATTTCAATCATTCGCCGGGCGGTAGCTAGGACGTCGGCGCTTTGCCGGCTTTGGCCGAGCCAGTCGATTGCCGACAAGCTTTGCTTGTTTTCTGTCGATGAGGCACGGGCGCGGGCAAAACGAGACATAATTGGTAAAGGGATAAGTAGTGCGAATAATTTTATTGAACAAGCGATCGGGCAGTTTGGCCCGACTGGCGCAGCGAGGTGTCAGCTTGTGGCTGGTTGTGTCGGCGTTGGCCGGACTGGCGGTGTTGTCGGCGCTGGGTGGCGCCTGGGTCTATGGTCAGCATATCATGTCCAATCTTCCCACACTTGTCAGCCTCGATGTGCGACAGGCGGAAAAAGAACGTTTGGAGTTGGAGTCGCAAATGCTCAAGGCGAATTTGCATCAACTCGGACAAAAGGTCGGCCAGTTGCAGGCGCGTCTTATTGAAATGGATGGCGTCAGCAAACGCCTTGCCGAAGTTGCCGGCGTGAACTACACGAATCCCGAGGTACAGGAATCGTTGGACAGCAGCACCGTGGTGGACGACGAAGATACTCAAGCCTTGGTGTTTGACTCAGCGGAGAAACTGGGTCGCGAGCTTGATACCATGTCTCAGCGACTCGATCGCCAGCGTGATGGACTTGCGATGCTTGACATGGTCATGACGCAACGTGCCGGCCTGGAAGCAAGCCTGCCAACCCTTTCCCCGGTTGACTTTCCGTACATGACTTCATCCTATGGTTGGCGCCGTCACCCGATTTCGGGGCGCAACAAGATGCATGAAGGGCTGGACTTTGCTGCACCTCATGGCGCACCGATTCATGCTGCTTCGGGTGGCATGGTTCTGTTCTCCGGTTATCGCGCGGGGTATGGGAAAACGGTCGAGATTCAACACAGCCACAATCTCGTCACTGTTTATGCGCATGCCTCGAACTTGCATGTGAAAAGAGGCGACCTGGTGGAAAAAGGGCAGCTTATTGCTAATGTGGGCTCTACAGGACAATCAACCGGACCTCACCTTCATTTCGAGGTTCGTGTTGCCGGGCATCCTCTGGATCCATCGCTTTTCCTGCCAGATCCCAACAAGCCTGAACTGCACTTGGCGGACGCCTCCGACGGTCTGCAAGCTGATAGCGCCGAGGTACGTTAAACTGTATTGTTTTCCTGCGGTTTAACCGCCAACTTAGACACTAAATCTATGGTTTCCCTGCTCAAAAAGTTTATTGGTAGTCGTAACGATCGAATCCTCAGGCAATACCGTAAACAGGTCACGCAAATCAATGCGCTTGAACAGTCTCTTGAAGCTGTTTCCGACGACGATCTGAAAAACAAAACCGTTCAGTTTCGAGAGCAGTTGGCGTCCGGCTCAACGCTCGACCAGCTCTTGCCGGAGGCGTTTGCCGTTGTCCGCGAGGCCAGCAAACGCGTATTTGGCATGCGTCATTTCGATGTGCAGCTCATGGGCGGCATTGCCTTGCATAACGGAAAAATTGCCGAGATGCGCACAGGGGAAGGCAAAACGCTGATGGCAACATTGGCTGTGTATTTGAACGCACTGGCAGGTAAAGGTGTACACGTTGTAACCGTGAACGATTATCTTGCACGCCGCGATGCCGAATGGATGGGGCAGCTGTATACCTTTCTGGGGCTCAATGTCGGGGTCGTTGTGCCGCAGCAGGACCCCCAGGAGAAAGTGGCTGCTTATCGCGCAGACATCACCTACGGGACCAACAATGAATTTGGCTTCGACTATCTGCGTGACAATATGGAATATCGCGCCGAGGACCGGCGCCAGCGCAGCTTGAATTTTGCCATTGTCGACGAGGTCGATTCGATCCTGATCGATGAAGCGCGTACGCCACTGATTATTTCCGGTCAGGCTGAAGACCATACCGAGGTGTATGTCCGGATGAATGCCGTACCGCCGATGCTGACGCGTATGGCATCCGAGCCCAAGCCTCACGAGCCCGAACCCGAAGGTGACTTCTGGGTTGACGAGAAAGGCCAGCAGGTTCATTTGTCCGAGTCGGGCATGGAACATGCCGAGGAAATTCTTGCGCGTCAGGGAATCCTGCCTGAAGGTGAGTCGTTATATGATCCACGTCACATTACGCTGATCCATCATTTGATGGTGGCGTTGCGCGCGCACAATTTGTTCTTTCGCGATCAGCATTATGTCGTTACCGATAATGAGGTTGTGATTGTCGATGAGTTTACGGGTCGCCTGATGGTGGGGCGCCGTTGGTCTGATGGGCTGCACCAGGCGGTTGAAGCCAAGGAAGGGGTCACGATTCAGAACGAGAATCAGACACTGGCGTCGATTACCTTCCAGAACTTTTTCCGCATGTACGAGAAACTGGCAGGGATGACGGGTACGGCCGATACCGAAGCCTACGAGTTTCAAGAGATTTATGGGTTGGAAACGGTCATCATTCCAACCAATAAGCCAATGATTCGTATAGATCAGAATGATCAGGTTTTTAAAACCGATGCTGAAAAGTACGATGCCATCCTGGTTGATATCCAGGATTGTCAGCAGCGTGGCCAGCCGGTGCTGGTGGGTACAACGAGTATCGAAAACTCTGAGCGCCTTGCCGCCATGCTCAAGCGTGAGAAGTTGTCGCATGAGGTACTTAACGCCAAACAGCATGCTCGCGAGGCGGAAATTGTTGCTGAGGCCGGCAAGCCGGGCCGCATTACTATTGCAACCAACATGGCAGGCCGGGGCACTGATATTGTGCTGGGTGGCAGTGTCGAGAAACAGATCGCGCTATTGCGTGCCGACGAGAGTTTGAGTGCGGCAGACAAAGAGGCCCGGATTCAACAGATTCGTGATGAATGGGCGCCTGCAAATGAGGCGGTCAAGGCTGCCGGGGGCTTGCGCATTATCGGCACTGAACGGCATGAATCGCGCCGGATCGATAATCAGTTACGCGGCCGTGCCGGCCGCCAGGGTGATCCGGGCTCAACGCGTTTTTACCTGTCATTGGAAGATTCGCTGATGCGAATTTTTGCCGGTGACCGGGTTCGTGCAATTATGGAGCGGTTACGCTTGCCCGAGGGCGAGCCCATTGAAGCCAAAATGGTATCGCGTTCCATTGAGTCGGCGCAGCGTAAAGTTGAGGCACGTAACTTCGACATTCGCAAGCAACTGCTGCAGTTCGATGATGTCGCCAATGACCAGCGCAAGGTGTTGTACGCGCAGCGTAATGAGGTTCTGGAAGCCCAGGATGTGGGCGACATGGTAATGAACCTGCTTACCGCCACCATTACCGAGATTTTCCATTCATACATACCAGCGGAGTCGATGGAAGAGCAGTGGGACGTTGTCGGCCTGCAATCGGTGCTTGAGTCTGATTGGGGCCTCGAAGTGGCGCTGGTGGATTGGGCTGAGAAGGAGCCTAATTTAACTGACGAAGACTTGCTGGAGCGTGTTATGGCGGAAGCCAACCGTGTCTACAGTACCAAGGTTGAGCTGGTTGGTCGCGACAATTGGGCGCCGTTCGAGCGGTCTGTGTTGCTGCAATCAATCGATACACATTGGCGCAACCATCTTTCGTCGCTGGATCATCTGCGTCAGGGGATTCACCTGCGCGGCTATGCGCAGAAAGACCCGAAGCAGGAGTACAAGCGCGAAGCGTTCGAGCTTTTCTCGGGCATGCTTGATCGTGTTCGTACAGATGTGGTTCGTGTCTTGCTTACCGTTCGGATTCAAACGCCTGAACAGGTGGCCCAAACCGAACCAGAGGCCGTCGAGGGTGTGACATATCACCATTCCGACTATGACGCGGCCTTAAGTGGTGAGGATCCTGGTATTGCGGAAGAGCCTTTGGGTTCGGCTCAGCCTGCGGCACCCGGCGGCGCTGCCGGCGGTGTACCCAAGGTGGGGCGTAACGAGCCTTGTCCATGTGGCAGCGGCAAGAAGTACAAGCATTGCCATGGGCGTATTGCCTGAGCTGCAACTGTCGTCGGTTGAATAGAAAGGGCCTGGTTTTCACCAGGCCCTTTCTAATTTCAACTGCGGAGACTGCAGTTTGGCCTGCTATAGCAGGAAAATCGAAGCCAGCCCCAGAAACAGGAAAAACCCAAGGGAGTCGGTAACGAAGGTAAGAAGAACCGACGAGCCCATGGCAGGATCTTTACCGAAATGGTCGCGCAGTACCGGGATAAGCACACCGAGGGCCGCGCCAATGAGCATGTTTCCAATCATGGCGACCATCATGACGATGGCGATAGCCCAGGATTGTGAGATAGCCCAGGCAAATACGGCAGCAACAAGGCTCCCGCAAAAGCCGACCATTAAAGTAATTTTAATTTCTCTCTTTACCAGGTTCCAGGTGCTGGAACGGCTGACACGTCCAACTGCGATGGCTCTGATAACCATGGTCATGGTTTGATTGCCGGAGTTACCGGCGATACCGGCAACAATCGACATCAGAAAAGCCAGAATAACAATGTGGCTGACCGTATCTTCAAAGCGTGATGCGATGAACGCCGCAGTAGAGGCGGTGGCCAGATTCACCAATAGCCAGGGCGCGCGGTTGCGCAGGGCGGTCAGGGCGGGTGCGAAAATGTCTTCTTCCTGCAAACCGGCGCGAGATAGCGCTTGTTCTTGAGAGTCTTCCTGGATAACGTCGACAACTTCGGCAATCGTCACGCGGCCTATCAGGCGCCCATGGTCGTCGATCACAGGTGCTGACACCAGGTCGTAACGTTCGAAGGCGCCGGCAGCGTCGGCGTCTGAGTCCAGCGGGCTCAGCGTGAGAAAGTCGGTTTGCATGACTTTGGCCACGTCGATATCCGGCTCACTGACCAGGAGTTTTGAGACGGGTAATACGCCCTGAAGCTTGTCCTGGCGATCGACAACGAAAATCTGATCGGTGTGGTCTGGCAGTTCCTGCAGCCGACGCAGATAGCGCAGCACCACCTCCAGAGAGACATCTTCGCGAACCCGAACCATTTCGAAGTCCATGATCGCGCCCACGGTGCCTTCCGGGTAGCCCATGGCTTCGATGAGTTGGGCACGCTCTTCTTCCGTCAGGCCTTTTTGCACTTCGGCTACGACATCGGGAGGCAGGTCGGGGACCAGGTCGGCGATCTCGTCCGCATCCATTGTCCCGGTGGCCGCAACAAGATCCTGCAGATCCATCGCCTGGATCAGCGACTCGCGAGCCCAATCGTCAACTTCCAGGAGGACGTCGGCGTCGAATTCGGGATTCACCAGTTGCCATACCGCCTGACGTTCGTTAACCGGCAGTGATTCCAGGATGAAGGCAATGTCTGACGGGTGCAGATTATTGACAATGGCCTTGATTTCGTTCTCATGACGACGCTGCAACATGCCTTCAAGCAGGTTGGATTCGTCGTCATCGTCATCTTCGTCCTGGCGATGTGCAAGTGCCTGCGCCACTTCCTCGCGTTTCAGGATAGCCTGAAGTTTCTGCAAGGCAAGCTGGGCATCTTCCGGGTCAAGGCGGCGAGGAGTCATAATGGGTTCGGCAGGTGTAACAGCGTGCTCTTCGGGTGGATGCTGCATGATCAGTTATCCCCGACTCAGGTTTTGGCCAGCCAACGTTTTGCCAGTTCCACCCAATAGCTGGCGCCGATCGGCAGAAGATTGTCGTTGAAATCGTAACTGCCGTTGTGAAGCGTGCATGGGCCCAGTCCGTGGCCTTTTGAACGGTGGTCGCCATCGCCATTTCCCAGCCATACGTAGCAACCGGGCTTGGCTTTGAGCATAAAGGCAAAGTCTTCTGCACCCATGGATGGGCGGATTGTTTGGTCGACGTTTTCAGGGCCGACAATCGCCCTTGCCACTTCAGCACAAAGTTCAGCTTCCTTTGCATGATTGATAGTGGGTGGGTATTTTCGCGCAAACTCAAAGTTCGATTTGCAGTTGAAGGCTTGCGCCGTCAGGTCGGTAATTTCAGCCATGCGCCGCTCGAGCAGGTCGAGCGCCTCTTCTGACAGCGTACGAACCGTACCGCGCAGCTCGGCGTTATCCGGAATCACGTTGTCGGCAGTTCCGCTGTGGATTTGGGTAATACTGAGCACGGCCGGGTCGAGCGGATCGAGGTTGCGCGTGATGGTGGTTTGCAACGACTGGGCCAGTTGCACTGCCGCCATGATGGGATCGTGCCCGAGGTTGGGCATGGCTGCGTGGGCGCCTTTGCCTTCCAGCGTAATCCGGAACAGATTGCTTCCGCCCATGATCGGGCCGGGCACAATACCGAATGTTCCCGCAGGCATGCCGGGCCAGTTATGCAGACCAAAAACCGCCTGCATCGGGAATTGTTCAAACAGGCCGTCATCGATCATGCGTTTTGCGCCACTGAAGCCTTCTTCGGCGGGCTGGAAAATGACATATACGGTGCCGTCGAAATCGCGGTTTTCTGCCAGGTAACGCGCCGCAGCCAATAGCATTGCCGTGTGGCCGTCGTGGCCGCAGGCATGCATTTTCCCTTCATTTTTGCTGGCATGTTCGAATGTGTTTGTTTCCTGCATGGGCAGCGCATCCATGTCGGCGCGCAATCCCACGGCTTTGCCGTTATCAGTGCGGCCTGTAATGGTTCCCACAACGCCCGTAATACCCAGGCCGCGATGCACGGGGATGCCCCAGGCTTGCAGGCTTTTGGCAACGACATCGGCTGTTCGAACTTCTTCGTACGCCAATTCAGGGTGCGCGTGGATATCCCGGCGTAGCGCCGTCATTTCATCTTTCCAGGCAATGAGTGGTTCAATTAGTTTCATGATAAAGACTTGTTCGAGTGCGCGGACAAAAACTACGTTAACTGGGCGGCAGCCATGGTGTGAAGCGTTGTGGCGAGACTTTTGTTGGCGGCGTACACGTAACCGCCGATAGGCCAGGGGTCTTTATGATGCAGGTCTTCCGCTACGCCACCGGCTTCACGTACCAATAGGGTGCCCGCTGCGACGTCCCAGGAGGCCAACCCCATTTCCCAGTATCCATCAAACCGGCCGCAAGCAGTCCAGGCCAAATCGAGTGCGGCTGAGCCCATGCGTCGCACGCCCCGGCTTGTGTGAATTGCCTCGTTCAACGTGGGCATGTACTGATCGGTGAAGCTGAAATCGCGAAACGGCAGGCCGGTGGCCAGCAAAGCCTCGGCCAGAGACTTTGTTTGTGAGCACTGGATGCGGTGGTCGTTCAACCAGGCTCCGGTGTTGTAAAGCGCTGAAAACACTTCTTCCCGGCTGGGGTCGTAGACGACGGCGACAACCGGGGTGTCGTTTTCAATGGGGGCGCCGTTCACGATGGCGCCGCGATGCGCAACCAAGGCAATGGAAACCGCGTAATGCGGAATGCCATGCAGGAAATTGGTAGTCCCGTCCAGCGGATCAATGTACCATGTGGCGGTTTCCTGGGTCGTGCCACCGGATTCTTCCGCGATGATGCCGAATGCGTTGGCGTTTGAATTCAGCACTTCGATAATGGCGGCTTCGGCTTCATGATCTGCTTGTGACACCAGGTCGTTTCGCGCTTTTTTGTCGATCAGGAGGTCGGCGCGGCGGTGTGCGTAAGATTGCAGCACAGCGGCGCCTGCGCGCGCAGCTCGTACCGCGAGTTCAAGATTTTCACTAAGATGCAAAGCGGTGTTATTCATTTGCTGGGCAGTTTTAGATAAGAACCAATAGTTTACGCAACATTGTGCACTGCGTCTTTGACAGAATGATGGAATCTGAACATTTGAATGGGTCAGCAACCCGGGTTGCCTCGTCTGAGGCATGGTTGGAAGCAACCGATGGTCTTGTCAGCACCGAGCACGCAGGTCGTGTGACGGTTTGTGATACGTCATTTGATGGCGGTTTGCGCTTTCTTGCCTTGTGGTCTTTCTGGCGCCGGCATCGTTCGCCCGGGGCCAGGTTGCAGATAATTGCCTGTTCTCCACCGCAATCGTGGGCCGCCATGAAACAAGCAAGGGGTGAAACGTTGCCCGCCGCGCTTCAGGTGCTGGACGAGGCATTGGAAGCGCAGTGGCCTGACGCCTTGCCGGGCATTCACCGGTTGAGCTTTGAGCACGGCGCGGTCACGCTTACACTCGTTTTTCACCCTTTGTCGGTGGCCCTGCGGCAAATAGATGCGATTGTTGATGTGTTCTGGGTGTCGGATTCTGCGGCTTTTTCAGGCGAAGCCGGGGGTGCATCGCCAGCGGGCAAGCTGGTTCGTATCGCGGGCGCTTCCGCGCAGGTGATAGGCCTGGCTGACGGTAATGCACAACGTTTGTGTGACGTATTGCAGCAAGCGGGCTTTCAGATGTGTCGGGCAAACGTGCCGTTTGATGGCTTTGTGCGAGGGCGGTTGCGTGCCAGACTGTGCCATACTCGCCGCTCTGTGCTGGCAGGTGCAGATGTGCTGGTTGTCGGGGCAGGCGTGGCTGGTGCGGCTATTGCCTGGGGGCTGGCACAACGCGGTCATCATGTAAAAGTTTTTGATCCCATGTTGAGGTCGGGTCAGGCAGGTACGCATGAAGGGCACTATGCGGCTGCGGTTTCTCCTTATCTTTCCAAAGACGACGATTATCGTGCGCGTTTGAGTCGAGCAGGCGTAGCGCGGGCATGGGCGAACTGGTCGGAACTGGAGGCGCCTGCCCGGCCAATCCGATGCGGGACACTGGGTTTGCCCACGCCAGACCGCGGGGTCGAGTCGTGGCAGGAAATGCTGGGCTGCCTGAATTTCCCGGACAGCTGGGCTGGCTGGTTGGAACCCGAGGCGGCCTCAAGACAAGCGAATGAACTTGTGGAGTCGGGCGGTTGCTATCGGGCTTCGGGTTTATTGGTTAAGCCCAACCGGCTTTTGCCGGCCTTGTTGGGGCACACCGGCGTGTTCTGTATCGATGAGGCTGTTGCCGAGGTAAAAAGAGCGGGCCAGATCGGTTGGCAGGTGGAAACCGACAGCGGTTCAATTTATGAGGCACCGGTTGTGGTCTTAGCCAATGCGCGTAGTATTGGGCCACTACTGTCTCAGTTGACCGAACCAGGCGAGTTGCCCAGGCTTGAACGGATGCAGGCCGTACCCGGGCAAGTCAGTTATTTCGATGCGGCGGGTTTTGATGGCGGCCCTGATTGTGTTCTTGATGCTTCTGCTTATTGGTTACCCGAAGTTGAAGGGATGTTGACGGCGGGCGGGACGTACGAATTAGAGCAAGCCAGTGCGAATGTAACGCATCAAGGGCACCGGGAAATCGCGCGAAAACTCAGTCAGTTTTTGCCTGCTCACCGGGAGGCGTTGTCGGGGCCTGATTCGGTTTTGGGTGGATGGGCAGGTTGGCGCGCAGTGGTGACGGGACGCCTGCCTGTGATCGGGCCTTTATCACGGCATCCCGGTATCTGGTTGGCCACAGCGTATGGTTCAAGAGGTTTGACTTGGGCTGCGTTGGCAGCCGATTTGATTGGGGCCAGGCTCAATGATGAGCCTGCGATCGTAGAGCGCGATCTGTTTTCCGCCTTATCGCCCAGGTAGTTGAAGTGGCCGTAAATTTAGCTAATTATTATGTTTTTTGCGTCGCGATTTTATTTTATGGCATAAATCCGTCAAAATATGCTCTTTTGGACGCTTTCAGGCGATTGATGCCCAAGGATTCGTTGTGTCGACTAAGTCTGACTCTGATCACGTGAAATCAATGATGCTTTCGCGGTTTCTACACGCAAAATCGACGACAGTCGATTTTGAGCTGGAGAACACGGAACGAGTGTTCCGCGTTGAAGCGCATGCGCCGGGTGTTTTCCGCATGCGTTGCGGTCCGGCCGCCTCCATGAATTTCGACAAACTCACGTCGCGAGCCCGTCAACAAGCGGAAATGCTGCTTGTCAGGCAAGAGCCGGTCGGTGAGTTATCGGTTAGCTCCCTGATGCCGGAAGAGGGGGATGGTTGGCGTATCGAGCAGGGTGACATGGTACTGGACATCATGCGCTCGCCCTTGTCGTGGTCGCTTTACAAAGGCGATGACTATGTTTTGGGTGCTGCCGGAGACGCCGGGCTTGGCGCCTATGAAACCGAGCAAGGGCCTGGCTGGGACATCCACCTGGAGCTCGCCGATGAAGAAGTGTTGTGTGGCTTGGGGGAAACCGCCGGGCCCCTTGACCGGCGTGGCGAACACATTGTCAGCGATCGTGCTGATGAAGGCGTGGTCCCCTTGCTCTGGAGTCCGACCGGCTGGGGTGTGTATGTTAATTCGCTGGGCCGGGTGGTATACGACCTGGGCGCTGCCGATACAACTCAATGCCAGATTTCCATCGAGGACCGGGGGCTTGACCTCTTTCTTTTCGTCGGTGACCCCTCTGAAATTCTGAATCAATACACTGCGCTGACGGGCCGTGCCGGACAACCGGGGTTATGGCCCATGGGTGTTTGGCTCGACCAGGCGCCTGAACAGTCATCCGAATCGCTTCACGCCATTGCGCAAGACTTGCGTTCAGGCGGGTTTTCTTTCGATGTTGTTCGTCTCACGGGGGCGGCGGCTTATGCGTTTCAAGACGACAAGCCTGCTTTCGAATGGGATCAGCAACGTGCTGCCGATGCGCGCAGCATAAGTACTTTGTTCCAGTCCGTGAATGTGCAACTGGTGGCACCGACATTTCCCGGCGTGCTTACCGAAACAGTCTTGTTTGAGGAATGGGAGGATCGTGGCTGGTTGCTGATTGATGATGAAGACGGCAGCGCGCATGTTTTCCCAGGCGACGAGTTAAGCGGGGGGCGTCCTTATGGTCTGTTGGACCTGACGAATAAAGACGTTTATAAACTTTGGTCGGAGCGCCAGCGCCAGATGTTCGATGAGGGTGTCGCGGCGCCAATGTGCAATGCACAATACGACATACCTGACGGCATCACGGCCCGGGGCGGCGAGTGCGGCCCGGTGTTGCGAGTGGTCTACCCGTTGTTGGCCCGCAATGCATTGTTCGATGCTTTTGCCGGTCATAAAACACCGCAGGAAGGAATCGTGCTGAGCAACGATCTGTTTCCCGCGGCACAGCGTTACGCCTGGCAAATGGGGCCTGAGGTTAGCAATAACTGGTCGGGTCTGACGCGCTCTTTACGAACGGCATTGGCGCTGGGTGCCAGTGCCGTGCCAGTGCAAATGCATACGTTGGGAAATGCGGCACAACCGCTGCGCGACATGACACCTGAGCTCTATGTGCGCTGGCTGTCTTGTCTGGTCTTCTCGGGTAATTTCAGTTTTCAGGCTGTGCCCGCCTTGCTGCCCACGGCGTTCGACGCCAAGACGCAGGCGCTGGTTCAGCATTGGCTGCAGTGGCGCTATCGTTTGATTCCCTATGTGCTGGGCATTATCGAGGATGCAGTACGCACAGGGTTGCCTGTTCAGCGTTCCATGTTGCTTGCCTTCCCGGATGACCCCGCCGCGCATGGTTGGGATACGCAGTACATGTTCGGTCCTGCCTTGTTGATTGCGCCCGTCACCCAACCCGGCAGTAAGGTAAAGGTGTATTTGCCCGAAGGTTCGGGCTGGTGGGATCTGAATACCGGCTGGCGTTATGAAGGCGGTACTGTCCTGGAGGTTGAGGTTGGCCTGGAGGCGCTGCCCGTATTCGGGCGTGAAGGGCATATGCTGTGCCTGGGGCCGTATGCACCGCATACATCTGAATTCAACTCGGCGCGCTTGCTCGACGAGGTTTGGTTGTTTGGGATGCCAGAGCAGAGCCCTGCGGCAATGCGAAACAAAATTCGGGTCATGCAAATGCAGGGGTCCAGTTATATCAAGGGCTTGGAAGGCTTGAAAATACTGCCTTCAGAAGGTTTGGAAGTTAAGCGCCGTGGTGCGGAAGTGCGTATTTCACGCATGCGATAAAGTGGTAAAGACAAGAACCAGGGTTCAGAGGATTAATGTTATTAGAGTCGTTTGACACTCAAATAAAATTACTTCATAATCTTGTTCTTCGGTCGGGCTGGTAGCTCAGTTGGTAGAGCACCGGACTTTTAATCCGTTGGTCCTGGGTTCGAATCCCAGTCAGCCCACCAATAAGCATACGGGTCCCCTGTACTTCAGGCGGCCCGTTTTGTTTTTGTGATGGGGGTTTCTTGCCACCGATCTTGTCTGGATGATTTTTAGGGCCGTGTTCAATACGCGGCCTTTTGTCTTTTTGTCTTTGTTGAATTGGTTTCTCTTGGTAGTATGAGCCCGTTCCTATCGTTGCCAGGAGGGCAATATGAGTCGGCTTGTAGGTATCTTTCTTGTTGCGACTCAATGTTGGGTGGGGGCGGCCTTTGCTGGCGAGGCCCTTCAAGAACAGACAGAGGCGGGCAATAAAGTAAAAGTTCAGACACTGATGAAAACAACGCAATCCTGGGACGGCGTTGCCTACGAAAATTACTCATCAGGACGCCCCGAACTTTCCATTCTCAAAATTGACATTCCGCCCAATACGACGTTGCCGTGGCATACGCATCCAATGCCGAATGCTGCTTATGTTGTCAACGGGACCTTGACGGTTGAGACGAAATCGGGTCGCAAGCTGATACTGGCCAAGGGAGATACCCTGCCCGAAACCGTCGATACGGTTCACCGCGGCACAAGCGGCTCGGAGGCTGTGGAATTAATTGTTTTTTATGCTGGCGTGAAAGGCCAGCCGTTGAATGGTCCGGGTCATTGAGTTGTCTCCAGACCCGGACGTTTTCTTAGCGGGGTACGCGAATGGTGCGGGTGGCCGCAATCGATTCGCCGGATCCGGGCCGGATACGAATGGTGACCTGCGTGGCGTTGAACCCGTCGGGCAACTCCACATCGCCGGTTAATTGTGCATAGTGCCCGATACTTACTTCGCCGACAGGCAGGTCAAGCGTTGTGGCCCGGCCGTTTGGATAGCGGCCTGCAACGGCGAAGTCCATGACACCGTTGAACGTGGATGCATCGGGGCTGTCTTGCATAACAAGCAATTTGTAGTTCAATTGCCCTTGAACGTTTGCGAAATCTGCAGCCCGGATACCAGGTGACGTTCCACGAGGATCTGGCGCTACCGCACTGGCCAATAGCAAGACGTCATCCTTCAGGTTCTCTGCCGCCTCCTCGGCCGTCGTTGCGCGTTCGGTCTGTTCCGACAGCGCGGCCTGACTTTCCTTCAGTTCATGTGTCATCCGGTTGAGTTGCGATTGCAAGCGTTGCTTGTCGAGATTGGTCGTGTTCAGGTCTTGACGCAATTGTTCGGCTTGCTCAACTGTCAGCAGCGTGGGGCCGTAACTTTTCTGTACAAACAGTACGCCGCCTGCACCCAGAACAATACCGGTCAGCATCAGAATTAACCAGCGAGGTATGCGCCGTTTCTTGCGGCTTGCCCCATAGGGAGTGGGTTTGAACGTATTGCGATTTGATGAACCAAATAATGCCATTGCTTGAATCCTGAATGTTGCGCAGGTCGTGGAGTTGGATAACGGTGCGCCGGGAGGCGATTAAGACTGGAGTCTGCTTTCCAGTACCTGGAGCCGGTCGGGCGTTCCGACATCGACCCAGCACCCATTGTAATGCGCTCCGATCACCTCGTGATTATCCATTGCTTTACGCAGAACAGGTGCAAGACGATGCGGCGCGTTGTCGGGGATACTGGAAAACATGGCAGGCTGGTATACGCCAATTCCTGAAAATGTAAGCTTACGACCAGTACGACCATCATTGCTGTGACGAAGTTCATCAGTTGTATCAAGATAAAAATCGCCGTGCGGGTGGTGATCGGGGTTACTCACCATTAGCAGCCAGGCTTTTTTGTTCTGGTTCAGCAGGGTATGGGCATGTGCCGGGGCATTTTGCGGCGACCAGTCGCACCACACGTCGCCATTCACGACCAGGAACGGATCTGTTCCCAGTAGCGGCAGTGCCCTGGCGATGCCGCCTGCCGTTTCCAGCGCGTGCTCCTCCGGCGAGTAGGCCAGGGTTGCCCCGAATGCCTGGCCGTTACCTAATGTAGCCTCAATCTTAGTACCCAGCCATGCGTGATTAATGACAATTTCGGTAATGCCGGCAGCGACCAGTCGTTCGATGTGCCAGACAATGAGTGGCTTGCCGGCAATGGGCAAAAGCGGCTTTGGTGTGTGGTCGGTTAGAGGGCGCATGCGTTCACCGCGCCCTGCGGCAAGAATCATGGCGTGCATTACAGAGTTAATCCCATGACGCGCGTTTTGCCTTCCAGACGGTCCAGAAGGCGTAAAAGCGGTTTGAACTGAATATAGCGTTCAGCCACCTGTCGCACATAGGTCATGACGCGGGGGATGTGATCGAGGTAGTGGTGTTTGCCATCACGCAAAGAAAGTCGGGCGAAAACGCCAAGAATGCGCAAGTTGCGTTGCAGTCCCATCCATTCGTAGGCGCGATGAAAGTCTGTGAAGTCGGTGTCAACCGGAAGCTTGAGCTTGAGTGCCTCCTGCCAATAGCGGATCGCCCAGTCCAGCTGTTGCGGCTCTTCCCAGCTTGCTCTTGCGTCCATTACAAGCGATGCAATATCGTAAGTGATGGGGCCGGCCACGGCATCCTGATAATCAATAATGCCCGGGTTTGCGCCGAATCGCGGTTCGCTGCACAGCATCAGGTTGGGCGAGTGGAAATCGCGATGCACCAGTACTTTTGCCCCGCGAACGTTGTCTGTTACCAGCGTCTGGAAAAGGGTGTCGAGGTCTTCTCTTTCCTGTTGGGTAAGCGTTGCGTTGCAATGGCGCTCGACATACCATTCAGGAAACAGGGAAAGCTCAGCAAGCATGCGGCTTTCATCGTAAACGGGCAGGCCGTGCATTTTGGCCGTTTGCATGGTGGCCAACGCTGATAAAGCCTCTCTGTAGCGCGCCTGCAGGATATCATCCGACAGGCCTGACTGGATGGCCTGATAATAGGTTTGGGGGCCTAGGTCGGAAATAAGCAGGAAGCCTTGTTGCAGATCTTGAGCCAAAATAGTTGGCACATTCAAACCAACATCGCGCAACAGGGCGGTTACGTGCAAAAATGGTTCGCAATTTTCCTGGGTTGGTGGTGCGTCCATAACCACCAGTGTTCGGTCATGTGCCTGGATCCGGAAATAACGTCTGAAGCTGGCGTCGCTGGAGGCGGGCTCCAGTGTTTCGAGTGCGATGCCAAGCGCGGGCGTCTTGGGTTGAAGCCATTCTTTTAACTGAGTCAGGCGAGTGTCGGACGGTTGCTGCGTTTTGTGTTGAGTCATGTCGGAGCAATAATTGGGAAAAGTTCTTTTGTAACGGCAAACTGGAGGTTTGCTCAGGTTCTCCTATAATACCGGGTTGCTGTTTTTTTCGTCGCGGCCACAGTGCCAAAATAATAACTGTTTCGTAGGGTCGAATTCTCGTGCGTTTTGTCTGGTGGTCGGTGTTTCTTGCGGTAAGTGTTTTGTCTGCGGCTAAAGCCAGTGGGCAACCGTTTGCCGAACCGGTCCCGTCGCTGCGTGTGACGGAAATACCGGCGGCCGATCAAGGGTTGCGTGAATCGGGCAGGTTGAATGTTCATCGCGGCGTGCCTGAAAGTGAGCTATCGGCATTTACGATTTCTGACAAAATCGAGAATGATGCCGACGATAAAATTATTCTCACCGGTAATGCCGAGGTTCGGCGTAACGATGCGGTGGTCAAAGGGCAACGTATCGATTATCAGCGTGGCACCGGCCAGGTTGATGTGTGGGGCGATGGCTATCTGATGCGCGACGGTAACGTGGTGAAAGGCCCGGAGCTTCATTACAATCTGGACAGCGAAACAGGTGAAATATCCAACGCCGATTTCTGGCTTGGCGAGGGTGGTGGTTCTGGTACTTCTGCGCTAACGCAGGTTTTCAGCCGGTCGCAAATGCGGATGACCGACATGGAATACGTTGCATGCCCTTGCCCTAACCCGGCCTGGTATATCTCGGCGCCGCGCGTTGATTTTGATTTTGACGAAAATGAAGGTGTTGCCCGGAACGGGGTTTTGTACTTCAAGGGCGTGCCGATTCTGGCGTCGCCTTATTTGTCTTTTCCTATTCGCAAAGAGCGAAAGTCGGGTTTTCTGATTCCCAGCTATGGCGGTTCAAGCAATTCGGGCTACGAGTTTGCCTTGCCTTATTATTTCAATCTGGCTCCCAATTACGACCTAACGTTAACGCCCAGGTATATGTCCAAAAGGGGTTTGCAGCTGGGAGCGGAGTTCCGGTATCTGGGCCGATCGTACGATGGGATGCTGGCAGGCACATACCTTCCCAACGATAAGCAGACCCAGGAAAAGCGCTGGATGTATACCTGGCGGCATAACCATCGCTTTGGGAATGGGTTTTATGCTTCGGCCGACATCAACGCGGTGTCCGACGATAATTATTTCCGCGACTTTTCGACAATTGGCGTAAACCAGGCCTCTATCGACTACCTGCCCCGCGTACTGACCGTTGGTTGGGCAGGAAGCCCCTATTGGCAGGCGTCCGTTCAGCATTACACCTACCAGACCATTCAGGATACGTCAGACGGCGCTTCTTATCGCTATCCGCAGTTCAATAAAGAGCCGGAGCTGTTTGTGCGCGGTGCCCGATACGACTGGAATGGTTTTGACATGGTGTCTTTGAACTATGCAACCAAATTTGTGATGCCCCGCTATAAAGGCGGTGGCTATTCAGGACTGGTTGATGGGCAGCGTTTAAGGCCGGATGGCACGCGCATGACGTCGTACAACGCCATTTCCTTTCCGGTTGTCAAGCCGGGTTGGTACCTTACCCCCAAAGCTGCGCTGCACATGAGCCAGTACAACACGCATTGGTACACCGGCCAGTTTCCCCAGTATGCCGGGCGGCCGACATCGCAGTCGCGCGCCGTGCCTTTGTTCTCGATCGATACCGGCCTGATGTTTGAGCGCGATACGAGTTTCTTCGGCAATCCGTCTGTTCAAACACTGGAACCGCGGCTGTATTATCTAAGGGTGCCCTATCGTGACCAGGATGATTTGCCTGTTTATGACACCGGCATTGCAACGTTTAATTTTGCCCAGGCCTTTGATGAAAATTATTTCAGTGGCGGATGGGACAGAATTGCAGATGCCAACCAGTTGACGCTGGGCCTGACCACACGGTGGCTTGATGCCGATACCGGGTTCGAAAGGCTGGCGCTATCGGCGGCACAAAGGATCTATTTCGACGACCGGCGTGTGACATTGCCCGGCGGAGCGCCTCGCACCGATAAAAAATCGGATTACCTGGTTGGGGTGAGTGCGGCGCTTACCGACAAGCTCAATCTGCGTTTCGATGCGCAATTTAATCCCGAATCCAATGATCGTAATAGAATGACCGCAGGTTTGCGCTGGAATCCCAAGCGGTTGGCGATGTTGTCTGCCTCGTACCGATATGAGCGTGATCCAAGGCAGGTTTCCAATCCCGATTATATTTATGGTCCCAACGACCCCAATTTAACGAAAGAGCAAGTCAGTGTTTCGGGCCAGTGGCCGCTGACCTCTAAAATTTCCGTGATGGGCCGAATTGATTACGCCATTGATGAACGTCGTACGACCCAATCCATTATGGGGCTGGAGTACCAGGGCGATTGCTGCTGGGCGGCACGTGTTGTGTTCCAGCGTTATGCCGTGTCGCTGGGCGACAAGAATACAGCCTTGTTCCTGCAGTTGGAGCTCAATGGCCTTGGTTCGCTGGGTACCGACCCGCTCGGGTTCCTGGGACGCAATATACGTGGATATCAGTCGGCTACGCCGCCTATTCCCGACACAACCACTTTCGAGAGGTATGAATAATGTTTGTTTTGTCCGTTAAACGCCGGCTTGCGGTAATTGCAATGCCAGTTCTGGGCCTGCTGTCTGCAATGGGTGTGGTTCATGCACAGCCAAGTGGCCCTGCGTCGGCGGCCGGACAACCGGCGCAGGCGCCGCAACCAACTGAACGTTTTGTCGACGGCATTGCCGCTGTCGTAAACAAGCAGGTCATTACTTTGTTCCAGGTTGAGCAGGAGCTGAAGGCGGCACAAAAGCAACTTGCCATGCAGGATATCCAGGCGCCGGATGACGACACGCTTCGGCGTCAGGTCTTGCAGCGCATGATTACCGAGGAGTTAATCAAGCAGCAGGCCCGGCGTTTGAATGTCAGCGTGAGTGATGCGCAGCTTAATGAGGCGATTGCCAATATTTCACGGCGCAATAACATGTCCGAGGCGCAGTTAAAGGCAGAGATAGAAAAATCGGGCGTGGCCTGGGATTATTACCGCCGGTCGCTGCGTCAGGAAATTCTTACCGACCTGGTGCGTCAGCGTGAAGTCGATAACCGGATCATGATTTCCGATAATGAAGTGGATGCGTTTTTACGCAGTCAGAGTGTCACGGGCGGGTTTGTAGGAGGCGCACAGGGCGCACCTGCGGGACAGCAGAGTGCAGCCCAGGGCTCGCCCATGCAGCCCTTGGGCTTGGCGCAAATTCTCATTCAGGTCCCTGAGTCGGCTTCGCCTGCACAAGTGCAGGAGTATCGGCGCGAGGCGCAGGATGCCTTGGCGCGTATCAATGCGGGTGAAGATTTTGCCGCGGTTGCCGCGGCGGTGTCTGACGGACAGGGGGCGCTAGAAGGTGGCGATATGGGCGTTCGGCCGGCGCAAGGTTGGCCCGACTTGTTTTTGCAGGCCGTTCAGAATCTTTCCGAAAACGAGGTTAGCGACATTATTCAAAGTGGTAACGGTTTTCACATTCTGAAAGTGACAACCCGCGGGCAACCGTCTGGAGGCGCACAACCACCACAATCGGCGCAGCCACAGCCGCCAGCCGCCAACCAGCAACAGAATGAAATGGCGGCGGTGTTTCAATCAGACGGCCCGATGATGGTAACGCAAACGCGAGTACGCCATATTTTGATAAAAACAGACCAGGCAACCAGCGAAGAGCGGGCCCGAACGCGCCTTGAAGACATTCGCCAGCGGGTTCTGGCCGGTGAGGATTTCAGCGACCTGGCGCGCCGTTATTCAGAAGATGCCTCTGCGCCGCTGGGTGGCGAACTGGGCTGGTTGTCGCCCGGCGAAACTGTGCCCCCGTTCGAGCAGGCAATGGATAATTTGGAGCCGGGTGAAATCAGTGAGCCTGTTCGTACTCAGTTTGGTTGGCATCTTATTACGGTAGAAGAGCGCCGGACCGAAGACATGGAAGACGAGTTCAAGCGGATGCGTGCGCGTGAAGTGTTGTTTGAGCGTCAGGTCGGCCCTGCTTTCGAGGACTGGCTGGGGCAGATTCGCGCCCAGGCGTACATTGACAATCGCCTCGATCCGCGCGGAAATCAGCTTAATCGAAACTAAATGAGCAAACATCAGGCCCGCAAGCGTTTCGGCCAGAATTTTTTGGTCGATGTTGCGGTAATTGATCAGATTGTTCGTGCCATAGCCCCTGCCTGCGACGACCACGTGGTGGAGATCGGGCCAGGGCAGGCCGCGCTGACTGTACCGCTACTTGAGCGCTTGAGCCATTTGACGGCAATCGAAATCGATCGCGATCTGGCTCAAAGGCTCAGGAACCGGTTTCCAGGCAATAAACTAACGGTAGTTGAAGCTGATGTACTGGGCGTGGATTTTTCCTCGCTGGGTTCGTCTTTAAGACTGGTCGGTAATCTGCCGTACAACATTTCAAGCCCTTTGCTTTTCAGGTTGATCGACTATACCGATCTGGTTCAAGATCAGCATTTCATGCTGCAAAAAGAGGTTGTCGATCGCATGGTTGCGGCGCCCGGGCAGGCCCATTACAGCCGCTTGTCGGTGATGTTGCAGGCCCGCTATGCGCTGACCCATCTATTCGATGTTCCGCCAACGGCGTTCGAGCCGCCTCCGAAGGTGGTTTCGGCGATTGTACGAATGGTGCCATTGCCGCAGGATCGCTTGCGCCCTCAAGACGAAGGTATGTTTTCCGCATTGGTGGCCCGGACTTTTGGGCAACGCCGGAAAATGCTCAGGCGCAGCCTGGCAGACTGGGCACCTTTGATCGACTGGGATTTGCTGGGCATTGCCGAGACTGCGCGGCCTGAATCGTTATCGGTTGCGCAGTTTATTGCCCTGGCGGACCATTTGCTGCCTCAGGTAAAGAACCAATAACACACGACAATCGCAGCGATGATGCCGGCAAAATCGGCAACCAGCGCACATGGGACGGCATGCCGCGCGCGCTGCACCCCGACCGACCCAAAATACACGGCAAGAACGTAAAAGGTGGTTTCGGTGCTGCCTTGAACTGTTGCCGACAGCAAGCCGGCAAAACTGTCCACGCCATGATGCTGCATGGTTTCCAGCATCATGGCCCTGGCGGCACTACCGGAAAAAGGTTTGGTAAGCGCCGTGGGCAGGGCGTCGATAAAGCGGGTATCCATGCCCACACCGGCTGCCGCCCATCGTAATAGTTCAAGTAGTGCGTCAAGGGCACCCGAGGCACGCAATGCGCCAATTGCGCAGAGCATGGCGACCAGGTAAGGCAGCAGGCTTTTCGCTATTTCAAACCCTTCTTTGGCCCCTTCGATAAAGCGCTCGTAGACAGGAACCTTGCGTATAAAGCCAAAAATCAGGAAAAGGATGATCAGGCCGAACAGAATCAGGTTGCCCAGCAAGGAGGACAGGGCGCTTAGTGCCGAGGCGGACAAGCCGGCCAACAGCGCCATGAAGCCCCCCAGAATGACGGCGATTGCACCTAACCACAACATGACAACCGGGTCGGTCAGTTTGATGCGTTGAACCAGCGCCACTGCCAGCAGGCCGGCCAGCGATGAGGCAGTGGTTGCCAGAAGGATGGGTAGGAACACCAAGGAGGGGTCGGGTGCACCCTGTTGGGCACGGTACATGAAGATCGTGACCGGCAGCAGGGTCAGCGACGACGTATTGAGCACCAGAAAAAGAATTTGCGCGTTGCTGGCAGTATCGGGGGTGGGGTTAAGGCTCTGTAGTTCACGCATGGCTTTTAAGCCAATGGGCGTGGCGGCGTTGTCGAGCCCCAGGCCATTTGCAGCGAAATTGAGTGTGATCAGGCCCAGGGCAGGATGGTTCTTGGGCACCTCTGGCATGAGCCGCCGGAAAAGCGGGCTTAGCCATCTGGATAGCGTATCGATAAGCCCTGCAGCCTCAGCGATACGTAAAAAACCAAGCCAGAGCGTCAAGGTGCCGAACAGCAGAATCATGATGCTGACCGACAATTCGGCCATCTGAAACAGGCTTTGTACGATACGGCTGAAGACGTCGGGGTCGGAAAGAACTAACCATTGATACAGGCCCGCGCAAGCAGCAATCAGGAAGAAGGCGAGCCAAAGAGCATTAAGCATGGTCAGGTTCGGCGTGGGTTGCTTAGTCGGCGCGCCCTTTACGCTGGATCAGTTCAATCTTATACCCGTCCGGGTCTTCCACGAAGGCAATAACCGTCGTGCTGTGTTTCATGGGGCCTGCATCGCGAACCACGCGCCCGCCTTTACTGCGAATGGTTTCACAGGCTGCATAAGCATCTTCTACTTCCAGGGCGATATGCCCGTAGCCGTCACCCAGATCGTAACGGTCGGTGTCCCAGTTGTACGTCAGTTCGATCGCGGCACCGTTCGCTTCGTCTTCATAGCCTACAAAGGCAAGCGTGAACTTTCCACCTGGATAATCCTGCTTGCGCAGCAAACGCATTCCCAAAACTTCGGTATAAAAAGCCAGCGAACGATCGAGGTTGCCAACGCGCAACATGGTGTGCAGTATTCGCATTTAGAAGTCTCCTTGAAGTAACGGCAAAGACGCGGGATCCTGACCCCGCAGGATATCACGGGCGCGTTCGAAACCAGGGCACAGGCGTGCGACCTCGCGCCAGAAAGACTGACTGTGATCCATGTGACGAAGGTGAGCCAGTTCATGCGCGATCACGTAATCGATAACGTCTGGCTCAAAGTGAATCAACCGCCAGTTCAGCATGATGTTCCGGTCGGAGCTACATGAGCCCCAGCGGGTTGTTGCGTTTGAGAGGCGCCAGCGGTTAATGGACAGATCGGGGTTGCGGTCGGTGAAATGTTGAATACGAAGTTCAAACCAGGCTTTTGCACGACCCTGCAGCCACATATGAGTGCTGTCGCGCACGCGCCGGTGATCGGCGTCGGCAGGCAAGCCGATCAGCAGTTCGCTGTCGGGCCCGGGTGCCTGGCTATTGCCGCGAAAGCAGGTTTGTGTTGCCAGGCCAAGCCGCAGAATAATCAAACTGCCCAGATAGGGAATTTTCCCTCCGTCGCACCATTGCGTGTCGGCTAACGCCAGTTTTTTCCTGCGTTCCTGATGGTGACGTATCTTCGATAGAATCCAGGCGGCCTTATCGTCGATTGCGGCGTTGATTTGCTTGAGACTGACCCAACGGGGCGCGGTCACGCGCAAGCCATCGTCGTTCACCTGCAACCCGATGCTTTTTCGGCGAGAACGCAGCAAAACAAAACCAATTGTTTGCAGTGAAGTAGAAGCTTCACGCCATTGCGCGCCATCGGGCAATGAGGGCGGAGGTGGCGTCAGGACAGGCGCATTGTGCGCGGTATGGATTCGCCGCGGCGAAGCAGGGCCAGGGGCGTTGCCCGCCTTTTCAGGTTGTGATGTAGGTTCAAACAGTGATAACTGGTCATTCGGTGCCATAGCGTTCCGGATTCAGAATGCGCATTTCCGACTCTATCCATTTTTGCACAAGCTGATTGACTTCAGTCGCTTCGCGACCGGCACTTTCAATTGGCGGGCCAATCGACACGGTAATGCAACCGGGCTTCTTGATAAATGCATTGCGCGGCCAGCACTCGCCTGAGTTAAGCGCGATAGGCACGACCGGGGCGCCGGTACGCACGGCCAGCATGGCCCCGCCTGTTTTAAAGCGAGCAGTCTTTCCTGGCGCAACCCGCGTACCTTCGGGAAAGAGTACTGGCCAGCGGCCTTCGTCCAGCCTTTTCCGGCCAATTTCAACGACCTGTTCAAAAGCATCGCGCCCCTTGCTTCGGTTGATCGGGATCATGCCCAGCAATGCCAGCCCCCAGCCGAAAAAGGGTACGCGGTGAAGTTCCTTTTTGTACACAAAGCAGGCTTGCCGGGGCAAATATGCCGGTAGAAACAGGGTTTCCCAAGCGGATTGATGCTTGGCAAGAATAATGGCCGGCCCGTCAGGCAGGTTCTCCCACCCCTTGATTTCCCATTTGATACCCAGAATGATACGTGCTCCCCAGATAGCCAGTCGAGGCCAGCCCATGGTAAGCCGGTAGCGTTGATGCAGGGGCAGGAATGACCAGGCCAGGCAGGCGAAGGCATAGGGAATGACGGTGATGGTAAGGAACGCCATGTACAGCGCAGCGCGTATCCAGGCCATGTTCAGGCCTCCAGCCAGGCGTCGACAACGTCGGCAAGGGTATCGCGCACTTGCGTTCCACTGGGCAGGTCACCATTGGCCCACGTTTTTTTTCCGTTGCCGGTCATGACCAGCCAGGGAGTGCAGCCGGCAGCACTGGCCGCTTGTAGGTCGCGCCATGAGTCGCCCACTGCGGGCACCTGATCGAGCTTTGTATCGTAGCGTCGCGCGATGTCGTGGAACAGGCCGGGACGAGGTTTGCGACATTCACAGCCATCGTCCGGGCCGTGCGGGCATACAAAAATGGCATCGATATGGCCACCCAGTTGGGCCAGTTCGTGACGCAGTTTCGCATGAATGGCATTGAGCGTTTCAACGCTGAACAGGCCGCGCGCCAACCCCGATTGGTTGCTGGCGATGACAACACGCCATCCGGCGTGAGACAGACGTGCAATTGCCTCGAGGCTGCCGGGAATGGGTATCCATTCCGCGGGGCTCTTTACATAAGCTTCGCTATCGAGGTTGATGACACCGTCGCGATCGAGAATGGCAAGTTTCACTGCGCTAACCTGGAAATATCCGCTACTTGGTTCATAAGTTGTTTCAGCCTGCCCAGCAGTGCCAGCCGATTGTCCCGCAGGGCAGGGTCGGGCGACATGACCATCACGTTGCTAAAAAACTGGTCGACAGCATCGCGCACGCCTGACAGGGTTGTCAGGTTACCGCGAAAATCGCCGTCTTTGAACTGTTGGTGTGCCTGGGGTTCGAGTTCGTTGATGAGGTTCTCAAGCGCCTGCTCAGCCGGCTCTTCGAGTAACCGTGGATCAACGGCCTGATCATTGACAGTGGCCTTTTTCAGCAAATTGACAATGCGTTTATTGGCCGATGCAAGGCTTTGCGCCTGCGGCAAGCCGGCAAACGCAGTGCAGGCCTGAATACGTGCGTGGACCTCATGCAGCGGCGGTTCCAGCGCCAGAACGGCGTCAATCACGCCGCGGTCGAATTCGGTGGCCAAGAGGTTACGGTAGCGTTCATAAATGAAATGGCGTACCTCGGTGACAGTATCGTCCTTGATGGGTGCGTCGGTGAAGGTGCCGCGCGCAAAGTCAAGTAAATCGGTAATAGTCAGCCGGCTTGCCTGGCCGGCTTTCAGGTAGTGCCCGGCGGCCAACTGTTCGAATGCACTGATCAGCCCTAACGCGGCCCGGCGAAGCCCGTAGGGGTCGCGCTCTCCGCTGGGAACCAGGCCAATGCCCCAGATACCGATCAGGGTTTCGGCGCGTTCGGCAATGAACAGCGCCACGGCCGCTTCGCTTTCGGTGTTGACTGCGCTTTCAAGACGAATCTGGTACTGGTCTGAAATTGCCTTCACCACGGGAGTGGGTTCATTGTCGGCGCGGGCGTAGTACGCGCCCATAATACCCTGGAGCTCCGGGAACTCACCCACCATATTGGAGTTCAGGTCGGCTTTTGCCAGCAAGGCGGCGCGGTCGGCATCGTCTGGATTGGACCCAATTTGTCCGGCGACATGGCGCGCGATGGCCCGCACTCTTTCGATACGTTCGCGCTGTGAGCCCAGTTTGTTGTGGTAAACGCGGCTTGCAAGCCCTTCAACACGGCTTTCCAGTGAGGTTTTGCGGTCGGTGTCATAAAAGAACTGGGCGTCGGCCAGTCGGGGCCGGACAACGCGCTCGTTGCCTTTTACGATGTTGGACGGGTCATTCACGTGCATGTTGCTGACGATCAGGAATTGATGAGTCAGTTTTCCTGAGGCCGGGTCAAACAAGGGGAAGTACTTTTGATTCAACCGCATGGTAAGAATCAGGCATTCTGCCGGCACGTTCAGGAAAGCCGGGTCGAACTGACCAGCGTAGACGGTGGGATGTTCAACCAGTGCAGTGACCTCGTCAAGCAGCGCCCAGGTTTCGGGGTCATTTCCTATTGTGTGGCCCAAAGAGGCCGCCTGCGCCTGAAGCTGTTCCTTGATGGCATCGCGGCGCACTTCATACGACGGTACGACCCAACCCTCGTTGGCAAGCTGGTTTTCGTAGGTATCGGCCGAGATGATGTCGAGTGATTGCGCACCCATGAAGCGATGCCCGCTGGAAGTGCGGCCTGCGGTCAGGCCAAGGAGTGCTACCGGAACGATATCGGCGCCAAACAACGCCACCAGCTGGTGTGCGGGGCGTACGAATTTCACGCTTGTTTCACCATCGGCAAGCTGGTAGCGCATGACTTTCGGAATGGGAAGGCCGGTAATGGCATCTTCCAGGGCTTTTTGCAGGCCTTGGGCCAGTTGGGCGCCTTGAGCCGTTCCCTTGGCATACAAACAGTCTTGCTTGCCGTCTGATTCCGTGTGCAGGTCGCCAGGCTGAAGATGACCCCAACCTTTGGCTTCAAGTTTTTTCTTCAATGCCGCGGTCGGCTGGCCGTTTTCATCAAGGCCAATCTTGACCGGCATCAGCTTTTCGGCAAATTGTTGATCAGGTGCCTGACTGAGGACATGACTGAATCTTACCGCCAGGCGTCTTGGTGTTGCGAAATAAGTAACGACGCATTCCCCGGCCAGCAAATGTTGTTGTGCCAGGCCCGCTTGCAGTCCGTCGGCAAAGGCTTTGCCAAGCTGGCTAAGCGCTTTTGGGGGAAGTTCTTCGGTAACCAGTTCAACCAGAAGGGGTCGTTGATGATCGTTTGCGGCAGCGAGACTCATCAGACTGCCTCCGATTTTTTAGCTAACATGGGGAAACCCAGTTTTTCTCGTGATTCAAAGTAGGCTTGCGCCACTGCGCGCGATAAGTTTCGAATGCGTCCGATATAGCCGGCACGTTCGGTAACGCTGATCGCGCCCCGGGCATCGAGCATGTTGAAAGTGTGCGCGGCTTTAAGCGTTTGTTCGTATGCCGGAAGCGCCAGTGGAACCTGAATGAGTTTCTCGGCTTCCGCTTCATAGTCGTTGAAATGGCGGAACAGGGCATCAGTAGACGCATATTCGAAATTGTATGTCGATTGCTCGACCTCATTCTGATGAAATACGTCGCGATAGTACACTTTCCGACCTTGCGGATCCTGGGTCCAGACCAGATCATAGACGCTCTCGACGCCTTGCAGATACATGGCCAGGCGCTCGAGCCCATAGGTGATTTCGCCGGTTGTGGGTGTGCAATCGAGGCCACCTACCTGCTGGAAATAAGTGAATTGCGTGACTTCCATGCCATTGAGCCACACTTCCCAGCCCAGGCCCCAGGCCCCTAGCGTGGGGTTTTCCCAGTCGTCTTCCACAAAGCGGATATCGTGCTCTTCAGGCTGAATGCCCAGAGCCCGCAATGAGTTGATATACAGATCAAGGATATCGGGTGGGGCCGGTTTCAGCACAACCTGATACTGATAATAATGTTGCAGTCGATTCGGATTTTCGCCGTAACGACCATCTTTGGGGCGTCGCGACGGTTGTACGTACGCCGCACGCCAGGGCTCGGGCCCGATAGCGCGCAGGAACGTGGCGGTGTGGGACGTACCTGCCCCGACTTCCATGTCGTAGGGCTGGAGCAGGGCGCAACCTTGCTGATCCCAGTAGTTCTGAAGTGTCAGGATAATTTGCTGAAACGTGAGCATGAGTGAAAGCTTTAACGCGAAAGGGTCGCAAAGTGGTAGATTTTAACGTGCTTCGTTAAAAAGCTTCATTTGGCGGTTGGGGGTGATTTCTATTCGAAAGCCGAATCGACGTATGATAACGGGTTACCAATTATTTTTTACTTTACCTTTCAAGGTGTCAGGAGCTTTTTACATGTCGGATCTCGTGAAGATTGAGGTGGTTGACCGCGTTATGGTGATAACCATCAACCGTCCCGAAGCCCGTAATGCGATCAATTTTGAAACCGCGGTTGAAATGGCCAAGGCGTTTGATGAACTCGACGCCAATGATGATGTCGTTATCGGTGTATTAACCGGCGCAGGCGGTACTTTTTCATCCGGAATGGATCTGAAGGCCTTTGCCAAGACAGGCCAGCGTCCGTTGGTGCCCGGGCGCGGGCTGGGTGGCCTATGTGAGAAAAGTCCTGAAAAACCCCTTATTGCGGCGGTTGAGGGTTATGCCCTGGCAGGCGGATGCGAACTGGCCCTGGCTTGCGATTTGATTGTCGCCGCCAATGATGCGAAGTTTGGCTTGCCCGAGACCAAACGCGGGCTGGTGCCCAGTTCCGGTGGCATGTTGCGTTTGCCTCAACGCATTCCGCATCATATTGCCATGGAAGTGATTCTTACCGGTGAAATGATGGCGGCCGAGCGTGCATACCATTTTGGCATGGTCAATCGCCTGGCCGAATCCGGACACGCCGTTAAGGTTGCCCGGGAATTGGGTGTAGCCATTGCTGAAAATGGTCCGCTGGCGGTGCGCACGGCCAAGAAAATCATTCTGGAGTCGAAAGATTGGCGCCAAGCCGACATGTTCGATTTGCAACGGCCGCGTGTGGCGCATATTTTTGCCTCGGCCGACGCCAAGGAAGGTGCCACGGCATTTGCCGAAAAGCGCAAGCCGGTGTGGCAGGGCAAATAATGTTTCCCGACCGTTAGTTGGCGTTACGCGCATTTCGGTCTTTCAATTTTTTATCCGGACCTCTCATTATGACGACCATCATCAAAGAAGAAGACCTGATCCAGTCGATTGCCGATGCGGTTCAGTTCATTAGTTTTTACCACCCGGCCGATTACATTCAGCACCTTGCAAGGGCATATGAGCGCGAGCAGAATCCGGCGGCAAAAGATGCCATCGCGCAGATTCTGACGAATTCCCGCATGTGCGCTGAAGGGCATCGCCCGATTTGTCAGGACACGGGGATTGTGAATGTGTTTCTGAAAATTGGCATGGGCGCGCGTATCGACGCCAGGCGCAGCTTGCAGGACATTTGCGATGAAGGCGTGCGTCAGGGTTATCTGAATCCCGACAACCCGCTGCGGGCGTCGGTCTTGAACGACCCTTTGTTTACCCGCAAGAATACGCGCGACAACACCCCCTGTATCGTGAATGTCGAGCTGGTTGAGGGCGACAAGGTCGATGTCCAGGTGGCAGCAAAAGGGGGCGGTTCCGAGAACAAGTCCAAGTTTGTCATGTTGAATCCAAGCGATTCCCTGGTCGACTGGGTACTGAAAACGGTGCCTCAAATGGGTGCTGGCTGGTGTCCGCCGGGCATGTTGGGTATTGGTGTCGGCGGTACGGCAGAAAAAGCTGTGCTTATGGCCAAGCAGTCGCTCATGGACGACATCGACATGTACGAGCTGTTGGCCCGTGGTCCGCAGAGCAAGGTGGAAGAATTGCGTATCGAGCTCTACGAAAAAGTGAATGCACTGGGTATCGGCGCGCAGGGGCTGGGCGGGCTTACCACAGTGCTCGACGTCAAGATCAACACTTTCCCGACGCATGCGGCCTCTAAACCCGTGGCCATGATTCCCAATTGTGCCGCAACGAGACACGTTCATTTCGAACTCGACGGTTCCGGCCCGGCCGAGCTGGCACCGCCCGACCTGTCATTGTGGCCCGACGTCAAATGGGCGCCCGACTACAACAAATCAACGCAAGTGAATCTCGACACGCTCACCAAGGAAGAGGTCGCTTCATGGAAGCCCGGGCAAACGTTGTTGCTGTCGGGCAAGATGCTGACCGGCCGCGATGCCGCACACAAGCGTATTCAGGAGATGCTGGAAAAGGGCGAGCCATTGCCGGTTGATTTCAAAAACCGCGTTATTTATTACGTTGGTCCGGTGGATCCGGTGCGTGAAGAGGTGGTGGGCCCGGCTGGCCCGACAACGGCAACACGCATGGACAAGTTCACCGATATGATGCTCGAGAAAACCGGTTTGATCGCCATGATTGGCAAGGCCGAGCGCGGTTCGGTTGCCATCGAGGCCATCAGCAAACACAAGTCGGCGTATCTTATGGCTGTGGGTGGTTCGGCGTATCTGGTTTCCAAAGCAATTCGCGCAGCCCAGGTCGTGGGTTTCGAAGATTTAGGCATGGAAGCGATTTACGAGTTCGAGGTGAAGGACATGCCCGTAACGGTAGCGGTCGATGCAACAGGGACTTCAGTGCATCAGACCGGCCCCAAGGAATGGCAGGCGCGCATTGCTGAAATAGCCATTATGCCTGCCTGATATGTCGTACTGACTGCCTTCTCAAGGCAGTCGTTCGATTTCCTGGTGGTCGCATGCTTTAAGCAGCGCCGCCAGGCTTCCTTGTTCCAAGACAAGTTCAGGCGCCAGGTCATGCAGTGGCTGCAGCACGAATGCCCTTAAGTGCATGCGGGGGTGCGGTATTGTCAGGGAGTGGGTGTCCAGTTGAGCGCCTTCGTAAAGCAGCAGGTCAAGGTCCAGGGTTCTGGGCGCATTCCTGTATGGGCGCTGTCTGCCGTACTGTTGCTCGGTTTCCTGCAATAACGCCAGCAAGGCAAGCGGTTCAAGCCGGGTGCCAAGGCGCGCTACAGCATTAACGTAGTCTGGCCCTTGCGCATCGACTGGTTTGCTTCTGTAAAGCGCAGAGAGCTCGAATGCGTCAATAAGCGGGTGCGCAGCCAATTGCGTGGCTGCCTGCCTCAATGTTTCCAGTGAAGGCCCCAGGTTTGCGCCGAGCCCTATAAAAGCGCACTTCATAAACGTTTAATCTTGTTGTTCCGGCGGCGCTTTGCGGCGCGGGCGACGTCGACGCCGGTTACCCGGTTTTCCTGCTCCCGGCCGTTCCCCCCGTTTCTCGCGCTGGCGTTCATCAATCATGGCGGTGCGCTTGTCGTGATCGGCATTGGCCAGATCCATCCACCATTGCGCATCGACACTGTCGACTTCGTGTGCTTCGGCACGCAACTGCAGGAAGTCGACCGCAGCGCGCAGGCGGGGGTGTTCCAGCAAACGCCAGATGGTGCGCGGTGTAGCCCGTTCAAAACGGGGCTGCATGAACCATATTTCCCGCATGTCGGCTTGAAAGCGGCGTTGAATGGCCAGGTTGGCCGCCTGGTTGTTGATGACCGTGTCGGCGGCCTCGACCAGTGCCTGTACCCGCGGCAAGCCTTCCTTCTGGTTTGTGTCCCATTGGATTTTCACCAGCTTCCAGAGCAATGCGGCGAACAGGAACCCGGGACTGATGGTTTTGCCGGTTCGCACCCTTGCATCGGTGCGATCGAGCGCTAGTTCCAGAAAACGGAAATGATCGGGATTATTGAAAAGGGTATCAATAAATGGAAGAAGATGCTGATGCAGTCCCAATGCTTCCAACTGCTTCAGGCAGTCGATTGCGTGGCCACACGTCAAGAGCTTGATGACCTCATCAACGAGCCTGGAACTAGGTACGTTGGAAATGAGGTGGGCCATGGATTTGATCGGGGTTAATGTTGCCGGATCGATGGTTGCATTGAGCTTGGCCGCGAAGCGCACGGCGCGCAGCATTCGCACGGGATCTTCACGATATCGTGTTTCAGGATCACCAATAATGCGTACCACTCGCTTTTTAAGGTCGGCAACACCGCGGGTGTAGTCGATGACTTCCTCGCGCACCGGATCGTAGTAGAGCGCGTTAAGGGTAAAGTCTCGGCGAACGGCGTCTTCTTCATTCGTACCGAATTGATTGTCGCGCAGGATACGTCCGTGCTCATCCGTTTCATGGCCTTCCGAGGCAGGCGCCCGGAATGTGGATGTTTCAATAATCTCCTGCCCGAAAACAACGTGAACGAGTTGAAAGCGCCGGCCAATAATGCGTGCCCGGCGAAACAGCGGGCGGATTTGAGCGGGCGTGGCGTTGGTGGCAACGTCGAAATCTTTCGGTTCCAAGCCGACGATAAGGTCGCGAACGGCACCGCCTACGATATAGGCCTCGAACCCGGCGTGCTGCAGAACCTCGCATACCTTTACGGCGTGTCGGGAGACGTGGCGCCGGTCGATACCGTGTTTTTCACGTGAGAAACGTTCCGGTCCTCGCGTGGCGCCGTTCAACAGCCGTCCTACAAATGTTTTTATTGTTTCAGTGAGCATGAGCGTTATTTTAGGACTTTGCGTCCTGCATGTCCTTGAAAATATCCAGAATACGCCAGCCCCGTGCCTGGGCGACTTCTTTCAAGGCGGGACTGGGATTGGTTGCAATGGGGTGTGTGACCACTTCCAGCAGCGGCAGGTCGTTGGGGGAGTCGCTATAGAAATAGGAAGTTTCGAAGCCCGAAAGGTCCAGCCCTTGTTGCTGCAGCCATTCATTTACGCGAGCAACCTTGCCTTCTTTGAAGCTGGGTATTCCTGCAATGCGCCCGGTGTAACGCCCGTGAAGGTATTCCGGTACGGTCGCAATGAGGTGCGGGATGCCGAATGCGCGGGCAATGGGCTCGGTGACAAATTCATTGGTTGCGGTCACGATGGCGCACAAGTCGCCTTGTTGCAGGTGCTGGTTGACCAGTTCGAGGGCAACAGGCTTGATGCTGGGGCGAATGACCTCATGCATGAATTGTTCGTGCCAGTGGGCCAGATCATGCACGTTGGCGCGTGCCAGCAGGCCCAGCATGAACTCGGCGGCCTGGTCGGCCGTGAGGTCGCCCGCGTTGTAGCGGAGCATGAGATCTTCGTTGCGCCGGCGGGCTTCCTCAGGATTGCCCGCACGCCCGGTGCGCGCCAGGTAGTCGGCCCACTGGTAGTCGCTGTCAAGTGGCAACAGCGTGTGGTCTAAATCGAAAAGGGCAAGTCGTTTGGGTTCAGTCATGTTGCTGTGGTGTGAGCATGGGCTCGCGTTGTGCCAGAAATTCGCGCAGAAGCGGCAGTGTAATGCCACGTTGCTTCTCCAGCGAATAATGATCGAGGTTGTTAATGAGTGTAATGAGCCGGTTCATGTCGCGAGTGTAGTGTGTAAGCAGCCAGTTCACGACTTCCGGTGCCAGTTGCAGGCCCCGGTCGCGTGCCTGATTGTTTATGGCCTGTGCCCGGTCTTCATCCGACAAGTGTTCAAGACGAAAGACCAGATCCCAGCCCAGGCGGGTGCGCAAGTCTTCACGAATCGGCATGGCCTGCGGTGAAAAAGATCCTGACACAAGGAGTGCAAACGCGTTGGGGCTGGCTGCGCAGGCACGCCATAGATTGTACAGGGCGAACAGTTGGCCCTGTGTGTCGTCATCCAGATGATTGACGTCGTCGATTGCCACAAGTCTGGGCAAGTTGATTTCATCGTTCAGAATACGCTCAAGAAGAGACCGGGCGTTACTGGGATGCACATAAATGGCGCCGGGAAGGGCACCACATCGGGCTCGCAGCAGATGGCTTCGGCCGGCTCCATCGGGCCCCCAGATGTAAACCGCCCGTCCGCCACTGCAGTGCTTGAGCGCATCGACGGCGGCCGCGTTCTGCCCCACAATGAAATTGTCGAGAGTGGGTGGGGGAGCCGGAATCAGGTCCAGAATCAGTTGTTGCGTCATTGAGTGTAAAAATGGCGGCGGTAAAAAGCGTAAAATGCGCATGGCGGGTCAATACCCAAGACGCAATTCTTACATATCCCACGGTTTTTCTCATGACAAACAAAGTTTCTCATTCCCTGACCTATCGCGATGCCGGTGTCGACATCGATGCAGGCGATGCATTGGTTGATCGCATTAAGCCTTTGGCGGCGCGGACGATGCGCCCCGGAGTCATGGCTGGTATAGGGGGGTTTGGCGCCTTGTTCGAGGTACCCAGGCACCTGAAGGAACCCGTCTTGGTTTCGGGTACCGACGGCGTGGGTACGAAGTTGCGTCTAGCGTTCGAGTGGAATCGACACGATACGGTTGGCGTTGATCTGGTGGCCATGAGCGTTAACGATATTTTGGTTCAGGGGGCCGAGCCGCTTTATTTTCTTGATTATTTTGCCTGTGGCAAATTATCGGTTGATACCGCAGCAGCAGTGGTTGGCGGTATTGCCCATGGTTGCGAACTGGCAGGATGTGCCCTGATCGGCGGTGAAACGGCTGAAATGCCGGGCATGTATCCGGATGGAGAATATGATCTGGCCGGTTTTGCCGTTGGTGCAGTCGAGAAATCGCAAATTATCGATGGCAAGTCGATCCAGCCGGGCGATGTCGTGCTGGGGCTTGCTTCCAGTGGCGCGCATTCCAATGGCTATTCCTTGCTGCGCAAGATTATTGAAAACACGGGTGCCAGGCCAACCGATGATTTCCATGGCCAGCTTTTGGTCGATGTTGTCATGGCGCCAACACGCATCTACGTGAAATCGGCACTGGCAGCAATCAAGCAACATGGCGCTGCAGTCAAGGGGCTGGCGCATATCACCGGTGGCGGTCTGCTGGATAACGTGCCGCGTATTTTGCAAGCCGGCCTGGCTGCGCGTTTGGATCGCCAGGCGTGGGAAATGCCCGCCCTGTTTCGCTGGTTGCAGGAAGGTGGCCGGGTCGCCGATGATGAAATGTATCGTGTTTTCAATTGCGGTATCGGGATGGTTGTGGTCGTTGATGCCGATCAGGCTCATGCCATTGCGACGACGCTCAGCCAGAGCGGTGAGCAGGTTTTCCACTTGGGGGAAATTGTGGAATGTGCACCGGGGGAGCCTCAAACGGTTGTCGTTTGACGGCGGGGTCTTCTTAACGGCGCTATTTTTTCCAGTATTGCGGGACAATATCCAGAATGTTGTCGGCAACGTCGCGAGAAAGACAGTCGATAATATGTCGTTCGGGTTGCGCCCTTAACCAGGTCAATTGACGTTTGGCCAGTTGTCGCGTGGCGGCAATGGCCTGCTCGATGGCTGTCGGCAAGTCAACCTCCCCTTTCAGGCAGGCCCAGATTTGCCGGTAGCCAACACATCGTATCGATGGCATGGATTCATTGAGGTCGCCCCGGTTGAACAGGGCTTGTACTTCCGCAACCAGGCCGGCTTCAATCATGGCCTGATAGCGTTGCGCAATACGGTCATGCAATACCGATCGATCGGACGGCTCGAGGCTAATCGTGACATAGTTCCACGGCGCTTTTTGAACCGGAGGTTGATCTGCCAGCCATTGCGACATGGGACGCCCGGTAATGCGATAAATTTCCAGGGCGCGCTGTATTCTCTGGCTGTCGTTCGGCGCCAGGCGTTGTGCGGTTGGCGGGTCAACGTGCTGTAATTGGCCGTGCATGGCCGGCCAACCCAGTGCAGCAGCTTCATTTTCCAGCGCCTGTCGTATTGCCGGGTTTGCCGCAGGCAGGTTATTCAAGCCTTCGCGCAAGGCCTTGTAGTACATCATGGTTCCACCGCACAGCAAGGCAAGCCGATTGCGAGAATGAATTTCGTCAATCAACTTTAGGGCATCAGAACAGAAGTCTGCGGCGGAATACGATTCCGACGGGTCGCGAATGTCAAGTAAATGATGAGGGACGGAATGTTGTTCTTGTGGGCTGGGCTTGGCCGTGCCGATGTCCATTTGCCGATAGATGGTGGCTGAATCGACGTTGATGATTTCAATGGGCCAATGTCGTGCCAGCGCCAATGTGGCTGCGCTTTTCCCTGAGGCTGTGGGGCCCGCCAGGCAGACGACGAAACGATGATGGCTCATTGCCCGCGCATGAAAAGTTTATCGATTTCAGGCAGGCTCCAGTAGAGCCATGTGGGGCGTCCGTGATTGCACTGGTCTGAGCGCTCTGTTTGCTCCATTTTACGCAGCAACGCATTCATTTCGTCGATGGTCAAACGCCTGTTGGCCCGCACCGATCCATGGCAGGCCATTGTGGAAAGCAGTTGATTCCGCTGTTCGAGTAGTTGTCGCGAGCTGCCAACCTGAGCCAGGTCGTGCAAGACATTTTTTGCCAAGGCTTCGATGTCGCCTTTGGCCAGCAGGCCCGGTACCGACCGGACAACCAGGTTGTTGGGGCCGCCTGGACGCAACGCCAGGCCGAGCTCTGACAATTGCTCGTCAAACTCCTCGGCCAAGGCGATTTCCTTTTCACTGGCTTGAAACACCACGGGAACAAGCAGTTCCTGGCGGGGCAGGTCTCGCGCATCGATGGCCTGTTTGAGTTGCTCGTAGACAACGCGTTCGTGGGCAGCGTGCATATCGATGATGACCAGGCCGGTTTGGGTTTGCGCCAGTATATAAATGCCGTGCAATTGCGCGATCGCCATGCCCAGAGGGTATGCTTCCGAGGTCGATAATGTTGCTGCGGCGGGGGCAGGTTGTGCTGTCTGGGTGGGCGCTGTGCCGGTGGCTGGCAGTGGCTCATACAGCGTTTGCCAGGATGCAGCCGATGGGGCGTTACCGTAGCGGGGTGGCAGGCCCAAACTGTGCTGAGCCGGGGAGGCGTGTGGATGCGCTGAAGGCGTGTGCCGTGCCTGCACGCTGGCGGGAAGACCAGGCGCCGGTGATGCGTGTTGCGGCGCCTGGGCAGGCGCCTGGGCGTCGGCCGGGCGTGTCTGGGCCAGCACCTGATCCAGTGAGCGCGCAACGAACTGATGCACTGCGCCGCTTTCCCGAAAGCGCACTTCACTTTTTGCCGGGTGAACATTGACATCGACGGCACTGGGCGCGATATCCAGAAACAAGACAAAGCCGGGTTGGCGGTCGCCATGCAGGACATCGGCATATGCCTGGCGCACGGCGTGTGAAACGGTTCTGTCGCGTACGAAGCGATTGTTGACGTAGAGATATTGCTTGTCGGCCCGCGGCCGCGCAAAGGTGGGCTTGGTGATCAAGCCACGCAAGCTGATCACGCCGTGATGTTGGTCTACATGCAACCCTTGAGCCACCATTTCCGTGCCCAGAACATCGAGAATGCGTTGCGGCAAATCGGATGTACGCCAGTTTTTCTGCGGTTTGTCATTATGAAAAAGGCGAAAGCTTACTTCCGGATGCGCCAGCGCAATCCGTTCCAGCGCTTCCACGCAGTGTCCGTACTCTGTCGCTTCGGTGCGCAGAAACTTGCGTCGGGCCGGAACGGCCTCGAATAGTTGACGAACGTCTACGCTGGTGCCTTGTCCGCCGGATGCCGCGACCGGTTCGGATGCATTGATCTGGTGTTGCCAGGCATGGGGAGCATCGGGCGTGCGCGAGGTGATAGTAAGACGCGCCACTGAAGCAATAGACGCCAGCGCTTCGCCGCGAAAACCCATTGACGAGACTTCTTCCAGCTCTTCGAGACTGCGAATTTTACTGGTTGCGTGACGCGTGAGCGCCAAAGCCAGTTCGTCACGGGGTATGCCGGAACCATTGTCGCTGACCATAATGCGCCGGATGCCGCCACCGTCGAGCCGAACTTCAATGCTGGTAGAGCCGGCATCGATGGCGTTCTCCAGCAGCTCTTTCAGGACGGAAGAGGGCCGCTCGATAACCTCGCCGGCGGCGATTTGGCTAATGAGCGGGTCGGGAAGAGGGGTAATTGAACGGCGTTGCAGCATATCAGGGCAAATTATGCCCTACGTGCAAGCCCCGGGCTAGTGGAAAAGTAATCATTGATGCCGGTCAGCATTGCTCGTGCCAGTTTTTCCTGATGCGATGCACTGCGCAGCAGCCGCTCTTCGTGCGGGTTGCTGATAAAGGCGGTTTCAACCAGGATGGATGGAATGTCGGGGGCTTTAAGGACAGCGAAGCCCGCTTTTTCCACATGCTTCTTGTGCAATCGGTTTATTTTCCCGATTTCCCCCAGCACTCGGCTGCCGACTTTTACAGAATCGTTGATTTGTGCTGCAGTCGACATGTCGAGTAACACTTTCATGACATGCTGATTGTTTGTGTTGACATTGATGCCGCCGATCAGGTCGGCCTCATTCTGGCTTTTGGCCAGCCAGCGGGCTGCTGCACTCGATGCGCCTTTTGGCGATAGTACAAAAACGGATGAGCCGCGGGCGGAAGGTTTAATCCAGGCATCTGCATGAATAGAGACAAACAAATCCGCCTTGATCCGTCTGGCTTTTTGAACCCGTACTTGCAAGGGCACAAAATAGTCGCGGTCGCGAGTCAGGTATGCCTGCATGCCGGGCTGCGCATCGATGAGTTTTTTCAATCGTTTGGCGATACCAAGCACAATATTTTTTTCGTAGGTACCTGAAGGGCCGACGGCACCCGGGTCTTCACCACCGTGTCCCGGGTCAAGTGCAACCAGAATCGGCCGGTTGGGTTTGCTTGGGGCGGGCTCCCTGACAGCGGGTTCGGGTTGTCGCTCCGGCGCAGGTTTTGTCTTGGCGATGGGCGGTAACTGTTGGCCTTCAACGGAAGGGATTGGTGCATCGCTGCCTTGGCCCAGGCTTTCCAAGACCTCAGCCAGAGGATCGTTATCGCTTTGAGATTTGGCCAGCGCCATCAAGGGGTCTTGCGCCACACGCGGGTACAGGTCAAGAACCAGGCGATACTTGTATTCACCAATGGGCTTCAGCGTAAAGACTTGCGGGGCAATGGGCTGCTTCAGATCCATGACCATGCGAACGACGTTGGGACGGTTCTGCCCGACGCGTACGCTGGCGATATAAGGGTCGTTCGGTTTGATTTTGGAAACCAGCTCATTGATGGTCTGACTCATTGTCAGTCCTTCAATGTCGACAACCAGCCGGTGAGGTCCTTCCAGTGTGAAATGTTCCGCTTTGAGTTCGCTATCCATTTCCAGCGTGACGCGTGTGTATTCATCGGCTGGCCATGTGCGTACTGCAAGAATTGTGGCTGCTTTTGCAACCCGTGGTATGACGGGCAACAAAAACAGGGTGGTCGCCGCTGCTACGAATCGCCGGCGGGCGGATCTTTCGGGCGTAGCGCCGGGCCCGTTGGAGTGATTTTGCTCAGCCATGATTGTCCTTTGTTGCTATAGGCGGTAATTCTCGCGTTGCGTCCTTCGTCTGCATATTCCAGGCTTATTTCGATATCAGGAAGGGGCAGAAGGCCTGCGGCCTGCTCGGGCCATTCAATCAAAACAATGGCATTTTCCTGAAGAATATCGCGAAAGCCTGCGTCAATCCATTCTCTTGGGTCGCTAAATCTATAAAAATCAAGATGATAGAAGTATAAGTTAGAAACTTTATAAGATTCAAGCAGCGCATAGCTTGGGCTTTTGATTCGCCCGCTGACGCCACAAGCCCGCAGAAATGCTCGCGCGAAGCTGGTTTTGCCCGCGCCCAGGTCTCCGCGCAGATAGATGTGGCCGCCGGATGACGCGGTTTCTGTTGCAGAATCGGTTGCCGTCAAGCGGGACGCAAACTGCGTCGCCAACGACGCTGTTTCGTTTTCGTCATTTAAAAACAATCTAATTTCATTTAAAGGTTGTTTATCTTCCATTATCCTGATTCCTGAGAATGGGGAGCCCGTAGTGAATGAATGTGAGTGACACGATTGTCCCGGTGCGGATTTTTAATTGTGCAAACTGGCTGAGCTTTTGCTGTTGTCGCATTCGAGTTCTATATGACTGATCGCTTTAATGAATGAGTTAGTGGTTAATACCGAGGCAAAAAAACAACACAGTTTAAAGTGCGTCTTGCGCGCAGACGGTGGTTCAACTTGTTACAATGCGTGGGCGCGACGCCCCTGTAGTTAAATGGATATAACGTTCCCCTCCTAAGGGAATATTACAGGTTCGATTCCTGTCGGGGGCGCCAGCCTGTCAGATCTTTTACCGGTTCTCAGCAACGTTACCAAAGAGGCAAGCATGTCCAAGGCAATTCGTATATTCGAAAATGGCGGACCCGAAGTAATGCAGTTTGTTGATGTTGATGTCCCGGCGCCAGCTGCTGGCGAGATTACGCTGCGTCACGAAAGCATTGGCCTGAATTTTATCGACGTTTATTACCGAACCGGCCTGTATAAGCAGCCGCTGCCTGCCGGGCTGGGGATGGAGGCGGCAGGCGTGATCGAGGCCGTGGGTGATGGCGTGACACATCTTGCCGCCGGCGATCGAGTTACCTACGCCTGTCTGCCGCCGGGGGCTTATGCCCAGAGGCGTACCATGCCGGCTGATCATGTCCTTAAACTGCCGGCCGGCATCGGGTTCGATATTGCCGCGGCGTCAATGCTTCAAGGTTTAACCGTCCAGTATTTATTCCGGCAAACTTTTCCGCTGCGTGGTGGGGAAACGATTTTGTTTCACGCCGCGGCAGGTGGGGTAGGGCTGATTGCCTGCCAGTGGGCCCGTGCTTTGGGCGTTACCATGATCGGAACGGTTGGCTCGGATGAAAAGGCCGCCTTGGCTCTTGAACATGGTTGCACTCACACCATTAACTACAAAACCGAAAACATTGTCGAACGGGTCAAAGAAATTACCAATGGCGCAGGCGTTCCAGTAGTGTATGACTCGGTCGGTAAAGATACCTTCCATGATTCTCTTGATTGCCTTGCCCCACTGGGAATGATGGTGAGTTTCGGCAATGCATCAGGACCTGTGCCTCCCTTCAGTCTGAGTGAACTGGCTTCTCGTGGCTCTTTGTTTGTGACACGACCTACCTTGTTCTCGTATGCCAGAACACGCGACCGGCTTGAGCGGATGGCGGCAGAGCTGTTCGAGATGCTTGAGACACGAAAGGTCGCACCCACTATCAGTGCACACTATGCCTTGTCAGACGTGACGTCTGCGCACATCGACCTTGAGCGCCGTGCGACGACAGGCTCAATTTTGCTGAACCCCTGATTCGTGGCTGGATACTCCATGACCGACATGCAGGCGCGTATCGAGCAGGAAAATCCGTTCAAGCACTGGCTTGGGCAAAGACGGCTCACGCTGGGTTTCTGGAACGCGCTGGCCAACCCTTTGCTGGCCGAGATCGTTGCGGAGTACCCCGGGTTTGAGTGGATGCTGTTCGATACGGAGCATGCGCCGAACGATATCCAGTCGCTTATCGCCCAGTTGCAGGCAATCCGATTTTCCGGCAAACCTGCGGTGGGCCGTCCTGTGCAGAATCATCCGGCCCAAATCAAACGTCTTCTGGATATCGGTTTTCGCAATCTCTTAATTCCAAATGTCCAGTCGGTTGAAGAGGCACAGCAGGCAGTGGCTTCAACACGCTATCCTCCCGATGGCTTTCGCGGTGTCTCGGCCTATCACCGTAATAACGGCTATGGTCGTGTAACGGATTACTTTCAGTTCATCAATCAATCAATTGGCGTTGTCGTTCAGATTGAATCGGCCGCCGCAGTCGAGCGGCTGGAGCAGATCGGGTCGGTTGACGGCGTGGATGCATTGTTCGTAGGTCCGGGCGATCTTGCTGCGGATTTGGGTTATATCGGGCAAATTAAACATCCTGAAGTGCAGGCTGTTCTGAACGATATTGGTAAGCGGGCGCAAGCGCATGGTATTGCGCTTGGGATTACCTCTCATGGTATCGACGACGTGGCGCGTTACGCCCAGTGGGGATATTGCTTTTTTACGGTCAGCAGCGACGTGGTTCTGTTCCGGCAGGCGGTTGGCAAGTTGTCCGACCTTGCAGCCAATTTCAGGGCTACCGGGAACGGACAATAAAACTGCTTGTATTTGTAACGAATTCATCGCACAATCGGACCCACGCGTAGGCGGTGCCAGTCGGTACGGGCTGCCGGGGTTGCGCTTCCATTCTAAATTTAAAAAGGGGAAGCATTATGTGTATTCGTTGTGACACTTCAGAAACTTCGCAACAACCTGAACCCGTGGAATCCGCTCGGGTTGAAAGCAGTGTGTCCCGCAGAACCGCTTTATTTGCCATGGCCGGGTTGGCGGCGGCGCCTTTTGTCTCTACTTCTGCCAGGGCTGCAACAGATGTGCCACGACCTGAAAATCAATTAACGCCCGATGCGGCGTTGGATCGATTAATGCGTGGTAACGAACGTTATGTGAATGGCGAGACAACCAGTAAAGACTTTGCGTCAACACGTGCGGCGCTGGCACAAGGGCAAAATCCTTACGCTTGTTTGTTAAGTTGCGCCGATTCGCGCGTTGGGCCTGAGTTTTGCTTCGATGAGGCCCGCGGAGACTTGTTTGTAACGCGGGTTGCCGGCAATTATGCCACGATGGATATTCTTGCCAGTTTGGAGTATGGGGTTGCGGTGTTGAAGTCGCCGCTTATTATGGTGCTGGGTCACACCCAGTGTGGTGCCATCGGGGCGGCAATCGATGCTTACGATAATCACACGGATTACCCTGGTCATATTCAAAGCATTACAACCGAGTTGGCTCCAGCAGTCGCGGCGGTTAAAGCAAGTAAGCCGGATCCGGCCGCGCTGATGCGCGATGTGACGATCCAGAACATTCGCATGAATATGGCCAAATTGGCTTCCTCCACGCCAATATTACGGCGTGAGGTCGAGGAGGGTCGGTTAAAAGTGGTTGGCGGGCTTTATCATTTAAAGACTGGCAAAGTGGAATTGATAACCTGAGTATTCGTTTTTCAAGGAGGGAATATGGTCGCTGTACGAATATCAAAAGTTGTTTTGGTTGCTGCAATTGCGTTGTTTGCAACATTAGTGGCGTTTGGCAACATCACTGATTACGGTAGTAATTTTGCGTTTGTCCAGCATGTTCTGATGATGGACACCATATTCCCTGATGCCTCGATTCAGTATCGGGCAATTGAGGCACCGTTTTTGCACCATGCCGCATACATTCTGATTATCGCGGCAGAGGCCCTGGTTGCGATTCTGTGCTGGGTGGGGGCTTATCGTTTGCTGCTGAAAGTGAGCGCGCCGGCGGTTGAGTTTAATCGCACCAAGTCATTGGCAATCTGGGGACTGCTTCTGGGTTTTCTTGTTTGGCAGGTGGGCTTTATGTCGATCGGCGGCGAGTGGTTCGGCATGTGGATGTCCGATCAGTGGAATGGTGTTCCGGACGCCTTTCGCTTCTTCGTGACGATTCTTCTGGTTCTGATTTATCTGGTTCAAACCGATCGGGACGAAGCTTGATCGCGGGGGTGCCTACAGGTCGGCATCCCGACAATCTTCCTGGGACAATTCAATCTCGATGGTCGTGTGGAAAAGGTTGAATTGTTCCAATGCAACTTTAAGGTTGCTTTTTATATTTTGATAGTCGGAAATCGACGTCTCGCCTTGCACCACAACGTGCGCGGTTAACACGTGTTTTTCGCCGTCAAGCGACCACAGATGCAAGTGATGAACTGCCTGTGTGTCCGGCAAAGCCAGTAGGGCCTGGCGAATCGAGTGCAGTAACCGGGTATCCGGAACCGCCTGAAAAAACAGTTTTCCCGTCGACCAAAGCATACGCACGACATTGACCAGAATGAACGAGGTAAAAGCAATGGAAAGCAAAGGGTCAAGAATGGGCCAATGGAAGAAATGCAGAATGATTGACAGTATCAGTACCGCAACCCAACCCAGTACGTCTTCGATCAAATGCCAGTTCAGTACCCGCTCGTTCAGTGTTTGTCCTTTGCTCAGGCGGTAGGCAGCATAACCGTTTACACAGACACCCAGTATCGCCAGCAGGAACATTCCTTCTGTCACGGGCATAATGGGATCTTGCAGTCGGCTGAAGGCTTCATACAGTACCCAGCCCGACCCGGCAATCAGAATCAGGCCGTTTAATGCAGCGCCGAACAACGACAGGCGACGATAGCCATAGGTGAAAGTATAGTCGGGAGACTTTTTCCCCAGGCGCTGCAGAATCCAGGCGGTGCCGATCGATAAGCTGTCGCCCAAATCGTGTACCGCATCGGCCATAATGGCCGTGCTTTGGGTCAGCATGCCGCCGATAAACTCAATGATCGAAAAGATAAGGTTCAGGAAAAAAGCCAGTGCAATACGTTTTTCCGAGCCTTCTTCCGGTGCGTGATGATGATGATGGTGGTGATGGCCGTGCATATGCTGCTATCTGTTGGGGTTAAACGGCTTGGACGCGATTGCGACCACTTTCTTTTGCTTTGTACAGAGCCTCATCGGCCTGTTTAAGCGCGGTATCAACCGATTGATTTGACTCGGCAGACCATCGCGTTACCCCCAGAGACAAGGTTAAACGACGGCAACCGGGGATGTTGTCCTGACTGGCGACAAATGCTCTTAGTCTTTCGCCGCTTTGAATTGCATGATCGAGCGTTGTATTGGGTAAAAGTATTAAAAACTCCTCCCCGCCGCTTCTGCACAGAATATCCTCATGCCTTGACTGTGTTTTCATTGCATTGGCAACATATTTAAGTACTTGATCTCCCGCGTCGTGTCCGTAGGTGTCGTTCACTTTTTTGAAGTGGTCGATATCGATTGCAATCAGGCCGAAGGCCCGCTGATTTTGCACAAGCATATCAATGGCTTCTGTTAGACCTCGCCTGTTTAACAAGCCGGTAAGCGGATCGGTTTGCGCGGTTTCATTAAGTTTGTCGATTTGGTGATGGAAAGAGGCTTGGCTTTGCATTAAGGCGCGCTTTAGCTGGCGCGCCTCGAAATACCATGATCTTATTGCCTGCAGCGGCTGATGTGAACTGGTCGTGTGCAATTCACGGGCGTGAAGCGCGAGTTCGGTCAAGGGCGTTGCAATAAGCTTTGATACCCACCAGGCCAGTATCAAAATCGCCAGTGCAGGCACACTCGTTTCAAGTATGAGCTCAAGCATGTTCGAGGTGAGTGGTTCGGTCAGGTGCTCCGTTGGACTTTGCGCCACGACACCCCATCCTGTGGCGGCAATGGGAGCATAACCGGCAAGCATGTCTTGTCCTTGACTGTTAACCACGCGCTGGGCACCTGTCGTGCCATACAAGACCTGGTCGATGACCTCATTTTTACCCACGACGGTTCCAACACGCAGGGGATCCGGATGATAAAGCAAACGTCGATGTTCATCAACGGCGTATACGTATGAGGTGTCACGGTAGTAGTGGTGACCCAAAATACCATCCAGGCTATTGGCCTGGCCCAGATAGATCGTGCCACTGACAAAACCCAGATAGCGGCCGCTAGGGCCGAAAATGGGTTGTGATATTGCAATGGTCAACTGCCCGTTACTGTTGTAATACGGCGGACTGATGGTTGGTGCCTTGCGTGTCAGGGCCAGCTTGACGCCCTCGGTATGAAGCGTGTTTCCGGTTTGGCCCGGACGCCTCGAAGAACTGGCTTTGAGATTGCCGGTATTGTCGATTACGCCGGTTGCGCTGAAGTCATTGGTTTGACGATACAGCCGCTCCACCTCTTCAGCTTGTGTGGCAGGATCAAATTGCTGTCCCAATCGTTTGGCACTGACATTCAGCTGTTGTAATGCATTTGCCAGGAAGCGGTCTGTGCTCTGTGCAATTTTGGTGGCATAGGCATGGTTCAGTTCCAGCCGGCTTTCCAGCAGCATGACTTGTTGGCGTTGATAGCTGGCAATAAAGGTGTTGATCATCATGACCAACCCGGTGAAAACCGTAAGGAAAACGATAAGCCGACCCAGATTGACGATTGGCAGTTTTAGTTTGAGTTGACTCTTCTTCATAGATTACTTAAGGCTCAGGCGCTTACCGTTTGTTCAGGCGCGTGGATGGTGCAGTGCGTGTAATGATTTCAATCGTTCTTTGGCGACGTGAGTATAGATTTGCGTTGTGGAAATATCGGCGTGGCCCAGCAGCATCTGTACAACCCTGAGATCGGCCCCGTGATTGAGCAGATGCGTTGCAAATGCGTGCCTTAAAACGTGGGGGGATAATGGTGCATGAATCTGCGCCTGAACCGCATATTTTTTGACGATCAGCCAGAAAGATTGTCGCGTCATCGCGCCGCCTCGTTGTGTGACGAACAAGGCATCACTTCGTTTGGGTCCCAGTAATGCCGGTCTTGATCGCGCGCAATATTCATTCAGCCAATGTTGCGCTTCGGCCCCTAAGGGAACGAGCCTGTCTTTCCCTCCTTTTCCCATGACCACCCGCACGACGCCTGCGTTCAGGTCGATTTCAAGCAGTTTTAAATTAACCAGCTCACTGACGCGCAATCCTGTTGCGTAAAGTGTTTCCAGCATTGCGCGATCGCGCAGGCCCAAATCGCTCAGTGTATTTGGCGCTTCAAGCAGGGCTTCAACCTGATCCATGGCGAGTGTTTTGGGAAAGCGTGCAGGTTGTTTTGCCGATTTCAATTGCTCGCATGGGTCCAGGCGAATGCGTTGCTGACGTCGCGCCCAAAGATAGTATTTTTTCAGGGCGGCAAGCCGGCGATTTGCCGTTGTGGCGCGAGATTGCGGGTGAAGATGGGCAAACCAGGCTTGAACATCCGCAGCTTGGGCATGATCGATATCGCAGCCGCATGTCTGCTCCAGCCACAATGCGAAGGTAGTAATATCGCGGCGATAAGCCGACAACGTGTTGTCGGCCAGGCCATCCTCAAGCCATGCTGCATCAAGAAAGGCATGAATGGCATCACCGGATCGGCAGGTGGGGCTGGTTTTTGGCTGGTGTGCGACCATATTGTCTGGCTTGTTTTCAGTATCTGATGTGCGGCGAAGTAAACTCAACGTTTATGGTTGACGGTATAACAATGAGCACCACTGTAACTGAATCCATGGGTTTTGCTCCTATTTCCTATGAGGACCTGCTAAAGCTCGACAGCCGGAGTACGGCCGTTTTAACAGTTAATAACCGTTATGCGCGGCGAATTGTCGGTGATTTGTCGTCGTTGCTGAGCGTCACGCGGCAGGTTGTTGCCTTACCGGCAATTTTGCCATGGTCCTCATGGGTCAGGCAGATGTCCGACCAGCGAACCTTTACGCCGGATGCCGAAACGCCTTCGCATGTGCTCGACCATTTTGGTGCCGGCCTGGTCTGGAAGCAAGCGATTGAGCATGTCGAGCGTGAAACGCCGCTCCTGGATGTCCAGTCGGCCGTGCGTCTGGCAATTGAGGCCGATCGATTGATGGATGAATGGGCGTTGGATGTGCCTTCATTGCACGAAACGCCGGATTATGAACGTTTTTGTGCCTGGCGTGCGCAGTATCGGGCTTTATTGAAAAGCCTTGGTGCTGAAGATGCAAACCTGGCGTTTGAAAGCGTATGCGAAGCGTTTGAACGCAGGGCTCTTCCTTGTGCCGGGCAGATTGTGCTGGCCGGGTTCAATGAAATCAGTCCGAGAATGGCGCGCCTGCTTTCTTGTATGGCCGAGACGGGCTGTCGTATTTATCGTCTGCAAAACGATCGGGTGCGTGCGCGAAGTTGCAGCCGCGTTGTGGCCGGCGACGCGGTCGAAGAATGGGAGGCTGCTGTGGGCTGGGCGCACGCCCGATTACGACAGTATCCCGATCAACGTGTAGCCATCGTGCATCCGGCATTGGAGCAGGATGCGGTTTTGGCGCATCGACTGCTGACCCGAACCTTCCAGGGTCCCGATGCTTCGTCGCACCTGGCTTTCAATATTGCCGTGGCGCGCCCTTTGATGGAGTGGCCGTTAAACAGGGCCGCAATGCATTGGCTAGGCGTGCTTGCTTCGCTCTTGCGTGATGGCTCGGTTTCTCCTTCTGTGGCCGGGTCAGCCTTGCTGGCCGGCGGCTGTGTCGCGCACGCCAGGGAGGCGGGGAAAAGGGCAGCGCTTGACGCTGCGTGGCGCCGAAATCGTGTCGTCACAATCAGCTTGTCTGAGTTCTCTCAATATTTGGCCGATTCGGTGCCTGTTTTGCATGAGTCATGGGTGGCAACAATTGATAAGTGCCTGCAGGCGCCGGGCCGTCAGGGAGCGGTGGCGTGGGCTCAGACCATGCGGGAATGGTTGACGACGCTGGGTTTCCCCGGGCTGGAGACGCTCGACAGCGACACTTTTCAGTCGCTGGAGGCATTGGATCGGGTATTAACGCAATTTGCACGGCAAGTTGCATTGTTGGGTGCCATTGGTGCAACGCAAGCCATTGGTATTTTGCGCCAATTGCTGCGCGAGACGCTGTTTCAACCGCAACGTGATCCTTCGTCCAGGCTTGATGTTCTGGGGTTGCTGGAAGCCGAAGGCGGGCATTGGGATGCGATATGGGTCATGGGATTAACCGATAATGTGTTGCCGGCTGCGCCCAGGCCCAATCCCCTGGTGCCGGCCGCTGTCCTGAAAGCGGCGCAGGCGCCCCGCGCAACGCCGGAAAGGGAGTTGCAGTGGGCGCAAGGCCTTTTCGACGATTTGGCTTGCTGCGCGCCCGAGGTGCTGGTGAGTCACGCCTTGCATGAGGGAGAAAGCGAACTGCGTCCCAGCCCATTTATTTCAGATTGGCCGGTTCATCCTGTTGTGTCGCCCGCGAAGCATCAGGTTCCTGCGTCTGTTGCAGGCTCGCCTATTGCGATGGAGGTACTGGCTGACAATCAAGGTCCTGCCTTGTTGGCGCAGGAGCGCATAAAGGGCGGGGTGCAGGTGCTTGACGATCACGCACGAAATCCCTTGTGGGCTTTTGTTAAGTATCGCCTCCATGCGCGTCAGTTAACCGATTATGCCGAACCTGGCGAGTCGAACGCGCGCGGTATTTTCCTGCATGGCGTGATGGAACAGCTGTGGCAGGCTGTGCAAACCCAGGACAGGCTACATGAGTTGACTGAGCAGGGCAGTCTTGGTTCGGTTGTGCGCCGCTGCGCCGATGCAGTTGCGCAGTCTGCCCTGGCAGATTATGGCGAACGGCTGCGCCAGTTAGAGGTGGAGCGTGCCTGCATTGTGGTGGAACACTGGCTCGAGGTGGAAAAGAAGCGGCCGCCGTTTTCGGTTTATGCTCTGGAGCGCCGCCATGTGTGGCAGTACAAGCATCTTGAGCTTGGCATGCAAATCGATCGAATCGATCAACTGACTGATGGCCGATGGCTGGTCATTGACTACAAGTCGGGTAATGGCTCCGTCGATCCCAAGTCGTCCTGGACTCGCCCGCGCCCGGTCGATTTGCAGCTTCCTTTGTATGCGGCGGTTTTACAGCAAGAGCACGAGCAATCCAAAGGGCAGACCGTTGCAGCATTGGTCTTGGCAAAGTTGCACGCGCGCGGCAACGAGGCACGGGGCCTGGCCGACATCGATTGCTTTCCCGGTGTCGCGGCAGTAGACAAATGGATTTGGCCTGAGTCTGCCGAAAAGACCTGGGATCAGGTCTTGCTCGATTGGCGCCAGGCGATTTCAACGCTTGCCGATGAGTTTATTTCCGGTGTGGCGCAAAACCGTGTCTGGTCAGAGCAGGACTTGCAGTATTGCGACGTTAAGCCGTTTCTTCGGCGTTTTGAAGGGGGCATGTAATGGCATTGCAAGTGACCGATGCAGCGGTTCGCCAACAGGTCTTGAGTCCCCTTGAGTCGTTTCTGGTTCAAGCGCCGGCGGGCTCCGGGAAAACCGAACTGTTAACCGACCGGATCCTGGCGCTTCTGGGCGTTGTTGAGCGGCCAGAAGAAATAGTGGCCATTACCTTCACGCGCAAAGCAGCTGCCGAAATGCATGCACGTGTTCTGGGCAAGCTTCAGGCCGCCATGGGCCCCGAGCCCCAGGCTGAGCATGCCCGTTCAAGCTGGCGACTGGCTCGCCAGGCCATGATCCGGAATGATCAGAAGGGTTGGAAACTTCTACAGTATCCGGCGCGTCTCAGCATTCGCACCATTGATGCATTTTGTGCTTCGCTGGTTCGATCCATGCCCTGGATGAGTGAGCTGGGCGGCATGCCGGCATTGTGCGATGATGCCGGTTCTCACTACGAGGCGGCTGCGCGCAGCACGCTTGAATTGATCGACGAGTATGAACCGGTTGCCCAATTGGTTGCGCATCTGGATGTGGATTTGCGGGCCGCCCGGAATTTGATCGCGCGCATGTTGGCAACGCGTGATCAATGGCTGCCCCTGTTTGAGTCCGGCACCAATCCAGCGTTATTGCAAACGCATTTGTGCGAGGCGATTGAAGAGGATCTTGCTTATTTGCGACAGAGCATGCCCGCAGGGTGGGCGATGCAGTTGGCCGGTCCGATATCCGAGGCCTCAAGAAAAAGGGTTGAGCAGGGAGAGCACGATTTCGAGGTGTTGGCATCCTGGGATGGCACGCCCTTTGACGCCGACATAGCGTCTTTGCCTCAGTGGCAGGCGTTGGCCGATTTCCTGCTGACCAACAAGGAAGAGTTGCGAAAGCGCCTCGATAAGCGCCAGGGTTTTCCGCCGGGTAGCCAGGCCAAGCCTGTTTTACAAGGCTGGCTTGATGCCTTCGATAATAGCAGTGCCTGGGTCAGCGCATTGGCAGATATCAGGAAAGCGCCTTCGGGCTATACGCCGCAACATTTAACCATGCTGTTGACGCTGTTTGACGTATTGCGGCTGGCACAGGCGCAGTTGCTGGTGCGGTTCTCACTATATGGCGAGGTTGATTTCATCGAGGTTGCGCAGCGTGCGCTGCATGCCCTGGGGCATCCTGACGCGCCCTCCGACCTGCTTTTGACGCTTGACTCCGCCATTTCCCATTTGCTGGTTGATGAGTTCCAGGATACCAGTGAGACCCAAATCCGTTTGCTCCAGAAACTGACGTCGGGATGGCAACAGGGAGATGGCCGGACGCTGTTCCTGGTTGGTGATCCCATGCAGTCGATTTACCGGTTTCGCAAGGCGGAGGTGGGCTGGTTCCTGCGGGTGCAGCGGTATGGTTTGGGCGATATCCCGCTTGTGCCGGTGCAACTCAGCACAAATTTCCGGTCTCAGGAAGCGGTGGTTGAATGGGTTAACGCCGTTTTCAAGCCATTGCTTCCGCAGGTGGCACATGCCGGGCTGGGGGCGATTCCCTACACCGAGTCTTCGGCATTTCACGCACAGCTGGACGGTTTGGGCGTGGATGTACATCCGGTTGTTACGTCGCCCAATGGCCAGGGCAGGCCGGAGAGTCCAACCCCCGCAGCCCGTCGAACGTTATCGCTGGTAAAAGAGGCACTGGCTCGCAGGCCTGACAGCGCGCACCCGGTTGCCATTCTTGTTCGCGCGCGTGCGCACCTTCAGGATGTCGTTAACGAGTTGTACCTAAATGGTATTCCATGTCGCGCCGTAGAGCTGGTCTCTTTAAGGTCGCGTCCAGTCGTGAACGATTTGGTTCAATTGGCCAGGGCCCTGGCACATCCTGGCGACCGCCTGGCCTGGTTGTCGGTTCTGCGCTCGCCGGTTTGCGGTTTGCGGCTGAATACCTTGCATGCTTTGTTTGGACAACAGGCGCATGCGGCAGTGCCAGACGTTTTGTCTTTATGTTTTGACGAAGCGTTTGCTGACCAGTGCGGGATCGACGACGACGAGGCATTGCGTGTGCGTCATGCGTCTGCTGTTTTGCTTGATCAGCGCAATCGTTCAGGGCGTATGCCGTTTGCGGCGTGGATCGAGACATGCTGGCAGCGACTTGGCGGTGAAAAAGTCTATTTTCAGGAGGCCGATCGTGCTGATGCGCAAAGTCTTTTGCAACTGATTGAGCGTTTGGCGCCCTATGGTGATTTGAATCCGGTTGAGTTGGAGCAACATATTGAACGGCTTTATGCCGCGCCCCGAAACGCCGAAGGGGCAGGCGTTGAAGTGATGACGATTCATAAATCAAAGGGGCTTCAGTTCGATACTGTTATCTTGATGGGTTTGCATCAAGGTATCCGGCGGGACGAAACGCCGCTGATGCGTGTCGAAATGGCTGAAGGGCGTGTTCTGCTGGGTCCGATTCAACAGCGCACGGCAGGGCATGTTGATCCGCTGGCGGAATACCTGGGGCGCAGGGAAAGAAAACGCGCCGATTATGAAATCGACCGATTGCTATATGTGGCTGTTACGCGCGCCCGGGAGGCATTGCATTTGATTGTTGATGTCGATATCGATGATGACGGTGCCGTGAAGCCGCCAACGCCGAACAGCCTGCTGGGACGGCTGTGGCCTGCAATTGAAGCCGATACGGTAGCGCAGGCTCGGCCCGACAATGGATTTGACCAGGGTGCGGAAGAGGCGCCCGATAAACCGGCGGGCGGCCTGGCTTTATCCGAGCATGCCGGCACCACCATTTCCCGGTTGCCGGTTGGTTGTCTCTCAACTGAGCAGGCCGCCGATCTTCCTGCTTCTTCCTTTTTGCAGTCCACTGCGCGTGATGCCTGGGTCCAGTCGAATCAGGATGAAGCCATTGCGGGCATCGTTGCGCATGGTTGGCTCGAGCAAATCGGGAAACGGGGAGCGCAGGCGTGGCAGGCATTATCGGCAACGGATCGCGAGCAGGTTGTTCAGCGCCAGTTATTGCGGGCAGGCTTGTTCGATGATCGGGTAAGCGAAGCAGTGCGCGTTGTTTGCGAAACCATTGAGTGCACTTTAAGTAGTGAGCGGGGGCGCTGGTTGCTTGGTTTGGCCGATGCTTACCGCGAGTGGGCGCTGCTTGACATGGACGGGCGCGTTTCGGTGATTGACCTGGCTGTTCACAACGACACGGGCTGGCTGGTGGTTGATTATAAAACCGGTTGCCCCGTGGCCGGTGAATCCGTGCCAGGGTTCGTTGCGCGGATGCGATCCCGGTATCAGGATCAAATGGCACGTTACCGGCAATCGATTGCGGCGCTCGACGGGCGGCCGGTGCAGACGGCACTTTATTTTCCGCGTGCCGATATCTGGATTTCCGATGCCGAGTCAGATTCCTGTTAAACTTTCGCTTGGCGGGCCCCTTCGCATGGTTCGGCGGCAAACCTGGTCAGGTCGGGAACGAAGCAGCCATAGTCGTTTAGAACCAGTGCCGAAGTCAGGCTCGCCTTCTTCATTAAAGAATACTTCATGACGTATCTGGTACTGGCGCGCAAATGGCGGCCCCGCTCGTTTGACACTCTCGTTGGCCAGGATCATGTGGTCCGGGCACTCTCGCACGCGCTTGATACGCAGCGTTTGCATCACGCATGGCTTTTTACCGGCACTCGTGGCGTGGGTAAAACGACCTTGTCGCGTATTCTGGCCAAATCGCTTAATTGCGAGAAGGGCATCACGTCTTCGCCCTGCGGGCATTGCCAGGCTTGTATCGAAATCGATGCAGGTCGTTTTGTTGACTATGTTGAGCTCGACGCCGCGTCGAACCGGGGCGTCGAGGAAATGACTCAGTTGCTTGAGCAGGCGGTGTATGCCCCTGGCGCCGGGCGTTTCAAAGTCTACATGATCGACGAAGTGCACATGTTGAGCGGACATGCGTTCAATGCCATGTTGAAAACGCTTGAAGAGCCGCCTGCGCATGTCAAGTTCATCCTGGCAACGACTGATCCCCAGAAAATTCCGGCTACGGTGTTGTCGCGCTGCCTGCAGTTCAATCTGAAGCAAATGACTGCCGAAGGCATTGTGGGGCATCTGCAGGAAATCCTTGAGCAGGAGTCAATTGCGTTCGAGGTGCCGGCGCTGCGTTTACTGGCGCAGGCGGCGTCGGGTTCGATGCGCGATGCCCTTTCTTTAACGGACCAGGCCATTGCTTACAGTGCCGGCCGTGTTACGGCTGAAGATGTGCGAGGGATGCTGGGCACAATCGATCAGCGTTATCTGGTTCGGTTGCTTGAGGGGTTGGCGGCAGGCGACGGCGCGGCAGTTGTGCAAATTGCCGATGAGCTGGCAACCCGTGGCTTGTCCTATAGTGGCGCACTGGCCGATTTTTCCACGATGCTGTCGCGGGTGGCGATTGAGCAGCGTGTGCCGGGCATCACGCCCGAGGATGATCCGGCCTGCAGCGATATCAAGGCGCTTGCTGGAAAACTGTCACCTGATGTCGTGCAGCTTTTTTATACGGTAGCGGTTCACAGCCGTTCCGAACTGGCGTTGTCGCCCGATGAGTATGCTGGTTTTGTGATGGCATGCCTGCGTATGTTGGCCTTGCTGCCAGGCGGTGCGCCCGTCCCGCCAGGCCCCGGCGGGACAAAGGGCTCGCAACCCGACTCAGCCCCCCCCGCCCAGGTCGCGCAAACCGAACAATCGAACGCAACAACACCACGCCCACCTGTCGAGTCTACCGCCGAAGTTGCCGTTCAGGCGCAGGCGCGGCCCAAAGCGGAAACCCAGGGCGAGGCAGCCGCGCTTGACCCGTCAGATGTGCCTGCGTGGGAAGACGAGCCTGCTGAAATGGTGCCGCATGAGCCTGAGTCGGCCTCTGCGCCGGGCTCCAGTGATGAGGTCAACGAGCGCCATGGGGCAGATAAAGCTTCAGCCGTTCATGACAACGCGTTTGACGTTGTTTCCGAAGCGCGTATGCCGGTGCACGACGCTGTGGAAATCGACAACCGTTTCGACGGCGAGTCGGCTGTGATTGCGCCAGACGATGATTTTATGTTGCCGCTTTCCGATTTTGATGAGCCGGCCGCGTATCTTGAGCCTGCCAGTCAGAGCCGGCCTGTTTCGCCGGGGTTGAAGAAAATGACAGCCAAAGATTGGCCGGCGCTGGCGGCAGGCCTTGCGGCAACCGGCGTGGCTGCCGAACTGGCGCGTCAAAGCGAGTGGCTGGGGGTGGACAATAATGAAATTATTTTGCGCGTGGCGGTCAGAACACTGGCTGAAAGTCCCGGCAAGGCACGTTTGTGCACCTTGTTGTCCGAACATTTCGGGTTGGTGGTAACCCTGCGTGTTGAGTTTGGTGTTACGGGTTCAGATACCGCTCATGCGGTTCAGCAGGCCGAGCGAGAACAGCGTCAGCGTGAAGCTGAAGCGTCGGCGCAGAGCGACCCATTAATACGTGATTTATTGCGCGAATTTGATGCCAGAATTTTATCTGGATCAATTGTTCCGCTTAATGACAAAGCAGCTTGATTCTGTCATTTCCAGGTTTGAGTTTGTCAGTATGATTGTTTTGTCGAATATTTTTTCAGGGAATGAATAGACATGATGAAAAACCAGATGGCAGGCTTGATGCGTCAGGCCCAGCAAATGCAGGAAAACATGAAGAAGGCTCAGGAAGAGCTGGCGAATGTCGTGGTTGAAGGGGCAGCCGGTGGTGGCCTGGTTAAGGTTTCCATGAGCTGCCGGCACGACGTGAAGCGGATCACGATTGATCCCAGCCTGCTGGAAGACGATAAAGAGATGCTCGAGGATCTTGTGGCTGCTGCGTTCAATGATGCCTTGCGCAAGGCTGAAACCGCATCGCAGGAGAAAATGTCTTCGGTGACGGCGGGTATGCCGTTGCCCCCGGGAATGAAGCTGCCATTCTAATGGACGCGCAGTTGCCCGAGCCTGAGCCGCTAAAAACGCTGGTGGATGCTTTGAAACGCTTGCCTGGCGTTGGCGTTCGGTCGGCTCGTCGCATGGCCTATCATCTGCTTCAGCACGATAAGAATGGTGCGTTGACGATTGCCCAGGCGCTGACGCAGGCTGTTTCCAATTTACGCCATTGCACGCAATGCAACAATTTTACCGAAGCGGAAATCTGCTCGGTTTGTAATGGGCCACGACGCGATCCCACCTTGCTTTGCGTTGTGGAAACACCAGCAGATCAGAATATGCTTGAATCAAGCCATGGTTATCGTGGCTTGTACTACGTCTTGATGGGGCGGCTGGCGCCACTTGAGGGTGTGGGGCCGGTTGAGCTGCAGTTCGAGCGCTTGCTTGCGCGCGCAACCGACGGAATCGTGAAGGAAGTCATACTGGCGACGAACTTCACCCCGGAAGGGGAAACGACCGCACATTATCTTACTGAACTGTTGCGTGCCCGTGGTTTGTCGGTATCGCGCCTGGCGCGCGGCGTACCGGCCGGCAGCGAGCTTGAGTATGTTGATGCCAGCACGTTGGCCTGGGCGCTGATCGAGCGGCGCGATGCCTGAATGTCTTGCAAAAGGCCCGCGCAACGCGCGTCGATTGGTACCGCAAGCCGGGTAAATGCGTGTTTATCCGGCTTTGGCCTGTTCAAGCAATTGGTCCAGCGCGATGGCGTCGTTGATGAATACACGAATACCCTCTGCCAGTTTTTCCGTTGCCATGGCGCTGTCGTTCAACAGATAACGGAAAGAGACTTCATCGCAAGGCAGTGTTTCACCCGGATTTTTCTGTGCGTGCTCGGCACTTAATTGCCGCGTAATGGGCTCTTCCGATGTTGAGAGTGTGTGCAGCAGTTCGGGGCTGATAGTTAACAGGTCGCAACCGGCCAAGGCCACAATCTGCCCGGCATTTCGAAAGCTTGCGCCCATGACCTCGGTTTCAATATTGCGGGCTTTGAAATAGTTATAAATGGCGGTGACCGACTGGACGCCTGGATCATTCACTCCGGCGCAGGCCGTTTCATTCCATTGGTCTGCTGCCGATTTCTTGTACCAATCGTAAATACGCCCCACGAACGGGGAAATCAGTTTGACCTTGGCATCTGCGCAGGCCACCGCCTGGGGCAGGCTGAACAGCAGGGTTAAGTTGCAATTGATCCCTTCGGCCTGCAGCGCGCGAGCTGCCTGGATACCTTCCCATGTTGAGGCAATCTTGATCAGGATGCGTTCACGTTCGATTCCCAGGGCTTCATACAGGCCGATAATGGCGTGGGCGCGATCAATGGTTTTGCGGGTGTCAAACGACAGGCGTGCGTCAACCTCTGTCGAGACACGCCCGGGAATGATGCGCAGGATTTCCTGCCCGAAGGCGACCAGCAAGTGATCGGCCTGCGCTGCCAGACTGGCATCGGCGTGGTCTTTGACAACCTGATCGAGCAATGGGCGATAGCGTTCCTTGCGCACCGCCTTGAGAATCAGCGAGGGGTTGGTTGTTGCGTCGGTTGGGCGGTGTTCGCGCATTACATCGAAGTCACCTGTGTCGGCGACGACCGTCGTATACTGGCGCAAAGATTCGAGTTGATTTGGCATAAGAAAACTTTTTGAGTCTGATAACTTTGTTTTGATTTTAGCGGGAACTGAAAGCGCTTGCTTCTCACGGTATAATCCCAAGGTTTACATACTGCAAAATTTCAATCGGGGTTCACACTGTGCTGCCATCTCTTCTTCCAGAGGGGACATCCTCTTTGTCTCCAGCAATCTTGGCATTGGCGGACGGAACTATCTTCAAGGGTGTCTCTATCGGCGCCGATGGACATACTGTCGCCGAGATTGTTTTCAATACATCCATGACCGGGTATCAGGAAATTCTGACCGACCCCAGCTACAACGGCCAAATTGTCACACTCACTTATCCCCATATTGGCAATACCGGGGTTAATCCGGAAGATGTCGAGTCTGCCCGCATTCACTCGGCCGGCCTGGTTATCCGTGACTGTTCCTTGCGCGTTTCAAACTTTCGTTCCACGCAGTCGCTGCCGGCCTATCTGCGAGAGCAGGGTGTGGTGGCCATTTCAGGCATCGACACCCGCAAGCTAACACGTATTCTGCGTGAAAGTGGTGCGCAGGGCGCTTGCATCATGGTGGGCGACAACGCACAACGTGCCGTCGAACTGGCCCAGGGTTTCGCCGGCATGTCGGGGCAGGATCTGGCCAAGGTCGTGACCACCACAGAGCGTTACGACTGGACGGAAAACGTTTGGGAACTGGGTCAGGGTCATACGCAAAACAACGAAGGCCAATACCATGTTGTGGCATACGATTTCGGCGTGAAGTCGAATATTCTGCGTTTGATGAAGCAGCGTGGCTGTCGTATTACTGTCGTGCCGGCACAAACACCGGTCGAAGACGCGCTGGCGTTGAGTCCCGACGGGCTTTTCCTGGCGAACGGCCCGGGCGATCCGGAGCCATGCGATTACGCCGTCGCGACCGCACGCGCGGCCATCGAGAAAAAAATCCCTTTGTTCGGGATTTGCCTTGGCCATCAGATCATGGGCCTGGCAGTGGGTGCCAAAACCCTGAAAATGAAAACCGGACATCACGGTGCGAATCACCCGGTACAGGATCTTTCCAGCGGGCGCGTATTCATTACCAGTCAGAACCACGGGTTTGCGGTTGATGCCGATAGCCTGCCTGCCAATACGCGAGTCACGCACATCTCTTTGTTCGATGGCACATTGCAGGGTTTCGAGCTAACCGATGCGCCTGCGTTCTGCTTCCAGGGGCATCCGGAAGCCAGCCCCGGGCCACACGATATTGTGGTGCTTTTCGATAAATTCATTAGCCTTATGGCTGCACGGAAATAAACCAGCATCATGCCAAAGCGTACAGATATTAAAAGCATTCTTATTATTGGCGCGGGCCCGATTGTTATCGGGCAAGCCTGCGAGTTTGACTACTCCGGGGCCCAAGCCTGCAAATCGCTGAAAGCCGAGGGCTACCGCACTATTCTGGTCAACAGTAATCCGGCCACCATCATGACGGATCCGGAAACGGCAGACGTTACTTATGTCGAGCCCATTACCTGGCAGGCTGTCGAGAAAATCATCGAGGTTGAAAAGCCCGATGCGCTCTTGCCAACCATGGGCGGGCAAACAGCACTCAATTGTGCACTTGATCTTGCCCGTTATGGGGTATTGGAAAAGCATGGCGTTGAACTGATCGGCGCGAACGCCGAGGCCATCGACAAGGCCGAAGACAGGCTCAAGTTTAAAGACGCCATGACCAAAATCGGCCTGGAGTCTGCCAAGTCGGGGCTGGCACACTCAATGGACGAGGCATGGGATGTGCAGCGGCAAATTGCGGAAGTGTCCGGCGGAGCCGGTTTTCCGGTGGTCATTCGACCCAGTTTCACCCTGGGTGGCTCGGGCGGCGGCATTGCCTACAACACCGAAGAGTTCGAAACCATTTGTCGCCGTGGCCTGGAAGCTTCACCCACCAACGAGTTGCTCATTGAAGAGTCGTTGCTGGGTTGGAAAGAGTACGAAATGGAAGTTGTGCGCGATCGGGCCGACAACTGCATTATCGTTTGCTCAATCGAGAACCTGGATCCCATGGGGGTTCACACGGGTGATTCCATTACGGTTGCGCCGTCACAAACCTTAACCGACAAGGAATACCAGATCATGCGTGATGCATCGATCGCGGTATTGCGTGAAATCGGTGTCGATACCGGCGGCTCCAACGTTCAGTTTGCCTTGAATCCCGACAATGGCCGCATGATTGTCATTGAAATGAACCCGCGGGTGTCGCGTTCGTCTGCGCTGGCCTCCAAGGCAACCGGCTTTCCCATTGCAAAGGTGGCGGCGCGTCTGGCGGTGGGTTATACGCTCGATGAATTGCGTAATGAAATTACCGGTGGGGCAACGCCTGCCTCGTTCGAGCCCACCATTGACTACGTGGTCACGAAAGTACCTCGTTTTGCCTTTGAAAAATTTCCTCAGGCCGACTCGCGCCTGACCACGCAAATGAAATCGGTTGGCGAGGTCATGGCAATTGGTCGCACCTTTCAGGAGTCATTCCAGAAAGCGTTGCGGGGTCTTGAGGTTGGGGTCGATGGCCTGAATCAGAAAACCACCGACCGCGAGAAAATCCAGGTTGAGCTGGGCGAACCCGGGCCTGAGCGCATATGGTATGTGGGCGATGCATTTGCCCAAGGATTCAGCCTTGAAGAGGTCCACAACCTCACCAAGATCGATCCCTGGTTCCTGGCGCAAATCAAGGAAATCGTTGATATTGAGCTGGCTCTGGAACAGCGTACGCTGGCCGACCTTGATCACGATACCGTGCGCGAACTCAAGCGCCGCGGCTTTTCCGATCGCCGCCTGGCCTTTTTGCTCGACACCTCAGAAGCCGAGGTGCGCAAGGTGCGTCACCAGTTGGGCGTTCGTCCCGTGTACAAACGGGTCGATACTTGCGCGGCTGAATTCGAAACCAAAACCGCTTACATGTACTCCACTTATGAGGAGGAGTGCGAATCGGCACCGACCGACAAGAAGAAAATTATTGTGCTGGGCGGCGGACCCAACCGGATTGGCCAGGGTATTGAGTTCGACTATTGCTGCGTTCATGCCGCGCTGGCATTGCGCGACGACGGTTACGAAACCATCATGGTCAATTGCAATCCCGAAACGGTTTCTACCGATTACGATACATCCGACCGTTTGTATTTCGAGCCGCTAACGCTTGAAGACGTACTTGAAATCGTCCACAAAGAAAAGCCGGTTGGCATGATTGTCCAGTATGGCGGGCAAACGCCGCTGAAATTGGCGCGGGCACTCGAGGCCAATGGCGTTCCTATCATCGGTACCAGCCCTGAATCAATCGACGTGGCGGAAGACCGCGAACGTTTCCAGAAACTACTTAGCAAGCTTGGCTTGCGTCAGCCGCCCAACAGAACGGCGCGTACCGAAGGCGAAGCGATGGCGCTGGCTGCCGAAATCGGCTACCCGCTGGTCGTGCGACCCAGTTACGTGCTGGGGGGGCGCGCAATGGAGATTGTTCACGAGCCAGCCGATCTGGAACGCTACATGCGCGAAGCGGTGAAAGTCAGCAATGATTCCCCCGTCTTGCTGGATCATTTCCTGAATAATGCAACCGAGGTCGACGTAGACTGCATTGCCGATGGCGAGCGTGTATTCATCGGCGGCGTCATGGAGCATATTGAGCAGGCCGGTGTGCATTCGGGCGATTCCGCATGCAGTTTGCCGCCTTATTCTCTGTCGGAACAGGAAATCCAGGAAATCAAGCGTCAAACAGGCTTGATGGCGCGGGCTTTGAATGTGAAGGGCCTCATGAACGTGCAGTTTGCACTGCAGGACAACGAGGTATATGTTCTTGAGGTTAATCCACGTGCTTCGCGCACGGTGCCTTATGTTTCCAAGGTAACGGGTCTGCAGCTGGCCAAAATTTCCGCCCGTGTAATGGCGGGGCGGTCGCTGGCCGAGCTGGGTGTAACCAAAGAAGTGACGCCGCAGTATTTTTCGGTTAAGGAAGCCGTCTTCCCGTTTGTTAAGTTCCCTGGTGTCGACACCATCCTGGGGCCGGAAATGAAATCGACCGGTGAGGTAATGGGCGTGGGCGAGAGCTTCGGCGAAGCGTTTGTGAAGTCGCAAATGGCAGCCGGTGTCACATTGCCAAAGTCTGGTGTGGCGTTTATCAGCGTCAAAGCACAAGATAAACCCAAGGCCGTTGAAGTGGCGCGCGGCTTGGCCGATCTTGGCTTCAGTATCGTAGCCACTCGGGGAACGGCAGCGGCAATCGAGGCGGCTGGCATTCCTGTCCAGGTCGTGAATAAAGTGGCTGAAGGTCGTCCGAATATTGTCGATATGGTCAAGAATAATGAAATTGCACTGGTCATCAACACGGTGGAAGAACGCCGTAACGCCATTGCAGACTCCCGTCATATTCGTACGGTTGCGCTGGCGTCAAGGGTGACGTTTTTTACGACCATTTCAGGTGCGCGGGCGGCTGTAGAGGGTCTGCAATATTTGCGCCAGGGTGACGGCCTGAAGGTTTATTCCTTGCAATATCTGCATCAGACTTTGGTGGTTTAATGATTAACACCGTATCTGGTCAATGAAGAGAGTATTCATTACCGGGGCGAGCAGCGGTATTGGTGCCGCGCTCGCCCGTTTTTATGCCGCTCAGGGGTGCGAGTTGGGTCTGGTCGCGCGTCGTGTCGATGCGTTGCAAAAGGTGGCTGACTCGCTCTTGGGCAACAGCCATCAAACGTATGTGCTCGATGTAAACAACCGGGAAGCCCTGCACCACGCTGCACAGGCTTTCCTGGCGCGCGGGCCGGTTGACATTGTGATTGCGTCGGCGGGTATCAGTGTTGGCACGCTGACCGAAGCCGACGAAGACTTCAAAGTCTTCCAGCACATTATGCAAACCAATGTTCTGGCAACGGTTTCAACCTTTGAACCTTTTGTGGCCAGCATGAAAACCAGGGCGCAAGGGCGATTGGTTGCCGTGGGGAGTGTTGCCGGTGTCCGGGGTTTGCCGGGTGCCGGTGCTTATAGTGCCTCGAAAGCCGCCGTTCGTGTTTATTGCGAGAGTCTGCGGGTTGAGCTCTCCGGTAGCGGCGTAAAGGTTGTAACGCTGGCGCCGGGGTTCATTGAAACCCCCATGACCGAGCACAATCCCTATCGCATGCCTTTTTTAATGCCGGTCGAGGCATTTGCACTGCGCGCGGCCAAAGCGATTGAGCAGGGTGATGGTTATCGCGTAATTCCCTGGCAAATGGCGTGGGTGGCGCGTTTGCTTGCCTTGGTTCCCGATTTTCTTTACGACCGGGCAGCGCGAAAAAGAAAACGCAAACCGCGTGCATCTGAATAGTTGCGATTGTGCTGGCAGGCCCTTAAACTCACGCCCAGCTGTAAATTAATTTCAACTTTTAAAACACTTTAAAAGGCATTTCAATGTCAGATTCTTATTTTCCAGCCTGGCGCAAAGTCAGCCCGGATGCTCGGGGGGGTGTGGTTCAGCCCAACGAATACATGGCCTGGCCCCAGAGTGTGGCCATGGGCGCGCAGCACGTGGTAGCAATGTTTGGTTCGACCATTCTTGCACCGCTGTTAATGGGGTTCGACCCCAATGTCGCGATCCTGATGTCCGGCATCGGGACACTGATTTTCTTTTTCTTCGTGGGCGGGCGAGTCCCCAGTTATTTGGGGTCGAGCTTTGCGTTTATTGGTGGGGTGATCGCCGTCACCGGCTATGCTGGCGGGGGCGCGAATGCCAATATTGGTGTGGCCTTGGGCGCCATTATTGCCTGCGGTGTGGTGTACACCATTATTGGTTTGATCGTGTGGTGGATTAATGCGCGCTCCGGCGACGGGTCAAACTGGATCGACAATTGGATGCCGCCCGTTGTAACCGGTTCGATTGTTGCCGTCATCGGCTTGAACCTGGCCCCTATTGCCGTAAAGGGCGCGATGGGCGGAACGACCTTCGAAGCCCTCATGGCCCTGTTGACGGTTTTGTGCGTGGGCGGCGTGGCGGTTTATACGCGTGGCGTCACCCAGCGGCTGCTGATTCTGGTTGGTCTTTTATTGGCCTGCTTTTTATACTGGGTTCTGGCCAATGGCCTGGGTTTGGGCAAGCCGATGGATTTTGGCGCCGTTGCCGGCGCCGCCTGGTTTGGTTTGCCCACATTTTCCAGCCCTGTCTTTGATATCGGTGCCATGAGTGTCATAGCGCCGGTGGCGATTATCCTGGTGGCTGAAAACCTGGGGCATATCAAGGCGGTTAGCGCCATGACCGGACAGAACCTTGATAAGTATCTGGGGCGGGCGTTCGTTGGCGACGGTGTTGCAACCATGGTTTCCGGCGCTGTTGGCGGTACCGGCGTGACAACCTACGCTGAAAATATCGGGGTCATGACGGTAACGCGCATTTATGCGTCGCTGGTGTTTGTGATCGCAGCGCTCATTGCGATTTTTCTTGGGTTTTCGCCCAAGTTCGGTGCGCTCATCCAATTAATTCCCGGACCGGTTCTGGGCGGTATGTCGATTGTGGTGTTCGGGCTTATTGCCATTGCCGGTGCGCGCATCTGGGTGGTGAATCAGGTTGATTTCTCCAATAATCGCAATCTGATTGTTGCCGCGGTGACGCTGGTACTGGGTGCAGGCAATTTCGGGCTTGAACTCGGTGCGTTTCGTCTTGACGGTATTGGCACTGCGACATTTGGTGCGATTATTCTGTACGCACTGTTACGAATCGGCAGCCGTGGAAAATCGTTATAGCCATTGGTTTTAATTCGTTTAATTTCATGACTTGCTTTTTGTCTGAACTTTGCCGACAATAACCACAAATCCCCGGTTCTTCGATCCGGGGATTTGCTTTGTGCCCACAACTTTGTTGTGATCAATCCGGCGCTCCTATCGGGGCGTCTTTTTACTTTATTCAGGAAGCATTATGTCTGCGATTCCGTTGACAGTAAGCGGTGTTGAGCGCTTACAACAAGAATTACATCGTTTGAAAACCGTTGAACGGCCAGAGGTGATCAACGCCATTGCCGAAGCACGTGCTCAAGGCGATCTGTCGGAGAACGCCGAATACGATGCAGCCCGCGAACGGCAGGCGTTTGTCGAAGGCCGTATCAAAGAGTTGGAAGGGACTTTGTCGAATGCGCAAATAATCGACCCATCCACGCTCGATACCGAAGGCAAAGCGGTATTCGGCGCAACGGTGGAAATTGAGGATCTGGAGTCGGGCCAGCGTTTCCGCTATCAGATTGTTGGAGATATTGAAGCGGATATCCGCGAAAACCGCATTTCTATTTCCAGCCCGGTTGCCCGTGCAATCATTGGTCGTTCGGAAGGCGACGTGGTTGAGGTTCAGGCACCTTCCGGCTTGCGTGAATATGAGGTATTGTCGATCAATTATGTCTGATTGACCGGTTCGACGCAGTTCATGCGTCAGGCAGGCGCCAGAAGGTGTCGTTTTGTTGCAGGCCCGCACCCAGAGCGTGACGGGCTTTTGTTTTTTACTGGCGTCAAGGCCCCGGGGCTATCGGCTTCTGGTGCCCAGGCGCCGGCGGGCACCGGCTTTCAGGGACAGTGCGCTGCCCGATCGCTTGGGAATACCATGCGAACCGGCAACTTTACGGGTACCGGGTTTTTGTATGCCGCCCAGGGTGGCCGTTCTTCGTGCCTGGGGCGCAGCCTCTTCCAGGCGTTCCGTTTTGCGAGCGGCGCGTTTTGCGATTTCACCTCTGCGTGTGCGGGTGATACCCGAGGCGGCCAGTTTCTTGGGTGTGTGGGGTTCCGAGGCCTTGCGCAGCGCGCGTGTTTGCAGCTCGGAGGCTTGGGCGGCCAGTTCCGATTCACTGGGGCGGTACAAGATTAATGTTTTGCCTAAATGATGGATCGGCGCACACGATAGCGTTTCACATAAAGTATCAAGCATTTCCTGGCGGGAATCGCGATCTTCGCCAGCAGCTTTCACCTTGATAAGCTGGTGCGCGGTAAGATTACGATCGATTTCCTTGATGACAGCGTCGGTGAGACCCTTGTCGCCAAGTAAAACGACCGGGCGCAAAGGGTGGGCGCGTGCGCGAAGTGCGCTGCGTTCCTGTGAAGTAAGTTCTAATTTCGGCATAAAGAGATTGTAAGGGAATGGCGAAGAAAAAATTCTCGAAAAACTGGGTTCACCAGCATATTAACGACCCTTTTGTGAAAATGGCGCAACAAAAGGGATATCGTGCGCGCGCGGCATACAAATTAACCGAAATACTGGACACCGAAAAGCTGTTGCGTCGTGGTGACGTTGTGGTTGACCTGGGTGCAACACCGGGCAGTTGGTCGCAGGTGCTACGCGAGAGGCTGGTTGGGTCCGGTGGGCGTGTCGATGGGCGTATTATCGCACTAGACCTGCTGCCTATGGAACCGATTTCGGGCGTTGAGTTCATTCAGGGGGATTTTCGCGAGGAAAGTGTGCTGCGGCAACTCGAGGAAATGTTGGGCGCCGCCCAGGTAGATCTTGTAATTTCTGATATGGCCCCCAATTTATCAGGAGTCGGTGCTGCAGACTCGGCGCGTATCCAGCATGTGTGCGAACTGGCACTTGAGTTTTCAATGAATCATTTGAAGCCCAATGGCACGTTGATTGTGAAGGCGTTTCACGGCAGCGGATTTTCACAGATTGTGCAGATGTTTAAACAACACTTTGTCCGTGTTGTTGAACGTAAGCCCAAGGCATCACGCGATAAATCCTCGGAAACTTTCCTTATAGGGCAGCGTCTTAAATCGAAGGTTGTAGGGGTTTCCCCATAAAACCGCTGGACAGGTTAGAATGGCCTATCAGTGGTTGGTCAGATTTCTGTCAGTTTTGTCTGGCCCGGTAATTTCAGGAGGTTGGCGTTGAACAACTCGTTTTCCAAAGTTGCAATCTGGATGGTGATTGCGCTGGTGCTGTTCACGGTTTTCAAACAGTTCGATGGTCGTGTTACCACGTCTGAAACCGTCACATACACCCAGTTCATGGATGACGCCCGGGCCGGGCGTATTTCCAAGGTGGATATCCAGGGCGACACCCTGCACGTAACCCCGGAGTCCGGGAGCTCATATACCCTAACGTCTCCCGGTGACCTCTGGATGGTGCCGGAACTCGTCAAGTCCGGCGTGCAGGTCTCCGGTAAAGCCCGCGAGGAACCGTCGTTCCTGACCAGTGTGTTTATTTCCTGGTTTCCCATGTTGCTGCTTATTGCCGTGTGGATTTTCTTCATGCGCCAGATGCAGGGCGGTGGCAAGGGGGGGGCCTTCAGTTTCGGCAAGTCTCGTGCCCGCATGATGGACGAAAACACCAATAACATTACGTTCTCCGATGTCGCCGGGTGTGACGAAGCCAAGGAAGACGTCGTGGAACTGGTCGATTTCCTGCGCGACCCCACCAAATTCCAGCGCCTGGGCGGCAGAATTCCGCGCGGTGTCTTGCTGGTGGGTTCTCCAGGTACCGGTAAAACGCTGTTGGCCAAGGCCATTGCCGGTGAAGCGAAAGTGCCTTTTTTCAGCATTTCCGGTTCCGACTTCGTTGAAATGTTTGTTGGCGTGGGCGCAGCGCGCGTTCGCGACATGTTTGAAAACGCGAAGAAGCAGGCACCTTGCATCATTTTCATCGACGAAATCGATGCGGTGGGTCGCCAGCGCGGCGCAGGCCTGGGCGGCGGTAACGACGAACGCGAACAGACACTGAACCAGTTGCTGGTTGAAATGGACGGTTTTGAAACAGGCCAGGGTGTGCTGGTGATTGCCGCCACCAACCGGCCCGATGTGCTCGACCCGGCGTTGTTGCGTCCCGGCCGTTTCGACCGCCAGGTTGTCGTGGGCTTGCCTGATATCCGCGGCCGTGAACAGATTCTTAAAGTGCACATGCGCAAGGTCCCGCTGTCAACCAACGTTGATGCTCATGTCCTGGCACGAGGTACGCCGGGGTTCTCTGGTGCCGATTTGGCCAATCTGGTTAACGAGGCAGCATTGTTCGCGGCACGACGCGGTGGTCGTACCGTCGACATGCAAGACTTCGAGAAAGCCAAAGACAAGATCATTATGGGTGCAGAGCGCCGCGGTCTTGTCATGCCTGAAGAAGAACGCCGCAATACGGCTTACCACGAATCCGGTCATGCCCTGGTGGCTCGTTCCTTGCCCAAAACCGATCCTGTGCACAAAGTAACCATCATTCCGCACGGCCGGGCATTGGGCGTGACCATGCAGTTGCCTGAAGGCGACCGCTACAGCATGGATAAAGAGCGTCTGCTTAACACGATTGCGGTGCTGTTCGGGGGGCGTATTGCCGAAGAGGTGTTCATGAATCAAATGACCACCGGTGCATCGAACGACTTTGAACGTGCTACAACCATCGCGCGTGATATCGTCACCCGTTATGGCATGACCGAATCCCTTGGCCCCATGGTGTATGCGGAAAACGAAGGTGAAGTGTTTCTTGGGCGTAGCGTAACGAAAACAACGCATGTGTCCGAGTCCACCATGCAAAAGGTCGATCAGGAAATTCGGAATATTATCGATCAACAGTACACGGCGGCGCGCGACATTATCGAAAGCAACCGCGACAAAATGGAAGCCATGACCAAGGCTCTGCTGGAGTGGGAAACCATTGATTCAGACCAGATCGATGACATTATGTCGGGTCGTCCACCGCGGCCCCCGAAGGGGCTGGCTGAGTCATCTTCCGATGATTCCTCTTCAGGTAGCACGCCGTCGGAAGGTATTTCGGCCTCCGATGGTAAAGAAGGCGGTTCCGATACGGCAACCAACCCAGCGTAGTTCGTACTTTTTATTTCGATGAATTCAACATTTTTGTGCGGGCGCTTTGAACTATCGTTCAAGCGCCCGCTTGTTATGGGAATCCTGAATATCACCCCGGATTCTTTTTCAGATGGCTCATTACACCTGCAGACTGACCAGGCCATCAGCCATGCCCTTCGCCTGATCGAGGAGGGAGCGGATATTATCGACATTGGCGCCGAATCAACCCGACCCGGCGCGCAACCCGTTGATTTGGACCAGGAACTGCAGCGCTTGCTGCCGGTGATTGAAGCGCTCAGGCCGCATAATGTGCCAATTTCCGTCGATACATTCAAACCGCTTGTCATGCGGCGGGTGTTGCAGGCGGGTGCCGACATGATCAACGATGTTTATGGGTTTCGCCAGCCCGGCGCAATTGAGGCGGTGGCCGCTTCAAATTGCGGCTTGTGCGTGATGCACATGCAAGGTGAGCCGCGAACAATGCAGCATGCACCTCATTACCATGATGTGGTGGCCGATATTCGCGCTTTCCTGATTGAGCGGGTGCAAGCGCTGCAGGCCGCCGGCGTGGCACCCACCAGAATCACCATTGATCCCGGCTTCGGATTCGGTAAAACAGCGGGGCAGAATTATGACTTGTTGCGTCGTTTTACTCAGTTGCAGTTTGGCAATTACCCATTGGTGGTGGCATTATCTCGCAAATCGATGATTGGCCACATTACGGGCCGGCAGGCAAGTCAGCGCCTGGGGGGAAGTGTGGCGGGCGCCTTGGCGGGTGTTGCCCGGGGTGCGAAAATAGTACGAGTACATGATGTTGCACCGACGCTTGACGCCATCAATGTGTGGCAAGCGATAGAAAATGGAATAGAAGAATGAGTCAACGAAAATATTTTGGCACAGATGGCATTCGCGGGGTCGTGGGCGGTGCGACCATTAATCCCTATTTCGCGTTGAAACTGGGTTTTGCCGCCGGACAGGTATTGGCTCGTCATCATACGCAAGGGCGTGGGCGGCCAACCGTCATTATCGGCAAGGATACCCGCATTTCAGGCTATATGCTCGAGTCTGCGCTGGAAGCCGGGTTGTCGGCCGCCGGGGTCGACGTGCTTTTGGCAGGTCCGATTCCTACACCAGCCATCGCTTATCTAACCCGGGCCTTGCGCCTTATGGCGGGCATTGTTATCAGCGCTTCGCATAACCCCTATCACGACAATGGCATCAAGTTTTTTTCGGCTTATGGCATGAAACTGCCCGATGCAATTGAGTCTGAGATCGAAGCCGCCATCGACGGTGAGCTTAGCTGCGTCAGTTCTGAATCACTGGGGCGGGCGCGACGTGTCGATGATGCAGCAGGGCGCTATATCGAATTTTGCAAGAGTACGTTTCCCAATGATCTCGACTTGTCCGGCATGCGCCTCGTTGTCGATGCAGCCCATGGGGCTGCGTATCATATTGCGCCACACGTGTTTCGTGAGCTTGGCGCCGAGGTCGTGGAAATCGGGTGCCAACCCGATGGCTTCAATATTAACGAGGGTGTGGGTGCCCTGCATCCCGAAAACCTGGCGCGTACCGTCCGTGACGAAGGCGCTGACCTGGGTATCGCACTAGACGGCGATGCCGACCGCTTGCAGATGGTTGATTCCAAGGGGCGTGTATACAACGGCGATGAACTGCTCTACGTTTTGATCAAGGGGCGATTGGCCAACGGCCCGGTTCAAGGCGTTGTGGGAACGCTCATGACGAACCTGGGGTTTGAAAAGCAGATGCAGGCGCTGGGTGTGGGTTTTGCGCGAGCCAATGTCGGGGATCGCTATGTGCTTGAGTTAATGCAGAAAAAGGGCTGGCTCTATGGTGGTGAAAGTTCGGGCCATTTGCTCAGTCTCGACTGCCACACGACCGGGGATGGCATTATTGCTGCCTTGCAGGTATTGACGGCGATACGCAAAACAGGCTTGGATTTGCCCGAGCTTGTGGCCGGGTTGTATATGTACCCTCAAAAAATGGTGAATGTCGGGCTTGAGCCGGGCGTTGATTGGGAACAACACACCGGTTTGCTTGAGGCGCGCGCACGGGTCGAGCAAAAGTTGGGTGAACGAGGGCGGGTGCTGATTCGCGCCTCCGGAACCGAGCCCAAATTGCGTCTAATGGTTGAAGCAGAAGAGGCTGACTTGGCCGAGCAATGTGTGCGAGAATTGGTTGCAGTGAATTTAACAAAGCAGTAACGTAAATATCAAAGTGCTGAAATATTAGACGTACATAATCCGTGGTGTGTTTGTGGAGTGATATCTATGCTAGAGCTTGTGCGTGTTAACGCAACTGTCGATACCGCTGCCGTGTGGCCTAAATCGCCCGTAGAAGGGTTGGTTATGGGTTTGGCCCGCACCAATGAAGAGCTGGAAGCGATTCAGCGGCTTAGGTACAAAGTCTTTACCGAAGAAATGAACGCGGTGTTTCCCGAGGCGGTAGACGGGTTGGACGCCGACCGCTACGATCCCTGGTGCGAGCACGTTATGGTTAAAGAAATCAATACGGGCCGGGTCGTGGGCACGTATCGTTTTCTGCCGCCTGCCAACGTCATCAAGGCGGGTGGTTATTACTCCGAATCGGAATTTGATATTTCAACGCTGGCGTCGTTGCGCTCCGACATGGCCGAGGTGGGGCGCTCATGCATCCACGCCGACTATCGGAACGGGTCGGTCATTATGTTGTTATGGTCGGGGATTGCCACGCTGATGAAGCAACAGGGGCTGCGTTATATGCTGGGCTGCGCCAGCGTCAGTTTGCGCGACGACGGCGTAACGGCTGCGGAAGTATGGCGTACGGCTTGCAAAATGCTGAACGAGCGCCCGGATGTACCCCGGGTTGTGCCGCGCCATCGTTATCCGGTTGAGCGCCTGAACAGCTCTTTGCCGGCACGTATTCCGCCGCTGATCAAAGGGTATTTGAAGCTGGGCGCCACAATTTGCGGCGAGCCGGCGTGGGATCCTGATTTCAATACGGCCGATTTCCCCGTTTTGCTTGACATGAACCGGCTCGACGACCGTTATCGCAAACACTTCGGGCTCGATTGATATTTAGGTTCGCCAGGAAGCGCTGGTTTACTGCGCTACAACAACAATTCTGAATCCGGTTTTTTCCCACTCATTCATTTCATTTTGCAAAGAGTATTCGGTGAGTGGGTGAGCTTTGAGCCAGGCGGCATTAATGGTAATGGTGAATGTCCGGCCTTTAATCATCAGGCTCAGCGGTATCCGACCCAGGTTCTCTCTGGGGCGCATCAGTAAAGCCGCCACCCTCATGCAAAGCAGGGCCGCCCATTGATCCCAGGTTGGCCGGTAAGCTTTCAATTTTCGCAGTTTTCCCGTATGACCCAAGGTAAGCCAGGAAATAATGGCTTGTTCATCTGTGGAAAAGCCGGGCATATCCGCATGTTTGAGAATATACGCGCCATGTTTGTGATAGTCCTCGGCGGTAATGGACATCCCCAGCTCATGCAGGTCGGCCGCCCAACCCAGCCATTTTTGCAGGTCTTCTTTTTCTTCTTGGTTAACCGGAATTGCATTGAATAAATGTAGCGCGCAGGCCCTGACCCGCGCCGCCTGGCCCTGGTCGATGTGATAGCGGCGCATGAACTGGCGAACCGTTTCGTTTCGCTTGTCGTGCTTTGATTCGCGACCCAATAGGTCGTAGAGTACGCCAACACGCAAGGCACCTTCGCCCTGCATCATGTTTTCAATGCCCAACTCGTAAAATGCGGCAAGCATAATAGCCAGCCCGCCGGGCAATACGGCTGCGCGGGATTCTTTCAAGCCGGGAAGCTCTTCCATAATTACCCTGCGGTCATCCACCAGCTTTCGGCGCAGTTTTTCCAGCCCGTCGAGTGTGATGCCTTGCCGTGACATCTGAGAGTCGGTTAAGACGGCAAACAGGCCCTTGGCCGTGCCCGATGAGCCGTAGGCCTCCTGCCAGCCCATTTTCCGGAACCGTTTGGCAATGCCTTCGAATTCGCGTCTGGCCGCCAGCACTGCCTTGTCCATCCGTTCGCCGGAGACCACGCCGTCGGGGAAGTATTTTTGTGTGTAGCTCACGCAGCCCATTAGGAGGGATGACAGCTGCATGGGTTCGAAACTTTTTCCGATAATGACTTCGGTTGAGCCGCCACCGATGTCGATCACGAGACGCTTATTGTCGGAAGGGGGCAACTCGTTTGCCACGCCTGAAAAAATAAGTCGTGCTTCTTCCTGCCCCGAAATGACTTCAATGGGAAACCCCAGGGCCTCTTCGGCGCGTGGCAGTATTTCATCGACATTGCGGGCAACCCTGAAAGTACTGGTGGCAACCGCCCGTACGTGATCGGGGTCGAACCCTTTCAACCTTTCCCCATAACGCCGAAGGATGGTCAGCGCGCGCTCGATGGATGCGTTGTCGAGTCGATTCTCGGGCCCCAGGCCGGCTGCCAGGCGAACTGATTCTTTGAGTCGGTCGACAGCGTAAATATGCGCGATGTTGTCTTGTTGTACGACCCGGCCTATTGAGAGCCGGAAGCTGTTTGAGCCAAGATCCACGGCTGCAAGTAAGTGATCCATAAACCTGAGTTTGGGTTGGTTAAGGGTGAATTATAAATAGTGTGGCGATGCTTGCGTTTTAAATTACCGGTGAATTGCTTGAATGTCTATGAAGCGGTTGTCATAATCGTGTCAAATAGATGTCGTATAAGTAACATCATCCTGTTTTTTTTACCCGGAAATCCTATGCCGTCGATCGTTCCTGCGTCAGAGACGCAGCCTGCTTTGCTTAATCGTGAGTTGTCCTTGCTCAAGTTCAACGAACGTGTTTTGGCTATGGCTGAATATGATTCGACACCTTTGCTGGAACGCTTGCGTTATATTTGCATTGTCAGCTCGAATCTTGATGAATTCTTTGAGATCCGGATTTCCAGTCTTAAAGAGCAATTGGCGCTTAATGCTCACAGGGTGGGGCCCGACGGCTATACGCCGGGCGAGGCTTTTGATCGTGTTCAGCTTGCCTCGCGCCAGTTGGTTGAAAAACAATACAGCCTGTTAACCAACCAGATTCTTCCCCTGCTTGCCAAAGAGGGAATCGGCCTGACTGATCCGATGTCCTGGTCTGAAGAGCAAAGGTTGTGGGCGCATGAGATTTTCATGCGCGACGTGATGCCGCTGCTGACACCTATTGGGCTTGATCCGGCACATCCGTTTCCGCGTGTTTTCAATAAAAGTCTGAATTTCATCGTTGCCCTGTCGGGCGAAGATGCATTTGGCCGGCCCGGGCACATTGCCATCGTGCAGGCGCCGCGTGCGTTACCCCGAGTGATCAGAATGCCGCCAGAGGTTGCGGGTATACCGCATGGCTTTATTCTGCTTTCCACCTTGATCAGTGAGTTCGTGGGCGAGTTGTTTCCCGGACTTGAGGTCGACGGATGCTATCAGTGGCGCGTGACGCGCAACAGTGATTTGTTTGTAGACGAGGAAGAAATCACCAACTTGCGTCTGGCGCTTCAAGGCGAGCTGTCGCAGCGCAATTTCGGGGCTGCCGTTCGTCTCGAGGTGGATCATGTCATACCGCAAAAACTGGTGGCCTTCTTGCAGCAGGAGTTTCTGCTTGAGCCTCACGATACCTACAAAGTGAATGGCCCGGTTAACCTTTCCCGTCTTATGCAGGTATGCAACCTGGTCGATCGTCCGGAGTTGTTTTTCCCCGACCATCGCCCGCGGGTGCCTTCACCTTTTGCCGATCTTTCCAGTCATCCGTCGGCCATTTTCGACATTATCGGCCAGAAAGACTATTTGTTGCATCACCCCTATCAGTCATTCCAGCCTGTTCTGGACTTCCTGGTGGCCGCGGCACGCGACCCCGACGTGGTTGCCATCAAGCAAACCATATACCGAACGGGGGAAGACTCCGAACTGATGGCGGTGTTGCTAGCCGCCGCCAAAGCCGGCAAGGAAGTGACGGTGGTTGTAGAGCTGATGGCCCGCTTCGATGAGCAAACCAACATCAATTGGGCGTCCCGGCTGGAAGAGGTGGGGGCGCATGTGAGTTATGGCGTGGTCGGCCACAAAACGCACGCCAAGATGGCGCTGGTGCTCAGGCGGGAAAAAGGTCATATCAGGCGCTATGGCCATTTGGGTACCGGCAACTATCACATGCGTACAACCCGGTTGTATACCGATTTCGGCCTGCTCACGGCCAACCCGCGCATGTGCGAGGACATGGATAAGGTGTTTTCGCTATTGACGGGGCTGGGGTCGCGTCGCCCGTTGCAATTGCTTTTGCAATCGCCTTTTACTTTGCACGACACGGTCATCGCGCTTATTCAGCGTGAGGCGGAGCACGCCAAAGCGGGCAAGAAGGCAAGTATTAAAGCCAAGATGAACTCTTTATTGGAGCGTCAGGTCATTGATGCGCTTTATCAGGCCAGCCAGGCCGGCGTGAAGGTCGATCTGGTCGTTCGGGGTGCGTGCGCCCTGCGCGCCGGGGTGCCGGGGCTGTCCGAGAATATTCGACTGCGTTCCATCGTGGGTCGCTTTCTGGAGCATTCGCGCGTGTTTTATTTTCACGACGATGGTGCCGAGCATGTTTATCTATCCTCGGCCGACTGGATGGATCGCAATTTCTTCCGTCGTGTCGAGGTGGCATTTCCTGTTCTTGACAAGGTGTTGAAGAAGCGGGTGATCAGTGAGTCGTTCAGTTGGGCCATGCGCGACAATCAATTAGCCTGGCGGGCACTGCCCAATGGGGCATATCAGAAAGTGAAAGGGCGCGGGCGTGGCGTGAACATGCAAAACCGGCTCATGGCGTTGCTGGGGAAATAAAAGCCGTTCTGTCTGTTGAAAACCGGCCCGTCTGTCACGAACATGTCATATTGGCTGTTTAGCATGTGGGTTATGCAGGGTGTGCCTGTGTAAATTGTTAAACAGTTCAAGAGGACTACTCGATGTTTAAACGCGTTCTAAAACAAGTTTCTTTTGGTATCGCCATTGGTGCTGCCTCGCTGGCTGCTCAGGCAGCCGATATTACAGGCGCCGGCGCTTCTTTCCCTTATCCGATTTATGCCAAGTGGGCAGCCAAGTATCAGGAAGTGACGGGTAACCGTGTGAATTACCAGTCGATTGGTTCGGGCGGCGGTCAGCAGCAGATTATTGCTAAAACCGTTGACTTCGGTGCATCCGACGACCCAATGAAGGCCGATATGCTCGAGAAGCACAACCTGTTCCAGTTTCCGGCCATTATTGGCGGGACGGTACCGGTTGTGAACATTGAGGGCGTTGAGCCAGGCAAACTGAAGCTGACACCCAAGGTGCTGGCTGACATTTTCCTGGGCAAGATCACCAAATGGGATGATGAAGCCATTAAGGAAATCAACCCCGACGTCAAGTTGCCTTCGGCCTCCATTATTGTGGTTCACCGTTCCGACGGTTCCGGCACCACGTTCGGCTGGACAAACTATTTGTCAAAAGTATCGCCCGAATGGAAAGAGAAGGTTGGTGAAGGTAAAGCCGTTAAATGGCCTACCGGTCAGGGCGGTAAAGGTAACGAAGGTGTTGCTGCCTATGTTCGTCAGTTGAAAAACTCCATCGGCTACGTTGAGTATGCCTATGCGAAGCAAAACGGTTTGTCCTGGGCTGCGCTGCAGAACAGTGATGGCAAGTATGTACAGCCTTCGCAGGAAGCATTTGCAGCGGCTGCAGCCAATGCCGATTGGAAAAGCGAACCTGGAATGGGTGTTGTCCTGACTAACGAACCCGGTGCTGATTCCTGGCCTGTGACGTCTGCTTCTTTCATCCTGATGCACAAGATGCAAGCCAATGGTGAAACAGCCACTGAAGTTCTGAAGTTCTTCAACTGGGCATTTGCCGAAGGTGCCGGCATGGCCAAAGAGCTCGATTATGTGCCGTTGCCCAAAGCCGTAACCGATCAAATTGCCCAGGCATGGAAAACCGAAATCAAAACTGAAGACGGTTCGGCAGTTTGGAAGTAAATGGCATTAACTGGTTGTGGCTGCTTGTGAGTTGATGCAGGCGGCCCGGCCAGCCGGGACGATGCGGTCCAAAGCCGCATCGTCTTGTTATGTAAAATTTAGCGCTTATTGTAAAAAAACTCTGGCTCGCAACCCGGTATACAAAATATGAAAACGCTTTCATCCGGCTTAATGGACCTGTTATTCAAGAATCTGACGCGATCGTTTGCGTTTATTGTTTTCATGTTGCTGGCAGCCATTATGGTGTCTCTCATATACGGCAGCCGCGAGTCTATTGCCGAGTATGGCTTCAGTTTTCTCTGGACCAATGAATGGAACCCGGTTCAGAACAGCTACGGCGCGCTGGTTCCTATTGTGGGCACACTCTTAACTTCGGTTATTGCCCTGATTATCGCGGTGCCCATTTCGTTCGGGATTGCCATGTTCCTGACTGAATTGGCGCCGAACTGGCTCAAGCGCCCACTGGGCACAGCAATTGAAATGCTGGCTGCGATTCCTTCGATTATTTACGGGATGTGGGGGCTGTTTGTCTTTGTGCCGATATTTCAGTCGTACGTTCAGCCCGCGCTCATTGCATTTTTCGAGCCGATTCCGGTTCTGAATCAGTTGTTCGCAGGGCCGCCATTTGGTATTGGCGTGTTCACCGCTGGGCTGATTCTTTCAATCATGATTATTCCTTTCATCTCGGCTGTCATGCGGGATGTATTTGAGCTGGTGCCTCCTTTATTAAAAGAGTCCGCCTACGGGTTGGGCGGTACCACCTGGGAAGTGGTGTGGAAAGTTATTTTGCCTTATACCAAGAATGGGGTTGTGGGCGGCGTCATGTTGGGGCTGGGTCGCGCTTTGGGTGAAACCATGGCCGTGACATTTGTGATTGGCAACTCCTTCAATTTGCCAGACTCTCTGTTTGCTCCATCCAACTCAATTGCGTCGGCGCTCGCCAACGAATTTAACGAAGCCGGTGGGATGCAAAAATCGGCCTTGCTTGAGTTGGGTCTGATTCTGTTCCTGATTACAACCGTTGTGCTGGCGTTTTCCAAGTTGTTGTTATTGCGTCTTGGCAGAAATGACGGTGTGACGCATTAATTTTCTATTCACGCAATAACGCAAACGAAATTCGCTATGTTCAATACTGACTCCACCGTTACGTTGCAGAATCCGATTTTCAAGAGGCGGCGGCTTTTCAATAAGCTGATGCTGGCCTTGGCGCTAAGTGCACTTGCGTTTGGTTTGTTCTGGCTGTTTTGGATTATTTATACCCTGATCGTGAAAGGCGGTGGCGCGTTGTCGTTGTCGCTGCTGACACAGCCGACACCGCCGCCGGGCGGGGTTGGGGGGCTGATGAATGCCATTGTTGGCAGCGTGCTAATGGCCTTTTTTGGTACGCTTATCGGCACGCCTATTGGCATTCTGGCCGGTACTTATCTTGCCGAGTACGGCAAAACAGGCTGGCTGGCACCGGCAACGCGTTTTCTGAACGACGTATTGTTATCTGCGCCGTCGATTGTTATTGGCTTGTTTATTTACGCGGTTTATGTCGCGCAGGTCGGGCACTACTCAGCGTGGGCCGGGGCGTGCGCACTGGCCATTCTTGTTATCCCCGTTGTTGTGCGCTCCACTGACAATATGTTGAGTCTGGTGCCGAACAGCCTGCGCGAGGCCGCTGCGGCCTTGGGTTGCCCCCAATGGAAGATTATTACTTTAATCAGTTATCGCGCTGCACGGTCCGGCATGATTACGGGTATTCTTCTGGCCATTGCGCGCATCTCCGGGGAAACCGCGCCATTGCTGTTTACTGCTTTGAACAATCAGTTCATGTCTTTGAATATGAATGCGCCAATGGCCAACCTGCCCGTTGTCATTTTTCAATATGCGGCCAGCCCGTATCAGGATTGGAACGATCTGGCGTGGGCCGGCGCTGTCTTGATTACATTGCTGGTGTTGGGTATCAATATCCTTGCGCGCGTCCTTTTCCGGAAAAAATAACTCATGGAAACTCCGAATTCTTCTGCTAACCGAGTCAAGCTTGATGTTAAAAATCTAAGCTTTTATTACGGTAATTTTCAGGCCATCCGAGATGTGAACCTTTCCATTATGGAAAACAAGGTTACCGCCTTTATCGGCCCGTCGGGATGCGGAAAGTCAACCCTGTTGCGTACGTTCAACCGTATGTATGAACTGTACCCGGGTCAGCGAGCCGAAGGCGAAATTAACCTGGATGGCGAAAACATCTTAACGTCGCCAATGGATATTTCGCTGATACGGGCAAAAATTGGCATGGTTTTTCAGAAACCCACACCTTTTCCCATGAGCATCTTCGATAATATCGCTTTTGGTGTGCGCTTGTTCGAGCGGCTTAGCAAAGGCGAAATGGAAGAGCGCGTTGAGTGGGCGCTGACCAAGGCAGCGTTGTGGCCTGAGGTGAAAGATAAGCTGCATCAAAGCGGAAACGGGCTTTCGGGTGGGCAGCAACAGCGCTTGTGCATTGCACGTGGCGTTGCCATCAAACCTGAAATTCTGTTGCTTGATGAGCCATGTTCGGCCCTGGATCCGATTTCAACAGCGAAAATCGAAGAGCTCATCAGCGAACTGAAGGCCGATTACACGGTTGTCATTGTGACGCACAATATGCAGCAGGCAGCCCGATGCTCTGATTACACGGCCTATATGTACCTGGGCGAGCTCATGGAGTTTGGCGATACCGACAGCATTTTCGTCAAGCCTCAGCGCAAGGAAACGGAAGACTACATTACCGGTCGTTTCGGGTAACGCACGGCGTGCCTCGTATTTCGTATCGTTAGCGGGTGTCGATGTCGTTGAACGCCTGGCCGGCGTTGCTGATAAAGGTGGTGACGACGGGTGCGTAATCGGTTGATCGGCTCGAACCGGAATGCGAGGTATGTTTGAATTTAACCAGCCTGCTGGCCGGCAGGCTGCCGCCAGCGGCGTGGGCAAATAGCGTGTCGCTCATGGCAGGAGGCACGACGCGGTCGTTTTCGCCATGCATGACCAGCGTCGGCAGATTCAGATCCTTGACTGCGTCAAGTGTGTTGAAAGGCTGCGTGATCAGCCATTTCAATGCGGGAATGTCTGCCCATTCGCTTGTGACCAGCATGTCCTGAATGTTTGTAAAGGTCGATTCCAGGATCAGTCCGGCGGTGCCCGGATTCACTTCTTTAAGCGCCAGGCTTGCAATGGCGCCACCCAGGCTGTGCCCGTAAACATAGCGTAATGACGGGTCGGGTTGGAGGCGCTCCAATTCCCCGATGGCGACGATCGCGTCTTCTACTGCACTTGCCTGGGACGGCAGCAGCGGTGTTGATTCGCCAAAGCCGCGATAGTCAATTGCGAGAATGTTATAACCCATTGCCCGCCAGCGTTCGATTCGAAACACACTGCTATTGAGGTTCCAGCGTGAGCCATGCAGATACAACACCGTAGGGCGTGTTGAATCGGTTTGCCCGATGTACCATGCGCGAATCTTGTCGCCATTGGCGTGTGTGAGATCGTATATGCGGGTATCGGACGGTTCCGGCCGGGCCCAGTGCGCCTCGCCCAGTTCAATCGCGAAAATGGTTTCCCTTTGCCAGCGGTCGAGCCAGACATAGCCAACCGACATTGCGCCAATCAGCAGAATCATAAAACCAACAATAAGCTTGCGTGATCGTTTCATTGGGTGGAACCAGTCGAAAAAAGCCCCGCTCAGGGCGGGGCGAAGGTGATGCAGTGGTTGTTGCGAGCCGGTTAGCCGAATGAATAACCGGGAAATTTAATTTCTGCTGAAGGCCCTATCCTTAATTTAACGGTTTTGGCCTCGGAATGCCCAGCCGGTGAACCGTTTTTCTACCATGGCTGTCACGGCATAGAGAACGATACCCAGGAAAGCCAGTACCAGCAGGCCGGCGAAAACGATTTGCACCTGGAAAGCCGCCTGGGCGTCGAGCATGAGTTTGCCGATGCCCTTGTTCGCCCCAACGGTCTCCGACACCACCGCACCCACAAATGCCAGCGTAATGGCCACTTTCAGTGAGCCGAAGAAGTAGGGCAGTGACCCGGGGATGCTGACTTTTTTCATGATGTCCATTTTCGAGGCGCCCAATGCACGCAGAACATCCTCGAGTTCCGGACTGGTGGTTGCCAGACCCGTGGCAACGTTGACCACGATGGGGAAAAAAGAAATCAGGAAAGCGGTAATGATTGCCGGCAGTTCACCTAAACCGAACCAGAGGATCAAAATAGGTACGACCGCTACTTTGGGAACCGAGTTGAAGCCGACCAGTACAGGGTAAATGGCGGCATACAGGTTTTTGTTCCAACCTACGGCAATACCCAATAACAACCCGCCGCCGGTCGCCAGCAAAAAGCCGACCAGTGTTGTCCAGAGCGTGACCCAGGAGTTATCGATAATCGGGACGCGATATTGCCACAGCGCCACGAAAATGTCGGACGGTGCCGGCAAAATGGTGAGTGGAATATTGAAACCCCGGCATGCAATTTCCCAGATCACGAACAGCACGATCGTGAAGAGGGTGGGCGGCACGGTGTTGCGGAAGATATCTTCGCGTCGCATTAGTGTTTCCCTCCAATCATGGATCGCAAGTCGTGGACGACGTCCTGGAATTTTTGTGTATAAGTGACTTCGAGGTCGCGCGGGCGCGGCAGGGATATCTCACACTTTTTCACTATTTTTCCGGGGCGATTCGACATAACGTAAACCGTATCGGCCAGGAACACGGCTTCACGCAGGTCGTGGGTGACCAGCATGACCGTGACTTTGCGGTCTTGCTGGATGTCGCGCAGTGCACACCAGAGTTCTTCACGAGTGAATGCGTCGAGCGCGCCAAAGGGTTCGTCGAGCATCAGGATTTCAGGTTCGTGAATAAGGGCCCGGCAAATGGACGCCCGTTGCTGCATTCCCCCGGATAGTTCCCATGGGAATTTTTCTGTAAAGCCGGTGAGCCCGACAGAATTCAGCAGGTTCACGGCTCTTTCCTTGAACTCGGCCCGTTTGGATGACATCTGATTGCGATACGGGCGAACAATTTCGAGCGGCAACAGGATATTGTCGACGCAGTTGCGCCAAGGCAGCAGGTTACTGGCCTGGAATGCCATCCCCACCGATTTGAGTGGCCCGTTTACCGGCTTTCCTTCAACCGTAAGCTTGCCGCTTAGCGGCGGATGCAGACCCGAGATCAGTTTCATCAACGAGCTTTTGCCGCACCCCGACGGCCCGACGACCGCAATGAATTCCCCCTTTTTGATTGACAAAGTGACATCTTCAATGGCCTTGACGGATTCGTCACCCGTGCCATAGGCCATTGAGATGTTTTCAAGCTCGACCAGTGTTTCGGCCATGCACAACTCCTTCCTGATACTGGTTGTTTATTGTTGTTCTGGCCTTACTTAACCATGCGCTCTTCTTTGGGTGGAAGGTATTCGCTGGTGAACACGGTTTCGGTTGTTGGCTTGTTGGTGTAGTCGAAGGTCAGGCCGATTTGTTCGATGGCCTTGTCCATGCGGGCTTTGTCGATTGCACCCAGGCCATTCTTTTCAACATCCGGTGTGACGAAATTGCGTTCGAGCGCCATTTTCAGGCGTTGCAGCTCGACGTCGCGGTTGGCGATGGCATTACGCTCCATGAGTGAATCAATGGAAGCCTCGGGGTCTTTGAGGGTGTCTTGAATCCCTTTGATCGTTGCACGAAGGAATCCTTTGACGGCCTCGGGGTTGTTCTTGGCGAATTCCGGGTTGGCCATAATCGCGTTCCCGTAAAGATCGACGCCGTAGTCAGCCAGCAGCATGACGACGATATCTTCGTCTTTCACACCGTTGGCTTTCAAATTCATGAATGAAGAAAACCAGAAGCCTGTGATTGCGTCGACACGGCCTTGGGCCAGCATGGGTTCGCGCACGGGAAAGCCGATGTTTTCAATTTGCACCTTTGAGGCATCGATGTCGTTCGCATTCACAAAAATGGGCCATTGCGCATAGGCGCCGTCGGGTGCGGGTGCGCCAAGTACTTTGCCTTCAAGGTCTTTGGGCTTGGTAATTCCTTTGTCTTTCAGGGTAACGATGGAAAACGCGGGTGCGTCGTAAACCATCATGACCGCTTTAACAGGCGGGTTTTTGGGGTTGTCGCGATACTTGATGAGCGAATTGATGTCGGCAAACCCCATTTGGTAGGTGTCTGTTGCAACACGGTTGATTGGTTCCACCGAGCTTGAGCCCGGATCGATGGTTACGTTCAGGCCCTCGGCTTCATAATAGCCTTTGTCGATGGCCACAAAAAATGGCGTGGCCGGGCCTTCGAATCGCCAGTCGAGGGCGAAACGGATGTCGGTGTCGGCAATTGCCGCACTGGAGCTCAGGGCAATAAGTGCAGATGCAATAAATTGGGTTAAACGCATACTTCTCTCCGGGTAGTTGGACAATTCGTTGTTTTGATTCAGTTCAATAGTATTCAAAACTATGATGCAATGCTTCTTGGTAGTTTCCCCCATTTCTTTTGGAGCCCTTTAAAAACGGGGGTCTTGGCTTGAAACTTTTTAAGCATAAATAATTATTCTGAATCCTGACACAATTCTGTCTGACAGGCTGAAGCATAGTCTGTCAGACAAAATGTGCAATGCAACATATTTGTCGTATTTTTGGAAAAGGTGGGGTTTTGGGATGTCCGCTGGGGATACGGAATGCCGGGGTGGGTCAGCTTTACTCCGACGATTCCGACGTAAGCGTGGCAGATTTCAATCGGCCTTTACATGCAAGATCGGCACCATTTTCAATGAGCAAGGCGGATTACATTGATAGTGCTGCAGGGAAGAGGTAGACAGGTAAAGTGATGAGTCTGCGCTAACCCAATTCTGCATAACTGTGGCGTGCCTTTCTAATAAAAGGTCGAATGCGGTGAGATTGGTTGTATTGATGCGTTCCTACTGTGGTTCAGGAACTATATTTGCTTTAGTTTCGAGATAGAAAAGCCGCTATATCATCTATTCGACATAGCGGCTTATTTCATTGTGGGTTTTGATGCTTAAAGGTCAGCGCCTATTGCTTTTAACCCTTCCACTGCGCAAGTAGCATCTATGGCGCCAGTAGGTGCACCACCTACCCCGATCCCTGCCACTAGGACATCATTAAATTTGATAGGCAGGCCACCGCCTTGGATAACCATGCGTGGGTCCATATCACGTAAACCGTCATTTGCTGGGTTGGAGGAAATAAATTCGGCTAGGCCGGCTGTATCACGCCCCATCGCTGCAGCGGTATAAGCTTTACCTTGCGCACTGGTACCTGTGTGTGGACCAGAGCGATCTTCTTTTAATAGAACCTGAACGGCTCCTTCCCGAGCAACCACCGCCACGCTTACCGCATAGCCTTCTTTGGCGCATGCCTTCACAGTAGCTTGCGCTGCTTTTGTCGCCAGTTCCAAGGGTAAATAATGGGTGGTGGGCAATGTGGTTTGTGCATGAGTCACGAACGGCGTGGCTAACAAAGCGGCAAACATAAGCTTACGAATCATAGTGTGTTTCTCCATCGAGAGTTAGTGTTGCTATCTGAGCATCAAACCGACCGAAACCCTTGCAGCCTGAACATCCCAGGCTGCAGGACCCCAAAGATCGCCGTATGCATTGGTGATTGAATCATGAAACTTATTATGAGGCCAGCCCCATGAGGCGCTTCAGCCTTGCGCAAAATGCTGATGACGCTCTCGCAAAGCGTTGTTATAGCTGCCGTTGAGTACTGCTCTCAAGGACAGTTAAGCTAGTCTAGCCGCCCACCACATGCAGTCAGACTAATTGGCTGCCCGCATGTCACCGTTGATAGCGTGCATTCAACATGCCACCATATCCGCGCTGATTATCGGAACCTGCTTGGCCAAAAAAGATGCGCGGATATCGTCATGGCATCGCGTAAGCTGGCTTGAAGCGGTCGAGTTTGAAGCGGGCCAAAATGTAAAAAGGGTCTGTATGAAAATCATACAGACCCTTTTTAACTCATGATGGTCGGGGCGAAAGGATTCGAACCTTCGACCCTCTGGTCCCAAACCAGATGCGCTACCAGGCTGCGCTACGCCCCGAAAAGAATGCGATTATGACACATTCCCTGCCGCTTGTCATTTATTGTGTTGAATGCATTAATAAACGGCCCGGGCTTGCAGATGAGCAAGTGTATAGGCCTGGTTGCGATAGGCCCAATCCGGCCAAAGCACGTGCGCCAGCGCCTCCTGTGCCAGTGTCGTCTCAACCGTTTGGGCCGTGTAGGTTTCGGGTGCGCAATACGTAAACTGACGAACAGGACGGTGGGGTTCCAGGACAAGCAACTGGTCGCCTTTCAAATAGCCGTAATTATCTGAAAATTGCATCATGGCGCGCCCGCCGCCTGCAGGGTTGGTTAGATCGTGGCCGATCATGGGGTGTTCTGATGAAATACCGGCCAGCGACAACAGGGTTGGGGCAAGATCGATCTGGCTGATAATGCGTGAATCGTTGCGCGGTTGAACGTCGCCGCCCAGGATCAGGGCGGGAATGTGAAAGTGTTTCAAAGGAATCAACTGCTCTCCGCCAACGCGGGCGTCGTGGTCGGCCACAATCAGAAACAGGGTGTTCTTCCAATAGTCGCTTTTTTTCGCTTGCTCAAAGAATGCCCCAAGTGCCCAATCGGCATAGCGTACGGTATTTTCAACGGTGGCAGGGTCTCCCTGCACGTCGATCCGGCCGGCGGGGTATTCCCAGGGCGAGTGATTGCTGACAGTAAATGCCAGAGTCAGGCTGGGCGCATCCGACGGTTCACTCAACAAGCTATGCACTTTATTGAACATGTCTTCATCGGAAGCACCCCAGGTACCAATGAATGCAGGGTTGCTGAAGCTTTCGCGCTCGTGCAGCGAATCAAACCCATTGCCCAGGAAGAAACTCTTCATGTTGTCGAAATGGGCTTCACCGCCGTAGACGAAGCGCGAGTGATAGCCATATTGTTTGAGCAACTGTGCCAGCGTAAAGAAGCGGCTTTGCGCACCGGGAAGGCGCAAGGCTGCATCGGATAGCGTTGGTGGAAAGCCTGCCGAGATGGCTTCAAGCCCGCGTACGGAGCGCGTGCCTGTGGCGTATGCGCGGGTGAAATTCCAGGCCTCGCCGGCAAGCTGATCGATATTCGGCGTGAGATTTTGTCCGCCAAGGTTGGCAACATACTGTGCGCCCAGGCTTTCTTCCACAATAATGACAATATTCTTCAATGGGCTGGGTTGTGGACGAGACGCGATTTGCTTGTGCAGCGTGGGAATGGCGGGTGTTTCGGTAGCCGTGTCGATGTGCGCGTTTTTCTTTACGATCGATGCGATTTCGCTGGCATCGAGGTTGCCATAGACATCGGCCGCAGAGCGCTCGTTCTTTTTGCTGTATATGGCGTAGATGACGTTGTACAACGAGTTCAATGCAAGTGTATTGAGCAGGCTGTCGCCGCAATAAGCGACGGTAGACGGGTTAATGGGGCGGTGGCGCAGGGTACCCCGAATCGCCAGGAAAATAATGCAGGCAGACACCAGCGTAAGCAAGGATGCTAACCACAGGGAAAGCGGTTGGTCGACTGATGCGTGGCCAAACAGCATGTGTCCCGCCCAGCCAAGCACGCCCAGCATTGCAATGGTGCCGATAATGGTGGCTTTGTAGCCTTTCCAGAGCATGCCGAACACCTCTTTCGGATGCTCAAGATATTCAACAAACAAGCGATTCGGGCGCGAGTCGTACTCGCTGATGAACTGGGGGGTGGCCAATTCAAGAAACCCAAGCAAAAGCCAGCACAGTTGAAACCACCATTGTGCAAGTTCAAGCATTAGCGTCGTATCACCCAGCCAGAACGACACCAGTAATGGAATGCCGGCAAGAACGGCAATTTGGTGAGCATCGATACGCAAACCGCCTGCCAGTATCGGCAATAGGCCGCCGGCTTTTTGAACCCGTCGCCATTGCCAGCCGGCCAATAGCAGGCGGCTGGCCGTCAGGAGCGCGAAGCTGGCCAGGATGAATACAAGAGTGAGTTGGAGCATAGCGGGGAAGGAGGCAGCCGTGTTTTAACGTGGCGTAATATATAGTAGGAATACGTGTTCGTGAAGCGCCACCTTAACACTAGTTTGTGGTTTTGTAATCGATAGATTTTTTGGGTTGAAAAATGGCTGATAGGAATGATTCGCAATCTTCTGCCGACACGTCGTTGGCACGTTATGATTTTTCTGAACAGGTTGGGCATTTGCTTCGCAGGGCCTACCAGCGTCATATCGCACTTTTTCAACAGATTATTCCAGACACCCAATTAACCGCTGCGCAGTTTGTGGTGTTGTGTGCCGTGAAAGATTGCGGAGCGTGCTCGCTTAGCGAGATTGTGAAGCGTACGGCGATCGACCAGGCAACGGTGCGCGGTGTGATCGATCGTTTGAAGATACGCAAGCTGATTGCCGTACGCCACGATGATGTCGATCGTCGCAAAGTGCTGGTTTCACTTACCCCGGTGGGAACGGATCTGGTGGGCTCCATGGTGCCGTTTGCGTTTGAAATTACCGAGAAAACATTCAACGGGTTCAATCCGGCCGAGCGACTTGCCCTGATTTATCTTTTAAACAAGATGTGTGAAACAGACGAGATCGACGAATAACGATATTTTTTGTGCCCATTGCTTCGGTTTTTTTAAGCGTATACGCTCTATTAATACCTTTAATTTATTGAGTGCTCACTCTATTGTTACTGGGTGTTTTACAGGGCAAGGTGCTTTTTAAACAGGCGTTTAACTACGGAAACGCACTTTTATGAATCAAGGGTTTATCCCTAGTGCTTACTGTCTTTACGTCTTAAATTTCGATGTGTACACTTTAAAAGCGTGCTTGATTCTAGCAACAGCACAGTTGAGGTGTATTTCATTATTCGTTACCAAAAACGTGCTTACAACAGGAAATCCGATATGAAAGGCATGAAATTTTATTCTTCACTTATGGCGTTAACCTTGGGCGCCGCGGTTTCGACCGGTGCGGCAGCCGAGGATGTCATTAAAATAGGCGAATTGAACAGCTATAAAGCTCAGCCTGCGTTCCTGGGTCCATATAAAAACGGTATGGAGCTTGCAATTGAACAAATCAATGAATCGGGCGGCCTGAATGGCAAGAAAGTCGAACTGGTCATTAAGGACGATAACGCCACCACGGGCGACGCTGTTCGCGTTGCGGAAGAACTGGTTTCCCGTGACCAGGTTGATGTGCTGACTGGTACTTTTCTTTCGCATATTGGCTTGGCGGTTACCGACTTCGCTAAACAGAAAAAAACATTCTTCCTGGCTGCCGAACCGCTAACAGACAAAATTGTCTGGGAAGATGGCAACCGTTACACGTTCCGCCTGCGTCCTTCAACCTACATGCAGGTAGCGGCGTTGGTTCCCGAAGCCGTGAAAATGAACAAGAAGCGTTGGGGGCTGGTGTATCCCAACTATGAGTACGGTCAATCTGCCGCCGCAACCTTCAAAAAGCTCATGAAAGAAGCGCAGCCCGATGTTGAGTTCGTTGCAGAGCAGGCAGCGCCGTTAGGCAAGGTCGACGCCGGCAGTGTGGTACAGGCATTGTCTGATGCTGATGTCGATGCCGTTTTCAATGTGTTGTTTGCGGCTGATCTGGCCAAGTTTGTACGGGCCGGCTCCCAGCGTAACTTCTTCGACGACAAGCCGGTTGTCAGTCTGCTTACGGGTGAGCCCGAGTATCTTGATCCATTGGGTAGCGAAACACCGGAAGGTTGGGTTGTAACGGGTTACCCCTGGTACGCAATCGACACCCCCGAGCACAAGGCGTTTCTTGATGCTTATGAGGCGAAGTTCGACGATTATCCCCGCCTGGGCAGTATCGTGGGTTATTCGGCCATTATGTCCTTGGCCGAAGGGATTAAAAAAGCGGGCTCGACTGAAACTGAAGACATGATCGAGGCTTTCCGGGGCTTGGAGTTGATGTCGCCGTTTGGTCCGATTGAATATCGCGCTGCCGATCACCAGTCCACGATGGGGGCTTATGTTGGTAAGTTAACCAAGAAAGACGGTAAAGGCATCATGACCGACATTGTCTATGTGGATGGCAAGGATGTTTTGCCGTCTGCCGAGGTAGTAAAAGAGTGGCGTCCTGCTTCCGAGTAACGTCATGAAGTATGGCCTCTGCCACTCTTTGGGGTGGCAGGGGTTTTAATTTTTGGGTAATGGTCAAATGGACTTGTCGGGTTTTATTGTTCAAATTCTGAACGGCTTCGCAGAGGCGTCGTCGCTGTTTTTGGTTGCAGCGGGCCTTTCGCTTATTTTTGGTGTCACGCGCATTGTTAACTTTGCCCATGGCTCGCTGTATATGCTGGGTATCTACGTGGCCTACAGCATCGTGCAGGAGTTGGGTAATCATGCGTTTGGTTTCTGGTTCAGCCTGTTGCTTGCGGCGCTTGTTATCGGCGCATTGGGCGCACTGGTTGAAATTATTCTTTTGCGGCGGATTTATCGCGCGCCGGAACTGTTTCAGTTGCTGGCCACGTTCGCCTTGGTGCTGATTTTTCGTGATGTCGCCTTGTTTATCTGGGGGCCGCAAGACTTGCTCGGCCCGATTGCGCCAGGGCTGAACGGCTCGATCAAAATCCTCGGCCACTATTTTCCCAAGTACGATGTTGTGCTCATTTTTATTGGGCCGGTTGTATTGGGGTTGCTGTGGTTGCTGCTTACGCGTACACGTTGGGGAACGCTGGTTCGCGCAGCCACACAAGACCGCGAGATGCTGGGCGCATTGGGTGTCAACCAGGCATGGCTTTTCACGGCGGTGTTTGCGCTGGGTGCGTTTCTTGCTGCGTTGGGCGGTGCCGTCCAGATTCCGCGTCTGCCGGCCAACTTAACGCTCGACCTGGGCGTGATCGGAGATGCTTTCGTGATCGTGGTTGTCGGGGGCATGGGTTCCATTCCGGGGGCGTACGTTGCTGCCCTCATTATTGCCGAGTTGAAGGCAATGTGTATTGCGCTTGGCACCGTTTCCCTGTTTGGTTTTACGTTCGATTTCCCACGTCTTACGTTGGTTGTCGAGTTCATTTTCATGGCCCTGGTCCTGGTGTTCCGGCCATGGGGCTTGTTCGGCACAGTGGCTTCGGTAAGCCGGAATTCCGCGCCTATTGAGGCGCCTTATCGCCCCGCAACTGCGCCGTTCAAGTGGTTTATTGCGGTGGTTATTGCCGTGGTTGCCGCATTGCCCTTAATGTCGGCCTGGTTGCCTTATGCCCCGGTACTGGCGCTTGACATCATGGTGGCCGCCTTGTTTGCCCTTAGCCTTCATTTCATTATGGGGCCCGGCGGCATGCACTCATTCGGCCATGCCGCGTATTACGGGCTGGGCGCCTATGGTGCGGCGTTGCTCTTGAAAACGGCTGCGTTTTCAATGGGCTGGTCAATGGCTATTGCGCCGATTATTGCCGGCTTTGGTGCCCTGATTTTCGGCTGGTTCTGCGTTCGTCTGGCCGGGGTGTATCTGGCCATGTTAACGCTGGCTTTCGGGCAAATTGTCTGGTCGGTTATCTACCAGTGGGACAGCTTTACCGGTGGTTCCAACGGCATGATCGGGATTTGGCCGGCGCCGTGGTTGTCGGGTGACGCCTATTACTACTTCGCGTTTGCGATTGTCATTATTTCGGCAATTGTGTTGCGTCGCCTGCTGTTCTCGCCATTTGGTTATGCATTGCGTGCCGCGCGTGATTCAGGCCTGCGTGCCGATGCGCTGGGTATCGATGTAAAGCGGGTTCAGCTTGTGGCGTTCGTAATCGCAGGTACTTTTGCCGGCCTGGCGGGCGTGTTGTATGTGTTCTCCAAGGGCAGTGCCGCGCCCGAAATCATCTGGGTCGGCAAGTCGGTTGACGGTCTCGTAATGGTGTTGCTGGGCGGTATTCAAACGCTTGTCGGGCCTATTGTCGGTGCCGCAACGTTCCAGTTCCTGCAAGACTATTTCATGGGCATCACCCAGTACTGGCTCGCCTTGTTCGGTGGCGTCATCCTCCTGATCGTGTTGGCCTTCCCGCAAGGGGTTGCCGGTTATTTCAAGGAGTTTTTTGATTATCGGGCTGCCAGGCGCGCGCAAGCGTTGGCTACCGCGAAGGAGTAACCGCCATGAGTTTATTGGTTGTAAAAGATTTAAAGAAAGCCTTTGGCGGCAATATTGCGGTCGATGGGGTCAGTTTCGAATTGAAGGCGGGCGAACTTCTTGCACTTATCGGGCCTAATGGTGCCGGCAAGACGACCACCTTCAATATGGTCAATGGTCAGTTGCCCGCAACGGCGGGGTCCATCAAATTGAATGGGCAGGAACTGTTGGGGCGGCCCCCGCGCCAAGTTGCCCATATGGGCGTTGGGCGCACCTTTCAAATTGCGGCAACCTTTGCTTCGTTAACCGTGATTGAAAACGTGCAAATGGCCATTCTGGCGCATGAGCGGAAAATCTATTCGTTCTGGAAACCCGCGGCGTCTTATTTCCGTGAAAAAGCCATGTCGTTGCTCGAGCAGGTTGGCATGGACAGCCAGGCCGAAAGGCCTTGCAGCGAGCTTGCTTATGGTGACGTGAAAAGGGTGGAGCTGGCGATTGGCCTGGCTAACGATCCGGTTCTGTTGCTTATGGACGAACCCACCGCAGGCATGGCGCCCAAAGAGCGTAATGAGCTCATGGCACTTACCAAAAAGCTGGTGGTTGACCGGAATATGGCGGTTTTATTCACTGAACACAGCATGGACGTTGTGTTTGCCTACGCCGATCGCATGATTGTATTGGCTCGCGGTCGCTTGATTGCCGAGGGTGGCGCAGAAGATATTCGCAATCATCCCAAGGTACAGGAAGTGTATTTCGGCACGGGTAAAACTTTTGAAAAGAAACAATCGGATGCAACAGCATGAGCAAGGTAGATTTCAATCCCGATGAACCGCTTTTGACGGTATCAAAACTGAATGCATGGTACGGTGCCGCGCATATTTTGTTCGATGTCGACCTGAATGTTCGCCGTGGCGAAGTCGTGGCCCTGATGGGCCGCAACGGGGCGGGCAAGTCGACCACGCTCAAATCGATCATGGGCCTGATGGAAAAGTCCAAGGGCGACATTCACTTCATGGGGAGCAAGGTCTCGGGGCGCCAGTCGTTCGAGATCGCGCGTCGTGGCGTGGGGTTTGTGCCCGAGGATCGCCGTGTATTCAGTGACCTTACGGTAACTGAAAACCTGGAAGTGGGGCGCCAGCCGTCCCGTACATGGCCGGACGGCACGCCCGCATTTCGCTGGACCCCCGAAGATCTGTACAAGCTCTTTCCCAACCTGGGGGGCATGCAGGATCGCCCGGGCGGTCAGATGAGCGGTGGTGAGCAGCAAATGCTAACCGTGGCACGCACGCTAATGGGTAATCCGTTCCTGGTTTTGCTGGACGAGCCGTCAGAGGGCGTGGCACCGCTGATCGTGGAGCAAATGGCCAATATGATTATTGCGCTTAAAGAGCACGGTGTCAGTGTGTTGCTTTCCGAGCAGAACGTTCACTTTGCAGAATTGGTTTCCGATCGGGTGTATGTGCTTGAAAAGGGCCAGATCCGCTATGCGGCCACCATGGCGGAACTGGCCGAGAACGAGGAGATACGGCGAAGCTATCTTACGGTTTGATTTCGTATTTCATCAATCTTCTGATCAAGCCCCTGCCAAGGGGCTTTTTCAGGTGCAAAGCGGGCGCGCATATAAACCAGCAGGTCTTTCATTTGCGCGTTGTTGAGGCTGTCCTTGAAGCCGGGCATATCGCCCAGACCGAGCTGGGTCGGGTCGGCAATGCCATGCATCAATACCTGGATGACGTTGTCGGGGTGGTCGCTATGCAAATTGGTGTTCAGCGCCAGGGAAGGCCGGGAGCCAAATAACGGCGGGCCCTCGCGGGCATCGTGACATACAGCGCATGCGCCTTCAAACAGGCTTTCGCCAGGCATCGTCATGACGGCCCGGTTGTTTTTGCTGGCATCCTCAAGTTTGGCTGCGGTTAACGCTGCCGGTTCCCCTTCAGCAGAATCCGGTGTCAGGGTGCTCAGGTAGTGCGCAATGGCGCGTACGTCTGATTCCGGCAATTGCGCCAGGCCCTCAACAACTGGCGCCATGGGCCCGGATGCGACCCCATGCAACGATGAAAACCCTGTCCTGAGGTAGTCGTATAGCGACGCTTCGGTCCAGGCAACAGGGGCTTTCGACAACTCGTTCAAGGGCGGCGCCTCCCAGCCTTCGGCAAATCCGCCGGCCAGGTAGTTGCGGTCTCCCGATTTTTCTGCGCCCAGCGCATTGCGGGGCGTATGACAGGCCGCGCAATGACCTGCGCCTTGCACCAGATACGCGCCCCGATTCCACAACGTTGTTTGCGTTGGATCGGGCTCGAAGCGCGTGTTCTCGTGAAAGAGGGTGTTCCAGCCTGCCATCAACGGCCTGGCATTATAGGGAAAAGCCAGTTCGGTTTTCGCCGGTGTGTGCTTTACTGCCGGCTGCGTCATTAAATAGGCGTATAGCGACTGCATATCGGTGTCGCTGATCTTGGCAAATGCCGTGTAGGGGAACACCGGGTAAAGGTGGCGCCCGTCGCGATGGATGCCTTCGCGCATCGCCCGTTCGAATGCTTCGTACGACCATTGGCCAATACCGGTTTCTGGGTCGGGCGTGATGTTGGTGCTGTAGACAACACCGAACGGTGTTTCCAGTGCGCGTCCGCCGGTGTTTTCAATACCGTCTTCAGCCGTATGGCAAACCATGCAGTCTCCGGCGATGGCGACCATGCGCCCCCGGTTGATTGCTTCGTCTGAATATATGCGTGTGTCGACGGCCACGGGTGCAATTGCACCGCGCCATGGCATTGCGCTGACGACCAGCCCGGCTGCGGTGGCGGCAATGCCGCCAAGCAAGCCGTAAGCCCATTTCTTATACGCCGGTGGTGCCTGCTTCTTTGCAATGGCCTGCTGCAAAAGACGGCTGTCGAAGGGTGTGTCTCGCAAGCGAACGCCAGTGGCGTCGTGGATCGCGTTTGCAATAGCTGCAGCAGCCGGCCATTGTGCTTTTTCGTTCCACGCGATGTGCCTGGAAACCGCATTTTCATTTTGCTGAGGAATGATATCAACGTTGGGCTTCGTTAATTCGAAGCCGGGCTTTTCGGCGCTGCTTCCCCATTGGTCAAATGATTCCGGCGGCTTCAACAGGCCCTGCGCGAATTGTCGAAGCGATGATTCGATTTCGGGCGCGGTTTGCTGGTTGCCAAGTTCCTCGGTGTTATGGCCTACGGTTAGCCGGGTGATGTCTACCCGGCCTTCTGTGTTGACTGCGACCTCGGCAACCCAGGCCGACCAGACCTGCCGGGGCGGGTCTTGTTCGTGGTCGATGATGTGTCCGTATGCAAAGCCCCGGCCTGTTCCCGCTTCCACTGGGCGCTTTTCCCACTGGGCGCTCGATGCGACCGACTCAATCAGGCTTCGGCCTGTAGGGTCTTGCTCGAGACTGTTCAGTCGTGCTTGAACCGGGTCGCGGTTTTGCTCCCGGCAGGTTTCGTCGAAAAATGACTCCCGGGCAAAAATCTGTGCGGCACCCACCTGTTCGTAAGGGTTCGGCGCGATACGGGTTGTTGGCGACTCGATCGCCAAACGGATGGGCGTACCGTAGGCATCGCTGTTTTCCAGCGTCATGGCCGGTGCAGTATGCGTGAAGCCGCACAGCAGGGCCGCGACCGAAGGGCGGCGCGCAGGATACTGGGATAACCGTTCGATCCGGCCGTTTTGATCTGTATCGATCGTGATGCGCACCGGTGTGGTGTCATGCAAGTGATGCATCACCTTTACGGCGCGGCCTGGCGTATGCACGCAAAGTAAGACGGCATCAACGGCGGTATCGTAATTTTCTGTTTGACCAGCGCCGTTTGGAAAGATCTGCACATGCTCGGGTAACACAGAGAGCAGGGCACCGATTTCCTGCCGAAGTAACGCCGGCTGTGCGGTGCTGCACCATACCGTTAGTGTTGTGCCGTTAAATTGAGCGATGGCCCAGCCGGGCGCCTGAGCATTGTTCTGATACTGGTAGGATCGCGCACTTTGCGTTACCGGCGTATCGGATGCTGAGTCTGTGTCTTCAAGCGGCTGAGTCCATTGCACGTGAATTTGGGACCTGGCATGCTGAGCCTGCCCGGGTTGGGAGGCAATGACACCAATAAAGCTGTGCCGCACCACAACAGCTACAACGCCCGGCACATTACGCGCGCCGTCGGCGTGCACTTCAGTGGGGGTAGGGCCGGCATATTGCCGGCCATCCCACAAGAGCTGGTCGGGGCGCAGCACGACACCGTGCAAAAGCTGTGCGGAACCGGGCGGGGCAAGGTCTTTCCTGCCCGTTGCGATTGACGAGGGCTGTGTTGAAGTGGCCGGTATTGTCATTGTTCTGATTGGGCAGCTTGGCGTGCCGCTGCAATAATTTCAACGTGAGTGCCGCAGCGGCAAAGGTTGTATTTGAGTTCCTGGCGGATCTGTTGTTCTGTTGGGTGGGGGTTGCGGTTCAAAAGTGCCTGGACGGTCATGATCATGCCGTTCATACAGTAGCCGCATTGCGCTGCCTGCTGATCGATAAAAGCCTGCTGGACACGGCCAGGGGATTCTGCGCTGCCCAGGCCTTCCAGGGTGGTAATTTCATGCCCGGCAACGCTGCGCAAGGGCAAGACACAGGAACGTGCGGCCACACCGTCGATTAAAACGGTGCAGGCGCCGCACTCACCCAGACCACAGCCGAACTTCGGGCCGTTAAGCTCGAGGTCGTTACGTAAAACATAAAGTAGCGGTGTGTCGGCCCCGGCATTAACCTGATGATTTTGGCCGTTGACCGTTAGTTCGGTGATCTGGGTGGTTTTGCTCATTGTTTTTCAGATTCAACCAATGGCACCTCGAATACATCGTATCCAAAGCACCAGTCGGGGTTTTCATTGGTTTTTAACCAAGTGTTGTTGTGGGATACCAACTGCACTTTGCTTGCACGTTCAGCACGATTTGCTTTGTATAGGTTAAACACCGCTTCGTGGTCTGTAAAGCCCAATTCCTGGAAGCAACGCGTCAGCATGGCGGCGTCTTCGATTGCCATCGCGGCACCTTGCGCCATGTGGGGTTTCATGGGGTGGCATGCATCACCCAGAAGCACCAGGCGTCCGCGGCTCCATACGGGCAGGGGATCGCGTTCCAGCAATGGCCAGCGCGTTACTTCCTGTGTGCCTTCAATGAGTGCCTGGACACTGGAGTGCCAGCCTTTGAACGTTTCGCGCATCTCATCTTTAGTGCAGGGCTCCCAGCTTTTGCTCATATCCCACGACTCAACCGGGACGCCGGTGACATAATAGATTTCATCTTTTTTGCTGGTAACGAAGTACACCATCATGTGCCGATCGCCATCCCACCATTTGCAGCACATATCGAAGGGAAGGGCACCGCTGTCGATGGGGGTTGGGAAAACCGCACGATGCGCAACATAGCCGGTGTAAATGGGGAGTTCTTCCCCGAGCAGGCTTTCCCGAACCTTGGAGTTGATGCCGTCGGCGCCAATGACGAAGTCGGCTTCCTCGGTGGTGCCATCGGCAAATTTCATGACGACCTTGTCGCCCAGGTCTTCAATTTCATCCAATTTCTTATTGAATTCCAGCACGCCGTCGGGCAGTGCGTCCGTCATCAGCTTGTGGAAGTCGCCGCGGTGAACGGTTAAATAGCTTGCGCCATAGTGGGACAGTGCGTAATCGCCCAGCGGAATTTGCGCCATTACGTCGCCTGTGATGCCATCGCGGCTGTACCAGTAGTCGGGGTGTGCGCCTGTACGGTTAAGCTCATCTTCAATCTCCAGCTTGCGCATGACCTTCATTACATTGGGGCCCAGGTGAATGCCGGCGCCCATGCGGGCGAATGAAGGGGCTTGTTCGTAGACTTTCACGTTGAAACCTGCTTTTGCCATCAGGCCTGCGCCTGCGGTACCGCCCAGTCCGGCTCCAATAAACGCGATACGAGGATTGTTTTTCATGATGAGACTCCCGAAGGAAATAAAAGAAAAGTTCAGGTTTGAATTAAATACAGTGTATACGCTTTATTTTTCTTCGTAAACATAGCCAGTGCTGGTGTTTACACCTACTTGGTAATGTAACCGGGAAAAAGTAATTTTTTAAAATAAATATATGAAATTAATGTGATTATAGGCCTGGATTCAGTCGACTAAAAGCGTGGCCCATGCCATTTTTCACCGTATGGACGTGTTTTTCATAATATGGTGCATACGTTGTATAAATTAGGTTCAGGTGTCGTCATATATCCGGTACACTATGAAATACGCTCGTCTCCAGTCATAAGGATGTGAAATGCATTTCGCTGACCCGAAATCCGATCGCGAGGCTTTATTTTCAAGGCCCGGAACGTTGCTGGTTTTCCGACCGCCGGCGCCGCCACCCACGCCCGCGCCGGGGCAGCCGGGGGTCAAGTCCGATTACCTGCAGGCACATCCCGATATCTTCGTGGCCGTGCTCGATTCCGGGCAGGTGCTGGCATTCAATGGTCATGTCGACCTGGGAACAGGTATTCGCACTGCGTTGGCCCAAATTGTGGCCGAGGAACTGTGTGTTCCATTCGAACGCGTAACGATGGTGCTCGGCCATACCGAGGCCACGCCCAACCAGGGCCCTACCATTGCCAGTGCCAGTATCCAGATTTCCGCGGTGCCCCTGCGTAATGCAGTGGCCCAGGCACGCGAGTACCTTATCCGCCGGGCAGTGGCGCATTTCGAACTGGCACAGGCAGAAGGGGTTCAGGCAATCAACGGGAAGGTTGTTTCTCCCGATGGTCGCAGTATCGAGTTCGGCGCCTTGTTGTCGGGCCCAACCGTACAGCTCGAGTATCAGGCCGAGGTGCCGCTTAAAGACAGCAGCCAATACAGCATTGTGGGTAAATCTCAACCCCGTGTTGATATTCCTGCCAAGGCAACCGGCCAATTAACCTTTGTTCACGATGTGCGGGTGCCCGGCATGTGGCACGCAAGGGTGATTCGCCCACCTTATATCGGTCGCGATGGCGGCGAGTTTATCGGGCACACCCTGCTTTCGGTTGATGAGTCGACGGTTGCCGCGATGGCCGATGACGTCAAAGTGGTTGTAAAGGGCGATTTTGTTGCAGTGGCGGCCCGGCGTGAAGAGCAGGCCATAAAGGCAATGCGCAGTTTGAAGGTGCACTGGAAGCCTGTGCCCGAGCTGCCGCCGCTCGACAACCTTGAGTCGGCGCTGCGCAAGCAAGACTACAATTTTCGGCCCTTGCTGGATCAAGACGAAGCGCAAGAGAATGCAGAACAGGGTATTTCCCTGAAGCGCAGTTATGTCTGGCCTTATCACATGCACGGGTCGGTTGGTCCTTCATGTGCTGTTGCCGATTACGCGAATGACGAACTGACGGTGTGGGCCGGAACGCAGAATCCGCATATGTTGCGCGTTGAGCTGGCGCAACTGGTTCAATTGGATGAAGGCGCGGTCAACATCGTGCGCTACGAGGCTTCGGGTTGTTACGGTCGTAATTGCGCCGATGATGTCTGTGCGGATGCCGCGTTGATTTCAAAAGAAATCGGTTATCCGGTCCGGGTCCAGCTAACGCGTGAACAGGAACACGGCTGGGAACCCAAAGGGGCGGCGCAACTGATCGACATCGAGGGAAGCCTGGACACCCAGGGTCGTTTGCTGTCGTATGACTTCATCACGCGTTATCCGTCCAACGACGCGCCCAGCCTGGCTTTGATACTGACCGGGGTCAGAAGCAATCAGCCCCGAACGTTACAGATGGGCGATCGAACATCGGTGCCGCCTTACCTTTATCCTCGAATGAAGATTGCCTCTCACGATATGGCGCCCATTGTGCGGGCTGCCTGGCTGCGGGGTGTATCGGCCATGCCCAACTCATTTGCGCACGATTCGTTCATCGATGAACTGGCTCACGCTGCCAATGCCGATCCTGTTGCGTTTCGCTTGCAGTATTTGCGTGAATCAAATGCGCGAGACGTACTGGCGGCTACGGCACGCAAGGCCAATTGGCAGCCGGGCGTCAAGGGCTCGCGTGGTGTGCCGGACTCGCAGGGTAATTTGCGTGGCCGGGGCGTGGCCTACGCACGCTATGTGCACAGCAAGTTCCCGGGCTTCGGCGCGGCATGGAGCGCCTGGGTTGTCGACGTGGTGGTCGATTCAATGGGCAAGGTTCGGGTCGAGCGCCTTGTCGTGGGCCAGGATACGGGCATGATGGTGAACCCCGATGGGGTGCGTCACCAGATTCATGGCAACGTCATTCAGTCATTAAGTCGCGTTCTGAAAGAGGAAGTGAAGTTCAATGCTCAAGGCGTGGTCGACCATGAATGGGGGGCATATCCCATCATGAATTTCACTGAAATCCCACCCATTGAAATTGTGCTGATGGATCGGCAGGACGAGCCACCCATGGGGGCGGGAGAGTCTTCTTCAGTGCCCAGTGGCGCCGCCATTGCAAATGCCTTGTTTGACGCAACAGGCGTTCGATACCGTGAAGCGCCTTTTACGCCCGCCCGTATTCTTGCCGGGCTGGCTGCGGCAGACACTCATTCCGCCTTGGCCGAGCCCGCTTAACGAGTTAAGCACCCCTACTACTATGGCACCAGCGCCAGGCCAAAGCGTATCTGGGGTTCACTTTTTTGCTGGTAGTTCAACAGCGTTTGGCCATAGCCCCGGAAGTATTGAACGTGAAGATATCCATTCATGTTCAGGAATGTACGTTTCAAAGGCCAGGCCAGTTCCAGTTGCGTTGTTGCGCGACCCTGCTTGCCTTGCTGATACAAACCGGTGATGACCCAGCCGTTTGGCTGCGCCCATCTTAATTTCCAATCGACGTAGCCCAGGTAATCGGCGTAGTCGGGGTTCTCGTCTTTACTGAAATACGTTTTGAAGCGCGGCTGGAAGCTAAGCTGGCTGCCGCCATCGAAGCGAAAGTTCAGCTCCGGTTGAATGAACGCCTCATTCAAAGACCTTGAGTCGGCGCCGCTTTTGCCGTTTGAGCGGTGCGATAGGCCGCTTGCCAGGCCAGCGGCCCATTGGCTGCTGCCCGATTCCCAAAGCAAGGGGTTATGCCAAAATACCGAAGGGTTGTAGGTGGTATCCACAAACGGCTTGGAGGTGCCGGCAAGGTCCCACAACGACGTTTGTGTGTAACCCAGGTAAAGATGGTTGTACCACTGGTTCGGTACGTTGGGTTCGGGGTTGAGCAGCCGATACTTGAAGCTGATTTGGAAGCGTGCATTCGCACCGTCCCGGCTGCCAAAATCAAAATAAACCGGCTCGTAGCTTGAAATGGCATTGCGAAAAGCATCGAACGCGGAGTTGGGTGCCGGCTGCAACCCCCGGCTGCCATTGGTTGTGGCGGTATCGGATGGCAGGACAGGTGTTGGCGGCAATTGGCCCGACCCTGGATTCATGTGGCCGTTTTTGACATTGACTGCCAGCAGGCCCGAATAACCGTCGATGTTCAGTGTTGCAATATTTGCACTTAAGCGGGTCGGTAAATGAAGGGTGCGCTTCACCGTTTTGAAAGTGCCCGGTTGCAGAATATAGGTTTGTTCGGGTTGCGCCAATACGGCGTGAGCGGCTTCATTGCTATTGTGCGACTGCCACACGACACGGATTGCGTGTTCGGGCTGCCATTGCAGGGGCTGGTCCGACGCATTCAACTGGGTCTCTTCAAGCGTGATGGTCTGGCCTGGCTGTGCCGATTGCTGTGCAATGGCGTACACAACGCGATTTGTGGAAGGTGTTTGAGCCAGGCTGTGCGATGCCATGGCAAACGCCATGATTAAAAACAGTACCGTGCCGGCTAATTGACGTGAATATTTGAGTTTCATGGCAGATGAAAAGTAAATGAAGCAGGCATACTTTATAATGCCTGCCTGATGTAATTTGAAGCGTCGTTAGCTCAGCTGGATAGAGCACGGGCCTTCTAAGCCTGAGGTCGGGGGTTCGAGACCCTCACGACGCGCCATTATTCGGGTTACATATCTTGATTTCTTGAAGAACTATTGATGAGCGATTCTGTAGAGTTAGGTGATTTGCCGAACATCGATCCGAAGAGTTTAATTCCGATTGATGTCGATTTGCTTGCGGGTTCGGGCGCGTCACGGCACCCGCCCAGAATCCTTATTTTATATGGCTCGTTGCGAGCGCGCTCTTTTTCCCGCTTTGTGTCGGAAGAGGCATCCAGGCTACTAAGGTGGTACGGCTGCGATGTCCGTACGTTTAATCCGTCTGGGTTGCCTTTGCCCGACGATGCCGATGTGTCGCATCCCAAAGTGCAGGAATTGCGTCGTTTGGCAGAGTGGTCGGAAGGGATGCTTTGGGTAAGCCCGGAGCGCCACGGCGCGATGACAAGCATCATGAAAGCCCAGGTCGACTGGATTCCCTTGTCCTTGGGCGGTGTGCGTCCTACCCAGGGCAAGACACTGGCCGTCATGCAGGTGTCCGGAGGAAGCCAAAGCTTCAATACGAATAATCAGCTGCGTATCTTGGGACGATGGATGCGAATGCTTACGATCCCAAACCAGTCATCGATACCCAAAGCGTTCAATGAGTTTGACGAGCATGGGCGAATGAAGCCTTCGCCTTACTACATGCGCATTGTTGATGTTTGTGAAGAGCTTGTTAAGTTCACCTGGCTGATGCGGGGGCGCAGCGAATATCTTGTGGATCGCTATTCCGAGCGAGTTGAAACAGCCGAGGAATTATCGCGTCGCGTTAATCAGCCATAAGGCACGGCACAGGGTTGTGCCCCAAGGGTCTTTCCGGATGATTTGTTCAGTTTTTTTGCGCAGAACCCAGCGACCAGAGACCCAGAACCGGCCCCGGCAACAATAGCAGTGTTACCCATACGCCCCAGCTATTCCAGAGGCTGGCGGTAAGCCAGATTGCGGGCAGAGTCAAAGCAAAACCCACGGCATTCATTACTGCCAGGGATGAACCGACATACTTACTGGGTGCCGCCTGCGCCGCCAGGGCAGAGAACTGGGGAGAATCGGCAATCACGCACAGCCCCCAGATAAATAAAATCGCAATCAGCAGAAACGGCGGCAGACCCTCCAGCCACGGGTAAAGCAGGCAAGTCAGGCCGGATAGCCGCAAGGCCCATCTGGCGACCCATTCACTGCCCATGATGCGGCTGAGCAAGCCACCTCCAACACAGCCTGCTGCGCCAATGCCGATAATGGCAAAAGCAAGCCAGGACACCCAGCCATTGTCCAGCCCCAGTCTGGAAATCTCCCGTTCGACCAGTAAGGGAACCAGCATCCACATGGCGTACAGTTCCCATGTATGACCGAAATAGGCACCGGCCACTGCGCGAAACCGGGGGATTTGCACCGCCGCCAGTCCATGACGCAATGGGATACGGCCCGTGTTTTTGGGTAAATGCGGGCCGTCACCCAGCGCAAGCACGATGGCGCCACCGCATAGCGCCAATGCGGAAGATCCCAGCAAAGTCCATTCCCAGGGTAGCCCCAGGGAGGCGCCTCGCATTAGGTGAGGAAGCGCTGTGCCGAGTGTAAGCATGCCCACCAACCAGGCCAACGACGCGCCCGCGTGTCTGGGCGTCCACGTAATCACCAGCTTCATGCCCAGCGGGTATATGCCGGCAAGGCACAGCCCCGTCGCGAATCGCAGTAACAGGCCCGGCCCGTAGTATTCCGCAGACATGACAAAAGCGGCATTCATCAAACAACCCAGTGCGCTGGCCAGCGCAAAAATATGGCTTGCGCTAAAGCGATCGGCCAACCCGGTAACGGCGAAGAGCAGCGTGCCGATAATGAAGCCGCTTTGTACCGCCAGCGTCAGCGCGCCCAATTGCGACTGCGCCCACCCCATTTCCTGTGACAGCGGCAGCCAGACACCGTTGACACTGAACCACAGGGAGGTACCGAACAATTGTGCCAGTACGATGCATGGCAAAGGATGACGCCTTAGCGTTTCTCTCATTGACGGATGCCTGGAAGTCTTGCCTGATCAAGTCGTTTTTATTACGGTTTTCGTTTTATAACGCAATTTCGCCCGGCGTCTTTGGCGTCGTAAAGTGCTCGGTCGGCGGCCCGGAACCATTGCTGAGGCAGGTCTGCTTTTTGTGGCGTAGCGCAACAATAGCCAATACTGATCGTTAATTTGATTGGGTTCGTTTCAAATGAAATGGTGGTTTCTTCAACTTTTGCACGCAGGCGTTCCAGTTTCTCTTCAACCTGTGTGCTGTCGGTAATGGTTGCAAAAATCACAAATTCCTCGCCACCGAAACGCACGATTTCGCTGTCGAAATCAGTGAAATGTGACTTCAGGATATCTGCCAATTGCATGAGGCATGCGTCGCCGGCCTCGTGACCCCATTGGTCATTGATGCGTTTGAAGTAGTCGGCGTCGATCATTGCCACCAGATAAGGCCGGTTGGCGTTTCGACATTCGTCAAAACGCACTTCAAACATTTGTTCATAATAAGTGCGATTGCCGACACCGGTAAGCTGGTCGGTGATGCTGATTGCCGCGAGCTTGTCATTTGCCTGCGCCAATTCCCGATTCAGGTGACGCAGTTTCCGATTCCAGTATATAAGCAGGGCCAGGACAATCAGCGCGGCGGCGAGCAGCTTCCATAAAAGTGCGTAATCGATTTTGTCTTCCAGCGTGCCTGAAAGCCATTTGTTTTCCAGTTCATGCCGGTCGGCCGCCGTGAGGCTGGCAAGCGTTTTTGCAAGAATCGACGCCAGTATTGTGTTTTGCTCGTGAATTGCGATGGAAAGCGAGGTATCCATGGGAATGCGGCCTACAACCCGTATGTCATTTATCTCGAGTTGCTGCAGCAGTAAATTGGTTCTTGCCAGTGTGCCGATATAACCGTAGAGCTCACCAGACTGGATCTTCTGTATTGCCTCTTGTTCATTCAGATGGTGTTGCAGCTTCAGGCCTGGATGCAACAGGCTCAGATCGTTGACCCAGGCGCCATGGTCGGATACGGCAATTGGCTTGCCGTTAAGCTCGGTAACCGAGTGAAAAAATGGCGTTTCAATGCGCCCCAGTACAACCGTGGGCAACGTGTAATAGGGTTCCGTCAGGGTAATTGCCGGATGCTCTTCCAGCGTGTTGCTCACGGGGGTGGCAGGCAAGAGGTCGCACTCGCCGCCCGCAAGTGCCTGTACCGCTTCGCCCCAGTTTTTTGTTGCGTGGTACTCGAATTTGATGGCAAGGCGCTTGGTAAGAATGGCCAGTAGTCCGGCGGCCATGCCTTCATGCGTTCCGTTTTCCGAGATTCCCTGCAGCGGCATCCAGTTGGAATGAGCACAAAATTTCAGGCTGCGGTTCCGGCTTTCCAGATAGGCTTGTTCAGCCTCGTTCAGATCGGGCAGGCCATTTGAGGCCGGGCTGTTCATGGAAGCGCCCAGCCAGCGGTTTTCAATGACACGTTTTTCGGCCGGTGCAATGGCACTCAATGCTTTGTTGAAAATGGGCACCATGGGCTCAAGGTCGGGGCGAAAGGCAAAGCGAAGGTCTTCCCGAACGGTTTGGTTATCCAGTATCAACTCACCGGCAATATGCAAGTTGTATAAGCCCATTTCCCGGACCCAGTGGTTGCCGTTATCGAGTGCTGCCAACACAAGGTCGACCTGCCCATTCTGAAGCGCAATAAACATCGAGGCCTGGTCACTGAACGCGACCGCGTTGTCTCCAATTTCCTGCTTCAGTGCCTTTTCGTAGAAAATGCCGGTGCCGTAACCGACTTTCAGGCCGTCCAGGTCAGCGGCCGAATTAATCCGCATGGCGGGATCATGGCTGAACCCAACGACCGACACATAGTGATAGGGTTTGGTAAAACGAGCGAAGCTTCTGCGTGCCGGCAAGTCGGAGATATTGGCCATGACGTCGATTTCGCCGCGCTTGAACAGCTCAATCAGGTTTTGCCATTGGTCGATAACCGGCACGACACGAATACCGGTAATATCGGCCACCCTGGACAGCATGTCGACGGTTAATCCCTGGATTTTCCCGTTGTTGTCGAATGACAAGGGCGCGTAATCACGCATGAGCCCAACGCGCAAGGGGCCTTGCTGGCGAATCGTGGCTTTCTGCGAAGGCAAGAGCTCGAATTGTCTGGCTGTTAACGGGCGGCCACCAAATTCCTGCCATCTGAGTCGGAGGTTTTCAAGCCATTGGGGATCGATTTGCGCCAATGCATGGTCCAGTACGGCGTGCAAATCGGGGCGGTTCAGTTGCACCGCCAGTCGGAAGTCCTCCTGGTCTTGCCCGTTCAAAGGCGCCAATGACGCGACATCCAAACTGCCAAACCCCTTTTGTCGGGCAAAGTAGCCAAGTGTGACTTCGGGGCCGATGATGGCGTCAACCCAGCCAAACGAGAGTGCCTGCACCATTTCCGATTGCAGGCCATAGGGTGTGGTGCCCAGGCCGGCGTTTTGCAGCATCGGCGAGTAGTAGATATCTTTCAGTGAGCCGACCCGGTAGGGCTTCAAGTCTTCCAGAGAGCGAATCGAAGGCAGGGGGCGTCGCTTGTCGTGCATGACGACGGTTTGCCGTGTATGGTAGGGGCGCGTAAACAACATGGTTTGTGCGCGATCCTCACTCCATGATATTTCGTCGACGACGTCGATTTCCCCCCGCTGAAATGCGGCGAAAATATCAGACCAGCTACCCACGCGATATTCAAATTTCAGCCCGCTGATTCGACTGACTTCGTTCAGGACATCAACCGAGAATCCCTCGGTGCCATTGGCGCCGTAACTTGAATAGGGTTCATTGTCGGCAACGATGCCCACCGAAATAGTTTTCTGATTCAGTGGGACGATGTCGTTGGCCAGCGCCGGCGAAGTAAACAGGCTGATCAGAACCACAAGCGCGTATACGACCGGCCAGCTTTGAAGCAGAAGTGCAACCGGCATTCTTACTCGCTGAACAAGGTTTCGGGAAGCTGCTTGACGGCCTCGTATGTAATGCTGATATGTTCGGCCAACAGCTTGCAAGCCACAGCGCTGTCGTGCGCCAGTGTCGCGTCGAGAATAGCACGATGCTCGGCATGCAGGTCGCGGGGAATCGGCTTGCGGGTAATGACCAGGCGCCGGTAGCGTTCAGCCTGTTGATACAGAATTCCCAGGAAATGCCGTATCCAAGGCGAGCGGCAACCGCTGATCAGGGCCTGATGGTATTCACGATTGCGGTCTTCCCATTCATCGAAATCGTCGGGGGCTGAGCTGGTTAACCGTTTCTCTATTCGGTCAAGCCGGTGAAATGCCGCCACAACCCGGCCTTCCCAGACGTCGTCGCCGAACTCGATCGACTGACGCAACGCCTCGCATTCAAGCAGAATGCGGGTGCGGGTGATGTCGTGAAAATCCTCGACAGAAATGGGTTTGACATGAAAGCCCCGTTGGCCGCGCACGACAACCAGTGCATCCGACACTAGTAAGGCCAGTGCCTCGCGCAGGGTACCCGCGCCGACACCATATTCGTCTTTCAGGTGTTCAACCCGCAGTTTTGCGCCGGGTGCAAGTCGCCCTTCAATAATGTCACGCCGCAATTGCTGGTAAGCGGCGCTGACCAAGGTTTTGGGTGACGTTGAAGCGCCCGACGTGTCATCAGGCGGTAAAGTGAGTGTGTCGGAAGAAGGACGCTCGAGCATGAAAATCCCTGAGGAGAAAAAGGCAGACGTAACTGCCGCAAGCTACCGCGCAAGTTTATCTTATTTTCCCAGGAACAACATTAATCAGCATAATTTCAATAAATCTCGATAAAAATGGTTGACTTCCGATATTTTGAGAAGCTACTCTTCTGGGATTGAACTAAAACGCTGATATCTGGTTTGCGCGCAACGGGCGGGCAAACTGCCGGTAAAGGGAATAACGTCGTGATTCATTTACATGATATTCGCTATGTCAGACTGGGTACATCCGATCTTGACGCGGCGATTAAGTATTCAACCGACTTGTTAGGTCTTGAAGTGGCCAGCCGTGAAAATAAATCGGTTTATTTTCGTTCCGATAGCCGGGACCACACGCTTTGCTATTTTGAGGGCGATCCGGCCGATCACACTGTTGCTTTCGAGGTCGATACGCTGGAAGAATTGCAATCGGCCGCCCAGTTTCTCGAGGGCAGGGGCTTTCGGGTGCACGTGGGTACGGCCATGGAGTGTGAGCAGCGCCGTGTGCGCGAGTTCATCAATTTCAAAGATCCGTCGGGCAACAGTGTGGAGCTGGTCTACGAGCCGCACCATAGTGGCCGGCGCTATTTCCCAACCCGCGATGCGGGAATTACCGGGTTCAGCCATATTGGTCTTCGCACGGTGAATGCCCGGCGCGACGAGCGGTTCTGGACTGACCTAATGGGCGCGCGTGTTAGCGACCGGATCGGTGATGCGCCCTTGCTGCGCATCGACGAGGTGCATCACAAAATCGCGTTGTTTCCATCCACGTATCCAGGCGTGCAACACATCAATCATCAGGTTGAAAGTATCGACGACGTGATGCGGGCTTACTACATATTGAAGGAACGCAATATCCCGATTCGTTTTGGCCCTGGCCGCCATCCGACATCCGGCGCCATGTTTTTGTATTTCGAAGGGCCCCATGGCATGGTGTACGAATACTCCACCGGCGTGCGGTTGATTTTGCCGGAGGATGAAGACACGTATCGGCCGCGAAACTTTCCGTTTACCCCGGAATCGTTCTGCATGTGGGGCTCGCGCCCCGACATTCCGGAGTTCAAATGAGCCTGGCGGGAACAGTGAAACCGACCGCTCAACAGCAGCGTACGGTTCGCGTGGCTGCGCGTGCATTGGCGCGGGCCGGCTTGGTTCATGCCTATGGCCATTGCAGCCTGCGGCTCGACGAAAACCATTTCCTGGTATGTACCGCCAAGCCAATGGGACAAATTACCAGCACGGATTCCGGGCGCGTTGTACCGGTTCACGGTGATTTGCCCGGCGGTGTGTTGGGTGAAGTGCGAATCCATCAGCAGATTTATCGGCGCAGAAAAAATGTCGGCGGCATTGTGCGCAGCATGCCTCGCGACGTCATGACGCTGTCTGCGGCGGGCATCACGCCCATGCCGCGGCATGGCATCGGCACCTATTTTTCACCCGCCGTTCCGCTTTGGGACGATATTCAACTTGTGCGAACCGATAAGCAGGCGCAAGGGGTGGCAGAGCAACTGGGCGAGCAGCACGCTGTGGTGATGCGGGGTAACGGCGCGGTCGTGGCCGGTAAGAACCTGGCCATTGCCGTGGCGTTAACGTGGTATTTGGAAGATGCCGCGCGGGTGGAACTTCAGTTAAGGGCGGCCGGGCTGGCAGCGCCCGATGGAGTGGTAAGCCCCGAGCAGGCGAAACAGCGTGCCACCTCGGCGGGGCGGATTTTCGAGCGTATGTGGTCGTATCTGGCAGCCGACGACCCGGAGTGGTCTGACGATTTGGAAACAGAAGTCATTTAATTGGATCAGCAAACAAGGAGTTTATCGATGCATGAAATAAAGAATTTTATTAATGGTCAGTGGGTGTCAACATCCAAAACATTTGAAGACATTAATCCGGTTAACGGCAAAGTGATTGCCAATGTGCATGAGGCTGGGCGCGACGAGGTCGACGCGGCCGTTAAAGCTGCGCGCGCCGCCCTGCGTGGCCCGTGGAGCCAAATGAAGGTGGAAGAGCGCGGCGCCATACTGGTTGCCATTTCTGATGAGGTCAACCGACGCTTCGATGCGTTCCTTGAAGCCGAGATTGCCGATACGGGCAAACCGCATTCACTGGCCAGCCACCTGGACATTCCGCGCGGTGCCGCCAACTTCAAGGCTTTTGCAGATTTGATGCGCAGTGCGCCAACGGAATGCTTCCCCATGCGAACTCCCGATAATGGCCATGCTATTAACTATGGCGTTCGCGCACCGCGTGGTGTGATTGGCGTGATCTGCCCCTGGAATTTGCCACTGCTGCTGATGACATGGAAAGTGGGCCCGGCACTGGCTTGCGGCAATACGGTGGTTGTAAAGCCTTCGGAAGAAACACCTGCCACTGCCACGTTGCTGGGTGAAGTCATGAATACGGTTGGCGTGCCGGAAGGGGTGTACAACGTCATTCACGGGTTCGGGCCCGACTCAGCCGGCCAGTTCCTGACTGAACACCCTGGCGTTGACGGTATTACCTTTACCGGCGAAACCCGCACAGGCGAGGCCATTATGAAAGTGGCGGCCAATGGCGTGCGCCCCGTGTCGTTCGAACTGGGCGGCAAGAATCCCGGCATTGTTTTTGCCGATGCGGATTTCGACAAGGCGGTGGCCGGTATTGCCCGCTCTTCCTTCGAGAACTCGGGGCAGGTTTGCCTGGGTACCGAGCGCGTGTATGTCGAGCGCCCCATCTTCGAACGTTTTGTGCAGGCGCTGAAAGAGCGCGCCGAAGCGTTTCAAATGGGCAATCCTACCGACAAGGGCATGAATTTTGGTCCGCTGGTATCCAAAGAGCACCGTGAAAAGGTCTTGTCGTATTACAAGAAAGCCGCCGACGACGGCGCCACCGTTGTGACGGGCGGCGGCGTGCCTGACCTGCCCGGTGATCTGGCCGACGGTTCCTGGGTTCAGCCCACAATCTGGACAGGCTTGCCGGAAACTTCGGCGGTTATTCGCGAAGAAGTGTTTGGTCCATGCTGCCATATTGCGCCTTTCGATACCGAAGAAGAAGTCATCAATATGGCCAACGACACGCCTTATGGTCTGGCGGCTACAGTATGGACACAAGACGTCAGCCGTGCCCATCGCATGGGTGCTGCCCTGGAGGTTGGCCTGTGCTGGGTGAATTCGTGGTTCCTGCGTGATTTGCGCACGGCCTTTGGCGGTGCCAAACAGTCGGGTATCGGTCGCGAGGGCGGTGTTCATTCATTCGAGTTCTACACCGAGCCACGTAACGTTTGCATCAAGCTGTAAATAAAGAAGCGCATGCACGGCTCCGTTGTTATGGATTATATTGTTGGGTTTGAAAGACAATGAACGTCAGAACAACGGAGGCCGGTGTATGTCAAGTTTTAACGGAATTGCCCAAGGGCGTGTTCAGTGTCCTGAAGCGCTATGCGAACAGGGCTATAACCTGCGTGTCGCATTTTCTGACTTTCCCGATGTCTTGAAGGGTTGGCAGGACGCCACCAAGGCCGTCATGCAAAAGCATCAGCCGGAAAAAGATATCGCCTATGGCGACCAGCCCCTGCAAAACCTTGATTTTTACAAAGCTGCGGGCGAGAACGCGCCGTTGCTGATTTTTGTTCACGGCGGTTACTGGCAAAGCGGCGACAAATCCGACGTTGGCTTTATTGCCGCACCGTATGTCGAAGCCGGCATCAGCGTAGCGGTTATTAATTATTCATTGGCACCGCAAGCCCCCATGGAGCAAATGGTGGCTGAAGTGCGTGATTCCATTAAATGGCTGCACGCCCATGCCGAACGCTTTGGTTTTGATGCCAATCGCATTTCCTTAATGGGCCATTCCGCCGGTGGCCATCTGGTGAGCATGATGGTCACGCACGATGACGACAACCGCGGCATGCCGCCCATTAGGCACGTGTTTCCCATTAGCGGTGTATTCGATTTGCCCCCGTTGATTCCTTCAACGGTGAACGGCGCATTGTCGCTCGATCAGCGGCGCGCCGAGGCATTGAGCCCGGCTGTGCGTCCGGCGCCGCTTGGCGCGCAAGTGCACACTATTATTGGCGAGCATGAAACCGGGCAGTTTCATCTGCAGTCGAACGCATTGATGCAGCGCTGGGGCGCATGCGTGACCAACCATCACGTGGTGCCGGATACCCATCACTTCACTGTGCTCGACGTGCTGGGTGACCCCCAGTCGCCGTTTGCCCAGGAAGTGGTTCAGGTTATCAATGCCCGATAGCGGGGGGCTCGTGTCATCTGAAACGTCGCAGCCCGATTGGGTTCAACGCAGTCTGCAAAGTGTTTGGCATCCCTGCACGCAAATGCAGCATCACGAGCAAATTCCGCTGGTGTCGCTGTCGCGCGGGCAGGGGGCCTGGTTGTTCGACCATGAAGGTCGTCGTGTGCTGGATGCAGTCAGCTCGTGGTGGGTCAACCTTTTCGGCCATGCCAATCCACGTATCAATCATGCATTGAAACAGCAGCTCGACCAGCTTGAACATGCCATGCTGGCCGGTTTCACCCATGAACCAGTCGTGCTGTTGTCAGAGCGGCTCGGCGCGCTTACAGGCAATAATCTGGGCCACTGCTTTTATGCATCCGACGGCGCTTCGGCGGTTGAGATCGCGTTGAAAATGAGCTTTCATTTCTGGCGCAACGCGGGTCAGTCCGACAAGCGCGAGTTTGTTTGTTTGCGCGGCAGTTATCACGGTGAAACGCTGGGTGCGCTGGCGGTAACCGATGTTGCGCTGTTTCGCGATGCCTATGGCCCATTGCTGGGGCAGGCGCACGTGGTGATGTCGCCCGATGCGCGGCAAACGGTACCCGGCGGCAATGTTGTCCAGGCCGCACTTGATGAGGTAGAGGCATTATTTCAGGAACGGGCCGACAGGATTGCGTCGATTATTGTCGAGCCGCTGGTGCAATGCGCCACCGGCATGGCCATGTACGAGCCGTCATACCTAACCGGCCTGCGCAAGTTGTGCGACCGGTATCAGGTGCATTTGATTGCCGACGAGATCGCCGTGGGGTGCGGGCGTACGGGCACGTTTTTCGCTTGCGAGCAGGCTGGCATCTGGCCCGACTACATTTGTTTGTCGAAGGGCATCAGCGGCGGATATTTGCCTTTATCGCTGGTGATGACCACCGACGAAATCTACAATGCGTTCTACAGCGATGAATTAACGCGCGGCTTTTTGCATTCGCACTCGTACACCGGCAACCCACTGGCCTGTCGCGCGGCACTGGCAACGCTGGATATATTCGAGCAAGACAATGTGCTGCAAAGCAATCTTGCCAAGGCCCAGAAACTGACCCAGGCACTGGCACCGGTTAAAGCGCATCCGCAGGTTAAGCATTTCCGCCGCCAGGGCATGATCTGGGCTTTCGATGTAGAACTTAACGACGCTGCCGCCGTTTCGCAGTTTTCGCGCCAGTTTTTCTCGGTGGCCATGTTGAATGGTTTATTGATCAGGCCGTTGGGTACCACGGTGTATCTGATGCCGCCGTATATATTGAATGATACGGAAATTGGGTTTCTTGCAAACGGCGTACACGCCGTATTGCACCAGGTATTAAGTTAACGACCATGGATCTTTCCGCCCGTATTGCACAGCGCCTGGAGGCTTTGGATCAGCAAGGCTTGCGCCGTCATTTGCGCCGGGTTGATACGGCCTGCGGGCCCAGGGTTCGCGTGAACCAGCGCGACATGCTGGCATTTTGCAGCAACGACTATCTTGGGCTGGCTTCCCACCCGGCCATTATTGCCGCGTTGCAAGAGGGTGCGCAGCGCTACGGGGCGGGTAGTGGCGCTTCACATTTAATCAGCGGCCATTCACACGCGCATGCCAGGCTTGAAGAGCGGCTGGCACAGTTGTATTCCCCGTATTTTGATTCGCCGGGTACGTTGTACCTGTGTACCGGTTACATGGCGAACCTGGCGGTGATGACGTCGTTGGCGCGGCTCGAGGAAGAAACGGTATTCTTTTCCGAGCGTTTGAATCATGCGTCGATTATCGACGGGTTAAGGCTGGCGCGCGCCAAAGTCAGCATATACGAACATGGCGATGTGGCCCATTTAAACCAGTTGCTGGCCGAGACGCCGGCCGCGCTGCGGGTGGTGGTAACAGACAGCGTATTCAGCATGGACGGAAACCTTGCGCCCCTGCAGGAACTGGCCGATTTATGCCGGCAGTACGATGCCATTCTGGTGGTCGACGACGCGCACGGCTTCGGCGTGCTGGGGGAGCAGGGGCTGGGCGTGCTTGAAGCCTTGTCTTTGAAGTACGACAACCTGATCTACATGGGAACATTAGGCAAGGCCGCCGGGGTGTCCGGGGCGTTTTTGGTGGCGCAAGATCAGCTTATTGAGTGGATTGTGCAGCAAGCGCGTTCCTATATATACACCACCGCGGCGGCACCGGCGCTGGCACATGCCCTGCAAAGCAGCCTGGATATCATCACGGGTGAAGAGGGCCGGCAAAGACGCGCCTGCATTAACGAGCATCGGGCCACCCTTAAACAATATCTGCACTTGCACAAGTGGCAGGCGCCCGCGTCCGACACGGCGATCCAGCCTGTGATTATCGGAAAGAATCAGTTGGTATCCCAGGTGGGCTCGTTCCTTTGGAACCAGGGGTTGTGGGTGGCGGCCATTCGCCCGCCTACGGTGCCTGCCGATACAGCCCGCTTGCGCATCACGCTTTCGGCCGCGCATAGCCGCAACGAGGTAACCCGTTTGGCGCGTGCGGTTGTTCAGGCTGAACAAGAATATGCCATGCAGGAGTAGTGGATTGTGTCTGTTTCAAAAATCGCTTTATTCGTAACAGGAACCGATACCGAAATTGGCAAAACCCTGGTTTCGTCGGCTTTGCTGTATGCGTTTGTGCAGGCCGGGCTGCGGGTTGCCGCCATGAAGCCGGTTGCCGCCGGCGTGACCTTGCACAACGGTGTTCGCGTTAACGAAGATATCGAGCTGTTGCGCGCGCAAGCGAATATTGAACTGCCCGAACATGAAATGACCCCTTACCTGTGGGATGAACCCATTGCGCCGCACATTGCCGCGCAAAAGCGCGGCGTGGTGATGCGTGCCGAGGTGATTCGCCAGGCTTACCTGGCTGCAGCACAGCGGGCCGATGCCATTATCGTGGAAGGGGTCGGGGGGTTTTGCGTGCCGCTGTCTTGCGAAGAGAATATGGCCGATGTTGCGGTTGCGTTGAATTTGCCGGTGGTGATGGTGGTGGGGATGCGGCTGGGCTGCATCAACCACGCCCTGTTAACCGCCGAAGCCATTCGTGCGCGCGGCCTTACGCTGGCGGCCTGGGTGGCCAACACAGTAGACCGCAATATGCCTTACCGCGACGAGAACATTCAAACCTTAAGCGAAGCATTGGCAGCCCCATGCCTTGGCCGCGTTCCGTACCTGGATGAGCCGTCTGCCGAACTGGCGGCCGGCTACCTGGATATCAGCTGCCTACAGGTAGGGTGACGCCAGCCAGATAATTTTATTGCGCAGCTTTTTCACGAACGGCAGGGCCTGAAGCTGGTCGAGCGTAAGCCGTTGTGCATGGTTTATTTCGGCGTCGATTTGTGTCGATATCTGCTGGGCCAGATTGCGGTCGTACATTTCAACATCAAGCTCGAAATTCAGCCGCAGACTGCGCGGGTCGATATTGGATGACCCAATATAAGACCAGGCGCCGTCGACTGTAATGAGTTTAGAGTGGTTGAACGTGTCTTGATTCAGCCAGACACGGCAGCCACTTTTAATAACCTGGTCGATCTGGGCCATCATGGCATAACTGACCAGACGCAAATTGTTTTCGCCCGGCAAAACAATATCAACCTGAATGCCCCGCCGCGCAGCCGTGGCAATGGCGCCCAGCAAGGTAATGTCGGGCAGGAAATAGGGCGATTGAATACGAATATGACTTTGCGCGACAGCGAATGCGCCCAGCAACATGCTGTGATTGCTGCCAATGTTGCGGTCGGGGCCTGAACGGATGCCACGCGCCGGCACCGTGCCGTTCGCGGCATCCCATTGTTTGCCGCACCATTCGTCAACCGGTAGTACCTCCCGGGTCGTGAAGCGCCAGTCGTGCGCGAAAACGGCCATTAACTGGGCCACAATGGGGCCTTCAAAACAGAAATGCGTGTCGCGGGTGGCTTTTTCGCCGGCAATGGCCTTCACAAAGCCTGCGCGAATATTCATGCCGCCGGTAAAACCAATTTCGCCATCCACCACCAGAATTTTGCGGTGGCTGCGCAAATTGGCATAAGGCATGCGCATGCCCAGCGGGTTGGTCATGAACAGTGCGCAAGGAATTTTCTTCTTGCGCAACGTGCGAATCATGGGCGGGCGTGAGTATTTGGACCCCACCGCATCAATAAGCACCCGGATTTGTACCCCGCGGTTTTGCGCCCGTTCCAGCGCATCGGCCAGCTTAATGCCTTCACTATCGTGATCGAAGATGTAGCTTTGCAGCACAATGCTGCGTTGTGCCTGGTCAATGGCCTTGAGCATGGCCGGGTAAGTTTCGTCGCCGCTTTGCAGCATGGTGGCCCGGTTCCCAATTAAAAGCGGGAAGTGGCCGATTGTTTCGCCCAGCGTTCTAAGTGATTCGAACTGAGGCGCGGAATACTGCGATACGCTTGTGATGGTTTGGTTGGCCGATGCGGCATATTCCTTCAACGCGGCATCGCGTTGCTGGGAAATCTGGTCTTTACGCACCCGGTTGATGCCCGCAATAATGTAGAACAGTGCGCCAAAGAACGGCGAAAGCAGAATAACGCCAACCCACCCGATTGCCGCGCGCACATCGGTTTTTGTCATGGCGGCATGAACGGCCGCAACTGCACCAATACAAAGACTGGTAATAAACGCAATATGGGGCCAGTAAGCAGAGAGCAGGGTATCAATAGCAGTCATCAATCTTGGGTATCGCCAGAGTTTTGAGCTTATGTTGGGGTCGCTCGCCTGAACTTCACGGGCGCACAAACGAAGTATATAGAAGTTGGCGCTATGGGTTCGAATTTCATGTTAGAATCTTGATTCTTCGCAGCACACATTTAGTGTGTTTTGCGACACCAGTTAACACCAGTGGTGACCGTAGCTCAGTTGGTAGAGTCCCGGATTGTGATTCCGGTTGTCGTGGGTTCGAGCCCCATCGGTCACCCCAGAATTTATGCGGGTTTCGGGAGTTTTTCCGAAACCCGTTTTGGTGACATGACACCAATTTGGTGACATGGCCTATTCTAAGGCCTGTACTTTCACTACTCTTCGACGATCATAAACCCGTTTTGTCGTTGCCGGATTGGCATGGGTTTCTGGGTTTCTCTCGGCCTCAACCATGTGAGTAACGTAGTAAGCCCGTAAGTCGTGAAATGTGAATCTTTCACGGCTCTTATCTTCTTTGAGCCACTTGTGCATTATTTTTGCCCACATCGATTTGAAACCTTGCTCGGTGTAAGGCTGACCTCTGCGATTTGCAAACACGTAGATTGATTTCAATGGGTTTTTGCCCGGACGTTTTATTTCTTCGATATCTCGAAGTAATGACTCCAAGGCCGGGCTCATGGGAATTAAGCCTTTTCTGGTGGCTTGGCTAGCTGTTGATTTAGCGTAGTTGAAGTTAATACCGTCGGGGCCGATGGCATCTTTTCGTAACGACAGAAATTCCGCACGGCGCCGACCAGTTAACGCTGCGAACTTTGCCATACACCCGATTAGTTCAGACCCGGCGCCGCGCGCCTTCGCAATCTTCATGAATGACTTGATTTCATCTGATTCAGGCAGGCGCGAACGCGGTCTTTCAGTATTGCGTCGCACTTCCCTGCAGGGGTTTTTCAATGCAAGGCCTTGCTCTATTCCTTCTTGAAAACACGAGGATAGAAACGCGATCTCTCGATTAGCTTGAACAGGCGCCTCTTTGCGCTCCATGCGCAAATATCGGGCTATATGGGGTGGAGTGACATCGTCAACCTGCATTTCACCAAAGACACGCAAAATTTGCTTGCTGTGTCGCAGGTAGTCTTCTTGAGTCCGTTTCCCTTTCTCATAGAACGTTGTGCTCTGTAGGTACGTTTCCACCATCTCTTGAACAGTACCAGTGGTAGGTGCGCGGCGTTCCATTTCGAGAACTTTAAGAATTGCTTCGGCTCGATCATGACCGAGATTAATGTATTTGCGATCATATGTTAGATACCGATAGGTATAACCACCCTTGACGCGCTTTCTGGCATCCATTCGGGGTAATAAGCCCAGTTGCTTATTCTTAGTACGTCTCGCAATCATGGCTTTGTCCAGTTTGGCTCAGCCTTTCTTCTGACTGTGTTGTTGTTCATACCTAGAAGGCGCTGGTCGCGGTATTGACGCAGTACCCGTGGCCATCCATCGGCACCACCGACGACATAAGGCCACTTGTGCCGATCGAGCCAGCGTAATACAGCTGATTTAATTTTATATCCGGTCAGATCTTCGAGTTCTGGGGGGGTTAGATAGGCAGACATAACTTACACTCGATCACAAATGGCTATTGAGCAACAACTATGAGTCGCTCGGCTTTTGTAAGGTGACTATACGTAGCTCTTTAATCGGTGCTCGTACAGTGGACTGACCAGTGAGTTGCACG
>DGCD01000011.1:0-324386 GCA_002384935.1 Pusillimonas sp. UBA3987
GACGACCGGTTGAATACGCCCTGGCTGCCTCTGTCGCTATGGAAGATCAACCCCGCCGCTGGTCGCCGACGCAAGCATGCCATCGTCAAGGCATCCTTGACCAGCGAAGTCTGCATGTGAGGCTTCAGACTCCAGCCCACGACCTGACGGCTGAACAGGTCGACCACCGCAGCGAGATACAGCCATCCTTCCTCGGTAGGCAGGTAGGTGATGTCACTGCACCAGACCCGATCCGGTGCCGCGGTGGAGAACAGCCGCTGCACCAAGTTCGGGGCGACGGGTAACGCATGTCGGCTGTCGGTCGTGGCAATATACCGGCGCTTGGCCTTGCCACGAATGCCGTGCGCCTGCATGAGCAATCGGACACGTTCCTTGCCCACCCGCAGGCCGCGACGACGCAACTCGTGATAGACGCGCGGCCAGCCGTATTCCTCCTTCACTTCGCGGTGAATGGCTCGGATATGTACAAGCAGCCTCTGATCGGGCAATCGGGCGGACCCAGGCACTTTCCCGCAGCGTTGCCAGCCGTAGAATCCGCTTTCGCTAACAGACAGCACTCGGCACATCGCTCTCACAGGCCAATGGCCTTTCATTTTTTGAATCCAGGCGTACTTTGCAGCGTGTCCTGCGCAAAGTACGCCGCGGCTTTTTTTGCGATGTCGCGCTCCATGCGAAGCTGCACAACTTCAGCGCGCAAGCGGGAAATTTCCATTTGTTCGGCACTCACAGAGGCGGTAGAGGCTGGCTTTTCGTTACCGCCCAACTGGCCGCGGCGCTGCTGGCGAACCCAGTTGCTCAGGCTGGCCTTCGGGATACCCAGCGACTCCGCCACCGACCCGATTGAAACGCCCGCCAATACCTGGCGAACACTTTCCTCTTTGAATTCCTGAGTGTACTTTCCGCGCTTAAACGTATCAGACATTTCTTACTCCTTGGTTCCAATTTAACTGGAACTAAGGACTACGTCATTCAAGGGCAAGCTCAGAAGCTGCCGGTGCGGGCGGTGAAAGATTCCCTGCATAGCACAAGTCCATTAGTCCAATCGGGGCTAGTAAAAATTGATCGCGGCTCGTCGAACCTGACCGTAAAACTAGAGGTCATTTCTGACGACTTTGTTGAGCGGATGTGTGTGGGCGAAACGGAACCCATAGCACTCTTTCGCAACATGGTTATGCCGACTGCGCCGGCTGAACTGGGTATTGAAGACTATACGCACATATCGCCTTCATTGGCAGTGTTGTTGCCGTATCTGCGGCACGCGCTAGAGACACGAAAAAAAGGGGTTAACGTCATGGTGCATGGCGCTCCCGGTACGGGGAAAAGCCAATTGGCCAGGACCGTGGCTAGGGAGCTGGATTGTCAACTTTACGAGGTGACCAGCGAGGATGAGGATGGCGATTCGATTAACGGTGAGTGCCGCCTGCGTGCCTATCGGGTTACGCAAAACTTCTTTGGATTGCAACGGGCGTTGATCGTGTTTGACGAATCAGAGGATGTGTTCGCCGATGGTGGCTCCCTATTGGATAGCCGAAGCACGGCCCAGGGTCGTAAGGCATGGATGAATCGTATGCTGGAGGGCAATCAAGTACCTGCAATCTGGTTATCTAATGACGTTGGCTGCCTGGATCCTGCCTATACACGCAGGTTCGATATGGTGTTGGAACTGCCGGTTCCTCCTAAGGCGCAACGCCAACGAATTATTCAGCAATCTGCGGGCGAACTTTTGGACACCGTAATGGTGAGGCGACTGGCGCAAGTGGAGACGCTGGCACCCGCGGTAGTGGCGCGCGCTGTGGATGTGGTGCGTCCAATTCAATCTCAGTTGGGGGCGCAGACCGTAGACGGGGCGGTTGAGTTATTGGTCAACGCCACGCTCGAAGTGCAAGGGCACGCGGCCTTACCGGGCAAGAATGATCCGAGCTGCCTGCCCGGAACTTACGACCCAGCCTTCATTTGTGCCAATGTGGATCTAGCTCAGATTTCGGAGGGTTTGGCGCGTAACGGAGTGGGACGTCTGTGTTTATTCGGGCCGCCGGGTACCGGCAAGACGGCTTACGGGCGATGGTTGGCAGATAAGCTGGGTAAACCCTTGTTGATCAAGCGGGGGTCGGATTTGATATCAATGTGGGTGGGTGGGACAGAAAAAAATATTGCCAGGGCTTTTAAGCAGGTAGCTCGCCAAGATGCGTTGTTGTTGATTGATGAGGTTGATAGCTTTCTTCAAGATAGGCGTGGCGCTCAGAATAGTTGGGAGGTCACCGGGGTGAACGAAATGTTGACGCAAATGGAGTCTTTCGATGGCGTATTTGTGGCGTCAACTAACCTCATGGACCACTTGGATCAGGCAGCATTGCGACGTTTTGACGTGAAGGTCAAGTTTGACTTTCTACGTGCCGAACAATCGGTGGCACTGTTCATCAGATACTGTGAAGCACTGGGTATTGCGGTGGCAGATGCTTACGTCAGGCGCGAACTTTGCAATTTGAACAAGCTTACGCCGGGGGATTTTGCAGCGGTCGCCCGTCAGCACCGATTCCGACCCATTACAACGCCGCAAGCGATGGTTGCTGCCTTGCGGGCAGAGTGCGAAGTGAAAGAAGGTGGTGTTGGGCAGATAGGTTTTGTGTGACGCGCAAAACGTTGATGGACCAAACATTATCTGTAGATTATCTGGCGGAGTTTCAGTATGACAACGCAGTATGAGTTTATCAAGGCGGCACAGTTGATTAGTCATGCCGATGGTTTGATTATTGCTGCCGGGGCGGGAATGGGCGTGGATTCCGGCTTGCCTGATTTCCGGGGAAGCGCCGGTTTCTGGCAACATTATCCCGCGCTACAGAAGTCGGGGATTGATTTTCAGGACATGGCTTCACCGAATCACTTCTGGGCGTCACCACGCTTTGCATGGGGGTTTTATGGACACAGGTTGGCCATGTATCGCCAGACACAGCCCCATACCGGCTTTCAGATACTGAGGCGCATAGCATCCAGGCTGCCCCATGACGCTTTCGTCTATACCAGCAATGTCGACGGGCAGTTTCAGAAGGCCGGATTTGCCGAGGAGCAGATTCATGAGTGCCACGGCTCCCTTCACTATCTCCAGTGCATTGATGTGTGTTGTCGGGAGATCTGGTCAGCACAGGGTTTTTCGCCGGTTGTGGACAATGATAGTTGCCAGCTTGTGAGTGAGCTGCCAATTTGCCCGGTATGCGGGTTAGTGGCCCGGCCTAATGTGCTGATGTTTGACGATATGAGTTGGGTATCCAGGCGCTCTGAAAGGCAACGCGACAGGTTGCGTACTTGGTTGCGGAGTACGTCACATCCAATTGTCATTGAATTGGGCGCCGGCACGGCTATTGCCACGGTGAGGGATTTTGCTGAACGACAACGGGGTCCGTTGATACGCATTAACCTGCGTGACGCGTATCTGAAAAGTTCTTCACAGAATGTGTCTCTGCAAATGGGGGCGTTGCAGGCGTTGGAAGGGATTCATCAAGCGCTTGTTGATCAGTCATTTTTCTAAGCTACCATGTAACTTAGTTTTACATTGCAAATAAACATACATAGAGCCCCGCATGGCAACACGCTCGAATAACCTAGATACAGTCAATCTGACGCTGGAGATTTTGAAACGCATTTCACGAAATAGAGCTATCTCTGCAGCGGAGTTGCATGCGCAACTGCTTGCCGTCGGTATCAATCGCAGCAGGCGAACGATAGAGCGCCGACTGGGGGGGCTAGTGGAACAGTTTGATATTGAGTGCGATGATAGAAGCAAGCCCTACGGATATCGTTGGAAGTCACATTCAAAAGGCTTTTCGCTGCCTACCCTAACCGAGCAAGAGTCTTTGTTGCTGACTTTGGCTCAGCAATATTTGCAGAATCTGTTGCCGGCTTCGGTCATGAAGTCGATGGGCGGCTTTTTTCAGCAGGCGCGCAGTAATCTTGACCCCTATACCAGCCAAAAATTGGAAAGCGAATGGCTGTCTAAAGTACGTGTGGTTCATGAAAGCCAGCCATTGCTGCCGCCCGTGATTAATTCGGGCGTGTTTGAGGCTGTCAGCACTGCGCTGTATCAGAATCGTTGGTTGGTGGTTGATTACAAGAATGCAGAAGGCAAGCAGGCCGAGCGCAACGTTATGCGTTTGGGTTTGGCCCAACAGGGGCCACGTTTGTATTTGGTTTGTCGTTACGAAGGGTACGATAACGAACGCAGTTTGGCTATTCATCGCATCAAGCGTGCGACGGTGTCGGGCATCAGCTTCAAGCGTCCGCCAGAATTCAGCCTGCAGAAATACGATGATGATGGGCGCTTTGGGTTTGGAGAAGGGCAATACATCAAGCTGTCTTTTTGCATTGCCAAGACTGCTGGCCAACATCTGCTGGAGACCTTGTTGTCTAAGGACCAGAGGGCGGTTGAGTGTGACGATTACTACATCATTACGGCAACCGTTATTGACTCGGCGCGTCTGGATTGGTGGCTCAACGGGTTTGGCGAGCAGGTCTGGGATGTAAAAAAGAATCCCTAAGGAAATTGGGTAAGGAAAAATGGCAAAAAAAGTTTTTTGGCTTTCCAAATCCAAGATTATGTCTGGGCGGCAATGTGAAAAGCGACTTTGGCTAGAAATACATCGGCGTGAGTTGGCAGAGGTTAGCAGTGCTACACAAATGACCTTTGATCATGGGCATATGTTTGGTGATTTGGCGCGTTCAGTTATTGGTGAGGGTGCACTGATCGAGCACGTGGACAACATTGGTTTGGCCGTCAGTGAAACAAAAAAGTTGTTAGGCTCTGAACGATTATTGTTTGAGCCTGCTTTTACGCATCAGCACGTACTCTCTCGTGCGGACGGCCTGCTGCGCGTGAGGGGTGGCTGGGACATGATCGAGGTTAAAGCATCAACCTCGGTCAAGGACTATTACCTTGATGATTGTGCGGTCCAAGTGTGGGTCCTCAACGGCGCAGGCGTGAAAGTCAGGAAAGTGACATTGGCGTTCGTCAATAATCGCTTCGTTTATCGGGAAAAAAACAACTACCAGGGGTTACTGAGTTACGAGGACATCACGGCGCAAGTCTTCGAGCGTGTGCCTGGCATCGAGCAGTGGGTAGCCAAGTTGCGTAAGGTGCTGGACGGCAAAGAGCCCGCGATAAATGTTGGTACGCAGTGCAGTACACCTTATGCCTGTCCGTTTATGGTTTATTGCCAGTCAAAAGAGCCGGCATCAGCAGAGCACCCGGTTGGGATTCTGCCACGTAGCGGTGAGATAGTCGAAAGAATGGCTGCTCTGGGCATCGACGATTTACGTGATGTGCCGCCAGCAGCACTGAGGAATGCATTGCATCATCGAATTCGACAGGCACATATCAGCGATCGGCCTTATCTGGATCCCGAGGCTGGGCAGGTGCTTAGGAGATTGGGCTGGCCACGTTACAACCTTGATTTTGAAACAATCGCCTTCCCAGTTCCGATCTGGAAAGGCACACGTCCTTATCAGCAGGTGCCATTTCAATGGTCGTGCCATCACGAAATGAAAAGTGGAAAGTTGTTTCATACCGGGTTTTTGGACACCAGTGGCGATGCCCCAATGGAAGACTTTGCATCTTCGTTGATCAAGGCGGTTGGAAAGCGGGGCCCAGTGTTCGTCTACAACCAGGCATTTGAAGCAGCTCGGATTAGGGAATTGGCCGACATGCTGCCCGCGATGCGTGAGCCCCTGCTTGCCATTGTCGCTCGCTTGGTTGACCTGTTGCCTATCACCCGAGAGTATTATTACCATCCCGATATGCGAGGCTCGTTTTCGATCAAGGCGGTATTGCCTACTGTGGCCCCTGATCTGGCTTACGGAAACCTGGAGTTTGTTCAGGACGGTGGCATGGCCCAGCAGGCATGGCTGGAAGCGGTGAGCGAAGCGACGTCAGAGCAACGACGTGCTGAACTGCGCCAAGGGCTTTTGGACTACTGCGAGCGCGATACGCTGGCGCTGGTTAGGTTGGCGGATTTTTTGCAAGGTTTTTAATAAGCATATATTTGAACCCGTGTACTAGTCCGTTCCTTTAAAAACTAACCTGGTTACGAACTACGATGAAACGCGCGTTGCTATTGGCACTTATTGCCGCAGTATCTGTTGCTGCCTATCTCTACATCTCGCTGAAAACAGAAAATCAGGCGCTGCAAGAACAGATTGCTGGCCTTGAGCGCCAGAATAAAACACTCGTTTCCGATATGGCGCGTGCCACGCTTGTGAGTCGAATCTATGCGGCATCGGCCAGTGGCATTACCGGCGGCCCGACCAAAGACGATTTGGAACGAGGCAATGAGGTTGTTGATTTCGTGCTTGCCAACAAGCCTGCGGTTGAGCAGGACTTTAAGAGCTGTTGGGACAGGAAGCTGAATACAACGTCATGGGGCTCAATGGGGCCTTATGGCCTTACTGAGGCCTGCATTGATAAAGTCAAAGACGATGCCGTGGCCGTGATGCTTTTTGATTTGTACAAAGCGAAGGAAAATGCCAGGTACGAATGTGCCAAGAAAGGCGAGAACCGTTACGACATGGCGGTAAATTGCTGGGCTGATGCATCACACCGGTTCTTGATGGGGCTGGATTCGGTTTTCTTTGAGATCGTTACCGAGGGGGATAAAAAGACCTATAACCCGCTTGCTTTTACTGCATCGCAAGCGCCTGAACCGGCAAACTAACAGGCGCTGTCTTAAAACGCCTGGTTTCAGGCAATGGCTTTTGCGACAAGAAACAGCCCAAGTCCAAATACAATATGGGTCGCCAGGCTTATAGCGCGGCTGTGCCATGGGCGGGGGGTTCTGGCTGCGGCCAGCCCTGCGCCCAGCGCCGGCTGAAGCACCATCCATGGCAACAGAACCGTTGCCGCTCCCCAGCATAACGCGGGCAATAACGTAGGGTTGCGAAACCATTGCGGCCCAACCAAACCGGCAAATGCAAGAGCCAGTGCAATGCTGGCAAGGTAGTGCAGCACCCAGCCGGATAGCCTCTCGCCGCGAACAGCCGAGGCCTTTTGAATGGACGGGTGAAACCACACACCCTTGGCCCAGTGCCCGCACCAGCGTCCCAGCATGGCGTAATCCAGCGTGCGTATCCCCAGGGATCTCAGCAATAAAGACCACAGGTCCATGAGCAGTGTTGCGCCAATGCCAGCGAAAGATATTGCCATCAAAGTTGATGTATTCATAAAGCCACCGTTCTCGTATAGGGTTACATTGTTCTTTTCACTATAGAGGTTCAAGTGCACTTGAACGCAAGGGCCGGGTATGGATATTTCAGAGGTCGCCAGGCGAACAGGTTTGGCAACGTCAACGCTTCGCTATTATGAGGAAAAAGGCTTGATTCAGTCTGTGGGTCGGCGGACGCAGCGGCGCATATTCGGCCCGCAGATACTGGATCAGTTGGCTATTATCGCCCTTGGACGCGCCGCCGGGTTTTCGTTGGCCGAGATCGGCGAGATGCTTCATGCAAACGGCAAGTTGCAAATCAACCGGCAGAAACTGATTGCCAAGGCCCAGGAGATTGACCGATCCATCAAGCAATTGAAAGCAGTGCGCGACGGCTTGCGCCATGCGGCCAATTGTCCGGAAAAGTATCATCTTGATTGCCCGACTTTTCGCCGGCTAATGGATGCGGCCAGCGCCGGGCAGATCAAGGCTTTAATACCTGCGGTCACTCAAACACGCTAAAACCCCCTACTGCATACACGAAACGGGAGCAGCGCCATGCGCCAGATATTGCTTATTGTTGATGTGCAATCAACCTTTTCGCCGCCCAACTGGCTTGTTGCGGGCATTGCAAGCGTGATTGAACGTATGCCGTCTATCGCCACGGTTGAATTGCACGACGAGGCGCACACGCCCTTTCAGAGCCAGCTTGGCTGGCGCCCTGCCGCCCAGGATACGTGTCTGGTGGAGCCGGACGAGGTATTCGTCAAGCATGGTTATACGCCACCCGCCCAGGCGCTGGCCTATTTGAAGCGCTTTAATCCAGATCGCGTGCTGGTGTGTGGTGTTCAAACAGAAACGTGTGTACTGGCAGCAGGCTTTGCCTTGTTTGATGCCGGATTGCATCCCACGCTGGTAACGGATTTAACGGTTGGTTCGTCGTTGGACCGGTCCGGGCAGTTGGGCGTTCGTTTGTGGGAGCATCATTTCCGCAATACGGTGTCGACCAATGAGTTGCTTGCGCAGGAGAACTAAATAGGGAATTGCTCAATGGTTTGCCGCAGGCGTAACAAGGTGGGCTCCAGCTGCGCCAAAGGCACCGAACTCAAGCCAATCCGAAGGGCGTGCGGTACGTGCGGTGTAATGGCATAGGCCTCGGCTTTCGACACGGCAATCCCTTCCCCGGCTAATGCCGTGGCGATTCTGTCTGCACGCAAATCTTCGGGTAGGGGCAGCCACAGGAACAGTGCGCTGGGGTGTGCGGTGAATGCCATGTTGCCCAGCACTTTTCTGGCAACGGCCTGGCGCTGTCGCGCGTCGGCCCGCATGTGTTTTTCGTGCTTTGCCACTGCACCACTTGCCATCCAGCGCGTGGCCATCGTGGTGATGATGCTGGGCGCACTCCAGCAGGTGGCGCGGATAACCGACTTGAACTGTTTTGCGCAGGCATCCGGCAACACCACAAAGCCGAATCGTAAACCGCTTGCCAGGCTTTTTGAAAGGCTCGATACATAAATGGTGCGTTCCGGCGCCAGTGTTGCGAGCGGGGGCGGCGATTTACCGGCCAGGAAGGCATACGACGCATCTTCAATAAGCATGCAGTTGTGGCGTCGGGCAATGTCGACCAGATGTTGTCGCTGTTGGGTGGTCAGTACCCAGCCCAGGGGGTTATGCAAGGTGGGCATGGTATAGATTGCCCGAATGCGTTCACGGCGGCACAGCGCCTCCAGTGCGTCCAGGTTGGGGCCGTTGGCGTGGCAGGGAATGGGCTTCAATGCCTGGCCATGCACATGTGCGGCCATCTTGAAACCTGGGTACGTTAAGGCATCGACCGCAACGCAATCGTGCGGGTTCAACAGGGTGCGTATGGCGATATCCAGCCCTTGTTGCGCACCGTTCACCAGGAAAACCTGTTCCGCTTTGGCTTGAATGCGGCGTTCCGCAGCCAGGAAATCGGCAACTATTTCCCGCTCATGGCGCCGACCGCCAGTCGGTTGCTGATGCATGAGTGCGGCCAGGTCGCCTGATGCAGCCAGTTCACGCAGCATGGTTCGGAGCAGGTCGGCTTGACCAGGCCAGGTGGGGTGGTTGAATGAAAGGTCTGTGGTTGCGCTGTTTAATCGTGCTTCGTCATTGATGTCCCACTCTCTTTGCATGGGGCGGTCGCGAACAAAGGTACCGCGCCCTGTCTCGCCAATAACCAGCCCCATGGAGGTGAGCCGGGCGTAGACTTTGCTGGCCGAGGCAACGGCCACACTATGCAGGGCTGCCAGCTGGCGATGGGTGGGCAGTGCGGCGCCGGGAGGAAGCTTTCCGCTTTGAATGTCAGCTGCAAGTAACTGCACGATGGCAGCAACGGTCGTGGTCGACACAATGAATGTACCTAGGACAATTTTTTGATTGTTCCATTTTAGCCGGTCAAACTCTTTTCTTCTTCCAGGATGGATCTGCCAAAGGAGTTTTTATGTCTCACGCTGCTATTTCCTCAGCCACCCGCCCTCTTCCCGTTCTTGAATTCCTGCGCCGGCAATTGAATGGCACCTTGAGGGACGGTGATGTAACGCATATGTGCTATCCCACGGCCATTTCGCAATTGCTGGGGTTTCGTATCGTCGAAATAGGTGAAGGCACTGCGGTGTTGCAGTTGGAGGCCAATGCTCAAATGCACGGCAACCAGCAAGGCACCGTGCATGGCGGATTGCTGTGTGAATTGGCTGATGCCGCGATTGGCACGGCGCATTCCACCTTGATGCAGGAAGGTGAAAGCTTCACCAGCATCGACCTGAAAGCCAATTTTCTGCGCCCCGTTTGGGTTTCTGCGCTGCGCGCCAATGCCCGGGCCTTGCATCGCGGCCGCACGATTAGCCACTACCAATGCGAAATCAGGCGTAATGAAGACGACAAGGTGGTGGCAACCGTCGAAAGCGTCGTGATGACGTTAAGGGGGAATGCAGCGGCGGGGCGGTGAGATGCGAACAATGAGTCAGATCGTGCATTGTTGATTCGATCAAAGTTTGTGCTGGCGGTCTCCAGGGTTGTTCTTTAAACATTTTGGCTGCATTATTCCAAGAACTAAAACCACACCCCTGAAGGAGACAACCCATGACGCAATTAACATACGTGCTGGTTCACGGTGCCTGGCATACCGCGACGGAAATTGAGCCGGCGGCCGAGCATCTTCGGTCGCGCGGGCATCGCGTTCTGTGCCCTACTTTGGCGGGAAACCGGCCGGGCGATGATCGTTCCAGTATTGGCCTGGAAGATGCGGCGCAGTCGCTGGCGGCGTATCTCGACGAGCATGACCTGAATGAAGTTCGTTTGGTGGGCCATAGTTATGGCGGCATGGTGATTTCGCGGGTGGCGGATTTGCGCCCTGAGCGACTTGCGCGTCTTGTTTATGTGAATGCGTTTGTGCCTGATCCGGGTGAGTCGCTGAACGATCTGGTGCCGCCGCATTATGTTGAGCTTTTCGACGCTGTTGCGGCGCAGAACGACGGCGCGGTGATGCTGCCGTTTCCGGTGTGGCGCGAGGCATTCATTAACGATGCCTCGCTGGAACTGGCTACGCACGCCTATGAACAATTGAACCCGCATCCTTATAAAACGTTTCAAGACGGCATCCAGTTAAGCCAGCCGATGGCGGCCAGCCCCGTTGCAAAGAGCTACGTGAATTGTCGCGAAGACACGGCCTTGCCGCAAAGCCTGGGCTGGCATCCACGTTTGTCGGAAAAACTGGGGCTGTTTCGTTATGTTGAGTGCAGCGGGAGCCATGAAATTTGGTTTACCGATCCACAGGCGATTGCCGATGCGATTGAAAAGGCGGGGCGCGATTAGTACAGTTACGGGTGCAGGTCTAGACTTCAAGCAACACTCGTTTCATAATGATTTCATTATTCTGATGTAGTTTGCTAAACAAGCAGCGCCCACGCCATGGGCGCAATAATTAAGGGGCAGTGCAAATGGGCATTAAGCGTAGGGATTTCATCAAGGGCTGTACTGCGGCAGGCGCGTTCATGCTGCCGGGCATGGCCATGGCCGCGCAAGTTGCAAACGCGAACAACGCACAAAGCGCGGCAATGAATTCGCGTATTGAAAAATCAATCAAAGCAAGCTTCGGTGGGGGCTTTTCGGTACAGACCCATACCCAATCCGCCGGGCTTACCTACGCCCGGATCGAGCATTTTGGCAATCAATATAAGGTTGCATCGGCCGACTTGGTCGATTGGAAGATCGTGAGTGCCGTATAGGCAGCCTTGGGTTTTTAAGCACAATTTTTAAAGGAAATTAGCCGTGTCCGAGCAGATCAAGCGCATCCGCATTCATCCTGGTATTGGCCTTGCCCGGCTGGGGAACAGTGACGAATTCTTTATTGGTCCTGAAGCACCGGGGGTTGTGGTTGACCCGGGTGGCTCCGGTGGTCCGGGGCCAAAGGGCGGTACGTACCGCGACAGCCAGGCGCGTCTAAAGCGCCAGGCGCAGCGTTATCGCGTATACGCCTACGACGCCAACGACAAGGTGGTTGGCGAGCTCACGTCCGACTCCGATATGGTCAAGTCGTTGCGTTGGCGCGTTCATGTCCGGAACATGAAGTCGGCCAATTATGCGTTTCAGGGCGCGTATCTGTTTGACCCCGACAAGTTGCGCAACCCGTCCATCCAGCCTGGCAAGAAGCCCATCGAGCGCGACCAGTTGATTATCGATCCGGGTGTGCACACGATTGCTTCCGGTCAAAAAGATGCGGTTGTCATGAAAGGCGATGTTTTCACGGGTATTGAAAAAGGCACGTTGCCCGGTGAGCTGCGTTTCGAGGGCTTTACACCCAAGGATCCGTCCAAAGAAGTGGAAGTAACCTACACCGCAGCCAAGGATATTGAGCTGGGGCAGCTTCGTCTCGACGATAAAGATCGCTTGTTGTTCGTGCCGGCGCCTGGCAAGGGTGAGAGTGTCACCACACCGAAGGTGATCATGTCCAACCCCAGCGAAACGGTGTCTCCGCCCAATGGGCCGGACAACGGCCAGAACCCCTTAACCAATCAGTTTGCCTATTTCAATATTCCCGGCTGGTGGGATGACACCTGTGGCGGTGAAATCGACGTCACCGTTACGCTGAACGACGGCACGGTGCTTAGCACACGCGATAACGTGAAATCGGAAACAGACGACGGTACACGTAATCCAAAGGCCGGGGCGTGGGTTGTTTCCGCTCCGCCGAAGTACGCGCCCCATATGTATCACGTGGTGTCGATTCGCGATCGCGTTTACGAGGCGTTCCCCGAGGCGTACCCTTACGCCAGTCAAAAAACGAACTTCTACCGCGATGTGTATCCGATATTCGCCAATGCGGTTAATTACGGCTGGGTCAGCGCCGAGGCGGCGGGCATTACCTCCGAGACCAAAGGCCGGGCGCATGGTCCGTCGCAGCCGGGTAATTTGCTGAACGCCGATTATCTGAAGCTGTTGTCAGATCCCAGCGAACAGATGAAGCCCATCAGGCAAAGAATTTATAGCCTGATGCGTCATGCGCCCGGAGAGAACGGGAAGTTGGTGGATTCACTGATGCCCCCTCCTCCCCAGCGGCCAACCAGCTGGAAAAACGAACAGTTCAAGCGCGAGGAAGACGCCTCCAAGATGCCCAAGCTTTGGGGCACAGGTGGCAAGCCGCTGCAGAACGAGCAATTGGATATCGACTTGCCCGACCAGTTCCTGAGCCTGACTGATTGGCAGTTGAAACACATGAAGGACTGGGCCGACGGCAACTTCGAGGTTGGAACGCCAATTGAGCCCAAAGAGCTTGAAACGTTGCCGCTCGATAAGCAGCCTCATGCGCTCGACAATGCGGCGCTTGAGCCGACCATTGGCGGCGGTTTTCACCCAGGCATTGAATTCCCCTATTTGATCATTTACCGCGAACTCTTTGCCGACGCATTTCGCGTGGGTGAAGGTGTTGAGCCCGGTTCGCTGGCGGCCTATATGTCAAGCCCGTGGCAAGGTGATTTCTGGTCATGCAACACGGCTTGGTGGCCCACCCAACGGCCCGAGGTTGTTTTTGAATACGATCAGGCCAAGCAAACCAGAACCCACAAGGAATGGTTCCGGGGCTACGACGCAGACGGTGAGCCGCTGTCATCGACCGATGGTTACGAACAAATGGATTACGCCTGGCCCAAGCTGGGCATGGTTTTGCCGCTGAAGAATAGCGACGGCAGCTTTGTGAAAGACAAAGGGTCGATTGTTTTCACTGAACAAGAGCGCGATCCGGCATTGAATCAGCCACCAGCCAAAGCAAAGTAATTGGTGTCATCGGCTTTGTTTGACCCGGATGAGGTCACGTGGGACGTCGTTATTATCGGCGGTGGCCCGGCCGGGGCGGCAACGGCGATCACGCTGGCCAGGTTTGGCCGGCGTGTGCTGCTGGTAGAGGAGCGCACTGCCACCCATTTCAAGCTGGGCGAGTCTCTGCCGCCAGCCTCTATCGGCATCGTCAAGCATTTCCTGGGTGATCTCGAAGAGGCGCAGCCGCATTCTCCGGGCTTTTTCAGAACGGCCGGCAATGTGTCGGTCTGGTCGTCTGACCAGGCCGATGTGACCGACTTCTTTTTTACGTCGACCGGTTTTGGCTTGTGTGTTGAACGCCTGGCCTTCGATGAGACGCTTCGGGAAAAGGCCGTTGCGGCCGGGGCAACCTTGCTTAAGGGCGTACGCTTTGAGTCTTGCGTGCGCACCAATGGCCCGACCCCGGTTTGGCAACTCACGCTTGGTTCGGAAGGTCAGTCGCGGCAGGTGCGCGCACGCTTTCTGGTTGATTGCACCGGTCGGCGGGCAGCCGTTGCCAAGGCGCTTGGTGTTCAGTTTGCGCCCGACAGCGACGCGTTGTTTGCCTATGCGCAACTGTTTTCGCTGGCCGGTCACGATGACGAGCACTACACGCGCATTGAGTCGGCACCCAATGGCTGGTGGTACAGCAATCGTTTGCCGTCTGCTGAAGAGAATGAGTCTATGCGCCTGGTGGTGTTTCATTCCGACAAAGACCTGCCGGCAGCAAAAATGGCGGTACGCCCGGCAGGTTTTGATCAGTTGCTGAACGACTCGACACACATTGGCCCCTTGCTTGAATCCAGGGGCTACCAGCCGTGTGGCACGATTCGTGGCGCGCCGGCCAATAGCCAGCGCTTGCACAATTTTTGCGGTGATGCCTGGATGGCCGTGGGGGATGCGGCGCAAGCCTATGACCCATTATCGTCGCAAGGGATCGACAAGGCCCTTAGAACAGCCAGCCATGCCGGGCACATGGTTCATTATGCGTTAACGGATTTTGAGCAGGGTTTGGCAGAATTAGACACCAGTAACACCTACGTAAGACAATACGAGCAAGAACAAGTGCAACTGTGGCAAACCTATTTGCCGCAACGTAACTACTATTACGGCATGCAGCCCCGTTGGTCTGATCAGCCGTTTTGGCAGCGCCGCCGCGGCTAGCACCAAAGTAAAAGCGCAGGCAAGTAAATGTAGCAGTATGTGTTGCCATGTTATTCTGCGCTATACCTTTTTGGGTACGGGGGAGTCCCTTTAGGGATAAGGCTTTACCCCTGGTTGAAGCTTAATCCACACAATGAAAGAAAGGACCCTCTTTATGCCTTCTATCGTTTTGCCTTTTACCTCTTCCTGGCGGCGTTCCGCGCGCAAGACTGCGGCAGCTTTGTTGGCTGCGGCAATGCTGGTGCCCCATGTGGCCTCAGCCTGCACAAGTTTTCTAATTCCCACGAGCGACGGCGGATCGGTTTATGGTCGCACCATGGAATTTGGCTTTTCTATGGATTCCAGCGCAATGGTTATTCCGCGCAACCATAAGCTCTCTTCCACGGGCCCCGATGGCAAACCGGTCATGCAATGGACCGGCAAGTATGCCGCCGTTGGTTTGAATGGACTGGGCATGACGACGTTGGTTGACGGCATGAACGAGAAAGGGCTGGCTGGCGGCGTGCTGTATTTTCCGGGCTTTGCCGACTACGCCGACCCTGCCAAGGCTGATCCGGCCAAGTCGCTTGCCCCATGGGATTTTCTGACCTGGGCGCTTACAAATTTTGCGACAGTGGAAGAGGTGAAGGCGGCCATTAACAATAATGAAGTGGCTGTGATCAAGGTGGTTCAAGAGGCGTTGAAAATTGCGCCGCCGCTGCACTATACCTTGCATGATGCAAGCGGCGCGTCATTGGTTGTTGAGCCGATCGACGGCAAGTTGAAAGTTTACGATAACCAGTTGGGCGTGATGACGAACTCACCCACCTTTGATTGGCACATGACGAATCTAAGTAACTACGTCAAGCTTTCAAGCGTGAACGCGCCGCCATTGAAGGTTGATGGCATGACAATTGAGTCTTTTGGCCAAGGCTCGGGCCTGCTGGGCATTCCTGGCGACGGCACGCCGCCTTCGCGTTTCATTCGTGCGCTTGGCCTGACCATGAGTGTTGAGCCCGTGGCAGGCGGCCCGGAAAGTGTGCGGCTGGCCGAGCACATCCTGAATAACTTTGATATTCCCAAGGGCTGGGTGCGCGAGCAAGATCAAGGTGATGATCCGCTTGAATATACGCAGTGGTCTACCGTAGCCGATCTTGCCAATGGCATGTACTACGTTAAAACATATGACGATCAGGTTTTGCGCGGTATCGATCTGAACTCATTCGACCTGGATGCCAAGGAAATCGTAAGCGCGAAGCTTAAGCCCGAGATAACGCCGCCGGCCTTGCCGATGCCCAAGTCCTGACGGCTTATTTCAGGGAAATGGCAGAAGGGGCGTTTGGCATTGCTTTTTGAATTGAACCTGGGGCTTTCCCGCCAGTTCAATTCAACGCCTCCTTCGCCGCCTCTTCGGGCGTGAGTCCGTCATAAAACAGGTCGGTAAACCATTCGGCCTGTTCTTCAATATGTTCCTGTGCCTGGCGCACGGTGGCACCTGCGGCAACCAGAAAACCCTCAACCTCAATGCACCATTCAATGAGTGCCGCTTCGTCGGGGTCAAGCGTGTTTTTCTTCTTTGCCATGTTTCTTCCTTTGTTGGCCAAGCGACAGAATATATGGAATAAAGGGCGCAATGCTACAATTTACGCTCTTTTTGCGTAATTTTCGCAATCTTGCCCTTGGTTGTGTGCCCCTGGCGGGCCCCCGCTCCCATCCTTGTTCAAATCCCGGTTACCTATGGCTCGGGATTTGTTCCGCCGAAATGAAGACCTGCCCCTAATGATTATCCTTAAAAACGTGACCTTGCGTCGCGGCAGCAAAGTATTGCTCGACAAAACCTCCGTTTCGCTGAACCCCGGTGAGAAAGTGGGCCTGGTGGGGCGCAATGGCGCGGGCAAGTCGTCGTTGTTTGCCTTGCTGAATGGCACACTGCACGACGACGGCGGTGAGTTTTCCATTCCGGCCCAGTGGCGTATGTCGCAAGTGGCGCAAGACATGCCGGAAACGGAGCAAAGCGCAACTGATTTCGTGGTCGAGGGCGATACCGTTTTGGTGGCTGCTCAAGCCGAGGTTGACGCATCGGAGGCCAGTGACGATGGCATGCGCATGGCCTACGCCTATACGGCATTGCACGATGCCGGCGCTCACGACGCGCGTGCGCGGGCGCAGTCGCTTATTCTGGGGCTGGGCTTTAGCGTGGCGCAGCTTGATAACCCGGTGAATAGCTTTTCCGGCGGCTGGCGTATGCGTTTGCAGTTGGCGCGCGCGTTAATGTGCCCCTCGGATCTGCTGCTGCTGGACGAGCCAACCAACCACCTGGATCTGGATGCCCTGGTATGGCTTGAAGCGTGGCTGAAGAATTATGCCGGGACGATGGTGGTCATAAGCCACGACCGTGAATTCCTTGATTCGGTGACCAATGTGACGTTGCATATCGATAATGGCATGTTGGTGCGCTATGGCGGCAATTACAGCAAGTTTGAAGATATGCGGGCGGAACAAATGGTGCTGCAACAAGCGGCTCACGCCAAGCAACAGGAAAAGGTTGCGCATCTGCAGAAGTTCATCGACCGCTTCAAGGCCAAGGCCAGCAAGGCCAAGCAGGCACAAAGCCGTGTGAAGGCACTTGAGCGCATGGAAAAAATTGCGCCTGTTCTGGCCGATGCCGAATTCCAGTTCGAGTTTAAAGCGCCTTCCAGCTTGCCCAATCCGATGTTGACGATCAGTTCGGCCAGTTTTGGATATTTGCCGCCCGAGGGTGCGCCGCTTGATGCAAAGCCTGCGGTGATCGTGCAGAACGCCAATCGATCCGTTCTGGCGGGGCATCGAATTGGCATACTTGGCGCCAACGGGCAAGGCAAGTCGACGTTGGTGAAAACCATTGCCGGTGCCTTAACGCCGCTTTCGGGCGAAATTATTACCGGCAAGGGCTTGAGTATTGGCTACTTTTCGCAGCAGGAACTTGATGTGCTGCGCCCTGCGGAAAACCCACTTGAACACATGATACGTCTTGCCCGAGACACGCCTGCCGCAGTGCGCCCCAGCGCCATGGAGTGTCGCGAGCAAGGCTTGCGTAATTTTCTGGGTACTTTCAACTTTAGCGGTGACATGGTCAAGCAATCGGTTGGCAGCATGAGCGGGGGTGAAAAAGCGCGCCTGGTGCTGTGCATGATTGTTTGGCAACGTCCCAATTTGCTGCTGCTTGATGAACCAACCAACCATTTGGACCTGGCCACGCGTGAAGCATTGAGTGTTGCCTTGAATGAGTTCGAGGGCTCGGTGATGCTGGTGAGTCACGATCGTGCCTTGTTGCGCTCGGTGTGCGATGAGTTCTGGCTGGTGTCGCGCGGCGGCATTAAAGACTTTGACGGTGACCTGGACGATTACCAGGTGTATTTGCTTGAAGAGGCCAAGCGCCAGCGCGAGTTCGCGTCGCGGCAGGCGGCCTAGCGCAGGGCGCCAATATCAACGATATTGGCCTGACATGCCTGTACCAGTTCAGCGTCGTGACTGGCGAACAGCACGACGCGGTCCTGGGACCAGTCCTTGAACTGTTCGGCCACGACAGCACAGGCACGTGTGTCCAGTCCACTGGTGGGGCCATCTGCAATCACAACATCGGGATGACCGATGGCGGCTGCGGTGAGGTAAACCTTGCGGCGCATGCCGGTAGACAGTTGTTCGAAGCGCTTTTCCAGATGCGGCGTCAGCTCCAGCCGGTTGGCCAGGTCAAGCACAGTGTCGTTGATTTGCGCGTTTTTCTCTGATGCAACTTTCTCTAACAGCCAGCGTCCGGTTTCCATGGGAAATTCCATGCAGTTGTCGGGAACGTGGGCGATACGGGCTTTCGCCTGTTTGGGGCTTTGGCTCAGTGATAGCCCGTTTATCCAGATGTCTCCGGTATCCGGTGCAATCACCCCCGCAACGATGTTCAGTAAGGTGGATTTGCCCGTGCTTTCTTGTTCGCATAGCGCGAAACACCCCGGCTCGAACGTGTAATTCAGCCCCTGGAATACACGGTGGCCGTCGTAGTGTTTACTGAGATTCTTGATATTTAGCATGGCGGAAAGTTTACGCAGGAATGTGCTGTGTGACTAGCGCGCTTAAGTGAAGTTTTGCGGGCACGCAACGACAACGAGTATGATCAGGCTGGGTGGTCCTCCACCTTGGCCTGCAAATACTCACCTGAAACACAATGCTGTGGTGTGGCAACGATGAAAACATTGAAACTTTCGGAATTGATGGCGGCGTTCAGCTATGCGCTTGACATCACAGAAGGACAACCGCCCGGCCATTGTGTGCGTTGTTGCTGGATCGGCATGCACATTGGCCGCCAAATCGGCCTGTCGCAACAACAGCTTTGGGCGCTTTACTACACGTTGCTGCTGAAGGATCTGGGGTGCAGCAGCAACGCAGCGCGTATTTGTGAACTCTACCTAACCGACGACCTGCAGTTCAAGAAGGGGTTTAAAACCGTTGGCGACAGCAAGCCGCGTGCCTTGTCTTTCGTGCTCAGCCATACAGGTTTGAACGAAGGCCTGGCCGCGCGATTCAAGCGGGTCATGAGCGTTATTCGGCATGCCGATGAACTGACCCACGAGCTGATTTCAACGCGTTGCCAGCGCGGCGCAGAAATTGCACGCCTTTTGCGTTTTCCCGTTGAGGTTGCCGATGGTATTCGCAGCCTTGATGAACACTACAACGGCAAAGGTCATCCTGACGGCCTGGCGGCCGATCAGATTCCAATCTATTCCCGTATTGCCTTGCTTGCCCAGGTTATTGATGTTTTTCATACTGAAGCAGGCTCGCAGGCGGCGCTCGACGAAATTAATTTGCGTTCGGGGCGCTGGTTCGACCCGGCGCTGGTAAAAGCGTTTGAGTCGGTTTCGCGTGACCCCCTTTTTTGGGAAAAATTGTTGTCGCCGGGTATCGACGACGCGGTGTATGGTTTGGAGCCGATGAACCATCATGCCGTTCTGGATGAAGATTATTTGGATGATATTGCCTCAGCCTTTGGTAAGGTGGTGGATGCCAAAAGTCCCTATACCAGCGGTCATAGTTTCAGGGTGGCGCAGTATACCGATATGATTGCGGGCCGGCTTAACTTGTCGGCCTCGCGCCGTCGCTGGCTCAAGCGTGGCGCGTTATTGCACGACGTGGGAAAACTGGGTGTCAGCAACAGCGTGCTCGACAAGCCCGGCAGTCTCGACGAACAGGAGTGGGCTGCCGTGAAGCAGCATGCCGGTTATACCGAGACGATTCTGGGTCGTATTACGGTTTTTGACGAGCTTGCCCGTGTTGCCGGAGCGCATCACGAGCGGCTGGATGGCGCCGGATATCCTCGCGGTCTTGCCGAGCAAGACATTGGTCTGGAAACGCGTATTATCACCACCGCCGACATATTCGACGCCATTACCGCTGAACGCCCTTACAGGGCCGCAATACCGGTAGATAAGGCAGTGGAAATCATGCGCAAAAGCGTGGGTACCGCGTTGGATCCTGAATGCTTCGACGCTCTGTGCGCCGGTTTGAATTCGGGCTTCCACACCAGCGTGAACTACCGATATTAAGCATAGCTGAGACGGTGGGCGTATACGAGGCTGGCGGTACCGCAACGGTGATGTGGGTGTTTTAAGACTCAGGCCAGCAGGTAAAGCATAACGGCAACGCCCCCCGCCGCAAGATAGGGGCCGAAACTGATTGCCTGTCCGCGCCGGAGTTGGCCACGGCTTTTCATGATGCCGGCCCAGGCCAGCGCGGTGATGGATGCCAGCAGCAGCACCCAGGGCAAGGCCACCCACCCCAACCATGCGCCCAAGGCGGCCAGCAGCTTGAAGTCGCCCTGTCCGATGCCGGCTTTGCCGGTCATCCGGAAAAAAGCCTGAAAGGTGATCCATAGCCATAAGTAGCCGGCGATGGCCCCGATCACGGCGTCCGGCAAGGGGGTGATCGCCCCTTCCAGGTTAACCAGCAACCCAAGCCACAACAAGCCCAGGGTGAGGCGGTCGGGAAGCAGGCCGGTTCGTGCGTCGACCCAGCCCAGCGCGATCAGTACATTATTGAATACGATGATGGCCAAACCGGCAGGCGTCGGTTCCAGCAGCCACACCACAACCAGCGTGGTCAGCGTCGAAATGAGCCAGACCGGCCATTGTGTTGACAGGTTCAGGGGCAGATTTTGCCGGGAGAGCCGGGGGTTGATTTGTTCAACAAGCCGCCGGGCGGATTGATTTAGCAGCCACGTCAGCCCCCACGACCACAATAGGGCAACGGGAATGCTGACGGCGGGGTGAATATCCCAGGGAACCCACATAGAGATCAGTTTGCGCGCTGGGTGATAAAGCCATTTGGATAATTGGCTTGTTGACGCGTCATGGCGATATCTTCGGCTACACCATCCTGGCTGATCGTTATACTGTCGTGCGCCACGGTTTCCAGAAAAATGCCGGGGGCGAGTAACTGGCCGTTGCGATAAGTTCGGGCGGCTTGATTGTTAATGCTCAGCAGGGCGGCACCTTTTCCGTCGTTACCGGCAATGACCCCGACAAGATCAATTTTTATGCCAAGCGTTCGGCCACCAAACCATTCGGCCAGCGGCTGGATGCCGGGATCGACGGAGGCGCCCGGCAGGGCCGGGGCGGGTGCTTTGGGCTTGGGGGCGAACAAAAGCGCCGACCAGATACCCACACCTAATGCAAGTAGCGTAATGGCAATGGCACGGGCCAGGCGCGGCGCAACAGGTTTTGCAGAGAATGATTGAATCGTCATGAAATAAAGTCAAGGCAACATGGCTATGCCGGCAACGTGAGTTTGCCACGGCTACAACCAATAACACTACTGGAAAATAATGGCAAACATTGGTTTCAGTCGTTAAGAATAAGGTATATATTCGAAACCTGTTTATGTCTGTCACTATAACGGGCTATTTTCCATATCAGGCTGAGTAAATGATGCCCTTGCGTAGAAAAAATCTGAACCGCCAACGTGGTTTTTCGTTGATTGAAATCATGGTGGTGGTGGTCATTATGGGTGTGCTCGCCGCGTTGATTGTGCCCAACTTAATGGGTCGCCCTGATCAGGCGCGCGCCATTGCCGCCCGCCAGGATATTGGTTCGCTGATGCAGGCATTGAAGCTGTATCGGCTTGATCATGGCCGTTATCCGAGTAATGAGCAGGGCTTAAGCGTATTAATGGGCAGTCCCGGCGCCGGGCAGGCAGGGCAACAAACGTATTTGGAGCGCTTGCCCAATGATCCCTGGGGGGCGCCTTATCAATACTTGAATCCAGGTGTGCACGGTGAGATTGATGTGTTCTCGCTGGGGGCGGATGGTCGTCCGGGTGGCGAGAGCAAGGATGCGGATATTGGCTCCTGGTCGCAATAATCGCGCTGAAAAGGGGTTTACCCTGCTCGAGATGCTGGTTGTCCTGGCTATTATGGGGATAACGGGTGCGCTGGTTGGGGTTGGCCTTGTGGCGGGTCGTGAGCGTCAGTTGCTAAGGCAGGATGCCGAGGTGCTGTCACAGCTTTTCATGGCGGCGCAGGCGCAGGCACGCCACCAGGCAACGGCCATTGTGTGGCGCTATGGAGCCAAGGGTTTTGGGTTCGAGTCGGTTGCCCAGACGCCGTACCTGCCGGTTGACCTGGCGCGCCATGTCGATTTGAGTCACCAGGCGTTGTCGGCGCGCAATCCAACTTTGCGGGCTCGCGGCTGGCAATCCGAGGAACCGGTTCGTGTTCGTGTCTATCCGCCTGCCATGGCGGTTTTCAGTTGTGAATGGATGTCGGGCCCACGTGTTGTCGAGCTGGATAATGGTTTGACCCAGGTTCGGATCGTACGCTCGGCACAAGGCCAGTATCGGGTGCAGCCGTGAGTTGTGGTTCTCGCCAGCGTGGCTTTACATTGGTTGAGGTGTTGATCGCGTTGGCGATTGTTGGGATTGCTTTGGCGGCGGGTATGCGGGCCTTGGGCTTGAGCGTGGATGGCACGCGGGCGTTGGAGCAGCGCACACTGGCTTTGCAGGCTGCCGAAAACCGGTTGGCCGAATTGCGCCTCTTGCGTGTAATGCCATCTGTAGGGCGCAGCCTTGAGCCATGCCCCCAGGGCCGCCTGGGCTTGGTTTGCGAGCAGGTTTTTGCCGACACGATTAACGCGAACTTCCGTCTTGTTACGGTGCGTGCCCGTTTGAGTGGCGGTCCTGTGCTGGCCGAGCTTAACGGCGTGTTGTCGGTGTTGCCATGAGTGGGGCCTTATCGGAACAGCGCGGCTTGACGCTGGTGGAAGTGTTGGTGGCGTTGGCGCTTATGGCGCTACTTAGCGTGATTTCGTGGCGTGCGCTGGACATGACCGACCGCTCGGCGCGGGCCTTGCAGGTGCGAGTTCAAGATACCCAGTCATTGATAAGGGTACTGGGTCAGGTTGAGCACGATTTAAGGCATCATGTGGGTTGGGCCTCCGATACTGATTCCGCGAGCAGTCCGGCATTGGGTTCTGCAGTGGGCAACGGGGAGAATATTTTGCCGGGTGTACTATGGCGCGCGCCGGTGTTGTCGATTGTCCGCACGCAGGCAAATGGGGCGTGGCAGTTGGTTGAGTGGCGCCAGGAGGGTTCGCGCCTGCTGCGGGCAGTGAGTGATCCATCGTATACCTTGCCCATGCCCGAGTTGAATCGCCCCGAAGTTGTGCTGGAGGAGATCGATTCATTTACCCTGCGCGTATGGGGCGCTGACCAGCAATGGGTCTTGCCGGCTCAGGCGGCATCGGTGCCTGCCGTGGCAACCGGCATGCAAGGTATCGAGGTACGTATTTCCCGGTTGGAGCACGAAGGGCCCGCCGTGTTTCGCAAAGTGGTGCTGTTGCCATGAGCCTGCAACGTGGGATGATGCGGTCTAATGTGCGCCTGAGGCAGCGCGGTATGGCCGTGGTGGGTGCGCTGGTGGTGGTGGCAGCGGTTTCAGTGGTGGCGGCAGGCATGGTTCAGCAACAAGCCATGTTAAGCCAACTGGTTGCCGGAGAGCGTGATCGGGCCCAGGCGCAATGGTTGTTGCGTGGCGGTCTCGATTGGGCGCGGGTCATGTTGATCAATGATGCACGGCGCAATTCCCTTACTTTAACCAATGGCGTGTGGTCGCAGGCAATTGTTGGATTCGAGGTGCCGTTGCCCGATGGTACGCGGGTCGCACAGGTGTCTGGCCAGATCGAGGATGAACAAGGAAAGTTCAATGTGAATACATTGGCTATGGAAGGTCAGATACAGGCAGACGCGGTGTCGGTGCTGAACCGACTGTTCTCAATGCTGGGGGTGGCCCCGGAGTTGGTGATGGGGCTCGCTCAGCGCGTTGCCGGCGCGCAGCAGGCACAGTTGACGTCAAGAGGGCCGATTGGCCTGCGTACTTTGCGTGACCTGGAAGGGGTGGATGGTTTTTCCGCGCAGACGATAGCGCGTATTAAAGACTACATTACGATATTGCCCGGGCGCACGCCTGTGAATGTGAATACCGTATCGGCTGAATTGCTGAGTGCAGTGCTGCCGGCGTTGGGGCTGGCGGCGGCGCGCCGGCTGGTGCAGGCGCGTAATGAAGGGCAATGGTTCAATAGCCGGGGTGATTTCCTGAACCGCACTCAAATGAAGGCGGGAAACCTGGCTGTTGCGATCGGCGTTAGAAGTGAATGGTTCAAGGTATCCGGCGTGGTGTCCTTGGGCGAGTCGTTAACCACCATGCAGGCGTTGATGCATCGCGCCCGGCAAAGCCCGCCTGTTATTGTCTGGACCGAACATTAGTATGAAAACCCGTCTGCGAATCGCGTTACCCAAATTGGAGCAGGTCGATCAGACGACGCCCGTGGCTTTTGCTTTATTCGAGCGAGGTGGGCGGTTGCTGACCGGTGGCGAGCAGGCTTTGGCCTCGCTGGCTCAAGGTACGGGGGCCGATTGGGTGGAGGTGATTCTGCATCCCGACGACGCCGTGGTTGCCACCGTTCAGGTGCCGCCGGTGCGGGCGGCGCAACTTGAGGCTGCTATCAGCGCATGCGTTGAGCCCCTGGCGTTAAGCAATGTTGAGGATTTATGCATTGCGTATGGGCCGAGAGATAACCAGGGCAACGTGGATGTGGTGTGGGTAGACCGGCCAGCCTTGCTGCGAGTATGGCAGTTGCTGGAACGTTTGGGTTTGAAAGTGCAGCGTATTGCGCCGTTGGCGCAGGCCTTGCCTGGCGACGACGTCGATCCAGGCCGGCCACTTGCCTTGCCGGTTGATGCGCGCTGGCAAACAACGCTGCCGGGCTGGTCGCTGGCCCGGGCAAAGTGGCGCCCTCATTCGCCTGTACGGCAATGGCGGTCGACGTTGTATTGGGGGCTTGCCGCCGTGTTTGTATGGGTAGTGGGCTTACAGCTCTATGCGTCTCAATTGAAGAATGAAATGGATGATTTGCGTTATCAGGCCGCAAGCGAAGTACAGAACGCCTTCCCGCAGATCAGCGTGGTGCTTGACCCATTGCGTCAGGCTCAAAATGAGCGGGATGCCTTGTTGCGGGCAACGGGGACGGCGGTGCAAAGTGATTTCATTCCGCTGGGTCTGGATGTGGCGGCATTGCTTGAGCAATACGATATTCAGCTTGAAGCACTTCGCTATCGGGATAACGGCCTGACATTGGTGCTGGTTGAGAACCCCGGCACCCAGGCGGGGTTTGATACTTTGCAGGCAACAGCCCGACAGCATGGCCTGATATTGAGTCGTGATGACCTCCAGGGTAAAGATACGTGGCGTTTCACCCGGGAACAAGCCGATAAAGGGGAGCGATAGTGAACTTTAATGCCTGGTTGCGCATGCAAGCTCAAACTTTTCGTACCCGTAGTACCGCCGCGATGCATCATGCTTCGGTGCGGTGGATGGGGTTTAGTGCACGCGAACGCGCGCTGGTGGGTTTGGGTGCCTTTTTTGTCTTGCTTGCGATTGTTTGGGCCGGCTTTGTGCGGCCGGCGCTGCAAACCATTGAAAACGCGCAAGCGTCGATACCGCAGTTACGCGCTGAACTGGTGCAGATTCAAGCCATGGTTTTGGAGGCCAAATCGTTGAATCGGCAAGTGTCTGGCGCCATTCCCGATCAGCAGATACGTAGCGCCATAGAGGAAAGCCTGGAGAATATGGCGTTGGCGTCGGACGTTCGGTTGCAGGAAGAGGGTGTGGATGACGATACGCGACGCCGGTGGCGTGTTGTTTTTACGGGTTCGAACGCAGCTGCTGTGCTTGGCTGGCTGTCGGAGGTCCCGTATGCCTTGCGTTTGCAGATAAATACGGCTGATCTGGCCCGTGCTGTCGTGTCGGGCAGGTCGCAGCCCGATTTGCTGAGCGGTGAAGTGGTCTTGCAAAAGCCCGAGGAGGCCATTTCGTGAAATTGCGCGTTGTTGCCCAGGTCGTGTTGTGTCTGCTTGTCGCCGGTATTGCCGCCTTGGCCGTGCTGCCTGCACGTTGGCTGATGCCATGGGTGCCGGAAAGCTGGCCTTTGTCGATTGTGGGTGCCGATGGTACGGTGTGGCAGGGAAGCGCAACCGTTGCTGTAGGTGTGCAGGCAAGAGAGCGTACAGTAGCCGCCCCTATTGAGTGGCAACTGGTTTGGTGGGATAGTGGCTGGGTGCCACGCCCTCAATGGCAGGTGACGCATCCGTGGCTGAACGGGCCGATGCGTGTAACACCCGGTTTTGCAGGGGTGGGTGTGTCGGCACAAACGCTGGAAATGCCGGCCTCTGTGTTGTCAACGCTGGATGCGCGAATGGCCGCCATGGCCCCCGGCGGGATATTGCGTGTGAGTTGGCCGGCGTCTTTCCTGGGTGGGGCAGCGCGCCCGCAAGGGGCGCAATTGCTACAGATGGAATGGATTGACGCGTCGTCTTCGTTAACCCGGATTCGCCCCATGGGTCAGTATGTATTGACCCTCAGGCAAGGTGAGCCGGGTTCGGTGCAGATCGACGTGACGACAACGCAAGGCCCTTTGTTTTTTGAAGGTACTGGCGTTGTGCACAATAAGGTCGGGTTTGATGTCGATGTCACTGCGCGTTCGGCTTCTGATGCCAGTGTGCAAACTCAGGCGGCATTGCAAGACCTGCTGGCGGTATTAGGGCCGCGCCGAAACGGGGAAACGAGACTGCGCTATCGCTCGAATCCATAAATGAATAAATACACATAATGATTTGGAGACATCCATTGACTAGCAAGCGTGTTGGCTTCCCGGGCTTTGCCGGGCATGGCAGGCTGATTTCCTGTTTGACTTTACTGGGGTTGTTGGCCGGGTGCGCCAGCATGAAACAGTCGGGCATGAGTCCCGGCCCTTCCCCGTTGATTGTCCGCACGTCGGCAACGGCCAGCGAGGGCCGTACGAGCACGTCGCCCGCGACGGATTCGCGATCGGTGCCGCCTGTGGCGGATGCCCGGCGCAATGCGCCCAGTGGCGAACGCGACGACCAGTGGCAAGAGCAGGACGACTCTCAGGTCGATGACGGCGGTGCCACCACAATGCTTAACTTTGTCGAGGCCGATGTTGATGGGGTTGTGCGGGCACTGGCGCAATTCACGGGTCGCAATTTTGTGGTGGATCCGCGTGTGACCGGCCAGCTTACGCTGGTGTCGGAAACGTCGGTGAATTCGCGCACAGCCTATGAAATGCTTTTGGCCTCACTGCGCATGCGGGGTTTTGCGGTTGTTGATGTCAATGGCGTAAGCCGGGTCGTTCCCGAGGCCGATGCCAAGTTGCAGGGTTCGCGCGTTGTCGGCGGGACAGGTGCGCCGATGCAGGGCGGGGGTGAGCTTTCAACCCGCGTGTTCCAGCTTCGTTATGAGAGTGCGGCGAACCTTGTTCCGGTTCTGCGCCCCATGATCGCGCCCGACAATACCATCAATGCCTATCCATCGAACAATACGCTGGTGGTTACGGACTATGCCGATAATCTGGCGCGCATTGCCCAGGTTATCGAACGTATTGATACGCCCGACTCCATGAGTACGGATGTCTTGCCGATCCGCCACGGTGTGGCGCTCGATGTGGCGGCGCTGGCAAACCAATTGCTGGGTAATCGCCGTGGTGGCGACAGTCAGGGCCAGGTTGTGGTGGTGGCCGACCCGCGCAGCAATGCTGTGCTGATGCGCGCCAACAGCCCGGAAAAGCTGGCACAGGCGCGTGATCTGATTCGCCGTATCGATAGCCCGGAATCGGGCGGGGGAAATTTGCACGTTGTGTACTTGAGGAATGCTCAGGCAACCGAGTTGGCCGAGGTTCTGCGTGGTGCACTTGAAGGCCACTCGGGCTCGGGCGATGGTAATCGCGCCCAGGTAGCCGATGACAACGGTCTTGGCGAGTTGATGGATGAGTCCATCGACCAGGATGGCGGGGCTTTGTCGGTGAACTCGGTTGGCGGGGCGGCCTCTATGCCGGGTGTGGCCATGCTTGACAGCATGCAGGCCGGCGGTAGCGGCTCGCGCACCGGCAGGGCGCAGCCGGTTGCATTTAGTGCCGGGGGTGCAACGATACAGGCCGACCCTTCAACCAATACACTGATTATTGCTGCGCCGCCACCGCTTTATCGCAGTTTGCGTGAAGTGATCGATCAGCTTGACCAGCGTCGGGCCCAGGTGCTGGTTGAGAGCCTGATTGTTGAAGTGAATGCCGATGATGCGGCTGAGCTGGGTGTGCAGTGGATGCTGGGGGCGAACGATGTTGCAGATGGCGGGTCGTCTTTCTTCGGTGGTGCCAATTTGGGTGGCAGTGGTTTGAATCGAACCGGACCCAGTTCAATCGATACCCTGGCACAGGGTCTCAGCCTGGGTGTGGTTCGGGGTACGGTGAATATTCTTGGCAACCAGGTGCTGAATCTTTCCGTTCTGGCACGTGCTTTGCAGTCGAACGGCAATGCCAATGTATTGTCGACGCCGAATTTGCTTACGCTGGATAACGAAGAAGCCAGCATCATGGTGGGCCGCACGGTACCTTTCATAACGGGGCAATACACCACCAGTGGCGACGGTGCGAGCAATCCTTTCCAAACGGTTTCGCGGGAAGACGTGGGCCTGACCCTGAGAATTCGCCCGCAAATCTCGGAAGGGGGCACGGTCAAGCTGGCGCTGTATCAGGAGGTCAGCGATATCGACGCCAGTGCATCGAGTGCATTGAACGGACTGGTTACGCGTAAGCGCGCCCTGGAGACGGATGTGCTGGTGGATGACGGGCAGATTATTGTGCTGGGTGGTTTGCTGGAGGACACCTTGTCGACATCGACCAGTTCAGTGCCGCTGCTGGGTGACATACCCGGTATCGGTCAACTCTTTCGCTACGATAGCCGCACCCGCACAAAAACCAACCTGATGGTGTTCCTGCGCCCCCATATCATTCGTAATGCCCAGGACGGCGCGAGTATCACGCTGGACCGGTATAACTACATGAGGGCCGTGAGGGCCAATTTGCCTGATGACGCTTCCTGGCTGGCCTCTGATAACGACGTTTCGACCTTGCCTGCCGTGGATCGGGATCCGAATTCAGGTCTGCTTGATTTGCGTGGCTTTGGCCCGCCCGCGTCAACAGGAATGGATCCGTCATGACGCCGCGAGTGCCTTATAACTGGGCGCAAACACATCGTGCGTTGATCCAGGCAACACCAGAGGGCACTTCGGTTGTGGTGTCGGAACGGGCTCCCGGTTGGGTGCCGACTGAGCTGCGTCGCCGTTTTGGCGAGTTGCCCGTAAGGCATATTGCCGACGAGACTTTCGATACTTTATTGGCTACGGTGTACGCCCAGACGGGCGACGCGGCTGCAGTGGTTGATGCGGCCGCCAACGAGATTGACCTCGATCGTTTGATGCAAGCCATTCCGGAGGTGGAAGATCTGCTTGAAATGGCCGATGATGCGCCCGTCATTCGGATGATTAACGCCTTGTTCACGCAGGCGGTGCGTGATGGCGCCAGCGATGTGCATCTGGAGGCGTTTGAAACTTATTCGGTCGTGCGTTATCGCGTTGATGGCACGCTGCGTGATATTGTGCGTCCGCGCCGCGCCTTGCATAATGCGTTGGTTTCCCGCATAAAGATCATGGCCAATCTGGATATTGCGGAAAAACGCTTGCCGCAAGATGGCCGAATTGCGTTGCGGGTGGGCAAGCGCCCTATTGATGTACGGGTGTCAACGTTGCCGACGGCACATGGTGAGCGGGCCGTGTTGCGTTTGCTCGATAAAGAGGCCGGGCGTTTGGACCTGAGTCGGCTGGGTATGGCGCCGGGTGTTTTGAGCCAGTTGAATGGCCTGTTGCATCTGCCCCATGGCATTGTCCTGGTTACCGGACCCACCGGCAGCGGGAAAACAACGACGCTGTATGCAGCGCTCACGCAGCTTGATACGGCAACCACCAATATTTTAACGGTTGAAGACCCCATCGAATATGATCTTGCCGGCATCGGGCAGACCCAGGCGAATCCGCGTATCGACTTAACGTTTGCCAAGGCGCTGCGTGCTATTTTGCGTCAGGATCCTGATGTCATCATGATTGGTGAAATACGGGATCTGGAAACGGCCCAGATTGCGGTCCAGGCCTCATTGACGGGGCATCTGGTTTTGGCCACTTTGCATACGAACGACTCGGTGTCCGCTGTAACCCGCTTGATCGATATGGGTATCGAGCCATTCCTGCTGGCGTCGACCCTGCAGGGCGTGTTGGCGCAGCGTTTGATTCGAAAGCTTTGCGCTTCCTGCAAACAGGTGAACACCGATGGCACTGCCTTGCCGTCTTCCACTGGATGTGCTGCCTGTGCGCATACGGGCTACAGCGGCCGCACCGGTGTTCACGAATTGTTCGTGGTTGATGATGCCGCACGCGAAATGATACATGCTGGCGGGCATGAGCAAGCCTTGCGCCGGCATGCGCTTGCCAACGGGCTGTGCAATCTGCGTGAAGATGGCGAGCGGTGGATTCGCCACGGCGATACCACAGTGGAAGAATTGTTGCGTGTAACGCGTGATACGTGAGTAAGCGGGAAAGACAGACATGCCCAGTTACCGGTACGAAGCAGCCAAGGCAAATGGCCAGGTGGAACGAGGTTTGGTTGATGCCGACACGCCGCGCAGCGCACGGCAATTGCTGCGGGGGCGCGGTCTGTTGCCGTTGTCGATCAATCCGGTAGGCCGGGCGTCGAATAAGGTTGAGTGGTTCAGGCGCAGTTTACGATTGAGCGATACGGATCTGGGGTGGATCACACGTCAATTGGCGGGTTTGCTGGCGGCTGGCTTGTCGCTTGAGGCGGCGCTGGGTGCAATCATTGATCAATTGGAATCGCATCCGGCGGCCGCCGTGCTGGCAGCCGTGCGTTCTGACATACGGGCCGGTCATCGCTTATCCGATGCCATGTCGGCTCATCCGCGCGCATTTCCGCCGGTTTATCTTGCATTGACGGAGGCCGGCGAAACGTCGGGGGAACTTGCCGCGGTGATGGACCGGCTGGCAAGTTATGTAGAGTCAAGAAGCCAGTTGCGCAATAAAGTCGTGACGGCGTTCATCTACCCGGCTGTTGTGCTGTTTGTTGCCATGGCAATCGTGACATTTTTACTGATTTATGTTGTGCCCCAGGTGGTTGGCGCTTTCAGTCAAACGCAGCAGGTACTGCCGCTGCTGACCCGGATGCTGCTTGCATTAAGTGAGTTTGCGCAGCAGTGGGGAGGGCTGCTGGTGCTGGTATTGGTTTTGCTTTACGCCGGGTGGCGCGGGTTGTTGCGCACGCCGGCTGTGCGTTTGCGCTGGCATGGGCGGGTCTTGAGCATGCCCTTCGTGGGTCGCTTTGTTAAAGAGGTGAATACTGCCAGGTATGCGGCCACATTGGCCATTCTTGCCGGCAGCGGCGTGCCGCTCGTAACGGCGCTGCCGGCGGCAGCGCGGACTTTAAGCAACCGCCGCTTACAGCAGGCTGCGAACGAGGCTGCGCGTCGGGTACGCGAAGGCAGCACCCTGGCGGCGGCGCTGCAGTCGCATCGGGTGTTTCCGCCTTTGCTGATTCATTTAATTGATAGTGGTGAGCGAACGGGCCGCTTGCCGGAAATGCTGGAGCGGGGTGCGCAATCACTGGCACAAGACGTTGAGCGCCGGGCGGTGACCATGACGGCATTGCTGGAGCCCCTGCTAACGCTGGTGATGGGGCTTGTCGTGCTGGTGATTGTGCTGGCGATCATGATGCCCATCATCGAGATGAACCAGATGATTCAGTGATGATGGGCGCTTGTTCGAGTACTACTCAGCCTGAGCCTCGGGTGGCGGTGCGTCTTTGACCAGACGGAAACCCAGATGCGACATGGGGCTGTAAGGGTCGGCTCCGCGCCGGGCACTGGGCCGGTAGGAAAGGCAATAGCTTTCATCGCACAAGAACGACCCGCCCCGCATAACGCGCTTGGGCGCATCGGCAGGCGTGCCAGGTTGAGACGGATCGAACGACGTTGCAGGGCCCTGCGGGTTGCGGATTGATGCTTCGCCTTTTTGGGCTTGTTGGGCGAAGTAATCGATGCGATACCAGTCGTTCACCCATTGCCATGCATTTCCTGTCATGTCATATATGCCGTAGCCATTGGGCGCGAAGGACCCCGCTGGCAGGGTGTCGACGCCGTCGCTGGCAGCGGGGTTAACCACCGGAAACACGGTGTCTTCCTTGTCCCAGTAGTTGGCCATTCTTTGGCCGTTGGGCATCAGTTCATCACCCCAGGAATAGTTGGCCTGCTCTTTTCCGCCCCGGGCGGCGTACTCCCATTCTGCTTCGGTTGGAAGGCGTTTTCCGGCCCATTTGGCATATGCCTGGGCGTCTTCATAGCTGACCTGGACAACGGGATGGTCGGCTTTGTTTTCAATGGTGCTGCCCGGGCCTTTCGGATGGCGCCAATTGGCACCCGGCTTATATCGCCACCATTCCCAGTACTGATTCAGGGGCACGGGTTTGTTGGTGCCCACGAATACGATGGCGCCCGGCACAAGCACGTCATCGGGGGGTTTTGGGGTGCCGGGGGGTAATTGCACGCGAACCGTTTCCCAATCGGGCTTGCGCTCGGCCGTGGTGATATACCCGGTTTCTTTAACAAATTTTGCAAACTGTGCGTTGGTGACGTGGGTCGTGTCAATCCAGAAACCGTCGACGTGAACGGCGTGGGTGGGCTGTTCGTTGGGTTGCGCCAGTTCGCTGTCGCTGCCCATGAGGAAAGTACCCGACGGAATCCACGCCATACCCTCAGGGCCCATTTCCCCGTTGCCAATAATGGCTGTGGGTTCCGTGACCTCTTGTGACGGCCCATTCGTTTGGATCAGAACGAAGCCTGCGGCCAGCGCGATACCCACGATCCCGGCGACCAACCACCGATATCGATTCATGCTAGTAAATCGCATAAACCGGATCGCAATTCTGGTTCAGATTGGTCTGAATGATGCTGCCGTCAGTGGCGTTGGTCAGGCCGTCGAACGCGCCGCTTACCATGAAGTCGTACATGCTGGATTTGCCCCAATCGCGCGCAATGCGGGCCCAGTTTTCCACATCGTCACCGTTAATGACCCGGTCCAGATTGCCGTCTCCTGGGCACAGCGGATTCGACGCCAGTACCTGATCCATTTTCTGCTTCAAGTCGTCGTAGATAGCCAGCGTCTGGGTCGTGGGTGCCTGCAGCAAGTCGCGGTCTGGTGTGTCCAGCAATGGGCGGTTTTTATCCTGGTTGATCTGGAAGAGCTGCTCGACGGTGGTCGTACGCGGGCTGTTAGGGGTGGACGCATCGTATTCCTGCGTAATATTGCGAACCAGCTTATATTCTTCGTTCCGAAGTCCGATGGAGGTTTCCGGATTAATCGTAACCTGGGTTTGTCCGGCATTGGCCAGGGCTTTGTTCACTTGCCAACACATGTTGTATCCCGTGCCGCCGTTATCAATAACCGATGGGTCGTCGTAGCCCGGCCCCCACCATACCCCCTGGTTGTCTTGGCAAACGCTCTTTGAAATGGGAATCTGGGTGCAACTGGTGCTGATCACGCAGGCCGCGTTGCGCGTGTTGTTTGCCTGGTAATTAAAGCTACCCATTGCAAAATTGATGGTACGCAAGGTTTCCTGGCCGGGGTTTGTCACGTAGGCCATGAGGCTGGTTGAGTCGAGTGTTTGTACTGCTTCGGCGTGAGCGTCCAGGTTCGCTACTTCTCCGAAAAATTGGAACACATCAACCATGTTGACCATGTTTTCTACATCTCGGTCGGGAGCCTGTACTTGCGGGCCGGCCACGATAAGCGGTGTCCAAATACCGGTTTGATAAGCGGTACCTTTGGCTTGAGCGGGAGCAAAAGGCTGTTTGACTGCGGTGCCCAGCGTGCCGTTGTCGCCCACAATAACAATGGTGGTGTTGGAAGCAGCCGGGTTATAAACAAGCCGGCCGTTACTGCCCCATTGGGCCAGCCCCACCTCGACCATTAAACGACCGAATTCCGCATCCATGGCTTCGGTCATTTGATTCTGGAGCAGGCGTCCTGCACCCGTTGCCCCGCAATCCAGGCTGTCACGAAGCGAGATGGTATTTTCAGATAGCAGGCCGACAGGAGGTTGTTGCCATGGCGTGTGTGCCGCCGTGTAACTTACGGTGGCCATCCAGGGGCGGTTGGAGGGTCGGGAATTGATCCATTCAATAGCGGCATCGGTTTCAATGCGCGTACGGTAACCTCGCGAACGCATATCGGTTAGCGGCACCTCTTCGACGTAGTCACCATCATTGATGACCAGCGGCGAAACATAGTAGGCATTTTCTTCATTGAAATTGACCCAGCTGGGTCGGGGAGTGCTACACGTTTGATTGGGCGCAAATACACCGCCTGAATCAAGACATTGCAGGCCCGGGGCGTCTTCGTGGGGTGCAAGTCCGCTTATGCTGATGTCGGTACAGCTGTTGTCGGGCTTGTAACATGCGCCGAAGTCGGTTCCTGTCCTGTTTTGTCTGGGAACAAAGCCGCATTTGTGGGTGCCTGCCGCCGCCAGGCCGCCCGCTGTGCCATCAATTGATCCGGGTAAGCCGCCAAGCCAACCGTAGAAGTAGTCCCATCCCAGCTTTTGGGGTGCGGCGTTGCCTGCTTCGTTATTCTCTGGCCCGCCCAGGTGAAATTTGCCAAACAAGCCGCTTTCATAATTGGCTTTCTTCAGCAGTTTTGGCGCGGTGGTGGCAAACGGCGACACGTGAGAGTTGGCCAGGTCGTTAGGCCCGATGGCTTGATAAATGTTGGTGCGCGGGGGGAATTGCCCGACAAAGAATGAGGCGCGGCCAAGAGAGCACTCGGGCATTGCCCAGGCGTTGCGAAAGCGAAGGCCAGCCTTGGCAACGGCGTTGATATTCGGCATACGAGGCGGGGTAAGGCCGCCGTAGCCGAACGAGGCCATCTGGTCGATGCCTACATCGTCCATAATCACGAACAGGATGTTTGGCGTTTGGCTTGCGCTGGACGAAGTTGATGTATTGCCACTGTCGCAAGCGGCCAGAACTAGGGGGGCGCATGCAAGAAGCAGCTTGGCCGCGTATGTTTTCACTAGTGTCTCCGAATGGGCGGGGATGCTTTAAAGAATGACCGAGCAGTGTTTCGTTTTGCTGTTAATGGCGGCCAATTGACTTTGTGATCTTTTTTTCTGAATGGAAAAAATCTTAACAAAACGTAGGAAAAGTTAATAGAGCATAACCGTAAAGTACTTCAAATTATGTCCGGCACCCGGTTTTCCAGTGAAATAAATAGGGTGGCTACCCTCGACTCATAATCAAATTGGTGAAAACAGGGGGTAGGTTCGTGAATTTTTCAAATATCAGCTTGCGTAGCCAGCTGTTGCCCGAGTCGTAGTGATAGCGCCCATGCCAGTATTGCCGTACCTCGTACGACAGAGAGGGAAATGGCAGGTTCATGATGCGGACCTTGCCGTTCAAGGCCAGGGTACGGCCCAGGCGTGACGGCACGATGGCCAACAAATCGGTCGAGGTAATAATCTGTTCCAGACCGAGAAATGACGACACCTTTACCGCGATCTTGCGTTCCACGCCACGCTCTTCCAATGCCTTGTCGAGGCGGGAGTGCCCGGTGGCAGGTGCGACCAGCGCCAAATGTTCTTCCTGAAGAAACTGCTCTTTGCTGAGCGTATCAATGACACGGGGGTGGTTCGCACGCAAAATGCAGGAATAATTTTCGGCAAACAAACGTTGCTGGTAAAACCCACTGTGCAGATCAATGGTGTAGCCAATGGCCAGGTCGAGTTTCCCGTTTTCAAGCAGGCTTGGGGTCATGCTGTCGAGGTCGACCGAGTCAATTTTGATTTTTGGCGCGGCCTCTTTCAGCATTGAAAGCAGTTCCGGCAGCATCACCAACTGTGCCACATGGCTCAGGCCCAGGCGAAATCGCCGCGTAGACGTGCTGGCATCGAATGGCTTATAGGCACCCCCTTCGGGGTTGAGCAAATTGATCGCCTGGTCGATGTGGGGCAGCAGGTTTTCCAGGAAGGGGGTGGCCATCATGCCTTCGGACGTGCGCACAAAAAGGGGGTCGCCGAAGTGTTCGCGCAAATGCCCCAACCGCACGCTGATCGCAGGTTGGCTTAACCCAACCTGTTCGCAGGCACCGGTGACGCTGCGGGCGGCGCGTATTTCCTTTAATAACAAAAAGTCATAAAGGTCAAGTTTATTTTGGGCCATTGGTTTATATTCGCGAGTTGATCTCCGGGAAACTACTCATTTAACCGCACTACTATTAAGAAATGCAATAGTGGGTATTTAGGTCAGCGTATTGCGGCTGAACCTACAATCCGGGACACTCTAGTTATTACTAAAAGGAGCAGACATGCGTATTTGCCGTTACGACGACAATCGATTGGGCGTGGTTAAAGATGACCGCGTTTTTGATGTAACCGAAGCACTCGATGCCATTCCGGCCCCCACGGGTTACCCCTTGCCCACGCACGATTTGCTGATTGCGAATCTGGACAGCGTCCGGGCACGTATCGATGCATTGCTGCCTAATGCTTCTTCCAAAGCAGTAAGTGAAGTCAAGTTTCTAAGCCCGGTAGCCAACCCAGGCAAGCTGGTGGCTGCACCCGTGAACTACCTGAAGCATCTGGAAGAAGCCCGCAGCAATGAAGAAATCCACCACAGTAACCAAGTGCTGGAAATTCAGAAAATCGGTCTTTTCCTGAAAGCAACAAGTTCGCTTATCGGTGCAGGTGAGCCTGTTAAAGTGCGTCACCACGACCGCCGCAACGATCACGAAATCGAACTGGCCATTATTATTGGCAAACCCGGCACGAACATCAAGAAAGAAAATGCATGGGATCACATCGCTGCTTATTCCATTGGTCTTGACATGACCGTACGCGGGCCGGAAGAGCGCAGCCTGCGCAAGTCGATTGATACTTACAGTGTGCTGGGCCCCTGGATGGTTACCCCCGACGAAATGGGCGATGCCACCCAGTTGGACTTCCACCTGACCGTAAATGATGAAGACCGTCAGAAAGCCAACACGAAAGATCTGGTTTTGGATATTCCCGAACTGATTGAGTATGCCTCGGCTTTTTATACCCTGCATCCGGGCGATGTCATTTACACTGGTACACCGGAAGGTGTGGGTCCGGTTAAGCCGGGCGACACCATTATGGCTGAATTCGAAAAAATCGGCCGCATGTACGTTGCCGTCGAGTCAGCCTGACACCCCTGACGCATACTAGGCAGGAGACAATTATGAATGCACCTCACCCCGTTAATAATGCCGCTGATCGAGAGGTTTTTTACAAGAAAATCGACGGCGCAAGCATGACGCCCTTGTGGGAAGTGTTACATGGCATCGTAACGCCGACGCCTCAAACACAGGCGGCGCCACATGTATGGAAATGGGAAAAAAGCTATCCGTGGCTGCTTGAAGCGGGTGGTTTGATTTCGGCGATGGAGGCTGAGCGCCGCGTATTGGTTCTTGAGAACCCGGCATTACGCAATAAAACGCGTATTACGAACAGTTTGTACGCGGGTTTGCAGTTGATCCTGCCGGGTGAGGTTGCACCTGCCCATCGTCACTCACAGTCGGCCTTGCGTTTTATTTTGCACGGCTCAGGCGCTTACACCGCGGTTCAGGGTGAAAAAGTCACCATGAACGTGGGCGACTTCGTGATTACCCCGTCCTGGACTTTCCACGACCACGGCAATCCGTCCGATGAGCCCATGGTGTGGCTCGACGGCCTGGATCTGGCCATTGTGGAATTGTTCGATGCGCAGTTCATGGAAAAAGGCGACGACTTCAGCCAGGAAACCCACGTTGAAGCGGGTACGAATCTGGCCGAGTTCGGCAACACCATGAAACCGGTGGAATACAAGGCACGCTCGAAAACCTCGCCGCTGTTCTGGTATCCGTACGACCGCACACGCGAGGCCCTGGAAACGATGCGTCGTTTCGGGGAACCGAATGAGTGCTGGGGCCATAAATTGCAATACACCAATCCGGTAACGGGTGATTGGGCCATGCCCACCATGGGTCAGTTCATGCAACTGATGCCCAAGGGCTTCAAAGGGCGTCCTTATCGCTCGACCGATTCAACGGTATACGTGGCGGTTGAAGGTTCCGGGCGCTGTGTGGTGAATGGCCAGGTGCTTGAGTTCGGTCCGAAAGATGTATTGGTTTGCCCGTCGTGGTTGCCGTACCATTTTGAAATCGATGAAGGCGATGATGCCGTGTTGTTCAGCTACTCCGATCGTCCTGCACAGCAGGCGCTTGATCTGTGGCGTGAGCAAATCGGTTAAGCACACGCGTAAACTTTAATCAGCAAATTTGAATTGTTATCAAATGGGGCGCAAGGCCCCAGGGATGTCGTCGTCTCTACGATTTCAACATCCTGGAAATAGGGAGTGGTTATGAGTTCAACAGACAACCTGCCGTTTATTGTTGCGGGGGGTGGTATTGGTGGTCTTTGCGCTGGCCTGGCTTTGGCGCGCAAGGGTCTGCCTGTGAAGGTGCTGGAGCGCGCACCCGAGATTGGCGAGATTGGCTATGGTATTCAGATTGCGCCCAATGGCCATGCGATTTTGAAGAAACTGGGCGTCATGGAAATTCTTGAGCCCCAGGTGTTTTACCCCGATGCGCTTATTCTGGTTGATGCCGTCGACCTGAAAGAAGTGTCGCGCATTCAGTTGAAAGACCGGTTTGTCGAGCGCTACAAATATCCGTATTTCGTGGTGCATCGCCGCGATTTGCATGCTGCCCTGGTTGAAACCTGCCGTCGCGAACCGAACTTTTCTTTCGAGGAAGGTGAGGTCGACAGTTATGAAAACCGTGATGGCTACGTTGAGGTCAATTGCAGCGATGGTCGTACCCTGCAGGGCCGTGCCATGATTGGCTGCGAAGGGTTGCGTTCGAAAACGCGTGCCCGGATTGTGGGCGATACGCCCCGTTCCACCGGTTATGTGGTGTACCGTGGTTTGGTGCCGGTAGAGGAAATCTCCAATAAAGACTATCTGAACTCAATGATAATTTACGGGGGTCCGGGTTGCCATATTGTTCAATACAGGCTGCGTGGCGGTACCGTCATGAACAATGTTGCCACCTTCCAAAGCCCGGCGTATGCACGCGGTGAAGCCGATTACGGTGGTGTCGATGAGTTCAAGGCAGCCTACGACCAGTGCGCACCGGAAGTGCGCGACATGCTGAAATACTTTGCGCTGGATAAAAACTGGCTCTTGCACGATGTTCAGCCCGCAACCAACTGGACCGATGGCAACGTGACATTGTTGGGCGATTCTGCTCATGCCACTTTGCAGTATCTGGCCCAGGGCGCCATTATGTCGATGGAAGATGCGCTGGTCCTGGCGCATGAGGTTGCACAGCAGCCCGACGATGTGAATGCGGCGTTCATGAGTTATCAAGGCCAGCGCCTGAACAGAACGGCGCGGGTCATTACGACAGCCCGATTGTTTGGTGCTATTGTTCATGCGCGTGAAGGCGAACGCTTGTTGCGCAATGAACTTGCCAGAAGTCGCGATGTCGATATTCCATGGGAAGTCGACTGGTTGTATCAGGGCGCAAATCTGCTCGATAAGATCGACTGAGTTTGACGCCGAGTATTTGAAGAACCAGGAAAGGAGTTAAAGGTTTTTTACGGAGTGTCGTAGTACGCAGGTGTTGTAGTTTTAATTCAAACGATAACGGAGACATAGCTATGAAAAAACGTTTTTTTCTGCGCACGCTAGTTGGCGCAATGGCAGTAGCAGTAATTGGTTTTCAGGCCCCCCAGGTCAATGCGGCTGAAGAACCCTTCAAGGTTGGGCTGATCGTGCCAATGACGGGTGCTTTTGCATCCACCGGGCGTCAGGTTTACGCTGGTGCCCAGGCATACATGGACCAGCACGGCGACACAGTTGCCGGGCGCAAAGTTGAAATTGTTCTGAAAGATGATGGCGGTGTTGCCGCGAACTCCCGTAAGTTGGCACAAGAGCTGATCGTGAATGACGATGTTGATGTCATTGCCGGTTTTGGCTTGACGCCGATTGCCTTGGCCGTTGCACCTGTGGCAACCGAGTCCGAGACGCCCATGGTGGTCATGGCGGCGCAAACGCAAACCGTGACCGATGCGTCTCCCTTCATGGTTCGTACCAGCGGGACAATCAAGCAGGTTACCTCGGGTATTGCCCAGTGGGCGGTCGACAACGACATTAAAACTGCCGTAACGCTGGTGCCCGATTACGCGCCTGGCTACGAGTCTGAAGAGACATTCAAGAAGTATTTCATTGAGGGCGGTGGTGAAATTCTTGAAGAAATCCGCGTGCCCATGCGTAACCCCGATTTCGCGCCGTTCCTGCAGCGCGTTCGCGATATGAAGCCCGATGCACTGTTCGTTATGCTGCCTTCCGGCCCTGGCGCAGCCTTGATGAAACAGTATGGTCAGCGTGGCCTGGCTGAAGCCGGTATCAAGTTGATTGGTCATGGTGCCATTACCGATGACGACAACCTGAATGAAGGTGGCCAAGCCGCAATGGGTACGATCACTTCCGATTACTACTCGAATAACCATGATTCGGAGATGAATCGCAAGTTCACCGAAAGCTACAAGAAGTTCGACCCCACCAGTCGTGCCAACTTCTTTGGTATTGCCGGCTACGATGGCATGCAGCTTATTTACGAAGCACTGAAGAAAAGCGACGGCAAAGCGCAAGGCATGGCTTTCGTCGATGCAATGAAAGGTCTTTCCTTTGAAAGCCCGCGTGGCCCGGTAACGCTCGATCCCGAATATCGTGATTTCGTGCAGAACATCTATATGCGTGAAGTCAAGAAAGACGGCGACGAGTATCACAATGTCGAGTTCGACGTTATTGAAAACGTTAACGCAGTAGGCGAAACCAAGTAATGTTGACCATACTTTTTGACGGCGTCGCGTATGGGATGCTGTTGTTTGTACTGGCTATTGGTTTGTCCGTGACGCTTGGGTTGATGAATTTCATCAACCTGGCGCACGGCGCCTTTGCCATGGCAGGGGGGTACACCACGGTTCTGCTCATGCGGAATTACGATGTCCCCTTCCTGTGGTGCATCCCCATCGCATTTATTGTGGCGGCGGTTTTGGGTGCCGTGCTTGAGCGCACCCTGTATCGTCCGATGTATAACAAACCTCCGCTTGATCAGGTACTGTTCTCAATCGGCTTGGCATTTATTGCCGTTACGGCGGTTGATTACAGCATTGGCTCGAGTGAGCAAATCATTCAATTGCCTGAGTGGTTGCGCGGGCGTACGGAAATTGCCATTGGCGATCAGGTTCTGGCCATGGGTCATTATCGGATCCTCATTATTGCAATCTGCCTGGTGCTCACCGTTTTGCTGCAATATATACTGAATAAAACACGGTTCGGCAGTCGGTTGCGTGCGGCGGTTGACGATCAGCGTGTGGCCGGTGGCCTGGGCATCAATGTGAACGTGGTGTTTTTCTCCACCTTTGCGTTCGGTTCCGGGTTGGCAGGTTTGGGCGGTGCGCTGGGTGCAGAGGTACTGGGCCTGGATCCGACCTTTCCCTTCAAATTCATGATCTATTTCCTTATTGTGGTGGCGATTGGCGGGACATCGTCCCTTACCGGTCCGCTGCTGGCGTCGCTCTTGCTGGGTATCGCCGATGTGGCAGGTAAATACTACATTTCGGAACTGGGTTCTTTCATTGTGTATATCGTGATGATTGTCATACTCTTGTGGCGTCCTCAAGGGTTGTTTGCGGCCAGAGGGGGTAAATAGCCATGAGTGAAGTTCAATCTACGCTACTGCGCAATACGCGTTTCAGAATCTGGGAGCCGTTTTTCTGGGTTGTTCCGTTTGTGGTTCTGGCGCTGTTTCCCAGTCAGTCTTTTCTGATTAATCAGATGGCGATTATGGCGCTGTACGCCATCTCGCTCGACCTGATTCTGGGTTACGCCGGCATTATGTCGCTGGGTCATGCCGCATTTTTTGGCCTGGGCGCCTATGCGGCCGGTTTGTTTTGTATCCATGTCTCGCCCGACCCCATTATCGGGCTGTTGGCCGGGATGCTGGTTGCCGGTCTTGGCGGGCTTATTTTCAGTATTACTGTACTTAGGGGTACTCACCTGACCGTGGTCATGGTAACGCTGGGTGTATCGTTGGTGCTTTACGAGGTAGCCAATTACCTGACGGGCCTGACCGGGGGCGCAGATGGTTTGCAGGGGGTGGATATGGCTCCCGTCTTCGGCGTTTTCCAGTTCAAGTTCGACGGCATCACAGCGGCTTATTATTCGTTGGCTGTGTTGTTGGTTTTCTTGTTCATTTGCCGTCGGCTGGTGCACTCACCGTTCGGATTCAGCCTTAAGGCAATCCGCGACAATCGGTTGCGTGCCACGGCTATTGGCATTAGTGCCGAGCGGCGCATCATCCTTATCTACACCATCGCCGGTGCGATTGCCGGCGTTGCAGGCGCAGTGCAAGCCCAAAGCATGAACTTTGCCTCGCTCGAAGTCTTTTCATTCGAGAAGTCGGCCGACGTTCTGTTGATGGTGGTGATAGGCGGAACCGCCTGGGTATATGGTGGCTTTTTGGGCGCAATCGTTTTCAGTGGCCTGCATCATATTTTGTCCGACATTACACCGCAGTACTGGACCTTCTGGGTCGGTTTGTTCCTGGTTGTGTTAATGCGGGTTGGGCGCGATCGTCTGTTGCGTCCCTGGACCTGGTTCAGGAGGGAAACACATGGCTGAAACCGAATACGCATTCTCGGCAACGGGTCTGGTAAAGCGATTCGGCGGCATTACCGCCATCGATAACGTCACGTTGAATTTGCGCAAAGGCGCCCGCCATGCCCTGATTGGCCCGAACGGCGCGGGTAAAACCACGTTCGTTAATTTGCTCACTGGCGTATTGGAGCCCACTGAGGGCACCATTGTGCTCGAGGGCAATGATGTCACCGGGTTGCCGGTGCACCAGCGGGTTAAGCGTGGCATGGTGCGTACCTTTCAAATCAACCAGTTGTTTGATGATCTGACACCGCTTGAAACGCTGGCGCTTACCGTATCCGAGCATCAGGGCCTGGGTGGCAAGCTATGGCAGTTGCTGGGTTCGAATGCGGCTGTGATGGATCGCTGCGATGAGTTGCTTGAGCAGTTCAAGCTGAAAGACGTGATGAATCGACCGACTCATGAGCTGCCTTACGGCAAGCGTCGTCAGCTTGAAATTGCCATTGCCCTGGCGTGTGATCCACGCGTGTTGCTGCTCGATGAGCCTGTGGCGGGCGTGCCGGAAGGGGAGCGTCATGATTTGCTGGCGATTATCGACGCCTTGCCCAAAGACGTTTCCATTTTGTTGATTGAACACGACATGGACCTGGTGTTTAGTTTTGCAACGCGCATGACGGTGTTGGTGAATGGTGCATTGCTGACCGAGGCGGATCCGGAAACCATTGCCAATGATCCACGTGTTAAAGAGGTTTATCTTGGGCATGGCGAACCGTCCGAGTTGGTGAAGGAGGTGGCAGGTGGCTGAACTGCTCAAGATGGAAGGTGTGAGTGCCGGGTATGCCGGCGCGGTAGTGCTGCAGGATGTGTCGCTCTCGATGCAAGAGGGGCAAACACTGGCGCTATTGGGCCGCAACGGCACGGGTAAAACGACCCTCATCAATACAATCATTGGGGTGACCCAGCACTACAAGGGCAGTGTTGCGCTGTCGGGCCAGTTACTTCAGAAACTGAGCCCTCATCAGCGTGCGACGGCAGGCGTGGGCTGGGTTCCGCAGGAACGAAATATTTTCAAGTCCCTGACCGTGCATGAGAACCTGACAGCCATTGAGCGCCCGGGTCCATGGACGCCAGCACGTGTCTATGAAATGTTTCCGCGTTTGGCTGAACGCAAGCAGAACATGGGTACGCAACTGTCGGGCGGTGAGCAGCAAATGCTGGCCATTGGCCGCGCATTGGTGCTGAACCCCAGGTTGTTGTTGCTGGATGAGCCAACCGAAGGTTTGGCACCGATTCTGGTTGAAGAGGTGATCCAGGGTATTCGCCGGGTAACGCAGGAAGAAGGCCTGAGTGCCATTATTGTGGAACAGCACCCACAGCTGATTCTGGCGATTTCAGAGCGCGCCGTGGTGCTGGATCGGGGAACGGTGGTACATGAAGGTAGCGCCGCCGAGTTACGCGACGACCATGAAAAGCTCAACCACCTGTTGGGTGTAGGACATTAGTTTTTGTAAATGCCTCCGGTATTGCCCCCGCGAAAGCGGGGGTTTTTTTTGTTTCACGAGGACTCCAGCATCGCATGTCGCTGGACTACGCTAAGGTGGACATGAAGCTCACAGGCCACAATACTGTGGCGACGTTTATGCACTATGTTCATACCAAGGACACGCCTATGCGGGATGCGGCCGAGTTGGTGGCGAATCGACTGTTGGTGATCCCCAGGTTAGCTCCACGGCGAGGGATTGAAAAGTCTACCCGTTACGGGTATATTTCGGAGGTCGATATGAAGCGCATCCTCAAGCGCAAGGACTTTGCGCGATGGCAGGCGGCTGAGAAACTGCCCGATGCTGTCTTGTGCAAGGCGGTTCAAGAGATGGAAAGCGGTCTGATCGACGCGGACTTGGGTGGTTCCCTATATAAGAAGCGGGTAGCTCGTCCCGGCGGTGGCAAACGCGGCGGATATCGCACGTTGCTTTCGGCCAGAATAGGTAGTCGTCATGTGTTCCTGCATGGATTCCCCAAGAGCGACAAGGCGAGCATCACGCAGGATGAGAAGAAGGCGCTGCAATTCGCCGGCAAGGTATTCTTGGAGCTGTCCACCGAAGCCTTGTCAAAAGCATTGCAGGCTAACGTGTTATTGGAGGTGCATTGTGAGCAAGATCATTGAATCGCTGCGCGGTGACTTAGCGGCGCTTTATGAGGCAGGAGCCATCGGCAAGGTGACGATGCGCGAGTTTGACGCAATTTGTCCGCCACCAGTTCGGGAGTTCGACGCGGCCGACATCAGGCGGTTGCGGGAGGACTTGAAGTTTAGCCAGCCGGTGTTTGCGCTTCATCTGCATACCACGGCATCAACCGTGCGCAAGTGGGAGCAAGGTGAAACCCATCCCACCGGCCCGGCGCTCAAGCTGCTGAACGTCATTGCCGACAAGGGTTTAAAGGCCATTATCTGATGTCTGCCTGATGTTCGCAACATCGCCCCACCGCGGGAAATGTGTATCCGGCGGTAGGGCGGGCACTTGATCTTCAAAGCATGCCATCAGGCAGCAGAGTTGGCGCCTTCTTCTTCCTGCTCTTGCTTTACCAGGCGTTCGATGATGCGCCGGGCCTGTACGCCACCCGAGTCAATATTCAGCATCAGCAGGCGTCGGCCGGGGTTGGCCTCAAGATTGCGCTGCTGTGCTTCCAGAACGTCGACGTCTTGCATGAAAATGCGCTTGTGTTCTTTCTGGATATTGCCGGTCAGGGCCGTGTCTTGTGGGTTGAAGTTGCGCGCCATGCCCCAGAAGTACCAGGTCGTGGTTTCTGTTTCAGGGGTGATGAAGTCGATGATGATTGAACGGGCCTTGTGCTTTTGAGGCGCATTGATGCCGCCTTTGCCAACGTGCGCCACGCCCACGTCGATAAGCACGTGGCTGGGCGGGCTGAATCGCGACTCCTGCCAGCGTTCAACGTCGGCATCGGGGTCGGCGCCGTTCTGCTTCAAAGCAAATTGCCAGAATGCCGGTGGTTTGATGCCTTCCAGGTAACGGCTAGTGATTACACTGTCGCCATCCACTTGTGTGTTAACGGGCGATTCATCGATTTCTTCCTGACCGATGCTGTCGGTGTGAACATAGGTTTCATGGGTCAGGTCCATGAGGTTGTCGATAATCAGTCGGTAGTCACACTTCACATGGAACAGGCCGCCGCCGTAGGCCCACTCTGGGTTGTTTTCCCAATGGAACGAAGGCACCAGGCTTTCGTCGGCTTTGTCGGGGTCGCCCGGCCATACCCAAATAAAATTATTGTGTTCAACAACCGGGTAACGCTTGACGCAGGGAAAGCCGCCTACGCGTTGCATGGGCATGGCAACTGGTTTGCCTTCACAGCCCATGACCAGGCCATGGTAACCGCACACCAGATTGCCGTCTTCCACGAACCCTAGTGAAAGCGCTGCGCCACGATGTGGACAGAAGTCTTCAACTGCACAAACTTTGTTGTCTTTGCCGCGGTAAAACGCAATGCGCTCACCACAAATTTGCCGCCCTAATGGTTTCTCTGCGATTTCATCAGGTGTGCAGGCAACGTACCAAGTGTTCTTCAAATACATTTTGAGTCTCTCTCCATTTTGTTTGGTTTCCGTATCAGAAGTCGGAAATGGGCGGGCCCCTTTACAGGAAAGGTGAAACCCCTCCTGCACTCAAGAGGCGTAGCCCAGCACCAGTACAATTATTAATGCCGCAATGGCATACCAAAGCCAGCGCTGCTGCATTGACGACGGCTTGCCGGCCGGGCCCTGACCACTTGCCTGCCCTGCGGGCGCGGCCGTTTTCTCGGTGTTGGCCGAGCGGTCTGCAGCCTCGGCATCCGAAGTCTGGGCACCCGCCGCCTCGACACCGGCCTGCTCATCCTGGCCGGTACTTTCCGGTTCAACCAGCTTCCTGAAACGTTCAAAGAACTCATCGGCCATTTTCTTGGCCACTCCGTCGATCAGGCGCGAGCCAACCTGCGCCAACCGTCCCCCGACTTTGGCTTGCACGGCGTACGCCAACTCAGTCTGCCCGGGCAAATCACCCAGGGAGACGCTGGCGTTCCCTTTGCCAAAGCCCGCCGCGCCGCCAGATCCGTCGAACGTGAGTGTGTAAGATTCCGGCGGGTTGATATCGCTTAGCGTTAATTTGCCCTTGAACTTGGCTTTAATCGGCCCAACCGCTGCCGTCATGACAATGTCGTATTCATTCTCGCCACTGGCCGTGAACTGATCGCATCCGGGGATGCATTGCTTTAGCACTTGCGGATCGTTCAGCGCCTCCCACACCTGGGCCCTGGGCAATTGAATGACTTGTTTTCCAGTTAATTCCACAAAACCCCCTACGCTTGGCTACCGGTATTGATTCGTTCCGCTGCAAGTCGAACCGCCTGAATGATTTCAGGGTAGGCAGCACAACGACACAAATTCCCGGCAAGATAATGTTTGATTTCCGACGCTGTCGGATTCGGATTCGACGCCAGCAACTGCTTGCTCATGAGCAGGAAGCCCGAGGTACAAAACCCGCATTGAAAGGCACCGCAATCAATAAAGGCTTGTTGAACCGGATCCAGCTCACCCGATGCGTCCAGATTTTCAACCGTTTCAACTTCTGTGCCGTCCAGATCAGCCGCCAAGGCAAGGCAACCGCTTACCGATTTGCCGTCGACAATAACAGTACAGCATCCGCACAGCCCCTGGGCACAACTTTCACGCGCGCCGTACAGCTCAAACGTATTACGCAACACATCCAGCACAGAGTAATGGGTTTGCACCGTGGCCTTAACGGGCCGGCCATTCAAGACAAAACTAATTTGAGTATTGGTAGATTCGCTCATCACTCCCCCCACTGGCGAAACTTGGGATCATTGGCATGCAGTTCCCGACACAAGGTTTCATATTTCATCGGCATCGATGTCAGCCGCACGCCCACGGCGTCTTCAATGGCCGCCGCAATGGCCGACGCCACCCCGAATGCACCGCTTTCCCCGACACCTTTGGCGCCGAACGGACCATTATTCTGGTAAACGTCGACGGCTTCGTTACCCATTTGCTCGGGCAAGTCGGTAATGCCTGGGATCTTGTACTCGGCAAATGATGCGTTGCGAAGCTGGCCGTCTTCGTCGAACTCCATGTTCTCGTACAAGGCCGCGCCGATTTGCATAATGGCAGCCCCCGAAACCTGGGTCTCGACAATTTTCGGATTCAATGCCGTACCGCAATCGACCACATTCTCCATACGTACCAAACGGAATTGACCGGTTTCCGTATCCACCTCGACCTCAACACCGCAACCGCCAATCATCCAGTTCGGCGTGATGTTCTCGGAGTGTCCGGTTTCCTTGTTGGGCGAAATGTATTCAGGAATATAGCTGCCAACCCCGACGATATTGCCGGCCTGCATGCCATAGCGCTTCTTCAATAGTGCGCCGGCTTCCAGGGGCTCTCCTTCAGGCACGCCCAACTGGGTCGCCAGAACCTTCATTTTCTCGACCGCATCTTCCGCGGCCAGACGCACTGCGTGGCCCATATGGAAAGTTGAGCGCGACCCCAGGGTTGCCATATCGTAAGGCGTCACATCGGTGTCGGGTCGAATCACCTTGATGCCTTGCGGATCGATACCCAGCACCTCGGCGGCCACCATCGACATGGTTGTATTGGAAGCCTGACCCATATCAACCGTAGACATATGCAGGAAGCAACTGCCGTCGGCCGAAAGGGTAATCATGGCAACCGAGGTGGTGGGTGCAACCAGCGCCTTGAAACCCACGCCCACGCCACGACCACGCCGCAGCTTTTCCGTGCCGCGATCGAATGGTTCATCCCATTTCATGCGTTCAGCCGTTCGATCGAGCACTTCAATTAACCCTGCGTCGCGCATGATGGTGCCGGTGGCATGTGGCCGCCCTTCACGCAACATGTTCAGGCGGCGAAACGCCACGGGATCCATATTCAATTCACGCGCAATGATATCGGCCTGACTTTCATAGGCCCATACCAGCTGTGTAATACCGAATCCACGGAAGGCACCGGCCGGCGGCAAGTTGGTATAGACCTGATAGGAGTCAACCCAGACGTTGTCTATTTCATAAGGGCCGGGCGCCGTAAAACCCGACTTCTGCGTGACACGGGGGCCGATATCGGCGTAAGCACCGCCGTTCCACCAGATCGTGCACTTACGGCCGGTAATCCGCCCTTCTTTATTCACCGCCGACTTGATCTTGAAAGTCGTGGCATGCTTGGTGATGGTGTAGAACTGCTCTTCCATGGTCAGCGCCACACGTACCGGGCGACGCGCCAGCATGGTTAGCGCCACCGCCAGGGCTTCCAGCTTCACATACAGCTTGGCGCCAAAGCCGCCCCCCAGGAACGCAGTTCTGACACGCACACGGGATTCCGGCCAGCGCAACAAGCGCGCAATTTCCAGACGCACGAACGACGGACTTTGTGATGCTGTGTGTACGGTAATACCGGAATCGGTCAGCTCACCGACAGAAATCATGGGCTCCAGCGGCGTGTGCATGACTTGCTGGGTACGGAAAGAGTGCTCGAAGATGTGATCGGCCTGGGCAAAGGCTTTTTCCACATCACCCGTGCGTACCTGGAAGTCCAGCGCGATATTGGTATCACGGCGACCGGCAAGGTGCTTCAGGTCGGGGAAGGTACCGGCAGGCCGAAGCTCGTCGTGTACCACCACTTTCGACTCGGCCGCTTCCACTTCGTTGAAGACCGCCGGCAACTCTTCGTACGTGACGTCAATAAGGTGGGTGGCCTCTTCTGCAATGTAAGGATCTTCGGCCAGTACCACGGCAACAGGCTCGCCCACATAATGCACTTTGCCAACGGCAAGAATGGGCTGGTCGTGGAATGCCGGGCCAAAATACGGCTCTGGCATCACGGTCATGATGTCTTCCGACGTAATCACCGAATGCACGCCTTCCATGGCCTGGGCTTCCGATTTGTCGATCGAAACAATTTTCCCGTGCGCAACCGTACTACGCACAATTTTGGCGTGCAGCATCCGCGGCAGCGTGAGATTGTGTATGTATTCGGCACGGCCACTTACTTTTGCCTGGGCCTCGAAACGACCCCGGGAACGCCCCAGTTCGCGCATTTGATCGCGTTGCGTTTCCATGTTCATGATGCCTCCTGTTGTCCGCCGCTCACCGCTGCGCGCACTGCGCGCCCCAGGTAAACACTTAACAAATGCTTTTTATATTGCGCGGAACCGTGTTGATCACTGACAATATCAAGACCGTGTGCCGCCTCTTCCCCTGCCTGCTTGAGCAGCGCGTCGGACAGGGGTTGCCCAACCAACAGCTGAACCGCATTGTCGAGCGATGTGGGACGATCCGTTGCGGCGCCCACGATCAGGCGCGCCTGCGTTAAACGATCCTGATCCATTTTCACCACTGCCGCAATGCCCAGCGTTGGCCAATCGTGCGACACGCGTGTCGTCACCTTGAAGTAAGAGGCTTGATGCCCCTGCATGGGCGGCACAATGACTTTGGTGATCAGTTCATTGCCGGCCAAAGCCGTTTCGTAATAGCCCAGGCACAAATCCTTCACCGGCATCTCGCGCGCGCCGTCTGGCCCCTGAATAACAATCGTGGCACCCAACGCCGTTAATACCGGCGGCATGTCCATATGCGGATCGCCATGCGCCAGATTGCCACCGATCATGGCTACGTTGCGTACCCGGATGTTCGACAGGGTTTTGAACGTGCGCGCCAGCATAGGCCAGCCGCGCTGAATTTCAGGCGAGCGCTCCAGCTCGGCCAGTGTCGCCATGCCGCCGATATGCAAAGAACCGTCGGCGGCCACTTCAATTTGGCGATACTCATCTTCAAGATGACGCAAACTCACCAAACGTGAAGGCCGCAAAACCCCGGCTTTCATCATCAACATAATGGCCGTGCCGCCACTGACGGGGCGTGTGTCGGGGTCGTCAGGACTCAGCAGGCTAACCGCTTCCTCCAACTGCCTCGGTTTGACGTAATCAAAAGGCTTCATCAGGTTGTCTCCTTTCCCTACCCTTATTGCACGCGACCGCGTAATGCAGACAGCATGCGTGTAATTTCATGCGGCACCTCAAGCGGCGTTAAATGACGCGCGCCTTCAATGGTTTTCATGCGTGAACCAGGGATACCCTGGTACAGGGCCTCGGCCATTGCAACCGGCGTGGCGTAATCTTCCGTGCCGACAACAATTGACACAGGCATGCGCAACCCGGCCAGTTTGGCGCGGGCATCGAACGCACCCATGGCATGACACGCCCCCTCGTATCCATCCAGGTCATTGGCAAGGAACACGTCAACGCACTCTTGCACAATCTGCGGATGGCGCTCGCGAAACGGCTCGCCGAACCAGCGTGTTTGCTGGAAGCCAACCAAACTGCCGAACCCCTCCAGACGCGCTTTCGCGGCACGATTGGCCCAATCGGCAGCGGCATTCTCGCCGTACCAGGACGTCGTGTCGATCAAGCCCAGGGCACGTGTGATGTCAGGGTTGTCGATGGCAAACTGCAATGCCACACAACCGCCCATCGATGCACCCGCCACAACCACCTGGTCGATTTTCAAGTGATCGAGCAACGCGCGAACATCGCCGGCCATGCCGGCAATGCTGTAAGGCCCCTGCGGCTTACTTGAGCGGCCGTGTCCGCGCAAATCCACACAGAGCACAGGCCCTTCCTTTGCCAGCGCCGGCGCGACAGAGCGCCAAAACGAATGGTCCATGGCCAGGGAGTGCATCAGCACAGTACAAGGACCCGGCTGTTGCGAGTCGAAATACTGGTAGTAGAGGCTCACATTGGGAGCCACCGCTTCATTGCCGTAACGGGGAGTACTTTCTGTTGTCATAAGCTTTTCTCGTTCATTGTCGAAACAGGCACTAAGCCTTTGCCGCCGGCGCGACCGTGGCACCACCTTCACCGCTGCGTTGCAAGCCATCGGCAACCATGCCTGAAGCCTTGGCGAACTCAAGATAACGATGCACCAGCGCAGCCGCTTTGCCGCGGCCTTTCGGGCAACCCATGGCCTGCTCAATAACGGTAAAGCGCCCTTCAAGTACGCGATAGCCGGGGAACTGACCGGCATGGGTATTGAGCGGTTGGCGAACACCTGCAACGGTGCTGATCCCATCGGCATCGAAGCGCTCTATCGCATCTTCCGACAAGGGGTAACGCACAATTTCAGCTTTCTTCAAGGTGCGCGTCAGAAACAGGTCGTAAGCCGCGTTCTTACCCACTGCAACCGTGATGCCATCCTGGTCGACATCGTCGATTGCTTTGATCGGCGAGTCGTTACGCACCAGATATGTTCCTTCAATCAGCACATACGGCGCGGAGTAGGCAATTGTTTCTGCACGCTTCGGGTCGATGGCCAGAAAGGCGATATCCCAGACATCGTCTTGGGCGGTGTCGGCCACCTTGCCGGCCGTATCAAATGACACGAACTCAACTTCCAGGCCAAGCCGCTGTGCAAGGCCGCGCGCCAGATCTGCCGAAACGCCGCCCGCCTTACCCTCGGGCAAGCGCTTGGCCAAGACCGGATTGCCATAGTTAATCGCGGCACGAATGCGGCCTTTGGGCGCAAGCTCGCGGATCGCGTCGGGGTCTGCCTTCCAGTCTGGCTCTTGTTGGGGACTATTCAAACCTTGGCTCCTTAAATGAATTAATTTTTTTCATTGATCGGTTTGTTGTGAAAACAAACCGAAATATTTCTGTACTTTTAAGCCATTACCCTAGGTAAATGGCTTGCCTTCTTCATCGTAACGGAACACAATTGAAAGAACTAACGATACTTATTCATTGCAGGCATGAATTAAATTCATGCCTGAATTCCAATGCATTAACCTGTCTGTTTTCATCTTCCCGTACGTAAAAGATGCCCCGCAACCTGCCCTCTTTAACCAGCCTGCTTGCATTTGAAGCTGCCGCACGTCACCTGAATTTCACGGCCGCAGGCAAAGAGCTGCATCTGACCCAAACCGCAATCAGTCATCAAATAAAGAATCTGGAAGAGCACCTCGCAACGCGTTTGTTCGTGCGACGCAATCGCGCGCTCGTACTGACCACGGCCGGGCAACAGTATCTTGAGTCGGTACGAGACGCCATCAGTTTGCTGCAATCGGCCACGACGCGGACCCGCGACGAGAAAGCCACCGAGGTGTTAACCATCCATTGCCTGCCTACCTACGCCATGCAATGTTTGATTCCCCGCTTGCCGGAATTCCAGGCCCTGCATCCGAATATCACCTTGCAGGTCCTGACCCATTCCACATTCGACCAGTTTCGCCAGCGCTCCTACGACATTGCATTCCGTTATGGCACAGGCCAATGGCGAGGGCTGAAAACACAATTGCTGCAAGGCGAGGAAATATTTCCGGTCTGCGCGCCTGAACTTGCCCGGAAAATAAACCCCGAAGCGCCGCACGCGGCGATGGCCGAGATGGCCCAGATACGCACTTATTTTTCGTCTACGTATCAAGACGACTGGCCTGTATGGATCGAGGCCGCAGGCCTGGGCAATATCGATTTTGCCCGGGAAATCATTTTCAATCTTCAAGTCACTTCGTTGCAAGCCATAGTCAACGGCGTTGGGGTCGGCCTGGGCCGCACCCCGCTCATCGACCACTACCTGCAGCAAGGCATGTTATGCGCACCATTCAAGCTGAAACTGAGAACGGGCTCCGGGTATTACATCGTTTGCCCTGAAGACAAGGCTGAACAACGGCGCATCCGGTTATTCTGGCAATGGGCATGCGATACATTGGGTATGCAATCAAATGAATAACGCCACTGCAACCTCGACGCCATCAGACGCATTCCAACCTATTGGCCCACTGCTGAGTCATTATGCGCAAGTGCATCCGAACAAAACGGCGCTTGTCGATGTCGACAACGGCCAGCGTATTGGCTTCAGGGCACTGCGCCAGGCGGTTGAGCGCAGTGCCGTTGCGCTTATGGATGCCGGACTGCAACCGCAGGAAAGAGTGGTATTGACCGGCGAAAACAGTATTGCAAAAATCATTTTATGGCTGGCCATATGGCGTGCGGGCGGCGTTGTCTGTCCGCTTGACCCCGGTTTTATCCGCTCGTCGCTGAACACGGTTGTGCACGCAATCAACCCGGCGCTTATCCTGGCGGGCAACACGCCCGACCACGATCTGAATCAGGAGTCCCTGCCGCACTCGATTCGGGTCATTGCCTATTGGGACACGCTGGACAATGGGGTGGTCATGCTCGACGCTCACACCACAGCAAACACCTTCACGCCCGGCCCAAAAACAGAGGCGCTTTTCCCGCGCACCGAGCCTCGCGATTTAGCCTGTATTGCCTGTACGTCCGGCACCACCGGCCAACCCAAAATCGTGATGTACGACCACCAGGCCATGTGGCTCAATGGCCTTGACTCGATCTACCTGCTGCAGCTGTCAGCGGGAGATCGAATGCTGGAATATCGCTCATTGAATTGGTATTCCAGCCAGATTCTCAGCCTCATGCCGTTTCTACAAACCGGATTCACGCTGCATTTGGCACGGCGTTTTTCTCTAAGGCGATTCGGGCAGTGGATACACACGCACCAGATTACAGTTAGCGTGGGCGTGCCCACGATTATCCAGTTGCTGCTGAAAGAACCCATTACACAACACGAATATCTTCTGGCGTCGCTGCGCGTCATTACATCAAGCACGGCTCCGCTCGCCGTTGCACACTGGCATGCGTTCGAGCAGTACTACCGGCGCCCGTTGATCAATCTTTACGGCAGTACCGAAACAGGATGGATCAGCGGCAACCGGATACACGATCGTAAACAAGGCAGTGTTGGGCGCGTGTTGAACTCAGTTCAGCTTAACTTCACTGCCCAACGCCCACTGCCTGGCGATGCCCCAACGCTGCAACCCTTTTTGGTCAACACCCGGAAAATTGCGTTGGGTTACCTGAACCCGGATGGGTCCTGTCGTTCCTTGCGTGATCAGCCTTTTCTGATGCGCGATGCCGCGCAACTGGATGCAGAAGGCTATTTGCATGTGTGGGGGCGCACCGATGACCTCATCATCAGGGGCGGTGTCAAGATTTCACCCGCAGAGGTAGAAGCGATTGTTGTCGGTCATCCCCGCATTCAGGATGCGGCAGTCATCGGCATGCCCGATGAGCTTTACGGCATGAAAATCGTTTGCTTCTTCGTGCCTTATCAACATCAGGCAACGTCAACCGTGGACATTGTGCAGCACTGCCGCCACGTTCTGCCATTGGAAAAAATTCCACAACATTTAATACCGTTATCACGGCTGCCTCGCAATAGTCGCGGCAAAGTCATCAGATCGCAGCTCGTATCGCTTGCCCAGAAATTGCTGAGTCGAGAAACACTGTAACGCTTGGGCGTTGATGGATTTTCTGCGGGAGTCCTTGAAAACCACAGATATATCAATTTCTTTTTTCAACAGCAACGCAGTGGCGCCGATGAGGTCAATAGCAGATAATGATCCTATGACGACATTTTTCGGCCCCACTGACACTACCTGTACACCGCTTGAGAATGGCGGTTTTGTTTTGCGTTGTACCCAACCGCTGGCTGAGTACGCCCCCCGCATTACTGATTATCTTCTTGAATGGGCGCGCAAGGCGCCCGGGCAGGCCTTTCTATCGCAGCGCGATGAAGCGCAGATCTGGCAGCACTTAACGTATGAACAGGCCCTGGCACAGGCGCGTTCAGTGGGGCAGTTCCTGCTCGACAAAGGCTGCGACGCCCGGAACCCCTTATTGATTCTGGCCGAAAACTCCCTGGCGACAGCGTCGCTCTTGCTGGGAGCGCTTTATGTTGGGGTCCCGGTTGCGCCTATTTCACCTGCCTATGTGTCGCACAAGGGGGCGCATGACAAATTGAAAGTGTGCGTTGATACGCTGAAACCGTGCGTGGCCTATGTCGGGCAATCCGACTGGGCCGGGCAATTGGTTCAGATTTGTGATTTGCCGCTGCAGGTAATTACGCCGGATGCTGTGCCGGGTCATGCGGATTTGCCTTCGGTTTTAAGCACGGCGCCGACCGATGCAGTGGCGCAGGCGAACGACAGGGTAGGCCCTGATACCGTTGCCAAGTATCTTTTCACTTCGGGTTCAACGGGTTCCCCCAAAGGGGTTGTCAATACGCATCGCATGTTATGTGCCAACCAACAGCAGTTGCGCCAGATTTTTCCGTTTGTGCTTGAGCGCCCGCCCATTCTGGTTGATTGGTTGCCCTGGCATCATACGTTCGGCGGCAATGAAGTGTTCTTTCTGGCCATGTGCAATGGCGGAACGCTGTATATAGATCAGGGCAAGCCGGTGGGCTCGCTGTTCGAGCAAACCATTGCCAATTTGCGCGAGGTTTCGCCCACCATCCATTTCAATGTGCCATTGGCGTTTCATCAACTGGTTGTGCGCATGCGCGATGATGCCGTGTTGCGCGACAGTTTTTTCCGCCGACTCGACCTCATGTTCTACGCCGGTGCCGGTATGCCGCAGCAAACCTGGTCCGACCTCGAGGCGGTGGCCGAGCATGTCCGTGGTCATCGGGTTCCCATGGTAACCGCATGGGGAGCCACTGAAACCGCGCCTTTGGCAACCGGTGTGTTTTTTGAGTCACATCGGGCCGACAACGTCGGTCTTCCCGTTCCTGGTTGCGAGATTAAATTTGCCCCGGTCGATGGGCGTATGGAGCTTAGGGTGCGCGGGCCCAATGTGATGCCGGGCTATCTCGGGCGCCCCGATCTGACCGCCCGCGTTTTCGACGAGGACGGCTTTTTCCGCAGTGGCGACGCAGCCAGCCTGGCTGACGAACACAATCCTTCGAAAGGTATTGTCTTTGAAGGGCGCATCAATGAAGATTTCAAGTTGCACTCGGGCACCTGGGTGTCGGTGGGGCGCTTGCGTGGTTTGCTTATGGGCGAGTTGCTGCCTCTGGTTTCCGACGTGGTGATTGCCGGCCAGGGGCGCGACCGTCTTGGTTTACTGGTCTTTCTGGATGTTGTGGTGGCCCGACGCCATGTAGCGCAAAATGAGTTGAATTATGCCGCGCTGGCGCACCATCCCGCCATTCACGAATATGTGTGCGCCGCAATTGCACGTCATAACGCCATGCACCCGGGCAGTTCGACCCGAATCGACTGTTACGCCATCCCTACCGAGCCCCCGTCTGCCGCTGCGCGCGAAATTACCGACAAAGGGTCGCTGAATCAGGTCAATGTGCTCTCTCATCGCGCCAAAGTGGTGCAGGAAATGTTCGGAGACGATGCGGATTAAGCCGCGGGCGCCGGCAACGCCCCTGAGTTCGAGCGCCAGTGTGAAAGATATTTTCTGGCACATTATTTGCTTGTAATAGGGTTATGAATACATTTGTACATCTTGTCTCCAGCGGCGCAACCAGCATGTTCTGGTTGCGGTCGCGTAGCCACAATACCCTCGCCCTGACTGCGTCGCGCACGATGCGTGCCCTTCAGGATAGTGATGTATGGCTGGTTGATGCGAATGTCAATCAGGGTGTGGTCGACCTGGCGCCTCCCTCGGCGCGCGTGATTCGGCTTGAGCCACAGGATAATGAGTCGCGTGGCCAGACCGTTGCCTTGGGGCAGATGCGACGCTATCGCCGGGCGGGCTATTCCGTGGCGCGATTGCGTACGCCTTCAGTTTCGGGTGATGGTGCCCTGGACCCGGCGGCATTGCGTTTGCCGTTGATGCCTTCCCAGGTAACACGGGGAGTGACGCTTGTTGCGCCGCGTGCCGATGAGCCCAGCCCCGATTGGGGCCGCTTATCTCATAACGGGATGACACTGGTCTGCTATATGGGCGGCTTTTCCGTGGTCCGTTTAAGCCACGATCTTACGCGCATGGGCTGTTCTGCCTCGTTGCGTGTTACGGCGGTTTATTACAAGGCGTGTGCCCAGTATCGTTATGAGCACACGACGCTGAAAAGCCTGGTGCAGGCCGTAGCGTCGGGCCAGGCACTCAAGCCCGCAGTGGTGGTGCTTGATGGCATGATGCCTTTGTAAGCTCATCGCGCGAACGATACGGTTCACGACCGTTAAAATGATTCCTTACAAGAAGAAAGGAGTCATTCATGCCCGACCTGCTGGCACCCCATCTGCGTCGTTTCCGCTCGGTTTTGGCTGTTTGCAGAACGGGAAGTACAGCTCAGGCGGCCCTCATTCTGCCGTTATCGCAATCGGCGATTGCGCGCGCAATTCGAGAGTTGGAAGACGATTTGGGCCGTCCCTTGTTTGAACGGGCAGCCCGGGGAATGTTGCCGTCGCCGGTGGGGCGCTTGCTGTCGTATCGTGCTGAACGGGCCATCGCGCAGCTTCAGTTGGCCGAGACAGAATTAAGAGGGCATGAGCCGGGTGGTGCGTCGATCACAAACCGGTTCGCTCATGCCGTCGGATACCGGCATCTTCAGACTTTTATTGTGTTCTGCGAAACCCGCAGCGAAACGATTGCGGCGCAACGACTTGGTGTGAGTCAACCGGCCGTTAATCAAACGTTGCGGCAACTTACCCATATGCTGGGGTGTGAGCTTTTCCAGCGCTCGGCGCGGGGAGTACGCTTAACGGAAAATGGCGAGTCGCTGTTGCGCCGGGTGAAACTGGCGTTGGCTGAGTTCCGTCATGCCAGTGAAGACCTTGCTGCGTTCGATGGCAGGATGCAGGGGCGGATTGTGATCGGTTCCCTGCCGCTATCGGCCGGGGTGCTGGTTCCTCGTGCTGTTGATCGCATGCTGGTCAGGCGCCATGATCTGAAAGTGACGATTGTCGATGGCACGTACGATGGCCTGATGTACCAGTTGCGCCATGCTGACATTGATGTGGTTGTGGGTGCGTTGCGCCCTGGGGCCCCGGGTAGCGACGTTGTACAGACACCGCTTTTTGAAGATACGCTTTCAGTTGTGGTACGGCGAGGCCACCCGCTGGAAAAGCAGTCATTGAAAACGTTGCGCGATGTGGTGGATCAACCCTGGATAGCTCCTTTAAGCGGAACGCCTGCAGGCGAGGCGTTTGAACGTGCTTTTCGCGCAGCGGGGGTTGCCCCGCCTAGCGCCGAACTTCAGGTCAACAGTGCCATTGTCTTGCAGGCTTTGCTGCAAGACAGCAACCGGCTTGCCTTATTGTCGCGTCGCCAGATTTTCCACGGTATATCGTCAGGTGTGTTCAGCATTCTGCCAGTCGAGGTGGAAGAAACGGCACGTCAGATTGGCCTGACGATGCGTGCCGATGCCGATCCCAGTGCAAGCATCCGCCTCTTTATTCAAGAGCTTCAGGTACTGGCTGATGAACTCAGTTAGTTCTTTTCTATAAGCAAAACGCATTGCCTTGCGCATGATGTCACTGGTCATGGCAAACCAGTTTTGGCACACTGGCCCCAACGCATAATTCCAATTTTTCCAAGGGGCAATAATGAGCAATTCCAACACAAGCGATCAGCGGGCAGGCCTGGTGGTCAGTGCGCATTCCGCCGATTTCGTTTGGCGTTCAGCCGGTGCGATTGCGGTTCATACCGAACTGGGCTATCGCATGAAAGTGGTTTGTCTTTCATTTGGTGAACGCGGCGAATCGGCCAAGCTTTGGCGTAAGGGTGAAATGACACTGGAAAAGGTGAAAGCGGCACGCAAAGAAGAGGCGCAACGTGCTGCCGATGTCCTGGGTGCTGAAATAGCGTTTTTCGATGTGGGCGATTACCCCATGCGCATCTGCGATGACACATTAATGCGTCTGGTTGATGTCTATCGTGAATTGCAGCCGGCATTTGTTTTAAGTCATTCCGTTAAAGACCCCTATAACTTCGACCATCCGTTGGCGATGCATGTGGCTCAAGAGGCACGCGTTATCGCCCAGGCCGAAGGCCATAACCCCGGACAGAAAGTGGTGGGTGCGCCGCCGGTGTATGCGTTCGAGCCCCATCAGACCGAACAGTGTGAATGGATCCCGAATACGTTCCTGGACATCACCCATGTATGGGATAAAAAGCGACAGGCGATTGAATGCATGGCGGGGCAGGAGCACCTGTGGGCGTACTACACGCGTGTTGCGCAACAGCGCGGTGTACAGGCCAAGCGTAATATAGGTATTACTGCAGCACGCAATATCGAGTATGCGGAAGGCTATATGCGTTTAACCCCTTCGGTGGTAGGAGAACTGTCATGAAACGAGGCATTGTTGTTCAAAAGGTAAGCCGGGCCGACCCGGCTGATATCGAGCTGTTGCAAAGGGCAGGGGCGGCAACGGTTCATGAAGCGCAGAGTCGCCTGGGTTTGATGGCGCCTTATATGCGGCCTATCTGGCCGGGTGCCTGTATTGCGGGCTCGGCAATTACGGCTTTGGTGCCCCCGGCCGATAACTGGATGCTTCACGTTGCGGTTGAGCAATGTCGGCAAGGCGATATTCTGGTCGTTGCCACCACCTCTGAGTGCACCGATGGTTATTTTGGCGATTTGCTGGCTACATCATTAATGGCGCATGGTGTTTTGGGCCTGGTCATCGACGGCGGATGCCGCGATGTTCGGACACTGACCGAAATGCGGTTTCCGGTCTGGTCTCGCGCGATTTCGGCTCAAGGTACCGTCAAGGAAACACTGGGCTCGGTGAATGTGCCCGTTACGTGCGCGCGCCAACTGGTTAATCCCGGTGATGTCATTGTGGCCGACGACGACGGTGTGGTGGTCGTGCCAGTGGCCGATGTTCCGCAAGTCGCCCAGTTGGCCCTGGCGCGTATGGAAAAAGAAGATAGCACGCGCCAGGTCCTGGCAACTGGGAAACTGGGGCTCGATCACTATGGCATGCGTGAACGCCTTGACGCCAAGGGGTTACGCTACGTCAATTCTCTTGATGAGTTGTGATTCCAAAGGTGAACATGCAAACGCGTATTCCTTGTGTGCAAATGCGGGGTGGCACCTCGAAAGGGGCGTATTTTCACGCAGCCGATTTACCTGCGGATGCCGCGCTGCGTGATGCGGTTTTGCTGGCTGTGATGGGGTCACCTGATCCGCGCCAGATCGATGGTATCGGGGGCGCCGATTCGCTAACCAGCAAAGTGGCCATTGTGTCGACATCGACACGTGCCGACGCCGACGTTGATTATCTGTTCGGACAGGTGGTTGTGGATGAGGCGCGTGTCGACTACGGCCAGAATTGCGGCAATATTCTGGCAGGCGTCGGGCCGTTTGCCATTGAAACCGGCCTTGTGGCGGCAAGAAACGACGTAACGCCGGTTGCCATTCATATGGTGAATACCGGGCAGATTGCGGTTGCAAAAGTGACAACGCCGGGCGGGCGGGTCATGTACGAAGGCAGTCAACAGATCGACGGCGTGCCGGGCACGGCCGCCTCGATCCCCATTGCATTCCGGGATACGGCCGGCTCCAGTTGTGGTGCGCTCTTTCCCACGGGTCGGATGCTGGATGATATCGACGGTGTTTCACTGACCTGCATTGATAACGGTATGCCGATGGTTTTGCTGCGCGCGCACGATTTTGGCTGCACAGGCCATGAAACCCGTGAAGACCTGGATGCCAACACAGAACTGAAGGCTCGCATTGAGGCAATCCGTTTGAAGGTGGGGCCGATGATGAATCTGGGTGACGTGTCTGAGCGCACGGTGCCCAAGATGTGCCTGGTGTCGCCGCCCCTCAAAGGTGGTGCCATTAATACGCGTTGTTTCATTCCGCATCGATGCCATGCGTCAATAGGCGTGCTGGCGGCTGTGAGCGTGGCAACGGCGGTTGCGATACCGGGTACGGTTTGCAATGGCGTGGGGGTTATACCTGAAGGCGATCATCTCCAGCTTGAAATCGAACATCCCACCGGGCACATGGGGGTGGAGATTCTGTTGGAGCGAACTGACGGCCAGATTAACGTAGCGCAGGCTGCATTGATTCGAACGGCGCGCTGGCTGTTCGATGGCAACGTGTCGGTGCCTCGCCGCGTTTGGACAGGCCGTTGAGTTCAAGGAAATTTGATGTCAAAAGAAGCATTGGTGTTGTTACCCGGTTTGTTGTGCGATAAGGCTGTATGGGAGCATCAACGCGCGGCGCTGGGCGATCGTGTTGATACTGTGGTGCCGGAGTATGCCGAATTGGGCTCAATCGAAGGGATGGCGCGAAAAGTGCTGGCTGAGGTACGTGCGCCCGAATTTTCTTTGGCGGGTCACTCCATGGGCGGGCGGGTTGCGCTTGAAGTGGCCCGCCTGGCACCTGAACGTGTGCTGCGGCTGGCGCTGCTCGATACGGGTTATGAACCCATTGCGGCAGGCCAAGCCGGGGCGCAAGAGCGTGAAAAACGCATGAAATTGCTGCAACATGCCAAAGCCCATGGCATGCGTGAAATGGGGCAGTTATGGGCGCCCGGTATGGTGCATCCAGAACGTCTTGAAACACCCTTGTTTAATGAGATCCTTGAGATGATCGAGCGTCGTACGCCCGAGCAATTTGAAGCGCAGATCAATGCCTTGCTGGGTCGCCCCGACGCGGGTCCGGTGCTGCGCAAACTGCATTGTCCAACGGCGATTATTTGCGGTCGTGAAGACGCATGGAGCCCTTATTCACGTCATGAGGCCATGAGCCATATGGTGTCGGCACAATGGGTGTCTCTACATGCCGTCGAGCAGTGCGGGCATATGTCGACCATGGAGCAGCCCGAGGCTGTCAGTGTCTTGCTCGACGCCTGGCTTTCGCGCACAACAAAGGGGGCATGAAATGGAGCATCACCACAGCGCCGATCTTCTGGCGATTCATATGGTTTGCAAAGACCTGGCGGTGCGTAGCGCCTGCCTGGTCGATCAGCAGGATTACGAAACGCTGGTGCACTTGTTTACACCCGACGCCACCCTGGTCCGGCCTGGCGGCTCGCCGCTTGTCGGGCGCGAGCAAATCCTGGCTTCGTATCAAAGCAAGCCACGCGAACGCCTGACCCGTCATTTCATTACCAACTCCGTGGTTTATGAAGCCGATGCCAATTCGGCCCGAGTGACCAGCTATGTTTTGTTATGGAGCACAACCAGCGACACGCCGCTTGAGGCCTTCGGCAGAAAAGCCGATGCCCGCCAGGCAGCCGGTCAGTTCGACGACCTAATAGTTCGCACCGATGAGGGCTGGCGCATTGCCCAGCGCAGTGCGTCGTTTCAAATGTATCGCGAATAAACCCGGCGGCCCTTTATGCGCCCTTGTCGTTTTGCGGGGCGTCTTTCTGGTAGTACGAGTTGTTTTCACCCATCATTTTGCTTAGCAGGCAAAGCAGGGTTTTTTGTTCGTCCGGGGCCAGGTTTTTCAAGACATTCACTTGAATCCGGGTGACGTGGGGTTCGGCTTGCTGATACAGCTCCCTGCCTTTCGGAGTCATGTATATTTGCAGGCCACGCTTGGATTTCGGGCTGCTGCGCCGTTCGAAATAGCCTTGTGCCTCCAGGCGCCGTACCATGCCGCCAACCGTGGCCTCATCCCAGTTCAGTCGGGCGGCCAGTTCTCGTTGTTCCATCCCTTCTTGAATGCTCACCGCCAGAAAGGCAGCCAGTTGGCTGGCTGTCAGGCCCATTTTTCCCATTTCGGCATCGAATGTGGCATTGATGAATTGGCCGCCCCGACGCAATAAGTATCCCGGCATGTCGTAAAGCTTGATGAACGGGTCGTGCGATGCCGGCTCGGCTGCAGCATTGTGTGAAGTGTCTTTAGGTTTCATTTCGAAATCGTATCAGGACTTACCCTAGGCGTATTGACAGGTAATTTTCAGGTCTTTACCATTTAAAAAAATGCATGCTTAGTTTTAAGTATGACTATACGTCAGAATACGTCAGAAATTTAATAAAAACCAGAAACTACATCGTAGTTTGGAGACAACCGTCTGGGTAGTGGTACCCGTAATGTCATTTTTTAACGCCCAATGGTCAGGCTGGCTTATTGGCGCGTCAAAAACTTTGGTTCGTGAAGGATTATGTATGAACACAGATTCGCCCTTTATTGTGGGGATCGGCGGCACGATGCGCGTCGGCTCGACGTCGGAGAAAGCCATGGCAGCTGCCTTGCGTATGGCCGAGACTCAGGGTGCGCGCACCCTGATGCTGTCCGGCCCTGACCTGGACATGGAAACGTTTGATCCGGCCGTTGCGTCGCGATCCGACAACGCGCAACGCCTGGTTGAAGCTTTGCGTGCGGCCGATGGCATTATTTTGTCGTCTCCCAGTTACCACGGCACGATTTCCGGCCATTTGAAGAATGCGCTCGATTACACCGAAGACATGCGCGCCGACGACCGGCCGTACTTCGACAACCGCGCCGTAGGCTGCATTGTGTGCGCCGATGGCGCGCAAGCCATGGGCTCGACCCTGTCAACACTGCGCGCCATTGTTCATGCATTGCGCGGCTGGCCTACGCCTTATGCCGCCGTCATTAATTCAAGTCTGAAGCCTTTCGAGGCCGACGGCAGTATCAAGAGTCCCGACGTGGCCGCCCAGCTGAATATCATGGCCGGCCAGGTTGTTGAGTTTGCCCGCCGTGCGCGCCTTGCCGCCAGCGTCGAGGCGTCAGTTAACTAGAACAGGAGTCAGCAATATGGCGTTTGAAGAGTCTTTTATTACTGTTGATGATTGCCGGATCCGCATGCGGCGCGGTGGTCAGGGCCCAACGGTACTGTATTTGCACGGCGCGAACGGCGCACCCATGATCCAGCCCTTTATGGACGTTCTGGCCCAGGACTACGACTTGCTCGTGCCTGAACATCCTGGCTTTGGCATGTCGGATGAGCCCGAATGGCTCGACAACATGCAGGACCTGGCCTATTTCTACCTCGACCTGCTCGACCACATGAAACTCGACAGTGTCCATGTGGTTGGCAGTTCCATGGGCGGTTGGCTTGGGATGGAAATGGGCATTCGCGAACCTCGCCGGATCAAGTCGCTGACCCTGGTCGGCACGGCGGGTGTGCGCGTTCCGGGTGTCCTGCCAGGCGACATTTTCCTGTGGAATCCTGAAACAGCGGCGCGCAACACGTTTTTCAATCAGGACATTGCAGAGAAAGTCCTGTCGATGGCGCCGGATACCGAAGAGGCTCAGGACATGATGCTGAAGAATCGCCACACCGTTGCAAAACTGGCCTGGCAACCTCGCCTGTTCGATCCGAATTTGCCCAAATGGCTGCATCGCTTGAACATGCCGGCGAAGTTAATCTGGGGTGAACAGGACAAAATTATGCCACTGGCGGTTGGCGAGGCGCTGCAGCCCAAACTGCCCAACGCGACACTGCAGGTATTCAGTGAATGCGGTCATTTGCCGCAGGTTGAGTATCCCAATGAGTTCAGTGCATCCGTCAAGCAATTTATTGAAGGGGTTAAATAGTCATGAATGTCATTCTTTTTCACCTGATGGCGTATGCCGATCTGGATTTCGAGGCGACCAAGGAATATGAAACCGTTTGGATGAAGCTGCCGAACAAGTTTTATGACCCGGTGAAAGGTCACCAGTTGTACAACCGCTACCTTGATGAACTGGAGTATGCGGAAACCCTGGGTTTTGACGGCGTGGCTGTGAATGAGCATCACCAAACTGCCTATGGCCTGATGCCTTCCCCGGTGGTCATGGCTTCGGCTTTGGCGCGCCGCACAAAACGCGTGAAGATTGCCATTCTGGGTAGTGCGCTGCCTTTGCGTGAGCATCCCATGACGGTGGCCGAAGAGTATGCCATGCTCGACGTGATTACCGGTGGGCGCCTGATTGCCGGTTTTGTCCGGGGTATCGGTGCCGAATATCACACGTTCGGCTTGAACCCGACGATCTCCCACGAGCGTTTCCATGAGGCGCATGACCTGATCGTTCAGGCCTGGACGCAATTGGGGCCTACTTCATTCAGCGGCAAACATTACAACGTTGATTACGTCAATTTGTGGCCGCGGCCTTTCCAGAACCCGCACCCGCCTATCTGGGTGCCGTCCCAGGGCAGCAAGGAAACCATTGACTGGGCGGCTCATCCCGACCATCGATACACCTATCTGCAGACATTCAGCCCGGCCAAAACGGTGCAGAAGTATCTGCAGTCTTACCGCGATACGGCCGAGCAATTTGGATACGAAGCGACCGACAGCCAGTTGGGTTGGGCGGTGCCTATCTATGTGGCCGACACCGACGAGCAGGCCATTAAAGAGGCGCGTGAACCATTCGAACTGTTCCGTAACCGGTTGTTGAAAATGCCATTCGAAATGCTGTTGCCGCCGGGTTACAGCTCGCGTGATTCACTCAAGCGCATCATGGCGGCCAAAGCCATGTTGTCTCAGGAACTGACGATTGAAATGGCCATTGATATGGGCATGATTGTGTGCGGCAGTCCTGCAACAGTGCGTCAGCAGCTCGAGTCGCACTGGAACGACATGCACTTCGACAACCTGCTGACCATGCTGCATTTCGGTAATCTTTCCGAGGAACTGACGCGTCGCAACATGGACCTTTTCGCCAAGGAAGTCTTGCCGAATCTGCAGGCCATGAAACGCGCAGCGCCTGCCCAGGCTTCTGCCTAAAAGGAGGCGGTCAATGTTGCTAGGCCAGATACTGAACGGATTGGTCAGCGGCGCCATGTATGCGCTGGTGGCCATCGGGTTCACGTTAATTGTCGGTGTGCTCGACAAGCTCAATTTCACACACCCGGAGGTATTCATGCTGGGTGGTTTTATCGGGCTGGTTTCCATGTCGTATTTGCCGTTGGAATGGGCATTCATTTTTGCCTTTCTGATTGGCGGTTTGCTTGGGCTGTTTACCGAGTTTGTGGCGTTTCGGCGTTTCCAGAGTGCCGATTCGCGCATTACGGCGGCGTTGAGCTCGCTGGCTCTAGGCCTGGTTTTCATTGACCTGGTGCATAAATTCTGGGGGAACGAAAGCCTTCCCCTTCCTCCCCAGACGGGTTGGCTGACCGAAACCTTTGAAATTGCGGGTGTACGGTTTCTGAATTTGCAGTTGCTGGTGCTGGCGGTCACGTTGGCGCTGATGGTCGGGCTGCACTTTCTGATTCATCACATGAAAATCGGGCGCCAGATCCGCGCCGTGGCCGAAGCACCGACCTCGGCGACCTTGCTGGGTGTGAATGTGCTGCGCGTTAAGCAGGCCGTGTTCTTTATTTCATCGGCATTGGCGGCAATTGCCGGCTTGTTGCTGGCCTTGCGCAGCGATGCAGTGGGGTCGGAAATTGGCCTTACTTTCGGGTTGAAGGCGATGGCAATTATGGCTATTGGCGGCATGGGTGACATGCGCGGTGCGGTGCTGGCCGCCCTGTTGATTGGCGTGATTGAAGCGCTGATGTTCTATTTCGGCTGGGGGCGCCTGGGTGAAATGACGGTGTGGCTGGCCATGATTTTGATTCTTCTGTTTCGACCCGCCGGTTTGTTTGCGGGTGGGCTACATTCCAGGGAGCAGCGGGTTTGATTAGCGACTACCTTATTATCACGGGCATCAACGTGCTGCTGGCATGGAGTGTCTATATTGTGCTCCTGACCGGTAGCCTGTCTTTTGCCCAAGGCGCATTCATGGCGATAGGATGTTATGCCGCCAGTTATCTCACGACTGAAATGGGTATGCCTTTCTGGCCGGCTACGCTGGTTGCGGCGGCAATCACCGCGATCATCGCCGGGGTTATCGGATTCCCGGCACTGCGGTTGCGAGGTATTTATCTGATCCTGGCAACGCTGGGGATCACTTTTTGTGTCCGGGTTCTGCTTGAAAATCTCGATTTCCTGGGCGGGATTGGGGGCATGAGCGGCATGCTGGGGACGGATCTGTTTGCGGTTCTGATTGCCGTTGTGGTGGTCGGGCTCTTGCTGGCAGTGGTGTCGTTCAGTCCTTTGCAGCGGGTATTCGACGCGGTGCGGGAAGACGAGCGCGTGGCTGCCTCCATGGGCATTAATGTGACGGCAGTGCGCCTGATCGGCTTTGCCGCCGGTGCCGCCGTGGCTGCGGTGGCCGGGTCCTTGTATGGTCATTACCTGACGTTTGTGCGGCCCGAGAACTTCGACGTGCTGCTGGCTATTTACGTTGTGTTGTACGTGGTGCTGGGCGGCGTGAACAATATGATTGGCCCCTTTGTCGGCGCCGTTGTCATGACATTGTTGCCCGAATACTTTCGTGTGCTGGCGGATTGGCGGCCAACGGTTTTTGGCCTGGCTGTATTGCTTATGTTGCTTGTGCGTCCCGATGGTTTGTTGTCTTTTCGCTTTCCTACTTTGCGTATGGGGAAAACGTCGAAAGCCATTGAAAGGAAAACAGCATGAGCAGGAATGTGATTCTGGATATTACGGATCTGCAGAAATCATTTGGCGGCATTCGTGCGCTTGACGGCATCAGTTTGCAGGTCTTTGAAAACGAGATTCTGGGTTTGATCGGCCCCAACGGAGCGGGCAAGACCGCCTTATTGAATACGATTACCGGTTTCTATCGTCCTACCGCCGGCAGTATCCGTTTCCAGGGCAGTGAAATAAGCACATTGCCACTTTATGAAATTGGCCGCCGCGGGGTGGGGCGCACGTTTCAGAATATTCGTTTGTTCAAGCGCATGACGGTGCTGGAGAATGTCATGGTTGCCGACAAGCGCCATGCAAAATCGCCTTTGCGCTCACTATGGAACCGTACAGGGCGGGCCAACGGCCGCGCCGAGGCGATGGCGCTGCTGGACATGATGCAGTTGACCGACAAAGCAGATCATTTGGCAGCCTCGTTGTCGTATGGCGATTCGCGTCGTCTTGAAATAGCGCGTGCGCTGGCCGGCAAGCCTGCGCTTTTGCTGCTTGATGAGCCTGCCGCAGGCATGAATGACGCGGAGACAGAGCAATTGGTGGCCGATATTCATCGTATACGAAGCCGTGTGGGTGCAATGGTGCTGATTGAGCACGACATGAGCCTGATTCGCAGTTTGTCGGATCGCGCCGTTGCCATGGATTATGGGCGCAAAATCGCCGACGGCGACGTGCATGAGGTACTGGAGCACCCCGAGGTGCGCCGGGCGTATTTGGGAGATGATGAATGAGCCGGATTCTTGAAGTCAGCGATCTGCATGTTTCATACGGACCCATCAAGGCTTTGCGTGGCGTCAGCCTGAGTGTGTCCGAAGGCGAGACGGTATCGATTGTGGGTGCCAACGGCGCGGGCAAATCGACTTTGATGCGGGCTTTGTCCGGCATTTTGCCCATTGCCTCCGGCCAGGCCGTGTTTCTCGACAACGACATTCGAACAATCAAGGCGCATCAACTGGCGCGGTTGGGCATGCTTCACGTGCCTGAAGGGCGCGGGACTTTGCAGGGCATGGTGGTAGAGGAAAACCTGCGCCTGGCCTGGGAGATTCGACCCAGTGACCGGCCTTTCGAAAAGGCGGTTGAAGAGGTTTATCAACGTTTTCCCAGATTGGGTGAGCGGCGCAAGCAATTGGCGGGAGGGCTGTCCGGCGGCGAGCAGCAAATGCTGGCCATTGGCCGGGCCCTGATCAACCGGCCACGTTTGCTGTTGGTTGACGAGCCGTCCATGGGCTTGTCGCCATTGTTTTCCAAAGAAGTATTCAAGGTTTTGGCCGAACTTAGAGATTCGGGCATGACGATCTTGCTGGTTGAACAGAACGTTCGCAGTGCGCTCGATTTGGCGCATCGGGCGTATGTGTTGAACCAAGGTGTGTTCTTGACTTCAGGTGATGCGGCCCAGTTGGCCAAAGACCCGGCCATCATGGCCAGTTTCCTGGGGCATGGCAAGATCAAGCAGGCGGCGGTGCCGACTGCTTAAGTAACGCAGTAAAGCGTGTTTCATCATTCCTTTAATAATTACGGAGACAAGTGTTATGAAAAAATGGCGTTTTGCAATGTTGCTGGCCGCTGCGCTGGCGTTGCCGTTCGGCGCTTCGGCTGCCGATAAGCCTGCAATCAAACTGGGTACGCTTTTACCGCAAACCGGTCCGTTGGGCGCTTATGGGAAATCGCAGCAGCTGGCTATTGAGCTGGCTGTTGAAGATGTCAATAAAGCGGGTGGCGTGAACGGCAGCATGATTGATATGCAGTTTGCCGATACGCAGATGGATCCGGGCCAGGCGGTATTGATGTTCCGTCAATTTGCCAACGACGGCGCCTTTGCCGTTATCGGGCCAATGACCGGTACCCAATGGGAAACAGTCAGCCCGCTGGCCAACCGCATGGGCGTTCCTGCGATCACGGCCACCGCCGCCAAGCCGGGCATTACCATTCGTCCTTGGACAATTCGTTTGCAACCGCCTGACGATCTGTTCATTGCGGACGGTTTCAAGGATTTCCTGCGCGTGTATCCCGACACCAAACGCATTGTTGTTGTCGCCGACGTTCGTGAAGCCTCGGGTAAAGCGGGGGCAGATGCTTATATGCAGTTGGCCAAGGAAAATGGTGTTGAACTGATTGAGCTGGTTGAGTTTTCGACACGCGCCACCGATCTGTCGCCCGTCGCCATTAAAGTGAAAAGCCTGAATCCGGACGCCATCATGGTATCGGCGCTGGGGCCCAACGCTTTGCAGTTGGCCAAGGAGTTCAACGTTCAGGGTATCGAGGCACCGGTTCTGGGTAACTCCCTGATCTGGCCCGGCCCGTTTGTCTACACGGTTGGCGATAACGGCAAGAACTGGCACTCAATGGGCTTTACCACTGTAAACAGTTCAACCGGCGATAACGAGCTGAACACCGCTTATGTCGAACGTTTTCTTGAGCGTGCCGATGACACGATGGGTGATCCGGCCAACACCGCTAACTGGAGCCTGAGTTATGACGCCGTGCTGCTTTATGCCGATATCATGCGCAAGAACAATATCGATGGCAACACGCCGGCTGATGAGGCGCGTGAGTTGATCAAAGACGCATTTGTCGGGCTTGAAACGTTTGAAGGTATTCAGAAATATGAATTCCAGGAATCGGGTGATGCCTATATCCCCGGCCGCGTCCTGAGCATTAATCCCGAGACAAAAATGTGGATATTTGCTGATTAGTAAATCGCTTTTACTCGCTTGACTGACCCCGGCAATGTTTTTGCCGGGGTTTTTCTTTCCTAATTAAAGTTATGTTATAACATTGCAAAATTGATGGAGAGGAAAGTGAAAAAGATTTGGGTAAATAGCTTAAGTGCGGGTGCCAGTGTCATAACAGCCTGCTACGGCATTTCTGTTGCGGCAGCGCAGCCGCTTGAGCCGGAACCAAAGCAGTTGGAAAAGATTGTGATTAAGGCGAGCCCGCTCAGAACCGACGCGAACAACTCGACAGTACCGGTATCGGTATTGTCGGGAGAGGGGCTGTTGCTAAGCGACCAGACAACCCTGGGTGTCGCGCTTGAGGGGTTGCCGGGTGTGCGCGCCGATACTTTCGGGACGGGTGCCAGTCGTCCGGTGATTCGTGGGCAAACAGCCCCGCGTGTGGTGGTGCTGCAAGACGGTTCCGATGTGATGGACGCTTCCAGCATTTCTCCGGATCATGCTTTGACAGTGGATCCGATGCTTGCCGAGCGAATTGAGGTGATTCGCGGGCCAGGCGCGTTGCTGTACAGTGCGGGTGCGATCGGTGGGGTCGTTAACGTGATTGATGGCCGTATACCGGATGCGGTACCCGCCAACGGTGTGGAAGGGTTTGCCAATCTCCAGGGGGCTACCGGCTCAGACGAACGTGCGGGTGCGGCGGGTGTCACCGCCGGGGAAGGGAACTTTGCGATTCGACTGCAGGGTTCCGCGCGGGATGCCGACGACTATCGCGTGCCTGATTGGTCAACGTCTCACCTGCCCGGTTCGTTTGCCCGAAGCACGACCGGCAGTATCGGCGCTAGTTGGATTCACGATAACGGCTATACCGGTCTGTCATTCAGCCAGATCAACAGTCGTTACGGGCTGCCGGGGCACAACCATAGTTATGGCGATTGCCACCCCCACGGGTCATCCCTGCATTGCGGTGGTCATGACGACCATGAGGATGAGCATGAAGAGGAAGGGCACGACGACCACGACCATGACGACTCGGACGACAGCGATACACCGGTGACACGGCTGAAGTCACAACGAATCGACGCCCGTGGTGAGTACACCGACCCACTGCCTGGTTTAACCCGGCTTAGTTGGCGTGCCGGATTCGCAAAGTATCGACACGATGAAATGGAACATGGCGAGATTGCCAGTACTTTCCGAAATCGGGCGTACGACGCCCGGCTCGAGCTGGCACATGCGCCGCTGGCTGGATGGGAGGGTGTGTTCGCCTTGCAGAATGGCCAAAGCCGTTTTGATACATCCGGTCCAGAGCGCTTTTTGCCCAGCACACACACAAAAACCTGGGGTGTGGCTTTATTGGAAACCTATCGTTTGAACGACTGGCGTTTTGAAGTGGGCGTGCGTCATGACTGGCAGTCGATTGATCCGGACTCAGGCCAGCCAGCATACCAGGGGCGTGCCTTGTCGGGTTCGGCTGCGGCGATCTGGGAGTTCGCCCCGGCTTATTCCGTGGCGTTGCAGTTTTCCCGGGCCGAGCGCATGCCCGGCGCCCAGGAGTTGTATGCCGACGGTGTTCACCTGGCAACCAACACTTATGAACTCGGCCAGTCGGACTTGGGCACTGAAAAATCAACGGGTGTTGACCTGACGCTGAGAAAAACCGAAGGCGACTTCACTTTTGAAGCCAGCGTGTTTTACAACCGTGTCAAAGATTACATTTATGCCCAGACGCTGGACCGCTATGAAGACTTCAGTTTGATTCAGTATGCGCAGCAGGACGCGCAGTTCGTGGGGGTCGAACTCGACATGAACTACCAGGTGAATCAGTACATTTCCGTCGGTGCGTTCGGCGACATGACCCGAGGACGATTAACCAATGGCGCCGGCGACCTGCCGCGTATTCCTGCCGCACGCGTGGGAGGCCGGGTTAATGCGCAGTGGCAGGACTGGCGGGCAAACCTCGAGGTCGTCAGGGTTTTACGACAGAACCGGATTGCCGCATACGAAACAGAAACGCCGGGGTACACCATGCTTAATGCCGGTGTGGCCTACGACTTTGAGGCGCAAGGGGCTGATGCACAGGTTTACCTGCAGGGACGTAATCTGTTGAACCGTTTGGCGTTCAATCATAGTTCCTATCTGGCACAGGTGGCACCGTTGCCCGGTCGCAGTATCATGTTGGGCGTACGCGTGGATTATTAAAATGTCAGGATGCCGCCACCCTCTTTCCCCAACAATGAAACGGATACGAGCCTTCAACCGGTTAACGGTGACGCCCGGCGGGTCGCGCATCTTGACATGGACGCGTTCTACGCATCGGTGGAGTTGCTGCGCTACCCCGAGTTAAAAGGGCAGGCCGTGGTGATCGGGGGGCGCAACACCCCGGCCCCCGCAGAGCGCGCCGGTCGGCGCGTATTTGGGCGGCTGCGTCAGTATGTGGGGCGCGGGGTGGTGACAACGTCTACCTATGAAGCCCGGGCGCTGGGGGTTTTTTCCGCCATGGGCATGATGAAAGCCGCGCAACTGGCCCCCGATGCCTATTTGCTGCCCGCCGACTTCAATGCTTACCGTGAGTATTCACGCCGGTTCAAAGCGGCGGTAGCGGCAATTACGCCCTGTATCGAAGACCGCGGGATTGATGAAATCTATATCGACCTGACGCGGTCCGACGAGCCGTCGGATGTGATTGGTCGCCGGCTGAAAGAGGCCGTCTTCGAGGCAACAGGCTTAACGTGCTCCATTGCGATTTCCCCCAATAAACTGTTGTCCAAAATCGGGTCCGAGCTGCAAAAGCCCGACGGCCTTACGATTCTGACGCACGACGACATTCCGACCCGGATCTGGCCATTGCCGGTCGGGAAAATCAATGGAATCGGCCCGAAAGCCACCCAGAAGCTGCAGGCGTTGGGTATTGAAACCATTGCGCAATTGGCGCAAGCCGATGCTGGCATGTTGCAAACGCATTTCGGGCGTACCTATGCCTCCTGGTTGCTTCGGGTGGCGCACGGCCGCGACGAGCGTGAGGTGGTCATGCATTCCGAGCCCAAATCGGTCAGTCGGGAAACCACGTTTGATCGGGATTTACATGTGTTGCACGACCGCGAGCGTTTGTCGGCGGTTTTTTTCAGCTTGTGTGAAAAAGTGGCTCAAGACCTGAAACGTAAAGGGGTAAAGGGACGCACGGTCGGCGTTAAATTGCGATTTGAGGATTTCCGGACAATAACCCGCGACTATTCGCTGGATCAGGAAACGGATGAGGTGCAGTTGATTCATTTTGCTGCGCGACAATGCTTGAAGCGTATCGAGTTTTCTGCGCGCGTGCGCTTGCTGGGTGTGCGGGTGAGCGGGCTGGCTGCGGCAACACAAAATGGAACGAATGTGCCAACTTTAGTGCAGTTGCCGCTTTACTGAGGGAACTGCTCTTTTTTTTGTAATGAGCAGGAAAATGAACAGGCTAGTCATGAAGTTGTATCAATTGTGAAAATACCGATGCAAACCATTTGGTTGCTCTGTATACTGAGTAAAAAACACGAGAGACTAGCGCATTATGAAACAGAGTTATTCAGCCGTGCCGAACCATGATTCAGTTTCGGATATAGAACATAAAAAAAAGCAGGAAACCGGCAGGGCCGGCTCGAGCCGGAAAGAGCCTTTGCCAGACGACATTACGCCCGCTGTGTTCAGCCAGCAGGGGCTTTGGTCGCGCCCCGGTTTTCTGGTTCGCCGGTTGAATCAGATTCATTATGCAATGTTCTTTGAAGAATGCAAAGAGGGCAATATCACCCCGGTTCAATATGGCATTCTTACCGTGCTCTCGCGTAATCCCTGGCTTGATCAAACCGCGATTGGCTACGAACTGGGGCTCGATCGCACCACTTCGGCCGACGTGATCAAGCGGCTCGAGGAAAAGGGGCTGGTGGAGCGGCGTGTGAATCCCACCGACAAACGTTCGCGACAGGCCAATATTACGCCGGAAGGGTTGGCCCTGATGGAGTCTTTGAAAGACGGCATGGCACGGTCACAGCAACGGCTTATCGAGCCGCTCTCGCCCGCCGATCGCAAGACCTTCATGACGTTGCTGGCTGAGGTTGTGGAAGCGAACAATCAACATGGCCGGGCGGCGCTGAAGTCTGTTTGAGCGCTATCCAAGCTTTTTTCATTACCTGGGACAGTGGTGTCGACCCTTCGTGTAAGGGTTTACGCCATAGAAGCGTAATGATTTTGTCAGTATACTGACATTAACTTTAAATGATCGCTTTAGGCAAGAGGAGAGTTGTTGTGAGTCGAATTCGTAAAATTGCGTTGGAAGAGCACTTTACAGGTGTGGGTTTTGGCGATTACTCAAAGGCATTTGTCAGCCTGATCGACCCGGCGGTGGCTGCCGATTTAACCAGCCGCCTTACCGATTTCGACGAAATCCGCCTGAAGGAAATGGACGCCGCCGGCATTGATTACGTGATTCTTTCTCAAACAGGCCCTGGGGTACAGGCAGAGAAAGATACCGCCGCCGCCATTTCGCGTGCGAAAGAAAACAACGACTTCCTTGCACAACAGGTTGCGCGTCATCCCACACGCTTTGGTGGCTTTGCGCATTTGCCCATGCAAGATCCCAAGGCAGCGGGCGATGAGTTGGAGCGGGCTGTAAAAGAGCTGGGCTTCAAAGGTGCGCTGGTGAATGGCCATACGCACGGCGTCTACTACGATGACCCCGCGTATGACGTTTTCTGGGAGCGCATGCAGGAACTGGATGTGCCTTTGTACCTGCACCCTTTCAACATGTTCGATACCCCGCACATGTTCACGAAACACCCCGAGCTCATGGGGGCCACCTGGGGCTGGGGCGTGGAAACCGGCACGCACGCACTGCGTTTGTTGTTCGGTGGTGTGTTCGATCGTTTTCCGAAGCTGAAACTGATTCTGGGGCACATGGGTGAAGGCCTGCCGTTCCTGCGCTGGCGCTTCGACAGCCGTTTTGCCGTCTATCCGCAAGGCGTGACGCTGGATCGCAAGCCGTCCGAGTATTTCGGTTCCAACATTGTCATTACGACTTCCGGCGTATGCTCGCACCCCTCGCTGATGGGTGCGATTGGTGAAATGGGCGCGGAAGGTGTTATGTTTTCGGTAGACTATCCTTATGAAGAAACAGCGGTTGCCGCCGACTTCATTGAAACGGCACCAATGGATGAAAAAACACGCGCACTCGTTTGCCATGGCAACGCAGAGCGCTTGTTCAAGCTTTAAACGGAGAAAGTATGAGTACGTTTTTGTATGGGGCCAATGTTCACGCCAATGGTATTCGCCAGCATTACCTGCGTTACGGCGGAAATGAGGGTGAACGGGCCGGCCGCGATGCGGTTGTGATCGTGCCCGGCATTACCAGCCCGGCCATTACCTGGGGCTTTGTGGCTGAACGGTTTGGCCAGCATTTTGATACTTATGTGCTCGATGTGCGCGGTCGCGGGTTGTCGCAGGCCTCCGACACACTGGATTACAGTCTGGATGCGCAAGCGAACGACGTGGTCGAGTTCGTCAAGGCACTGGGCTTGAAGCGCTACAGTATCGTGGGCCACTCAATGGGGGGGCGCATTGGTGTGCGCGCAGCGCGTAGCGAGCCCGAAGGTCTCGTGCGTCTGGTGATGGTCGATCCGCCCGTCTCCGGCCCGGGGCGTCGCGAATACCCGTCAAAGTTGCCTTGGTATGTCGATTCCATGGCACTGGCCCGCAAAGGCTGCAGCGCCGAGGAAATGCGCGCCTTTTGCCCTACCTGGACACAAGAGCAGTTGCAGTTGCGCGCCGAGTGGCTCCATACTTGCGACGAGCGTGCCATTATCACCAGCTTTGAAGACTTCCACAAAGACGACGTTCATGTCGATATGCCCAAGGTGAAAGTGCCCACCATGCTGATGGTGGCCGAGCGGGGCGGCGTCATTCTCGAGGAAGATATTGAAGAGATCAAGACACTCATTCCAGGTGTTGCTGTTTCTCATGTGAACGACGCGGGCCACATGATTCCCTGGGACAATGAAGAGGGCTTTTATGAAGCCTTTGGCGATTTCCTGGGTGCCCCGTTAACCCGTCGCGCCTAATTCCTTTATTTTCAGGAGTTCATCATGCCTGTTAGTGATTACCAACTCGTTTCCGCATGGCAGGAAGTGCTGCGTTTGTCCAAGCTTGAAGCCGGGCAAACCGTAACGATTCTTACCAGTACAGCAACTCACCCGCAGAACCTGCGATGTGCCGCGATCGCGGTGCAATCCCTGGGGGCGGTGATGAACCGCCTCGACCTGCCGCCGGTTAACGCCGAAAAGGCATTGAGCCGCGACTCGCTGGCTTATTTGGGCACCACACCGCTCACGGGTAACAAGGCTGCGATTGCCTGCCTGAAAGAAAGCGATCTCGTGCTTGATCTCATGACGCTTTTGTTTTCACCGGAACAGATCGACATTCTGAAAAGCGGTACGAAGATTCTGCTGGCAGTGGAGCCACCCGAGGTGCTGGTGCGTACCGTACCAACCGAAGCCGATCGCAAGCGTGTGAAAACGGCGGCGGCACGCATCGAGGCAGCCAAGGAAATGACGGTCGTCTCGGATGCGGGTACCGATCTGCGTTGCCCCATCGGCGAGTTCCCGCCCACGGCGGAATATGCCTTTGTAGATGAGGCGGGCCGCTGGGATCACTGGCCCAGTGGTTTTGCCTTTACCTTTCCCAACGAAGGCCAGGCCACAGGCCGTATTGTGATCGATAAAGGCGATATTCTCTTGCCGCAGAAAAGCTATACGACCGACCAGATTATTCTGACGGTCGAGAACGGCTACGCCACCAAGATTGAAGGCGGCGTCGATGCCGAACTGCTGCGTGAATACATGGCTTCATTCAACGATCCCGAAGGCTACGCCATTTCCCACATTGGCTGGGGCCTGCAGCCGCGCTGCTACTGGTCCACCCTGGGCTTGTACGACAAAGAACAAACCATTGGCATGGACGCGCGGGCCTATGAAGGCAACTTCCTGTTCTCGTTAGGGCCAAACAACGAGGGCGGTGGCAGCCGTACCACAGCGTGTCACATTGATATTCCTTTGCGTAACTGCACAGTCTCGCTTGATGGCGAGGAAGTGGTCCGCAACGGAAAAGTGCTTGATGGTGGTGTGAAATGACACAAGGCAGCGATGTGCAAACCTATGCCAAGCAAGGGTTTGGCAATCAGTTCGAACTGAAGGCGCCGGTAGGGCTGCTGATCATCGATTTTGTGAATGGTTTTGCCGCCCCCGAGGTATTCGGGGGCGGCAATATCAAGGAAGCCATCCAGAATACGGTTCCTTTGCTGGCCGAAGCGCGCAAGCGTGGCTGGCCGGTGGCGCATACGCGGATTGTCTTTGCCGATGATGGTGCCGACAACAATATTTTTTCCTTGAAAGTACCCAGCATGCTGGGCTTGAAGGAAGATCACCCCAACAGCGCCATTGTCTCGGAACTGGCGCCGGCAGAGGGTGAGTACGTTGTGCGCAAAACGGTACCGTCGGCGTTCTTTGGTACTTCGCTGGCGGCGTGGCTGGCCATGCGTGGGGTGCAAACCCTGGTGGTGGCCGGTGCGGTTACCAGCGGTTGTGTGCGTGCCAGCGTGGTCGACGCCATGCAATGGGGCTTTCGCCCATTGGTGTTATCTGATTGCGTGGGTGATCGTGCATTGGGGCCACACGAGGCAAACATGTTCGATATGGAACAGAAGTACGCCACCGTGATGAAGCGTGATGAAGCGCTGAAGGCACTGGAAGGCCTGTAAGATCGGCACTGGTTGGACCAGGCAAACAAAAAACCGCTGCTTTAAATTTCCCCGGGTACGGGGCAGTTTAAAGCAGCGGTTTTTTCATGGTTGTTTCATTCAGGCACCGTGGCGCCCGAACGAAACAGCATGACGTCAATGATTAAACCGGATAAACCAGGTCGGTGGCCAGGATTTCGGTGTCGTAGACAACCTGGCGCTCTTTGAGCAGCAGGCCGTTTTCACTACGTACAAAGCGGTCGTAATACTTGCCGGCCAGGTGAATGGTGGACTGCCCTTCAATTAGCGTTTGAATCAGCAGGTAGTTGGTCTCGGCTTCAATGAATTCGTCGGTTTCATCGATGACGCGAATATTCGACACCATGTGCATGATGTGGCGTGGTGCAAACATTTGTGTTTGAGCAATTGCCACCGCGCGGTCGTGCATCATGCCGCGCCCTTCCGCATAAACCAGGCCCACCAGCATTTGCTGGTTGGCATTCTCGCGCGAGGTAACCCGGTAGAGTCCATCCTCAGTAAAGAAATCAGGCCATTTTTTTACGTCGCAGGCATCCAGTACCGCACAATATTCAACATGAAATGCTTCGATTTCCGCGCGTAATTGTTGAGCCCGTGCAGCGTCAACCTTCACAGGCTGATAGGAAAAGTCGGTTTTCATTTTTGAAAGCATATTAGATCCCCATTACTTCGCGGTAGTATTTGTACATGGCACGAATCGCCGCTTCCGAAATCAGGGACTCCGATGTGCCAATTGTGTCGGCATCAAGCTTGACGACACTGTTTTCGGTGCTCGAGCGGCGTACACCTTCCTGCACGAAACGCAGTGCCTCGTTGTCTTCCAGGCCCAGAAAGCCGGAAGGACCCATGAGGTTGCCCTGGCGCAGGCGGTGGCGCAGCATTTCTTCGTCGTCGTCTTCGTAGCCGAACATGGTCCATTGCATAATCATGCTGTTCGGGCCATTTGGAATAATCTGACGGATACCCAAGGTATTCATTTCACGCTGGATAATGAAATTCGGCCAGATGGTGTCCATGGTGACCGACCAGGGCGAGTCGAACTCTTTCACAAAATGCAGGAAGCGCTCGTCCTGCAGTTTCAGGCCTTCATGGAAGGAGCGCATTTCCTTCTTGGTTTCAGGGTTCACATCGGCGTAGAGATCGTCTGATTTGGCCGACCCCATAATGCCGTGGCGACCATGAACCTTGTCGGCGAACATCATGGACTTATTGCCGGCCACCAACAAGCCGAAAACCACCAGGAACGAATGCAGCAGGGTTGCGTGATAGGGGTCTTTCAGGTTCTCGTGGTACATCTTCCAGTTACAGGGCAATTCATTGCGGTAGTAACCCAGAATCTTCAGCGGCTTGCCCGTAAAGGTGACTTTGAAGTCCTCCAGGATTTCCGGGCTCAGGTATTCTTCAAGCGGCTCGACTTTGTCGGAGTACGACGCAAAAACAACACCGTTCAGGGTGGTGACATGCAGTTTGCGCAGGCCGTGGTCTTCGTTGCGGAAGTCACGCGGCATACCGCCCTGTTTGTTGACACCGCGCTTGAAGGGGACACCCTGCAGGTCGCCTTTCAGCGTGTATGACCACTGGTGATAAGGGCAAACGAATTCTTTCGCGTTGCCTTTGCTTTCACGGCAGAATTCGGCGCCACGGTGCGCGCAGCGGTTTTCAAAGACGTTAATGGAACCGTCTTCGGCACGCGAGACAACCACCGGGGTATCGCCCACATACGATCTTTTGTAGTCGCCGTGGTTGGGAATTTCGGCCTCCAGGGCAACGAAGTTCCAGGTGTCGCCGCGGAAAATCAATTCCATTTCGCGGTCGTAAACTTCCTGGCTGGTATAAACCCAGTCAGGAATGTAATGCAGGTCGTTATCAGGCCAGGCATAGTTCTCCAGGGCGTCGTCTTTCGACCCTAGTGTTTGCCCGATCACGGTTTGAGATTGATACATGGAAGATCTCCTGTGAAATCAGTTTGGCTGTCCCACGTTGTGGGCAGCCATCGCGCTTTTGGCGAAAGCACGTGCAGTGACGGATGTGTCGGTGAATTCGTTGGGATTGATGCGAACGCTTTTTTCGAACAGCGTGCGTAACGCGCGCAAGTCGCCGCCGGCATTGACTGCAATCGCGTAATGCGGAACGTCGTTTTTCAACCCCAGCATAATGAACTTCGGTGTTTCGGCTTTCGGGTCCAGCTCGCCGCGAATCACGTAAGTTAAATCGGGTTCAGGCAGGCCCAGCATTTGAATGTTGCAACCAAACTGATCTGTCCAGAACCATGGATAGGCAGCCGGTGCCGGGTCTTTGCCCAGCATGTGAGTGGCTGCGATGCGTGCCTGTTCATTCGCGTTCTGCCACGACTCAAGGCGTAGAGCCAGTGCCGCCTTGCCGCGAATCTGGCTGGTGCAGTCGCCGGCGGCATAAATGTTGGGCTGGCTTGTCCGGCATTGTTCGTCAACCAGAATGCCGCCATTGCCGGGGTCGATGTCCAGCCCGGCCTGTCGCGCCAGGGCGCTGTTGGCCGTGAGCCCTACAGACACCATGACTGTGTCGGCCACAATATGTTGCTCGTCTGGCAGTTGGATGTCCCACGAGGCCTTGATGTCGGTTGGCGGTGTAATGGTGGTTGGCGTATTGCCCAGATGCAGCGACAGGCCGGCATGCTCAATACGCTGCTGCAGCCAATCCGAGAATGTGGGCGGGGCAACGCGGTGAAGAACACGCTCGGTTGCCTCAACAATGGATACGGCAACGCCCATTTTGTGTGCGGTCGAGGCAACTTCCAGCCCCAGGAATCCGCCGCCGATGACGCCCAGATGCTTGCTGTACTTCAGCGCCGTGCGCAGCGCATGGGCATCGTCGAGTGTTCTTAAATAGAACACGCCGGGCGCATTTTCAGGGAATGCTTCGATAAAACGGGCTGTCCCGCCCGTTGCAAGCAAGCACTGGTCGAACTGCACTTGCGAGCCGTCGGACAGGTTCGCAGTTCCTGCAATTGGGTCGATTGATTCAACTGTGAGGCCCAGGCGCATATCGATATCGGCAATGCCGTAGAAATCGACCGGTTTGACATCGATTGCCGGTTCGTTTTCAGGCGTTGCGGCCAATACGTCTTTGGACAGGGGCGGCCGTTCGTAAGGGGCGTGCGCTTCGTCACCAATGAGCGTAATGGTGCCTTCAAAGCCCTGGTCGCGCAGCGTTGACGCCGCCACAGCGGCGGCCTGGCCGGCACCCACAATCAGAATGGAAGGTAGTGTTTCAGTCATTCTCAAACCTTTTTAAGCCGTTGCAAACCACTTAGGTTACTATGCGTGGCGCGTCGTTAAAGGTTTACCAGGATGTCATCTCCCTCGACTTTGACTTCGTACACTTTTACGGGTTCAGTTGCAGGCGCGGATTTCGGTTCGCCGGTGCGAAGATCGAACATGGCCTGATGCAAGGGGCATTCCACACAGCCGTCTTCAATGAAACCGTCTGACAACAATGCGAATTGGTGGGTGCAGATGTTGTCAGTGACAAAGTACTCACCTTCGGTGTGGTGTACTGCCAACTGTTTGCCTTCAAGTTCTACGCCTAAAGATTCGTCCTCTTCAATTTGTCCGACCGTTGCAATCTTGATCCAATTCATGATGAGCCTTTTATGGTTTAATATTTCAATATAATCAGTATGCTGTATATTTATTTTACGACAAATAGGGGTTTACACCAGCCTAATTAGGATATTCCCTGAAAAAGCGCCGAAATGGTCAAGTCTCCGTATTAACCCTCGTTGACACTTTTACGTATTGATCAGCATACTAACAAATAACTTGATTCTGTCGTGCCCAGTTTGATATTTCCGTATATCAAACCCGGTTCAACGGCATTTTCGGGCCAGCAGGTCGAGGCACACCATCCTGCGCAAAAGTTTCTCTGGCCCGCGCCGGGCCGAAGCAGTTTGTCTGTCTCAAACATAACAAACCCAAAAGGAGCTGTACATGCAAAGACGTCGCTTTTTAACTCAGGCTGCCGCGGCAACCGGAGCCGGTCTGGCCGCCGTTGGCCTTCCCGCGGTAGCGCAAGACGCACCTACCGTGCGCTGGCGTATGTCCACCGGTTGGCCCAAAAGCCTGGATGCGCTTTATGGTTCTGCCGAAGCGCTTTGCCGCCGTGTCGGCGAGCTGACAAATGGAAAATTTGAAATTCGCGCCTTCCCGGGCGGTGAAATCGTACCTTACTCCCAGAACATGGAGGCGGTCAGTAACGGTACGGTTGAATGCAACCACGTTCTGGCTACGGCTCATATTGGCACCAACACGGCCATTGCTTTCGATACCGGCCTGTCGTTCGGCATGAATGCACGCCAGCACAACGCCTGGATTCAGTTCGGCGGTGGTATGGACAAGCTGCGCGAAATGTACGGCCAGTACGGCATTACCAACTTCGTAACGGGTAATGTTGGCGTGCAGATGGGCGGTTGGTATCGCAAAGAAATCAAATCTTTGAAAGACCTTGAAGGCCTGAAGATTCGTGTTGGTGGTATCGGCGGCATGGTGCTGCAAAAACTGGGTGCGGTTCCCCAGCAGATTCCGCCCAGCGATATTTACCCATCCTTGGAAAAAGGCACCATCGACGCCGCCGAGTGGATTGGCCCCTACGATGATGAGCGCCTGGGCCTGAACAAGGTCGCGCCTTACTACTACTCACCCGGCTGGTGGGAAGGCAGTGCCTCGATCACGACCATGGTCAACAGTGAAGCATGGGAAAAACTACCCGACGAGTTCAAGTCCGCATTCGAATGTGCTGCCAATGAGCAGGCACTGCTGATGCTGGCCGACTACGATGCGAAGAACCCGTCTGCACTGCGTTCCCTGATTGCCGGTGGCGCACAGCTGAAGTACTTCCCGAAAGACGTTATGGAAGCGGCTTACAACGCGTCTCAGGAATTGTGGGGCGAGTTGTCTGAAGAAAACCCAGACTTTGCCAAGATCTATCCAGAGTGGAAGAAATTCCAGCAGGCCGAGGCAAGCTGGTTCCGTGTTGCTGAAAATGCACTCGACAACTTCACTTACAGTGAGGTGTTGAAGCGTTCGTAACGCGTTAGGCATCAATGCGCGGCGCGCCAAGATGGCGTGTCCGCGTATTTCTGGTGTCTTTAAGTTCAGCGTTTGATGATTTACAGGCAGGTATGAGTATGACAGTTTCACATCACACAAAGCCCGGCGTAAAGCCACAAGGTGTTGGCGCACGGATTCCGCGCAAGGAAGATGCCCGGCACTTGCACGGGAAAGGTAATTTCATTGGCAATATGGCCATGCCTGGGTTAAGTGAGGTCGCGTTTTTGCGCAGCCCGCTGGCACACGCCCGTATCACCGATGTTCGGGTTGCCGATGACGCACAAGCAAGCGTTTTCCTGCGTGCCTCCATGCCCGACGCCAAGGATATCGTGGCCGACTCCACGCTGCCCACGTACCAGGTTTCGGCGCAGCCGCCTTTGGCCAGTGACCGTGTGCGCTTTGTGGGTGAGCCGGTGGCAATGACTTTTGCCCCCACCCGTGCCGAAGCCGAAGACCTGGCTGAAATGGTTGAGGTCGATTACGACGAACTGCCTGTTTATGTTGATGTGAAAGCGTCGGAAGCGGCCACATCAGAATTCATCCATGATGGCTGGAAAAACAATGTATTCGTTACATTGAATGCCAATAATAATTTTGACGATCTCGCCGCGAAGGCCGAGGTCGTTGTCAAGCGTGAAATTGATTTGTCCCGCCAGTGCATGCTGCCGATGGAAGGTATTGCGGTACTGGCTTATTGGGATGACCAGAACAGTCAGTTGGTGGTGTATACCGCCACTCAGGTTCCACACCTTATTCGTACCGGCATTGCCGAGTTCCTCGATTTGCCGCAAGAGCAGGTCCGGGTGATTTCCCCCGATGTGGGCGGCGGTTTTGGTTATAAATGCATTCTGCAGCAGGAGGAACTCTGTGTTGCATGGCTGGCCAAAACCTACAAGCGTCCTTTCCGGTATCTGGAAGATCGCCGTGAGCACCTGATTGCCGGTGCCAACACCCGCGAGCACTATTATGAAATGACGGCCTATGCCGACAAGCAGGGTCGTTTACTGGCGCTTGACGCCAAGGTCACGATCAGCGGCGGCGCATATTCTGTGTGGCCGTTTACCGTGGGCCTGGAAACCGGACAGGCGCTGGGTAACATTCCCGGGCCCTATGGTTTCAAGGGCTACCGCTGCCAGACGCGTTGTGTGGCAACTAACAAGCCCGGCTTTCTGCCCTATCGTGGTGTGGCGCGCACTGGTGTTTGTTTTGCCATCGAGCTCACCCTGGATGCGCTGGCGCGCGAAGTCGGGCGCGAGCCCTGGGAAGTGCGTCTGGATAATTTGGTTCAGCCAGAGCAAATGCCTTATGTCAACGTAACGAACAAGCATCTGGACAGTGGTGACTACCCTGCCAGCTTGCGCCGCGCGTTGGAAATGATCAATGTTGAAGCCGTGCGTGAGCGTCAGAAGAAAGCAGAGCCCGACGGCCGTCTGATTGGCCTGGGCGTTGCGACTTATACCGAGCAGTCGGCTCATGGAACGTCGGTATTTGCGGCCTGGGGTACGCCGGTTATTCCGGGCTTTGACCAGGCTTCTGTGAAACTGACGCCCGATGGCGGTGCCGAATTGCGGGTGGGTGTGCATTCGCATGGGCAAGGCATGGAAACCACATTTGCTCAAATTGCCAATGAAATTCTGAGTGTCGACATCAACCGGATCAAGCTGGTTCATGGTGATACCGGCCAAACACCTTACTCCTCGGGCACTTACGCCTCACGCTCCCTGGTGATGTCGGGCGGCGCCGTATCCAAGGCGTGCAAACAATTGGCGCCGCGCGTGAAAAAAATCGGCGCGCATTTGCTGGGTGTGTCGGCAGACGAAGTGACGCTGGAAGACGGTTACGCCTGTGCGGGCGATAAGCGTGTCTCTATCGCGGAAATTACGAACGCCTGGTATATCAATCCGCAAAAACTGCCGGCCGATGTCGATGCCGAAGGGCTTGAGGTTAGCGTGGGCTATCGGCCCAAAGTGGATACCGGCAGTTTCACCTACTGCAGCCAGGCGGCTGTCGTGGCGGTAGATCCGGCAACCGGCGCCGTTGAAATTCTGGATTACGTTGTGGTGGAAGACTGCGGCACGATTGTGAACCCGCTGGTGGTCGAAGGCCAAACCATTGGGGGTATTGCCCAGGGTATCGGCACGGCATTCTATGAAGAAATGCCGTACGACGAGCAGGGCCAGCCCTTGGCTTCGACCTTGGCTGACTACATTATGCCGGGGGCAACCGAAGTGCCCAATATTCGTATTGATCACTTCGAAACGCCGTCGCCGCACACTGAGTTCGGTGCCAAGGGCATGGGTGAAGGTGGGGCGATTGCACCGCCTGCCGTTTTGTTTGGCGCGGTAAACGATGCATTGCGTGCGTATGGTGTCGAGTTCGCACACACACCGCTCACGCCGCATCATGTTCTTGATGCGCTGGAGCAAAGCAAAGAAAAAGAGTCGACTTCTCGTGCCAACGTTGCAGCAGGGGCTACGGTATGAAAGCAGCAAAATTTGATTATGTCCGTGTAAATGAAGCCAAAGAGGCGCTGTCTCTGTTGGAAGGGTCCGATGGCAGCACCAAGGCCATGGGTGGCAGTCAATCGTTGGGGCCGATGTTGAATCTGCGCCTGGCGCGCCCGCAGAAAGTGATTGATGTCTCGAGCGTGGCCGACTGGCGCTCGGTCTCGAAAGAGGAAAACCGCATTCGCGTGGGGGCGGCCGTAACGCACGCCGAGATTGAGGATGGCGTCTTTGCCGACTTGCGTGGCCACATGCTGCAGGATGTGGCGGGCGTTATTGCCTATCGTGCGGTGCGCAATCGCGGCACGATTGCCGGCAGTATTGCGCACGCCGATCCGGCGGCCGATTGGGTGCTGGCAACCAGCGCGCTGGGTGCCGAGCTTGAATTGGTATCGGCCAAGGGCACGCGTCGCAGCGCCATGCCGGAGTTCATGTTGGGTGCCTATGCCGTTGACCTTCAACCCGACGAGTTGATTGCGGCCGTGTATGTGCCTGAAAAAACGGCCCAGACGCGTTGGGGCTATTACAAATTCTGTCGAAAAACCGGTGAATTCGCCGAAGCCAGTTGTGCGGCCTATTTCGACCCCTCGACCCGTACTGCGCGTATTGCCGTCGGGGCGCTGGGCGGCGCACCGCAATTGTTGTCGGCCTTGTCTGCCAAGGTCGCTCAAGAAGGGCTGGCGGCTGCCACGCCCGAGGCAATTGCAGAGGCGTTAAAAGAGATCGCGCCCGAGAAAACAGCCGGCGATCGCCGCTTGTTTGCTACGGTTATTGAACGCTGCCTGCGCCGGGCATTGGGTGAGTAAAGGAAGGAAGTTATGTCCCAGTTGAATATTGAAGTAAATGGCCGCAAGGTATCGCGAGATGTGGTTGCCCGCACTCACCTGGGCGATTTTTTGCGTGATGATTTACGCCTGACCGGTACCAATCTAAGTTGCGAGCACGGTGTGTGCGGTGCGTGTACCGTCCTGGTCGACGGCAAGCCCGTACGGTCCTGTATTACGTTTGCGGCGGCATGCGAAGGACGGCAGGTTACGACGATCGAGGGTTATGAAACCGACCCCGTCATGTTGAAATTGCGCGAGGCATTTAATACGTTTCACGCCTTGCAGTGCGGGTTTTGTACGCCCGGCATGCTGGCGACGTCACGCGACATTGTGTTGCGTTTGCCCGACGCCGACGAAGAGCGCGTGCGTATCGAGTTGTCGGGAAACATTTGTCGTTGCACCGGGTATCAAGGCATTACGGCTTCTGTGTTGTCGGTATTGAAGCATTTTCGCGACGAGCCGAACGACCAGGTGGAAGCGATGCGCCGTGCGGCGGCTGAAGGCAAGGCTGCGTTGCCGCCTGAAGCCCAGGCTCCCAAGACTTTCAGTGGTTTTGAGGCAAAAAGTATTCAGCGCGAAGCCAAGGCCGCAGCCAACAGCGCGGCTGAAGCACCTGGAGCCGGCACGTCATCCGGTGCGGCGCCGTCGGCTGCTTCCGGCAAGGGAACAAGTGTCAAAGGCGGCTTCAATGTCGATTTCCCGGCACCCAAAGTATGGGAGTTCATGTCCGATCTGAAGGCGGTGGCGGCGTGCCTGCCAGGCGCCGTGATTGAGTCGCAGGACGGTAACGAGGTGAAAGGGCGCATTGCAATTAAGTTTGGCCCCATGAATGCGGCTTTCAAGGGCGCGGCTACGCTAGAGCGTGATGACGCCGATATGTCGGCGGTTCTGCGTGGATCGGGCCAGGATTCTTTGAGCCAGTCGCGTGCGAAGGGCGATGTCAGCTATCGCGTAACCTCGGTGGCCGATGATCGCTCACGCGTTGATGTTGACCTGCTCTATTCCCTGCAAGGCCCGCTGGCACAGTTTTCCCGGTCGGGTCTGGTGCAAGACTTCGTGAAACGGATGATTGCCGATTTCGGACGTAATGTGTCGTTGCGTCTTGGTCAGCCTGAAGGTGCCGATGCGCCGTTGCCCCAGGCTGAGTTCAGCCCTTTCAAAATGTTTATGGGCGTTTTATGGGCGCGCATCAAACGTTTGTTTGGGGGCGGAAAAGAAGAGTAGTACCCGACAAGTAGTAACCCGTAGTAGGTCTGTCTTAACCAAATATGAGGTTCACAATGAGAAAATTTTCAGCAAAGTCTTGGGTTCGTACTTTAACCGGGGTTGCAGCTTGCCTGTTCGCTGCCACTGCGGTGCAGGCAGAGCCATTCAAAGTCCGGCTCGACTGGACGCCCTGGGGTAATCACGCTGCATTCCATTTGGCCGATCAGAAAGGCTGGTATGAAGAGGCCGGTCTGGACATTGAGTTCGAAGATGGCAACGGCTCTGTGACAACAGTGCAGATTATTGGTTCGAGTGACAACTTCGACGCCGGTCATGCCGCATTGGCGCCGATGATGATTGCGCGCGACAAAGGTTTGCCCGTAAAGGCGGTTGCACCCTTTGTTCGTCGTAATGACATTGGCGTGCTGGTGCCGAAAGATTCCGGCATGAAAGGCCCGGCCGATCTGAAAGGCAAGAAGCTGGTTTACACGGCCGGCTCCCTGGAAGCCCCGTTCGTGGATGGTTTCCTGGCTGCAGGCGGTTTAACGCGCGATGACGTTGAGCTGTTGAATGTGGAAGCGGCGGGCAAAGTGACCACTTATGCGGTGGATCGTGCCGATGCGGTTGTATCTACCATTCCATTTGTGTTGGCGTCGGTTCAGAAACAACGTCCTTCCAATGCCATTCCATTCGCCGATTACGGTTTGAACATGCCCAGCTTTGGCATTTTGGCCAGTGAGTCGAAGTTGAATAGCCGTGGGGAAGATATTTCCAAGTTCGCCAGTGTTACGGCGCGGACATGGGAATACATCATGAACGGTCATGAAGATGAAGCGGTTGAAGCCATTATGGCCGCCCGTCCGCAAGCGCGTCTTGATAAAGAAGTGTTGCGTGGCCAGATTGAAGCGTTGAAAACCTACTTCGGCAAGCCGGTTGAGGGCTTTCGCACAGGCCAGCCTATTCCTGCCGAATGGGAAGAGGCGGTTCAAACGCTGACCAAAGTTGGCTTGATCGAGAAAAATCTGCCCGCGACTGACTTCTATGTTACCGATATGGTTAATCCGGGTCAGTACGATGGGATGATCAAAAAATGAGTGTTTCTGCTGTCAGTGCGCGTCATGTGCAGAAACAGTATTCCGGAGAGCGAGGTGTACTCGCGCTTGATGGAATCAACATCGAAATTCCATCAGGGCAGTTCGTTAGTATCCTGGGCCCCAGTGGTTGCGGCAAAAGCACATTTTTGCGCTGCGTAGCCGGCCTGGAAGATATTACGGCCGGCGATCTTGAGGTCAATGGCAAGCCCGTGGCGGGGCGGCCGCCAGATGGTATCGGCATGGTGTTCCAGCGGGACGCCTTGCTTGAATGGCGCACCATTCGCAAAAACCTGCTGCTGCCCATTGAGTTTGCCAAAAAGCGTGTGGCCGATTACCAGGACAAGGTCGATCATCTGCTTGAGTTGACCGGGTTGCAGGATTTCGGAAACAGCTACCCGCGAGAGCTTTCGGGCGGCATGCGCCAGCGTGCCGCCATATGCCGGGCCTTGGTCGATAACCCCACGCTGCTGCTGATGGATGAGCCTTTCGGCGCACTTGATGCTTTCACGCGCGACCAAATGAACTTTGAGCTTCAGCGTATCTGGACGGAAACGCAAAACACGATTCTGTTCGTGACACACGGCATTTCCGAAGCGGTTTTTCTGGGTGATATCGTCATGGTGCTGTCACCCCGGCCAGGTCGACTCATGGAAGTGATTGAAGTGGATCTGCCTCGCCCCCGGTCGCTGTCGGTGCGTGAAACCCCCGAGTTTGGCAAATATGTTTCGCATATCCGTGAACTATTCGACAAGATGGACTTAAACGGCGATAAGAGGGCGTGATGATTGGAATGAATAATCTGAAAACAGGTGCGGCGGGGTTGTTTTCCCTAGTGGTCGTTCTGGTCGTCTGGGAAGTGTTTTGTCGTGTTTTCGAAGTGCGTGAAATCATGTTGCCTTTGCCAACGGATATTCTCGCCGAGCTTTACAACGAAGCCGCCTGGTATGCCTCGCAAACGCTTTATACCCTCTGGATTACCGTCTTGGGCTTTGTGCTTGCGGTTGTCGGGGGTGTACTGATTGCCGTTGCCTTGGTTAGCTCACGCTTGTTTGAGCGTTTTCTATATCCACTGATTATTGGCTTTAACAGCGTACCCAAGGTTGCCTTGGCGCCGCTTTTCGTGGTGTGGATGGGGACCGGTGCCGAGCCGAAAATTGCGATTGCGTTTTTAATTGCGGTTTTTGCCATTATTGTTGATACCGTGCATGGCCTGCGCTCTGTGCCGCAGGATGTCACCGACCTGGGGCGTGTATTGAAAGGGACATCCTGGGATTTCTTTTTCAAAGTGAAGTTGCCCTGCGCCCTGCCTTCAGTTGTGGCGGGCATGAAAGTCGCCATGTCGCTGGCTCTGGTTGGTGCGATTGTGGGTGAATTCGTGTCTTCGCAAAGAGGCCTGGGTTACGTCATCATGAGCGCGCAGGGCGTGTTCGATACTGTGCGTGTGTTTGCTGCGCTGTTCATTCTCGCGGCGATGGGTGTTGTGCTTTATGGCGCATTGGTTTGGCTGGAGCGTCGAGCCACGCCTTGGCGCCAGGTGCATGAAGATTAAGTTGTAAGCGAGTTGTTAAAGGAGTAGTTATGCGCGGTTTGCTCGCCCTTTCCCGTCTTATCGACGGGTTGAATGTCACCGTGGGCCGGTTAGTGTCCTGGGTCATTCTGATGGTTGTTATCGTCAGTGCAACCAATGCTGTCTTTCGCAAGGCATTCGATATGAGTTCGAATGCCTGGCTGGAACTTCAATGGTATATGTTCGGCGCTATTTTCCTGTTGTCTGCCGGGTATACGTTGCTGCGAAACGGCCATGTCCGGGTCGATATCCTCAATAACAAATTATCTGAACGCAAGCAGGTCGGAATCGATATTTTCGGGATTCTGATTCTCTTTCTGCCTGTGTGCGTTTATATCCTCTATTTGTCTATTCCCCAGGCAATTGAGTCTTACGTGCTGCATGAAACGTCATCCAACGCCGGCGGTTTGATTCGGTGGCCGGTAAAAGCGCTTATTCCACTCGGTTTTTTTCTGTTGAGTCTGGCGGGCGTATCTCACTTGATCAAGTGTATTGGCTTTCTTCGGGGGCAATGCGCTAATCCGCTTCGGTTGGATGCGAAATCACAGGAAGAGGCGTTGGCCGATGAAATTGCCTCCAATGCAACCGACAATACGAAACAACAGGCAGAGGGTCGTTGATGATTGAGTTTTTAATTGCCAACATGGCCCCGGTCATGTTCGCTACATTAATTTTATTTTTGTTGCTGGGCTTTCCGGTGGCATTCACGTTGGCCGGTCACGGCTTGTTGTTTGGCTTGCTTGGGGTTGAGCTTGGTCTGTTTCAGCCAACCTTTTTTCAGGCGCTGCCGCAACGTATTTTCGGCATTATTGCAAACGACACCTTGCTGGCAATCCCGTTCTTTACTTTCATGGGGTTGATTCTTGAGCGTTCAGGCATGGCCGAAGACTTGCTCGAAACCATTGGCCAGTTGTTTGGTCCATTGCGTGGCGGCCTGGCGATTGCCGTGATTGTCGTTGGTGGCCTACTGGGTGCGACAACCGGGGTCGTGTCTGCCTCGGTGATCTCCATGGGTTTGATTTCCCTGCCCATTATGCTGCGTTACGGTTATGATCGGCGTCTGGCAACCGGGGTGATCGCGGCTTCGGGTACCTTGTCGCAAATTATTCCGCCGTCGATCACATTGATTGTCCTGGCCGACCAGTTGGGCCGCTCGATTGGCGATATGTATCGGGGCGCAATGGTTCCGGCCTTGATGACGGTTAGCTTGTACATTATTTATGTACTTTCACTTTCGTTCTTTCGCCCCAAAGCGGGGCCGGCTATTCCCGTGCAGGCTCGCACCTTTATCGAACCCAATGGCAGCCATGGTATACCGTCGCTACTGGTGCTGCTGGTGGTGTCGTCGGTGTTCGCGGTTTTGGGGTGTCAGTTCGTCTTGTCTGAAAATGCACCGGTTGATGAAACCATTGTGGTGGGTTCCTTGATTGGCGGCGCGGTGGCGTTTGTGCTGGCTGCGTTGAACAAAGCGCTGCGTTTGGGTTGGCTGTCGCAAATTGCCGAGCGCGTTACCTTTGTGCTGATTCCGCCGCTCATTCTCATTTTCCTTGTCTTGGGCACGATTTTCCTTGGCGTTGCAACGCCCACGGAAGGCGGCGCAATGGGTGCCGTTGGGGCCATCATTATGGCTTTGTTACGCAGGCGTTTAACCTGGAGCCTGTTGAAACAGGCAATGGACACCACAACCAAGCTGGCTGCGTTCGTTATTTTCATCCTGGTGGGCTCAACCGTCTTTTCGCTGACTTTCCGCGGCGTGAATGGCGATTTGTGGGTTGAGCATTTATTGGTGGGCCTGCCCGGCGGCGAAATCGGTTTCCTGGTGATCGTGAGCATCTTTGTGTTCGTCATGTCGTTCTTCCTCGACTTTTTCGAACTGGCCTTTATTATTGTTCCGTTGCTGGGCCCGGCTGCAGAAGCGATCGGGATTGACCTGATCTGGTTTGGCGTGTTGCTGGCATTGAATATGCAGACCTCATTTATGCATCCGCCGTTTGGTTTTGCCCTGTTCTACCTGCGTTCTGTCGCGCCTAAGGTCGATTACCAGGACAAGCTGACGGGAGAGACCATTAAAAAGGTGACTACAGGTCAGATTTACTGGGGTTCGGTGCCATTTATCTGCATTCAGTTGTTAATGGTCGCAATTGTGATGCTGATCCCCTCGACCGTGATGCATTACAAAGGTGATGTGTCGCAAGTTGATATCGAGTCGGTACAAATTGAGATCGAGGGTGCCAACTACGGCACCGACGATGGGGCGTATGGCGGCTCATCGGTATTTCAATAAGGTTTGCCTGTTGATGCAGTACAGGCCACCCGGTAAATCCAGCAGGGGGAAGTGTGCCGCTTAAGGATGCACTTCTGGCCCTGGTGGTTATTGTGGCCTGGGGGCTGAACTTTGTTGTGATCAAAGTGGGGCTGCAGGAAATCCCGCCATTCCTGCTGGGCGCCTTGCGTTTCCTGCTGGTGGCGATGTTCATTCCTTTTTTCAAGCGACCTGCCATGCCGTGGCGGTCGCTTTTTTATTTTGGGTTTACCATTGGCTTTCTGCAGTTCGGCCTGTTGTTTTCAGCCATGGCCATGGGGGTGTCTGCCGGGCTGGCATCGGTTATTTTGAACGGGCAGGCGTTTTTTACCGTTTTGATTGCAGCGGCCGTATTGGGTGAACCGGTAGGACGCCACAATATCATCGGCATGGTTATCGCCGCTTTGGGCCTGGTATTGATTGCGGTGGGTGAAACGTCTGGGCACGTAACGCTAATTGGCTTTTTCCTGACTGTGCTGGCTTCTTTAAGTTGGGCGGTCGCCAATATTGTGGTGAAAACCGCAGGCAAGGTGGAAATGCTTAACCTGGTGATCTGGGGCACCATTGTGTCGCCGTTGCCGTTTGCTGTTATGTCTTATTTTGTTGAAGGCCCTGAGCTTATTTTGTACAGCTTGCAGAATATGGGTCTGAAAGGGTACGGTGCACTGATCTATCTGGCACTTTTCGCAACCACGCTGGGCTTTGGCTTATGGACCTGGCTGCTTAGCCGGCATCCGGCCAATCGCGTGGCACCCCTGAGTCTGCTCGTCCCTTTCGTGGGGCTGACGTCGGCCACCATTTTGCTCGATGAGCATTTAACCTTGCTGCAGTGGATTGGCGGCCTGGTCATTCTGGGCGGACTGGCTTTGAATGTATTTGGGCCACAGGTAATGGCAGCGTTGCGCCGCAGAGCGTAACGCTGCCATTGTATTTGTCGTCTGCTTGAAAAGCAGGCCAATCAAGCCGATAACGGTGCGTTAAAATTTACATTCATTCTTTAAATGGCGCGGGTACAGCGTCGCTATGTCTGTTTTTCTTCATTTTCGGGAAGCCCTATGGAATTTGATCGTGCCGGCGTGAATGCGCTGATGGAAATTACTGCCCGTCCTGACCTTATTTTCACCAAAGGGCAAGGCTCGTGGCTTGAAGACCATACGGGCAAGCGCTATCTTGATTTTCTTCAAGGCTGGGCGGTGAACTGCCTGGGCCATTGCCCGGCGCCATTGGTTAAAGCCCTGCAGCAGCAGGCTGCAGAACTGCTCAACCCCTCGCCCGCTTTTTATAACCAGCCCTCCATTGAGCTGGCCAAGCGCATCACGGGCGCTTCGTGTTTCGATCGCGTGTTTTTTGCCAATAGTGGTGGCGAGGCCAATGAGGGTGCCATTAAGCTGGCGCGGAAATGGGGTCGTCTGCATAAGAAGGGCGCCTATAAAATCATTACGTTCAACCATGGTTTCCACGGGCGTACGCTGGCCACGATGTCGGCGTCGGGCAAGCCGGGCTGGGATACTCTTTTCGCCCCCCAGGTCGATGGTTTTCCGAAAGCCGAACTCAACGATCTTGATTCCGTTCGTGCTCTTATCGATGATCAAACCGTGGCGGTTATGCTGGAACCTGTTCAGGGCGAGGCGGGGGTGATTCCTGCCAGCGCTGAGTTCATGCGAGGTTTGCGCGAATTGACGCACCAGCACGAGATGTTATTGATTGCAGACGAAGTGCAAACAGGGATGGGTCGCACGGGCAAGCTGTTTGCCTACCAGCACTTTGATATCGAGCCCGATATCATGACGCTGGCCAAGGGCATTGGCGGCGGGGTGCCGCTGGCGGCGTTGTGCGCCCGCGAATCGGTGTCGTGCTTCGAGCCTGGCGATCAGGGCGGTACGTATAACGGGAATCCGCTGATGGCGGCCGCCGGCATTGCGGTGTTCGATACGGTTTCGGCGCCGGGCTTCCTGGCCGCCGCAAATGAGCGTGCCGAACAGCTTTCGGCCGGCCTGCTTGCCTTGTCGGAAAAATGGGGCATGCAGGGCGAGCGCGGGCTTGGCTTGCTGCGCGCCTTGCGTTTGGATAAGGGAGACGGTCCGGCCATGGTGGCAGCGGCTCGCGACCGTGCGCCGGAAGGTTTGTTGTTGAACGCGCCTCGGCCCGAGCTGTTGCGTTTCATGCCTGCATTGAACATTTCCGCTGATGAAATTGACCTGATGTTGTCATGGCTCGACGAAATCATTAAGGCTGTTCGCAAATGAGTCGACAAGCCGGCCGCCATGCATCAAAGAATTAATCAGCGCCATCTGATTCTGTTCGTTGAGATTGTCCGCAAGGGCAGCCTGGCCAAGGCGGCCGACGAATTGGCGATTACGCATTCGGCCGCGTCCAAGAGTTTGCGCCAGCTTGAGGACGATGTGGGGGATCGCCTGCTGGAGCGTAACCGGGCCGGTGTTTCCCTGACACCGTCGGGCGAGATTTTCTACCGCTATGCCAGCGCCAGCTTAACTGCCTTGCGCCAGGGGATCGACATGATCGCCCAAAGCGATCAGCACGCCCGACGTGCTGTCTTGCTTGGCGCCTTGCCTAACGTGGCGGTGAATGTGTTACCCGAAGCCGTTGCCCAGTTCAAGGCGCGGCATCCCGATATTCAGGTCAAAATCGTAACGCAGACCAATCGCCAGTTGCTGATGCAATTGCGCCTGGGGGAAATCGACTTTGTCGTGGGTCGATTTGCAGAAATCGATGAAATGAGAGGGCTGCATTTCGAACGTTTATATTACGAAACAATGGCATTGGCGGCCCGCCCCGGCCATCCGGTGTTTCAGGCCGAGGGCGGCATGGCCCTGGAGCAAATCACGCTGTATCCCCTGGTCATGCCGCCGCTTGGCACGGTTATTCGACCTGAAATCGATCGTTTTTTCTTAAGCCGTGGTATTGCCGACCTCCCGAATGTTGTCGAAACACTGTCTGTGGCGTTTGGCCGCGCTTTTGTCTTGATTTCGGACGCCTTGTGGGTCTTTCCACGCGGTGTGTTGCAGGCCGACCTGGACGCCGGTGTGCTGCGGGAGGTGCCCGTTGATCTGGCCGGCACAGAGGGTGCAGTTGGCATTACAACGCGGTCTGAACCGGGCTTGAGTCGTGTCAGTGAAGAAATGTTGCTGATTGTGCGCAAATTGTGCTTGCAGCATGCACACCATTTGCATGATAAAAAACTCATGTAAATACTGGAAATATCACTTTTATTGCCAAATTGAACGCATTAACTTACCGTTAAGACAGCTTTAGTGGGACTTTCACAGAGTTGAAATAATGAAAAAGGTAGGAGACATAATGGGGCGATTTTTCTCGAAAATAGGCATGGCTTGTGCCTTGGTTGCACTTTTTGCGTTTAGCGCCACGACAAAGGCGCAAACGTTAAGTATCGGAACGAATCCACAAGGATCGGTGGCGTATGCGTCGGGCGCTGCAATTGCCGATGTCGTGGGCGATGCTCTTGACCTGTCTTTTACGGTGGTGCCTCAGGGCGGGCCCACGGCGATTATTCCTGCGATGAGTGCCGGCGAGTTCGATTTTGCTTTTGCCAACATTGTGGCAGCGGTAACGGCGAAAGATGGCAAAGGGCCATTTAAAGGGCGGAAGTACGATTCCATTCGTGTAGCGGCCGTTGTTTATCCGCTTGAAATGGGGGTTTTCGTTCCCAAAGATGCTGGCATCAACACGTTTAACGACCTGCGGGGCAAACGTGTGGCTTCGGCTTTCAAGTCGCAGGCGAATGTGGCGGCTTTCATGACAGCCTCGCTGGCGGCAGCGGGTTTAACTTACGACGATGTCACGCCGGTACCGGTGCAAAACGGGGTTCAGGCGGTGAATGAACTGGTGGACGGGGGCTTGGATGCCACCACGTTCAGTGTCAGCGCAGGGGTCATACAGCAAGCCGATGCAGTGGTGGGTGTCCGGGTGCTTTCCCTGCCGAACGATGCTGCCGCGCACGCTGCGCTTCAGAAATATACGCCGGGAGCAAGTATCGAAACGGTGCAGGCGGGCAGTTATCCCGGGGTTCTTGAGCCAACCAATATTATCCGCGTACCTTTTGTCGTATTGACCGACAGCCGCGTGGATGATCAGACGGTCTACAACGTTGTGAAGGCGATTGCGGAAAATCGTGAAAAACTGGTGGCTTCTGCAGGCGATTTCAAGGCGCTTGATCCCAAGTTAATGGGGCAAAGTGCGTTGCCGGTTCCTTATCATCCGGGTGCGATCAAGTATTACATGGAGCAGGGCAACTGGAAGTAGTCCAGTGTTGCGTTTAGTCACCCATTTTCGCTGCGCGAGCCTGGGTTGACCACTGCCTTGGAGCCGTATCAATGAAAACAAAAATCGTCAGCGCACTCGGGCTTGTTCTCGTGCTGCTTGCCATTCTGTGGGCGCTCAATTTCCAGCGCGTGTTGGGTTTCAACTTGTACAAGGGTCAGTATCTTTACGTTCTGATCGCGGTGGCAACGGCGGTGGTGTTTCTCACCAACCCCCTGTTTGCAGCTCGACCCAGGCTTTCTTTGCTGATCGACGCGCCGCTGGCGCTGGCCGGCATTCTGGCGGCACTGTTTATTTCGTTCGATTTCGAAGTGCTGATCGACCAGGCAAACCTGTATGACTTCAACTGGGTCGGCCAGCTTCTTGCCGCTGTGGTGATTGTCGTACTGATCGAGGGGGTCAGGCGTTCGGCCGGGCTTTCGCTGGCGTTGATTATCGTTGCGTCAATTTTGCTGGCCTACTTTGCAACCAGTTTGCCCGACGCCATTTCCGGCCGCCCTTTCAGGCTTGATTCCTTTCTGTACAAAATGGCCTATCTCGAGGGCAATATTCTGGGCGCGCCGCTGGTCATTGTTGGCAGTGTGGTCATTACTTTCGTGTTTATGGGCGCTGTCCTGCATGCAACGGGCGGGGGCCAGTTCTTCTCGAATCTGTCGGCCGCCCTATTTGGTGGCTCTCGTGGCGGCTCGGCAAAAATTGCCGTGACGGCGTCGGGTTTGTTCGGGGCCATTTCCGGCTCTGCCGTTGCCAATGTGATTTCCACCGGCATGATCACCATTCCCATGTCCCGCAAGGCGGGGTACAAAGCCGAAACGGCGGCGGGCCTGGAAGCGGTGGCGTCAACCGGCGGGCAATTGGTTCCGCCCGTCATGGGGGCGGCGGCTTTTCTAATGGCTGCCACCCTGAAGGTGGAGTATTCCGTTGTGGTACTGGCGGCCCTGGTTCCGTCGTTCTTGTATTACCTGGCCCTGTATTTGCAGGTTGACCTGATTGCTGCACGAGATGGCATAAAAGGGTTGCCGAAAAAAGACCGGCCCAACGCGCTTTCAGAATTACGTGATGGTTGGCTGTTTGTCATGCCGTTCGCGGTTCTTATTTTTGGTTTGTTCAGCCTGGCCTGGCGACCTGAGTATGCCGCTCTGGTTGCGACGGCCAGCTTGTTCCTGGCGTTGTGCGTGTTCGGTGTGCGCGGAAAACGTCCTTCAGTGTCACAACTATGGGCAGCGGTACGCGATACCGCTGTTGCATCAGTGGGGATTATTCTGATCGCGGCGGGTGCAGGTATTGTGATCGGCGCGTTGAATACTTCCGGTATTTTGTTCAAAGTGACCGAAGCAATCGTGGATATGGGTGGGCACAACCTGGTCGGATTGCTGGTGCTGGCGGCCTTGATCTGCATTGTGCTTGGCATGGGAATGCCGACAGTCGGGGTTTATGCCTTGTTGTCGACCCTGGTTGCCGCACCTTTGGTTGCGCTGGGTATTGACTCCCTTGCGGCGCATTTGTTCGTGCTGTATTTCGGCATGATGTCGATGATTACCCCGCCGGTTGCCATTGCCTCGTTTGCCGCTGCAGGGTTGGCGGGAACACCCCCCATGAAAACCGCGCTGGAAGCCAGCAGGCTGGCCTGGTCAGCGTATGTTTTGCCATTTATTTTCGTGGCCAATCCGGCCCTGATACTGGATGGCTCTTTCCTTGACGTTGTCCTGGCAGTGACCCGTGCAACTGCAGGTGTGTGGTTGGTTACCGCATGTGTTGTCGGTTATCTGGGCCAACCCCTTTCGCCCTGGCGGCGCGGTTTGTTCCTGTTGCTGGGCGTTGCGCTTTTGTTGCCTAAAACGGTTTATCCAGACGGCTTTGCTTCAACCATCGCAATCGTAACCTTGTGTGTTGCCATTGCAGTGTTGTGCCTGGCGCATTTTTCATCCAGGCCAAAAACGGTACTCAACTCATGACACAGAAAACACGACCCAATTTTATTTTGATTATGACCGATCAGCATCGGGCTGATTATCTGGGATGTTATGGGCACCCTGTGCTGCGCACGCCAAATATTGACAGCCTGGCCGAACAGGGGACCTTGTTTGACGAGTTCTATGTGGCCAGCCCGGTTTGCATGCCTAATCGCGCCAGCCTGATGACCGGGCGTATGCCTTCTGTTCATGGCGTGCGCGCCAATGGCATACCGTTATCCACGCAGCAAGTGACGTTCGTTGAGCTTTTGCGTGAGGCTGGCTACGCAACAGGGCTGATCGGGAAAAGCCACTTGCAGAATTTCGTGGGCACACCGACCGTACTTGAGCAGGCGCGCCCGACCGAAAATTACCATGTGCCGCCCGAGGACTTAAGCCAGGCGGTTCGGGAGCACTTAACGGCCGCGTGTTATCGCAATGAAGGGCCCGACTTCTGGTCCAAAGAGAATGCACGCGTCCCAACGCCATTCTATGGTTTTGACCAGGTGGACCTGGTGACCGGGCATGGTGATGGTGTGGGCGGAGACTTCAGGCAATGGCTGTTGGCGCGTGAGCCGCAGGCCGAGAGCCTGCTGGGTCCCGAGAACCAGTTGCCGCATGACTATGTGTGTCCGCAGGCGGTGCGTACCGCGCTGCCCGAGGCCCTGTATCCCACCACCTATATTGCCGAACGTGCCGAGGCTTTCATAAAGCAGCAAGAGGCCGCGCAGCCTTTCTTTCTGATGGTCTCATTTCCCGATCCCCACCATCCGTTCAACCCGCCCGGTCGTTATTGGGATATGTATCGTCCCGAAGACATGCAAGTGCCCGAGGCGTTCGAGAATGATGACTGGGTACCGCCGCCGCATGTGCAGGCTCTGTATAACGTGCGGGACTCCGGAAATGCCATGCTCAACGGCATGAATACCATTGGCGTGTCCCGGCAGGAGGCGTTGGAGGCAAGAGCCCTGACGTGCGGGATGATTTCAATGGTTGACGACGCCGTGGGCCGTCTGCTCAAGGCGCTCGACGACGCCGGGGAACGTGAAAACACGGTGATTCTGTTTACGTCGGATCACGGAGATCACCTGGGCGACCACCGTTTGCTCTTGAAAGGTGCAGAGCAGTATCGGGATATTCTGCGCGTGCCGTTTATCTGGAGTGACCCCACTGCCCAAAACAAGGGCCTGCGCACGCCTGCGCTTGGTTCCACCCTTGATATTGCCTCCACGATTCTCGACCGTGCGGCCATTGTGCCGTTTTCGGGAATGCAGGGTCACTCTTTGTTGTCGATTGCACAAGGGCAAAAAGCACAAGAGCGGGACACGGTGTTTATTCAATATGACCACCAGCGTACGCACCCCGGTCTGGGCGGCCCGCCGCGTGTTCACACCGTGTTTGATGGCTGCTGGCGATTAAGTGTGTTTCACGGGGTGGAGTGGGGAGAGCTCTACAACTTGCAGGCGGATCCCGGCGAGTTTATAAATGAATGGGACAACCCGACGTACGCTCAGGTGCGATGCCAATTAATGGAAAAACTGGCCCGGGCTGAAATTGAACATATTGATCGTGTGCCCTTGCCGACCAGCCTTGCCTAGGCCTTGGGTGCCAGGTATTTAAGTATGGAAAGTGTCATTAGGAAAACGGTGGTGCAAGCGTATCTGCATGCCGAATACCGAATCGACTCGACACCGCCCTGTGTCTTGAAAATCGGACAGGCCAGCACTTGTCTGCTGGGTATTTACGAATACTACGGTGTCAATTGCGCGGCCTTCATGACGGCGTTTAATCCACTGGGACGCCAATACTCACAGGCTGAAAATGCGGTGTTCCAGCAACGGCTGCTTGATCAGTTGGCGCGACAACGCAAGCCGGTTTTGCAGGCGTCGGGAATTGACCCCGAACATGTGTGGCCGGATGAAGGCAGTGTTCTGGTGCCCGGTTTGGAACTGGGCCCGGCGCGTGACGTGGGGCGTGAGTATGATCAGAATGCAATTGTGTGGTGCGGCCCGGATGCAATTGCGCAATTGGTTTTGCTGCGTTAAAGGCCACAGGCCCGTTCAATGCACGCGTGTTTTGCCCGCAAGGGTGAACCCGGCTGCCATCAGGGCATTCACGGTGTGACTGATGCTTTGGGGCAGGCTGTGCGCAAGCATGCGCGAGCCGGCTTGCGTGGGAACACCCGGGCAATGTCGCTCATGCTGATCGAGACAGCGTTAACAAGCGGGTTCAAGTGTTCAATTCGATGCAGCGCAGCGTCCAGGACCTCTTGCACACTGATGGCTTTGGAGGCAATTAAGTCGGCCAGCCCCAAAGCGTCGTAGTCGGCGTACTCTTTGAAGGCTGCGCCCATCGAATGGTTTTCCTTTTGCTTTTTCAGGCTTGCTTGACCTTGAGCCGCCATTGATGCAACAACGGTTCGGTGTAGCCGTTGGGTTGTTCCAGCCCCTTGAAGACCAAGTCGCAAGCCGCTTTGAATGCGGCCGATGTGTCGAAATTCGCCGCCATCGGCTTGTAGTGCGGGTCTGCTTCGTTTTGTTTGTCGACGACGGCCGCCATACGCTGCATGGTTTCCATGACCTGTTCCCGGGTCACGATGCCGTGATGCAGCCAGTTCGCGATATGCTGGCTGGAAATACGCAGTGTGGCGCGGTCTTCCATGAGGCCCACGTTGTGGATGTCGGGTACTTTCGAGCAGCCAACGCCCTGGTCGATCCAGCGCACGACGTAACCCAGAATACCCTGAGCATTGTTGTCGAGCTCCTGCTGTTTTTCCTCGTCGGACCAGTTGGTGTGGGTGGCAACAGGCACCGACAGGATCTTGTCGAGCAGTGTGGGGTCGTTCTGACCTTCCATGCCCAACTGGATATTCTGCACGCTGACCTGGTGATAGTGCAGGGCGTGCAGCGTAGCGGCGGTGGGGGAAGGCACCCAGGCGGTATTGCCGCCGGCCTTGAGCTGGCCGATTTTCTGTACCAGCATGTCGGCCATTTTGTCGGGCATGGCCCACATGCCTTTGCCAATTTGGGCCCGGCCGCGCAAGCCGCATTCCAGTCCCACCTGAACGTTGTTGTGTTCGTACGCGTTGATCCAGTCGGTTGCTTTCATTTCCCCTTTCCGGATCATGGGGCCGGCTTCCATTGACGTATGGATTTCGTCGCCGGTGCGGTCCAGAAAGCCCGTGTTAATGAACGCGACTCGCTCAGTGGCGGCGGCAATGCATGCCTTCAGGTTCACGCTGGTGCGGCGCTCTTCGTCCATGATGCCCATTTTCAGGGTATTGGGTGCCATGCCCAGCAGTTGCTCGACACGGCTGAACAGTTCGCTTGAGAACGCGACTTCGTCGGGACCGTGCATTTTGGGTTTTACGATATAGACCGAACCCTTGCGCGAATTACCTTTGCGCTTCAGGTCGTGCAGGGCGGCAAGCGAAGTGACCACTGCATCCATAATGCCTTCGGGAACCTCGTTGCCGTCTTTATCCAGGATGGCCGGATTGGTCATGAGGTGGCCAACATTACGCACCAGCATCATGGAACGCGCGGCCAGCTTTTGTTTGTTGCCTTGCAGGTCGGTGTATTCGCGGTCGGCATTCAGCGCGCGAGTAATGGTTTTATCGCCTTTGGCGACTTCTTCGGTCAGGTTGCCCTGCATGAGGCCCAGCCAGTTTCGATACGCCAGTACCTTGTCTTGGGCATCGACGGTTGCGACCGAGTCTTCGCAGTCCATGATGGTGGTTAGGGCGGCTTCCATCAGGATGTCTTTCACCCCGGCCTTATCTTGTTTGCCAATGGGGTGGTTTTTGTCGATCTGTATTTCGAAATGCAGGCCGTTATGGCGAAAGACCAGTGCTTCAGGCGCCGAGGCCTCGCCCCTGTAGCCCAGCAGCAATGACGCATCTTTCAAGGTGGCGTTTTCGCCGTTCTCAAGCGTGACCCGAAGTTGGCCCTGCTCGACCTGGTATGCCGTGGCGCCGGCATGGGAACCGGACGACAGCGCAATCGTGTCATCCAGGAAGCGGCGGCCATATTCAATAACCTTGTCGCCCCTTGCCGGGTTGTAGCCGCCCGAGCGGGTGGCGCCGTTGTCTTCGGGAATGGCATCGGTGCCGTAAAGGGCATCGTACAAGCTGCCCCAGCGTGCATTGGCGGCGTTCAGCGCATAGCGGGCGTTGGTAATGGGAACAACCAGTTGTGGCCCTGCCTGCTCGCTGAATTCCACGTCGATATTGGTGGTGTTGACCTTGACGTTGGCCGGGGCGGTTTTCAGATAACCAATGTCTTTCAGAAACGCTTTGTACTCCCCCATGTCTTTAATGGGGCCGGGGTTCTTGCGGTACCAGGCATCCATTTCAGCCTGTATGCGATCGCGCTCGGCCAACAGGGCACGATTCCTGGGGGCCAGATCGTGCACGATGGCGCTGAAACCTTTCCAGAACGTATCTGATGCGATACCGGTTTCGGGCAGCGCTTCCTGTTCGATGAATTGGTGCAGTAAAGTGGCAACTTGCAGTTGTTCACATTGAGTTCGTTGTGTCATTTTTTTATCCTTCCTGTTGCGGCCCACATGATCGTTGAGTCATGCTCCGGTTTGTGTTCACATGCATAGTATGGACTGTCCGTTGTAGTCGCTCAACCAGTTCAAAGTTGAATAAGTTTGAACTTATAGTTCAAGCTTTCATCATATTTAATCGTTAAACCTTCAAAGTGCAGAGGAATGTTCATGACCCAATCTTCGGATCTTATCGGTGCAACGGCCGCCATTGAAACACTGCAGGGCTGGTCGGTTGTAGAAAACCGCGATGCCATCGAGAAAACATTTAAATTCAACGACTTCAATGAGGCTTTTGGCTTCATGACCCGGGTGGCGATGCAGGCCGAACAGGCCGGTCATCATCCTGAATGGTTCAACGTATACAATCGCGTGACCGTGACGCTGGCCACGCATGACGCCGGCGGCGTCACGGCAAAAGACACGGCGTTGGCGTCGTTCATGGACCAGATTGCACAGGAGTAGGTATGTCGGATTCATCGGGTGGCAGCGTTATTTCGCCATTGAGCTTGCCCCAGCTTATTCCCTTTGCCGCATTTCATGACGCCCATGCGGCTTATGAGCGACTGGTGCAAATCTACGAGCGCAATACCGCTTTTATACGTGAGGCGTTCGACCGCTATGCTGCCGGCCAACTGCCGCAGGGCCAGCGGGTTCGCGCCTATTACCCGGCCATTCGCATCAAGGTATCGACCTATCAAGGCGTCGACAGCCGTCTGTCATATGGTTATGTGGTCGAACCCGGCATGTACATGACCACCATCACCCAGCCGCGTCTGTTCGAGCGCTATTTGCGCGAACAGATTCACTTGCTGATTCGCAATCATGGCGTGGGTGTGGAAGTGGGCGAGTCCGATACCCCCATCCCCCTGCATTTTGCGTTTCCTGAAGGCCATTATGTGGAAGGTGTCTATGCCGACTCGGTGGGGGGCGAATTACGCGACCACTTCGATGTGCCCGATCTGGCCGTCACTGACGACGCAATCGTGAACGGTACCTGGCGTGGCGAGCAGGGCGAACCGGAACCCCTTGCCCCTTTTACCGCCCCACGCGTCGACTATTCCCTGCATCGTTTGCAGCACTACACGGCGACGCGGCCCGAGTATTTTCAAAGTTATGTGCTGTTTACCAACTACCAGTTCTATATCGATGAGTTCTGCCAGTGGGCCAAGGGCATGCTGGCCAGTGAAGAGGGCGACTACACGGCGCTGGTGGAGCCTGGCAATGTCGTAACGCTGGCAGGGCAGGGGCAGCAGCCCAGTGGCGTGCACCCGGCGCGCATGCCGCAAATGCCGTCGTATCATTTGCTGCGGGAAAACAATACCGGTATTACGTTGATTAACATTGGCGTGGGTCCTTCCAACGCCAAGACCGTGACCGACCACGTGGCGGTTTTGCGCTCCTCGGCCTGGATTATGCTGGGGCATTGCGCGGGGCTGCGTACCACCCAGCGTTTGGGTGATTATGTGTTGGCGCATGGTTATGTACGGCAGGATCACGTGCTCGACGACGACCTGCCGATTTGGGTTCCGGTGCCGCCGCTGGCAGAAATTCAAGTGGCGCTGGAAGGCGCCGTTGCCGAGGTGGCCGGGCTTTCGGGCTGGGAACTCAAGCGCATTATGCGTACAGGAACGGTCGCCACGACCGACAACCGTAATTGGGAGTTACGCGACCAGAATGAACCCGTACTGAAATTGTCGCAATCGCGCGCGATTGCTTTGGACATGGAGTCGGCCACGATTGCCGCCAATGGTTTCCGGTTCCGGGTGCCGTACGGCACTTTGTTGTGTGTGTCCGACAAGCCCCTGCATGGCGAGTTGAAATTGCCCGGCATGGCCAGCGCATTCTATCGTCGCCAGGTAGGGCAACATTTGCAGATTGGCATTCGTGCCCTGGAGAGCTTGCGCGACATGCCGCCAGAAAGACTGCATTCGCGTAAATTGCGCAGCTTTATCGAGACGGCATTCAAGTAAACGCGTTGTTCTCCCGCCTGATTCAGCAGTGCGCCTATTTGCCCTTGCTCTTAGCGGCTTTTTCTGTTTTCCGGGCTTTTTTGTTTTTCAGCGCCAGCATGGTGCCCCGGCACTCCGGGGTGCCGCACAGGCATTGATATTCCTCGCGCCGTTTTTTGGTAATGCGCCCGTCAAGGACCAGACCGTAGTCGTAGGTAAGCTCTTCGCCCTTTTTGATATCGCGCAGGGCCACCACATATACCTTGGTGCCCTTCTGGTTTTCCTGCGCCTCGCAGTTGGGCCCGCATGAATGGTTGAACCATTTGGCGTCGTTGCCTTTCTGACCGCCGTCAATGACTTTGCCGCAGCTTAATGAAAAGAAAAAAGTGTGGAACGGGTCGTCGGGGTTGGTGGGATGGATCTCGTCGGCCTCTTCATGCGTAATGCGCTTGCCTTTGTATTCCAGGATGTTCGTGCCTTCAGGAATTTTGCGTGCGGCAAAAATACCATGGCCATGTGTTTTCGATTTTTTGACCACATGCCAGTCGGGTTTGGAAGCGCTCATATTGGTTAGCAGAATTCACAATGGATAACGGAACAGCAGGGTTGGGAATGATACGACGGATCACCGTTGGCCGGTGACGCGATGTTACACGGTTTCGCGCTTGAGTACCGTTGAAAGGTAGTGCCCGGTATAACTGCTTTCGTTGCCGGCGATGTCTTCAGGTGTGCCCTGTGCCACGATCCGGCCCCCGCCGTCGCCGCCTTCCGGGCCCATGTCGATAATCCAGTCGGCGGTTTTGATGACATCCAGATTGTGCTCGATCACGATGACTGTGTTGCCGGCATCGACCAATTGTTGCAGCACTTTCAATAGCAGGGCAATGTCGTGAAAGTGCAGGCCCGTGGTGGGCTCGTCGAGGATGTACAGCGTTTTGCCTGTGCTGCGGCGCGACAGTTCCAGCGAGAGCTTCACGCGCTGTGCCTCACCACCGGAAAGGGTGGTGGCGCTTTGCCCAAGGCGTATGTACGATAAGCCCACATCCATTAATGTGTTGAGCTTGCGCGCAATGGAGGGGACAGCCTCAAAGTAATCCAGCGCCTGGGCAACAGTGAGGTTCAATACTTCGCTGACGTTTTTTCCGCGATAGCGAATCTCCAGCGTTTCGCGGTTGTAGCGTTTACCTTCGCAAGTGTCGCAGGGCACATACATGTCGGGCAGGAAGTGCATTTCCACTTTCACCACGCCGTCGCCCTGGCAGGCTTCGCAGCGCCCGCCTTTGACATTGAATGAAAAGCGGCCCGGGTCGTAGCCGCGCGTGCGGGCCTCGGGTACGCCGGCGAACAGTTCACGAATCGGCGTGAACATGCCGGTGTAGGTGGCGGGGTTACTGCGCGGTGTACGCCCAATCGGGCTTTGGTCGACATTAATGATTTTGTCGAAATGTGAAAGCCCTTCAAGCGAAGTATGGGGTGCGGGCTCGGTCTGCGCCCGATGCAGGGCGGCCGCCACTGACACGGCGAGTGTGTCGTTGATGAGCGTGGATTTGCCCGAACCGGAAACCCCTGTAATGCACACCAGCCGAGCGGCAGGCACGCTAAGGTCAACAGACTTCAGGTTGTTGCCTGTACACCCTTTCAATACCAGTTGTGCCTGCTCTTCGGTGACCGGGCGGCGCTCCGGCGTGGCAATGCGGCGTGCACCGGTAAGATACTGGGCGGTTAGCGAGTCGGCATTGTCCAGCAGTTCCCCGGGGGTTCCCTGGGCCACGACCCGGCCGCCTTGTTCACCGGCACCCGGCCCCATGTCTACTACAAAGTCGGCGCTGCGAATCATGTCTTCGTCGTGCTCAACCACAATAACGCTGTTACCCAGGTCGCGAAGATGTTGCAGGGTTTGAATAAGGCGGTCGTTGTCGCGCTGGTGCAAGCCAATGGAAGGCTCGTCCAGTACGTACATTACGCCGGTCAGGCCCGAGCCGATCTGGCTGGCCAGGCGAATGCGTTGGGCCTCACCGCCCGAGATGGTGTCGGCGCGGCGGTCGAGGGAAAGATAGGTCAGCCCGACATTGTTCAGGAAAGTCAGGCGTGCCTCGATTTCGCGAACAATTCGGTCTGCGATTTCTTTTTTGGCGCCCTGCAAGGCAAGTTGCTGGAACCAGCCCAGGCAATCTTTCAAGGACAGCGCTTCCACTTCGTAAATGGCGCGCCCCAGGCGCTCCTGAGGCCCCGGCTCGTTGCCGATGAGCACGTTGCGCGCTTCAGCGCGCAACCGGGAACCGTGGCAGTCGGGGCAACTGCGTGTGTGACGACACTTGGCCAGTTCCTCCCGAACCACCGATGAGTCGGTTTCACGCCAGCGGCGCTCCAGATTGGGAATGACGCCTTCGAATGTGTGTTTCTTGACGGTACTGCGGCCTTTTTCGTTCAGGTAGATAAAAGGAATTTCTTCGTTGCCTGAACCGTACAGGATACGTTCACGTGTTTTCTCGTCCAGCGATTCGAATGGTGCGTCAAGATCGAATTCGTAGTGGGCCGCCAGGCTGGTTAGCAAGGCGTGTGTAAAGGCGTTGCGCCGGTCCCATCCGGCAATGGCGCCACCGGCCAGGCTCAGTTCGGGAAAGGCCACGACGCGTTTGGGGTCGAAAAAATCAACGTGGCCCAGGCCGTCGCAGCGCGGGCAGGCCCCGACCGGGTTGTTGAAGCTGAACAGGCGCGGCTCCAGTTCAGTAAGGCTGTAGCTGCATACCGGGCAGGCGTAACGGCTGGAAAACGCGACTTCTTCGTCGGTGTCCATATTCAACGCCACGACACGGCCGTCGGTAATCGACAGCGCCGTTTCAAAACTTTCGGCCAGGCGTTGCCGGCTTTCCGCTTTCACGCGCAAGCGGTCTATCACGACATCAATGCTGTGCTTTTCGGTTTTCTTCAGGGGTTCAAGGCGGTCGATCTCCACCATGTCGCCATCAACGCGCAGGCGCACAAAGCCTTGGGCTTGCAGGCTGGCGCATTCGTCTTCGAAACTGCCTTTGCGGGCCCGTGCCAGCGGAGCCAGAATGGCCAGGCGGGTTCCGGTTGCCCAGTCCATGACCTTGTCGACCATTTGGCTCACGCTTTGTGCCTGCAGCGGCAAACCATGGTCGGGGCAGAAAGGGGTGCCCACTCGCGCGTACAATAGGCGCAGGTAATCGTGAATTTCTGTAATGGTGCCAACCGTGGAACGCGGATTGTGGCCGGCGGCTTTTTGTTCAATGGAAATAGCCGGCGACAGGCCTTCGATCAGGTCGACATCGGGTTTGTCCATTAATTGCAGGAATTGCCGTGCGTAGGCCGACAAGCTTTCCACATAGCGCCGTTGGCCCTCTGCGTACAGCGTGTCGAATGCCAAAGACGATTTACCCGAGCCCGACAGGCCGGTTATCACCACCAGTTGGTGGCGAGGCAGGTCGAGCGAGATGTTTTTCAGATTGTGCGTGCGGGCACCGCGGATGCGAATTGCGTCCATGTTTTCAGTAGAAAGTCTTTCAGAAGGCTAACTTGCTACTATAACGCGCTGCGCTCTTTTGAGCACGGCCTGCATTGCTTTTGATTGTGTGAATTGAATTTGTCGCTAAAGAAACCTTATGAGTAACTCCGGTGCCGGCGCCGTTAATGAAACCCAGGCCAAACTGAAACTAACGCCCACCGAACGCAAAGCCAGCTTTTCGTTGGCGCTGCTGTTTGCCTCGCGCATGCTGGGCTTGTTCCTGCTGACCCCTGTTTTTGCGGTGGCGGCACTGTCTATTCCCGGCGGTAACGATGCCACCAAGGTGGGGCTGGCCCTGGGGGCCTACGGTTTGACGCAAGCCATTATGCAAATCCCGTTGGGCATGGCGTCCGACCGTTTTGGTCGTCGTGCCGTGGTGGTGGCCGGGATGGTGCTGTTTATTGCCGGCGGCATCATGTGCGCGCTGGCGTCTGATATTAACTGGATCATTGCCGGGCGTATTCTGCAGGGCCTGGGGGCGGTTTCGGCGGCCATTACCGCCTGGGTGGCCGATGCAACGCGCCCGGAAGTACGAACGCGCGCCATGGCCATGGTGGGAGCGTCGATTGGTTTGTCGTTCGCCGTATCGCTGGTGTTGTCCCCGGTGGTTGTGGGCCAGTTCGGCTTATCGGGTCTATTCTGGGTGATTAGCCTTTTGGGCTTTTTGTGCCTGCTTGTGGCCGCTTTCGTTGTTCCTTCCGCGCCCCGGGCTGCGCCGCCTTTGGTGCGCGTCAAGCCGGTTGATGTGCTGCGCCACGCCGATTTGCTGCGCTTGAATCTGGGCGTATTCTGCCTGCACTTCATTCTGATGGCGCTGTTTATTGTTGTGCCCAGCGTGCTTTCCAGCCTGGGTGATTTTGGGTCGGCGCAGTTGTGGCAGGTTTATTTGCCGGTTATTTTGCTGTCGTTTGTGTTCATGGTACCTGCGGTTTTCTATACTGAAACCCGCAAGGCACATAAAGCCGCATTGCAATGGTCGGTGTTGGGTTTGGCGGTTACATTGTTGTTCATGCCCTGGGCCAGCGAGCAACTATTGTGGATGGTGGCGGCGCTGGTGGGTTTCTTTGTTGCGTTCAACGTGCTTGAAGCGTTGCAGCCGTCGCTGGTTTCCCGCGTGGCGCCGCCCGACTTTAAAGGACTGGCGCTGGGCTTTTACAATATGTCGCAAGCGCTCGGCGTGTTCATTGGGGCGTCGCTGGGCGGCTTGGTTATTACATACGCAGGAGCATCTTATGTGTTCCTGCTGTGCGCATTACTGGCGCTGATTTGGTATGGGGTGGCGCGTGGCATGCAGCCCTTGAAAGATGCCTGAGCGGGATAAAAATATGCCTTGGTAGTTCTTCGGGCTAGTTGATTTTCCGGCTTTGAATTGAACGATAATGAACGTGAACGAATTTTATTGATTGGGGGTGAATAAATGGCTTCAGTAAACAAAGTAATTCTGGTGGGCAACCTGGGGCGCGACCCCGAAGTACGTTACAGCCCCGATGGCGTGGCAATTTGCAATATTTCGCTGGCTACCACTTCGCAATGGAAAGACCGCAATTCGGGTGAAAAACGCGAAGAAACGGAATGGCACCGTGTGGTGTTCTACAACCGCCTGGCCGAAATCGCCGGCGAATACCTGCGCAAGGGTCGCGCGGTTTATGTAGAAGGCCGCATCAAAACCCGCAAATTTCAAGACAAAGAAACCGGCGCTGATCGTTACAGCACCGAAATTGTGGCCGAACAAATGCAAATGCTGGGTGGGCGCGATAGCGGTGATTCCAGTGGCGACTTCGGTGGTGAAAGCAGCTCGCGCGCCCAGCGCCCGGCACAGCAGCAGCCTCGTCCGGCAGCGCCGCAAGCGGCTCCGGCAGCTAATTTGGCCGACATGGACGACGACATTCCGTTTTAACCGGGAAGACAGTTTATAGTGTAAACAAACTCAGCCCCACTATTGATTTAGTGGGGTTTTTTCTTGTTTACGTTTTTCTAATATTTCGGATAAACTGCGGCATATGGTTCACCTAATAAAGATGTAAACAAATGCCCAATCCGTATGTTGTAAGAACATTGAGATTGTCTTCAGGCGAACGCATGCCGGTGCTCGTCGATACACGGGTTGGAATGCCGTTGTTCAACCCTACCGTTTATGCTCTGACTCAGCTCCGAGGGCGCAACCTGGCGGCGAATACCATCGTGCAGGCGTTGCGCCACATTATGGTATTCATTTTGTTCTTAGAGCAAAGGGGCATCGACCTTGATGCCCGATTGCAGAAGGGTCATATTGTCGACCTGGCCGAGATTGAGTCCTTGGTCCGGACTTGCTACCTGCGCCTAGCGGATATGGGCGTTGACGAAGGTGCGAAAGCAACGCCCGCGGGCTTGGTCTCCTTGGAGCGGATTCGACGGGGTTTCGCTCGCCAAGCCGCACCGGCTATAGATCCAGACTCCGTTGGTAATCGAGTTCGACGTATTGCTGACTATTTATCTTGGATGGCCTCTGCTTATCTGCTTAGGCTGCCTTTCGGAAATCCTGCTCTGAGCGCCTTGGAATCGTCTCGGCAGCAGGTGATCGGAGCACTGCGAGCGCGTGCACCTTCTTCTGGTGGCAGGACTGTTCTAGACGCTCGGGAAGGTCTTTCTCCGGAGGTATCTGCTCGACTTTTAGAAGTTACGGCTAGGAATTCACTTGAAAATCCCTGGGCCGGTGAATTCACTAAGCTTCGCAATGAGCTGATATTCCGTTGGATGTATTCCTTCGGCCTGCGCCGGGGAGAACTCTTAAACGTGAAGGTTTCCGACGTTAACTTCCGGAAGGAAACAGTGGTCATTATTCGCCGTGCAGATGCTCCAGAGGACCCACGACAAGAGCAGCCCACAGTGAAGACACGCGACCGATTGCTACCTATGGCGCCAGACCTTTGTCGATTGACGCATGACTATGTTATTCATGCTCGCAGCCGGTTAAAGGGAGCGCGCAAGCACGAGTATCTATTTGTGGCCGACAAGACCGGAGCACCCATGTCACTTAGCACCTTGAACAAGTGCTTTGCTTTTCTACGCACCAAGATTCGTGAGCTGCCGGACGACTTTTCTCCTCATGTTTTGCGGCACACATGGAACGACAATTTCTCTGCCGCGATGGACCGGTTGGATATCCCAGCGGCGGAAGAGCAAAAGATGCGTTCATTCCTGATGGGATGGTCAGAAACATCAGATTCGGCACAAAACTATACCCGGCGGCATGTGCGAGAGAAGGCCAAAAAGGTGTCGCTTCACTTGCAGGCTGACATGGCCGGGAAGGTTGATCTGTAATGGCACTGCTAGCGACAGCTATCCCCTTGGAGCCCACGTCTGTCCGGACGCGTGGTGGGATCTTGTTCGACCCTAATGACGAGAGGTGGACCATCCGTGAGGCACAGGGTATTGCACGCATCGATTTTTCAAGGTTGAGGGGTGCGGCTACTCCGAAATTCGTTTCTGGTTTCCGAAGTACGCTGGTCTGGTACGCCGAAAATAGGTCGCTGCGACACCTGGAAAATATGTTCAATCGGTCCGAGCACCTTTTTAAGTATCTTGGCGAAGCCCGGGAAGGAAGCGTGGAAGAAATCACAGGAACTGATTTGCTCAACTACCATGCAATGCTTGATAGCGATAAGAGGTGGTATTTAGGGTCTTTGGCTGGGCTCCTTAAGAAGTGGTATGCCCTTGGCCACCAGGGCGTTGCTGGCAGCGCGATAGCGGCGTTGCGAGAACTTAGACTCAAAGGCAACCAAAAAGGTGTGGCAGTTTCCACAATGGATCCTCATGATGGGCCATTCACCGATATTGAGTTGGAATCCATTCAGGTGGCGTTGAATCGTGCCTACGCTGCCGGCGCACTGTCCACAGACGACTATCTCCTATCCTGGTTGTTCATGCTACTTGGGCAACGGCCTGCGCAATACGCCTTGCTGAAACTGTCGGACTTCACTGTCTTGGAGGTTGGCGATGGCTCGCTTACTTATTGTTTGAACGTGCCACGCGTTAAGCAACGCAAGCCAGCTAGGCTCGAATTCCGAGAGCGGCTGATTACACCGCAGATTGGCAAGCTTCTTCATGACTATGCGAACGAGGTTAGAGCGGCTCTAGAAGGAAAGTTGGGCGACGTTAACCAAGCGCCGCTCTTTCCTGGCCGTAAAACCGGGGATCAGCCAGTTGGTATGGAATACCATAGGACCGGACAAGAGGTTGCCAACCAGTTGGTAAGGGCATTGGGCAAACTCAAGGTTTACTCCGAGCGTACCGGAAATCACATTCATATTACCGCGACCCGCTTCCGACGAACCCTCGGAACCAGGGCAGCAGTAGAGGACCACGGCGAGCTCATCATCGCAGAATTGCTTGACCACACGGACACTCAAAACGTTGGTGTGTATGTGCAAGCGACTCCTGAAATCATCAAACGTATCGATCGGGCGGTGGCGATGGCGCTGGCACCTATGGCTCAAGCATTCGCGGGTGTCATTATCCCAGATGAGTCCAAAGCGCTTCGAAATGGGGATCCGTCTAGCAGGGTCTTCGACCCTCGAATAGAGTCAACCTGTAAGCCGATGGGTAGTTGCGGCAGTCATGGATATTGCGGTTTCTCGGCACCCATAGCTTGTTACACATGTCAGAGTTTCCAGGCGTGGGCGGATGGGCCACACGAAGCGGTGCTGGGCTATCTGTTGGCCGAGCGCGAACGTAAGATGGTCGTAGCTGATGAGCGTATTGCCTCGATAAACGACCGAACCATCCTGGCCGTCGCTGAGGTTGTTCGACAATGCCAGGCAAAGCACGATGTAGCAACGGAGGATGGCCATGAGCGCTGAATTGGTCCTCTTCGTCCCCAAGGCAGAAAAAGGTGCTCAAGAGAACCTTAAGCAGTTCATTGGGCTTTGCCGTAATGAGCTGACAGCCTATGGCCGAGATTTGGATTTCGATGTCGACGAGTGGGATATCTCTGCCCATGTACAACTCAAGGGCATGGGAAATAAGCGTACGAGACTGCGTTTCTACACTCAGCCCTCCCTAACGCTGCCGACCCCGGAGGCAATGGTGGAGCCTTTTAGGTCGTTCGCCAAGGCATACATCCGATATACCTACGCGTTGCGTCCAGTCAAAAGCCAAAACTTCGTCCTTAGTGCGCTTCGAATGGTTCATGAGGCTCTGGTGGAGTCCGGAAAGGATAGTCCGGTTCACCTTGATGCTACTCTTTTGAATCGTGCTGCACAGATGGCGGGCGAATGTTTCGAGGGTAGCGCTTTTGGTACTGGAAACCAGATTGAGCGAATTGCGTCTTTCTTAGAAAGGCACCGCCTTATCATGATTCCATCCAATAACTGGCAGAATCCTATAAAACGACAACGGGATAGGGGCAGAGTCGGTAAGCAATTTGATGAGGAGCGCGCCGCAAAGTTGCCCTCGGAAGCGGCGCTAGAAGCGCTTCCGAAAGTCTTCCGGCTTGCAGATGAAACTCCCTACGTGCTGGTGTCATCTATTGCTGCAATCCTGTGCGCTGCTCCTGACCGAATTAATGAGGTCCTCCTTTTGCCCGTTGACTGTGAGGTACGGCAAAAGCAATCGGATGGATCGGAGGCCTATGGTCTTCGGTGGTGGCCTGCTAAGGGCGCTGACCCAATGGTGAAATGGATCGTTCCGTCCATGGTCGATGTGGTGGTAGACGCGATTGCGAAGGTACGCAAACGCACAGATCACGCTCGTAATGTAGCGCGATGGTACGAAGAAAATCCGAGTCGAGTTTATTTATCGACCGAGTTTGAATACTTGAGAGGGCAAGAGTACCTTAAGAACATTGAAGTCGGACGGGTTCTCTTCGGAAAGGACGTGGACCGGAGCATCATAAATTTGTGGTACCGGAACAAAAACATACAGACAGCCACTATTGGCGGGGTACGGTGCTATCGCTTCGTTGATATTGAGCGCAATGTACTATCCATGCTCCCATTGCACGCTCCTTGGCTAAACAAGGATCTCGGTCTGAAGTATAGCGATGCACTCTTCACTGTATGTAGAAATGACCTAGCGGCGGATAAGGCTACTTGGCCTGGGGTTGTTGCGACGGTAAGCATCAACCAGGTGAACAACAGGCTGGGCCCGAAAACAGGCAGTCACCATGAAACCATCTTTAGTCGTTACGGATTTACAGAGCCTGACGGTAGCCCGATCAAGGTTACGACACACCAGTTCCGGCACTATCTAAATACACTGGCACAAGCGGGGGGGTTGAGCCAGCTCGATGTTGCCAAATGGTCCGGACGGAAGGACATTCGCCAAAATGCGACGTATGACCATGTGTCCGCTGATGAGCTAGTATTAAAGATTCGTGGTGCATTAGGGGATGACAGCCAGATGTTTGGCCCGTTGGCCAATCTTCCCAAGCGCATCGTAATTCACCGAGATGAATTCGCTCGCCTTAAAGTTCCGACTGCTCATACTACCGAATTCGGTGTGTGTATCCATGATTACACGATGGCTCCCTGCCAGCTACATGCTGACTGCCTCAATTGTTCTGAGCAGGTCTGCGTAAAAGGCGATGAGGTTCGGTCAGCCAGGATTCGGGATGAGCTGGTGACTGCTAGAGAGAATCTAGAGGCAGCCAAGCAGGCTCATGCTGACGGTTACTTTGGAGCTAGTCGCTGGGTGGACCATCACGAGCTGACGGTAAAAAGGCTGGCTCAATTGTGTGCCCTTCTTGATGACACCAGTATTCCTCATGGTGCGGTCATCCAACTGTCAAACCTTCCTGTCCCGTCAAGAATCGAGCAAGCCAAAGTAGCTCGGGCCGCTTTAACGCACCGGCCGGAGCCGTCTGCTGATGCGAGTATATCGACTGAAACCATGCGCCGCCTGATGCTCGCGATGGAGGAAAATGGTGGCTAAGAACCGACCGAAAGCTCGAGCACGTAACTTGGGAGGCGAAGATATAGAAGCCATAGTTAGCATTCTGGATGGCTGGGATGGGAAGCTTACTTGGGAATTACTCATCGATGTCGTCGAGCAGCGACTTAGCGCCCGGTACACAAGACAGGCTCTAAATCAACGCGTCCGAATCAAACAAGCCTTCCAGCTAACAAAGGACCGCGTGGCCGGGCTCCCACATGCTAGGCGCAAAGGAGTCTTTGGCCTGGGAGCTACGGAAGCACAGGCGCTTTTAGAGCGTCTTGAGCGTATTGAGGCCGCAAACACCCGGCTTAAGGTCGAGAACGAAAGATTGTTGGAGCAGTTTGTTGTGTGGGCCTACAACGCTAGCAACCGGGGCCTGGATGCCCGGTTGCTGAGCCAACCGCTGCCAAGAGTTCACCGAGATCAAACTAAACTCGGAGCTGTCCAAAAGGCTGCCAAGTTGTAGTTGACCTTACTGCGAGATTACGAGTTATTAATAAGCTTGTATGGGGCGATGCGGGCGTCGGCCTATGGGCCGTGCACAATACCAGCTCAATACCGTCTAATCTGTACCTCCGCAACTGTGCCGTTAAGCATAAAGCTGCCATCCGGAAGACTTATGCTTTAGATCCCGATCGGCGACATGATGCTTTATCGGGATGAGAAGCTAGACTTCAAAGGTTTTGTCCTCAAAATTTCAAGAGCCAGTCGTTTGACTGGCTTTTTTGTTTGTTGTCCTAGCCCATATCTATCACTCCGCCGTAGCCGAAGCTGCCGTGGCAAGAATCGGCGTGGCGACGCGACAGCCCGAACTTCGGCGCCCAGGGTCGGCGGCGGCGTTACAAGCCGAGCTCCACAAGCCAATTCAGTGCGGACGGCTCAAAAGTATGTCGACGAAAGCAGCGATGGACGGATGCTTCAGCATGCCATTCCGAAACACGATGTAGATCTCCTTCCGGGGCGGATCGCCCTCAAAGGGAACCGTTGAAAACAAGACAAGTCGGGACTCGTTCGCGACGGACGCTTTCATCACGACTGATATCCCCAGTCCTGCCTGCACAGCGCTTTTTACAGCGGCGGTACTGCCCAGTTGCAAGGAAACCCCCAGCGTATTTGCCCGTGTACCAAGATACCGCCGAAGGACCCGTCCGGTGCCCGAGCCCGCCTCGCCTCCGATCAAGACTTGGTTTTCAAGCTGGTTCGGCCCAACACTCCGCATGCCCGCCCACGGATGCCCCAGCGGTACGATGAGTACCAGCTCTTCTCGTCGCCACAGCTTGGCAGCGAATCCCGGGCGCTCGTCCCATCTTTCGACGACAGCGATGTCCACGTCGTAATTCTCTATGGTCCGCGCTATCGCCTCGTTTCTATCGATGACCACCTTGACCGAAAATGGCGTTCGCTCTTTAAACTTTTTTATATATGGCTGAAGCAAGTATATGCCCGTGTTAGAACTCGCCCCAATCGTGATTTCATCTTTCTTTTCAAATAGAGTTCCGGCTTTACACGCCAGGTTGACAAGCTGTTGCGCATACGGCAAAAAAGTTTCACCCTCGGCTGTCAAACTGCAACCGGCATTGCTTCGCACGATTACTTCCGTCTTAAGCGACTCTTCAAGCTGCTTGATATGCTGCGTCACCGTCGACTGCGAAATGTCGAGTTGTTTTGCGGCGTCGCGGAAGCCTCCGGCTGCGACTACGGCCAGAAAACTCTCAACGTGATCGAGATTGATCACTCAGTCATCTCCCCGCTCCAACATGGTTGACCGCTCCGCGTGGAATGCGCCCTTGCAACGCTTCGAGGATACTGAGGGCGGCTTCACGCTCGATTTCCATCCGTACCGATTTGACCGCCGAACCCAGGTGAGGCGTAAAGAATGTGGGTAAAGCAGGATCAAGCAATTCGTCAGGAATAGAATGCGGCCTGTCGGGACGCGCCCATTCCTCCATCTCGAAGACGTCTGCGGCGTAACCGCCCAGATGCCCCGTCCGAAGCGCATGCACCACGGCCCGCTCATCTACGATGGAGCCGCGACAGGCATTGACGAGGTACGCACCGGGCTTCATGCGGTCTAATGCCCGAGCATTTATGGTGTGGTGGGTATCTGACGACATCGGCAGCATGGGAATGATGAAATCGCTTGTCGCCAATAGCTGGTCCAGCGATGTTCTGCTTGCATTCCACGCCCTTTCCGACTCTTGCGGCAAAGGCTGCGGATCCGTGTACTGAATTTGCATATCGAAGGCGGCCAGCCGCTTTGCGACCGCCCGCCCGACCGCTCCCATCCCAATGATGCCGGCGGTTTTACCCGTCAAACCTGTGCCATAAAACCGCGGGGTCCAACCATTGAACTGGCGTGATCGAATGTAATTATCACCTTGCAGCATATTCCGTGTGATGCTCAGCAACAGGCCAATCGTTAGTTCAGCTGTGGGAATCGTAAGCAAATCAGGAACAATCGTAAACCAAATCCCATGGCGGGTACATGCCTCGACATCAAAGTTGTCATATCCTTTAAGCGCGGCGCCGATGACCTTCAGATTGGGGCACGCGGATAGGAAATCCGCATCTATGCTATCCGGCATAAACACCATCATCGCGTCCGCATCATTGGTGCGCAACAGTACCTCTTCCCGCGACATGGTTGAATCGGACTGATTGGAAATTACTTCAGCGGCGGTCTCAAGGAGGGCCAGCGTGTCGGGGTGGATTCGATGCGTTGTTACGATTCTTGGTTTCATGGGACCTCTGAGGAACGAACTACGCGACATGCCGCTGCAACGGCTCGTCTCTGTCGCTGTGTACGGCACGCTGCTGATAAATGGATCGTATCTCTTGCATCATGCCTTGATCATTCGGTTGGTTAGCCATATTCAAACTGATTCGCCCATCCCGCAATCCCACGACTCGATCAGACACTTCAAGTGCCAGGTCTACCTGGTGCAAGCTGCACAGGACCGCGACATTAAGATCTGTAGCCGCGGCTTTCAGCGTTTGCAGAACCGAGCGCGCCGTCAGCGGATCGAGGCTGGAGACGGGTTCGTCCGCAATAATAATCTTGGGCTTCTGCGCCAAGGCTCGCGCTATCGCAATACGCTGTTGCTGACCGCCTGACAGCAGTTGCGTAGGCGTGTTTGCATAATCGAGCATGCCGACCCGGTCCAGACATTCGAACGCGAGCACTTTGTCAGCCCGGCTGAAGCTTTTCAATGTGACGCGCCAAATGGGCATCTCTGCCAGACGCGCACCCAATACATTCTCGAGTGCTGAGAACCTTTTCACCAGGTGCAGTTGTTGGAACACGAACCCGATCTGGCCACGTACTGCCCGCAGACGCGCCGGAGACAGTTCATGTATGGATTCTCCGAGCGCCACGATAGAACCGGAGTCAATCGGCTCAAGGCCAGTGAGACATCGGAAAAGCGTCGACTTCCCTGCCCCGCTTGTGCCGAGCAAGGCAACCATTGAGCCGTGACGTACTTCGAAGTCAATCGATTCCAGGACAACTTTATTGCCGTATGACTTACCGACATTCTTTAACTGCAACGCTACATCTTTCATTGCGAACCGCCCTTCCAGTAATACGTGAAGCAATCAGTTATTCGCAGGGAGAGTTTCGAATCCCTCGCGTTTTGTGTCCAATATCAAGTACCTGAGCCGGTCACTGATGAAATCGATTGCCGACACCATCAGCAATACAACCGCCAGTACCGTAATCATCTTGTTGAATTCCAACAAGTCCACAGTATCTTTCAGGGTCTGCCCAATTCCACCTGCGCCTACGATGCCCAGTACTGTGGACGTTCTGACACTGAATTCCCAAATGTATAGAACGCTCGCGATCAGGTGCGGCATAACATCCGGGATCAGACCGTAGCGGATAATCTTTGCCCTGCTGGCACCGGTCAAGGCGAGCGCATCCAACGGCCCTTGGTCAACGGGCTCGATGGCTTCAGCAAACATTTTGCCGATTGCCCCTACCATGTGGAAAGTAATGGCCAGTACGCCGGAGAACGGACCGAAGCCCACTGCTGCTACAAATACAAGTGCATAGACAAATGTCTCCGTGCCGCGGCTGGCGTTCAGGATGGCGCGGGATACCCGATAGGTCCACTTGTTCGGACAGGTATTACGCGCAGCCATGAGTGCCAGCGGAAATGCAATGATTGTGGCGAATATCGTGCCAATCGTCGCCATGGCGAGCGTCTCGCCAGCCCCTTTTAGAATGACGTCCAGGTCGCTCAGGTCGGGTGGAAACATCTGCACGACGAATGACCATAGTCTCGGTAAACCGGCGCCTAGCTTCTGGAATTCTATCTGACACACGTACCAGGCCACTGCCAGCAAACTGAGTACTACGACCGACGTTGCAAAATGCCGCTTTCTCCTGGCTACGTCCCTCTTGACATTAGCCAGCATGACTTCTTCGATTCGCTGATTCATTGGTTCATCCTCTGTGGTATTGCGATGCGCGCCCGTATGTTCGTGCAGCGGAGACAAGGAGCTGGCGTGCGTCAGTCCACCTTGTCGTCCGCTGCCCTCATCCAAGAACGGACCCCTCGTGCTTTACAGTTTTCCCAGGATGCGGCCGGCGTCTTCGATTACCTTGTAATCGCTGTGCTTTGCCTTCACGAAGCCGTTATAGCCCGAGCCCATCAGCGACTGTGCTTTCTCTTCGGACAAGGACGTCAGTATTTCCGTGATGCGCGCTTTCAGAGCAGGATCAAAATCCTTCGGCACGGATATCGCGTCGTTCGGCAGCTTGCTGGATTCCCACACGATCTTGGACTTCGAAGGATCGATTTGACCCGCTTCGATCATCCCGTTCCGGCCCCGATCCATATCGGATCCGAGGTCGATCAGTCCGTGCTGAATCTGTGATTCGTTCTGGCCAAACGTGGCACCTTCACGATATTCAAAATAGCTCGCAGGGTCGATGCCGATGCTCTTGAAGTACGCCATCGGGATGAGCCAGCCAGAAGTGTTGCCCTGATCACTGAGTGACAGCTTCAAACCCTTCGCGTCCTCGGGCCATTTTTTGATCGGCAGATCGGCGCGACCGACAATGAGGGCTTTGTAGAACGGCTCCCCGCGGTACTTGGCCGTTGCAAGCACTTCGGTGCCGGCCTTTTTATTCGACAAGACATAGCCCCAGGGTCCGAGCCAGCCCACATCGACATGGCCATTTGTCATTGCCACAGATATTGCCGCCCAGCTTTCCGGGGAGACGATTTCATAGGTCGCGCCGAGCTGGTCGGCGAGATACTTGAATATCGGCTCAAACTCTTTGATGGTCTGGCTAGGCGTTGGACGCACCGGCGCAATTGCAAAACGCAGGTGAAGTTTCCCATTGACAACCTCAGCTGCCTGCGCGGGTGTGCACACTATGATTGTGGCGATAAAGGCAAGAATGGCGCGCGTTAACGCCTTCTTGAATTTCGAAAACAGAGTAAAAACTTGCATTATGACCTCAGTGAGTTAAAGACTTCAGTAGTACTTTTGAGTCAAAGCTCGTTGACTTTCAAAGATGCGATCACCGTACATCGACAACGGATACGGGATAGTCAAAGGGAGTTCCACCATGCGCGGGAATACGGTGGATCGGCCAGAGACCATGAGGCTTTCATAATCCCCATAGTTGCCACAGCCCAGAAGTGGCCAAGCATCAGCCGCGGCATAGCCGATGAGCAGAAAACGCCGCCTGATCGTTGAGTGGTTTGGGCCTGAACCATGAAGGGTCCGGACGTGATGCAACGTGACAGTTCCTACGGGTCCCGTTAGTAACTCCCCTTCTGTCGGGTCGAGCGCTTCGTCCCAGTTGGAGCGAGAGATCGCGTGGCAAAACTTGCCCGTCTCGACGTTCCGGTGGTCGTACACTTTTCCTTTGTGGGAGCCTGGCAAGCATGCCATCGCGCCATTCTTCTCACTTGTCTCGTCGAGGAAAATTCCGAGAGTAAGAAAATCATCGTTTGTGTGGGGATAGAATGCCCAGTCCTGATGCCACTGGACTGGCGCGCCTGATGGCGGCTTGAAGTTGATTTTGCTATTGTGCAAACGGATGTTTTCGCCCAGGAAATGCCGAAGCAAATCGACGACTTTTTCCGACCTGACCAAAGAATCTATTGCATCGAAATAAAGGTGAGGATTCTCGACGCGACGCAGTAGCTTCGTCGTCTCGCCATTCTTCTTTTCGAACTGGTAAGCCTCATTGTCCGAAGCTACGCCAATAGCTCCCAATTCAATTTGCTTGACGTCTTCAAGAATCTTCGCTACTTCCTCCGCGGAGAAAAAGCTTTCAATCTTCGTATATCCCTTGTCGAGATATTCGCGTTGCTGCTCTGCAAACATGGTGATGCTCCTAGGTCTTCCAACGAATAATCGGGAGGGCAAACTGCGGCTCCTTCCGGCATGTTTGTTTCGACTATGCAATCAATAAGTTACTTTGATCTACAGATCGATCATGAAAGGATGGTAGATCGTCGGTATGACATAGGCATGACAGCGGGACGCGGAATGCAACACAGAAGGATGGTCGCAGCGCCTGGTAAGCGCCGCCCGTGTCGCTTTCTGCCTACGTCACAATAGGCCTTTGCACGGTAATATCTGCAGTTCACCCCGCAAATGGCAGTGAACAACCCGCTGCCACCAAACTGGAGAGAGCCGCTATGCAACTCACCGTCGAGACGAACGTACGAGCCCCGATTGAACGGGTGTGGGAGGCGTACACCACACCCGACGAGATAATTCGCTGGAATGCGGCCTCAGATGACTGGCACACCACCAGGGCCATTGTGGAGGAGTGCATGCTGTGCCATCAGTGGCGGTCGCTCAGAGGACGGCGCCGAGTATGTGACAGAGGCCATCCTTTACTTGGAGGACTCCAATCCGCATGACAATCGAGCCGTTCGAGTGACTATTGAAGGACAGAGAGTAGGGTATCTGTCGCGACAGAATGCGCGCCTTTATCGAAAGCAATTAAAACAATTGGGCCATGCGCAGATCGTCTGTAAGTGTGATGCAATGATAGTCGGCGGGTGGCACCGTTCACCTGCGGATGCGGGGCACTTCGGTGTCAAGCTTGATCTGCCAGTTGTATAGTTCCTGCCTGTCCATTCAAGCCCATACGCTTCACGGGTTCGTGGAGGACTGTAAACAACCTCGTTGGTCGGTCGGCATTTGTTTACATGAACCTTTTCTCAGTGCTCTCCCTATTGAGAAAATCCCCATCGTTGCTGGCGAAATTTAGAAGTTTACAAACTTAGGTATGCATAACCGTTCTAGCCTTGTCTTGGTAGAAATAAGTAAGTGAACCCTGGCAGGCCTCTGTTCTGTCGGGGTTTTTGTTTATTAATTTCAAGGTTTTGCCAGGTAAGCAATAGGTATGTTTCCTTGATTCCGGCAGAGAATTACATCGTGCTACCATCGGCAGAACGTTGTCCACCCCTCAAGAACAATCAATAATGAGTCAGTTGGAATCCAATGCAAGGCTAACCGATGCTGCTGCTTTCCGCAGTATTTTCCTGAAGTCGCCGAATGCCTATGTGCTTTTGGATACGCAGTTGGTCGTTGTTGATTGCAATTTGGCCTATGAGCAGCGGTCTGGAATCTCCCGTAACCAGATGGTGGGCAAGGCTTTTTTCTCAGTTTTTCCAGCCCCCCCGAACGCGCAATACACGCTGCGCGATTCCATGCAACGAGTTATAGACGCAGGTGACTCGCATACGATTCCTTTGCTGCACTACCCGATAGCGGCACGCAGTTCGGAAAACGCTTCAGAAGCTCTTGACGCGCTTCAAGATCGATACTGGACAGTTGTAAATATTCCATTGTTTGACGATAACGGCGCAGTTCAGTATCTGCTGAATCATCCTACCGATATAACTGACCTGACGCTTTTGCAGCAGCTGGCTTTGGAGCGCGTTACTGATGCGGGCGGGCTCAAGTCACATGAGTCATTAACCATGAGCGATTTGCAAAATGTCAGCAAGGGGCACAACGAGTCGCTCATGAAAATGCAGAATTTGCTGCAGGCTGAGCGGCAGCGGATGCAGAGTCTTTTCCAGCAGGCACCAGGCTTTATTTGCGTGTTACGTGGCCCCAACCATATTTATGAAATTGCCAACGATGCTTATTATCAACTAATAGGCCATCGGGAAATTATTGGGCATGAGCTTGCAAAGGTACTGCCCGAAGTCATTGAGCAGGGCTTTCTGGATAAGCTGGATAAAGTCTTCTCTACCGGAGAGGTTTTTATTGGGCGTGCCTTGCCCATCGGTAATCCTCCCGCCAAAGGAGCGTAGTTAAAGGTAGAATTTTCTAACAGCAGTACCTTAGGGAATTTTGCATGAAGACCTCACGATTTACCGACAGCCAGATCATTGCGATATTGAAGCAGGCTGAAGCAGGAACACCAGTTCCAGATTTATGCCGGGAGCATGGAATGAGTAGCGCGACATTTTATAAATGGCGCGCCAAATACGGCGGGATGGATGTTGGGCTTATGTCACGCATGAAGGAGCTGGAAGCCGAGAATGCGCGGTTAAAGAAAATGTATGCAGAGGAGCGTTTGAAGTCTGATATTTTGAAGGAAGCCATTGAAAAAAAGTGGTAAAGCCATCTCGCCGGCGTGAGATGGCGCAAAGAGCGGTCGCGCAATTTAAATGCAGCATTCGTGTGGCATGCAATGCATTTGGTATCAGTGAGAAGTGCTACCGATATCAAGCAAAATTAAGCAGTGTTAATCAGGAAATTGCTGATTGGCTGCTTCGGTTAACACATAACCAGCGCAACTGGGGATTTGGGTTGTGCTATTTGTATTTGCGTAATGTTAAAGGCTTTAAATGGAACCATAAACGCGTTTACCGGATCTATCGGGAACTGGAGCTGAACATGCGTATTAAGCCGCGTAAGCGATTGATTCGTGAGCAGCCAGAGCCATTACATGTGCCCGTTAAAACCAACGAGATTTGGTCGATGGATTTCATGCACGATCAATTGGCCGATGGCCGCACGATTCGGTTATTCAATGTGATTGATGATTTTAATCGCGAGGGGTTGTGTATTGATGTTGATTTTTCATTGCCGGCTCTACGGGTGATTCGGTCTTTAGATCAAGTCATTGAGTGGCGCGGTAAGCCCAAAATGATTCGTTGCGACAACGGTCCGGAATACGCCAGTTCAGCCTTAATGCAATGGGCACAACGGCATGGGATTGCGTTGCAATTTATCCAGCCAGGCAAGCCACAACAAAACGCTTATATTGAACGGTACAACCGCACGGTGCGTTATGACTGGCTCGCCCATCACTTATTTGATTCGATCGAACAGGTTCAGGACTACGCAACCCGCTGGCTCTGGACTTACAATCACGAACGGCCAAACATGGCGTTGGGTGGGTTTACGCCCATCCAAAAATTAGCCATGGCGGCATGAACTCTACTTTTAACAACCTCCCAAAACGGGGGGAATACCCATCCAGCTACAGCGCAAGCAGAATGACCCTTTAACCCAATGCTACATCGATTTAATCTACCAGCCCATTCGTGACGGTTCCGGCCAGGTAAGCGGAATTTTCGTGCAAGGACACGACGTGACTGATGCGCATCTGCTGGCGCGAGAAGTCAGTTTTCAGGCCGCCCACGACCCATTAACCGGTTTGTATAACAGGCGTGAATTCGCTCGTCTTACCCAGGCACTTGTGAATCCGCCCGTTGGTTATGGCGCGCACGAGTCAACTGTTAATGTAAATCAACCGCACGCCCTGCTGTATCTTGATCTGGATCAGTTCAAAATCGTGAACGACCGCTGTGGGCATGCAGCAGGTGATGAGCTTTTACGCCAAGTAGCGGGTTTGCTGAATCAGCAAGTGCGCGACACTGACATTCTTGCGCGCATGGGTGGTGACGAGTTTGCAATAGTGTTGCGCCATTGCGATGCGCGGAAAGCTCAGCAACAAGCAGAACGCTTGCGGGTTGCAGTGAATGATCTGGTTTTCGTTTGGAATAAGCAGCGTTACGGTATTTCTATCAGTATTGGCTTGGTCGCGCTCGATGGCATGACCGGAACCCAGTTTAATGAAGCGCTCAGCATGGCAGATGCTGCCTGCTTTCTGGCCAAAGAGAAGGGGCGCAATCGAGTGCAGTTATATCATCCTAGCGACGCCGAGTTGATACAGCAGCAGCGTGATATGGATTGGGCGGTACAGCTGAAGGATTGCATGGAGCAGAATCGCGTCAAGCTTTACGCTCAACGCATTGTGTGTCTACAAGCCGATGGTGACAGAACCATTGACCGTTGCGAAATTCTTGCTCGACTTTTGGGGCCCGATGGGCAACTTGTTTTGCCTTCGGTGTTCATTCCCGCCGCGGAACGCTACGGACTAATGCCTGTGCTCGACCGCCACATTATTAACAAAGCCTTCAACCACTTGCATAATCTGCCTGCCGAACAGCGCGGAAAAACGTTGTATTTTATAAATATTTCAGGGGTTACATTGGGAGATGAGTCGTTGGCCGGCGACATTGAGCGCATGATGTCTGCGTTGCCGGGCTTTGATCCGCGCACGGTATGTTTTGAAATAACGGAAACGGCGGCACTTTCGAATCTAGGTGCCTCGCAGTTGGCCATGCAGCGTCTTATCGACTTAGGGTTCCAGTTCGCGCTAGACGATTTCGGCAGTGGCATGTCGTCGTTTGCGTATCTGCGCAAGCTACCGGTTCATTATTTGAAAATAGATGGCGAATTCATTGCGCATATTCACGACGATCCGGTTAGTCGTGTTATGGTGGAATCGATGGTCAAGGTAGCGCGCACTATGGAAATTTCGACTGTAGGTGAATTTGTAGAATCCGCCGCGCTGGCCGACGCGTTAACTGAATTGGGCATTAACTATGCTCAAGGTTATGGTTTGCATATGCCTGAGCCGTTAGAAAACCTCTGACTGTCGGTTCCCTTGTTCGTTTCCGCATTTCCCAGCAACTTAACGTTGCGTAAGTTGGCCAGCAAGTGCCTGTCTCTCCACCATTATTTATCATCAAATTTTACTCTTGCGCATGCGAGTGTTCGCGATCAGGTGTGCTGAGCGGCACCTCGTTACAACGCCTAACATCGCGAAATTTGAGTTTTAGAAAACTGCGCTCATTAATAAAATATGTATATTTATTAACATTTTATAGGTGTTTACGCCTATTTTTTAACGGGATTAAACAAAATATAGTGAGTACTGTTTCCCTGTGGTGGCTGGACTATATGCAAAATACTTCTCCATTTTTGACTGCCGAACATGAAATGTATCGCGAGCAACTACAGAAATTTGTTCGGCGAGAGATTGTTCCGAACGTTGAGGACTGGGAGGAGGCCGGCCGAGTCCCGCGATTGGTCTACAAAAAGGCAGCTCAAGCAGGTGTTCTTGGATTAGGTTTTCCAGAGGAGTGGGGAGGGTTCCCAGGGGATCGGCTTTACGCGATTGTTTTGCAGCAAGAGTTGGCTCGAGGAGGGGCCGGCGGAGTTGTGGCAGCTTTGCTGAGCCACACAATATCTATGCCAGCAGTTGTTCGAGAAGGTTCTGCTGAGCTCCAGCAGCGTGTTTTGCCTGCTGTGCTCGCCGGGGAGAAAATTGCAGCTTTGGCTTGTACGGAGCCTACGGGCGGTTCAGATGTTGCAGCTCTTCGAACTACGGCTAGACGAGAAGGTTCATTTTATGTTCTTGATGGAGAAAAAACCTTTATCTCATCAGGCATGCAAGCGGATTTTTTTGTCGTGGTGGTTCGAACCGGTGGGGCGGGTATAGCCGGGTTGTCCTTGTTGTTGGTGGAGGGTGATGCAAAGGGCTTGTCTCGTGCTCCACTCAAGAAAACAGGTTGGTTGAGTTCGGATACAGCGACTTTATATTTTGATCAAGTCCGAGTGCCGGTTGCTAATCTCATCGGAATCGAAGGGCGAGGTTTTAATGCGCTGACCAAGAATTTTAATGATGAGCGTTTGGGAATGGCGGCTTCATCTATAGCGTTTGCTAATCTGGCTTATGAGGAAGCGCTGGCTTGGGCGAGAATGCGCACCACGTTTGGCAGACCTTTGGTTGAGCATCAGGTTCTTCGACATAAGTTGGTCGATATGTTTCAGGCTATATCAGCTTCGCAAGCGTATTTAGAAAAAGTTGCCTGGTGTTTAGATAGTGGCATGAATGTTGTCGCAGATGTGTGCATGCTTAAGAACCAAGCAACGAAAACATTGGCTTTTTGTGCTTCAGAGGCAGTACAAATATTAGGGGGTGCAGGGTATTTAAAAGGGTCCAACATTGAGCGTATTTATCGTGAGGTTAAGGTAAACGCTATCGGGGGCGGGACGGAAGAGATCATGAAAGAGCTGGCAGCGCGACAGCTGGAGATTGGTAATGTCCGTGGGGAATAATCAATTAGAAGCGCGAAACGCAAAGCGCTCTATTAAGCGCCAGCCTCGGGCTTTGAGGGTGGAAGCGATAGAGGATGCCGCTCGAGTCGTGTTTTGTCGCCGAGGATATGCCGCTGCGTCCATAGCGGAAATTGCTGCGGAAGCAGGGCTGTCTGAGGGAAGTATTTACAAGTTTTTTGAGTCCAAGCGACATTTAGTGCTCCGGGTAATAGAAGGTTGGTATGAATCGATGATTCGGGAGTTTGAGGTCGGTTTAGCAGGTATTAGCGGAACCTCAAATAAGATGCGCTTCATTATCTGGAGGCATTTGCATTCGCTCAAAAGAGATCCGGAATTAGCGAGGTTGTGTGTGAATGAGGTTCGCAACGGCGGTGATTATTATCAGAGTGATCTCTTGGCGCTCAATCGCAGATACACACGAATTTTTATAGATGTTTGTAAGGAGGGTGTTGCGAAAGGGGAGTTGCGCTCGGATATCCCTGTCACGTTGATGCGGGATTTAGTTTTTGGATGCATTGATCATCACATTTCCGGGATGCTTTACGGTCGCGACGATATTGATGTCGATGCCTCTACCGAAAAAATTATGCGGACTGTCTTTGTTGGTATTCAGGGCAAATCTACCCGTCCGTCCTCGCACGATCAGTCGGTCGACGACAAGTTGGATCAAATAACTCAACGTCTGGATGAGGTGGTGGGTCTTTTGGGCCGTTCTCAAGTTTAAATAATTTACGTTGGCTTTCAAACCGTTAGTCAGCAATTTTTAGCGATCTTCCGGGAGGGTTCGAGTTATGAGTTATCAATCTGTTTTCCGCGAGGGACTTTTTGAGGGTAAACGCATTGTTGTCACAGGTGGCGGCAGCGGAATTGGGCGGTGTATTGCGCATGAGCTCTCTTCGTTGGGCGCTTGGGTGGCGTTAGTAGGTCGTAAATCGGAAAAACTGGTGGTTGTAGCAGAAGAGATTGAAGATTTATACGGTTGCAGACCGACTTGGCATGCGTGTGATATCCGGGATGAGGCACAAGTCATCGATGTGGTGAGTTCTGTGCTGGAAAGTGGTGTTCCGATTGTGGGCTTAGTGAATAACGCTGGAGGGCAATTCAGGGCGCCGTTAGAAACGATTTCGGCGAATGGGTTTGATGCAGTTGTTCGGAATAATTTGACTGGTGGTTTTTTGGTTGCTCGAGAATGCTACAAGCAGTCGATGCAGGTGAACGGGGGGAGCATTGTGAATATTTTGGCCGATATGTGGCGCTCAATGCCAGGTATGGGCCACTCCGGTGCCGCGCGAGCTGGGATGCTTAATTTAACTCAAACAGCAGCGGTTGAGTGGGCTAATGCGGGCGTCAGAGTTAATGCTGTCGCGCCTGGCTATATAGCATCTTCGGGGCTTACCAATTACCCAGAAAAAGATCGGGCGTACATTTCCCAATCGCGAAAATGGGTCCCCTTAAAACGTTTTGGTACGGAAGCTGAAATTTCGGCTGCGGTCGTTTTTCTGCTTTCTGAAGCTGCCGCATTTATTTCAGGAAGTTGTATTCGGGTCGATGGCGCGGCGCCAAATGCGCGACTGGATTGGGAACTCCAAGAACATCAAAACTCGAAGGCGTTTCGAGGTTTCCCTGGTGAAACAAAGCTAGATTTTTTGAGTGGTATGGGTAACTAGGATTGACAAACTTAATGATGCAATTGACTTCTCAAATTTCTATAGAGAGCGATAGTTTTAAAAATAATCGCGAAGATATGTTGGCCTTGCTGGACTTGGTTCGATCGGCAGAAGATAAGGTCAAGGTGAATTCAAACAGACGTAAAACAGAATTTAAGCGGCGTAATCAATTGCTTCCGCGTGAGCGGGTGCAGTTGTTACTGGATTTTGGTAGTCCTTTTCTAGAGCTTTCAACGCTGGCAGGTTTAGGCATGCATGGCGATGATGGTCATGCAACCGCCTCTGGGGGCGCCACTATCACGGGCGTTGGTGTGGTGCAGGGAGTTAATTGCGTAATCGTAGCGCACGATAGCGGTATTAAAGGCGGGGCCATTACTCCAATGGGAATGCGTAAACAACTGCGTGCACAAACAATAGCCTTGGAGAACAAGCTGCCTTTGATCTACCTTGTCGAGTCAGCCGGTGGGAGTATGGCTCTTCAGTCAGATACTTTCGTGGATGGTGGAGGAATGTTTAGAAATCAGGCAAAGCTTTCTGCGGCAGGCGTTCCTCAAATCAGTGTAGTCCATGGTTCTTCTACAGCGGGCGGAGCATATGTGCCAGGTCTTTCTGACTATTTAATTATGGTTGAAGGGCGAGCAAAAGTTTTTTTGGCTGGTCCCCCCTTGTTAAAAGCTGCGACAGGTGAAGATGCTACTGATGAAGATCTGGGTGGCGCAAAAATGCATGCGACTATTTCTGGGGTTGCTGATTATGTTGCTTGTGACGACGAAGATGCAATTGGAATAGCGAGAGAAATCGTTCGCAATCTTTCTTGGCCACGTATCCGTATGCCTGGCAATTTCGAGGACCCACTCTTTGATATAGACCAGCTTGCCGGTGTCGTGCCCGTCGACTTTAGAAAATCTTACGATGTACGTGAGGTAGTTGCCCGCTTGGTTGATGGATCAAGATTTCTGGAGTTTAAGGCAAATTACGGTCCTGCGATTGTCTGCGGCCAAGCGCACATTATGGGAATGCCAGTAGCCATTATTGGGAATAATGGGCCGATTGACGCTGATTGTGCTTGCAAAGCAGCGCAGTTTATTCAACTAATGTGTCAAATCGGTACCCCAATCATTTACCTTCAAAACATTACGGGCTACATGGTAGGGATTCATGCTGAGCGTCAGGGGATCGTAAAGCATGGGGCCAAAATGATACAAGCAGTTGCTAATGCGACTGTGCCCCAAATTACCTTGCACATCGGAGCGAGTTTTGGTGCGGGGCATTATGGAATGTGTGGGCGCGCATTTGATCCTAGATTCGTTTTCTCTTGGCCGAACAATCGGATTGCTGTGATGGGAGGTGAGCAGGCAGCGCGGGTGATGACGATTGTTGCTGAGGAGCGAGGTCGTCGACTGGGCAAGCCTGTAGACCTTTTGGAACTTGAGCGATCGGAGGAACAACTTATCAAACAATTTCAAGAAGAGTCTACCGCTTTATTCGCTACGGCCAAGCTTTGGGATGATGGAATCATTGATCCCAGGGATTCGCGCAAAGTCCTGGGGCTGTGCTTAGCCATTTGTAATTCCGCAGAAAAAATTCAAACTCACTCAAACACTTTTGGTGTGGCCAGATTATGACAATGATATATACAAGCGATCATATTGAATTACAACGTTCGGCACTCAGGCTAATTGAAGCAGAGGTTAATCCTCATGTTGATGAATGGGAAGAGGCTGGGCAGTTTCCAGCGCACGAAGTTTTTAAAAAATTTGGTGATTTGGGGTTGTTGGGGATTAATAAACCCATGGAGTTCGGAGGTCTGGCGCTTGATTACAGTTATTCGCTTGCTTTTGCGGAAGCTCTGGGCGAGATAAATTGCGGTGGCGTGCCGTTGGCCATTGGTGTGCAGACTGACATGTGTACCCCTGCATTGGCAATTCACGGAAGTGATTTGTTGCGTGATGAGTTTCTCCGACCGTCGATAGCCGGTGATTTGGTGGGCTGCATTGGTGTCTCCGAACCATCCGCCGGGTCTGATGTCAGTGGCATTAAAACAGTTGCTAGAAAAGATGGTGATGACTATGTGATTGACGGTGGAAAACTGTGGATTACGAATGGCGCCCAGGCTGATTGGATGTGCATGTTGGCGAATACCAGTGATGGGCCTGTGCATAAATCGAAGTCACTTATTGTTGTTCCGCTGAAGTTGCCTGGAGTGACTGTAGCCAGGAAGCTCGATAAGCTTGGGATGCGGTCTTCGGATACCGCTCAGATTTATTTTGATGGCGTTAGGGTTCCGCAGCGATATCGGATTGGAGAGGAGGGTATGGGCTTTCGGTATCAAATGGTGCAGTTTCAAGAAGAGCGGATGTGGTCGGCAGCTAGTTTGTTGCGGCCGATGGAGCGAGCCATAACAGACGTGATCGCTTATACATCTGAGCGAACCGCATTTGGAAAAAAAATTATTCATAACCAATATGTGCGCTTTCGTCTTGCCGAACTGCAGTCAAAAATTGAAATGTTGCGTTCTCTTCTGTATCGGGCTGTTACCGAATATGACGCGGGCCACGATGTGACGACATTGGCTTCCATGGCCAAACTTGAAAGCGGAAGAATGGTTCGTCTGGTGGCTGATACGTGTCTGCAATTTTACGGTGGTATGGGTTTTATGAACGAGACACCGATTTCCCGCCTTTATCGTGATGGGCGTGTCGCCTCTATTGGGGGGGGGGCAGATGAAATTATGCTCGAAATAATCTCAAAGCGCCTTGGAATGTTGGATAACCGAGGGGGGAGTTAAGTGGTTAGCCTTTCTACTGATTCGCACTTCAGCAAAATATTGATTGCAAATCGCGGCGAAATCGCCATGCGTATTATTCGCAGTGCAAAATCCTTGGGATATTCGACAGTGGCGATTTATTCGCAAGCCGATGCTGATTTACCGCATGTCGCCAGCGCGGATTATGCTATCTGTGTTGGGTCAGCTGTGGCGAAAGACTCCTATCTCAGTATACCTAAAGTGATTGAAGCGGCGGTTCGTGCCGGCGCTCAAGCGGTGCATCCTGGGTACGGCTTTCTTTCCGAAAGTGCCGAATTCGCGTCAGCATGTAAAGAGGTAGGCTTAGTTTTTGTTGGTCCTTCGCCAGAGGCGATTCGCAGTATGGCCGACAAGTCAACTGCGAAGCAGCTGATGCATGATCACGGTGTGCCTTGCATACCTGGTTACGATGGTAGCACCCAAAGCGATAGCGTTATGAAGCAAGAGGCTGATCGTATAGGCTTTCCTGTCATGATCAAGGCCGTGGCTGGTGGTGGCGGTAAAGGTATGAGGCTAGTTCCCTCTTCTTCTGATATGGAAGGGGCATTACGAGGTGCGCGTTCTGAAGCAGAAAAATCGTTTGGGGATGGACGGTTGATGCTAGAGAAGGCAGTTATGAACGCTCGACACATCGAGGTGCAAATTTTCGGCGATCAGTATGGAAATTGTGTGTATCTTGGAGATCGTGATTGTTCGTTGCAACGTCGACACCAGAAAATTCTAGAGGAAGCGCCTGCCCCGGGGTTGTCAGCAACGCTCCGCCAGCGTCTTGGTGAAGCGGCTGTAAAGGCAGCTAAAGCTGTAGCGTATCAAGGTGCGGGTACGGTTGAGTTTTTGGTAACGCCCGAGGGTAATTTTTATTTCCTTGAAATGAATACTCGCCTCCAGGTTGAGCACCCCGTAACTGAACTCATAACCGGGCAGGACTTGGTCGCGTGGCAGCTTAACGTAGCAGCGGGTATGCCTCTACCCTTAACACAAGACCAAATTTCGATAAATGGGCATGCTATCGAAGTACGTGTTTATGCGGAGGATCCTGCTTCAGGTTTTCTGCCGCAGTCTGGTGTACTAACTATCTGGCATCCGCCTACTGGTCATGGTGTTCGTGTCGATCACGGTTTATGTGAAGGAGCCAATATTTCGACGCATTATGACCCGATGATTGCCAAAGTTATTGCGCATGGGAGTGATAGGGAAGCGGCGAGGCGAAGGCTGTGTAGGGCCGTTGAAAACTTTGCGATTGGTGGGATACGCACAAATTTGCTCTTTTTGTTGCAGTGCTTGAATAGCGCTGAATTTATGAAAGCCGGCTTTGATACGGAGTTTCTGGATCGACAGACTTGGAACCATGAAATGACGTTGAAACCCTGCCGAGAATTGATGGCTGTTGCTGCTGCGTTTTATTACGACCGTTTGCATTTGTTGGTTGGTGCGGAGTTTCAGGGTTGGCACAGTAGAGGGCAGGTAGAGCAAGTCATAGCTTTAGAGTCACAAGGATGTGACGTTTCATTAACCGTCTTACGGTCTGCATCTCGTGAACGCGAATTTAAAGTGCATGATGACTTGGGCAGTCACGAAATCCGGATAGTTTCTATTGAGCCGGTGCCGCGAATTGAAATTGATGGCATACAGCAAACCATTCATTTGGCGTGGGCTGGAGAGGAGCTGCATCTAGTTTGTCAGGGGGGCTATTTCTCTTTTAGGCCCAAGGTTTCTACTAGATTTGACAAAGAGGCTGCTGAAGGAACAGCGACGTTGAAATCTCCTATGTCCGGGCTGGTTGCTAAGGTTAACGTTGCTTTGGGGGATCGTGTTGTTGCCGGCCAGATATTAGTGATTTTAGAAGCGATGAAAATGGAGCTTGAGCTTAGCTCGCCCATTTCAGGTTTTGTTACGCAATTAGAAGCGACTGCTGAAATGCAAGTTGGAATGGGTGAGACTTTGGTAAGAGTGAATGTGGATAACGAGCAATAAACCGAGCTGAAAATAAATAGGAGACAAGTATGGTGTCAATGCGCTCAATTGAATTGGGTCCCAGAGGTGACGTGGTAAGTCAGCAGCCTGATGGCTCGTTAGTGATTGGCTCTCCAGAACGACTTGGAGACTTTCCTGACAGCTACACAGAGCGTTTGGCGCATTGGGCAAAGAAAGACCCAGATAGACTTTTTTTGGCCCAACGTAACACTGAGGGAGGATGGAGAAAGGTTACTTACGGGGAGGCTTACCAAAAAATTCGATCGATCGCGCAAGCGTTGTTAGAAAAAGAGTTGTCTCAAGATCGTCCTCTTGCGATTTTGTCTGGAAATTCAATTGAGCACGCATTAATGGCTTTGGCCGCGATGCATGTGGGTATTGTTGTGTCGCCGATCTCCGTTGCTTTCTCCTTATTATCGCGTGACTACGTCAAATTGCGACATGTTTTGGATTTGCTTAAGCCGGGCATGGTGTTTGTCGATGATTTGCGAAAATTTGAGCCTGCGCTTAAGGCAACGCTCATGAACGATGTGGAGGTCGTTGCTGTCGACGCGGCTGGATCTACGTTGGCTGCAACTAATTATGACGTATTGGAAGGTTGCTCGCCGACAGATGCTGTCGATACAGCTGCGGAAAGCGTTAACGGTGACACCATTGCAAAAGTGTTGTTTACCTCGGGTTCCTCTGCTTTACCTAAAGGCGCAATAAACACACATCGCATGATGTGTGCAAATCAGCAAATGGCTTCGCAAACCTGGCCATTTCTAAACTCTAATCCTCCCGTTCTGATTGATTGGCTTCCCTGGAATCATACCTTTGGGGGGAATTTCGTATTTGGTTTAAGTCTTTATCACGGAGGATCATTTTATCTGGATGATGGGAAACCAATGCCTGGAGAGATTGAAAAATCTCTTCGAAACTTGCTTGAAATATCACCAACACTCTATTTCGGCGTGCCGAAAATGTATGAATTGCTGCTGCTCCACATGGAAAAGGATCCGTCTCTGCGAGAGTCTTTCTTTTCGCAGTTGCAAATGATTTTTTATGCAGCTGCGGGTATGCCAGAAGCCACATGGCATGGTTTACGCAAGTTATCTATTGAAACGTTGAGCGAACGCGTATTTATGACGACAACTCTGGGTTCGACTGAAACTGGGCCACTCGCTATTACCGCTAATTGGGATGCGGATTTTCCAAACGTTTTGGGCCTGCCCGTTCCAGGAGTTGAGGTCAAGCTTGTTCCGGTTGGGCGAAAACAGGAAATGCGAGTGAAGGGCCTAAACATTACGCCTGGTTATTGGAAGCAGCCCGAGCTGACGGCCAAGGCTTTTGACGAGGATGGTTGGTACTGTATTGGTGATGCCGTCGCTTTTCTCGATCGCGACGACCCGGCAAAAGGTTTGATTTTCGATGGACGAATCGCGGAAGATTACAAATTGTCTACAGGGACGTGGGTTAATGCCGGCCCTTTAAGATTCTCCGCTTGTAATGAGTTTTCGCCATTGGTTCGCGATGTCTTGCCGGTTGGACATGACCGGGATGAAGTCGGGTTATTGGTTTTTCCAGAGGTTGAGATGTGCAGGCAGATTAGTGGACAATTGGCGGAGGCTTCTGTGCGAGAAATCTTGGCCCATGAAGCTGTGCGAAAAGAGTTTCAGCAGCGTTTGAATCGATTGGCATCTCGGGGCACGTCCAGTGTCAATACGGTGACTCGAATCATTCTAGTTGAAGAGCCTCTTACAGGTATTGAGTTAACAGATAAAAATACGTTGAGTTTTAACGTTGTTCTCGAAAGGCGTGCGACAGATGTTGTTGAGTTGTATGAGAAGACGCCTTCTTCAAGAGTAATTATGGCCGACGTTAAAAGGGTCTCTTCGCCATGAATTCAACGACAACTGACGCTAATGCACACTTATTAATTGAAAGGCGTGGACCAGCGCTTTGGTTGATTATTAACAGGGAGGCTAGAAGGAACGCAATTAGCTCGGACGTGCTCTCAGGCATTAGTCGCGGTTTGGACATTGCCGAAGCGAATTCTGACATCCGTTGTGTTGTGCTTACGGGTGCGGGGAGAAAGGCTTTTTGTGCGGGAGGAGACCTGCAAACCTCAGATCCGTTTGTGATTGACCCTTTGAATCCTTATGTTGCAGCGGCAGATTTGTTTCGAAAAGCCCATAGGTCGACTGTGCCACTAGTGGCGAGAGTTAATGGCGCTTGCTTTGCTGGCGGCATGGGTTTAATGGCAATGTGCGATTTAGCGGTTGCGACAGAGACCGCACGGTTCTCTTTGCCAGAGGTTAGAGTAGGGGTGTTTCCTGCGCAGGTACTCAGCGTTCTGCAACATTTGCTACCTCGTCGAGCTCTCGTTGAAATGTGTTTGACTGGAGAACCAATCTCAGCAGTTAAAGCGATGGAATTGAGTTTGGTAAATGCTGTGCACGTCGATGTTGATGTTGCATTGGAAGAGCTTATGAGTAGATTGCTTAAAGGATCTCCTTCTGCAATCAAGCGTGGCCTTTATACGCTAAAGAAAATGGAGCGAATGTCATTTGAGGAGTCTGCTGCCTTTGCGGAAAGCCAGATTGCGCTGTTTGCGTTGACCGATGATGCGAAAGAGGGGGTGAAAGCATTCATGGATAAAAGAGTGCCCCGTTGGTGCGCCAAGGGAGGAGACGAAGATGTCTGACAGTGTAGTTCGGATTGGTGGAGCGTCTGGGTTCTGGGGTGATAGTCAAATTGCTATTCCGCAGTTAATTAATAAGGGCAATGTACAGTACTTGGTTTTTGACTATTTGGCCGAGCTGACAATGTCGCTTTTGGCTGCCGCTAAGAGGAAGGATCCAGATAAAGGATATGCGGTTGACTTTGTTGAGCAAATTAAGCCTCACATAAAGCAGCTACTTGAGAAGGGCATCCGAGTGGTGAGCAACGCGGGGGGCGTAAATCCGCATGCGTGCGCCGCCGCTTTACAGGCCTTTTCTGATGAAGCGGGATTGAGCTTAAATGTCGCAGTAGTCGAGGGTGATAACGTCTTACATCTGATCCCTGACCTTCGCAAGTCTGATGTTAGGGAGTTTCAAAGTGGCGCGTCACTACCTGACAAGGTGGTGACTGCCAATGCTTATCTTGGCGCAAGGCCGATCAAGCTAGCCTTAGATGCCGGTGCGGACATTGTAATTACTGGAAGATGTGTCGATAGCGCTGTCACGTTGGGTGTTTTGATGCATCACTTTTCCTGGTCACCAGGTGACTACGACAAAATGGCGATGGGTAGTTTGGCTGGGCATATCATTGAGTGTGGTTGCCAGGCTACCGGCGGCCTGCATACAGATTGGAGACAAGTCCCCGACTGGGCCAACATGGGCTATCCCATTGTCGAGGTCTCGCCGGATGCTGGTTTTAGCGTAACAAAGCCAAAAGGGACGGGAGGTTTGGTTTGTGTGCCGGCTATAGCAGAACAAATACTTTATGAAGTCGGTAACCCAGCACAATATCTTTTGCCGGATGTTATTTGCGATTTTACAAATGTCAAGCTGTTCCAACAAAGTGATGATCGTGTGAAGGTTGAGGGTGCGATCGGCTTTTCGCCTACGCCGACGTACAAAGTTTGCGCGACGTATTTAGATGGTTACCGGGCGGTTGCGCAACTGACAATCGTAGGTTTTGATGCCTGCGCTAAAGCAAAACGAACTGCCCAGGCAATTCTAGACCGTTCGAGAATGTTGTTCGAGAATGAAAAAACAGGTGACTTTACTGATACTTTGGTCGAAATTTTAGGTAGTGAGTCGGCGTACGGTCCTCATACTCAAAGCGTTCAGCCGCGAGAGGTTGTGATGAGACTGGCAGTATCGCATACTAGCAAAGAGGCGTTGCAGTTATTCTCTCGAGAAATTGCAGCAGCAGGGACGTCTTGGGCGCCGGGTACCACAGGAATTACAGGTAGGCCTACTGTAATGCCTATTTTAAAGCAATTTTCGTTTTTGCTAAATAAATCTAAAGTTCCGGTTCAGGTGGTCCTTGGACAAAATGTGGTGACGAAATTTGTATCGCCCCCGCCTCCAGACGCAGCGGAACAGTCCATCAAAGGCGACCCTGAGAAAAGGGCGCAGGAAGAAGCGGTAAGCAGCAGTAACGATGAGCTAATAAGCGCGGAGTTTATATCAGTTCCGCTAATAACGGTAGCCTATGCTCGGAGCGGGGATAAGGGCGACACATGCAATATTGGTGTGATTGCCAGATCTCCTGAGCTGATACCTTATTTAAGGAAAGCGCTTGATCCAAACAAGGTAAAGGAGTATTTGTCTCACTTGGTAAAGGGCGACGTAACCCGGTTCGAAGTTCCGGGCATCAATGCGTTTAATTTCTTGTGCTCTGAGGCTCTCGGTGGAGGGGGGATGGCTTCCCTACGTAACGATCCGTTCGGTAAAAGTATGGCTCAGATACTTTTGGCTATGCCTGTTAGTGTTCCCAAAAAGCTAGTGAAGTCGGTGTGAGATATAGATCAAAAAGCGGCAGAAAAAAGGTCTATAAGTTGTAAAAAGCAGTATTTTTCATGATGCATTTTTATAAAACTTGGAGCGAGACATGAGACTTTTAAAAAAAGCGGTGGGTTTGGTTTTTGCAGTTGGGTGTGTCGGTATGTTGGTGAGTAACTCGGTGAAGGCCGATGTTACGGTTGGTGTTATTTTGTCGATGACAGGGCCTGGATCTGCTGTTGGCGTACCGACGAGAAAAGTGTTGGAACAAGTGCCAAAGGAGATTGGTGGGCACAAGCTTAATATCATTGTGCATGACGATAAAAGTGACCCTTCAACGGCGACAGCGTTAGCAAGACGTATGGCCATTGACGAAAAGGCTGATGTATTGATTGGCTCTAGCCTTGTGCCTGGGAACATCGCTGTTGCGTCTGTTGCTAAAGAGGCGGGAACTGTTCATTTCACGCTCGCGCCTACTGTTCTGAATGCAGTTGACAATCCGTGGAGCTTTAACCTTCCTCCTCAGACCACGTTGATGGCGTCAGCGGTATTCGATCATATGAAGGCTGAAGGTGTGAAGAAAGTTGGATATGTGGGTTTTTCGGACTCATGGGGTGAGCAGTGGTTGGTTGAGCTGAAGAAGCACGAAGCCAGCGGTGCGGTAGAGGTTGTAGGTGAAGAACGGTTTAGTCGTGGGGATAGCTCCGTAATGGGGCAAGTTTTAAAATTATTGTCACAAAAGCCGGATGCGATACTGGTTGGTGCTACCAGTTCGGCAGCAGGTTTGGTGCAGAAGACGTTACGTGAACAGCGCTATGATGGTCCAATTTACCACACACACGGCGCCACCACACCGGATTTTGTGCGTATTGCCGAGGCAACGGCTGAAGGTGCTATCGCTCCTGCTGGACCAAGCACTGTGGCAGAAGAGTTGCCGGATTCAAATATGACTAAAGCTGCGGGCGTGACATTTGTGAAAAATTACGAGGACAAGCATGGTGCTGGGACTCGTACGCCGTTTGCTGCGCATTTGAATGATGGCTTCATTGTCTTGCAAACCGCTATCCCGGCAGCCGTGAAAGTCGCACAACCTGGCACTGATGAATTTCGCGAAGCGCTGAAGGTGGCCGTCGAAAACTTGAAGGAGTTGCCTGCGAGTCAGGGGGTGTATAACTACGCTGCGACGGATCACGATGGGCTGGATGAGCGTGCGCGGGTTTTAGTTGTGGTGAAAGACGGGGCTTGGAGGTATTTGTCGGACTAAAGTCGCACAATTCTTTGCCTCTAAAGAGTGGAGATCGCGGTCTAGGCTATTGCGTAAACAGGTTAATACGTGTTGGGATCTACGATCAAGCTTTGTTCCTGCGTATGTGCATGTTCGCGAAATAAAAATTCGGCGCGGTCGCCCTGGCCGGCTTCAATGGCATCCACAATGGCGTGGTGCTGCCGATGGGCATAAAACAAAAAGTCGAACATGCGCTCTTTGTTGGTATTTGAAAAGGCAACGCTTAAGGGTGCCGTGAACGGCACCACATTGCAGCGTTCGGTCAGGCTTTCCAGTAGCGGCATGTTGGCCGCTTCCGTTATCAGCGCATGGAACCGAGCATTCATTTGTGCATAACGCAGTTCGTCGTCGTCTTGCAGTTGCCGTTGCGTGAATAAAGCATCGCCTTCGGCCAGGCAGGCTTTAAGGGCCGATAGCACGGTGGCCGATACGCCTTTTTCTGCCACATGACGGGCCGCGAAGCCTTCAAGCAGGGCACGAATACGCACGGCCTCGACACTGTTCTGGGTGGTGAAGGCGCGAACGGAGTAACCTCGTTTACCCGCGGACACCAGCAACCCCTCTTGCGCTAAAGCAGGCAGAGCCTGGCGAACGGGCGTGCGGGAGACGCCCAGGCGAGTTGCCAGCTCGGCCTCGGTTATGCGCTCGCCGGGTGCCAACTCGCCGCTAAGCACCATTTCTCGCAGTTGAACAACAACGGTTGAGTGAGTGTTCATACTTCGATATAAATAAATCAGGGTTTAAGAGGGGGTAGTGAGCTCACGATATGAAATCCAATTTGGGATCCCAAAATGGTATTTATACCAGATTAATAAAAATTAATTGCTAATTTTGGATCCCAAAAGTAGAATGAATCTTTAGGAAAACTCTCTTTCGGCAGGAACGGTCATGGCGAAGATTATTGGGTGTATTGGTACGTCGCACGTACCCACTATTGGCGTTGCTTACGACAAGGGCAAGCAGGTAGATCCCGCCTGGAAACCCTTGTTCGATGGCTATAAACCCGTTGCCAAATGGCTCGAAGACAACAAGGCCGACGTCTTGGTGTTTATCTACAACGATCACGCCACCACGTTTTTCTTCGATATGTATCCCACGTTCACCCTGGGTGTGGGTGAACGGTTTCCTATTGCCGACGAGGGCGCAGGTTTGCGCAATTTGCCGCACATTCGCGGCAATGTCGATTTGCAGGCGCATATTGCCGAATCGCTGGTGAACGATGAGTTCGACCTCACTATTACCCAAAACAAACCGATTGACCACGGTTGCGCGTCGCCGTTGCCCCTTATGTGGCCACACGAACCCGATTGGCCTGGTGTGGTGGTCCCCATTGCGGTGAATGTGTTGCAGTATCCGCTGCCCACACCGCGCCGTTGCTACAAGCTGGGCAAGGCGTTGCGTCGTGCGATTGAGTCTTACCCGGAAGATTTGCGGGTGGTCGTCGTGGGCACCGGCGGTTTGTCACATCAAATTCATGGCGAGCGTACGGGCTTTAACAATGAAGAGTGGGACCAGGAGTTCCTCGAGCTTTTGCAGCACAACCCTGAAAAACTCACAGAGTTAACGCACGCCGATTATGTTCGCTTGGGTGGCGCGGAAAGTGTGGAGCAAATTATGTGGTTGGCCATGCGCGGGGCCATGCCAGAAAAAATTCGCAAGATTCATCAAAACTATTATCTGGCCACCACCACAGCCATGACCGTCGTGGTGTACGAGGGTGAAGGAGAAACTATGTCGTCTGCAATTGCGTCGAATCAAAGCGCTACAGTTTAAAGAGGCGAACCATGAATCCACAATTGAAAGGCATTGAAAATATCGAAGGCACGTATGCGTTCGACATTCGCACCTGCAACCGTCGTTTAAATATTAATCGGTTCTTCTGGAACATGATTAAAGCGGAATGGCGTGAACGCTATCTGCAAGACCCCGATGCTTTAATGACTGAAGCGGGCTTAACCGACGAAGAAAAAACGCTCATTCGAAATGAGGACTGGCTGGGGTTGGTTCAGCACGGTGTGAACTTCTTTGTGTTGGAAAAGTTTGCGCGTGTGGCGAAAAAAACCAATTTAGAAGTTTATGCCATGATGCGTGGGCAGTCTTTCGAAGACTTTATGAAAACGCGACGAGTGCCAGACGCGCGTTAGGCTCACGCAGCAGGAAGGGGTAAAACAGAAGATGAGCGTTACCAAGATTGAATACGATCAAAACGGCTATGGGCTGGATATTTTGCGGGCGGAAGTGAATTACCGGCCGGCCTGGGGTGAACGAAGCGCAGTGTTTCGGGAAAAGTCGCGTTGCCTGCTGGACGTGTCATACGGGCATGGTAGCCGTGGCACGCTCGACTGCTTTCTTGCCGATAATGGCTTACACGCTCCGACATTGATTTTTATTCATGGCGGTTATTGGCATAAGGGCGATAAATCGTTCTATAGCTATGTGGCCGAACCATTTGTGGCGCGCGGCGTGTCGTGCATTACCATCAATTATGACTTCTGCCCGAATGTGCGCATGACCGACATTGTGCAGCAAGTGAGGGTGGCGATGGCCTGGATCTGGCGCAATGCTGAGGCGCTGGGCGTATCGCGCAAGTTGTTTGTATCCGGCCATTCGGCGGGCGGGCATTTAACCGCCATGATGATGGCCACCGATTGGGCGTCGTACGACTCCAACCTGCCGTCCAGTTTGTTTCTTGGAGCGATTCCGGTTTCGGGCTTGCATGATTTGCGGCCGCTGGTGGATATTCCGTTAAATGATGTGTTGCGGATGGATGTAGAAGAAGCGGCTGCGATCAGCCCGGTGAGTCTGCCGCTACGCAGCAATGCGCCGCAACTGGTGGTGTGCGGCCAGGCGGAGTCGGACGCTTTCAATGTGCAGTCCGACTTATATGTGTCAATGTTTGAAAGCCCCGATCGACGGCTGGAGCGTTACGCTGTTCCGGGAGCGAATCATTTCGATGTCATGAACGCCTTTGCCGATCCTGAACATCCGTTTTTTCAGAAAATGCTGGCTTTGATCACGGCTCGGGGCTAATACGTACAACCGGTTTAATGGTGGTGCCGGCATGCATGTCGGCCATGGCCTGGTTAATGTCGGCAAAGTCATAAAAGCGAATGAGTTTGTCGAACGGAAAGCGACCTTGCTTGAACAGTTCTATAAGCTTGGGAATAAAGATTTCGGGTACGCTGTCACCTTGGTGAATGCCTCGTACCGAACGGCCGCCACGTACTAGGTCAAGAATATTGGCGTGAATGTCAGCTCCTGAAACAGTATTCACCAAACCGCATACACCAAAGGCGGCCAGTGCTGCCACTGCCTGCTTAATGAGACCGTCATGGCCGGTGGTGTCGAGGATGGCATTGAACCCCTGTGGGGCAATGGCTTGCAGTTGGCTCAGCAGGTCGCCGTCGGTGCTCTTTAACGTATGGGTTGCGCCTAATTGTTCGGCTAATGCCAGCCGATTCGCCTGCAGGTCAACTGCCACAATGGTGGCGGCACCCGCCACTTGGGCGGCCATGACACCGGCCAACCCAACAGAGCCACTTCCCAGGACAGCGACGCGATCGCCTGCACCTACTTTAAGTGAGTTAATCATCGCCCCTGCGCCCGTTTGAATACCGCAGCCTAGCGGGCCAAGCAATGATAATGGCAACGTGCGGTCAACCGGCACGACATTACGCTCTGTGCAGATGCTATAGCCGGCAAACGACGACTGGCCGAAAAAATGACTGTGAATCACTTCGCCGTTGCAGCTTAGTGCGGTGGAGCCATCGGCACGCGCGCCGGAAAAGGCGTGTCGGCGCAGGAACTGGCAGTAGGCTGCATGGCCTTGGGTGCAATTGGGGCACGCGCCGCATGAGTCGAATGTAATCACCACGTGATCGCCTGGTTGCACTTTCTTGACTGATCTTCCCACTCGTTCTACCACCCCCGCGCCTTCATGGCCCAACACAATAGGTTTGGGCACACGGTCGGGGGCGTTGCGCATGTGCAAGTCACTATGGCAAATGCCGGTTGCCACAATGCGAACCAGTACTTCGTTGTCGCGCGGGTCTTCAAGCTCAAGCGTTTCAAGGGAGAAGGGCTGCCCCGTAATGCGACTAACCGCTGCCGTGATGGTTGTGCTCATAATCTTGTTTAAGTCTCTTAAATGGGTTATATGCTAGTGCAGTATTGTTATAAAACGCGTGCAATGTATAGCACGGTGCTAATTCAAAAGGAGGCAAAATGGCTGATACTTTTCCGAAATTTCGTGCGGCGGCAGTGCATGCGGCATCGGTATTCCTGAACCGGGAAGCGTCAATTGAAAAGGCATGTCGCTTAATTGAGGAGTCGGCCGAGCAGGGCGCGGACTTGGTGGCGTTTCCCGAAACCTTTGTGCCTGGTTATCCGTTCTGGATCTGGACGCATACGCCTACGCGGGGTGCGCCACTGTATTACGAGCTTTTCACAAATAGTGTTGAAGTAGGTACCGAAGCCACCGACCGCATCGGCGCGGCGGCCCGACGTGCCGGTGTGTATGTGGTGCTGGGCGTATCGGAACGCGATGGCGGTACGCTGTACAACACCCAACTGTATTTCGATCGCACCGGTGCCATTATGGGGCGGCATCGCAAACTGCAGCCCACACACGTTGAGCGCACTATCTGGGGCCGCGGGGACGGCTCCGACCTTCCCGTATTCGATACGGATATTGGGCGAATGGGTGGGTTGATTTGTTGGGAACACACCATGGATCTTGCGCGTTATGCGCTCATTAGCCAGCGCCAGCAAATTCATATCGGGTGCTGGCCCGGTATTTCGGCACTTACGCATGATCCCAATTCCGGTTTCTTTAACAACGTAGTGGAAACGGCGGCACGCTACCATGCCTGGGCGGGGCAATGCTTTGTGGTGAATGCCAGTTCGCGGATTGATGATGAGGTGCTCAAGCGGCTTGACTTGGTTGACCAGCCGGACATGATTCGCACGGGCGGTGGCTGGAGCGCGATTGTGTCGCCGACCGGTCGTATGTTGGCCGGGCCGAATACCGATGACGAAACCATCCTGGTTGCCGATGTGGACCTATCTGAAATAGTGTTCCTGAAGTATGCATGCGATTCGGCGGGGCATTATTCGCGTCCCGACATGTTGCGATTGGCTACTAACTTAACGCCGCAACCGGTTACGCAACCGTTTGGAGTACAGGGCTCTGCATGGACCGAGGTAGCGGTTGTGAAAACTGAGATGAACAAAATCGAGGAGGATGCCACATAAGATTGTTCGCATAGCGCATAAATGTTCCGAAATCGTTGACACTAAAAAGTGGCGAAACATACACTTTGAACCTGTTAGCGCCCCCTGAAGCACGAGCTACACGATAGAAGCACTACAAGAATAGACACTATTTGAGGGCGATTAGCGGTATTGAACTTAATAAATTGAGGAGACACATTTATGCGACGCAAATTTTCACTACGTTTGCTAGCAGCAGTTGCACTGACTTGCACGTCTGTTGGGGCGTATGCTGCCGACGACGTGAAAGTCGGGCTGATGTTGCCATATTCCGGGACGTTCGCCGAGTTGGGTCAAAATATTACTAATGGTTTTAAGCTGGCGATTGATCAGAAGGGTGGAAAAATCGCAGGCCGGACCATCGAGTATGTCGAGTTGGACGATGAGTCGGCTCCTGCGAAGGCTAACGAGAACGCCAATAAATTGATCCGTCGCGACAATGTCGATGTACTTGTGGGTACGGTGCATTCTGGTGTTGCGTTAACGATGGCGCGCGTGGCCAAGAACACGGGTGCGTTAATGATTATTCCCAATGCTGGCGCAAACGAGTTAACCGGCGCCTTATGTTCACCAAACATCTTCAGAGCTTCTTTCTCTAATTGGCAAGCTGGCTATGCAGTTGGTGCATTAATGGCTCAAAAACATAAAACCGCTGTTTCTTTGGCGTGGAATTACGCAGCCGGAGACGAGCAAACAGCGGGCTTCAAGGAAGCCTTCGAGGCTGGTGGCGGTAAGGTGCTGAAGCATCTGTCTCTTCCTTTCCCCAATACTGAGTTCCAACCGTTGCTCACGGAAATTGCAACACTTCAACCCGATGCTGTTTATGCATTTGTGGCAGGCGCTGCTCAGGTGAAATTAACAAAAGACTACGAAGCATCGGGCTTGAAAGACAAGATCCCTTTATATGGTGCATTCCTCACAGAGGGTACGCTCGAGGCGCAAGGAAGTTCTGCACAGGGGATGCTGACGGCATTGCATTACGCCGATGGCTTGGATAACCCCAAAAATCAGGCCTTTATCGAGGCATACAAGAAGGCCCATGGCGAAACCCCTGATGTGTTTGCGGTACAGGGTTATGATTCTGCGCAGTTGTTCATCGCGGGCCTTGAGGCAGTCAACGGGGATACCTCCAAGAAAGAAGACATGATTCGCGCGATGGAAAACGCTAAGCTTGATAGTCCTCGCGGGCCCCTGTCATTTTCCAAATCGCATAACCCTGTCATGAATATGTATATTCGTGAAGCACGTGGTGATCAGAATGTCATGGTGGGTATTGCTGTGGAAGCGCTGGCTGACCCTTCGCCTGATTGCAAACGGTAAACCTTAACGGCTACTCCTTGACAAGCGGTCGTCTTAAAACGGCGGTCGTTTGTCTTTTTGTTTGCTTGAAACACCCGATTAAAAATCGAAGAATCTATTATGGATATATTGTTAGGGTCACTATTAATCCAGGCATTGAACGCAATTCAGTATGGACTGCTTTTGTTTCTAATAGCAAGTGGCCTTACGCTTATATTTGGTGTGATGGGCGTTATTAATATTGCGCATGGCAGTTTCTATATGATGGGTGCATATTTTGCGTTCACCATAACTGGCCTTACAGGAAATTTTTTCGTCGCAGTAATATTGGGGGCAATTTTAAGCGTCATCATTGGCTCCCTTCTGGAGTGGGCATTATTTAAGCACCTTTATAAAAGAGATCACCTTGAGCAGGTTCTCTTGAGCTATGGCTTGATTTTGATATTTGAAGAGCTGCGCAGCATTTTCGTCGGTGACGAAGTTCACTCCATCGATGTCCCCGCTTGGCTGAATTTCTCCATACCGCTCGGAGACATTATGTCTTACCCGTTCTATCGCCTGTTTATGTCCGGGGTGTGCGTTTTGGTCGCCATTGGTATGTATATATTAATTAACCGAACGCGCATCGGGTCGATGATTCGAGCGGGGGCGACAAATAGTGGTATGGCTGAGGTTCTGGGAGTCAATATCAGCATGGTCAATCGTCTCGTGTTTTCTCTCGGGGTAGGGCTTGCCGCGTTTGCGGGCATGATCAACGCGCCGGCCTCGGCGGTTGCGCCAGGGATGGGCATGGAAGTGTTGATTGTAAGTTTTGTCGTGGTTGTGATAGGGGGAATCGGTTCTGTTTGGGGTGCCTTGTTTGCGGCTATGGTCATTGCATTTGCAGACACTTTTGGCAGCGTGTTTTTCCCGAGTGTAGCGGGGATGCTGACCTACATAATTATGGCCATGGTTTTATTGTGGCGACCTGACGGAATTTTTAAGCGGTGAGACTGATGGTAGAAAGCAAAAATAAATATGTGCTTTTGGCGGTGATGTTTATCGCTTTATTGTTGTTCCCGACGCTTGGGTTTGATTTCTACAATGACATGGTGTCCCGAATCGTGATACTAGCGTTATTTGCAGTCAGCCTGGATTTGCTGGTGGGGTACACGGGTTTAATCAGCTTTGGGCATGCGGCATGGTTTGGAGTAGGCGCATATGCGTTTGCGCTCCTTTCCACCCATTATCAAGTTACCGACAGTTTTTGGATCACGTTGCCCGTTGCGCTGATCGCCGCAGCAGTACTTTCCTTTATCGTTGGCTTGTTTGTTTTAAGGACCAAGGGCATTTATTTCATCATGGTGACTTTGGCATTTGCGCAAGTGTTTTATTTTCTTGTACATGATGTTCCAGCCATTGGTGGAAGTACGGATGGTTTGAATCTCTATGCGCGGCCTACGTTGGAAATAGGTAATTGGGTTTTGCTGGATTTGGAAAACCCTCTGACCATGTATTACTTCATTTTGGCAGCGCTGTTTTTCTCTGTTGTTTTATTGTGGTTTTTCTTGAGGTCACCTTTAGGGCGCGCGGTGCAGGGTATAAAAATAAATGAGCATCGAATGCTGTCAATTGGTTTTCCTGTTTTTCGTTATAAGTTGATTGTTTTTGTCATTGCAAGCGTTTTTGCTTCTTTGGCTGGTTACTTGTTTGCTGCCCAAAGTTACGGTGTTAATCCGGAGCTTTTGTCCTGGCATAAATCGGCAGATGTCCTGCTTATGTTGATATTTGGTGGTATGGGTCAATTTGTTGGCGGCATAGTGGGGGCGTTCGCCTTCATTTTGCTTAAAGACGTTTTCATGACATATACCGATTGGTGGCAACTGTGGCTTGGCATAACGATTGTATTATTTGTTTTGTTCTTGCCGGGTGGATTGGCTTCGTTACCCAGCCGGTTTAAAGCACTTGTTGGGAAAGCGTAATGAACGATGTGTTGCTAAGAGCAGAAAATGTATCCAAGCATTTTGGGGGTCTGGTTGCGAACGACAATGTGTCGTTGTCTGTTTATAAAGGTAAAACGCATGCGATTCTCGGACCGAATGGTGCTGGAAAATCGACCCTGATCAATATGTTGTCCGGCGACTTAACCTGCTCAAGTGGCTCGGTGTTTTTGGGTAATCTCGATGTGACACATTTGCAACCAAATGAGCGTTCTCTGCTGGGAATTGGTCGCAGCTATCAGAAAACCAATATCTTTCCGACGTTTACGGTGCTGGAGAATTGTCGTTTGGCCGCGCAATCTCGTGAGCCCCGCTTAGGCGCCGTTTTTTCTAGCGCGAGCAATTATGAGCCCTATAAGAATCTTGCTGAGAAAGCGATTTCGGAAACAGGATTAGAGGGTTATGAAAGCCGGGTTGCCAGTGCATTATCTCATGGTGAGCAAAGGCAGCTTGAGTTAGCGATTGTTCTTGCGACGCAACCGAGCGTTTTGTTGCTCGATGAGCCGCTCGCAGGAATGGGTTCGGAAGAGTCTTTTCAAATGATCGATTTGCTTAAAAAGCTTGTAAAGACACATGGTATTTTGCTGGTGGAGCATGATATGGATGCCGTATTTGCCATTGCAGACATTATTACGGTGATGGTAAATGGATCTGTCCTGATGACGGACACGCCCGATCGGGTACGTGCCAGCGCCGAGGTTCAGCAAGCTTATTTCGGACACTAAAGGTTGATGCAATATGTCAGAAGCATTAGTGAGTGCTCATGGAATTCATTCATATTATGGCCAGAGCCATATTTTGCACGGGATAGACTTCACTATCTCGCGTGGTGAAACCGTTGGGCTGATGGGCCGCAACGGTATGGGTAAATCCACGTTGATAAAAAGTTTGGTTGGTGTGGTGCGGCCGCGGGAGGGAGAGGTTTTTGTTAAGGGTAGGTCAGGCAAGAGTATGCCTACCTATAAGGTAGCACGCATGGGGATAGCCTACGTTCCTGAAGGGCGTGGTATCTTTCCCAACTTGTCGGTGAAAGAGAATCTATTGCTCGGAGCGCGTCTGGGTTCAGATGGGCGTCTCGACTGGACTTATGACAGGGTTCTAGACTCTTTTCCGCGATTAAGGGAGCGGCTGAGTAATGGTGGCGCTCAGTTATCGGGGGGGGAGCAACAAATGCTGAGTATTGGGCGAGCCTTGATGACTAACCCGGATTTGTTAATTCTGGATGAAGCTACTGAAGGATTGGCGCCCTTAATTGCCAAGGAAATTTGGCGGATCATAGCAGCTATTCGAGAGTCTGGTATCGCGACGATAATCGTTGACAAGAATTTTGAGGCGATTACAGAAATCAGTACACGAAACCTGATTATGGTCAAAGGTATGATTGTTTTTGAGGGTTCAAGTTCAGAGTTATTGTCTGACGCCGACAGGCTTAAAACCCTTCTTGGTGTGTAAGATACTTATTAGATCAACGATGCAACCATCCACCGTGCTCTTTCAAGTTCGGGCAGCAGGTTTTCGATCATGTTCTCAAGGCTTCGTCTTGACGTCGAGCTGACGATGCTGATTGATCCAATGGTTTGGCCTTTTTGGTCTCTAATCGGTACAGCAAGTGATCGGACACCCAGCTCCAGTTCTTCATCACTGATCGCGTAGCCGACTCTTCGTACTTCATTCAAGTATGACATTAACGTGGGGATGTCGATGCGCGTATTGGGCGTGAGCTTCTGACGAGGCTTTCGCTCGAGGCGGGTTTTTGCTTCGTCGGGGTCAAGGTCTGCTAGCAATACCCTACCAGTTGCCGCACAATAGGCAGGCAGTCTCGAACCAAGTCCCAATCCGTTTGAAAGGCTTCTGCGGGTTGCTGCTCTTGCCACGAACACGGCGTCGGAACCATCCAGAACGGCAAAGGAGCTCGACTCATTCGTCCGTTCGCTAATTGCTTCAAGTGTGGGCTGAATTGTGCGTGCTAAAGCGGTTGATGTTAAATAAGCATGGCCGAGCCGAAGTACCCGGGGTGCAAGACGGAACAGCTTGTCGTCGCATTCCACATAACCTAGTTTTTGTAGGGTTAATAGAGACCTTCTGGCCGAGGCACGTGAATGGCCAGTAATCTCGGCAGCTTCACTCAACGTAAGGGGCGTGTTTTTAATACCGAATGCCTCGATGATTGAAAGGCCTTTTTCGAGCCCGGCGACGTACTCTTTATCTTCATTTGATCTGTCTTTTGGGAGATGGGTATCTTGTTGGGTGTTTACGTCGTTGTGATGAGTTGACTTAGCCACGTCCTCGCCTTTATTCGCTATGCGCACAAAATGATCGATTTCTTTGACGGCAAGTATATCCTTCCCTAAACTTGTGCGCAATAAATAGGCAATGGTAGTGCGAGTGCTTAACGCAAAGTGCTGCGGAAGTTATTCAGCTAGGAGGAGACGAGCGCATGGTTAGTTTGGCCACTTTTACAAAGGATACAGTACCTGTTACTGATTTTGATCCATACGCGGAGGAGGTTCTGATTGATCCTTATCCTTATTATGAGCAGCTTCGAGAAGCTGGGCCCGTTGTGTTGCTGGAGCGCTACGGTGCTTATGCGCTAGGCCGACACGATGAGGTGCATGCAGTCTTGTCTGATGCGCATACATTTTGCTCCGGCGCAGGGGTGGGGCTAACTAACTTCAATACTGAAAAGCCATGGCGCAAACCGAGCATTATCTTGGAGGCTGATCCACCTCATCACGCAAGAACGCGTAAGGTTGTGGCCAGAGTATTATCGCCAGCGTCGATTGGAAGATTGCGCGAAACGTTCGAGGCTGAAGCTGACGCTTTGGTAGACAAGATTATTCAAATGGGACATTTCGACGCCGCAAAAGATTTTAGTGAAGCTTACCCGCTCAAAGTATTTGCAGATGCCGTTGGATTACCTGCTGAGGGAAGGGAGAATTTACTGCCTTATGGTGATATGGTGTTCAACGGGTTTGGCCCTATGAATGAGCGCTTCACTTCTCGCTTGGCTAAAGCTGAAGAGTCGGTGAAGTGGATCAACAATGTATGCCAAAGAGAAAATTTGACTCCCAATGGTTTGGGTTCTGACCTTTATAAAGCGGCGGATGCGGGAGAAATAACCCATGAAGAAGCAGGAATGCTGGTACGCACGCTGCTTTCTGCAGGGCTTGATACCACCGTATTTACGCTTTGCAATGCAATGCTTTGTTTCGCCAAGTATCCCGACCAATACGAAGTTCTCAGAGAAAACCCGCAGTTGGCTCGGCAAGCGATTGAGGAAGTCATTCGGTTCGAGCCGACTTTTCATTCATTTTATCGGACAACCACCAAGCCGGTAGAGGTGGCGGGCATAGAAATGGATGCGAACCAGAAAATTTGCGTGTTTGTTGGCTCTGCAAATAGGGATCCCCGGCGCTGGACAGACCCCGATAAGTTCGATGTGTCAAGAAAAGCAACGGGTCACATCGGGTTTGGAACAGGTATCCATGGGTGTGCGGGCCAAATGATGGCGCGATTAGAGGGCGATATCCTTCTGCGTGCGTTCGCAAAAAAAGTACGTTCAATCGAACTGATGGGCGAACCCGTGCGACATTACAACAACACCGTCCGAGGATTCAAGCAAATCCCGGCACGTGTGGTAGCGCTATAGAGCAGCACCATTTTTTATTACTGATTCAGCAAGAAGAGAGATATGACAAAAGTAACTTATGTTCAACCCGATGGTAGCCGAGACGTTATTGAGGTTGCACCGGGGGTCACCGTTATGCAAGCCGCAGTTTCCAATTCAGTTGACGGCATTGTGGCGGAGTGTGGTGGCTCTGCAATGTGTGCGACCTGTCACGTTTTTGTCGATCCGGCATCGACACATTTGGTGCCGCCGATTGCGGATGTTGAAGTGGAAATGATCGAAAGTGCCGCGAGTGAGCGCAAAGAGACTAGTCGTCTGTCCTGTCAACTTGTTATGTCAGACGATATAGATGAGTTCGTTGTGCATATACCGTCTCATCAGGTTTAACCATTCGATCGAAGAGCATTAATTTGAGTTAAGAAAATGAAAGAAAGTTCAAAAGTAGTGATTGTTACGGGCGGTGCAAGTGGTATTGGGTTCAAATTCGCGCAAAGTTTGTCGTCAGAGGGCCACAAGATCGTTATTGCAGACTTGAACGGAAGTGAAGAGGCGGCAAACAGTCTTATTGATCAGGGCAGCGATGCGCTTGGTGTAAAGGTCGATGTTGTCAATAGCGATGATGTTAACAATATGGTTAAGCAGTCGTTGGTGAAATTCGGGCGAATCGATGCGTTAGTAAACAATGCAGGGCTCTTTACCAATTTGACCTTGCGTCCATTCGAGGAGATCTCAAATGAGGAATGGATGAGGGTGATGGAGGTCAATACTCTGGGTCCGTTCATATGCGCTAAAGCAGTGGCTCCATCCATGCGTGAGAACAGTTGGGGGAGGATCGTTAATATTGCGTCCACTGTCCCCATTAAAGGGCCTCCTAATATGTCGCATTATGTTGCGAGCAAGGGTGCGGTCATTGCCTTTACCCGTTCGCTGGCCCGCGAGCTGGGTGGTGCAGGTATTACTGTCAATGCAATTGCGCCAGGTTTTACGCTGTCTGATGGTGTGTTGAAAAACGACCTGCATTCGCAAATGGGTGACGTAACGCGCAAGCTTTCGCGTTCGATTCAACGAGATCAAGTTCCTGAGGACTTGACGGGCGCACTCAACTTCCTGATCTCGGATGCCGCTGGATTCATTACCGGACAGACTTTGGCAGTCGACGGTGGCTCTGTGTTCCTCTAAAACCAGGGATTAAATATGTACACAGAACTTTCGTTGTATATCGATGGCCATTTTATTGGTGCTGATCAAAGGGATTGCCTGGACGTCGTGAACCCGGCTACTGAGGAGGTAATCGGTAAGTTGCCAACAGCGACGACCGAGGATCTTGATTTGGCCCTCAATGCCGCTCACAAAGCGTTTCAGTCGTGGCGTCGTTCGTCTCCTCTCGAGCGGTCCAAAATACTGCGCAAGGTAGCCGAATTAACGCGTGAGCGCGTCGATGAAATAGCGCGCAATATAACCCTTGATATGGGTAAACCTTTGGCAGAAGCACGGACAGAGGTTTTGAATTGTGCGGAACAGGCTGAATGGCATGCCGAGGAATGCCGGCGGATATATGGGCGCACTATTCCGCCACGGGTTGAGGGGGTCAGGCAGTTCGTGACGAAAGAGCCCGTGGGTGTCTGTGTGGCTTTCACGCCATGGAATTTTCCCTACAACCAAGCGATACGCAAAATGGTTGCGGCCTTGGGGTCAGGTTGCACTTTGGTTTTAAAAGGGCCGGAGGATGCACCCAGTGCGGTTGTTGCGCTGGCGCAGATATTTGAAGATGCTGGCCTGCCACCAGGTTGTCTCAATATTGTGTGGGGGAACCCACCGGAAGTGTCACAACATTTGATTACTTCGCCAATCGTTCGGAAGGTTTCGTTCACTGGGTCGGTTCCTGTGGGTAAACATTTGGCGTCGTTGGCCGGTGCTCACATGAAACGGATCACCATGGAGCTAGGCGGTCACTCACCGGTTGTCGTATTCGACGATGCGGATATTGACGCTGCAGTTGCACTGTTGGTGGGTTTGAAAATGCGAAATGCTGGTCAAGTATGCATTGCGCCTAGTCGTTTTTACATTCAAAAGCCCGTTTATCAAAGTTTTATTGATAAATTTTCCAGTGCAATAGCGGATTTGCGCGTTGGTGATGGGTTGGATCCAGCTACAAAGATGGGGCCGTTGGCGCATCGGCGTCGTGTCGAAGCAATGCAGCATGTGGTCGACGACGCGACAAAACGTGGTGCACAGGTTGTCGCAACTCAGTCCGCAAATTTTGAGAAAGGCTATTTTTTCAGCCCTACGGTTTTAGCTGATGTAAGTGATGATGCTGACATTATGGTCAATGAACCATTTGGCCCCGTTGTTCCGATTACGCATTTTGACACGATTGACGACGTGCTCAGGCGGGCAAATAGCCTTCCGTATGGTTTGGCGTCGTACGTTTTCACAAAATCTTTAAAACGAGCCAGTTTTATGTCGACAAACCTTGAGGCGGGCATGGTCAACGTTAATCACTTTGGTATAGCGTTGGCAGAAACACCTTTGGGCGGCGTCAAAGATAGTGGCATTGGTAGTGAAGGTGGGACGGAAACTTTCGATGGCTACGTTGTTACCAAGTTTGTCACTGAGGCATGTTGATAAATTGTTGAGTAGAGTCGTAAATGAACAAATTAGAGTTTGAAAACAGTCATACGAGCCTGAATTGGGGTGAAGATACGTCTCACATTCCTTACTGGGTATATCAGCATCCCAAGATCTTTAGGCAAGAACAGGAAAAGATTTATCAGGGGCCTACCTGGGGGTATTTGTGTCTTGAGGTTGAGATTCCTAATGCTGGTGATTACATCTCTACTTTTGTAGGTGAAATGCCGGTTGTGGTTACGAGGGACCAGGATGGCGAAATTTATGCCTTTGAAAATAGATGTGCTCATCGAGGCGCGCTTATAGCGATCACTGATAGTGGGAACGCGTCTGAATTGACATGTGTTTACCATGCCTGGAGTTATGACTTATCCGGTAGCCTCAAAGGAATCGCTTTTCAGAATGGGATTGGCGGAAAAGGAGGAATGCCTGCAGAATTTCAGAAAGAACACTATGATCCGCGCAAACTGCGTGTTGCCACTGTTTGCGGAATTGTGTTTGGTAGTCTGGATGAAGATGTACCTTCAATAGAGGACTATCTGGGCGAGGAAATTCTGGGTCGAATCGAACGAGTGTTGCATAAGCCGGTTCGTGTATTGGGAAAATTTAAACAAATGCTTCCCAACAATTGGAAGCTGTACTTTGAAAATGTAAAAGATACTTACCATGCGAGCTTGTTGCATGTGTTTTTCACGACATTCAAAATCAATCGTTTATCTCAACGAGGTGGGGTTATCGTTAGTGATACCGGCGCTCATCACGTAAGTTACTCGGTCATTGATAAAAAGAGTTCCGAAAGTGCGGAATATCAGAAAGAAAAGCTTAGATCAGATAAAGATGATTATCGGTTAGCGGACCCCAGCTTGCTTGAAGGTGTGGATGAGTTCGGTGATGGCGTCACCTTACAGATATTGTCGGTATTTCCAGGGTTTGTTTTGCAGCAAATTCAAAATAGCATCGCGGTTCGGCAAATTCTTCCAAAAGGCGTTGAGTTAACCGAGCTGAACTGGACATACATCGGTTTTGAAGACGATAGTGCCGAACTAGAAGAAATGCGGCTAAAGCAGGCCAATTTGATTGGTGCTTCAGGGTTTGTATCGATGGAGGATGGAGCGGTTGGCGGTTTCGTTCAAAGAGGCATTCAGTGTGCCTCCGACCAATATAGCGTCGTGCAAATGGGGGGGGTCAATATTGAAAGCGCAGATTATCGTGCGACGGAAACATCGGTGCGAGGGTTCTGGCACGCTTATAGAAGTCATATGGGGCTTTAACGCATGAGGGAATCTATTTTTGAAGAAATTAACAAGTTCAATACCGCTTATGCCGCATGCATAGACGGTGACCGGCTTGAGGCGTGGCCAAACTTTTTTATTGATCATTGCCTGTACAAGGTGACTACCGTTGAAAATTATGAGGCTGGTCGGCCCGCCGGCTTGATATACGCCAATAGTAAAGGGATGCTCAGCGACCGCATTAGTGCCCTTAGAGAAGCGAACATATACGAAAGCCATCGCTACCGCCATTTAATCGGCATGCCGCTTATCGAAGACGGTCAGGAAGTGATCGCTTGCGAAACCGCGTTTTTTGTAAGTCGCATCATGCGGGGTGGCGAGATCAGCATGTTCGCAACCGGGAAATATGTTGATGAGTTAGTCCGAACAGCCTCGGGGATTCGAATTAAGAAGCGTGTAGTGGTTTGCGACAGTATTAGCATTGATACTTTGCTGGCCATCCCTTTGTAAGATGTTTGTGCAAGGAATAAGCAAGGCTCATGACTAAAGTGATCGTTGATGGTACGGATATTGTTTTTGAGTGCGAGAGCGGTCAAACAATTCTCGAATCGGCCAAGCGGGCTGGATACGCGTTACCTTATTCGTGCCGTAATGGCGTGTGCGGGAGTTGCAAAGGTGTTGTTAAAGAAGGCAGCATTGCGTTTGACAGGGAGCCGGGTGCTCTGACTGACGAAGAGAGATCGAATGGCTGGACTTTATTTTGTCAGGCCCGGGCTGAAACCGATTTAACAATTCAAGTGACATCCATTGACCGTATGGATCCCGATGCGGTCAAGAAAGTCCGCGCCAAACTTTACAAACTTGATCGAGTTACTGACGACGTCAGTATTCTGAGTTTGCGCTTTCCCGCGGGTGTTAGGGTGAAATTTAAAGCGGGGCAGTACCTTAATATCCAACTACAAGAAGGCGGTTTTCGAAGTTACTCGATGGCAAGCCCTTCGCATCAAACGGATTCTGTTCAATTGCATGTAAGACACGTTCCCGGAGGGGCGTTCTCTTCTTATCTTGAGGAAACGGCGTGCGTTGGTGATTACCTTAGTATAGAGCTTCCTCTTGGCAGTTTCTATCTTCGAGAGATTAGCAAGCCGTTGTTGTTTGTTGTAAGCGGAACCGGGTTTGCGCCAGTTAAGTCAATCATCGAAACGCTTATGAAATCGGGCTTCCCCTCAGTACCCGTGTATTTATATTGGGGTGGGCGCCGAAAGGTGGATATCTATTTGGCCAGCCTCGCGCAAAAGTGGGCGAGCCGCTTTCCTAATTTTACGTTTGTTCCCGTGCTGTCTGAAGAGAAAAATGGTGTCGACCGCGAAGGTTTGGTGCACAACGCGGTTATGGACGATTTTGCAAACCTGGAGAGCGTTGATGTATATGTATGTGGCGTTCCGGCAATGGTTAATGCAGCTCGAAAGGATTTCATGCAGCTCAGGGATCTACCCGGCAACAGTTTTTATTGCGATGCTTTTGTCATGTCGTCGGAATTATGAGCGCTACACAAGTACATATCAATGAGCTGAGTCAGTTAAATGCTCGCTACGTCGCCAGCCTCGATGAGGATAATCTCGAGATATGGCCACGTTTTTTTACTGAGCAATGTCTGTACAAAATTACGACAGCTGAAAATTATCAAAAGCAAAGGCCTGCAGTTCTTATTTATGCCGATAGCCGAAATATGTTGCATGATCGTGTGAATGCCCTGCGGGAGGCCAACATATATGAGCGCCATCGCTACAGGCATATCGTTGGAACACCATTGATTAATAGTGTTGGCGAAAGAACCATCCAAGCGGAAACGCCATTTCTGGTTACCCGAACGATGCGTACGGGTGAAATGAGCTTGTTTGCATCAGGTAAGTACGTTGACCAGTTATTGATACAAGGCAGCGAACTGGCCATTGAGAAACGCCAGGTGGTTTGCGACAGTATTGCGATTGACACCCTGTTGGCGATTCCCCTGTAACCATGAGACGTAGATGAACCCTTGTATTGCGATTGCGATTGGCGACCCTAACGGGATTGGGCCTGAAATTGCGGTGAAAGCCGCTTTGTCGCTGCAAGGGCGGGGTGCGCAGCCTGTGTTGGTTGGGGATGCCCATGTTATTTCGCATTATCTGGCGCAGTCGGAAGCCGATTGCGAGTTGCTTGATTTTGATCAGTGGTGGGGCAATGGTGTTGCATCAGCTTCGCGTGCAAGCCCGAATGGGCAGACACCAGCCGGTAAGTCTGTGCTTTACGCGCCTGTGTCGGCGTTGCCAGCCAATGATTTCGTGCCGGGCAAAGTGTCGGCTGCAGCCGGCCAGGCAACGGTTGCCTACGTGTCCAAGGCGGTTGAGCTCGCTCAACAAGGTCGGGTCCAGGCGGTTATTGGTTGTCCGCATTCTGAAACCGCCATTAATCAGGCCGGCATCGCGTTTTCCGGTTACCCGGGGTTGATTGCCCGTTTAACTGAAACGCCGGCTGACGAGGTTTTCCTGATGCTCGTGGCAGGCGGGCTGCGTATTGCTCATGTCACGTTGCATGAAAGCGTACAGACCGCTTTGAACAGGATGACACCGGCACTATTTGAAAACGCAGCTGTTGCGGCAATTGAAGCCACGCAACACCTGGGGCTGGAAACGCCTCGGCTGGCCGTCATGGGGATTAATCCTCATGCAGGCGAGGGCGGCTTGTTCGGTCAGGACGACCAGCGTGTTACCGTGCCGGTGGTGCAACGTTTGGTTGATCGCGGCTACGCCGCAAGCGGGCCGCTTGGCGCGGATGTTCTGCTTGCGCAACGCCGCCACGATGTTTACCTGGCGCCGTTTCACGATCAGGGTCATATTCCGGTGAAGTTGCTCAGTCCTTTGCGCGCCAGCGCCCTCACTATCGGCACACCGGTGCGCTTTTCCAGTGTTGGCCACGGCTCTGCGCATGATATTGCAGGCAAGGGCGTCGCCGACCCTGCCTCTGTAATCGAGACGTTTGCCTTGCTGGGCGCAAATAACCACGCTTAACCCAGGTTGCCATACTCAGGAGACTCATTGCATGACCCGCGTTCCTTTCGACCTTAAAGCCCTTGAGGATTATGTTGCCGGTGTAACCCAACTTTTCGGTGTGAAGCACTCCGAGCAACAGTCGGCCTGGGTGGCGCGCCTGGGGATGCACCTGCCTGATATGCAACGCATGAGTTCGGTCAATTGTGCTCCCGATGCAGAACCGATTGGCCTGCCGACCTCGGCCCGTGCCGGCGTCTATGCAACCCCGACCTTGGGGGTCGAATCGCTGGCGCAACGCGCGTTTGGGCTTGAGGTCCCGTCATTCAGTGCAGTAAAGAATGTTGAGCAGGGGTTGGTGCAGTCTCAGTTGCACGCCGAATTGAATGCCTTTCAGTATCTTGCCGACCAGGCCGCTCAGGAAAAAGCCCGCCTGGTCGATGCCTTCCGATTGCGCTCCCAACAGGCGGGTGTACTGGCCGGGGTTACGTTGGCGGTTAAGTCGTGTTTTGAAGTGCAGGGAATGCCGATGACTTCGGGAACGCGGGCAATTGCTGCGGTTACGCCCGAGATCAGCGCCCCTTGTGTCGCACGTCTGGAGTCGGCGGGCGCGATTGTGATGGGCATGACAACCATGCATGAGCTTGCTTATGGTGCCACAACGGATAATCCACATGAAGGCCGGGTGGGGCATCCGAATGCGCCCGACCGGGTGCCCGGCGGCTCCAGTGGCGGCTCGGCGGTGGCGGTTGCAACCGGCATGGCCAATGCCGCATTGGGAACCGATACGGCCGGTTCGGTACGCATGCCGGCCGCTTTGTGCGGCATTGTCGGGTTCAAGCCCAGTTACGGTTTAATCCCCTGTGATGGAATGTTGCCGCTGGGGTGGTCGCTTGATCATGTCGGCGTATTTTCAAAAACAGTGGAGCAGGCGGCCGTCTTGACCGACATCATGGCCGGAACGGCCTGCATCACGCCACGGTTGACGCAACCGCTTGCGCTCTCGAGTGTACAGGTCGTGATTCCAGAGAATTTCTTTTTTGATATCCTCGACCCGGGAGTCGCCGAGGCCTTCAACAAAGCCGTTGCGAAACTCACTGACGCAGGCGTATCGGTGGTGCGCGCGTCAGTCCCCGAGTTGGATTTTGCGTCCACGCTTCAGTTCATGACGTTGTGTGCCGAGGCCGGCCAATTGCATCTTGATCGTGCCTTGTTGCACCCCGAGGGTTTGGGTGAAGAAGTGCGAACGCGGCTGGAAGCCGGCCAGTTTATTCGTGCCGTTGATTACATAAAAGCACAGCGTTTGCGCAGCCAGCTGCGTCAGTCTTTAACGTCATTACTGGATGGACCACGGGTCTTGTTAACTCCGACCGTGCCGACCGGGGCGCCCAAACTGGCTCCCTTTATCGACGTTGGCGGAACATCTTTGCCTATTCACCCGGCGTTAACCCGCCTGACCATGCCTTTCAACTTAACGGGTATGCCCGCCATTTCAATTCCCTGCGGGACTGATGCCGAAGGCTTCCCCGTTGGTTTGCAAATTGTTGCGCCATGCGGCGACGATGCCTTTTTGCTGCAGGTTGCTCATGGTTTTGCCGAGTTGCTGGAACGCCAAGGCGACTGATAACGCTTGAAAGCGGTTCCCGGTTGTGTAACGCTTTGGTCGTACTCGCACGAGATCAGGAGACATAATATGGCAGGGCAGGCACCGTTGGAACGCGGGAAAGCATTGCGCCGTTACATTGACGCCGCTTCAGCGTTTTACCAAGTTCAGGATAGCGACCGGCTGGATGCCTGGTGCGCACGTATTGAACGCAACCTTTCAGATAATGACAAGCTTGCCGAATTCATGTGCAATAACGATGATCCCATCGGTTTGCCCGAATCCGGCGCACGCCCCGATTTTTTTCCGGATCAGACTTCGGTTGCCGATTCAAGCGAGGTGATCGCCGCGCGGGGTCGGTTGGTCGCGCACGTGGCGGATATTACAGAAGGCCGACTTGATCCGGTTGAGCACGTGCAGGCCTGTCTTGACCGCATTAACGTGCGGACTGATCTGAACGCGTTTTTGTTTGTAGACAGTGAGGGTGCGCTGGGCAAAGCACATGAGTTGCGTCGGCAAATACAGGCCGGGCACCGGTGCGGTCCAATGGCGGGCGTGGTGGTGGCAGTGAAAGACTGCATTCCTGTGGCGGGATTACCCATGCGGGCGGGTTCTGAGTCTCTTGTGTCTGTTGTTCCGCAAAATAGTGCGCCTTGTGTTGCTGCCCTTGAGTCTGCCGGTGCGATTGTCATTGGCATGACTAATCTGCATGAGCTTTGTTATGGCGGGGTATCAGATAATCCGCATTACGGTTCAGTGGGACACCCTCAGGATTCGGCTCGTACGCCGGGCGGCTCCAGCGGCGGCTCGGCAGTGGCTGTGGCAGCAGGCATGGCCGATATTGCATTGGGTACGGACACGGCCGGCTCGGTGCGCATGCCGGCGGCGATATGCGGCGTAGTCGGTTACAAAGGGTCTTACGATCTGGTTTCGCGTCGTGATTTAATTCCATTGGCATGGTCGCTCGACCATGTGGGCGTGTTCGCTCATACAACGGCCGATGCGGCCTGGGTGACGTCGACTATGGCCGGTCATACCTGGCAGGTGTTCTGGCAACCCCTTCAGTTAAGCTCGGCTTCTCAGTTGAAACTGTTTTGCCCAACCAATTACAGCTTTGATGTGATTGATCCCAGTGTAAGAAAGGTATTTGAAGAAGCACTGGCCCGGCTTGAGTCGGCGGGCGTGGAGATTGAGCGTGGCGCACTTACGGAGCTGGATATGTCGCCTACCTTGCAGCATTTCACGATGGCATCGGAAGCCACTCAGGCGCACGAGGAATTGGGAATGCGGCATGTGAGTGCGATGGGCGAAGAAGTGCGTACCCGTCTTGAGGCGGGGCAGTTCATTCGTGCGATTGATTACATTAAGGCGCAGCGTTTGCGGCGTGTGCTATCTGAAGCGCTGAGTCGCCCGCTGCTGGCAGGGGCGCACGCAATTGTCACGCCTGCAACCGTTACCGGCGCTTGCGACGCCCAGGCTACTATTGAAAGTTCAGGAAAGAAGGTGCCGCTTAGATCGCTTCTAACACGCCTGACACTACCTTATAACTTAACCGGAATGCCGGCGATATCTTTGCCTTGTGGACATGATGCCGACGGTTTTCCCGTTGGCCTGCAATTGGCCGCTTTAAAAGGATATGACTCCTTGTTGTTGCAGGTTTCACTTCAATGTGAAACCGTGCTTGAGGAATGAGTCTGGGTGTATAGTTGGTTTCATGGGAAAACCAACGGGATACCGAGGCAAAATGAAGAAATGCTTATTGGCTATATTGCCATTTGTTGCCGGGCTGGCGTTAAGCGCCCCGGCCTATGCCGACAGTGATTTGAAAGCCGCTGTTGACAGTGACCAGCGTCTGGAAAGGAATGCTGAGCGCGACACTTGGCGCCACCCCTATGAGACATTGACATTTTTTGGCATACAGCCGGATATGACCGTGGTTGAGCTCACCCCGGGCGGTGGCTGGTATACCGAGATTCTGGCGCCGTATTTGCGCCAGAAAGGTCAATACATTGCCGGCGTTTACAACCCTGAATCGAGCCGTGCGAATTATCGGCGTTATGCCGCTGTTTTCCAGGAAAAGCTGGCGAGCAAACCGCAAATTTTTGATCGCGCCCAGGTAACGGTATTCGAGCCGCCCGAGCAATTGCAGTATGCCGAACCCGGCTCTGCCGATATGGTCTTGACCTTTCGTAATTTGCATAACTGGATGAGCTATGGCGAGCCTGTCATGCGCGATATCTTTCAAAGTGCTTACGCGGCATTGAAGCCGGGCGGGGTTTTTGGTGTTGTGGAGCACCGTTTGCCTGAAGACCAAGAGCAAGATGCGACCGCCAGTTCCGGTTACATGCATGAGTCTTACGTCATTAAAATGGCCGAAGATGCAGGTTTTCGCCTGGCCGGCAAGTCGGAGGTGAACGCGAATCCCAAAGATACGGCAGACCACCCGGGCGGCGTCTGGGCTTTGCCGCCCGGTTTGCGCAATAAAGAAGCCAATCGCGATAAGTATCTTGCCATTGGCGAGAGTGATCGCATGACACTGAAGTTCGTTAAGCCATAGAAAATTGTATTTGCAGCAGGTGAAGTCATGGAGAATCTGGATCTGGTCGTTTTACGGGCATTGCGTGACTGGCGTCAGGCGGGTAAGCGGGCGCTGTTGGCAACGGTTGTGCGAACCTGGGGCTCGTCGCCGCGTCCTATCGGGTCCATCATGGCCATGTGTGAAGATGGCTCGGTCATTGGTTCTGTTTCAGGCGGGTGCATCGAGGATGACCTGGTCTTCCGGTTTTCTCAGGCCTATGCAGGCAACCCCGAACAAGAAGAAATGCCACATGGCCCGCCGCGCTTTTTGAAATACGGTATCAAGGCCGATGAGGCGCACCGATTTGGTTTGCCGTGTGGTGGAACGCTTGAGCTTTTGCTTGAGTTCGACGCCGACGCCGATGCGCTGACGGTATTGATCGGGCAATTGGAGGCCGGGCATTTAATGCGCCGTAAAGTTGAACTGGCCACGGGCCGGGTTGGTATTGAGCCGGCCGATCAGCCTCAGGAATTGCTTATTGATAGCGCTGTACTGGTTAACACTTTTGGCCCGGCTTACCGAATGCTTTTGATCGGCGCGGGCCAACTGACGGAATATCTTGCCACTATGGCGTTGTTCAATGGATTCGACGTTACCGTGTGTGATCCCCGTGAGGAGTACCGCGGCAGCTGGTCTGTGCCGGGGGTGAAGGTTGTGTCCGACATGCCCGACGATGTCGTCACCGACTTCAAGGCCGACCGGCGTTCATGCATTATTGCCTTAACGCACGACCCCAAGCTGGATGACCTGGCATTGCTGGAGGCCCTGGAAACCGAGTCGTTTTACATTGGTGCCATTGGATCGCGCAGTAACAACACAGCGCGCCGCCAGCGCATGATCGAGCATTTCGACCAAACCGACGCGTCGTTGCAGCGCTTGCGTGGCCCCATTGGTATTTTCATTGGCAGTAAAACGCCTTCCGAAATTGCAGTCAGCATTATGGCCGAGGTGCTGGCGGTTAAAAACGGTGTGACGCTACCGCGTGATATGGAGGTGGCCTGGGCAAAAGACAAAGCGGGTATTGCGGCTTCCGGCGCCGACGCCATGTGTTCAATCTAAGCCATTGCGTACAAAATTCCCTGCGCCGACAGTTTCAAATAGTTACATACTTTAAACAGAAAAGTTGAAAAGGTGGGAAAAACCCACATTGCGCCGCTCATTTATTTCCCTTAGTATTTTTCTGTCTTTAGTGCTCACTACAAATATTTTCAGTGTTTGCTACATTTAATTTGGCTTGGAAAGTGTTGTAGGACGCGGCCTGTGTTGGTTGTGTGCATTAATGAAGTCAGTTGTGTAGTGCTGTATTACATGCCTAACCGGCTCATGAAGAGCCATCGGGAGATAAGTGATGAAGTTATTCAAACAAATGACTGTTGCCGCAGCAATGGCAGTCGGGTTGGCGGCCTATTCAGGTCATGCCGCCGCAGAGTCGGACACCATTCTTATTGGTGAAATCAACAGCTATAAAACCTTGCCTGCGAATTTGGAGCCTTACAAGAAAGGTTGGGAGCTTGCGCAAGAGCAGGTCAACGCAAACGGTGGTGTGTTGGGCAAGAAGTTGGAAACCATTTTCCGCGACGATAACGCCAATGCCGGCGATGCGGTGCGAATTGCCGAGGAACTGATTTCCCGGGACAACGTCGATATTCTGGCTGGTGTGACTTTGTCGCACGTTGGTTTGGCAGTAACCGACTTTGCCAAGCAACGTGAGCGCTTTTTTCTAGCCTCTGGCCCTTTAAGTGACAAAGTGGTGTGGGACAACGGCAACCGCTATACCTATCGCTTGCGTGCCGGTACGCACGCACTGGCTGCTTCCGTAGCGCCTGCAGCAGCGGCTGCAAATAAAAAGCGCTGGGCGCTGATTTATCCCAATTATGAATATGGCCAGGCTGCTGCTGCGTCGTTCAAGGCAGAACTGAAGCGTCTGCAACCCGACGTGGAGTTTGTGGCTGAGCAAGCGCCGCCCTTTGGTCGCCTGGACCCAGGTCCTGCTGTTCAGGCGCTGGCTGACGCCAAGCCCGATGCGATTTTCAATGTGTTGTTTGGACCTGACTTAACCAAATTCGCTCGCGAGGGTAAAACACGTGGCCTGTTTGAGGACCGCACCGTGGTCAGTTTGCTGACTGGCGAGCCTGAGTATCTCGATCCGTTGCGCGCTGATGCCCCGGAAGGTTGGATTGTGACCGGTTATCCCTACGAGTCGATTGACACGCCCGAACATGAAGAATTCATTACCGCGTATGAAGAAAAGTACGATGACTACCCGCGCCTGAACTCAGTGATTGGTTATTCCACGGTAATGGCGTTGGCTGCTGGTATTGAAAAAGCCGGTTCTACCGACACCGAGGCGCTGATCAAGGCTTTCAAGGGCCTGGAGTTCATGACGCCGTTTGGACCCGCCAAGTTTCGTGAGCTCGATAACCAGTCGACGATGGGTATTCACGTGGGTAAGCTGGCGGTTGAAGACAACCGCGGCGTGATGCCTGAAGGTGAGTATATTCCGGGTGAGGAGTTGCAGCCGCCCGACGACGTTGTTAAGCAATTGCGTAAAGACGGCTAAAAGACCGTCCAAGATGCGGGGATACCGTTTAAACCGGTGTCCCCGCCCATTTGATCTAATCGGCAGCAGGTTCCCATGGATTTCTCAGGATTTTTGGTTCAGCTACTGAACGGCCTGGCGGGCGCATCGTCGCTTTTTCTGGTCGCAGCAGGGTTGTCATTGATTTTTGGCGTTACCCGCATCGTTAACTTCGCGCACGGCTCATTTTATATGGTCGGTATTTATGTTGCGTATTCGTTGGTGATGCATTTGGAAGATTCGTTGGGCTTTTGGCCCTCAATTGTGATGGCGGCCCTTTTGGTGGGGGTGTTTGGCGCACTGATTGAAATCTTCCTGCTTCGACGCATTTATCACGCGCCGGAGCTGTTTCAGTTGCTGGCGACTTTTGCCGTGGCTTTGATGGTGCGGGATGCCGTTCTTTGGTTCTGGGGGCCTGAGGAGTTGCTGGGGCCGCGTGCGCCAGGGCTGGAGGGTGCCATTGAGATTCTGGGGCGACAATTTCCAGAGTATGACTTGTTCCTGATTGCTGTGGGGCCCATTGTTCTTGGTTTGTTGTGGTTGCTGCTAACGCGTACCAAGTGGGGAACGCTGGTGCGCGCCGCAACACAGGATCGTTCCATGGTGAGTGCGTTGGGTGTGAATCAGGCGTGGTTGTTCACCGCGGTATTTGCATTGGGCGCGGCGCTGGCTGCTCTGGGCGGTGCGTTGCAACTGCCGCGCGAACCGGCCAACCTGGAAATGGATATTCACATTATTGGTGCTGCGTTTGTGATTGTCGTGGTGGGGGGCTTGGGTTCCATTACCGGTGCCTATATTGCAGCGCTGCTCATTGCCGAACTTAAAGCCATCTGTATGTGGCTGGGTTTGGTCGAAATATTTGGATTTGATATTTCATTCTCCAAGCTAACACTGGTTGTTGAGTTCCTGGTTATGGCGGTCGTGCTGATCATCCGGCCATGGGGCTTGTTAGGGCGTCCGCCCTCAGCCGGGCATAACGCCAACGCAGGTGAAATGCCGCTGATTCCCGCCAGCAAGGCTTTCAAAATCGGCGCGGCGATTCTGGTGCTGTTTCTTGTGGCGACGCCGGAAATTTTCTCCGGGTTCCCGTACCTCACCGTACTGCTGAACGACATCCTTATTGCCAGTCTTTTTGCCACCAGTTTGTATTTCATTATGGGCCCGGGCGGAATGCACTCATTCGGCCATGCCGCTTATTTTGGTCTGGGCGCATATGGAGCCGCGCTACTGGTTAAGGCCATGGGCGTGCCCATGGAGCTTGCGCTCATTCTGGGGCCTGTCGTTGCCGGTATCGGCGCGCTTATCTTCGGCTGGTTTGCGGTCCGGCTCAGTGGTGTGTACCTTGCCATGCTTACGTTGGCGGTGGCCCAGATTGTATGGGCTGTTGTATACCAATGGGATGACTTCACCGGGGGCAGCAATGGTTTAACCGGGGTGTGGCCGTCGAAATGGTTATCGGATAAAACCACTTATTACTATTTGACTTTAGGTCTTACGCTGGTGGGCATACTCTGGTTGCGCCGTGTTTTGTTCTCGCCTTTTGGTTACGCAATGCGGGCGGGTCGAGACTCTCCGCTGCGCGCAGACGCAATCGGCATCAATGTGAAGCGCATTCATTGGTATGGCTTTGTGTTCGGCGGCATTGTGGCGGGGCTGGCCGGTTCTCTGTTTGCCTTCTCCAAAGGCAGCATTGCGCCTGAAACGCTTTACGTTAACCGATCCATTGACGGCCTGGTCATGGTGCTGTTGGGGGGTATGCAGAACCTGATGGGCCCCATTGTGGGTGCGGTGTCGTTTACCTGGCTGCATGATACGGTTGCGCGGAATACCGATTTCTGGCGCGCCATGCTGGGCGGCATTATTCTGATTCTAGTGCTTTTATTCCCGTTGGGTATTGCCGGAACGATTAAACAAGTGGTTGAGCATTTCAGTCGTAAGACGGCTAGGTCAACACAAGCCGGGAGAGCGTCATGAGTTTGTTGTCAGTGACAAATTTAGGTAAGTCTTTTGGGGGCGTTAAAGCGGTTGATGGCGTTAACTTTGAGCTGCATTCCGGCGAGCTGCTGGCCCTGATCGGGCCGAACGGCGCCGGAAAGTCCACGACATTCAACATGGTCAATGGGCAGTTAAAGGCAGACCGGGGCTCGATCAAACTTAACGGCAAAGAGCTCATCGGCCTGCCCCCGCGCGATATCTGGCGCATGGGTGTTGGCCGCACCTTCCAGATTGCCGCGACATTTGCCTCGTTTACCGTTGTCGAGAACGTGCAACTGGCATTGTTGTCATCCGATAACCTGTTGCTTGCGACCTGGCGTCGGGCTACGGGCCATAAGCGGCAGGAAGCCATGGAGCTGCTGGCCCAGGTGGGCATGGCCGAACAAGCCGATCGGCCCGGCAGTGAGTTGGCGTATGGGGATGTAAAGCGGGTTGAACTGGCGATCGCCATTGCCAACGACCCGAAGCTACTGCTTATGGATGAACCCACTGCCGGGATGGCGCCAAGGGAGCGCAACGAGCTTATGGCTTTAACGAAAAAGCTGGTGACTGAACGCGATATGGCAGTGCTGTTTACCGAGCACAGCATGGATGTGGTTTTCGCGTATGCAGATCGCATGATCGTATTGGCGCGCGGGCGCCTGATTGCCGAGGGCAAGCCCAGCGAAATTCGTGATCACCCGAAGGTGCAGGAAGTGTATTTCGGTACCGGGAAAACCTTTGAAAAAAATACATTGCAGAAGGAGTCGGCAGAATGAGCGGCGCAGAAACGTTGTTGGAGGCCAAGCGTCTTGAGGCCTGGTATGGTGCCGCCCAAATTTTGTTTGAGCTTGATTTGCATGTGAATCGCGGTGAAGTGGTGGCATTGATGGGGCGCAACGGCGCGGGCAAATCCACGACGCTTAAGGCCATCATGGGTATGCTCGAGAAACGGCGTGGGCAAATCACTTTCCTGGGGCAGGATATTTCGAAAACCGAGCCTTATCATGCAGCACGTTTAGGCTTGGCGTTCGTGCCGGAAGACCGGCGTATTTTCACTGACCTGACGGTGATGGAAAATTTGTCGGTGGGGCGGCAGCCCGCCCGGAATTGGGCGGATGGTACTGCGGCGCCTGAATGGACTCACGAGCAATTATTTAAACTTTTTCCCAATCTGGGTGAAATGCCGAATCGCCCGGGAGGGCGGATGAGCGGCGGCGAACAGCAAATGCTTACCGTAGCCCGGGCGCTCATGGGTAATCCCTTTGTGGTTTTGCTCGACGAGCCGTCCGAAGGCGTTGCACCGGTGATTGTCGAACAAATGGTGCATATGATTATGGCTCTGAAAGAGCGCGGGGTCAGTATCCTGCTGTCCGAGCAGAATATGCACTTTGCCGAACTGGTGTCCGATCGTGCTTATGTGCTTGAGAAAGGCCAGATGGTGTATCAGGGTTCCATGCAGGAACTGTCCGACAACGAGGAAGTGCGTCGCGCGTATTTAACCGTTTGATTTTGCAGTATGCCTGTCGCCCCAGTATGCGGCAGGCACTTAAAGCAAGTAGTCGTCGCGCAACCAGCCGGTCAGGCTCCAGCGTGGCTTGTGGCCTGGCAATACTTCGTGCCAGACTAAATCGCTTCGAAATATCACCAGCCGGCCGGGTGCAGGCGTGATACGGGTCGCGTTTTCCATGGGGGACTGTTCCGACTCGTACAGGCATAATTCCCCGCCGTCTTCGGTTGTCCAGCTTTCGTTCAGATATAAAACCGTGGAAATTTTCCGGTGTGGGCTGTTGCGGTGTTGGTCCAGGTGCTTTTTATATCCGAAACCCGGGTCGTAGCGTGCAAAATGGAGTTCCTGACTGCGTAAACCCATAAAGTAAGTGTTATTCAGTGTGTTTTGCAGTCGAGTGAAGTAAGCCAGGAAATCCTGTATGGCTGCTTCTGGCATGTGCGCGCCGAGCCAGCATATTTGGTCGCCCCTTATGACCGGGTCGGCCTTTTTTGTTGCCAGATGACCAATGTGCGCGGCATGGAACAAACCACGTTCCCAAAAAAGTTGGGCCACTTGAAGCAGGCCGGTACGCAACGGCTCTTCGATAAGGGTATCGCAATAGGCCCAGCCTTGTGCTTCCAGGCTGTTCAGAACGCTTTCAGGGAGTGTATCCAAGACTGTGAGCCTAAAGTCGATAGTTTAAGCGATCTGATAGCGGCGTCGGAATATTTCAAGAGTAAAATATTTCTCATTGCAACAACGGTTCGAAGCCCAGGGAGGCTAAATGGCAGATGCGGGAACGTTGAAAGTATGTGTTGCCGGAGCAGGCGCAATTGGATGTACGGTTGCCGCACGACTGGCCATGGCCGGGATATCCGTTAACGTGTTGGCAAGAGGCCCCGCCTTGAGCGCAATCGCGCAAAACGGCATTGCACTGACCGACCTTGATGGCGAACATCGTGTCTCAGTCTCGGCCAGCAACCAGGCCGGCGAATTCGGTGTGCAGGATATTATTTTTGTTTGCACGAAAGCACAGGCGCTAGGCCGGATCCTGCCCGACCTGTCTCCGATGATTGGGCCGGACACGGTGTTGATTCCCATGGTGAATGGCGTGCCGTGGTGGTATTTTCACGGTGACGGGGGGCGCTTTGAGGGGCGTAGGGTACAGGTGCTCGACCCCAATGGTGAGATGGAGCAAGCCGTGCCCTTCAAGCATATTGTGGGCTGCGTTGTGTTTATTACTTCGGAAGTGATGGCGCCCGGCGTTGTAAAGTCCTCGACCCCGCATTTGCTTATTTTCGGTGAGCCGAATAACACCTACTCGGAACGACTTGAGCGCATAAAGACCTTGTTCGACGCCAGTGGTATCGAGGCGCGCGCAACCGACCAGATTCGCGACCCGTTGTGGGCCAAAATGATTGCCAATCTAACCTCCAATCCGCTTTCTGTCGTGACACGGGCCCCATTGCAGGCTATTTATACGGAACCTGGATTAAAGCGGATTGCAATCAAGATGTTGCATGAGGGGTTGGCTGTTTCCGCAGCCTATGGGGCGCGAATTCAGTATGATCCGCATACGTTCATGGAATTGGCGGCCGGCATGGGTGATGTACGAACATCGATGCTGCAGGATTTTGACAAAGGGATTGCGCTTGAACTGGCGGCTATCGGCGATGCGTTCATGGAACTGGCGCAGCTCATGGGCATGGAGATGCCGGTTACGTGCGATATTGTTTCGATGGCAAGGTTTTTAGGGCAACAGCGTGAAAGGGAGATGGTAAAGGCATGACAACCATGAACAAAACAATCGATTGTTCCGACGACGAATGGGAGCGACGCGAAAAGCTGGCTTATTGTTATCGGCTGGTTGATTATTTCGGTTGGACCGAAACGATTTTCAACCATATTTCCCTGCGCCTTTCAGGGCCGGAGCATCAATATCTGGTTAATCCTTTCGGGCTGAATTACAGCGAAGTGACGCCGGCCAACCTGTTGAAAGTCGACCTCGAGGGAAACAAGGTTGCGCCCTCCGAGTATGAGGCCAACCCCGCAGGTTTCGCGCTTCATAGCGCCGTGCATGGCGCCCGTGAAGATATCCAGTGCCTTATTCACACGCACACCACGCCTATTTCTGCTGTGGCGCAAAAACAGTCCGGCTTTGATCACAATAATTTTTATGGTGCGCAATTGTTCGGTCGTGTGGCGTATCACGATTTTGAAGGGATTACGCTGTTCGCAGATGAAAAGCGCCGCATGATAAGCAGCCTTGGGAGCAAGCATGTCCTGGTGCTGCGAAATCATGGGGTTGCCGTTGGTGAGGGTTCCGTTGAAACCGCCTTTTTCCTGCTGTGGACAGTGCAGCGTGCGGCTGAAATTCAGTGCCAGGCCGCGTCGATGCAGGGAGACGAAACGGTGTTGGCCGACGAGGTACGCCAGCGCTGTGCCGATTTAACCGCCATGCTGATCCGAAAGGGCGCTTTCGCCGATCAGTTTTTTAATGCGATGGTGCGTAAAATGCACGCTGAAAAAGGCGCTTGCTGGTAGCGCCTTCGTTTTTGTTTAATGGCTGGGTATTTGAATGACAACCGGTGAAGTAATTGTTCTTGCCCTGCTGGGCGCGGGTTTGATTTGTTCCATTACACTTTTTGTGTGGTTGGTGCGCATGCTGCGCAAAGACCGTTCGAACAAATAACCCGCGCGCCTTCAGCTATCCGCTAAAGGAGTTTGGCAGCAGGAACATGAAGGCAGCGATAAACGTGGGTATCAATGCCGACAGCAACAGTTTCAAGGGTGAAATAGAGCCGTCGGGAAAGGTGCCTTTCAAAATGGCAAAGCCGGCCGGGTTGGGGGCGTTGGCAATTACGGTCAGGCCGCCGCCTGTTACCGCGCCTGCTACCAGCATATAGCGCCATAGGTCGCTCGTGCCTTCCACCAAAGATCCAAGATAAGTCAGGGCGGCGTTGTCGGTAAGCGCAGTTAAGGCCGTTGCGCCCCAGAACAGTACCGTTGGCGGCAAGCCGCCCAGCAAGTCCTGCAGCCACCATTTTTGCATGCCACCCAGTACAACCAGCCCGGCCAGGAAGAAGCCAACCATTAAACCCTCTTTAATCATAAGCGGATTCTGGAAGCGTTTGTAAGCCTCGGCATAGCCGATGAACAACATGAGCAGGCCCAGGAACATGGCCGGATGGTGAGCCGTAAGAACGATGGCAACCAGGAAAGCCATATGGATGGCCATGACGATAAGCGGGGCATGGGGTTGGCGGTTTGGGTTGTCTTCGCCTTCGTTAACGCCCCGGCCTGTGCCGATGTCTTTGCTGACCAGGTGTTTGCGAACAACCAGGGTCAGCAATGTGGCGTTGATAAACACAGCGATAATGGCGCGCCAGCCGAAGTGGGTGCTCATGTAGGCAGTGTCCCAGCCGAAAGTGGATGCCACCATTAGCACCGGTGGTGCGGCGTAGGCGGTCAGTACCCCGCCAATGGAAATATTGACAAACAGGACACCCAGCGTCATGTACTTGAAACCGGCCTGTTCCGAACGGCTGAAGTAAGCGTCACGCAATAGCAGTGCGGCCAGGGTCATGGCGGCGGGCTCGGTAATGAATGAGCCGGCCAGTGGCACGATCGACATGGTGACGAAAAACATGGCCACTTCCATGCTCATTGGCAACAGGCGGGCGATATAGCGAACCGCCATGCCCACGAGGTCGAGAATCGGCTTGCTGGCGGCTACAACCATAATTGCAAAGACGAATGCCGGTTCGGTGAAGTTTCGCGAGTCGATGTAGCTGATGGCGTCGGCTGCGCCGACACTGGCGACCATGAACACAATTAAAGCAAATGCCCATACGCCAAATACGGCTTCGACTTCGGCCAGCATGTGCCAAAGGCCTGAATGAGGCCCCTTTTTATTGGCCAACCGGGCGAAAACCGGAACCGAAAAGGTGTGGATAATGGCAACGGCAAAAAGAAAGGTTGCCAGTGCTTCAATAAAACTGGGCATGAATCGAACCTTTTTTGTTAGGCGTCAGGCATATTTTGCCTGTTCGCTGGTTTTACGATGAATGTAATAATGCTAGAGCAGTGTGCCTGCGAGCGAAGCCGCAATGATTAACACGCCGACCACCATATTCGACCTGAACAACATGAAGTTATGATCGGGGCGTGAAATACTGAAAATGCACATTTGCCACACGAAGTGTGCACCAATGGCTGCCATGATCACGAAGTAGGGCCAGGATAAATTCAGCGCAATGCCGCTGTAAATCCAAAGCGCCAGTGTGACGGCATAAATACCACTGATCCATAGTTTACCGTGTTCTGCGAACCTCATGGCGGCCGACTTTACGCCGAGTTTCAGGTCGTCGTGGACATCGACATAGGCGTAGATGGTGTCGTAACCCACCTGCCATAGAACCGCACCCACCCAAAGCGCGACGCCTGCCAGCGGGATCATGTTCTGGGTGTCGGACCACGCCATTAGCATGCCCCAGTTGAAACCGATGCCCAGGACAACCTGCGGCCAGTAAGTGAATCGCTTGCACAGTGGATAAATGATGACAATGGGGACGAGCGCCAGCGCAAGCCAGCGGCTGTACTCGTTAATTGCCAACAATAAAATTGCGCATACCGCCAGTTGGGCAAATAAAAATGCAAGGGCCTGTTTAAGTGTGATTTGCCCGCTGGTTAAGGGACGGAAACGGGTGCGCTCTACTTGCTTGTCGATGTCGCGGTCGAAAATGTCGTTGATTGTGCAACCCACGCCTCGCATGAGCAGCGCGCCCAGCGAGAAAATGAACAGGCGAAACAGGGTTGGCCAGCCGTCGGCCGCCTGTACCAGTGCGGCCAGGCACGGCAAAAGGGTTAGCCAGGTTCCAACCGGGCGGTCGAGGCGACACAGGCGCGCATAAGGCCCCCACGATGCAGGCAGGTAGTGTGCAACCCAGTCGTCGTGACGCATGTCCGACAGGTCGGGCAGGCCGGGATCGCGCCCCGTTTTCACGCTGCTTTGCTGACCGCGCTTTCGGCGATAAGGCGGCCCAGAATTTCGATGCCTTCCCGAATGCGCTCTTCCGATACGGTGACAAAGCTCAGACGCAGTGTATTGCGCAACGGTTCGGCGCCTGCATAAAACGGTTCACCCGGCACGAACGCAACATGATGCTTGATGGCACGCCCTAAAAGTTCGTAGGCATCAATGTGTTCCGGCAGCGTTACCCAGATAAACATGCCGCCTTCAGGGCGTGTCCATTTGGCGGATGCCGGGAAAAATTCCTGCATGGCTTCGAGCATATAGCCACATTGCTCTTTGTAAATTTCGCGTACTGCCGGCAAATGAAAATTCAGGAAGCCTTCGTGAATGGTTTCGTAAACCGCCATTTGCGTGAGTGTGGCGGTATGCAGGTCGGTAGCCTGCTTGATTTGCACCAGTTTGGCAATAATGGCTTCCGGAGCCACGATATAGCCAAGGCGCAGCCCGGGTGCCAGCACTTTGGAAAAACTGCCCAGGCGGATGACGGTTGCCCCGGCCTCGCGCCCCAGGCCCAGCAAACCCGGCAGCGCTTCGCCCGCGTAGCGCAGATCACCATAGGGGTCGTCTTCGATGATGGGCAGGTTGACTTCGGCGCAGCGCTTTACAAGGGCCTTGCGGCGCTCGAGATTCAAGGTGCGCCCTGTGGGATTCTGGAAGTTCGGCAGGGCGTAGATGAAGCGGGCATTTGCCACACGTTCGTCTGTCAAGCCTTCGGGGATCAGGCCTTTGTCGTCGGTAGGAACGGCAACGTAATCGGGCTCGAACAGTGAAAATGATTGCAGGGCACCCAGGTAGCTGGGCGCCTCTACCAGCACTTTGCTGCCAGGGTCGATAAAAAGCTTTCCAAGCAGGTCGAGCGCCTGTTGCGAACCGGAAACGATGAGGACCTGGTCGATGTTCACATCGTGAGCCCCTACGCGTTTCAAATCCTGCGCCACCCATTCACGCAGTGGCCGGTAGCCTTCAGTGGGCCCGTATTGCAAGGCGGCCTTGCCGTCGTGGTTCAACACTTTTTCATAAGCGGCGTATATGGTGTCGATAGGAAAGCCTTTGGGGGCGGGCAGGCCGCCGGCAAAGGAAATGATTTCCGGACGTTCCGTGACTTTGAGAATTTCACGAATCGTTGAGCTGGTTATTTTCTGCGCGCGTTGTGAAAACGTATAGGGTTGGGGGTTCAGGCTCGTCATCCCGGTGTTCCTAAAAAAAGGATTTGAACCCCTTAGGATACTGCAACTTTTATTCGGCTGCTTGTAATTGGCGCTTTTAACCCCATCTATGCCCCGGCACGTTCCATTTGTAACGGGTCAACCAAAAGTAACCTGGCAAAAACCGCTAAAATCTGAAGGTTTGGCCGGTTCAGTCGTAAATTCGATGACGCGGATACGCCCGTGTCGGTGGTGCGAATGTCGGTTTCGTGGCCGTAATGTTTATTTATTGTTTCTTAGGGGTGTGCTTGTGCCTATTTACGCTTATCGGTGCACAGACTGCGGTCACGCGGAAGATGTGCTGCAGAAAATGTCTGATTCTCCGTTAACCGATTGTCCTGCCTGCGGCAAATCAACCTATGCCAAACAGGTAACGGCTGCCGGCTTTCAGTTGAAAGGGTCGGGCTGGTACGTAACGGATTTTCGCAATAATGGAAGCAAGCCTGCAAGCGCGGCTGCGCCATCCGAGGGTGCGTCTTCGGGTTCAGGCTCATCGGCTTCCGATACATCAACCTCGACGCCGGCAGCTTGATTTTTTGAATTGCTTGCAGCCAGGCTCTCCAGACAGGCAAGGGTATGCGCGGTTTTAAACGTTATTTTGTCACCGGGTTGCTAATCTGGATCCCGCTTGTTATTACGATCTGGGTTTTGGCGCTGGTATTCACAACGCTGGAAAGTGTCGTGCCGGCCTTTCTTACGTCGCAGTCGCTGTTTGGTTATCCAATACCGGGTTTTCAACTGTTATTGGTGATTGTCGTTGTGTTTCTAACCGGGCTGGCCGGCGCCAATTTCATCGGGCAGGCCCTGGTTGGACGCTGGGAATGGTTGCTGGGACGCATTCCTTTAGTGCGTTCCATTTATAATTCAGTCAAACAGGTTAGTGATACCGTTTTATCGCCCAGCGGGCAAGCGTTTCGTGAAGCTGTCCTGGTCCAGTACCCGCGTCAGGGGGCCTGGACCATTGCTTTTCTAACGGGGGCACCCGGCGGCGAAGTGGCCGATAAACTCGGCCCGGGGTATGTCAGCGTTTATGTGCCAACCACCCCCAATCCAACATCGGGTTTTTTTCTGATGCTGCCAAGGGATGACCTGCATGTATTGAATATGAGCGTCGATACGGCGCTTAAATATATTGTGTCTATGGGTGTGGTTGCACCCGGGAGCGGCTTGCCCTCCGGCGCCGAAGATAAGAAGTCTTGATTAAACCAAAACGAATTAATACGGAGTATTCCCACATGCGTACTTGCTACACCGGCGAGGTTGGTCGCGATCAACTGGACCAAACCGTCACCTTGTTTGGCTGGGTGCATCGTCGTCGCGATCATGGTGGCGTGATTTTTATCGATTTGCGTGACCGCGCAGGACTGGCCCAGGTTGTGGTGGATCCCGACAATATAGAGGCGTTCGCCATTGCCGAGCGCATTCGTAATGAGTATTGCCTGAAGATTACCGGCCTTGTGCGCTTGCGCCCGGAAGGCACAACCAATGCGGAACTGGCTTCGGGCGACGTTGAGGTTCTGTGCCGCGATATTGAAATTTTGAACGCCTCGGTGACGCCGCCGTTCCAGCTCGACGACGAGAATTTGTCGGAAACGACGCGTCTTACGCATCGTGTACTCGACCTGCGCCGCCCACAGATGCAGCGTAACTTAATGCTGCGTTATCGCGTTGCAATGCAAGTGCGCCGCTATCTGGATGACCTCGGGTTTGTGGACATTGAAACGCCGATGTTAACCAAGAGCACGCCGGAAGGCGCGCGCGATTACCTGGTTCCGTCGCGTGTGAACGCGGGCGAGTTCTTTGCCTTGCCGCAGTCGCCCCAGTTGTTCAAGCAAATGCTGATGGTGTCCGGGTTTGACCGTTATTACCAGATTACCAAATGTTTTCGCGATGAAGACCTGCGCGCAGACCGGCAGCCTGAATTCACCCAGATCGACTGCGAAACCTCGTTCCTGAATGAAGAGCAGATTCGCGAGATATTCGAAGGTTTGATGCGTCATGTCTTCAAGACAGTACAAGACGTGGATCTGCCTGAGGCCTTTCCGACCATGACCTGGGCCGAGGCGATGCGCCGTTTCGGTTCCGACAAGCCCGACTTGCGCGTCAAGCTTGAGTTCACCGATATCTCCGACATCATGAAAGATGTTGATTTCAAAGTATTCTCGGCGCCGGCCAACGACGACGCCTGCCGCGTGGTGGCCATGCTTGTGCCGGGAGGTGCCTCGCTGCCGCGCAGTGAAATCGACGCCTATACGCGGTTCGTCGGCATCTATGGTGCCAAGGGCCTGGCCTATATCAAGGTGAATGACGCTGCGGCGATTCCCGAAGGCTTGCAGTCGCCTATTGTGAAGAACATTCATCAGCCGGCGCTGAAAGCGCTTATCGAGCGTACCGGTGCCCAGTCGGGCGATCTGATTTTCTTTGGTGCGGATAAAACCAAAGTCGTCAACGACGCAATGGGTGCTTTGCGCGTAAAAATCGGTCATAGTGATTTTGGCAAGGAAAATGGTTTGTTTGAAGGCGGATGGAAGCCGCTATGGGTCGTTGACTTCCCCATGTTCGAATACGATCCTGAGGAAGGCCGCTACTTTGCCGCGCACCATCCTTTCACGAGCCCGAAAGACGGTCATGAAGAGTTGCTGGAATCCGACCCCGGCGCTGCGCTGGCCAAAGCATACGATATGGTTTTGAACGGCTGGGAAGTGGGTGGCGGCTCTGTTCGTATTCACCGCGCAGACGTCCAAAGCAAGGTGTTCCGTGCCTTGAACATCGGCCCTGAAGAAGCGCAGGAAAAATTCGGCTTCTTGCTTGATGCGCTTCAATACGGCGCACCACCGCATGGCGGGGTGGCTTTTGGTCTTGATCGCCTGGTTACCATGATGACCGGCTCTGAGTCGATTCGCGACGTAATTGCCTTTCCCAAAACACAGCGTGCACAATGTCTGCTTACCCAGGCGCCGTCCCCTGTGGATGAAAAGCAACTGCGTGAACTTCACATTCGCTTGCGCAAGGTGGAAAGCCCTTCATAAGGGCGTGCGTTATGTCATAAATCGCCAAAGGGGCTGCTCGTGTCCGTGCTCAGGGTTGTCAGTTACAACATTCACAAAGGGCGTTCGGCCATGGGGGCCCGTGAGTCTTTGTCGCAGTTGCGGCTTGGGCTTTACGGGCTGCGTCCCGACCTGCTGTTCCTGCAGGAAGTTCAAGGCCGCAATCAACGACAGAGCATGCTCGACGCGCAGCACGAGTCTTTGGCCGCAGCGTTGAATATGCAAGTGTGTTACGGCTGCAACGCGGTTCGAAAGCACACGGATCATGGCAATGCGTTGTTGTCGCGTTTCCCCGTATTGAACTACGAAAACGAAGACGTCTCCGACCACCGGCTGGAGCAGCGTGGTTTATTGCATGCGATCTTGTCGATCAATGATCAGGAAGTGCATTGTTTTGTCGTTCACCTGGGATTATTCGCGAGTGGGCGTTCGCGTCAGACCCAGGCATTGGTCGACCGGATAAAACGTCTTGTGCCTGCCGATGCGCCATTGTTGATCGCGGGCGACTTCAACGATTGGAACAATCGCCTGGCACCCATGTTTGTGGCGCAACTGAATCTTTACGAAGTGTTTTCGGTGGCGCCCCACGTGGCACAAACAGGGCCTTTAACGTTGCCTGAGTCTTTTCGTCAACTGGGTCAATCATTTCGCATGTTCGGCAGTCATAACCCGTTGCCTCGCAAATCGCGTGAACTGGGCGTAAACGGCCTGGCCCGGTTAACGCCGCCGCCACGAACTTTTCCGGCGGTTTTCCCGTGGTTCAGACTCGATCGCATTTATCAGCGGGGGTTTGCCGTGCGTCATGCCCGCGTCTTGCATGGCAAGCCCTGGACGCAGTTGTCCGACCACGCACCGATATTGACGGAACTTGAACTGCCCTGAAGTATAAGGAGACGCTATGCGACTGCGTTCGGCAGAGCGGCGTTATGCCGATTTCGCTCTTTGGCGCGAGGGTAATGACATTGCGTTATTGCAAAATGGCCAGGCTTATTTCCCGGCGTTGTGCAACGACATCGATCAGGCTCGCTATAGCGTTCATCTTGAAACTTATATATTCAACCTTGATGAAGCCGGTTATCGCGTTTTGCGTCATTTGTCCAAGGCCTGCGAGCGCGGTGTAAAAGTGCGCGTGGTCGTTGATGGTTTTGGCAGCCATGAGCACATACCCGAGTTGCAGCGCCGTTTTGCGCAAATGGGTGCAAAATTCCGGGTTTATCGTCCTGAGCCGCGCGGTATTGTTTCATACCGGTTTAGTTTGCGCCGCTTGCGGCGCTTGCACCGCAAAGTGGTTGTCATCGATCAGGAGCTTGCTTTTGTGGGCGGTATCAATGTGCACGACGATTTGGTCGACGTGCCCAATGATGGTTATGGCCCCAAGCCACGTTTTGATTTCGCCGTCCGCATTCAAGGCCCGGTGGTGAACGATTTGCGTGATGCGCAAATTGCGTTATGGGCCAAAATGGCGTGGCGCCAGCGCGAGAACTGGGCGCCTTTTTACAAGCGCTTGCGTTACTGGCGCCGACGACAACGAACCGTTTCCACACGTGCCAAAGAGGGCGTTGGTTCGTTGCGCGCGGCTGTGCTGTTTCGCGACAATGTGCGTTATCGAAAACTGATTGAGCATGCCTATATCAGCGCAATTAATCGTGCCGTCCAGCATGTCCTGATCGCCAACTCTTATTTCCTGCCCAGTCGCGCCTTGAAGAAGGCATTGCAGGATGCTGCGTCCAGGGGCGTGAGCGTGCGCCTGTTCTTGCAGGGGCGTTCGGAATATGCGCTGCAGTATCGCGCCTGCAGAAGCATGTACGGATCTTTGTTGGCCAATGGCATCGAGATATTCGAGTATTTGCCCAGTTATCTGCATGCCAAAGTTGCCGTCATCGATGATCGCGCCATGGTGGGCTCGGCCAATATGGATCCTTTCAGTTTATTGCTGGCGCGGGAAGCGAATGTGTATATTGATGATGCCGGGTTCGCCCGCGATTTACGCGCCAGGCTTGAGGCGGAAATTAAAGAAAGCAGCCAGCACGTGACGTCATTGGCCTGGGAGAAAGTATCATGGTGGACACGCTGCCTGGACGCGTCGGCCCACGCCTTATTGCGCCTTGGCGTGGCGTTAACGGGGCGCTCAGCCGAATATTGAGGCCGTACTCTTGTTTTAATTCATTCATCTCAAGGTTTTAACTAATGCACGATTTATCTGCTTTTCCTATTACCCAGAAATGGCCCGCGCAACATCCGGATCAGATTCAGTTGTATTCGTTGCCCACGCCCAATGGTGTCAAGGTATCAATCATGCTCGAAGAGCTGGGTCTGCCTTATGAGGCTCACCTGGTTCGGTTTCAGGACAATGACCAGTTGTCACCGGCCTTCCTGTCGTTGAATCCCAATAACAAAATTCCGGCCATTATCGATCCGGACGGTCCCGACGGGAAACCGCTTGCCTTGTTCGAGTCCGGGGCGATCTTGCTTTATCTGGCCGATAAAACGGGCAAACTGATCCCCCAGGATCCGACCGGGCGCTATCACGCCATTCAATGGCTGATGTTCCAGATGGGAGGGGTCGGCCCAATGTTCGGGCAAGTTGGTTTTTTTCACAAATTTGCCGGCAAGGATTTCGAAGACAAGCGCCCTCGTGATCGCTATGTGAATGAGTCGCGCCGTTTGCTGAATGTATTGAATCAGCGTTTAACCGGACGCCCCTGGATGATGGGTGAGGCGTACTCCTTGGTTGATATTGCCATTTTCCCCTGGGTGCGCAGTGCTGTTCATTTCTATGAAGCCGAGGAACTGCTTGGCATGGCGGATTTTCCAGAGGTTTCCCGGGTTCTGGAGGCTTTCGAGGCGCGTCCGGCAGTGCAGGCGGGTTTGAATAGCCCGAAGCGAGACTAAGCCGGTCGCCTGCCTCGGGAATCAGGAGCCTGGCGCGGCTGGTGTGCTGTCGTCTTCATGAGCGAGCTGCCGTGCCAGGTCACTGACCAGCCGACGGCGCCTGAGCGAGTCTTCGTGCGCCGCACTCATACTCGACCATGCAGGGTTGGCACGCGCCTCCTGCAAGGCGTCCGGTAATTGCCTGTTTTGCACGATTGCATGCTCGCTCATTTTGATTTCAATCGGTTGGGTGGCCGCATGGCCGCGATGCTCAAGCGCTTTAAGCAAAGTTAATTGGCGCGCCGCCAGTACTCGCAAGACCTGGTCGCTCAGGCTGATTTCCCGGTAGCCGCGCAGGCGTCCCAGCAGTCGGCGGCCATAACGCTCTGCGCCCTGCCACAGGCCACCGGCTGCTGCGCCGGCCAGTGTTCCCGCACCCATGCTCAGCCCCCCTGTGATCAGGTCTACCGTAAAGCCTGCGGCCGCGCCTGTCGCCGCGCCCAGGCCCACTTCGATTCCCGCGTCTTTAAGTGCTTGCGGACTGAACAGGTCCATACCCCACTTTTCGCCTTCCAGCGGCAACGCATGGTGAGCGTAGTCTTCATTGCGAAAGTTGAATCGTTGCAGTAACAGCACTACGCATTGCTGTTCACGCTGGCGGATGGTCTCACGAAGTTGTTGCGTGGCAAGCTCGATTTCCTCGTCTTCGGGTGGCGCGGATAAACGGAAAGCGGCTGCGTCGATAAGCAGGTCGGCGACCAGGTTCAATGCATCTTCATGACGCTGTTGCTTATGCTCGGCAACGCTTGCCTGTATTTTTCTCAATAGGCCGGAAAATGAATCAAGCAGCAGGGCCAACTTGTTGTATAGCTGGTCTTCTCCGTTCAGTGCCGGTGCGATAGTGTCGAACTCAACCATGGCGTGCAAGCCCAGGCGAGACAGCGCCTGGCGCCATTCCTCGGTGCGTTGTCCCGGTGTATGAATAAAGTTGAGTACGGGCAGCAAGGGGCGTGCGCATTGAGCCAGGATGGCCAGCTCTTCCTTATGCTTGCTCAGCACCGGATCACGGGCGTCGATAACATACAGGCCGGCGTGGCAGGTAAGCAGCCCGCGCAATACGCGTGCCTCCTGTTCAAACCGTTGTTCTCCCTCGGGCGACTGCAGAAAGCGTTCAATTCGCTCGGGACCATCAAGCCTCATTTCCGGCGGGCTGATTTGATCGATGAGCGCGCCCAGCTCCATTGCCTCTTCAAGCCCCGGCGTGTCAAGCAGCTGAATTGAGATCTGCGGCGTAATCTGCAGACTGACCGTTTCAACGTGCCGCGTTGTGCCTGGCCGGTTGTCTACCTGGCCAAAGTCCGGGTTACGTGTAAGCGTGCGCAGCAAAGAGGTCTTGCCGGTATTGGTGTGGCCGACGACGGCTAACCGAAGTGGTGTGTTGGCGTTAACTTGCATGATGGGGCGGCGTGGCGGTTGCTCCGAACAGTGTTTGCAGGTTGGAGCTGATGTGTACTGAATCGGCAGGCAGGTTGGCTATTTGTTCGCGCCAGATCCGTTCGCGATTGTTGTCCGGCTGGCTGGCTTGCGCAACGACATAGAGTTTCGTGCCCGGTGTGCTTAACTGATTCAGGAAGTGTAATGTACCGCGATCAGGTGTTTGACTGGCATCACACACGGCAACGACTTGCCCTGGACCATATGCTTTCAATGTTTGCAATGCATGCTGGCGTTGTTCGCGCGAGTCTATCCGGCCCAGATCGTTTCCCGTTTTTCCCATTGGTATAGGTGGCCATGGGGTGTCGGCGGTAAGTTCCAGGCCCAATATTGCGTAAGGTTCTGCCGTATTGAATGTGGTTGCTGCCGTTACCGGGCTGGCCTGCGAGGCCGGCTGCGCAGCCGGATGGTCAATACCGATAACCCGGCTTTCCGGCATGAGCGTCGAGTGCAGGTTGATATAACCCGGTAACGTTGTATCGACGGGCGTGAGCCGGATATTGCGTTGCGCCCAGCGCATGCAAATCAACAATAGAATCAAGCGCGGGAAAAAGCCATAAACCAGAACACAACCGATGAGCCAGCTTGACCAGGTTACGCCGGCATCGGAAAGCGGGGAGGGCGAGCCGATGCTGCTGGCAATAATGGATGGGTCTGGGGTTGAGAAGCCCAGAAGCGATGGAACCCACCCAAGCAAATGAGTGAAGTGAAGAAAGACGCCCGAGCCAAGCAGTGTCGTCTCCCATTGAAATTGATACTGCCTTGCGGAAAGCAACACCAGCAGTGTCAGTATTGCGGCCGCCATAAGGCCTGTCCAAATGGCATGGCTGATAACGCCCAAGGTTGGCTTAAGGGCACCGGCTCTGCTTAATGCGCTGGTTAAGCCTTGTACCAAAAGGTGATTGTCGGCCTGCTTGTTGAGCTTGCGTGTTATGGCCAGCCATAACTTGCCCAAACCGGGCGGCCCGGCGGTTTCAACACTTAAAGAGATAAGCCACAGTATCAAAGTCACAAAGTGCAAGCCAAGCAAGGTCAGCAGGGCAACCAGCAGGTTCACGGGATGCTGCCCGCTTCCAAGCGCGCTGACGGCAGCGGAAATACCGCCCAGTAGGCCCATGAGCAGTAATCCTGAAAGTGCCCAGCGAGCCTGTGCGGCAATGAGGTTGGCCTTGGTGTTGAATGCAAGTTTTTCGGCCAGTGCGGTTGCACGAATAGCCAGCCGCGCCTCGAGCGTGGGGCCGCGCTCGATCGCCTGCCGGTTTTCCTGCGTATCGTGGCAGCGGCCGTTTTTTATTTCATAAAGGCGAACCGTTTCGGTAAGCCATGCGGTTTGAAGTGATCGCGTGAGACCCATTGGTATTTAATTCTAATTCGCGTACGGGGAATGATAGGCATATTAGGCGGTGTGCCTGCCTGCGTCCAGTCGGCTTCATGTGCCTTGATTATTTGCTTGATTTGTCAATTGGTTGTATTTGCAACCTGTTGGTGATTCAACTAGTTGACATATCAACAAGTTAAATCTAGACTTGTTTTACGCGCCGGGGCATTTGCGTTGTTATGCGTCATGTCCGTGCACGAAAATCAATAAACAAGGAGACAAAATGAAGAAAGCGCTTCGTTTGGGCGCCATCGCACTGATGGCGGCCTCTATTTCCGGCCTTGCCCATGCCGATACGGTTAAAGTGGGTATCATCGGCCCGTTTTCGGGCCCTTTTGCACACTATGGCAAGTTGTTTAAGGATGGTGCCGAATCTTATTTGAAACAGCAGGGCGGCCAGTTTGCCGGTCATGATATTGAAATTATCTACCGTGACAGTGGCGGGCCTAATCCCAGCGGCGTCAAAACGGCGGCTCAGGAACTGATCGTGAGTGATCGCGTTGATTATCTGGGCGGGATTGTGTTTACGCCCAATGCAATGGCAGTCGCGCCACTGGTGCAAGAGTCAAAAACGCCAACGGTCATTTTCAATGCGGCCACCTCATCCATTACACCTAAATCCGACTATTTCGTCAGAACTTCATACACGTTGTGGCAGGTAACGGTTCCGATTGCACGTTGGGCCCACGAGCAAGGTATCAAGAAAGTGGTCACGGCGGTGAGCGATTACGCCCCCGGCGTTGATGGTGAAACGGCATTCAAGGAAGAGTTCACGCGCCTGGGTGACGAGGTGGTTGAAAGCATTCGCATGCCGCTCAACACCAACGATTTCAGTCCTTTCGCACAACGCATCAAGGCTTCGGGTGCCGAGGCGGTCTACGTCTTCCTGCCCGGTGGCCCGCCCAGCCTGGGCTTTGTGAATGCCTATAACCAGAATGGCTTGCGTGAAGCGGGAATCGAATTCCTGGGTACGGCCGAGATGGATGAGTTCGACCTGCAGAAATTTGGCGATGCGGCATTGGATTTGAAAACAGCATTCCATTATTCCGCTGCACATGACTCAGATGCCAACCGTGAATTCAAGAAGGCGATGAAGGCACAAGCGGCCGATGCGCTGGAGAATTATGCTTCCGTAGGCGCTTACGACGGGATGCATATCATCCAAAAAATGGTGGAAGCAACCGACGGCAAGAAAAATGGCGACAAGGCCATTGAAGCGATTAAGGGTTATGAGTGGGAAAGCCCCCGCGGCCCTGCAAAAATCGATCCTGAAACCCGCCACATAACCCAGAATGTGTATTTGCGCGAGGTCGAGCGCGACGGTGACATCCTGGTCAATACCGAGATCGAGACCTTCGGCATGCAGCCCGATCATGGTTTGAAAAAACAATAACAATTCATAAAGAAGGGGTTCGGGCGTGCAGCTCTTCAGTAATATCCTGATAGACGGCATTGTCTATGGAATGGTGCTTTTCATCATTTCCGTTGGCTTGTCCGTCACGATGGGCCTGATGCGGTTCATCAATCTTGCTCATGGGGCGTTTGCCATGGCAGGCGGTTATATGGCCGCGTGGCTGGTACGTGAAGAAGGCTATCCTTTTCTGGCAGGCCTTGTGCTGGCGGTCGTGGCAGCGATTGTGCTGGCTGCACTGCTTGAAACCTTTGTTTTCCGGTTCCTGTATAAGCGTACCGAACTGGAGCAGGTGCTGTTTACCATTGGGTTCACGTTTGCCGCCATTGCCCTGGCCAATTTTCTGGCGGGGCCTTATATCCAGCAGTTACCGCTACCTGATTGGCTGCGAGGGTCAATGGCGCTGGGAGATCGAACGCTACCCAAACAACGTGTATTCGTGATTGTCATGGGGTTGGCCGTTGTCCTTATGTTGTGGTTGATTATTGCCAGGACACGGTTCGGTATCTGGCTCAGGGCATCAGTCGATAACGCCCCTATGTCTTCTTCCCTGGGCATCAATATCCGCCTGGTTCAATGTGCCACTTTTGCTTTTGGCGCCGGTCTGGCGGCACTGGGGGGTGTGCTGGGTGCAGAGTTGATGCCGCTTGAACCGTACTACCCGCTCAAGTATCTGGTTTTGATGCTTGTGGTGGTGTCGGTTGGCGGGCTTGGCAGTGTGTCCGGAACGCTGGTGGCGGCGCTTGTACTGGGTGTTATCGATACGGCCGGCCGGTATCTTGCTTCCGATTTCGGTACGTTTTTCTTTTATGTCGCCATGATTGTCCTGCTGGCCTGGCGTCCTGAAGGTATTTTGCGGAGACACTGATGCCTATTGCTTCTAATTCGCTGAGTGCCGGCGCAAACATGGCACGATTTGGCTGGCTGGGCTATGTGTTGGCACTGGCTGTGATTTTTGCGTTGTATTGGTTTTTCCCCGGCAGTCTGCTCATGCTCACACATATTGCCATTATGGCGATTCTGGTGATGTCACTTGACCTGGTAACGGGTTACGCCGGCCTTCCAACCCTGGGGCACGCCGCCATGTTCGGCATGGGGGCTTACAGTGCAGGCTTGTTTGCCCGGCACTTCTCGCCTGATCCGTTGCTGGGTTTGATGGTAGGCGCGGGTTCGGGAGCGCTGATTGCCTTTGTTTCCGGTCTTTTCCTGGTGCGTTATCAAGGCTTGGCGTTCTTGATGTTAACGATTGCCGTGACGTTGATTCTGCAAAGCCTGGCCAACAGTTTGCAGGGGATAACGGGTGGCGATAATGGTTTGACCGGCTACGATATTTCTCCTCTTCTGGGGCATTTCAACTTCGATATGTTTGGTGTAACCGGCTATTGGTACTGCATGATTGCGATGCTGGTTTGCTATGCAGTGCTGCGCCGGATCATGCGTTCGCCGTTTGGCTTGTGTTGCGTGGGTATTCGGGAAAACAGAGAGCGTATGGCGGCCAATGGCACCCGGATTTATCCGCATCTGGTGCGTCTTTATGTTATCGCCGGTTTCGTTGCAGGAGTGGCCGGGGCGCTTTCCGCGCAGGTGACTCAGGTTGTGAGCCTTGACAGTCTTGGGTTTGAGTTGTCTGCGGAGGCCTTGGTCATGCTGGTATTGGGTGGACTGGGCACTTTGACGGGGGCCATTATTGGCACGTCCTTGTATTCGATTATTCATCATTACGCCGCTACGGCGAACCCGTTCCATTGGTTGTTTGTCATTGGTGGTTTGCTCATGCTGGTGGTGTTCCTGCCCAAAGGGCTGGTGCAGCGCTATATCAGTCGTGTCAACCGCAGTTTATGGTCCTTGATCGGGAGGCGGGCATGACAGTACTTCAAGTTGAGCATTTGAATAAAGCATTTGGCGGGTTGACCGTAACTGATGACGTCACCTTCGCTTTGAATGCCGGTGAGCGGCTGGCGATTATCGGCCCCAATGGGGCGGGCAAAACAACACTCGTCAATCAAATCGGCGGGGTGTTGCGTTCCGATAGCGGTCGTGTTCATTTGAACGGTGTCGACGTTACAGAATGGCCCAGTCATCGCCGTGTTGGTCATGGCCTGGTCCGTACTTTCCAGATTTCACGCCTGGCGCCGGATATTGACGCGATTGATCAGGTGGCGCTGGCCATTCATCAGCGCGACGGGTCAATCGGGCACATGTGGCGCAACCGGAATGCCTACTCGGCGGTCCTTGAAGAGGCGGCAAAGATTCTGGCCGATCTGAAATTGTCGCGTGTTGCGCATCACTCGCCCGCTGAAATGGCTTATGGCGACCAGCGTCTGGTTGAAATTGCGCTGGCGTTGGCCTTGAAACCGAAAGTGCTGTTGCTTGATGAGCCCATGGCCGGCGTACCCCGCTCTGAAGCGCAACTGGTTCTGGACGCTTTGAACAGACTGCCGGCGGATCTGGCTGTTGTGATTATTGAGCACGACATGGACTTGGTGTTTCGTTTCGCCCAGCGAATTCTGGTGCTGGCAAATGGCGCCGTATTGGCCGATGGGCCGCCTGAAGAGATTCGTCGGAACGATGTAGTGCGGTCGGTTTATCTTGGAAGCGAGGCGCAGATATGAGTTTGTTGCTGGAAGTGAGTGCGCTGGAAGCAGGATATGGTCCGTTGACCGTTTTGCATGAGGTGTCTTTTTTTGTCGCACCGGGAGAGCGGGTGTGTTTGCTGGGTCGTAACGGCGTGGGTAAATCGACTACCCTGAAAAGCATCATGAACCTGACGCAGCATCGCGGCGGCTCGGTGTCTTGGCAGGGTCGCGATATTACCCGCAGCAGCACGGTCGAGCGCGCTCGCATGGGGGTTGGTTATGTGCCGCAAACACGCGACGTTTTTCCTTCTCTGACCGTGGAAGAAAACCTGATCGCCGGCTTGCGTAACCGGCCGCGTTCCCATGTGCAAAAAGCGTATGAACTGTTTCCCCGGCTTTATGAGCGTCGCAACAATGGCGGTCAGGCCTTGTCGGGGGGCGAGCAGCAAATGCTTTCGGTGGCGCGCACCTTGCTGGGCGAGCCTCAATTGCTTTTGCTCGATGAGCCTTTGGAAGGCCTGGCCCCCATTATCTGCGAGGAATTGATGCAGGCTTTCGATAAGCTCAGTCGTGAGCAACATGTTGCGGTTGTGCTGGTGGAGCAAAAAGTACAAGAGGCGTTGAAATTTGCTCAGCGCGCTTTAGTGTTGGATCACGGCGCGGTTGTTTACGAGAGCGGCACAGCCGAACTCATAGATAACCCTGCCATTCTGGATCGCTACATTGCGGTTGCGGAATAGGTTCAGCCCATTCTGATAGGAGACAAAATGACAACTTCAAGTTCAACCACGACACTGCCGGACTCTGTGCCGCGCCTGGATATTGACCCTTTTGGCGATGATTTTCTAACCATGCCGTATCCGTATCACGAGCAAATGCGTGAGGCAGGTGAGGCGGTGTGGCTCGATAGTTATGGCTTGTGGGCTTTCACGCGTTACGAACCCGTGAAAGCCGGGCTGAGTGATTGGGACAATTTTATTTCGTCCGCAGGGGTGGGGCTGGCCAACTTCCGTGTGGAAAAGCCCTTTCGCCCGCCTAGCCTGATTCTGGAAGCTGATCCGCCGGATCATACCCGGGCGCGGGCAATTCTATCGCGTATTCTGTCGCCCAAGGTCGTACAGCAAATTCGTGCCGATTTTCAGGAAAAAGCCGAGGCCCTGGTTGACCGCCTGCTTGAACAGGGCGAGGTTGATGCAGTAAACGATTTGGCCAAAGTGTACCCTTTGCGTGTCTTTCCCGATGCCCTCGGTCTGGCCGAAGATGAGCGCGAGGTTCTTCTGCTGTACGGCGATATGGTGTTCAATTCGTTCGGGCCGCGTAACCATATTTTCCAGCGCGCAGTTGAAAAGTATGAGCCGGTACGTGAATGGATTATGAATAAATGCGAGCGTGAGGCGCTGCGGCCGGGCGGTTTTGGCGACCAGATTTATCAGGCTGCCGATGCCGGTGAAATCACCCTGGAAGAAGCCCCGATGCTGGTGCGTTCGTTTTTGTCGGCTGGCGTTGATACTACGGTCAATGGCATCGGCAACGCGATTTACTGCTTTGCACAGCATCCCGAGCAATACGAGAAGCTGGTGGCCGAGCCCAAGCGCGCTCGACCGGCATTTGAGGAAACATTGCGTTTTGAGTCTTCGGTCCAGACATTTTTCCGCACGGTGAATCGCGATGTGGAGTTTGCCGGCGCTCCCATGAAAGAAAATGATAAGGTTTTGTTTTTTCTGGGGGCCGCAAATCGTGACCCCCGGAAATGGGAGAATCCGGAAGTCTTTGATATTGATCGCAAGGCAACGGGCCATATGGCATTCGGAACAGGTATCCATGGTTGTGTGGGTCAGGCCATCGCGCGCCTTGAGGGCGAGTTGATCCTGACTGCGTTGGCCAATAAAGTAAAACGTATCGAACAAACAGGTGAAGCGACACGCCGGCTGAATAACACACTGCGCGCGTTGGATTCTTTGCCGGTGCGTTTGGTGCCGCGTTGACATTTTCAGAGGAAAAGTAAAGAGTGGCTGTTGTTAAATACATTAGTGCCGAAGGCACGGTAACCGAGATTGATGTGTCGCCTGGCGTGAACCTGATGCAGGCCGCCGTTAATGGCGGCGTCGACGGTATCGTTGGAGAGTGCGGCGGGTCGGCAATGTGCGCGACCTGTCATGTGTATGTGGATGAAAAAGATGCGGGCAAATTCGCCGCCAGGTCTGCGCCGGAAGAGGAAATGCTGGAGTGCACCGTTACCCCGGCACAGGAAAACAGCCGTTTGAGCTGTCAGTTGTTCATAACCGATGACGCAGACGAAATCACGGTATATTTGCCTGAGTCGCAACAATAGATTCAGCAAAGAAAGGAATAGTCTTGGCAGCGGGTGCAGCAGTTCGATCGACAAAGTCTCGAAATGGGGCAGGCAAGTCTGGAAAAGGGCCTAAAGGTGGCCCTCAGCAGGCGTTTGCCAAAGGTAAGGAAGCGCGTGCGGCAATTGACACCGCCGGCCCGCGTGCCCAGGGTATTGAACTTGAAACGTATCACCCTGCCTACTTCACTTTTATTGCTACCAAGCTCGCATCCGGGGCGGCCGCCGTTTACCGCCGCCATTATGGCGTGGGCATTGAAATCTGGCGGGTTCTGGTGATGCTGGCACTGGAAGATAAGGTGTCGGTTAACATGGTGTGCAAACTGATCGGTATGGATAAGGGGTCGGTAAGCCGGTGTTTTAAAAGCATGCATGAGAAAGGGTTGATCACCTTTTCGCACGATGCGAACGATGGCCGGGTGCGCTATGCCACACTGACTGAGCTGGGTTGGCAAAAACATAATCAAATCAAGGCAATTGCCCTCGAACGACAGCGTGCATTTCTGGCGTGTCTTTCACAGGAAGAAGCCGATGTCCTGACCAATATGCTTTTGCGCCTGCATGCCAATTTGCCGCAAGTCGAGAAAGCAACCCAACGTTATTTGCGCGAGCACCATATTGGTGAAAGCGAAGCTGATTGAAAGGAAACCGTTTTGAAGAAAATCGTTGTGGTCGGAGGCGGACACGCTGCGGCGCAGTTTTGTGCCGCAGTGCTGGAAACCAAGCAAGCGGTTGAAATTACCCTGATTACGGAAGAAACATATCTGCCTTATCAGCGTCCGCCTTTGTCCAAAACCTATATCAAGGAAGACGACCCGCAGCCGGCCTGGCTGCGCCCTGCCAGCTTTTACGCCGATAACCAGATCAATATCTACATGAATAGCTGTGTTACAGCCCTTCATCGCGAAGAGAAGTCCATATCGGTCAATTCAGGCGACAGATTTTCTTACGATGTTCTCGTGCTGGCTATCGGGACACGAGCGCGGGTGCACGACCTGTTCGATACCCGTCGCTATTCAAATGTGTTCACTTTGCGCAATATGGACGATGCGAACGGCTTGCGTGCGCAAATGGGTGACGCACGTAATGTGCTGGTGATCGGGGGCGGTTTCATCGGGCTGGAAATTGCGGCTACGTCACGTGCCATGGGCAAGAACGTAAGCGTGCTGGAGGCTGCGCCCAGGCTTCTGGGTCGCTCGGTATCCACCGAGGTCTCGGATTATCTCCTGAACAAACATCGCAGCGAAGGCGTTGAAATTTTGCTGGATGCCAAGGTCGATAAAGTGGATGAGCAAGACGGCAGGGTCACGGCGGCATGGGTAGGCGATACGCGCTATGACGCTGATGTCGTGGTGGTGGGGATCGGTGCCGTGCCCAATGTTGAGCTGGCCCAGGCAGCCGGGCTGGAGTGCGATAACGGCATCATGGTCAACAGTTTCATGCAAACGTCGGATGAGGCTATCTACGCCATCGGCGATTGCACCAACTTTCCTTATGAGGCATTGAGTTGCCGGCTTCGGCTGGAATCGGTGCAAAATGCCAATGACCAGGCTCGTTGTGCGGCGCGCGCTATTTTCGATGATCCAATGCCTTATACCGCTTTGCCCTGGTTTTGGTCTGATCAGGGTCGCGTTCGAATTCAAATCGCCGGTGTGCCGCATGCTTCACATGTTCGCCTGGTGCGTGGCAACCCTGCCGATGATAAGTTTTCTGTGCTGTATTTCGACGACAACAAGCTGACATGCACCGAGTCGGTGAATATGCCCATTGACCACATGGCAGCCAGGAAGTTGATTTCTACAGCGATTCAGGTCGACCCCGGGCAGGCGGCCGATCCGCAGGTGGCGCTTAAGAGTCTGAGTCAGGCGAGCTAACGTATTTGGCGCGGCCTGCGCCCATGCCGAAAAAGCATGAACCGCTTACCAGCAGCAGATAGAACACGGCGACCGCGTCCCATCCGCCGGTGTATTCGTGTAAAAGCCCGACAATCAACGGGCCAATCGCTGCAACCAGGTAGCCCACGCCCTGAGCCATGCCCGAAAGCGAAGCGGCCAACTGGGGCGTTGGCGCTCGCAACACCAATAATGACAGTGCAATACTGAACATGCCGCCCAGGCCCAGCCCCAAAATAGTGGCCCATAGCCACATCAGGCTCATTGATGCATAAATTGTGGTCATGAGTCCGAATAAGGCCATGCTTAACATGACGATAATCGTGGCGCGCTGGTCTTTGCCGCGCGTGGCGATCCAGGGGGCGGTTAACGAAGTAATAAGTTGTACGCCCAGCGCGATAGACAAAATAAACCCTGCCGACAGGGCGGTCATGCCACGTTCAATCAGCATTACCGGCAACCAGCCGAACACGCAATAGGCAATCGAGGACTGAATGCCCATGAAGAGCGAAACCTGCCATGCCAGCCAGCATTTTCTGAGTCGTGGCGAAGCAGAGCGTGCCCTTGAGGCATTTGGCTTTTGCCCTTTTGTGTAGGGCACCCACATGAATATGGAAACGATCAGCGGAAGCGTCCAGAAGCCCAGGGCCCAACGCCAATCGCTGTTGAACACACTCTCAAGCGGTACGGTGAACGCCGCGGCAATGGTGGCACCCAGGCACAGTGCGGTGGAATAGAACCCCATCATCATGCCAGCTTTGTCGGGGAAGTTTTTCTTGATAATGGCAGGCAGCACTACCATGACAATGCTGGTGCCTGCGCCGGCAATCAGTGTGCCGGTATAAAGGCCGAAGGTGCCGAACAGGCTGCGCAGCACCAAACCGAATGCAAAAATGACACAACCGATAAGAATGAGATGCTCGGCTGAGGTATAGCGCAGCATTTTGGGCGCAAGCGGCGCAAACGCGCCGTAACATAGAATGGGCAGTGTCAGCAGCAAACCAACCGCAGAGCCGGATAACGACAGGTTGGCCTGGATGGATTCGATGACCGGCCCTACTGCAATGGATGCCGTGCGCAGGTTGGCCGCGATGAAAACAATAACAAAAACCAGGAAAAGCTTTGATTTCAGGCTTTCGTTTATGATGGTGGGTGCGCCAGAAGCGTTATTTTTTCGGCGATTTGAAGCATTCGGGGTGTTTTGCATGACGACCGGCTACAAAAACTTTGTCTCAAATTGTTTATTGACCCACATTATGCGCCTTTGTACTCCAGTTGCCAAAGTCTAATGTAGTACTTATTCAAAACGACGTCATTGTGATTTAATGTTGCGTCTGTTGATACCCATTCATTTTTCTTGTGTTTATGATGACTCCAACTGTAGCGCCCGCGGGTGAGACTTCAAATCGATTGGCTTATCTGGTGGTAATTGCCGGTGTCGTGGCCGGACTGCATGTCTGGAAGTTGCCGCCGTCATTGCCCGTATTACAGGCACAGCTCGGTTTAACGCTGGTGGAGTCTGGGTTTCTGCTGTCCATGGTGCAAACAGCGGGCATGTTCCTGGGGCTCGTGGTGGGTCTGTTTGCCGAGAAAATCGGTCTGCGTCGTTGTGTGCTTATTGGTTTAACACTGTTGTCGATTGGCTCTTTTCTGGCCCCCACCATTGATATGCGCATCGCCGTGCTGGGTTTTCGCGTTATGGAGGGTGTGGGTTTTCTCATGGTCACCATGCCGGCCCCGGCATTGATTCGACGCCTGGTTGATACTGCTTTCCTGAGCCGTATTCTGGGGGTTTGGGGTGGTTATGTACCCATCGCAACCGTTATTGCCTTGTTGGGCGGTTCGTTGATTCTAAGCTTAAGCGGATGGCGCGCCTTATGGTGGATTCTATCGGCGCTGACAGCCATTGTTGCCTATATTGTGTGGCGCAAGATTCCTGCCGATCCTGCGGCGGCACCGGTTCAAAGCGCAAAACCAGGTACGCCGCTGGAAAAGAAACCTTCATTCCTTGCCCTGGCAATTGAAACGCTCAGTTCCTTGAATGTCTGGTTCCTGGGCTTGTGTTTCGCGGTGTACTCCGGCCAATGGATGGCGATTGTGGCCTTTATGCCTACCATCTATGTGGAAGCGGGCTTTTCCGGTTTTATGGCCGGTGCCATGACAACCGTTATTGCGGCGGGCAATGCCGTGGGCAGCTTCTCGGCAGGACGTTTATTGCATCGGGGATGGAAGCCACATTGGTTGAATAATTTCGCGTTTGTGGCCATGGGTGTATGTGCTTTCCTGGCCTTCGCCTTCCCGATTCCAACCGCCGTGCAACTGGCGCTGATCGTTTTGTTTTCCGCCACAGGTGGCCTGATTCCAGCGACTTTATATTACATGGTGATGGAACTGGCGCCTTCGCGTCGTACTCTGGCGCCAACCATGGGCTGGATGCAGCAGGGGATGGCCCTGGGGCAGTTTTCAGGCCCGCCCTTGGTGGCCTGGGTGGCGACACTGGCCGGTGGGTGGTCGATGGCCTGGACAATTCCCGCCGTATGTTCATTGATTGGCCTGGCAATTTCCACCCGTCTTGGGCGTCAGTTTTTGATGCGTATGCAGGGGCGCTAGTTCAACTGGTCAACCGCCAAATTCTGAACGCCATTTACAAACGTATCCACAATCAGGGCCGATAATTCAGTCGGCTTAATGGAGCCTGAAGGTTTGTACCAAACGTGAATCCAGTTGGTCATGCCGAAGTACATCATGGCCAGCGCGGTCACCTTTTTGCGGGTCATTTCCACATCGGGGCGCAAAGCCTGAATCAATATTACCGCCCGGTTGATAATGCGTTCCTGAATAACAATAACCGACCGCATTGCTGGGCGATTCAAATAACGCATTTGCGTGAGCAGCACGGTTACCTCCTCCGGAACGCGAATGTATTCGCTGACCAGGGTTTGGGTGAACGCGCGCAGTTTTTTTTCGGCGCTTTGCTCTTGTTCAACCGCCGCTTCAACCTTCCAGGCCAGGTCTTCAATTTTCCAGCTGATCAGGCTATGCAGGATGGCGTGTTTCGAACGGTGATAATGATAAAGCGATGATTTTTTCATGCCGCATTGTTCGGCGATGTCTTCCAGCAGGGTTTCGCTATAACCCTTGCGGGCGAATAGAACCGCCGCCGCTTTCAGAATATCTTTCTTGCGGTCTTCATAATCCAGTGCTCGGGTGCGCGCCATAATGTTGTGCCTGTTAGATTAGGAAGTCGTTTTCTGGTTGCGATTGTGCCATGCCTGGCGCAAATCGTTATCTGCGCGTTCGATACTTGGGCGGGTCAATGCGTGTTTAAGGTAGTCGCTAATGTTGGGTAGTACATCGCTTAGAACATCGGGCTGTTTAAGTGTACGCAGCGCGTTGCTGACGGTTGTTAAGTGAGCCCATGCGGCCACGTCGGCGTGGGTGAAGGTGTTGCCGCCAATCCATGGGTTAAATAATGCGCGCCGTCCTAATATACGCAAGCCGTGCGAAACTTCCTTAAGCACATCATCGGCCAGGTTTTGTTGAAACGGACGGCCCCAAAATGCAGCGGGGTAAAGCTTTCGGGCGGGCAGTTCAATGTACAACTCAATTGTTTGACCCAGTTCCCGGCAACGCGCTTTTGCCATCCGGGAGGCGGGGTAGCATGAGTGGTCCGGTGTTGTGTCCTCAAGGTATTCGACGATTGCCTGCGACTCGTAAATGAAGCCATCTGCGGTTTCCAGGAACGGGATTTTTCCGCTTGGGCTGCCCTTGTCGGGCCATTGTTCGCCGGGCAAATGCAGTACTTCCGTGAAGGGGCGCTCCAATTCGATCAAGGCGATTTTCACCTTGTTGTAGTAGTTGCTTAGGGGGGTGCCGAAAAGGCGTGCGGGTTCGTGCATTCTTCCCCTCTATTTGCAAACCAGGCAGTCACCCGCCGAGACCTTGCATTTATACAACCGCTTTACCGCGTGGGCGCGCTTTTTCAAGACGCCCGATTGATTAATGTAGCCTTTGTCGGTGATCTCATTGTCATCAATGCTGGGTGGCGAATCCAGCAACAAGGCGCGACAGATTCGGGTGCTGCTTCCCGGGTAGTTTTGGTTGTGTCGCTCTATGCCTTGTGCCAGTTGCTCAAGTAGTGGCGGGTAGGTTGTAATCGCTTGGTCAGTGGCATCTTTCAGTTCCGGGAAACGTTTGCGGATTTGATGCGCATTCAGGAAAAGGAGAGCGCCTAGTTGTTCGGCGTTATGTCCGGTTAGAGCCGCGTCGGAAACAAAGGGGTGGAGCTGGGGCAATAAGTGCCCGCGAACGGTGGTCACCGACACCCAGGTTCCGCTGGTCAGTTTGAAGTTTTCCGACATGCGTCCGGCATACACCAGGCCTTGGGTAGGGTCGTTTGGGTTCACCCACTGCACCGCGTCGCCTGTTTTCAAAAAACCCTCTTCGTCGAAACTTTTTTCGTTGGCCTGCAGGTCGTTAAAGTAGCCGGGCGTGATGTTGGGGCCGCGAAAACGAATTTCGTATCGATCTTCGTTTGGAATCAGCTTGGCTTCGACCCCTGGCGCCGGCAAACCCAGCGTGCCCAGTATTTCAGGTGGCCACCAAATGAGTGTAGCGGGCATGGTTGTTTCGGTTGAGCCCAGCGACGCGGAAATGGGGATACGTTCACCCGTTGCCTGCGCGCTGAGTTGCTCGAGTTTCAGCAGTGTTTGAGTGGAGAGCGCCGCACCGCCGTACACAATAATCTGCAGGTTGGTGAAAATGGCTTCTGTGGCCTCGGGATTTTCTTCCATGGCCGCAACCAGCATATCAAGTCCTCGCGGTACGTTCACCATGATATTCGGTTTAATTTCGCGAAGGTGTCGAATGGTTCGATCGATGAGCTTGGGTACCGGCTTGCCGTCGTCCAGGTACAGCGTACCGCCATGGCGCAGTACCATGGCTAACGCGCCGTGCGCGCCGGCCGTGTGGTTCCATGGGAGCCAGTCGAGCATAATAGGTGGTTGTGTTTTCAGGAAAGGCCAGACCTGATCCCACAGTACGCCCGAGGCAATGATATTGCGTTGCGTCATGATGACCGCTTTGGGGCTGCCTGTGGATCCTGATGTAAGCAACAGCCGTGCAATCGTGTCGTGGTTAACCTTATTGAAGGCTTCATCAACTCTGTTTGTCGGCGTTGTTGCGAATGCGTCATTTAACTGTGCGGCATGGGTAATTGGGCCGGGGCGCTGGCACAACACTTTGGCGTGGGGTGCGTGCTTTTGCGCGACCTGAATAGCCGTTTGAAAACGCTCACCCTCTTCGGCGTAAATAAGTGCGGGGACGAAGCGTTGTGTGAGGTCGGCAATTTTGCCGCAGGTTTTTGACATTAAGCTGTAAGCAGCCGACAAGGGCATGACCGGAATGCCAACCTGCATGGCGGCAAATTGCAAGAGCGCCTGATTCATACTGTTTTCGCTTAAGATAAAAACCGGCTGCTCAGTGGGCAAAGACTGATTCAATAACCATTGCGATAACGCATTCACTTTAGCCAGCGCTTGCGCGTAGCTTAATGTGTGCCAATTACCCTCTTCGGTTGCCGGCTCCGCCAGAAAGACCTGGTCAGGTCGGTTCCGGGCGTGCAAGCGCAAGTATTCTCCAATCTGCTGAACCGGCAGGGGGGCCAGGGGTTGCTGGTTGATCAGTAGCTGAGAGCCGTCTTCGCGGGCGGTCAGCGCGATATTAACCGGGGCGAACTCAAGCTTTCGGAAGGGGGCATGAGGGCGTTGATTCTGAATTGCATTCAGCGTGTCTAACTCTTCACTGCTCATTTGTATTGCCCGTTTCGGTTTGGAAGTTAAGGAGTATTTTGCTGCCCTTTTCGGCGCAGGAAAAGCGGGACCATATTGGTTTGAAGTCGTGTGCCGGCATGCTTTCATAGGGCAATGGCGTTAACACGCCGTTTGCCATTAACTGAAACATGTCGGCCATTTGGCGGGTGAAAGATGACGTCTCTTGAAAGAGCAGGCCGCCACAATAAACGCCTGCCAAAGATGCCCCTTTAAGCAGCAACAAGTTAGTTGAAATTTTTGGTATGTCGCCGGCGGCAAAGCCCACAACCAATAGTCGGCCGCGCCAGGCTAGGTTGCGCACCGCCGCTTCGGTATAGAAATCACCAACGGGGTCGACGACAATGTCGGCACCGAGGCGACCCAGCACCGTTCGGATTCCCGCTTTCAGCTCTGTTTTGTCGAGTATTGTTGCTGCCGCGCGGTGGGTGTTGTCTTTGATTACTAATTGGTTTGTGTTGTGGCGTTCAACGGTAACGACGCGGGCGCCGAAATGTTCTGCAATTTGAATACAGGCTTTGCCTACAGCACCGTTGGCGCCCAACACTAATACGCGCTCACCGGCTTTCAATTGAGCGCGGTCGACCAGGCCGTGATACGCGGTTAAATGTGAGTTGATTGAGGCTACGGCATGTGCCTGGGTTAAACCTGGCGGTATGTGAACCAATCGGTGGGCCGGGGCTGTCAGCTGCGATGCCCAGGCCCCAACCACGCCGCTTGAAACGACTTGATCGCCGGGTTTGAATTGCGTCACGTTTGTACCGGTTTCCAGCACAATACCTGCGGCATCGAGTCCCGGGATAAAGGGGAGGTCGGGTTTGTCTTGGTAGTGACCCTGAATCAAAAGATGGTCGGTGAAATTGAAGGCTGCATAATGAACTTGCAGACGCACTTCGTTTTCACCTAGTGGTGTCGCTTCGGGCAGAGTCACTGTTTGGATGTGTGGAGGCGCGCCGTATGCATTGCATAGAAGCGCAAATAGCTTGGATGCGTGAGTCATGGTGTTGGCTTGGGAGAGGGGATCCGGCCAGAGACGGCCGGATCCGGGACTGCAGGAAATATGTCGAAGGTTGCTGGTTACTGAACCAATTTGAACTCGCCGTTCTCAATTGTAAGCAGCTCAACACCACGTTCGTCAAAGCCGCTGTGGTCTTCCGGTGTCATGTTGTATATCCCTTGAGTGCCAGCCAGATCTTTCACTTTTTCCAGTTCGTCGCGTAAGGCAACACGGAAGGCCTCAGTGCCCGGCGCGCCTTTTTTCAACGCAGCGGGAACAGCACGTTCAAGCAGCAAGCCGGCATCGTACATGTTGCCACCGAAGGTTGCCGGTACTTCGCCGTACTTCTTTTCATATGCGTTGATGTACTCAAGCGCGATTTTCTTGGCAGGGTTGCTGTCGGGGGCATCTTCAGGTGCCAGCATCAGGCTACCGCCTAAAATCGTACCCTCTACTTTATTGCCGCCCAGTTTAATGAACTCTTTCAGGGCTGCGCCGTGAGTTTGATAGAAAGTGCCTTTGTAGCCCATGTCGGCCAGTGTGGCTTGCGGCAAGACAGCCGGGCCGCCGGGCGCAGCAATAAGCACGGCGTCGGGCTTAGCCGACAAAACCTTCAACGCCTGGCCAGTTACTGAAGTATCGGGGCGCTTGAACCGCTCGTTGGCTACGATTTCAACATCGTATTTCTTTGCGTAGTCTTGAGCAACCTTGTACCAGGTTTCTCCAAAAGTGTCACCGGTACCAATGAAGCCAACGGTTTTCTTGCCAGTTTCCTTCATGTGTTTGAAAAGCTTGTCGGCCACCAAGCCGTCGTTCTGGGTGGTTTTGAAAACCCAGCGGCGTTTGTCGTCCATGGGAAGCACAATCGCGATTGTGCCGACCGGTGCCAGGGTAGGCACTTTAGCTTCGGCGATGAAATCAAGAACAGCCATTGCGTTAGGTGAGCTTGAGGGGCCTACCAAGGCATCAATGTTTTCTTCCGAGATCAATTTCTTGACCAGTGTGACTGAATTGCTCGGGTCACTAGCGTCGTCGAATGTGACATATTCCACTTTCTCGCCCGCAATTTCGGTTGGCATCAAGGCCACAGTGTTCTTTTGCGGAATACCGATTAATGAAACCGGCCCGGTTGCTGACGAAATAACACCGATCTTGATGTCGGCCTGGGCAGAGGCTGCGAAAGCAAGCCCCGCGGCCAAAGCCAGAAGTTTGGAACGTAGTTGCATGAGGTGACTCCTTATTGTGAGCAACGTTATCAGGTTTTACAACAACGAATTACATATAAAGTTTTACACGGAATCGTGCATAGCGGTAGCATACTCCCCTTTCCAGTATACGAGGGGAGCGCCGTCGCGATGAGAGAAGTCGTTCACAATACCTAGCACAATGTCATGGTCACCCGCCTCGACCAGAGCGTGGACGGAGCAGGCGAATGTGGCCAGTGCATTGGGAATAACCGGCAGCCCGCTGTCGGACCATTCACAAGCCACACAATGAAAACGGCGTTCGATAGGGCCGGTCATTTGTTGGGCAATATGACGTTGATCCTTTCCCAGGATGTTGATAACGAAATGTTTTGCCTGGCAAATGGTAGTATGCGCCGTGGAACCGCGTATGACATTCCAGCTGATCATCGGGGGTGCCATGGATACGCTGGCGAACGAGTTGATGGTAAGCCCGTAGGGTTCGTTCTCTTCATTCAGCGTGGTGACAACGGCGATGCCGGTAGCGAATCTCCCGAATGCGTGGCGCAACTGTGGTTTGGTTTCAATCATCACGTTCGCCCTCCTTGTATAGCAGGCCACGGCCCAGGCGGTCGATGCAGATTTCCGAGGTCCAGGGTAACATCAGCGCGCCGCAGCGGCTGTCGCGATACATGCGTTCCAGCGGAAAGGTTTTAAGCATGGCTTGCCCGCCGCATACGCGCACTGCCGCTGAGCAAATTTCAGCGCAATATTCCATAACAGTATATTGACACGCGTAGGCGCGCATGCGTTCTTCGCGTGAGGGGCTGCGTTTGAATTCCGAAGTTGCGCGGTGGAATAAAGCCCACGCCTGCTGTAGCTTAATGTACATTTCGGCGATGCTGTATTGTTTGGTGGGGTACATACGCCGTTTAACGTTAACGCCGGCTACCTCACCACGCAAATAGGCAACGGCGAAATCGTACGCTGCTTGGGCGAGCCCCATGTAAGTGGGGGTGAGCGTCATGAACATATGCGGATATTTTGAGGCCGCTTTTATGTATACGCCGCGCGGCATCAGTTGTGCGGTATCGGGCACAAATACATCTTTGAAAATCAAGGTACGGGATACGGTTCCGCGCATGCCCATGGGGTCCCAGTCGCCCACCACCGATACGCCGGGCGCATCGGCCGCAATGGCCATGAACATGGTGTCGGCTAACGTGGCGCCCGGAATGTCTTCAGTACAGAGCACGCCGTAGTAGTCTGCAGAACCCGATAACGATGCAAAAATTTTCTTGCCGTTAATGACCCAACCGTCGCCTGAACGGGTGGTGATGGTGCCGAAGGGGTGTTTGCCTGCCGCGGCCCCACTACCCTCCGAAAAAGGTTGTGAATAGATTTTGCCTTCGAGCATGTTGTTGTAATGAATGGTGCGATTGTGCTCGTGGCTTTCACGTTGTTCGGGGGTGAGCTCCAGTGCATCCACCATGTCGGCAGTCCAAAGCGAATTGGCGTTGTGCATATTGAACGTGTTGGCCGTGCTGGCGCAATAGTATGAGATGCGCGTAGCCACCAAAGCATATGTTCGGTAGTCGGCACCCAGTCCCCCCAGGCGTTTGGGCACGCAAAGGGCCAGGAACCCCATTTCTTTCAGGTCATCGTAATTCTGGGCGGGGAAGCTCGCTTCAAGATCGTGTTTGAATGCGCGTTCCGCCCATTTCACGCCGTGTTCATCTACTTTGGCGATCAGTTCTTTTTGCTGTCGCGTAAGGGGTGAACCGTCGAATAAGGCATTACTGTCGACCGAGTGGGCGTATACATTCAGGTAGCTGCTGTCCATTAGGGAATCCTGTTGTTTGTTTTGCTTATGCCGCGCTGCGACATGTTGATGTGCATATTGAGGTTAGAAAATCGTTCACGACATGCTTGAATTCGTCGGGCGACTCCAGATTGGCCATATGTTTGGTTTGTTGAAACTCGTGCAGGCGGGCGTTGGGCAACCGGTTTGCCATGCGTTGCATCCCTTTCGGGGGAGCCTGGTCGTCAAGTTCACCAGCCAGCAGTAGTGTGGGAACAGTGATGTTGCCCAGCTCTGTTTTGCGATCGAATGTGACTAGCAGCCGCATGTAATCGATATAACTTTCGCGTTCAATCGGGCGCGCCGCTAATGTGGCAAGGTGGCGCATAAAAGGCGATGTTTTTGGCCCCAGGAAATGGTCGAGCATTACCGGTGCAGCTTGGGCAAAGTTTTCGAATTCAGAGAGGGGTTCGGTGCGCTGGCGAAGGAAGGCCTCTTTCCATTCCGGGTCGGCGCTGCCGAAGCCTGCGCTGGTTGATGAGAGTATCAAGCTGGCGACGCGGCAGGGGAAATGATGGTAGAACTCTTGTGCCACCATCCCGCCGATTGAGTGGCCCAGAATGTGTGCCTTGTTGATGCTTAAAGTGTCCAGCATGTTGGCCAGCGCAGCCGCCAGGTTGCGCCAGCTTAAAGCGGGCAACAAGGGAGACTGGCCATAGCCGGGCATTGTCCAGGCAATAACCTGGCGCGATGGGCCAAATGCATCTAATTGCGGCAGCCAGACACTGGCGGTGGACCCCATGCCGTGAAGCAGGATCAATGGCGTTCGGTTGTGGCCCGACGCCAACCAGGTAGGTACAGTATTCACTGGAAGACGTCGCATAGCTTGCCTTCATCAACAATCACCACGCCGTCCAGCTCAACGGTGCAGTTGCGCATTGGCAGGTCGAAATGCCCCAGTGTGTGTCGCCCAGCCACATCATTTGCACCGGTTGAATATAGGAAGTTGCCCGCGAACGCGCGCAGTTCGGTGCCATTCGTATCGTTCTTGTCGAACATCTGCAAGGCGTCCCAGCGTGCCTGAGGGTTCATGCCCCAGCCTACATGGCTCACAGCGTAGGCATCGCGGTCTTGCCAGGCCTCCATGTAACTGCGCATTAGTTCGGCATCGAGCCCGCTGCCTTCAATGCGGGTGATGTAATCGTTTTCGATGTGCAGGGTAACCGGCGTCTCAAGGTAACGTTTGAAAGTAAGGTTGACGTCGCCGATGTTCAGTACCAGCTTCCCATTTACCGACCCGCCGGACGGAAATACAAGGCAAAGCCCGCCCGGCCAATGCTGGACAAGACCAGGACGGTCGGCGCCGCCCCATACGCCGCCGACTTTGGCGCCCTCCAGGGTAATGTCAAGCGCCGTTCCGGCAGCCGAAGACACTCGCATATGCTTGCTTTTTGCCAGCATGCGTACGCCGTTTTTAACGGGTTTGGTCAGGTCCAGAGTGGTGGTGAGGCGTTCGAGTATTTCCGGATGCTCGTTGCTGACCATTAATACACGTGCGCCCGACTCAAGAATGCGCGGTAATTCAGGTGAATGCAGCAAACCCTCTACAGTGAGGTCGACAACCAATCCTTGGCCCGATAGCGCATTGATCACCGGCGGCATGTTTTGCACAACATGCGAAGCGCCCGTGGAGCGCACAGGAACGGGCGTGGTAACGGGAAGAGAGGGAACCGTGATTTGTACGGTAACCGCTCCCATGCGCGCCAACGCAAGCTCGGCCAGTTGCACGTTAATACTTCGGCTTTCCGTTTCGCACAGCAAGCGAACGATTTCCCCCGGTTCGACTTTGCAATTCCGGAAAACGGTCTCGAATGCTTGGATCCACTTTTCTTGGGCTTTCATTTTAAATTCCAAAAGATGCAATTCGCACAATAAGTCGACTAATGAGTCGAATATTAAATATGAATAAGCCCTGAGTCAAGTTGATCCGATAAAAAAACAGGTGCATAGGCACCTGTTTCAATGTTGGTTGAGTGCTATAGCACTATTTCAGTACGTTCGGAATCCATAAGGAGATTTCGGGCACGTACGAGATGACGAGCAACGAAGCCAAATAAACTAGAATAAAAGGAATGACGCCCCGTACCACTTTTCCGACCGAGACATTGAATATGCTGGTGCTGACAAAAAGGTTGAGACCAAACGGGGGGGTGAACATGCCAATGGCCAGGTTAACCGTCATGATGATGCCGAAATGAATCATGTCGATACCCGCAGCAACGGCAATGGGCAGCAGCAATGGAACCAGCACCACAATGGCTGAATTCGGGTCCATGAACATGCCGGCAATCAGCAGAATCAGGTTAAGCATGAGCAGAATCATGAGGGGGCTCATGTTCCACCCTGTAAGCACATCCACCATGGTCTCGGGAATGTTCTCAATCACCAGAACCACCGAGAAAACCGATGCGGCGGCCACAATCGTAAAAATCTTGCCGGTCAGCAAGGCGGCTTCAATGGCGACTGCCCAAACGCCCTTGAGTGACAGATCCCGGTAAATGCAGGTCGTAACGATCAAGGCGTACATACTGAGCACCATCGAGGCCTCAGTAGGGGTGAAGAATCCTGAATAAATACCGCCAAAGATGATAACGGGCGCACCCAGGGTCCAGACCGCACTTTTTGTTTCACGCCAGACCGCGGCGGCGTCCCACTTGCTGGTTTCCGCCGTAATGGCGTTGCGCAGGGCATACCAGATGCAATAAGCCGTAATCAGCACACCAATAAGAATGGCGGGCCCAATACCTGCAAGGAATAAGTCGCCTACAGAAACGGAGGCCACTGCGCCGTAAAGAATCATGGTGATGCTGGGCGGCACAATGACGGCAATTGCACCCATCGAGGTAATCAGGCCAAGCGAGAAGTTTTCGCCGTAGCCGCTTTGCCTTAATCCCGGATAAAGTACTTTGCCGATACCGGCTACGGTTGCGGTGCTTGATCCTGATATCGCGCCGAAAACCTCGCTTGCGACAATTGTCGTCACGGGAACGCCGCCCGGCACGCGGCCGAGTAAAACGGTTACCCAGTTAATGAGCCGATTCGACATGCCGCCGCGGACCATCAGTTCGGCTGCGAAAATAAATCCGGGTACCGCCAGTAGCGCATAGACATTCAAGCTGCTGAACATGCGCGAGGCCAGCATGTCGGGCGGGATGCCCGCCCCGGTCAAAGTGAGCAGGGCCAACCCTGCAGAAAGGAATACCAGCCACAATGGGAAACCCAGTACCAGCAGCAAAATAACAAGGATGGTGGCGCCGACGGAAATCATTTTTGGATACCTTGTTGTGCGTTGATGATGTCGGTTGCGGAGTCGGGTTCGCTGGTGCGATTGCTTAGAATGTCGACCCCCCACAAAAGGTAGGCCAGTGCGGTCAGGCCCAGGCCCACTGGAATAGCGGCATAAGCCAGCCAGACGGGAATATAGCCGCTCAGGCTCATGTCGTTGAAGCGGTATGCCGTGTATGAAAAACCCCAGCCCATGTAGGCAAAATAGCCGATCAGTACGATGCCCAGCAATGCGGAGGCGATATTGATGAACTTGCGCACGGGGCGTGAGACATGTGCGTAGAAAACATCAATGCTGATATGTTCATTCCGGCGCGCCAGAACGGCTGCGCTGAGGAAAACCGACCACACCACCAGGTAGCGCGAGGCTTCTTCAACCCAGGGGTAGGGCATAAACCCGATTTCGCGTAACGCAACTGAAAAGAACACGGAAAAAATCATCAACAGGAAGCTCACGCCCACCAGAAACTTAAGCAGGGCAAAGCATGCACGGTCGATTCTTGAGAACAGGCCTGGCGATGACGCCGTCGATGCGTTTTCAGAATGAGTCACGATGTGGTATCCGAATGAAGGAGTGAATTCAACAATATTGACTTTTCGTTGTTGCAAGTCAAGAACGCCCCCTAGCCGGTTCAGGGCAGGGGGCGTCGTCGAGCAGGCAAATTACTTGCCTAGCTTTTTGACATCTTCTTCCAGTAACTTGAGCATTTCGGCTTTGGCCGGATTCTTGGCAACTTCGGCCCAAACGCCTTCTTTATTCAGTTTCTGAAGCGCGGCGCGGTCTTCGTCACTCAATTCGATAACCGTAAACTTGTCGTCCGAAGCCAGCATGTTCAAAGCGTCGTTTTGCTCATCGACGTATTCCTGAGTACCCAACGCTTCGGTTTCCTTGCCTGCTTCGTCAACCGCTTTCTTCAGGTCATCCGGCAAAGAGTCGTACCAGGCCTTGCTGACCGCAATGTACTGGGTAAGCACAATATGATTGGTCAGCAGTACATTGGGCGCTTGCTCGTGATATTTCAGGCGCGTTGTTACGGCAGCGGGCAAGTCGAAACCATCGAGTACGCCTTGCTGGATTGAGGTGTAGACCTCCGGCAAAGACATGTGAATCGCCCGGGCACCCCAGTCGTTGACGGTCTGTGTATGTTCCTGGCCGCCAATGGTACGAATGCGTTTATCCTGCAGGTTTTCCATTACGCTCTTGCTTGAGTCGTATTCGCGCAGATAGATCTGATTGGGTCCCAGCCCGAACAAAGACACCACATGGAAACCTCGCTCGTCGGCCAGTTCCTTGATTTTGTCGCCGGCCTGGCCACGCATGATGTTGGTAATGTTCTCGATTTGCTCTTCGGCGTTGGTGCCGGGGAAAATCCAGGGCAGTGTCAGGACCCCGGCCTGTGCCACAAACTGGCTCAGGTAACCACTGGGGTTGATGTTGCCTTGAATCGAGCCAAGCCGCAGGCCTCGCATGACTTCGTCGTTACTGCCCAAGGCGCCGCCCGAATAAAGCTTGCCTTTGATCTTGCCGCCGGATTTTTCTTCAACCAGGTCAATAAAAATCTGGCCACTGCGTTCTTGTGCGTCATTCGACGTAATATTGCCGACACGCATTTCGTATGTTTCTTCAGCTGCGTGGGCAGTCATGGCCATGGGCGCTGCCAGGCAGGCGCTCAGCAGCAGTTTGGATAAAAGTTTTGTCTTCATTGTCTCATCCTGATTTGGTTATAAAAAGTTAGTGCGGTAGGTGCGTTAACTCGTCGGCATCATGCCTAAGCTACTTTGTTGGAAGATTGCTTTGCCGGATGGAGCGTGTATCCGTCGTAGCCATCTTCTGCGACTTTCAAAATGCGCTGGTAGTAATTGCCAACCCCACCCACATACGGCATAAAGACAACCGGCTTGCCGGGTGTGTTTGAGCCATAGAACCACGTGTCTTTTGAATAAGCATAAAGGGTTCGGTTGGCCGCTTCCGTAACATGTTCCGTCCAGGCATCTTGAGCTTGCGGCGAGGCTTCGATGGTTTCAATGCCGTTGGCTTCCATGTATTTTGCACAATCGGCCACCCACTCGACATGCTGTTCGATGGAGGTCACCATATTGCTGAATACAGACGGGCTGCCAGGTCCGGCAATGACGAACATATTCGGAAAACCATTAATGGTCATGCCAAGATAAGTACGCGGGCCCGCAGCCCATTCATCCTTGAGTCGGCGACCATTGCGGCCCACCGGGTTGATCCGGTTCATTGCGCCGGTCATGGCATCAAAGCCCGTGGCGAAGATGATCGTATCCAACTCGTACTCGGTGCCGTCTTCCAGCAGCACCCCTTTTGGCGTGATGCGGTCGATAGCGCTCTTGCGGACATTGACCAGCGAAACGTTGTCGCGGTTGAATGTCTCGTAGTACTGCGTTCCCGAACACAAGCGTTTTGTGCCGATGTAAAGGTCGTCGGGTGGACATAATGCTTCTGCGGTTTCCGGATCCTTCACAATACTGCGTATTTTGTCCCGTACAAATTCGGCCGCCTCGTGGTTAACTTGCGGGTCGGTCAGAATATCCTTGAAGGCACGCATCATGTAAAGGCCACCCAGGTCCCAGCGCTTTTCCAGTTCAGCCCGGCGCTCTTGGTCAGTAACTTCCTTGCCCGACTGGTGGTTGCTGACCTGGTTGTGGCCGAAACCCGATTGACGCGCAAATTTTCGACGCTCGGGGTAGGTGGCCTTCCATTCTTTTTCCACGTCCGGCTTCATTGGGTGATTCTGGGCCGGCATGGTGTAGTTCGGTGTGCGCTGGAATACAAACAAGTGTTCTGCATCTTGCGCAACGATTGGAATCAGTTGGGTTGCAGATGAACCCGTTCCAATGACACCAACCCGTTTTCCGCTGACATCGACACCTTCCTTGGGCCAGTCGCCTGTGTGAAACCATTGCTTTTCAAAGGTTTCCAGGCCTTTCATTGACGGTACCTGGTGAACCGACAGCACGCCGGTGGCCATCACGGCGTATTTGGCCGAAAAGGTTTCGCCTTCTTCGGTAGTGATGGTCCAGCGATTGGTTTGTTCGTTAAAAGTTGCGCTGGTTACCCGGGTGTTCAATTGAATATCTTTGCCCAGATCAAAGCGGTCGACGACATGATTGATATAAGCCAGAATTTCGGGCTGGCTTGCATAGCGTTCCGACCAGTTCCATTCTTGCTGTAATTCATTGGAAAACGAAAAGGAGTAGTCGAGCGATTCGATATCGCATCTGGCACCGGGATAGCGGTTGTGATACCACGTTCCCCCAACGCCGGCGCCTGCCTCGAGTACACGTACCGACATACCCATCTGGCGGAATTTATAGACGGCGTATACGCCCGCGAACCCAGCCCCGACAACAATGGCGTCGAATTGTTGCGCAGCGGAACCCTGCTCTTTACTTTGCATCTGCGTGTCTCCTCTGCCTACCGCTCGGGGTAGGCAGTTACTTCTGTGCTATTAGAGTTTTCTTAAATAGTACGGTTAACTGACGATTGAGGTTAACGCAGGTATGCAGGGGCGTCAACTACGTGTTTTCCTTGATAACGCCCTTGCTTTTGGAATTACGACTTCGGCGAGTTCCAGGAGTCTTGTGCTTCAATACCGCTGGGGGTAAATGTTTCGATGATCGTTTCATAAGTAAATGAAACGTCTTCCATGTGTCCCATGCTCTTGTTAACCGGATCGAGGCAATTGGGTACATACTTGTGCATGGACGTGATCACCGCGTTTTTGATTTCAACGGTGTAATAAAGCTCTTCCTTGCCCTGCGGCGAAATGCGGTAGTACTCCAGCTTGGCGTCGGTAAGTTGTTCGCCCGACGTCAACGCCTGAAACAGCTTGGGCGAGGCTTTATCAATTTCTTTGGTAATGGTTAACGGCCCGTGAATGCGGCGTCCGGTGGGCAGGCCGGTTTGGATGGATTTGGGGATTTCGATGGTGTGGTCAACTCCTTGAACCAGAATGGTTCCCTCATGGCCCTTAATGGTGCAGCCACCGTCCATTTTTCCTTGAGTCTGACCGCTGAGCGTCAGGTAGCCTGGCATCGGCATGTTGCGTGTACTCCTAATAGATAAAAAAGTGAATGAAAACGTAAAGTAAAAAAAGCGGAAGGTTGTTTGAACCTATCGCGCAAAGCGGCTCGCCGCGGGAAAGTCGATACGGGCGAGCAGCTGTAGGGTCTCTTGTTGCAGTCCTTGGTAGTTTTCACGTCGCGTTGGGTCGTCGATAACATTAGGGCTCGACAAAGCCTGTTTGCACGCTTTCAGTACCGTTTGCAAAGCATTGCCGGCAAGCGTCGGCTCCCACTGGGGTAAGTTCATCGTTTTGCAGTCGTGAAAAATGGGTTGGGCTAATGGCATGGGGTCGGCGCTCGCGTTTGCACTCATGAACAAATCCAGCAGGGCGATGCGAGTTCGGAATTGATCACGTCCGCTAAAGGTTGATTGCAGCAGGTCTTGATAAAACTGCATTGCCTGTTCATGTTGGCCGTTGTTTGTGGCGTCCCGTGCTTCTTTTTGTGTCTTTTCGAATGGGTCGTTGGCCGCTGCGCCGCTACCTGATGCACGACAGTCGGAAAGCCACTGGCGTGTGTCGTCGCTGGCGAAAGGCATACCATCGGAAAAGGTCAGGTGCTCCAGCTCAGGCAGCCGTTCGGTAAAGGCCAGCACATCCTTAACGATTGCCCGCCGCATCCGGGCCCCTTTTTCCCCCATCATTTCATAGCCGCGCGCAGATTCGTAATCGAGGTCGAGCCAGAATGGAAAGGACAGAATGCGCGATTCACAAAACTCAATCATGCCATCTGCATTGCCTGCACCGCATATGGTCTGGAAAGCATCCAGTATGGCTGAGGGGGGCGGGTTCAATGAGGTTGCGCTGCCTGTGGCAGGCGGCGCCGACAACAACGCGGCACGGGCAGCAAAGCGATTGACCTCGATAATGAGGGGCTGAAAACGATCGATGTTGATCAGCGCGCTGCTAATGTGGCCCAGCGCATCCGAGATGGGGGACAGTGCGCGCACAATATCGTCGAGTGTCGATAACTGGTCGGGCAGGCCGGGTAGGGCGGCCGGTGCGGCGGCGTGCGGTTGATAAGCGCCCGGGGAGGCCGGGGCGGCACTGGTGTTGCCTGTTTCACCCGCAGTTGCGTTGCCCGTTGAGCCGGCATCCGCTGTTGCCGTGCCGTTGTCGTCATTGTTTGCACCGGGCTCGGGTATCACGTCGAGTCGTTTGATTTGTTGGATAAAGCTTAGCAATGGCGGTGCATCCGGGTCGCGCTCGGCTAGAGCGCTATCCATTCGGGAGACTGCATCCACCATTTTTGCGTGTGTGGCCGAATCAATTGCCGCAGGTGGGTTGTTTTCCAACCAGTTAGAAGCCCGTTCTGTCCACCACGACAAAGCATTGCGACGACCACGTAAACGTTTGAGGGGAGGGAAGGCTGTTTCCCAAAACGTTTCAATCAGGCCTGCCTGTAATTCGAGTCCGGCCTGCAGGCCTTGTAAGCCATGGCGCTCCATCCAGGCTGCACTTAGCCACGCGGCCAGCATGAAGTCTTTTGTCTGGCTGCTTAGCAGGTTCGTTCCTTGCTGCTCCACGAGTGTCCAGTCTACCGGAGAGGCCCCCGAAAGACTGGTCATTTTTTCTATTTCAGCGGCAATGACTTCATAACTTTCTGTGGCGCGTGCTTCTTCGCCCGCCGGTGCACTGTCTGAAATGGGTGTCAGCAGTGGCGTAACATCAATACTCATGACAGAAGTGAAATGACGTGAACTTCTTCCAATTGCCCTTCAGGCAAAGCGCCAACAGCCAGATAGTCGGGTTTGCCTTCAATGCGTACGTAGTAACTTTGTTCCGGTGAAAGGCTGTTTTGCAGGCCCCAGGCTTCAAACGCAAGATCACCGATATCGAATTTGATACCTTGTAATTCGTATTCGTTAACGCTGCGCTCCGGCAGTGAGCCGGCCGGCCCCGCCGCATGGAAACTGATTTTTGCATCATTGCCTGAAACGCCCACCAACGCGCCGGGTGAAGTGCCCTTCGGTGCAGGGTGGGCCTCAAGCCATACGCCCAGGCGTTCTTGCGCATAAAGCCCAAAGCGTGCCGGCCATTTTGGGGCAACAGGCGCGTGAGCCCTGGCTACCGCCTTGGCAGGCCAGCGTGCATCGACCGGCGCAAGCCAGTCGGTTAGTAGCCCGGCCCGTTCCGGCGTATTTGCGGGAAGAGGCTCCCCCGAAACCAGCGCCAGACCGTTAACCGCTTTGCGTTGAAGGGTTTGCAACGACAGCCGGAACAGGGCGAGGTCGCGCCGGTTTTTCTCACTTGCCAATTCCTGTGCAGAACCGACAAGAATGACAATGGCGGCATTCGCTTCGGCAGCTTCTTGCGCACTGGTCATCCAGGCGTTTTCGTTGTCGGCAGGCCATCGCTGCCCTTTGGGCGGCAAACCATACTGAGCCAATTGCATGGCTGCAGCCTGGGCTGGCGCATCGTTCGATCCAAGGTTGATAATCCAGGCACATTTATCAGTCATGATTTCCTCAAGAGAACGTGGCGGTGAACTCGCCTTGTTCATCTACTTCAAGCCGGGCCGTCGATAGCGAATTGGCTTCCGACATGTGTTTGAGCAATGTGTTGGACAGCATCGGCATGATGTTGCCTCGCAAAATGAAGTCGATATTGCGGGCGCCGGTTTCAACTTCCGTGCAACGGGCGGTGATGGTGTCAATCACGGCATCCGGTATTTCAAGTTTGATCTTGTTGTTTTGCAGCATGCGGGCCGCCAGTTTATTCAGCTTGAGGCTCACAATGCCGCGCAGGGCGTCGTCTTTCAGGGTTACAAATGGGACGACCGTCATGCGCGCCAGCAGGGCTGGTTTGAAGTGATTCGACAAAATCGGCCGAATGGCTGCCTGAACGGCAGACATGGGAGGAGGTTCATCGCCCGAACATAGTTCGGTAATCACGTCGAGCGCCAGGTTCGAGGTTAGGAAGACAACGGTATTGCGGAAATTAATTTCCCGTCCTTCGCCATCTGAAAGTACCCCTTTATCGAACACTTGATAGAAAAGGTTTACAACATCGAGGTGCGCCTTTTCTACCTCATCAAGCAAGACGACCGAGTAAGGACGCTGACGTACCGCTTCGGTCAGAATGCCGCCCTCGCCGAAGCCGACATAACCGGGGGGCGAGCCGATAAGCCGGCTGACGGTGTGCTTTTCCTGAAATTCCGACATGTTGACGTTGACCAGCGAATGCTCTCCACCAAACATCGTATCGGCCACGGATAGCGCTGTTTCGGTCTTGCCGGTACCCGAGGGGCCAACCAGCAGGAAAATCCCCATGGGCTGATTGGGGTCTTGCAGACCCGACCGCGCCGACTTGAGCACCTCGGAAATGGTTTCCAACGCGTAACCCTGTCCTTTAATGCGCTCGCCCAGGGTGTTTTCCAGGGTCAGGGCTGCTGTAGCCTGGTCACGCATCATTTTGCCCAGCGGCACGCCGGTGCGGTCGGATACGACCTTGGCGACGGTATCGGGAGAGACGTCGACAAAAATCAGTTTCTCGTCAGTTTGAAGCTGGGTGAGCTTTTGTTCTGCCTCGATCAGAGCTTGTTCTAGATCGTCACTTGAGACGGTCGACGTATTGGCTTGCTGTGTGGTATCAATTTGGTTTGTTTGCTCTGCCTGAGCGGCGTCATTTTGCGTGCCTTGCGCGTTAACCGGCGCCATGCCGCCGGCACGTTGCAATCGCAGATCAAGCACTGCGCGCGCGGCATTGAACTGTTCATTGAAACGGGCTTGCAGCGTGTCGAGCTCGCCCTGAACGGCTGTCATCTCGTCGTCGATTTCTTTGATACGGTCGGGGTTGATTTCAACGTGGTTTTCAACGTCGCGCAGCAGCCCGTTCTTTTCGCGTTCCAGCATCTGCAACTGGCGCTCGCGGTCTTCGATAAAATCGGGCTTTGACGATAGATTAACTTTGATCCGCGCGCATGCGGTATCAAGCAAGTCGATTGCCTTGTCGGGCAACTGGCGTCCGGTAATATAACGATTCGATAATTCGGCTGCCGCAACCAGTGCGTCGTCTCGAATCAGCACTTTATGGACTTGTTCGTAGCGGTCTTTCAGGCCACGCAGAATTTGTACCGCCATGCCTACCGTTGGCTCATCGAGTTTAACCAGTTCGAAACGCCGCGCCAGTGCTGCGTCTTTCTCGAAATATTTTTTGTACTCGCTCCAGGTGGTTGCGGCAATGGTGCGCAATTCGCCCCGGGCCAGTGCCGGCTTGAGCAGGTTGGCTGCATCGCTGGTACCTGCCGAGCCGCCCGCGCCAATGAGCGTGTGGGCTTCGTCGATGAACAGGATAATGGGTTTGGTCGACGCCTTGATTTCGTTGATGACGCCACGCAAACGATTTTCAAACTCCCCTTTTACGCCGGCGCCTGCCTCCAGTGCACCCATGTCCAGGCCCAGAATGGTGACGCCTTGCAGAATCTCCGGGACATCGCCTTCGGTAACGCGTAAAGCCAGCCCCTCAATGACGGCGGTTTTTCCCACGCCGGGGTCGCCAACACAAATGGGATTGTTTTTGCGCCGGCGAGCAAGGATGTCGACCATTTGCCGAATTTCGGCATCGCGTCCGAAAACCGGGTCTATTTTGCCGTCTGCCGCCTTCGCGGTAAAGTCTTCGCAGAAGCGCTCAATGGCCGATCCCGAGCGGGGGGCATCAGCGCCTCCTGCGCTTTGGCCTGCCCCCATTCCCACAGCCTCTGCGTTTTCTTTCGATGCGCTGGCAACCTGCCCGAGCAAATCGATGATTTTGTTTTTATCGAGGTCGGACAGCAGCGAAGCATACGCACCGCTGGCGTAAAACGAAGACCGGGCAACGAATGCCGCAAATAAAGCACCCGAGCGGATCGTGCCTTCGTACAGGTCGACAGAGGCAATGAGCCAGGCATCAGCGAGCAAGTCGGGTAATAAGGCTGAAAACTGAGGGCGACCGCTATTGCCACTTTTGAAGCTTTCAATCACTTGTTCCAGCGCACGTTGTGCGCGGCCTGGGTCTATGTCGCCTTGTTTCAATATCAGGTGAACGTCGGTTCGCGAATCCTCGATAAGACGCACCAGCATGTGCTCGATTGTTATTTCGTAGTGTGTGCGGTTCAGACAAATACCTGCGGCATTTTCAAGGGCGTCGCGGCACGTCGGGTTAAGACGGTCGACAAGTGATTTGAACTCGACAATTTGCATGGAATGTTCCGGATAAGTAATTGCGTGTAGAGGAAAAATAAACCGCCTCGTAACGCCTATGCTCCGGTGGCGGCTGCTTTATTTTGAAAATTGATATAGCCGGCCTAAGAATAAAAAGCCGCTCGAGCACAATGTGTTCGAGCGGCTTTTTGAAGGCCTTAGGATTTGGGCTGATTCCAGGAATCCTCGGCTTCGATACCATCGGGGGTGAATGTTTCAATGATGGTTTCGTAAGTGAAGGAAACGGCCTCCATGTGCCCCATGGACTTGTTCGCCGGGTCGAGGCACATAGGTACAAACTTGTGCATCGAAGTAATAATGGCATTCTTGATTTCAACCGTGTAGTAAAGCTCTTCCTTACCTTGTGGCGAAATGCGGTAGTACTCGAGTTTGGCGTCGTTAAGCTGCTCGCCCGAGGTCAGGGCTTGGAAAAGCTTGGGCGACGCCTTGTCGATTTCCTTGGTAACAGTAAGCGGACCATGAATGCGCTTGCCAGTAGGTAAGCCCGTCTGGATCGACTTGGGAATTTCAATGGTGTGGTCAACCCCTTGAACCAGAATGGTGTTCTCGTGGCCTTGAATGGTGCAACTGCCTTCAATTTTTCCTTGTGTCTGACCAGTAAGTGTCAGATAACCTGGCATTGGCATTTTCGGTCTCCTTTATGCCTGTTGAACGAGCGTTTGAAACAAGTTTGAATCAACGTTAGCTTTTGTCCAGTTTGCCAACCAACGACAGTGTGAACGAAGCGCCCATATACTTGAAATGGGGGCGAACCAGCATTGATACGCGATACCAGCCTGGATCACCTTCAACGTCTTCAACGTTGATTTGTGCAGTGCGTAGCGGACGTCGGCTACGAACTTCAGGTCCAGGGGCATCCATGTCTGCCACGTATTGCCGGATCCAGTTATTGAGTTCACCTTCGAGGTCGGCGCGCTCTTTCCAGGTCCCGATATTTTCACGTTGCAAAACCTTGATGTAGTGGGCAAGACGACTAACCACAAAAATGTAAGGTAGTTGCGTGCCCAGCTTGTAATTCGTTTCGGCTTCCTTTCCTTCCTTTGTGTTACCAAAGAATTTCGGCTTCTGGCATGAGTTGGCAGAGAAGAACGCTGCGTTGTCGCTGTTCTTGCGCATGGCCAGACCAATAAAGCCTTGTTCAGCCAATTCAAACTCCCGGCGCTCGGAAATAAGCACTTCGGTGGGAATCTTGGTTTGAATTTCGCCCATGGCTTCATAGTTGTAGATGGGCAAGTCACCCACAGTGCCACCACCCTGCGGGCCGATAATGTTGGCGCACCAGCGGTAGTCGGCAAAGCTGGCAGTCAGGCGCGAAGCAAAGGCAAATGCGGCATTGCCCCACAGGAATGAATCGCTACCGGACGATACATCTTCCTCGTAGTTGAATTTCTTCGACGGCGTGGTGTCGTTGCCATAGGGGGTGCGCAGCAGGAAGTGCGGCAGTACCAGCCCCACATTGCGTGCGTCTTCGCTTTCGCGAAAGCCGTTCCATTTCGTGTACTGCGGCATTTCGAAAATAGACGACAGGTCTTTCAGGTCGGGCAGTTTCGAAAAATCTTCCAGGCCGAAGAACTGAGCGCCGGCCGCGGCAATGAAAGGCGCATGGCTCATCGAGGCAACGCTGGCGCAGTATTGCAATAGCTTGACGTCGGATGAACCGGGGCCGAATTCATAGTTGGCAATAATGGCGCCAAAGGGTTGGCCGCCAAACTGGCCGAACTCAGCGGTATAGCAATTCTTGTATAGGCCCGACTTGGTCACCTCGGGCGAGTCTTCGAAGTCGCTGAGCAGATCGTCTTTGTTGACGTTCATGATCTGGATCTTGATGTTCTCGCGGAAGTTGGTGCGGTCGATCAGGAATTTCAGCGAGCGCCATGAGGACTCAAGGCGTTGAAATTCCGGGTGATGGAGAATTTCATTGACTTGTGCGCAGAGCTTCTTGTCGAGTTCTGCAATCATGTCGTCGGCCAGTGAAGCCGTGATGCGGTCGGTTGTGCGGGAAGGATCAAGCAGCGAGGAAATAAAGGTTTGAATGCCTTGCTTGGTAATGGCGTACGACTCGTCTCCGGGTCTTACCTTTGTGGTTTCCAGCAGCTGATCGATAAGGGAACCGCCTTCTGAGGGGGCGGCAGCATTGTCTTGTTTCGCTTGTTCTTCACTCATGGTTGTGTGTCCCTGCCTTGCGTTTATTTATCTTCGATGCCGAGTTCTTTCAGTAAGCGGTCGCGGGTTTCTTCATCTTGAACCAGCGCCTGCAGCTTCTTGCGAAAGTCAGGAATGTTGCCTAATGGCCCTTTCAGTGCTTTTAGCGCGCCTCGCAGTTCGACGATATTACGCAGTTCGGGAACTTTCTCCACGATGTTGTCGGGTTGGAAGTCAGCCAGTGAGTCGAATTTCAGATTGACCGGGAGATTGTCTTCCGAGTCTGGTTCGAGTCGGTTCGGTACAGAAAGATCCAGTGATAGATTTTGTGCTTTCAGTACGTCGTTGTAGTTGTCTTTGTCGACATTGATGGGGGCCCGATCTTCAACGCTGCGATCGTCTTCGCGTTGTGTGAAGTCGCCCAGGATCAAGAGTTTAAGAGGCAGCTCTACTTCAACTTGAGCGTCTCCGGTAGCCGGTTTATAAGTAATATTTACACGCTCTTTTGGAGCGACGGATCCCTCGCCTGCCATAATTTAGTCTCCTGATTGATTCCGTTTTCGTTTAAGACGGGATAAAGTTGGATAAAGTTCCGGGGAAAGTCCAAAGATTTTGTCCGAGTGTGACAGAACTTGTCAATTGTTGTTTCCCAAAAAGCCCAGATAAATAAAAGCACTACAACATAAACGGTGTGATTGCACCGGTGTGGGGCAGTTATTACGGATGTTGTCACTGCAGTGGTGCAAAACCTGCACGACGTTGGGTTTATTGTGCGGTTTGTTTGTTACCAGCATTTTGCGATGATGAATTAGACGAAGCATTGCCTTTCGCGGGAAGCTTCAGCAATGTCCCGGTAATGATCAGATTGGTGTCTGAAATGTTGTTAAGGACTTTCAGCTTCTCGACGGTCGTGCCGAACTCTTTGGCTAATGAATACAGGGTTTCACCCTCCTTGACCCGGTGTTCGCGTGTCACTTGCGATGACGCGGGTTTTGTTGAGCCGGCTTTTTTTTCAGGCTGGGTCTTCTTGGCTTTGGCTGCTTCTTCTGCTTCGGCCAAAGCCTGAACATGGGCAGGTTCAGGCGGGGGTGGCGGCGCGTTGATAATTTGCTGGGCGCGATCTTGTATGAATAGCGGTAACGGGGTCGAGGACTTTTCAACGACATCGCCCGTCCAGCATTGGCCAACGCGCTGTGGCACTTTAACGCTTAGCTTGGATGGCGTTGCGCTAAGTGATGGTGTGCCTGTTTCGGACAGGTAGTCAAGGTGGGCCGCCATTTCCAGCAAGGCTTCCTGGCCCACCAGGTCGTATCTGACGTTAATGGTCTTGACGTCCAGGGCATCCAGTTGATCTTTTGCCTGGGGAAAATCATTGGGCGTGAAGATGCGTTCACCATCAACAAATTCTTCTACAAATCGGGCCATGCCCATGGGGCCGGGATAGCGGCGATTCAAAGACAGGTTGTCAATGCGTATCTGCAGTGTGACGTCACCACAGTGGTCGGGTGACCAGTCGAAACTGTTGGTGACCGCCATATTGAAGTTATCCAGCGTAATTTGCTCTTGCGAGCATTGAATCGACAGGTTCACTGCGTAGGGCTTGGCTTTCGCGCTGGGGTTTACGCCCACGGGGCGGGATGTGATAAGCAGGTTGGCGGTTTTCCCAATAGAGGCTTGAGCCAACTGCTTTTTGACGACAGACTGTACCTGCGTGCTTACTGACTGGTTCAGGAACGGTATAAAACCCGGGTCGAAGGGAAAGGTCTCGCCGTTTTTGGTTGCAATGGTGAAGCTGCTTGACTGCTGTTGCAGGAACGGCTTGGCCGACTTGTCGGTGAAAGTCCAGACTGAACCTTTATCACCGAAAAGCTGTTCGGTCGTCTCTTGGGTGCTGACTGCCATTTGGGTTTTCCACAGTACGTCTTTTTCCCAGTCGCTTTGTACGCTGCAGGATCCTTGCTCCAGGATATAGCGGGTGAGTAATTGCAAAGGGCCGTCTACAAGATGCCAGATGACCTGATCATCGGCCTTGTCGAAGCCTGACGATTTTTGGAAGGCTTTAAGGTTGTCACGCACATTCTGCAAGGCTGAAGCCTTCACCTCGGGCTGAACGCCGAAGGCGAAGTAGTTTGCCGCCAGCTCATAGGCTTTGCCTTCACCGCCAAGCGCATCCGAGGTTACCTGATCGAAAGCGTGCGCATACGAAGAGAAATTTTGTACGCCCTGAATGGATTGTGGAAAAGCCGACATGGGTGCGAATGTTTGATTGGATACGGACGCTTTAATCGCACGTTCGCCGACACTATTAAAGGTGCTGAGCATGCCTTGGGCCTTACCCAAAGCGCCCGGTGCGGTTGCTGCGTGCCGCATGTCGTTGAATTCGCGTGCGAACAGCAACCAGCCGGGCAGGTTGTCGGCAGGCACCTCGGAAAATTCGCTTTTTAAGCGGTCGAACAGCATGTAATAAGGGCTGTTGTCAGTATCAACACGCCCTAGCATCTCGCGCCATGCCGGTTCGTTGCCAAGCAATTGCTCGCCGTTGTTAAAGGCCCAGGCGAAGCTTTGCCAGGTGTTGAATCGTTCCGATAAATACCAGGTTTCAAATGCGTCACGCCGGTTCTTGAACGTGGATGGATTGTCTACCGCCTGGCCCAGTTCATTCAGGAAAGTTTGCAGGCGCGCGTCGCCTTGTTTTGTCAGGCCCGGTTCAATCATGCCGCGGTTCGGCCCTTGGGTGCCGGGTTGCCAGAACTCGCGCAAAGTGACAGGCTGAAGGCCAGGAAGCGCATTTGCCCAGGGCAGCAGCCATTCCAGTTGGGGAGACTGCGCCAGAATCTTGTCGAGCACCTGCCGGTTTTCTGTCAGGCGTTGCCGCAGGAAAGGATCCTCGATGGGGGTCCAGGCGATATAGGCCACCTCCATTTGGTTGGAGGCATCGACCACGCTTGGAGGCAGGTCGGGAAGGAGCGCCTGGATGACATTTGTGGGCATCTGAGGCATGGCCAGCAACTGCTCGTAGTCGGCGCCCTGAACCCGTGCTTGCGACAAATTCATGGTGCGAACGAGCGCCAGAACGGCATTGGCATATTGCGGGTCGTTCTGGTCGGCCAGTGCTTTACTCGACAGAAAGCCGTTGGGCGCGAATGTGTCCAGAAAACTCTGGTAGCCCTTAACGTAGGTATTCTTGATGTCTTGTTCAAGTTGCGTGATATCGGGGCTGAACGCCAGCCAGCGTGTTTGCCAGTCTCCTTCACGCTCCTGAATCAAATCAATAACCGACAAGATACGTTGCAGGTTTTCCAGCCGTGCCGTGTCGCTGCCTGATTGTGTGAGCGCATCTTTGGGGTAAGCGTTCTTGATATCCATCAGGCTTGCGCGTGTCTGGTAATACGAAAGCGCAAGGAAAGCAAGAATGGCCGTGAAGATGGAAATCCAGAAAACAATGGCCAGGTTGCGCGTTACCAGGCGCCAGCGGTCGACGATAACGGTGGGCAGAAACGACCAGCGATCGGCCGGCAGCACGCGCTCAAAGAAATCATGCAGGAACAACCCCTTGTCGCTCGGTATTTTCTCGGGGTTAGACGTGTTTACGATATGAGCAAGTGAACTGGGTATGTGCGTGCCGGTTTGCCGGGCGCTACTGAAAAACAGGCCGCGAACGAGCGGCTGTTCCAGGTAGGGGTTATTGCCTGCGCATGCTTGCATGAAATGCTGAAGCCCGGAGCGCAACCGGGCAAGCTCATTGGGGAACAAAAGCAAGTCGGGGCTAAGGTCTACCCCTTTCACCGCCATATCGAGCCTGAGCAGTTTAAGGCGTTCCGAAATATGTTCGAACGCCTGATCGAGGAACCGCTGCTCGGCCAGGTTCCCTTCTTCCATCGGGCCGGTGTAGCCCATGGCCTGGTTCAGCGCCTCTGGTGGCAATACCTGCGCCCAATCCTCAAAGCCGCAGATCTGATCGCATTTGGTGACCAGAACAAAAATAGGAAATCGCTTGTCGAACAGGCGGATCAGTTGGTCGATGCGTTCGCGAATGGCGTGGCCTCGCCGCTCAAGCGCATCTTCGCTGGCCATGAGCTGTTCTGCGTCAATGGCCAGTACCAGGCCATTCAGGCCTTCTTTTATGCGGTACTTTGCCAGCAGCTCCAGCATGCGTTCCCATTCGGCCTGATCCTCTTCAGTGCTGTCGGGCGAAACATAGCGTCCGGCCGTGTCAATCACGACGGCACGATTGAAGAACCACCAGTCGCAGTTCAATGTTTGGGTAATAGGCTCAAACTGGTTAATACTTTTGTTCAGTGAGCTAAGGCGCGACCGGGTAATTGCCGATGTTTTTCCAACGCCGGATTCACCCACCACCATAAACCAGGGCAACGCATAGATGGGGTTGCCAAAGCGTCGCAGCGATGAGCGTTTCAGCGTGGCGATTCCCTGTTTCCATTTGTTGGTGAGATCGTTTAGTGCGCCGGGCTTGTCGGCTGCTTTGCGTCCTGAGGCCTCCGAGGCGGCCAGCTTTACGCGTGAGCGCGATAGATACCAGAGGCGTCGAAAAAGCCGGATACCGAAATAGATGCCCAGGGCACCAAAGAAAATGGCCAGGCCACCCCAGTAGGGCCACGACAAATAGAGCATTGTGGCCCAGCTGACAACGGCCAGCAAAATAAGAACGATGAGCCACAGAATGATGGAAAGCAGCGTTTTCATAGGTTGGCCGCCTCGCGAAAGTTCTGGACGGCGTAGGTCAGTTCAGTATGCAGGATAAAGGCAACGACCAACACGATAACCGGAGGGAGGATAAATATAAGGACACGCCGCAACGGAATTCTCTTGTTGAATGCCGGTCTTCTTCGTTTTGCCGGTCGGCCATTGCCGGCCATTGCGTACGCCTTGGGAAACAAGGCGTCTTTTTCAGCGGCCTTGTAACTGTCGTCGGCTTTTTGCAGCTGTTTGTATTGTTCTATCCGGATATTGGCAAGTTCAGCGGAGTTGGGCGAAATACTATAACGTCCCATGAAACCCAGGCAAAGACAAAGCAGGTATACCTCGCGGACAGCGGCTTGCCCAGGAGGGAGTTTTTCGAGTCGCTCGAAAAACTCACGGCCCGCCAATCCGGTTTTGAAATAGCGTCGTTGCAGAAGATGGCGCTGCCAGGCGTGTTCCGAGCCCCACTTGTGGCGGCGGGAAATATGTTCATCGGCCCAGGCCAACACAGGAAACAGTGCTTCCTGGAACACGCTCAATTCAAAGCCATCCTGCAGTGCCTGGTTTTGTGCTTGTTGAATCAGGCTGTCAATTTGCGCGGCCAGTGTTTCAGGTGTGTCGGTAGCAGTCGTGTCGAAACTTTTAACCAGCGCGGCAAGCGGGATGAAGTAGTCGCACAGTTTCATTCTATCCTCGGAGCACGATAAGTTGGACATGGAGGTCTGCCGGCGCTTCGGGCCAGAACAGCCCAAGTTCCGCAGTTTGTTCAACCGTTTCCCATTCAGTGCTCATTTGTTCTATGCGGTAGTAGCGCGCATTGGCGCGTTTGGGCAAGCCTTGAGGAGGGGTGGCAACCTCGATGAGGTCAATGCCCGGTAGCGCGTGATCAATCATTGTAGGTAGCGATTGAGGCGCAGCAAGACGCGCAAGTCGCAGGAAGTCATCGCTGGAATAATCGTTTTTTGAGGCCGTCTGGGTAACGAGGTAAAAGCGGTTTCGGGCCGCGAAATAGTCGCGCGGAACACTGGCTATCAAATAATCTTCATGCGGTTCGAGCGTAACGCGGAACTCCGGTCCTACCGAGATTTCGGCGAGCAATTGGTTGATTATCCGGCGTGCCGTGCTGAAGCAGCCAAACAAATCCAGGTGGTCGTACGGCGGAAGCCCTTCGTCCTGGCTGTCGCGTCGCCGACCGGCTGCGTCGAAGGAGTCGGTGAAAGTGCTCATCTCGCCGACGCATGTCCGCAGGAAACCATAAACCTCCCAAGGGTGTACCTGGGAGGTTTCGGTGTAATGTGCAATTTGCGGGACCGCCCGGTTCAATGTTTGCAGTGACTGCATCAGCATGAAATACTCCGGGTCAAGCTCTTCACGCTGAATGTCCCGCGGCGCTTTATATTCGGCAAGCTGGCGCATTCTGCCCGACATGTCGTCGCGAATATCACGCAGCAAATCCCGCAATACGTGAGAGCCGGTTAATGCATAGCAGGGGGGCACGTTATCGGTAGTGAGTTTCACTATATCGTTGTCTCTTGCCAGGCTGCCGATCGGGATCAGGTCGTAATCGTCGAGTGATGCCACTTCAGGACCGAAGAAAATACGCACGACGTGCATCATGACAGGCACGGAGGCAATAGGGCCGTCGGTATAAAGGTCACGCATGGCCTCGCCGTCTGTTTGCGAAGCATAACGGGTCGCTGTCGATGCGGCCTGGTCGAATGAGTCAACCTGTGTAACGTTCGGCGCGCTTAGAGACAACTTTCGCAACCCCAGAAACACATCAAGTGGCTGGTCGCTGTCGGTCCAGACTTTATCAAATGAGCGTGGTCCGATAATGGCATTGCCCGGATACTCTACATAGGTGTTGTCACGAAAGACCAGGCGGGCGCTGCGAATTTCAACAGAGCGTGCGGAAAGTGATTCAGGCGCGAATTCGATTGTTCCGGCGCCCCAGAAATGGGGTGTGACCATTTCATATAGCGGCTTTTTCAGGAAGTGCTGATTCAGTTCCTGCCGTTGAAAATGTTGCGGCTGGAGAAACAATCCCTGATGCCAGTATGTGCCGGTCCTGAAGTCCATGAAGAGTCCCTTTATTGCCTTAGTTTTCGCGCAGCGCCGGCTGCATCGTCTGCTTGTTTGAGTGCTTTGTCGTCAAGCTTGATTTCCGGGTCGCCCTGTTCCAGAGGAATTGTTTCAACATCGGGTTTTTTGTCAGGGTCGAACGTGAGGCTTTGTGCGTTTGTTATTTGCTGGCGACCCAGATAAAAACGCAGCGCCAGATTGGCCGGTTCAGCTTTATAAGTGGTAGAGACGAGCCCATCGGTTTGAATGTTCAACGGTATGCGAAACAAGCGCGCTGCTTTGGTGGGGTCGAAATCGTAATAGCCAGCCACAATGCCGACGAATTTTGCGTTTTGAACGCGGTCTATATTCAGGACTGTGCGTTTGTCCGGGCTGACGACATAGCGATCCATGTGCAAAATGTCTTTCCCCGGATCTCCGCTGGCCAGCATGCTGACAAGTGTTTTTTTATCGCCCAGCAACTTAAGAAATGGTTTAGAGTCTTCCAATTGCATGATGCCCAGTACCAACGTATGTGATTGGTTGAAATAGGCATTGATATCGTCGCTGGCCATTAGTTCAATTTGAATGCCGTCGCGCTTGTAGTCCCAGCTTACTTCAGCCTTGGCTTCCTTTTGGGTATTTCCTCCCATGGCCGAATTCACGCTTGAGCACCCCTGAAGCAGGATCATAAGGCTGGCAAGCATGAGTGTCAGTATTCGACGTCGCGGCATGAGGACCTAACAGTTGCAAATTTGAGAAAGAAAAAAATACACTACGGCAATTGAACCAACACCTTACCCTAACCGGCAGGATTATAGCCCATGGACCCATCTCAGCTTCCTCTTTCCTTGCCAGGTTTTCCTAAAAAATCATCGCGCTGGCACATTTCCCCGATGCTATTTCTAGTTGCGGGGGCTGTGTTTTTTCAGTCGCACGCACATGCCTCGAGTGCACATTTATTTCGGAACACGTCAGCACCACCGGAAGGCACCGTAGCGGTGCTGACTGTTACCCAGGAAGTAATAGAGAAAGCAGAAAAAACGGATGTCTGCTGGCAAACGATTGTCAGTGACCGCGAACGAGCCCAAAGACAATACGAAAGTCAGTCATGGCTTGTCAAGTATTGGCAACCCATATTGGGCGGTTTGCTGGGTGCGGCAGTGGGCTATAAGTTTACGGGCAACTACGGCCCAAAAAGCGAGAAGCTTTGGTTCTACCCAACTATCCTGGCCGGGGTGGCGGTTGGTGCGGTAGCCGGCCCGGGCATGGTAGCCGGCGCTTATGGGGGCGGTATTCTGGCGCAGCATTTCTGGCCAACCAAGTTGCCGCTGACGATCATGCTTTCGATGGTTGGCGGTATTTTGGGTGATGCCCTGATGAAGTTATTGTTTCCCGACAGCCCGCCCAAGGCATTGCTGCAAAAACCGCAGCCTGGGCAGTACCTGGCGAATCAGCAGTTTTACATCGAGACCACGTGTGTGCCTACAACACGCGTTACCTACACTGAGAAACCCTATCGGGTCACGTACCAGTTCAAAGGAGAAAAACGCAGTGCGTTGTTCGATGATTATCCGGGCGATTACATTAAATTGAATAGCGACGGACGACCGGTAAATGAAAAACCGAAGGCCGGGCCGCCCACTGTTCGCGTGTCTGAAAAAAAGTAAATGTACCCGGCTCCCGCAGGAGCCGGGCAAGTAGCTAATGACGTCAGGTCTCGCTTAGTTCGCGTTTACCTTCACCTGACTGGGTTCAAGCAATGCCCCGAAGGTATTGCCTTTGTTCGACTTGGCTGAGTCCAGTTGCCGCACGACCGGGTTACCTTCGAACTTTACTTTGAAGCTGGCGGTCACGAACTCGCACTCTCCCATCATCGTGTTTGATACCACGCCACCTTCAACACCAGCATTATCCCCCATGCTCATTGCTATTTTCGAGGCCTTGGTCAGTGCAGGGCATCCGCCGATAAGGACTTTGAGGGTGGTGGGATTGGCCAGCGTGGTCATGGCAGTATTTACATAAGGAATGGGAACAGGTGCGCCCGGCGGCACAGGTGTTTTACAGACATCGGGCATGCACATGGCTTCCCCGGCTTCAATCGTCGCAACAAACATAATGCCCTCCTAACCCAGGTCGATTTTCTGGCCGTCAATCTTCACAAAGCCTTTTGCTGTGTGTGTAACGTGGCCGGCCTCAATGTGGTGATGGTCGTCGACTGTCACTCGAACGCGGCCGGCACGGGTTTCATCCAGCCCATCTGTTTTACGGAAGCTTTCTTTAAGGCGTTGGATAAGTCGCCCGACCTGTGATGATAGTGTTTTCGCGGTAAAGGAAACATTAACCGCACATGATTCAATAGTTTCGAACCAGCTTTGCCAGTGTTTGACTCTTACGTTTGAATGTACAGCATTGATATCAAGCGTGCTGCTGTTCAGGTGAAGATGGGATGTGCTGTTCAGGTGCAGGTTCCGGGTTTGCAATTCGAGCCCGGCTTGATTCGCGTGAAGCTGGGTTCCGCCCGGCAGGCTCAGGCTGCCGCTGTCGGGATCATTACGTTGCAGAATGGCCAGAATAAAGCAAGTGCTATTGTCGATGGCATGTGTCACCAACACGGTATCGCCGGTTGCAGGCGTCAGAAGGCAGCTGGCGGCAAGCTGCCCCCGTGAAAGATCAGGATCACTCAGAAGAAAGTGGTCGCCCGACATGCCAGTAACGGTTGCCGTGCCCAGGCTTTGAGCCGTGGATTCGTGCCGGGGTTTAAGGCAATGAACAGTTGCAGTCATAGTTTTTTCCGGTTGGCCTGCGTTTACGCAGGAGGTTGCCAGTTTTCTGCTTTTTCGCGGACGGGGTCGGTACGGAATGTGTCGTTGAAGCTGGCACCTTCCCAAAGGGTTTTTTCTTCCGACATTTTATGCAGGTTACACAATTGAATGGTCGCGTTCCTGAAGCTTGCCTCATCCAGTGAAGCATGGGAAAAATCGCATAGCTCAAGTAGTGCGCCATCCCATATGGATTGTTGCGCCTGAACACCTACCATGGGGGTGACATTCCAGAAGCTGTTGGCAGCACGGGCCTGTACCAGCTTGGCATGCGAGAAGTCGCAGATTTTGAACGTGCTGCCGGTCAGGTCGGCGGCGGTCAGATCGGCAGCGGCAAAGCTGGCGTTTTCCGCTTTGACGTTGCTTAGGTTAGCGCCCTTGAGTATTGACATGGAAAACTGTGTTTGTAACATTGAGGCGCCAGAGAAATTGGCCCCCTGCAGGTTGGCCTCGATAAAGAGTGTCAACGTCAGGTCGCATTCTGGAAATTGTTGGCCCGATAGATTTGCGTTCATCAGCATGGCCTGGCTTAAGTTGTTCTGGCCGAAGACAACGGCGCTCAGGTCCGATTCCATGACCATCCAGCGGCTTAAGTCGCTTTCCTTGAGGCTTGTTCCGCTCATTGAGCAGGCCTTCATGCGGGTGGTGCTTAAATTGGCTTTCAGAAAGACGGCGTTATCCAGAACGCAGTTGTCGAACAGGGCTGCCGAGCAATCTGCCTCGGTTGCGTTAACCTGACTGAAGTCGGATTTTATGAGTGACGCGGTGGTGAAATTGGCTTTCTCGAAGGTTGTGCCGACCGCTTTTGTGTTGTTAAGCGTGGCGCCAATGAATTGAGCTTTTGTCAGATTGGCGCCGCTTAAGTCGCAGTCGTCGAACTGTGCCTGGGCAAAGTCGGCACCGGAAAGGTCGGCCCCTTGAAAATTCACTTTACGAAACTTGATGTTCTGAAAGCCGGTACCCGCCAGGGAGGCACCGCTTAGATCGGCATCTTCCAAGACACCATTAACAATAAGAGACTGAGGGGATGAAGCCATATGGTGTACCTTCAAGCGGTTATTGGGTAGCTAACAAGGTGTTGTCGAGGTTGGCGTTGTGGAACCGGGCGCCTGCGATTTTTGTGTCGACAAAGGTTGCGTTGTACAAGTTGCTATTGTCAAAATTCACTGATTGCAGGTTTGCATGAATAAACGACGCTTGCATCAGGTTTGCTGCACTGATTTCCGCCTGCTCGAGGTCGGATCGGTCGAAGCAGGCAGAGCGCAGGTCGGATTTCGTCAGCCGGGCACGGGTCAGGATGCAGTCAGATAAATCCATTTTGCTCGCTTTGACACCCAGCATGGAGACTTCGTTCAGGTTGGCGCCCGCCCATGCGGCCGTCTCGAGAATAGCTCGATCGAGAAGCGCGTTCTGAAATGACGTGCCAGGGCCGGCCTGGCTGCCACTGAGGTCGGCTTGCGTTAGATTTGCACCGGCCAGATTGGCTTGGGATAAATTGGCTTTGGGGGCAATTGCCCCTTGCAGATTAATGCGTTTCACCGACGCGCCGGCCAGATTTGCGCCGTCAAGTCGCGCGGCAGGTAACTGTGCATTATCCATGTTGGCCTGATCGAACTGTGCACCCGAGGCAACCAGGCGTTCGGCCCGAATACCTTGTAGCCAGGCATGTGAAAGCGTGGCTTTCTGAAGATTGGCGCTGGACAGGTCTGCACTCGAGAAATTTGCCTCTGTGCAGTCGCTGCTTTCAAGGTTGGCGCCGCGCAATGTGCTGCCGACAAAACTGCTTTTTCCCAGGCTGGCTTTGACGAATTGGCATCCAGACAAATCGGCAGCGTCGAAGCGCGTGCCGGTTGCAAAGATGCCATTCAAACATGCGCCTTGTAGTTTTGCGCCGGCCAGGTTGGCGCCTGCCAGCACCGACCCGGAGAAATCCATTCCGCTTAGATCAAGGCCTGCCAGGTTGGCGTGTGTCAGGTCAAGATTGACACACGGATACCCATTGGCCTGCGCGTTTACGACAAGCTGACGGTTGCGCGCGGCAGCCATTGCGTCGTGCAATTGCGCTGTATCATTGCTTGCGGGCGCCGCCTGCGGTGCGAAGGGCGCGGGCTGGGGGTAAGGCGTCAGGGCTTTTTTCAACGCGGCTTGTGTGTCGGCCGGTTTTGTTTCGGCCGGCGGTTGGGTACCTTCTTCTTCCTGAATGACTTTCAGCAAGCCTTCTATTTCGTTGAAAAAGCCGGTCAGTGATTTGCTGCGCTGTGTAATGGCCTGGGCGAACTGCCGGGTATTTGGATTGGCTTCCAGCATGCCAAGCAATTGATCCTCGCGAATGCCGGCTTTGTTTAGGGATGCCTGAAAATACTCGCGCTGGTCCCTGACTTTCTTGATAAGCTCTTCGCCGGATGTTGACTCAAGCGAGGCTTTGAAGTCCGGGGAGGTGACGTCCGGGACATCTTTGAATACTTCGGGGGCCATGCCTTTCAGGCAATTGTTCAGATACAGATCGACCGGTAAAGGAAGCTCACCCGGGTCTTCAAATTCGGCATAGAAAGCGTTGATATCCCGGGCATCGGGATCCGACACCGCGATACTGCCGCGAAACGTTAAAACGCCCAGGCGCTCTTCTGGCAAGAGCCAGACCGTGTCCAGATGTACATTAAGTTCCCGAAAATGTGCGCTGCCATCGGGGCTTGACTGATGCACGAAGAAACGAGGCCGAGTGCGGGGTAATCGACCCTGCAGCACGGGGTGTTCCGGGTGCATGTTCTGTATTTCAATTGTTTCGCCACCGGCCCAAAAACTGTCAAGGTGCTGGTCTTGTGCCGCCGCCATAAAGTAACGCGCGTCGGTATCGACAGGCAGATGCGGCCATCGCGTATTGCGCCAATGTTCGTTTTGCTTGCCAAGGTGTTGCGCGCGCTGCGGATAGGCGCTGGGCAAGGGGCCAAAACCGGCAACCGGTGGCCGATCTTTTGCCGACAGCATGAGATGGTCGGGCAGCTCAATGTTGGGCAGTTCGGCGTCGCCGCCTTTATTTGTAAAGCCCTTGCCGTTCGGATTGGCGTCGTAGCCTTTACCGCCAAATGCATTGGTTAATGTGATTGGCATTTTCTCAAAGGCGTCCGGGGCGGAGATGCCCCCGGCAACATTCAGTTTTCGAGGGCCGAAAACGGCCAGCCTTTTGTTCAATGCGCCAATTGAAATATGGGCGGAGACGGGCTGTTGCGTGGTCCCGGCAGGCGAATAGCAACACCCCGCTGCCAGAAACTCGCCTTTGGGTTTGGGCCAGCCTTCGTCCAGTGTTTCGTTTTTTTGCAGCACATTGGCAGCATGCTCCCAGATAGACGAGAACGTGATGTCTTGTTCCGTGCCTGACGCTTGCAGAACGAAGGGCACCATTACGCCGAACGACATGGCGTACTGATCAGGCTCAGGACTGTATATACGATGAACCAGCTCCGTTCGGCCTGGTTTGATTATTTTCAGTCCGGGAAGGGTTTCATGCATAGGCATTTTATTCGGCATTTAGTTGCTCTGTAATTTCGTCGACTTTGTTGCGAGTTGTCATCAATACGCTGTTCAAAGTGTCGGTTGCCTCTTTAAGAACTTGATACTTGTCTTCCAGAGCGGTCTCGGTTAATTTTCTGGCCGTCATTTCAGTTGTAAGAGTGGCGACATCGGTTACTGCGTCTGTAATGCCGCTGAAGGTTAAGCCGGGTGGGCCAGGGTTCAATACGGTCACCGCGTCGCCCAGTGAGAAACCGGTTGCGTCGATACGTACTTTCGATTCGCCAAAACTCAGGACGACACCAGTATCATTAATGGTGATGTTGTTGCCTGCGGTGCCCATACTGCTTTCGCTGCTCGTCAGGCGCATGACCGAGCCGGTTGGGCCACCAGCCAGGGCACTGATTGTGCGATCTCCCACAGAGAAACTGTTTTCGTCGTTGTATTTTGCCTGGACGCCGGTATCGGTTAAGTTCAGGGCGGGCCCTGCGGCCATGGTGGAGTTTGAAGTGGTGACATTCAGGGAGTGTGCTTGCGCATTAACGGTGTGGGATGACACGCCGCCATCAGTAAGCAGATCTGCACGTATGCCTGAGCCGTAGATGCGGGTCATGCCATCGTTTGATACCTCTAGCCGGGAGCCACCCACGCCGGCGCTGCCCGCGCTCCGGGAAAAGCCCAGAATCGACGTGCCGCCGTTTGGCTTGTCATAGCCCAGGTCGGTGTTGGATGAACTGAGTTGTACGCTGTTCTCGCTGATAAACACGCCGGAGGTGGGGCTGGGCGCCGTCATTTTTCGCGTGCCCAGAAACACACCGCCGATGGCGTCCATGGTCAAGACGCCCGCCGGCGAATCGTTTTCACCCAGCTTGCGCCATTTTCCATACTTAAGCAAAAGGAGCGGTGCGAGGGTTGCTGCAATTGATGCGATCGAGGTGAGTTGCCCCAGTGCAATATCAAGCCCAGGCACTTCCAGTTCTTCGTCTTCTGAGGGGGAAGTGATTTTTTGCTGGGTCGCGTAGGCAACCGCGGCAAGCATGGCCAGGGTCTGGACGGTCAGCAGGGTGAACGTGGCAGTACGAAGGGTTTTCGCGTAGGCCACTTGCTCTGCACTGGCCCCCACTGTGCCAATATAGGAATCCATGTAGTAGAACTCACCTTCCTTGGCACTTTCCACCGTGGCGGTTTTAGTCAGTTCGAACTCGGCCGATAACTTGGCTTCGAACTTGGAGCCAACGAATGTTTCTGATTGCAATGCCAGCGCAATGTCATTTTTTACGCCTACCGTTACTTCGGTTCTAACGCCGTATATGACCTCCAGGTCAGATGCGGTGATCAATTCGGTTTTGCCGCTGCCAAACCAGCTTAACGACTGACCTTCACTAACGTGCGCAATTCCAGTCATGTTGGGGTCCTGTGGGTTATAAGGTTCTGAAAATGAGTTGCTTTATTCAACTGATGTTCTTCAAGACTTCCGCCGGGTTGGTGGTGCCGCCCAGCGAGACATCGGCGCCGACGAGCGGGAAAGTACCGATATAGACGCATGAGCCTTTTGCGGGCGAAAAGAAAGAGACAACTTCGCTGCCAGGTTTGTCGACCATGTTCATTAAATTGCCCCGGGAAGTGCGTACCCCGTTGCATGCCGAATTCGAGTCGCGCACAATGTTGGGATTCTCCGAGTTCGGGACCGCACCCAGAATGATGGGTTGGTCGGGGTCGCCGCCCACAAAGCCGATCAGCACCTCGGTGCCTTTCAGTAAGGGGAAGTGCATACCGTTGTTCTTGCCTGCATACGGCGTTGCCATGCGCAACCAGGAAGAGCCTTTATTGGCCGACTTGGATGAGTAGTCGTAAAGCAATTGCACCTTGTATTGACCATACTCATTCAGTTCGGCGTGATCGCCCTGTCCTTCGGCATCGATAACGGCATTGAGAAGGCCGGCAATAACCGGTTTGGACGCGGTTCGCTCAGGACGAAACTGCTGCGAGGCTTCCAGCGCCGTGAAACGGCATTCGTATATGGAGCCTTGCTCGCCATCGTTGTAAGTGGTGTTCTGGCCCGCCAGGATAACGCCGGTTTGTGATCCTTGATGCTCAACTGAGGTCACCCAGTATTTTTTGTTGTAGCTGTCGCGGTAATGGTGTGAAACTTCCAGGAAGTAACCGCTACGCACCCCGGCCGCGGGGGCTGTCCCATGGTATGTCGTGCCTTTGCAAGCCAGTTCTTCAGACCTTATCCTGGCCAGTCGTTCAGCATCGGGCTCGGTTCGGAGATTGTCTCCGTAATACATGTAGCGCCCTTTTTTCCCACCGGCTACGGCGTGTTCCGATTTCAGGCTGTCACCCAGGCTTGCTTTGCGGAAGTTGAAGTCCTGAACAAGTACCTGGCCGGGGATGTGGGTTTTGCGGCAGTTGAATGCAGTTACGCAATTGTCTTGCCGGTCTGTCTGGACATTTTCGGGCGGGGTATAACGCAAGGAAACCGTCTTTTCGGGTTGTGCTTCCTTGTAGTCGACCATGTTCAATACCTCTCCTACAGAGGCATTGTCGTCGTGATCGAAGAAATAATAAATGCCCTCGTGCTCCATCCAGCGGGAAACGAAATTGAAATCGGTTTCCTGATACTGGCAGATGAAGCTGCGCTGCCTGTAGTCGTTCTCATTCTTCAGGGTCAGCTTGATATCCGGCCCTTTCAGGCCGTTGCGATCCAATATTGAACGGATAATCTCCGGTATCCGGTTTTCGTTCAAATAAACGTCGTTCAGAAAGGTCAGGCCCAGTTGCCATAGGCGGGGCACCAGCGTGGCCCGATAGAAATAGTAGTCGTCTACCTGACCTTCCTGCTCAAACCGGGCAATCATGCCATGATAGGGCGTTGAACTGGCGTGGTCTCGAGACCAGATATGCAGCGTGCCCGTGGCGTTCAGTACGCTGTCCAGGTCAACGTCACTTTCCGTCGATACCAAAACAATATCAAACTCAAAGAGTTCCGATACGGCCTCATTGCCGGTGAAGCGAACGACATCGAATTTGGGCAGGTCTTTTCGGCTGAGTTCGAATGTGAACAGTAGCTCTTTTTCTGCGTTGCTAGCCATGGGGGGATTCCTTTAATGCGGGGCGCAGCGAGTTACAGCACGACTTGTGCGTGTGCTTCGTGAGGTGATTGTGTATCAACCAGCCAGGTATCGTGGCCCAATGCCGCCCAGTTTCTGTTTGGCGCTCCCAATTGAATGGGCTGAACCGCACCGCGGCGTAATTGAAGGTCGAGACGTACATTCAATGGGTCAAGTAAATAATAACGGATAATAAATGTCAGCTTGTTGAATTCTTCCTGGCCTGGAAGCAGCCCAAGAAACGTGGTTTGGTCAATGTCATGAATGCGTATCGTGAGGTTGTCGCTGCGGCTGCTCACAATCGCGCCCACATGGCTGTCGTCGCCAAGGGTACATGCCTGGGAGCCCAGGTGTAAACGCTGGTCGGCCGGAATGGCCTGCCACCTTTGGTCTTGCTGTACTACCTCTACATTTGATTTTGGGTAAAGTGCCGAGATGATGGTGCGCAATCCCATTGCCGAACGCGGGTATTGGCTGAATAGACCGGCGAAGCGCAATAAATGACTGAATCCGGGTTTGCTCAGGAAGCGCAGGGGTTCGTTGATACCGACGAAAGTATGGAATATTTCCAGCAGGCGGTTGTCGTTGAATTCTTTAATGCGAACGTGCGCCCGCGATTTCAGCCATGCCCGGAAGAACAGTGGATAGATGGTCTGGCTGATAATGTCCAGAAAGTCGCGATTACTGTGCCGACCCTCGTGGTGCTCGTCGAGAAGTTCTTCTGAGTAAAAATTGGGCAAAGGCGATGTGACGCCGTACAAGCCCAGGAAATTTGCCGTCAGGCGATAGGTTCCGGGTGCGGTTTCCCTTATCTCGTTAAGGTCGGTACCCGGGAAGTGCAATGAAAGGCTGGGGCGTATTTTGACATCGGCTTCGGGTTGGCCTTCCTTCAGGGCAGTAAGGCGCAATAGGCGGTAGGCCTGAAAAAACGAGAATCTTTCACTTTGCTGGAGTAAGCGACCCTTTATAGCAAGGTCTTTTGTCCCATCCTGATCGGCCATTTAAATTCCGTTCCCGTATTGTTATCGCGAATTTCGAATCGTGTGTACGAGTTGATTCCTGCATAACATGAGAGGAATCGGTCAAGCACACTGCCCCATAAATACAACGCACCTGGACTTGCCCAGTTTTTTTCCTCGCAAGTCAGCACAACTTGCTGGCCCTGCATCATAGCGCCTCGGACCAGCCTGGTTTCACGTGTTACTTGCAAGTGGGTTAAACCATCGATCTGGCGGTCGTTGGCACTGCGTGTGGCCCTATCGTGTGTGCAGGTAGAGTTATAGAGTCGCAATATCCCTTTTAAGTTCTCAATACCAGACAAAGAAAGTAAATTCAGTGTGGTGTGGCTTATGACATCCCACAGCAGTTTTTCCCCGCTGGGCGGGTCAATCGAAGCCGTGACCGGCGTTATGTTACTGAAAGTAAATCTTTCGGGTGAGGTGCTGGTTGGTTTTGATATGTCGCCCAGTTTGAGTGATTCCGGCAGATAACGGTTTGTGCAGGTAAGACTCACTGACAACGTTTCGTTTTCCGGGTTGTCGTTCTTGTCGTAAACAACAGACAAGTAGGTGTCGATGGTTTCTCCGACCAGCGAGGGCCGCATGGACGTGCGATAGCTGGCCTGGCTGTGGTCTTTATCGTGTGTTAACAGCGAAAAGGGCACGTAATCTTTGTTTTGCGCGTTGCCCTGCACATATCCTGTGACGTTATCAATGGAGTAGATTTGAAATTGTCGTTTATGCGCCCCGCTGGGCAACACAAGATATTCTGATGTTTCGTGGGTCAGGTTAATGGGTTCAGCCTCATGCTCAAACAGGTTCACAACCGGGGCCACATTCATGGCAAAGTCGCGGGCCGAAAGGGTAGGCAGGGGAACGGCTGATTTATAAAACACAAACTCAATTCGGAATTTGTCTCCCTTCAAGGTGTTGCGACCTTTGGAAATATCTGCGATTTCGAAGAACAGAAATTTCTGGGGGAAAAACAATAGCTCTTGTAGCCAGCCGAATGCGGGGAAAGCGTTATCGGGGTATGGCAACAGAGGCTCATCGAACGCCGGGAAATGGACTTTCGGTGAAAGTACAACACTTTGCCCATGTGCATCTAGCAGCCGGATTGATTTAAGTTGCGTGCCAAGCAACATGAGTAGGTTTGCGGCACTTGCATGTTCTTGCGCCAGGAAAAGGCGCAGGCGGGGCGGCAAGAATATGCCGTCTGCTTCCTCGGTGGTTTTGAACTGTAGCCAAAGTACCTGATTGCCGTCTGAAAGCTGGTCGGATAGAACCGTTTCGAGTGTGATGGGGTGGGCGTGAATATCGGCTGTAGTGCGAAACTTGCATGAAATGCCTTCGACTGGGGCTGCGCCGATTTCGGTACCGGTCTGGATCACCGCCGGCTCTGATAGTTGAGTTTTCGGCGTAAATGAAATAAGCGAAGCTGCCGGCAGGGGGCGTAAAAACTGGGGTACCAGAACGCTGGCCAACTCCTGGACGATTTCCGGGAACTCGTCGTCGAGTTTTTGCAGCGTGAGACCATTCAGGAAGGCGACCCCTTCCAGCAGACGCTCGACATCCGGGTCGGTTGTGACTGCGCCCAACATTGGGGCGACAGCGGGGTTCGTTTGTGCGAACTCTAGAGAATTGGCTCGCAAACGTGCGAGTTCAGTTGAGTAGAACCTGTTGAAGCTTGTAGCCATGAATATAGTGGACGGTGCGCCGAAGAGTCACTAATATTGCATGATCCCGCTTGGGGGTGTCAAGGATAAGCACGGTTCAAGGATAGCTTTATGTACAAGATAAGTCTTTTAGAGCGACTGTCAGCGCTAGAGGAGCCGCTGCTTGTGGTTGGGCGCACGGCTGAACGCCAGTTGCGTGACTCTATCGTGGGCCATTTGCGCAAGTTGCTTAATACACGTGCCGGTTCTGTTCCCATCGATCCAAATTATGGCTTGCCCGACATGAGCAATATCGCCGGTTCATTTGCCTTGGGCACAACCGAGTCCTTGTCTGAGTCGATCATTCGTCAGGTTGTCCGTTATGAAAAAAGGCTTTTGAATCCGAAGATTGCCGTTGAAGAAGAGAAGCGGGACGTCATTACATTACGTTTTGAGCTCAGCGGACAGGTAGCGTCGGCGCAGGACGGCGACGATGTTTTGCAACCGTTTGCCATGATTATCCGGATTAACTCGTCGGGACAAGTCTTTGTGGAGTCGAAGGTCGATCATTGAAGTGTCGCTTATGTTGAAATAAATCGGCCCTTTCTGCCAAAAAGGCGAAAGGGCCGATTGTTTTACAAAATGACCTGCGCTGCTCAAAGCCGCAGCACAGGTCATTTGTTTTCAAGTGAAAGAATGGATCTTGCTTTTAAGCATCGAAACGGTCGGCATTCATGACTTTGGTCCAAGTGGCAACAAAGTCTTTTACGAATTTCTCTTTGCTGTCGTCCTGGGCGTAGACTTCGGCATAGGCCCGCAAAATCGAGTTTGAGCCGAACACTAAGTCAATGCGAGTGGCCGTCCACTTTGCGTGCCCCGTTTTGCGATCACATATCTCATACAGGTTGGCGCCTTTGGGTTTCCAGTTGTATGCCATATCAGTCAGGTTCACGAAAAAGTCGTTGGTTAGAACGCCTTCGTGGTCGGTGAAGACACCGTGCTTTGTTCCGCCGTGGTTGGTTCCCAGCGCACGCATGCCACCAACCAGTACGGTCATCTCGCAGGCGGTCAGGCCCAGAAGCTGGGCACGATCAAGCAGCATTTCTTCGGGTTTGACCGCGTAATCTTTCTTGAGCCAGTTACGGAAGCCGTCGGCCACCGGTTCCAGCGGTTCAAAAGATTCCACGTCGGTCATTTCCTGCGATGCATCACCACGGCCCGGAGTGAATGCAATGGTGATGTCGACTCCCGCTGCCTTGGCGGCTTGCTCAACACCCATGTTTCCGGCCAGAACAATGATGTCGGCCAGGCTGGCTCCGGTATCGGCAGCAATTTTTTCATAGGCTTGCAGGGCTTTGGCCAGACGCGCCGGCTCGTTCCCTTCCCAATCCTTCTGGGGGGCCAACCGGATACGCGCGCCATTGGCGCCGCCGCGGAAGTCGGACCCACGGAAGGTGCGAGCGCTGTCCCAGGCGGTACAGATCATTTCGCTTTGACTCAGACCGCTGTTTTTGATGGCCTCTTTGACCGCATCAACGTTGTAATCTGTACGGCCTGCGGGGATCGGATCTTGCCAGATCAGGTCTTCTTGAGGAACGTCCGGCCCGATGTAGCGGGACTTGGGCCCCATGTCACGGTGAATCAGTTTGAACCAGGCGCGGGCGAAGACTTCATTGAAGTAGTCGGGGTCTTTTTGAAACCGCTCCAGGATCTTGCGGTATTCCGGATCCATTTTCAGCGCCATGTCGGCGTCTGTCATGAGCGGCATTTTCCGGATCGACGGGTCTTCAACATCAACCGGCATGTCTTCTTCTTTGATATCCACCGGCACCCATTGCCACGCACCTGCAGGGCTTTTCTTTGATTCCCACTCGTGATTCAGCAGCATATGGAAATAACCGTTGTCCCATTTGGTTGGATGCGTCGTCCAGGCGCCCTCCAGGCCGCTGGTAATGGCGTCGCGTCCGATCCCGCGAGGATTGTGGTTGGCCCAACCCATGCCTTGGTCTTCCAGGTCGGCGTCTTCAGGGGCAGGGCCTAGCTTGGCCGCGTCGCCGTTGCCGTGGCATTTGCCAACCGTATGGCCACCGGCTGTGAGCGCGACGGTTTCTTCGTCGTTCATTGCCATGCGTTCGAACGTAACCCGCACGTCGTGCGCTGTTTTCAGCGGATCGGGGTTGCCGTCGACGCCTTCCGGGTTGACGTAAATCAAGCCCATCATGACGGCGGCCAACGGGTTTTCCAGGTCGCGTTCGCCGGAGTAGCGGCTGCCTTCGCTGCCGCTGGGTGCCAGCCATTCTTTTTCGGAGCCCCAGTAAATGTCTTTTTCCGGATGCCAGATATCTTCGCGGCCAAACGCAAAGCCGAATGTCTTCAGCCCCATCGATTCATATGCAATATTGCCGGCCAGGATAATCAGGTCGGCCCAACTGATTTTATTGCCATATTTTTTCTTGATGGGCCATAACAGGCGACGGGCTTTGTCGAGGCTGGCGTTGTCGGGCCACGAGTTCAGCGGCGCGAAACGCTGGTTACCGGTGCCACCACCGCCCCGGCCGTCGGCCACGCGGTAAGTGCCTGCGGCATGCCAGGAAAGGCGGATCATCAGGCCGCCATAATGCCCCCAGTCTGCCGGCCACCAGTCTTGACTATCCGTCATCAGGGCCGTGACGTCTTTTTTAAGGGCGTCGAAATCAAGTTTCTTCAGTTCTTCGCGGTAGTTGAAATTCGGCCCGAGCGGATTTGTTTTGGTGTCGTGCTGGTGCAAGATATCCAGGTTCAGTGATTTTGGCCACCAGTCCATATTTGTTTTTTCGGCCGAGGTCAGGCTGCCATGCATAACCGGGCATTTGCCTGCGGAATTGCTTTCCATCCTTGACTCCTTCATTTAGTGAGTTGACGGTTTGTCGATAGAAACGGGGTAAGTCGGAAATGGCCCCTTTTTCTGTGAGTCAGTTTACGTGACTTTAATTCCCGATTCTTAATTTTGCATGAAAATTCGGGTCAAAATTTTGACCCGGCTCAAAGAGTAAGGTATCCGCAGGTTAGTTTTGCGGCAATCCCGCAGGAATAGAAAACGCCCTTTCGCACTTCCAGAAGAGATGCACTGGAAGTGCGAAAGGGCAGGATATCGACACCCGTTGTTTGTTTAGGTCAGAACACCTTCAAGTATCAAGACTCCGGGGATCCAGCCGGTTAGAATGCCGGTTGCAACGGTGGCCTGCCCGGTAAGGCGGGCAATGGGCTTTTGCACTCCAAGCAAGAGAAAAAACATAAACCACAGAATTGCCCATATTGCCCAGCAGAACGCCAGCCATATGCCGAGCGCGGAGTTGGCTTGGGCAAAGGCGTCGATTGTGACCGGTATGAGCGTGATGGCGACGAAAAAGCTGAACCAGCCCAGTCCGCGCCCATCTGCGCCGTTGAAGCGGTTTATCGCAACCCACAGGTAGGTAAAAGTGAATAACAAGGTGAGCGTCGCGCCGCGGATTGACGCGGGGTTGTTTTCAACAAAGGCCGCATAGAGCGCTACCAGGAGCGTGATTCCACCAACGAAAATATTGATGACTGCGATTTCACGATCACCGATACGGCCAATCAACCAGAGCCCGTTCAGAAAAAGAACCGCGCCGACATAAAGCAGAGTGAGTCCAAGCAGCATAGTGATCCCTCCAGTGTCTTTGTTTCACTAAATGACGAATGCATCATATGCAGTGGATCGAGAACTCCGAATCACCCTGTTTGAGGAAATCAATCTCACCCGTTCGAATGAGACGCACTTCGCCGGACAGGGTGAGATTGTTGCGCAGGATGTCAATCGATGTCGATGCAAATGCGCGAATGCAAATGCACAAGTTCCATTTGGCTATGCGTATCGGTCTTCTGGAAAATTTGCTTAAGGTGGCTGCGTACCGTGTTGTCGGAGACGTGCAGGAGACGCGCGGCGCCGGCGAGGCTATGCCCCGTGAATAACAAGCTGCTCAGGCGCTGCTGCGCTGGTGTGAAACTGAATTGCCGGGCAAATGAGCAATACTCGTGGCGGCAATGCTGGTTGCGAGCGGAAATCGCAACAAGTTCATTCCAGTCTCCGCGCTCGGCAGAGAAGCTTCGCCCGGCCGGATAGATCGACAGTACGGTTGGCCGGGCATTGGTGCCGCAGTTGACACTTAATAAATGCGGTGGGCATGGCTCGCCAATGCGTATGTGCCCCGCGATGGCGCGGATGGATTTGTGCAGTGCGGAATTGTCCGTTTCGGCAATGGCGCCCAGGCAGTTCTGTGGTGCAATGAGCCCCGAATTTTGCTCCAGCAACACGTTGGCTGCCCGATTGTGAAAGAGTATATGGCTGTTGGCGTCGGTGAGAAATGTTGCAACGGTAGTTTGCTGTATGACTTCAGTCAGGGCGCATCCGAAATCATGCGACTCGCGGTGCTTCCAGCCATTTTCCAGGGCCAGGCACAGATGCGCGAGTACGTCGCTGAGTGTGGCCAGGTCATTGGCGGTGAAGTCTTCTTGATCTTCGCTGCGATGAACGGCAAGGTAATAAATAAGTTCGCCGCGCCTTGCTGCAACGCCGCAAAGGCGATGCAGCAGTTTGTGCGGTTGCATTAGTGCCCGATAGAAATCGGTGCGCTTGAGTTCTGTTGTGCTGAGCAAATCTGTACCGCGAAGTACTGTGCCTGGGCGATATGCTTCGCTGGACAGAAACCAGGGGTTACGCGGTGCATGCTGGGCGTAAGCGTCGTGCAGATCGAGATCGTCGGGCGCCTGATAAAGCAATTGGCCGTGACCATTGCCAAGATGATGCCAGGCAATGGTGGTCCATCGGCTGTCCAGAACATGACGCAAATGGTAAAGCGTTTCGCTCCATGCCGCCTCATTGTGGGACGCGGCATGAATGTTGTAGAGCAAGGCGCTGATATGCGCCTTGCATTTTGACTGGGTTTGCATGCTGTCTCCTTATTGTGTTTACCCGCTTTTCTTCAGGTTCAGACTTCTGTGGTCTGATTGTCACGAGAGTAGCCGTTCCATTTTATAGTGCATTTTTATTCGGAAAAATAGCTCTTTTTGCTAGGTTTGCCCTGAAAAATGGGCGGTGTGCCTACCGCTATATTTCACCTGTTTGAGTGAGGCGGAATCCTCAATAGGGGGGATTTGCGCTTGTTGCGCCTTGTCTATGATGAGTTCGTGATCAACGTCGCGGATCCAGGCGATTGATGATCTTAGTTTCATAATCTTGGCAAGAAGGAGACAGGCATGACAGAGACGCTTGTAAAGGTAGACCTGAATCAGTCACCCTACGACAACGACATGATTCATAACCGTTGGCACCCGGATATCCCGATGGCGTGCTGGGTTAAACCGGGTGATGATTTCATCCTTGAGACTTATGACTGGACCGGGGGGGCGATTAAAAATAATGATGACGCATCAGACGTGCGCGACGTTGATCTCACGACCGTGCATTTTCTGTCTGGGCCGGTAGGTGTAGAAGGCGCCGAACCCGGCGATCTGCTGGTTGTCGACTTGCTGGATGTCGGCGCCAAGCAAGAAAGCATGTGGGGCTTTAACGGGTTTTTCTCGAAGCAGAACGGGGGTGGCTTCCTGACCGAACATTTTCCGGAAGCACAAAAGAGCATTTGGGATTTTCACGGGTTGTTCACATCAAGTCGACACGTACCGGGCGTGCGTTTTGCCGGTTTGATTCACCCCGGACTCATTGGTTGCCTGCCCGATCGGAAAATGCTCGATATGTGGAATAAGCGAGAGCAGGCCTTGATTGATACAGACCCGGATCGCGTGCCGCCGCTGGCTGCGCCGCCCAGTGCGCCCACCGCGCATATGGGCAAAATGCAACAGGGTAATGCCTGGGATAAGGCCGCCGCTGAAGGCGCACGTACCGTGCCGCCCCGGGAGCACGGCGGTAATTGCGACATCAAAGACCTGTCTCGTGGTTCAAAAATCTTTTTTCCTGTGAACGTTTCGGGGGCAGGCTTTTCGCTTGGCGATCTGCATTTTTCCCAGGGTGATGGCGAAATTACATTTTGCGGCGCCATCGAGATGGCGGGATGGGTGCATGTGCGCCTTTCGCTGATCAAGGGGGGTGTCGCCAAATACGGCATTAAAAGCCCCATTTTCAAGCCAAGTCCAATTACACCGAACTACAACGACTACGTGGTATTTGAAGGCATTTCCGTTGATGAACAAGGCAAACAGCATTATCTGGACGTGCACATCGCGTATCGCCAAGCCTGCCTGAGCGCCATTGAGTACCTCAAGAAGTTTGGCTATTCCGGGGCGCAGGCTTACGCAATTCTTGGTACCGCACCGGTGCAGGGGCATATCAGCGGCGTGGTCGACATACCCAACGCCTGCGCAACATTGTGGTTGCCCACCGGAATATTCGAGTTCGATATCAATCCCAATGCTAATGGGCCGGTGAAACACATTACGGGTGGCGTGGATGTGCCGCTTGCCCCAGATCGCTAACGGCGCATGGTTGGTCTCGTGAAGCATAGCGGCGTCGCGCAATTGCGACGCCGCGTTTTCTACCGTTTTTGAAAAGGGGTTTCCAATGCCCGTTTACGAATATCTGTGTAATTCTTGTGGCGATTTCACTGCGGTGCGCCGGGTGAGTGAGCGTGACGCAGAGTGCGCCTGCCCGCAATGCGGCCAGGCAGCTTCGCGGGTATTACTGACTGCGCCCAAGCTGGCGGTTATGTCGTCTGCTCAACGAGCGGCGTACGCAACCAACGAGCGTTCTGCACACGCGCCCTTGACCTCAACAGAGTATCAGGAACGCCAACGACATGGTCCGGGCTGCAGTTGTTGCAATGGCGCGAAAAACCGCAAGACGCATGTTTCGGCTGATGGCGCGAAGAGTTTCCCTGGCACGCGACCCTGGATGATCAGTCACTGAGAAGCCCTTCGGTTTCAATGAATCTGACAATCTCGTCGACGCCCACTTGCTTGCCTATGCTGCCCATGACAAAGGGGCGGTTGCCACGCATGCGTTTTGTGTCTTGTTCCATGATGTCCAAAGAGGCGCCCACCAGCGGCGCCAGGTCTGTTTTATTGATAATCAGCAAATCCGACTTGGTAATGCCCGGGCCGCCTTTACGGGGTATCTTTTCGCCCGCTGATACATCGATCACGTACAAGGTAAGGTCCGACAGTTCGGGGCTGAAGGTGGCCGCCAGGTTATCCCCGCCCGATTCAATAAACACAATGTCGGCATCGGGGAACTGATGCAGCATGCGATCGATGGCTTCCAGGTTAATGGAAGCGTCTTCGCGAATTGCAGTATGCGGGCAGCCGCCTGTTTCAACTCCCATGATCCTTTCGGCCGGTAACGCTCCGGAAAGGGTCAGCAAACGTTGGTCTTCTTTCGTGTAGATGTCATTTGTAATGGCCACAATGTCGTAATGAGGTGCCATTCTTTTACATAGCATTTCCAGCAAGGTTGTCTTGCCAGATCCCACCGGCCCGCCCACACCAATGCGCAAGGGTGGCAGGGCTTTGTTGCGTTTGCCTGTTGGGTTTGTTTGTTCGGGAGCATTCATGATGGCTTTCCTTGTTGGCTGACAGGGCTGGGTATTTACGCCGACCCTGGTTGTTGCTAAGAACGAAACAGCCGCGAGTATTGCGTTTCGTGGCGCGCGGCCACAATGGCAAATTGCGGGGCGAAGTTGTACAGGCGCAGGGGCTTTTGCGCAGCGCGATCATGTGCCTGTTCACAGACGTCGACAAGTGTTTCGCGTAACTGCTGAGTCACTCGTTGCCCGCTCATTTGGCCCAGTGGCACACTTTTCAACGCGGCCATTACCTGGTTCTCCAGCCAGGAGAAAAGATATGCGGTGAGCCCGGCTTGCGAATTGATTTTCTTTGCCGAAACAAGCCCTGCGTGAACACAGGGGAAGCTTGCGGGGTCGAGCGATTTCAACAGATCAATGTGATGTGGCTCGCACCATTTCAGCGACTCGGCCAGCTGTAACAATGACCAGCCCATTTGTTGGGTCTCCTGTCGCATTTCCTGTGTTTCGCGCGATGCCATGAACCAGTCATTGAGCCGGCATATGGTCTTCTCGTCCTCATTCTGAAAAGCGTTGTATACGCTCAGCCACAATGGTGCCTCGCCATAACCAAGCACGTGCTCCAACTGGTCTGCAATCCATTGGTAGGTCGTGGTTTCATCGTGAACCAGGCCCAGCTCTATGGCCGATTCCAGGCCTTGTGAGTAGCTATAGCCGCCAATGGGTAATGAGGGAGAGGCCAGCTGCAGCAGTGCCGTCAGTTGTTCAGGAGGAGGAGTCATGGCCCTGGTTTTTGCTTTTCGAGTGCGAGTGTTCGTGCACATGCGAATGTTCATGAGCATGGTAGGCGGCCTGGGCCAGCGCGTAATCCTCATCGAAAGTTTCGTCATGCCCATGTTTGTGTCCACCGCCGTAGGCGCCGGTTTCCGGTGAAAACGGTGCTTGCTCGCGGGTGGTCGACACGCCCGGCATACGTTTGAGCATGTTCTCAAGCACCGGGTCATATTCCAATTGCAGGCAACCAGTTTGAATTTCCAGGGCGACATGCCGGTTTCCCAGATGATAGGCGGCGCGTATCAGGTTCAATGGCGTATCGGCGCAAATGCGAAGGACGTCTTCCTGTGCCGCTTTGATCAGAACGTATTGGCCTTGTTTGTTACTGAGCAAGTCGCCATTGTGCAAGACGGTGCCCTGCGGAAGAACGATTCCAATGTCGGTGCCGTTTTCAAGTTTGGCTCGCTGGCGGCTGCGTCGACGCAATTGCAGCGGCAAGGTTAATGTCAGTGCATTGGCCGGCAGTTTGGTCGCCGGGGTATCGCGAAGCAGTATCCGGTCGAAAATATACATAATGTTTATTCCTGTTGGGCCCCGAGGCATATGCTCGTGACAACGTGCGTTGAGGTTTGGTTTGGAGGCGCCGTTTCATCAGAACAAGAAGTAGCGTTGCGCCATTGGCAGGGTCTTTGCGGGCTCGCACGTTAACCATTGACCGTCTGCCATGACCTGATACGTTTGCGGATCGACCGTAATGTCAGGCATCCAGTTGTTCAGAATCATGTCTTTTTTGCCAATGGTGCGGCATCCCGATACCGCTTCCAGCGTTTTGCTCAAGCCCAGGTCCCGAAGCTCAGGACTATTCAGGGCACTTTGTGAAACAAAGGTCAGCGAGGTTTTCAACGCGTGGCCGAAGCTGCCGAACATAGGGCGAAAGTGGACAGGTTGCGGGGTGGATATGGACGCGCCGGGGTCGCCCATATAGGCGGCGGCAATCATTCCCCCTTTCAGGATCAGGCTGGGCTTGACACCAAAGAACGCAGGGCGCCACAAAACAATGTCTGCCAGCTTGCCGGGCTCCAGAGAGCCGACCTTGTGCGCGATGCCTTGGGCAATGGCGGGGTTAATCGTATATTTGGCTACATAGCGTTTAATGCGATGGTTGTCGGCGTCTGATGTGTCGCCCTGCAGTGCGCCGCGCTGGTTTTTCATTTTGTCGGCTGTTTGCCAGGTGCGGCAGATGACCTCACCTACGCGCCCCATCGCTTGCGAGTCTGAACTCATAATCGAGAACGCGCCCAGGTCGTGCAGAACATCTTCGGCTGCGATCGTTTCACGCCTTATACGACTTTCCGCGAAAGCAATGTCTTCGGCGATGGCCGGGTCCAGGTGATGGCACACCATGAGCATATCGAGGTGCTCGTCGATGGTATTTACCGTAAATGGCATGGTGGGGTTGGTTGACGATGGCAGGATGTTAGGCATGCCGGCTGCCCGAATAATGTCGGGCGCGTGGCCGCCGCCTGCGCCTTCCGTGTGATACGCGTGAATGGTACGGCCTTTAAAGGCGCGGAAGGTATCCTCGACGAAACCCGCTTCGTTCAGCGTATCACTATGGATAGCGACTTGGACATCCATTGCCTCTGCGACATCAAGACAATTTGAAATGGCTGCTGGCGTCGTGCCCCAGTCTTCATGCAGTTTGAGGCCCATGGCGCCCGCCCGTACCTGTTCAGCCAATGGTTCGGGTTGGCTGCTGTTGCCTTTACCCAGGAAGCCCATATTCATGGGGAAGGCATCGGCGGCTGCCAGCATTGAACGGATATGCCATGGCCCGGGCGTGCACGTGGTCGCGAGCGTTCCCGTGGCGGGGCCCGTGCCACCACCAATCATGGTTGTTATCCCACTGGCCAGCGCTTCTTCTATTTGCTGGGGACAGATGAAGTGGATATGGGCGTCGATTCCGCCCGCGGTGGCAATCATCCCTTCTCCGGCAATCACTTCGGTACCGGGCCCAATCACAATCGTGACGCCGGGCTGGATGTCGGGGTTGCCTGCTTTGCCGATGGCGTGAATATGTCCGTTTTTAATGCCGATATCGGCTTTTACAATGCCAGTGACGGCATCGATGATGAGTGCATTGGTGATGACGGTATCGACGCAGTCGGCGCTGATGCGCTGGCTTTGCCCCATGCCATCCCGAATGACTTTGCCACCACCGAATTTCACTTCCTCGCCGAAAACGGTGAAGTCGTACTCCACTTGCGCCAGTAGCGTTGTGTCGGCCAGTCGGACACGGTCGCCGTTTCCGTTAACGGTCGTGGGACCAAACATTTCTGTGTAGGCTTTTCTGTTTATCGTGGGCATCACAATGCTCCCATTACCTGGCCGTTGAAGCCATAAACATGGCGAGCGCCCGCCAGGGCAACCAGCTCTACGGTGCGGCGTTGACCTGGTTCGAACCGCACCGCAGTGCCCGCTGCGATATTCAAGCGAAAGCCCCGGGCCTTGGCACGGTCGAATTCGAGTGCTGCATTGACTTCCGCAAAATGAAAGTGGGACCCCACCTGTACAGGTCGATCTCCTGTGTTGGTGACGTCTACCTCGCATGTTTCGCGGTTGGCGTTAAGGAGGATGTCGTCTTCGGCAACGAGTATTTCTCCGGGAATCATATTGACCTCTCTAATCAGGTAAGACCCAGGAGGGTCAGGCCGTATGCGGCAACTGCCGCACCGCAAGTGCGAATAATCCATTTTGCGTGCGGCCGCAGCGCCGTGCCCAAAGTAGTGCCGGCAAGCAATAGGGCAAGCGTGCCAAGCAGAAATCCGCCTATATAAGTCAACGCCTGTGTTTGCGCGGGAATTTCGTGGCCATGGGCAAAGCCATGGAAAACCGCAAAGAAACTTGTGATACTCAGCGCGATCCAGCCAGGCAAGCGAATTGCGCTGGCCGCCAGTAAGCCGAAAGTCAGTAGTGACAGCAGAATCAACGGTTCGACTGCCGGCAGGAGGATTCCTTGCAGACTCAGCACACATCCTGCCAACATGGCGACTAAAAAAGCCAGGAGTGTGCTGGCCTGCTGTGTTCGATTCGTCATGGTCAGTGCTACCCAAAGACCGACGGTCAACATGGCCAACAGATGATCGAGTCCGGTAAAGGGATGAATCAAGCCCGTGTAGAAGGCGTTGTGGGTTATTTCGTGTGTGTGGCCGGGGTGAGCGGGCGTTAGCGCCGGCATCAGCGTCAGGCTTGCTGCGAAAATCCAATGTTGAGCTTTCAGGCTTGGTTTCCGGGGTTGTGTCGTTTGTATTTGTTTCATGTCGATTCCTTGGCGAAATTACACAATAGGGTTGTGCACGGTAATGAGTTTGGTGCCGTCGGGGAAAGTGGCTTCAACCTGTACTTCCGTGAGCATTTCAGGCACGCCGTCCATTACATCGTTACGGCTTAGAAGCGTGGTGCCATAGTGCATGAGTTCGCTTACGGTGCGCCCGTCACGTGCGCCTTCCATCAAGCTTGCCGAAATGAACGCCATGGCTTCGGGATAGTTCAGTTTTAATTTTCGGGCCTTGCGTCGCTCGGCAAGAAGGGCTGCCGTAAATATCAGTAGCTTGTCTTTTTCTCTTGGGGTCAATTCCATTATTTGCTCCTGTTGGATTTATTAAGTGGCCCATAGGCGAATCGGTTTCGAGGGCACGCCAAGAACGAGCGGCCGCAGTAACGCCCATTGCTCAATCAGGAGTTGGCGGACATCTTGCGCATGTTTGCCCAGGACACGAATGAGAGCGAGCGCCTGATTGTCGTTTTTCGGCATCTGGGTAAAGCCGGCACGCATCGCATCATGCCAGGGTAGTGACATGCTGATCTGTTCGCATACCTCATCAGATAGCTTTGGGCCGAATGCCCATAGGGTGGCCGTAACCGGGAAGTCGGCCATGCCACTTTGACTTTTGCGCAAGGGATCCCGGGCGCCCAGGCAGCCCGTATCAATCCATAGCAAACGGTCATCAAGCGTGAGTCGCAGGTCCATGGTTACTTGGCCGTTCCGCCAGTGTTCGTTGGCGCATACGCTACCAAGCTGGATCGTTTCCCACCCAACTATGCGTGCTCCGCTTTGCAGTGCGATTGTTGTTTGTGTGGTGGCATGCGCCTCTTCAAATACGATGTTCTCCTGCGGTAACCAGTCGAGCCTGGCGTCGCTATGAACTTGCAGCGTGACGTGTTGGGCTGAAGCCTGGCCGTTTGATTTATACCAACGCGTTGCACCGGGCGTGTTAATCACGGCATGGGCATGTTCATGGACCTGAATGTCGATATTCAAGTGATCGCCTCCCGCAATACCCGAAGGGGGATGTAATATCGATGCGTGGCAGATATTCCCGTCTTCGGGATAAAGTGTTTTTTGCACCAGCAAGGGCCCCTCATGCCGTTTATGGCTAAGGACAGTCTTCCCGGCATAACCCGATGTAAATTCAAGTTCCAGGCGAGCGTGCCAATTTTGCATAATTGATACAACTGTGGCGTGTTTGCATTTTTGAGGCGCTATTGCGGCTTAGGTGGGTTCAGGTTTCTTATAATTGTTATAAGCAAATTCTGTGCCAAAGATTCGAGTGCATGAATTGGCCTCGACCCCTATGGTCGCATTCTGTGCAATATTTATTTATTATGGATTTGTCTGGTGCGCAAAGATCAATTTTGGAACCAAATTTGCGAGTAAATTGCACTGCTGTTGGGCGATGTGTGAAATTAAGGTGCGGGCTCGCACCTTAATTGTGCAGTCGGGCGTGTGCACTCGATGCCTCATTGGGCCGCGGTTGCTGTTCAGAAGCGGCCTTTTCGCGTGGTTCAAAAGGCAGTGCCGGATTTTTTCGTCGCGTTGTTGCAGCCAAAAAAATGGCCCCCATTTCTGGGGGCCATTTACTGCGAAAATCCGCATAAATACTTGGTGCCGGCTAACGGATTCGAACTGTTGACCTTCGCATTACAAGTGCGCTGCTCTACCAACTGAGCTAAGCCGGCTAAAGACCATAATTCTACTATTTTTTTTAAACGTTTGCTTGGATTACAACGTGGGGAATTCCCCGTCTCCACCGGCCAGCCAGTTACGACCCCGACGGTACAGGTTGTCAACTTCTGTTCCCGTTAGCATCGGCATGTCCATTTTCACGTTGTAGCCAATGCGCGTTTGAATATAAGCCAAGTGGCGATAGCCTGCAGGCATCTTGGCCAGGGCGTCGTGATCCAGCTTCAAGGTCGCGCTGCTATCCAATGGATCGATACGATCTTTCTCGTAAATGGGTTGGCGATGCAATACCTTCCATTCCCCTTCATGCTTTACCATGAAGTCGTAGAAGCGGCCTGTGCAGACCACATCGCATAAAACGCCTTCTACATCCCCGCGTTGGGATATAGTCATTTTTGTTTGTGAAATGGCACGGTCGCCATTAATATCGACGGCTGAACCGCCCAAAAAATGCAAAATGCTAACGCCCTTTTTCCAGCCTTCTTGCGTTACGCGAATAAAGTCGGTGTAGTGGCCCTGAAACCAGGTGGCCATCATGACGCCATCGGGGTGCCAGACGGTCGCGAAGCGGTCCCAGTCACCGGCATCGCGCCATACGGCCCAGCGCTCAACGGTTTGACGAATAAGAAGCTCTTCTTGCAAGCTGTTGCTCATTGTGTCTCCAATTGTGGTGTCTTTTGAATGGCGTTATTTCACGATGGTTAAACGTGGTCGTTTAGGATCGTCGTCGGGGCCATCATCTTTGTTGTCGATGTTGGGCGTGGCTTTTGTTTCACCCGCCGTATCGTCAGTTTCATCGATGCTGCCGGGATAGGGCGCAGAGGGCTCTACCTCAAACCCCATGCCGGCCCCGGTTTCCCTTGAGTAAATCGCGGCAACCGCGCAGACGGGCACGAAAATGTGTTCCGTTACGCCGCTGAAGCGCGCCTGAAACTCAATATACTCATTACCCAACACCAGCGCATTCGTGGCCAAAGTACCGATATTCAGTGTGATCTGGCCATCGTGAATATGCGCCTTGGGCACCACAGTATTGGCGTCGACTGAGACGACAATTTGTGGCGTATAGCCGTTGTCGGTGCACCATTCGTGTAGTGCGCGGATTAAATAGGGTTTGGTCGACGTTTCAGGCATAACTTTTTAACGACGCATTACCTTTTCCGAAGGGGTGAGTGCCTCAATGTAGGCTGGCCGGGAAAAGATGCGTTCGGCATATTTCTGGATAGGTGCGGCGTTCTTGGGTAATTCTATACCGTAATGATCAAGGCGCCATAACAGGGGGGCAATGGCAACGTCGAGCATCGAGAATTCTTCGCCCAGCATGAACTTGTTCTTGATCAGCAAAGGTGCTAGTTGGGAAAGGCGTTCGCGGATATTCTGACGGGCGTTTTCCAGCACTTTTTCGTCGGTGGGAGCGCGGCTTTCCAGTGCCGATACATGAATGAACAGTTCTTTTTCAAAGTTGAACAGGAACAGACGCGTGCGCGCGCGCATGACGGGGTCTGCCGGCATGAGCTGAGGATGTGGAAAACGCTCATCGATATACTCGTTGATGATATTTGATTCGTAGAGAACCAGGTCGCGCTCGACCAAAATAGGCACTTGGCCGTAGGGGTTCATTACCGAAATATCTTCGGGTTTGTTGTAGAGATCGATGTCACGGATTTCGAAGTCCATTCCTTTTTCGAACAGTACGAAGCGGCAGCGTTGTGAAAAAGGACAAGTCGTTCCGGAATAAAGCACCATCATGGCGAGGATTCCCCTCTAAAAAAATACGAGCTAAAAAATACTGCTCAGAAAAGGGAAATAGGCGTACCCAATTCAGTTACGCCTATTTCCCATTAAGCCGGCTCATGCGCCGGGTGGCAAACTGCGTTTGCCGTGTTTACTTCACATGCTTCCAGTAGGCCGCATTCAAGCGCCAGGCCACAACCAGGAAAAGGCCAAGGAAGAGCAGGACCCAAACGCCGATTTTCTTGCGCAAAAGCTGATTGGGTTCAGCCATCCAGCCCAGGAAGTTGGCCAGGTCCGCTACATCGTTGTCGTATTGCGTCTGCTGTGCGGCACTGGGTGCTTCAAAAATGTGATCAACCACTTCGCCGCCCAGATAGCTATCGAGCGCTTTTGATTCGGTTTCGGAAAAGCCCTGGGCATCGTAGCGGGTGGTTTTGTGCTCCCAGCTCGTGCTGCCATCTTCCGTTACCTCGTGAATCTCGGTTTTGATGTATTCAGTGGGGCCTTGTCGTTCCCATAATACATTAGGCATTGCCACACTTGGAAATACCGCATTGTTCCAACCGGACAGTTTCGATGTATCGCGGTAGAACGTACGCAGGAAAGTGTAGACGTAATCAACCCCCGAAGGCCCCAGGTTGGTGGCCTTTGCGCGGGCAATGACGGACAGGTCGGGCGGGTAGGCGCCGAACCAGGCGGTGCCATCTGATTTACGCATGGCGACGTTCATCAGATCGCCCACCTTGTCGGTTGTGAACAGCAGGTTCTTCTTGATTTCGTCGTCGGTAAGCCCGATGTCATTCAATTTGTTGTACCGCATGGAGCTTGCACTATGGCAGTTCAGGCAGTAATTGACAAAGAGCTTGGCTCCGTTCTGTAACGAGGCCATGTTGTTGATTCGATCAGGCGCATGGTCGAGCTCATACGAGCTTCCGGCAGCAACCGCGACGGAACAGGTAAGAGTAAGAGCCAAGGCACCAAGCAGCTTTTTAATCATAATCTTTCCGTGAGTGTAGGCTTAGTGAGCGTTGAACGTAATGCGATCCGGCACGGGCTTGAACGTGCCAAGACGGCTCCACACAGGCATCAGCAGGAAAAAGCCCAGGTAAATCAGTGTGCCGATCTGGCTCATGATATTGAAAACCGGACTGGGGGCCTGCGTGCCCAGATAACCCAACACCAGAAAGTTGACGATGAAAATACCGTACAAGTATTTATGCCATGTGGGGCGATAGCGGATTGAGCGCACCGGCGAGTGGTCCAGCCAAGGCAGGAAGAACAGAATTACCACTGCGCCGCCCATGGCGACCACACCCCAGAATTTCGCGTCGATGGTGCGAAGTAGAACCGCAACAGCAAGCAGGATGACTGGGACGGCAATACGCCAGATGCCGCGCAGGTTGCCTTTGATGAACAACGCAATGGCACCCAATACCGAAGCCCCGGCCAGAACCCATGTGAAGTCATCGGTAATGGCACGCAGCATGGAATAGAACGGAGTGAAATACCACACTGGCGCAATGTGCGCCGGCGTTTTCAGGGGATCCGCCGGGATGAAGTTGTTGTATTCCAGGAAATACCCGCCCATTTCCGGAGCGAAGAAGACGATAAAGGCGAAAACAATCAGGAAGCCCGCAACACCCATGATGTCGTGCACAGAGTAATACGGATGAAAGGGGATGCCGTCGAGTGGTCGACCTTTGCTGTCTTTCGGGCCTTCTTTGATTTCGACGCCGTCTGGGTTGTTTGAGCCCACTTCGTGCAACGCGATGATGTGTGCAACAACGAGGCCGATCAGCACCAGTGGAACTGCAATGACGTGGAATGCGAAGAAGCGGTTCAGAGTGGCGTCGGAAACCACGTAGTCGCCGCGGATCCAGATAGCCAGTTCAGGCCCGATAAACGGAATGGCCGAGAACAGGTTCACAATAACCTGGGCACCCCAGTAAGACATTTGACCCCAGGGCAACAGGTAGCCCATGAAGGCTTCCGCCATGAGGCACAGGAAAATGGCAACGCCGAAGATCCAGACCAGTTCCCGGGGCTTGCGATAGGAGCCGTAGAAAAGGCCGCGCAGCATGTGCAGATAAACCACCACAAAGAACATGGAGGCACCGGTCGAGTGCATGTAGCGAATAACCCAGCCGTAGGGCACTTCGCGCATGATGAACTCAACCGAGTTGAAAGCCAGCGCGGCATCGGGTTTGTAGTTCATGACCAGGAAAATGCCGGTCACAATCTGGATAACCAGCACTAGCAGCGCGAGGGACCCAAAGAAATACCAGAAATTGAAGTTCTTGGGCGCATAGTATTCCGACATGTGCTCTTTGAAGAGTTTCGTAAGCGGGAAACGCTTATCGATCCATCCTAAAAGCCCTGTCGTTTCGACGGTTTTGTCACCAGCCATGGAAACGGTTCCTTTAATCTAACTGTGGCGTCTGTAATGTATATGGAATAAAGCTTTAAGCCTTGTTGTCATCATCGACACCGATGATGACATTGCTACCGTCGGCCGAAAATTGGTACGGTGGCACTTCCAGGTTATCGGGCGCCGGCTTGTTTTTGTAAACACGGCCGGCCAGGTCGAATGTGGAACCATGGCAGGGGCAGAAGAAGCCGCCTTCCCAGTCGGCAGGCAGCCCTGGGCCTGGTTCAGCGGCCAGTTCGGGCGTGGGTGAGCAACCCAGGTGTGTACAGATGCCAACCGCGACGAAAAGCTCGGGCTTGCGTGAGCGATATTCGTTCTGCGCATAAGGCGGCGTGAAGCCGGGACGCTCCGAATTGGGATCGGCCAATTGGCTGTCGTTGTTTTTAAGCTCTTCAACCTGCTGTTCTGTGCGGTGAAGAATCCATACCGGCTTGCCGCGCCACTCAACGGTGCGCATTTCGCCCGGTTTAATAGACGAGACGTTGACCTCAACGGGCGCACCGGCCGCGCGGGCTTTTTCCGAGGGTGCGAAGCTGCCCACAAAAGGTACAGCAGTGGCGACACCGGCAATACCTCCCGCGGCACAGGCGGTGGTCACCCAAAGACGGCGCGACGGATCAGGCGGAAGGTTGCTTAAATCAACCGTTTCAGCCCCGTCGTGCTGTGACTTATCCTGACTCATTCTTGTATCCTTAATTCATGCCTTTCTTAAGGCAATAAATTCAACGTTTTTACCGTATTGAATATTCTACCAACCGCGTATTATAGCGTTAGCCCGGTGTCGGGTGAATTCCAGGGAGAGAATAATGAGTAAAGGGAAAGGGTTTGTTGCCGAGTTCAAGGCGTTTGCGGTGCGCGGAAACATGATTGATTTGGCCGTCGGGGTCATAATTGGCGCCGCATTTGGGAAGATTATCGACTCATTGGTCAAAGACGTCATTATGCCGGTCTTGAGTCTTATTTTGGGAGGCAAGGTCGATTTTGCGAATATGTTCTGGGTGCTGAGCGAACCCGAGGGGTATACCGGCGCGCGTACTTACGATGCCCTGGCCGAGGCGGGCGCTAATTTATTGGCCTGGGGTAATTTCATCACGATTCTGATCAACTTCGTTTTGTTGGCCCTGGTGGTGTTTATATTGGTGAAAATGACCAACAAGGCACGTGCAGCGTTGGACAAACCGCAGGAACAGGCACCCGCCTCACCGGCCCCTCCGCCGGAAGACGTGGCCTTATTGCGCGAAATTCGCGATTTGTTGAAAAAGTAAACAGCACTCAGCCGTTAAATGGGGTTGTCCAGGTCGACGAAATCCACTTGTATGCCCCATTTTTCCTGGATAGCCTGGCCTAGCGCCCGCACGCCGTATCTTTCGGTGGCATGGTGGCCGGCGGCCATAAACGAAACGCCGGTTTCGTTGGCGATGTGAAAATTGGGCTCCGAGGCTTCGCCTGTAATAAAAAGATCAGCGCCTCGTTCAATGGCCGCCTCAACGAAATTTTGTGCGCCGCCTGTGCACCAGGCAATGCAATTGGGTTTGTGGTCGGGGTTGCCAATAACCAGTGGTTTACGTTTCAAGGCTTTTTCGGTGTCGCTGGCCAGTGTTGCCAGCGTTCGGTTGTCGGGGCATCTGCCCAGCCACACCAGGTTTTCGGGGCCACAGGTCACGGGTTTGCCTGCTTCATCGCGCAAGGGTTCCAGCCCAAGCTGAATGCCAAGTTGTGCGTTGTTGCCATATTCCGGGTGGGCGTCCAGCGGCAGATGAAACCCGAAAATGTTCAAATCATGGGCCAGTGCCAGGGCCAGACGCCGTTTTTTAGCGCCTTTTACCACCGGATTTTCGTTTTTCCAGAACCAGCCGTGGTGAACGATGATGGCATCCGCATTGCGGCGGATCGCTTCCTGTAGCAGCGCCTCTGATGCCGTGACACCGGTGATAATGTGGCTGATTTGCCTTTTGCCTTCCACTTGGAGGCCATTGGGGCAATAATCTTTGAATTGATTGACCTGTAAAGTGCTGTCGAGCCATTGGGCCAGGTCTTGTGTGTTGACTGTTTTCATCTGATATTGAACTTTATGCGTCGATTTTGGTTGCTGTTTGCCCAGACCGTTACAGTATGCCTGGGGATTCTCTTTGTTATCAATACATTGCGGCCCGATTGGTTGGGTGCCGATGATAGGGGTGGTCCCCAGGCTTCAGTGTCCGGGGGTGTGCCGGTTGCCAGTTATGCCGAGGCTGTGCAGCGGGCATCGCCGTCGGTGGTGAATATTTATACCAGTAAACGTGTGCTTGAACCTGTTTTGCCATTGCTCGACGATCCGGAACTGGCTCGCTTATTCGGCGATTTGCCTGGATTTTCGCGCAGCCGCCGCGCCACGACACTGGGTTCAGGCGTCATTGTTGATCAGGATGGCTACATCCTTACAAACTACCATGTTATCGAGTCGGCCGAGGCAATTGAAGTGGCCTTGGCTGATGGACGCATCAGTAATGCCCGGCTTGTTGGTGCAGACCCTGAAACGGATCTGGCTGTATTGAAAGTTGAGGCAGACGACTTGCCGCCAATTGTCTGGGCCGATACAGGTGCGGCACGGGTGGGCGATGTGGTGCTGGCGATCGGCAACCCGTTTGGGGTTGGACAAACCATTACAATCGGCATCGTCTCAGCGCTGGGTCGCCATGGGCTGGGCATCAATATGTATGAAAACTTTATTCAAACCGATGCCGCCATTAACCCGGGCAATTCAGGTGGCGGGCTGATCGACACGCAGGGCCGTCTGATTGGTATTAACACAATCATATACTCGGAAACAGGCGTGTCTTTGGGGATTGGGTTCGCGATACCTTCCGGGGTTGCCCGTAAAGTATTTGAAGATATTGTGAGGCAAGGGTTTGTCACGCGAGGCTGGATCGGCATCGAGCCGCAAGATATTACATCGGACCTGGCTCAGGCCTTTAATCTGGAAGTGCAGGATGGCGTGATCGTGGCACGTATTGTGCCTGAAGGACCGGCAGCCGAAGCAGGTTTGAAGGTGGGGGATATTATCCGTGAAGTGAATGGTGATGCAGTAAGAAATACAGTAGGGTTTCTAAACCAGATTGCGCAAATCGAGCCGGGGTCGTCGGCGACGCTGGTGGCGCTTAGAAGCGGGAAGGAGCAGCGCTTTGCGTTGCAGGTGGGGCAGCGGCCTGGCAGCCCGTGAGGGCCGGATTTGCGTTGCGCCACAATAAATCGGCTCGCATAATGAAGCCAGAGAAAACGGAAGACACGAATGAACAGATTAAGTCCTGAAGTGCTGGAAGACTTGCCCGAGGCAGTCGGCAGGCCCGCATACGAGCGCAATTGCGTGCCGATTCGTATTGTGCATTTGGGGGCCGGCGCATTTTTTCGCAGCCATCTTGCGGTTTATACCGATGAGGTAATGAAGAAGGGCGACATGCAATGGGGCATTATGGGGGTAAGCTTGCGTAGCCCTGGAGTCGACCGGGCGCTGACGCCGCAAAACGGTCTTTATTCCGTACTTGAGCTGGCCGCCGGGGACACTGATGTCCGGGTGGTGGGAAGTGTGGTTGAGGTGGTGAGTTTTCCGGATGAACCCGATCGTGTATTGCGAACGCTGATTCAGCCGCATATTGCCATTGTTTCCATGACCCTGACCGACAAAGGATATGGTTACGATGCCTGCGACGATTGTCTGAAAACCAATGATCCTGACATTGCCCGCGACCTTCAAAACCCAAAACAGCCACGCTCGGCAATCGGGGCTTTGGCCTGGGCAATAGCCCAGCGTAAACGCCTGGGTTATAAGCCTTTTACTTTAATGAGTTGCGATAACATTCCCGCTAATGGCAAGGTGTTGCAACGCGTGCTCGAGCAGTATATTCAGGCCGTGCAAGACCAATTTGGTGATCAGGAATTGCTGCGTTATTTTCTTGCCCAGTATGCATGCCCGTGTACCCTTGTCGACCGCTTAACGCCGCCGGCCCAGGAGGAAGACGTCAGACGGGTTGAGCAGGCGTTGGGTGTGCATGATGCTGCCCCCGTTGTGACCGAACCTTATTCCTTGTTTGTCATACAAGACTGGTTCAGTAATGACAGGCCTGCATGGGAGAACGTCGGGGCAGTAACCACGGCGCATGTGTCGTCTTATGAAAAGCTGCGTTACCGGTTATTGGATGCCAGCTATCTTGCCATCGGCTACCTGGGCTATTTCGAAGGTTTTACCACCCTGTACCAGGCGCATCAGAATCCGGCGATCCGGCAGTTTGTTGCCGAACTGATGGATGAGGCGGCGACGACACTGGGCAAACGCCTTGAGTACGATTGGCGGGCTTTTAAAGATGAGTGGATACGCCGCTTCGATAATCCTGCATTAAGGGTTGGGACTGCACAATTAAGAATCGAGACGTCGCATATTCTTATGTATGCAATTGTGCCTGCTGTGGCTGAGCGGTTGCGTCATCGGTTGAGCATCAAGCATCATGCCAAAGTGCTGGCGCTGTGGATACGCTGGTTGATGCATGCCTGCGAGACGGGCGCCGAATCGCTCAATGATTTGCGTGCCGCGCAACTGATTGAGCGGGTCAATGCCGCAGGGGGCGCGCAGGCTGATCCGTTTGCCGTTGTCGATAATGTGCTCTCGCTCGACGCAATTTTCGGGCCTGTACTCTCCAAGGATGCTGAGTTCAAGCGGGTGGTCGCAATTTCATTGCAGCAATCAATGGTCGCGCCATGACGACACGGGTTCTGATTGTACGTACTTCATCGTTGGGTGATCTGGTTCATATGTTGCCGGCCGTCTCCGATATTGCCGCGCATGTCCCCGATGCGCAGATTGACTGGTTGGTTGAAGAAAGCTTTGCCGAAATACCGGCCTGGCATCCGGCCGTTCGCGAAGTCATTCCTGTTGCACATCGGCGTTGGCGGAAAAGCTGGTGGTCATCGAAGACACGTGCCGAACGCGCGGCCTTGAGCAAGAATCTGGGCGAACGAGAGTACGACATTGTTCTTGATATGCAGGCTTTGATGAAGTCTGTCTGGCTGGTTCGTCAAACCCGCGGCCAGCGCCATGGTCTTGATCGCAAGTCAGCGCGTGAGCCGCTCGCATCATTTTTCTATGATATCAAGCATCGTGTTCAGTTCTGGCAGCCTGCGGTCATTCGTCAACGCAAATTGGCCGCGTCGGCATTCGGGTATCAGTTCTCGTGTGAGCCTGATTTCGGACTCGAGCAATTTACTGAGGGTAAAGAAATCGAGCCCTACGCGGTGATCATGCCTTCGGCCAGTCGCGACGATAAATTGTGGCCTACAGAAGATTGGCATATGGTTTTCCGGTATTTGACAGAGCAAGGATTGACGCTGCAGCTGCTGGCCGGTAATCCGGCGGAAACGGCGCGTGCGCAGGCGCTGGTTAAGGATTTTCCCAATGCCCAGGTACTGCCGCGAATGTCGTTGACGCAAATAGCACAGCAACTTGCGCAAGCCAGGGTTATGGTGGGGCTGGATAGTGGGCTCACTCATTTATCGGCGGGCCTTGGGCGCCCGACTATTGGAATTTATAAAGCCTCAACGCCTGTGCGTACACCGCTTCAAGGCAGTGGTTACACCGCCAGCCTTGGCGAGCGAGGTCATGCGCCTTCGGCGCAAACGGTGTTGAGCGCCGTTGGCCAGGCGTTGGCATCGGAGTCGGTTTGAATCGTTTTTTGTACAACGTTGGAATTCATTTGCTTTCGCCCTTGCTTTTGGGGTGGATGGGTTGGCGGGCACGCCGCGTAGGAGGCGAATGGGGTGTGATGTCCGGGCCGCGTTTTGGCCGGTATGATGAGCCGGTCATGCTCAGCCATCCTGTCTGGGTGCATGCGGTCAGTCTGGGCGAGGTGCGTGCGTCGCAGCCATTTATTGAAGCTATCCTGGCACAGGGCGACCAGGTTTTATTAACCCACATGACCGTTACCGGGCGTGCCGAAGGTGCGCGACTTTTTGCTCAGGCGATACAAGACGGGCGTATGCAGCAAACGTGGTTGCCCTATGATTTTCCGGGCAGTGTTCGCGGTTTCCTGACGCATTATCAGCCGTCTGTCGGGGTGCTTATCGAGCGTGAGGTATGGCCCAATATCATTGCCCAGGCACGACGCATGCAAATACCGCTTTTGCTGGCCAGTGCGCGTTTTTCCGATAATTCGCTGCGACAAACGCTCCGGCTGGGTAGTGTCATGCGCGAGGCCTATCAGAGTCTGCAGGTCGTATATGCGCAAACCCTGCAGGACGCGCAGCGTCTTGAGCAGGCAGGGGTTCAAGGTGTTCGGGTATCGGGCAATTTCAAATTCGATGTTTCTTTGCCGCAGGAATATATAAAACGCGGCCGGGCTTTTGCGCAGGCGCTTTCCCGCAAAATGGTGACGATTGCCAGTACGCGCGAGGGTGAAGATGAACTGTTCATCCAGGCAATTCAAAAACAGATAGGGCGTGCGCAGTCGCAAGGGGTTTTGCTGGAAGAGCAGGTTTTGTTCTGCCTGGTCCCGAGGCATCCACAACGTTTTGATGAGGTGGCAAAAAAACTGGAAAGTGCAGGTTTGTCGTATATGCGTCGTTCGGCGTTTGTTCAAACGGGCGAAATGAGCGCAGTGAATGCGCGCATGATTACACAGGGGCGGCAGTTGGTGCTGCTGGGCGACAGCATTGGAGAAATGCCGCGCTACTACGCCGCCAGCCACGTTGCCATTATCGCCGGCAGTTTCCTGCCGTTTGGCGGCCAAAATCTTATTGAGGCCTGTGCAACCGGCGTACCGGTGCTGGTGGGGCCGCACACGGAGAATTTCAGCCAGGCGGTATTCGATGCGATTCAGGAAGGGGCTGCGTTGCGTGTGCCTACTGCTGAAGCGGCGGTCCAGCAGGCTTTAACTTTACTGGATGAGCCGCAGCGCCTGTCGCGCATGACGCAAGCGGGTACTCAGTGGGTCAGCAAGCACACCGGCGCTGTGGCGCGTGTGCTAACAGGCTTGAATGAGTTGAAGGCGGAACGTAAAAACTAGCTCAGGCCGTGGTATTTGCGTCCGATTTCCATCGTGGCCTTGAAAAAGCCTGCTTTGCTGCCGCAGTCGTAACGCGTGCCGGTGTATTCAACGCCGAATACCGGGCGCTCGGACATCAGGCTGGCGATGCCATCGGTTAATTGAATTTCACCGCCCACACCCGCCTGGGTACGACGCAAGTGTTCGAAAATTTCGGGCTCGAGTACGTAACGCCCGACAACCGCCAGGTTTGAAGGTGCAACGTCGGGTTTGGGTTTTTCGACGATGTTTTCAACCCGGGTGGTGCGATCATCAACCCGCGGGCCGGCGATAATGCCGTATTTTTGAGTGTCGGCCGGGTCGATCGATTGAATGGCCAGGATGCTGCCATTGTGCTGATGTGCCGCCTCAACAAGCTGATGCGTCGCGTAAGTGCCCGAATCAATGAGGTCGTCGGCTAGTAACACGACAAAAGGCTCATTGCCGACAATGGGGGCGGCGCACAGTACGGCGTGGCCCAGGCCCAGAGGGGCAGGTTGGCGCGTGTAGATACAGTTTACGTACGACGGAATAATGTTGCGCACGGCATCGAGCAGGATTTGCTTGTTCTTGGCGGCCAGGTCGGCCTCGAGTTCCGGGGCGCTGTCGAAGTGGTCTTCAATAGCGCGTTTGTTGCGGCCTGTAATGAAAATAAGATCGGTAATGCCCGATGCAACAGCCTCTTCAACGGCATATTGAATCAAGGGTTTATCGACGATGGGCAGCATTTCCTTTGGCATTGCCTTGGTAGCGGGCAAAAAACGGGTGCCCATTCCCGCAACGGGAAATACGGCCTTACGTATCGGTTTCATAGACAGAAAAAAATTAGCTTGGATTTTTGGATTGTTGCAATTGTAGCGCCAGCGCGGCCAGCCCATCCAGTGCGGGTGCAGGCAACCATTCTATTGGCGTTGTGGGTAGATCAAGCCGGCCTTGCGTGAAGTGCAAGAGTCGAATGACTTCTTCTTTTACGAGCGGCCATCCGCCACCGGCGGCGAATACTTGCGGCGCCAGTCCGTAATACTCGAGTGCTGCCAGCCATTGGCGCAGAACGGCACCCGCCTGCGCCGCGGCAACGCCGCTGGCGATCGATTGTTGTGTGTTGGTCGGGTAAATGGTGGTGCTGCTGTTGGCGTCGGGCAAGTGGGCGGTATTTTCGGCCAATGAGCTGCGCATCAATTCCGGCCCGGGCAGTATCAGGCCACCCGGGAACTGATACTGGATGCTGTCGGTATCGGTTTGTGCGCTGGGTTTTTTAACGACCAGCATGTCAATGGTGGTGGCGGTACCGAAACTGGCCAGGATCAAAGGGCAGAGTGTGGTGTCGACATGCTCTGATTGCGGGTGGGGGCGTTGGGCCAGGCCCACCAATGCAAGCCAGCGGTCGGCACCAAGCTGCTCCGGGCTGGCATACGCATTTGTGACATTAAGCGTTTGAGGCTCACCGGTTATCCATTCAGTTGGGCAGTCGTGGTCGGAGAATATGTTGTCGATGGTCTCGGCAACATCGGCGCCTGCGACATTTACGCCCAACGCCGAAGATGGGCGCGTTGGAAGTGTGCCTAGCCAGTGGGTCAGTTGATCAAGGTCGGCGTGTTGAAATGCAACGGTGGTTAGTTCGCGTTCGCCTGTTTCGGGGTGAATCCAACCCGCCTTGACTCGAGTGTTTCCCGCATCAATCAGAATAATCATGGCAGCCTCCCTGAGTTGTTGCTGTTATGCCTGATTCGACGCACCACGGGGCCGGATGGATATTTCGCCTAATGACAACGGGGTTTCACCATTGGGACCGTGTACGAGCAATTGTCCCATGATGTTAATACCTTTAGCGATTCCTGCATGTAACAACCTGTCATTGTGGATAACGTCGATGTGTTGTCCCAGCAGGGCGTCAACGTTAGCGTATCGTTCAGGTAGTGTTTCAAAGCCATTGCGAGTCACATCGTTAAAAATATTGAGCCAGTTTTGCGCGATATCCGTTACAAGGGCCTCGATACCCGTCTTTTGGGCCTGGTTGTCTTGAGTACGTATTTCCGACCAATCTGCAACAGCACGATTTAATGATTGACTCAGTGCGCGCGCGTCTTCAATATTAAGGCCGATACCGACGATCACGACATGATGGTCTTCCGAGCGCTTCGCAGTGCCGGCACGGGTTGCCTCGGTAAGAATGCCGGCCAGTTTTGCCTGATCCCACCAGATATCATTGGGCCATTTCAAGGTCAGGCGGTGCCTGTTTGAAGGCGCAAGGTTTTTTCGAAGGGCTTCTGCAACCGCGATGCCGGCAAGCGGCGATAGGGCGGGGAGTTGGCGCGCAGAAATAAAGACGTCGTAGGCACAGGAAAACATCAGGTTGGCGCCGACGCGATTTTGCCACGTTCGACCCGATCGGCCTCGCCCCGCACGTTGAAAATGCGCACCATGCAACCAGGGCCGGGACAGGGTATGTTGTGTGGTTCTGGCCTGGTTGAGCAGGTCGGCGTTGGTTGAGTCGGTTTGTTCGCACCACGTGACCTGGCGAAAAGCAGGCAGGGCCTGTGCCAGTGCCAGTTGCAGTTGTTCTGGAGACGGAAAGGCAAGGTCAGACATAGGCCGTGATAAAAAACGTTGTGATTCGGGTTAAGCTTTAGGATGCTTGCGGTAACGATAGTTTAAAGCGGTTGTGAAGCGGGTTCTAATTTCAGGCGCTGTGCGCAGGCGATGCAAAGTGTGAAACTAGATTGGTATGGAAATGGCTGAACACAAAGAAACGAAAGCGTTTGAAGGGCAGGCGGGGCCGATTGACTGCGTTATAGAGTGGCCGCAAGCGCCGATTGAGGGCTGGGCGCTGGTATTGCACCCGCACCCCTTGTATGGCGGTACTCGGGACAATAAAGTGGTTACCACCCTCGCCCGTGCTTGTTTGCAGCGTAATCTCGTTACTTTGCGGCCTAACTTTCGCGGCGTGGGTAATTCGGCTGGCACGTTCGACCACGGCAAAGGCGAAACTGCAGACATGCAAATGCTGGTTGAGCAATTCATGCAAGCCTATCCTGAACTTGCGGAAAAACCTTGGGTATTGGCCGGGTTTTCTTTTGGTACCGCGGTGGCGGCCCAGTTGCAGGCAAACCTGGACGACACCATTCAAGACAAGTCGTCGGTTTGCGGTGTTCCCCAGATTTTGATTCTTGTCGGTACCGCCGTAGGGCGTTTCCAGTTTCGCAACATTGCGTTGTCCGAGGGCACTTTGATGATTCATGGCGAGGTTGATGAGGTTGTTCCTTTTTCCGAGGCAATGGATTTTGCGCGTCAGCATGAGCAGCCGATAACAGTTATTCCTGATGCCTCACACTTCTTTCACGGCAAGCTGGTCGCTTTGAAGGCGCTGGTTCAGCAACGTCTTGCCACACTTTAGGGTGGCCGACAGCGCGTATTCAAAGCCTATAATGAACTTTTTTCGGTTTACGGTTCCAAACGGTTGTTATTGCGTTAGGCGGGTTACTAAATTATGTTGAAGTTGTCTTATCTTTATCGAACAGGTTCGCGCCTTCTGGTGCAGGGATTTCTGGGGGCCGCGCTGGCTTTTGGGGGAGGCTACGCTCAGGCACAAAGCGTCTCCGATATGACGGTTGCCGAGTTATCAACGGTTCCTTTGCCCGATCTTGCCGCCAAAGCCTGGCTTTCGCTTGATATGAACAGTGGGCAGGTCATTGGCGCAAAGGACATCGATACCGAAGTAGAGCCCGCCTCTCTTACCAAGCTCATGGCGGCTTACGTTATTTTCAAGGCTATCGATGATGGCCGCCTTTCTATGGACCAAGAGGTGCCGATTTCGGAAAAGGCCTGGAAAACGGAAGGTTCACGCATGTTCATTAACGTGAATTCGAACGTTAAAGTCAGTGATCTGCTTCAGGGCTTTATCGTTCAATCGGGCAATGATGCAACAGTGGCCTTGGCCGAGGCGGTGGCCGGCAGTGAAAGTGCCTTTGTTGCGTTGATGAATGAAGAGGCCCAGCGCCAGGGCCTGAACAACACGTATTACACGAATTCACCCGGTCTGCCGCACCCTGATCACAAAACAACAGTCAAAGATCTGGCGACGCTGGCCCAGAATCTTATTGATGATTTTCCGCAGCATCTGCATTTTTACAGCCAGAAAGAATATACCTATAACGAAATCCGTCAGCGCAATCGTAACCGTCTGCTCTGGATTGATGAAACGGTTGATGGCTTGAAAACCGGGCATACGTCGTCGGCCGGATATTGCCTGATCACCACTGCCCTGCGCGACGGGCGACGTGTGGTTACCGTACTGGTTGGTGCGAACAGCGATGCGGCTCGCACGGAAAACAGCCTGAAACTGTTGAACTGGAGCTTCCAGAATTTTGAAACCGTCAAAGTGCTTGATCAGGACAAGCCGGTTGTCGACGCGCGTGTCTGGCAAGGTATGGCCGAAACGGTCGGGCTTGGCCAGTCGCAGCCGGTCTGGCTGACGGTGCCGCGAGGCAAAGCCGCCGATATCGAGTCGGTGGCAGAGTACACCCAGCCGCTGATCGCACCATTGGAGGCCGGGCAGCAAGTTGGAACCGTTACACTCACGCTTGATGACCAGGCCTTGCGCCAGGAGCCATTGCGGGTTTTGTCCGATGTTGAGCAGGCGGGATTTATGTCTCGCATGATCGACAAGGTCAAGCTCATGTTGCAATAGTGCATATGATATTTTCTATTGGCAGTGGCGTTCATGATTTCAGGCGTTGATAACGACAGTATTGTTTATTTGAATGGCGAGTATGTTCGCCTGGTCGACGCCAAAGTCTCGGTGCTTGATCGGGGGTTTGTATTCGGCGACGGTATCTATGAGGTTGTACCCATTTACAATGGCGTACCCTTTCGAATGCGCCAGCACATTGCGCGCTTACAGCGCAGTTTGCAGGCGATACGTATTCATGTCGAATACACGCAGGCTCAGTGGCAGGCGTTGGTTGAGAGGGTGCTGTCCAGGGCCGCCGATTCGAAAGCCAACTTAATGGTTTATCTGCAAGTGACCCGAGGGGTGGCTAAAAGAGATCACGCCTTTCCCGCCGCTGCCGAGCCCACCGTGTTTTGCATGGCCTCGCCCTTTTCCCGTCCTGGCCCGGCACAACGTGACGAAGGACTCTGCGCAATTTCCATTCCGGATACCCGATGGTTGTTGTGCCATATCAAGTCTGTATCGCTTTTGGGCAATGTTCTTGCCAGGCAGGCGGCGGTCGATGCCGGAGTCGATGAAGTCCTGCAGTTTCGCGATGGTTATCTGACCGAGGGTGCGTCTTGCAATATCTGGGTGGTTAAAAATGGTGTCCTCATGGCGCCGGAGGCAAACCATCTGATTCTGGAAGGTATCCGTTATCGTTTTCTGGCCGAGTTGGCGCGCGACGCGGGCATTTCATTCCAGTCTTGTCCAATTAGTGCCGAGCAAGTCAATGAGGCCGACGAACTGATGATGACGTCTGCCACCAAGGAAGTGCTGCCCATCGTCCGTTATGACGGTCGTGCTGTCGGCACGGGCAAGCCCGGCCCGGTATACGCGTTGTTGCGCGCCAGTTACGACCGCGTGATAGAGAGTCTCTAGTATGGCAATGCCCCCTATTCCCCCCGAGCAATCGTTAATTGAATATCCCTGCGACTTCCCGATCAAGGTAATGGGCAAGGCCCATCCCGAGTTCGCGCAAGTCTTGACGGAGGTCGTATTGCAGTTCGATGCAAACTTCGATCCGGCAACGGTTGAAATGCGGCCAAGCCGGAGCGGGAATTATCTGGGTCTTACATTTACCATTACGGCAACGTCGCGCGAACAGCTCGACGAACTGTATCGTGCGCTGCACGGTCATCCCATGGTGTCGATTGTGCTGTGATCAGCGTTAAATGGTTGCCCCGTCTTGCTCCGTATGATCCTGTCTGGCAGGCAATGCGTGCCTTTACCGAGGCGCGGAACAACGAAACCGTTGATGAAATCTGGCTCGTTGAACATGAGCCTGTTTACACCCTGGGCTTGGCAGGGAAAATGGAGCATGTGCTGAATTCCGGGGCGATTCCGATTGTGAAAACCGATCGGGGCGGGCAGGTTACCTATCATGGGCCTGGTCAGATCGTGGCTTATTGTTTGTTCGATCTTCGCCGCCATGGTGTCTATGTTAAAGAATACGTGTATCGTCTGGAACAGGTTGTCATTGAGGTGTTGCGTCATTATGGGTTGAGCGGAGCCTGTCGCAAGCCGGGAGCGCCGGGTGTATATGTGCCGGTAGGGCGTGCGCAGGTGCTGGGCGCCGCTGACGATACGCTGGCCAAAATTGCCGCCTTGGGCATTAAAGTGCGTAACGGTTGCGCCTACCATGGCATAGCCCTGAATGTCCATATGGACTTAAGTCCTTTCTTGGGCATTAATCCCTGCGGTTATGAAGGGTTGATAACGGTTGATTTGGCTGGTTGTGGCGTGCACACTACTGTTTCAGGGGCTGCGCAGGTGCTGGTCGGGCATTTGCTGGATGCTTTTCCTGCGCCCGATGCGCGTTGAACCCCTTATGCTGTCAAGGTGAATTGGCCTTTCAGGCCGAGCGGGCAGTAGAATAGGGTTTTTACCAATATAACTGGCGCACGACGGCGTGTTGCCAGACAGAAAGGATGAGGTTCATGACTGATTCATCTGCGGGTCAAGTTGTCTCAAGCTACGATCCGACACAGAAGCAGAAATCTCAAGCTAAAACGTCGCGGATTCCAATCAAGATTGTGCCCGCAGAGCGGCTGAAAAAGCCCGACTGGATTCGGGTGAAGGCGGCTGCGCCTGGTTCGCGTTTTTACGATATCAAGCGCATCTTGCGTGAGCACAATCTGCATACGGTGTGCGAAGAGGCTTCCTGTCCCAATATTGGTGAGTGTTTTGGTAAAGGCACGGCAACGTTCATGATTATGGGCGACAAGTGCACACGCCGCTGTCCGTTCTGTGACGTAGGGCATGGTCGTCCTGATCCGCTCGACGAACAGGAACCGGGAAACCTGGCACGCACCATCGCAGATCTCAGGTTGTCGTACGTAGTTATTACGTCGGTCGACCGTGACGACCTGCGTGACGGTGGGGCGGCTCATTTCGTTGAATGTATTCGTCAAGTACGCGAGCTGTCGCCTCGAACCCAGATTGAAATTCTGGTGCCCGATTTTCGTGCCAGGCTGGATCGGGCTTTGGGTATCCTGAATGCCTGTCCGCCCGATGTCATGAACCATAATCTGGAAACAGTGCCTCGCCTGTACAAACAGGCTCGGCCAGGCTCCGACTACCATCACTCACTGAAGTTGCTCGCAGAGTTCAAGGCGCTACATCCCGATGTGCCGACAAAGTCGGGCCTGATGCTCGGGCTGGGCGAAACCGACGAAGAGATTCTGGAAGTCATGCGCGATATGCGTGCGCACAATGTCGACATGCTGACCATTGGCCAATATCTGCAACCGTCAGAGCATCATTTGCCAGTGGTACGGTATCCACATCCGGACACCTACGCAATGCTTGAAAAAGAGGCCTATGCCATGGGCTTTACCCATGCTGCCGTCGGCCCCATGGTGCGCTCTTCCTACCATGCTGATGAACAGGCCCACGCGGCGGGTGTTTAGTGTTGTTGTGAGCGGGAGAAAAGTCATCCCGTTGTGAACTGGCCCCATAAAGCCGGACGGTCAGTTTGGACTCGCCAGGCTAAGGACTGAATTCGGTGTTGCACCGGACTCAGTCCTTTTGGTTTGAGCTTGATCTGCTCTGTTCGCGCGATACCGTTTTCCTAAGCTTTGGCGGTTTCCGGCTTTACTGCTGTTGCGGCTGCTGAGGTGTCTTCTTTTTCAAGTAGTTTCAGCAGGTTCCGGCGTACCTTCACCGACGCGATGTCGTTAGACATAAGAACAGGATCAAGGTCGAAAAACTCTTCGCCATTCATTTCCTCCTGAACGCCGCTAATAATGGGCCCGTCTTCGAGTTCGAAGGCGTCGCGCATGGCTTTTAGCTTCATTGCGTTAAAGTCTGCGTCGTCTTCCAGATGGTTGCGTCGTGTCGCGAAAAAATAGTGCGTGCTGTCTTCAGTTTCAGGCGTACAGGTGTGCAAGTCGTATGCGCCCGGCCCCTGGTCAAAAGGCGTGTCGCCTTGTGCCCCTCCGACAGAAAGCTGGATATTGGCGGGCGGCATCCAGTCGACCGTGAAAAAGTGACGTGCTTCGGCCTGGGGATCCGGAAGGAAATGCGATAGTACGAAAATCGGCGGCGTTTGTTTCCATTCCCAGCGGGCGAACACTGAGCGTTCGGTGTCCTTTACTTCCGGGATGATGGGAGATAATTGTCCCCGGGTGGAAATGGCGTCGCCGTGTACGTGATCGATGTGGCTCAGGTCCATGACGTTATCGATCATGAGCTGATAGTTGGCATTCATGTGCATATGGGTGTAGCCAATACCGGTGGGCGGACCGTTGTCCAGAGGACTGTAGTCGGGCAGTTGGGCGGGATCGGCGGCTTCGTCACCCATCCATATCCAGATGAATCCGTATTTCTCCAGCAAAGGATAAGTCGGGACTTTGGCCGCTTTCGGTATGTTGCCGGACCCGTGCGGGTTATACGTGCATTGTCCGGTGCAATCGAATTTCAGGGCGTGGTAATGACAGACAATTTGATCGCCGTCGCGCTTGCCCAGGTGCAGAGGGGCGAAGCGGTGTGGGCAACGGTCGCGCATGGCCACCGGGTCGCCGTTTTGTTTGCGATAAAGCAATACATTCGTGTCTAACAGTTTGCGGTGAAACAGCTCCTCAGGGCCGACTTCGCTGGAAAGGGCGGCGACGTACCAGGCATTTTTCAGGTAACGCATAAGACTCCTCCGGGTATGGTGCATGCCATACGGTTTATTTAATTTAAAAGCGCGCAAAAAAACGCATGACAAAGGTCATGCGTAAATTCTATGCATAAAAATAAATTTTATGTATCAGGGTTTCTGCTATGCTTTTATCGCGCGATCGCCAGTTCCGGGTTGCTCTCGTGCATGGCAAGAACACTTTCCATGACGCTTTGTTCGGTGCCTCGAATATGTTTTTTCAATAATGTGGCGGCGACGCGCTTGTCGCGTTTCAGAACCGCCTTCATGATGAGCTGATGTTCCTGGTTCTTTTTGCGGTGCGCCTTGCGAAAACGGGCGGAATAGCGGCGATACCTTTCTGCGTTATCGAAGAGCTGTTCGATAAGGTTCAATAGCAAGGGTGAAGAACAACCGGAATAAATAGCCAGATGAAACCCGCGATGGCGTTCCGACCAGGATTCGTCCAGTGCAATGGGCCCTTCGCTGAGTCTTTGTTCGGCCAGGCGCAGGCTGTGTGACGCCGCCACGATGCGCTCTTCCCATTCATCGTCACCATTTTCCATGGCGTCTTTCAAGGCCTCGATTTCGATTAAAAGCCGGACGCGAGTGAGGTCTTTCAATCCTTCAATTGATAGTGGTGCGACACGAAAACCACGGTTTTCTATTGAGCGGACCAAACCCTGCTCTGCCAGCCTTGCCAGTGCTTCACGCACTGGACTGCTACTGAATCCGTAGCGAGAGCTGAGCTCATCGACCCGCAGGCGCTCTTCCGGGGGGAATTCGCACTGCACAATGGCTTTGCGCAACGTGCGGTAAGCCTGCTCGGTAAGCGGGTAATTTGTGATGTTGTCTGAAGCCATGGCTGATCTCGGCATATTGTTTTGGCGTTGTTGACCAACCTGAATTGTAGATCAACCGTTTTGTTTTAGTGGCGCGGCGGCGGGTATACCCTTGTTAGTAAAAACCCTTGTGCTCAAAAGTATGTTTTATGCATAGAAATTGTGTTTAAATAGTTTTTGTAATTAAAAAATAACTTTAATTTAAGTCTTGTAGATCGCTTAGCAAACATAGCGCCTGAAGTAAAAGTGGCGCAGCAACAAGGAGACGAGATGTCCATTCCAAAGACAATGAAAGCGGCCCGCATGCACGATGTGGGTTCCCCAATGAAAATAGAAGAGGTGCCGGTGCCTGAGGTGCGCTCCAACGATGTGTTGGTTAAAGTGCATTCGTGCGGCATTGTGCCGAATTTGGGTAATGTACTGAAGAACTGGACAACCTGGTTTCCAGAGCGTCCGCTACCGCCGCTGCCGGCCATTTTTGGCCTGGACCCGGCCGGTGAAGTTGTGGCCGTGGGCTCACAAGTGCATTACTGGAAGCCGGGTGACCGCGTTTATGTCAATCCCGGCCGTCATTGCGGGGGTTGCCGCGCATGTCGCGACGGTCGCCATGAGCATTGCGAATACTACACTTTCAACGGCTATTTTGGCTTTAGCGAAAAATCGTTAAAGATCTTTGACGACTATCCGTATGGCGGCTTGTGTCAGTACATGACCGCCCCCCAATATTCACTCGTTTCGCTTCCTGACAGCGTTTCCTACGATCAGGCCGCCCGACTGGGCTATCTGGGCACTGCTTACGCCGGTTTGCGCAAAGCGAAAATTCGCCCTGGCCAAACAGTCATGGTCAGTGGCGCCAGTGGCACGTTGGGTCTGGGTGCGATTTTGCTGGCACTGGGTATGGGCGCCACCCGCATTCTCGGCGTAGCACGCAATAAAGAGTTGCTGGCTCGCGTTAAAGCCCTGGCCCCGGAACGAGTCGAGGTCAAGTCGATCAACGACGATGAATCGGTGGAAGATTGGGTTCAACGCCTGACAGCAAACGAAGGTCTCGATTTGTATGTTGACTGCATCGGCCCGGGGGGCGGGCACGATATCCTGCTGTCGGCATTGCGTGTTCTGAAGCGCGGCGGCAAAGCCGTTGATATTGGCGCGATTGCGGGTGATGTGCCGGTTGACCTGCACACGGTAATGGATTTGCAGCAGACGGTCTTTGGGTCATGTTGGTTCTCTGCGGCAGAAGGCCAGGATATGGCGGATATGGCCGGCGCTGGAACGCTGAACATGTCTGTATTCGAGCATGTGGCGAGTCCGCTTGATCAAATTAATGAGGCTATTTCGGGCATCGAGAATCGCAGCGGTGGCTTCAGCAATTTTGTGATTCACCCTTAAGGATTTGTATCGGAAGCGACCGCTTCTATTTCCCCCATCGCGTCCGCCACACCCATGTGTCGGCGGGGTGTGGGCTTCGCAGTATTCAAATAATAGGAAGGAGACAGGTATGGGAAATCGACTCAGCCGGCGTGATTTTGTCAAAGTGGCAGGGGTCTCTGCCGCTGCAATGACAGCGCCAACCATTTCGTTTGCACAGTCCGATCGCGATACCTTGCGATTTGGCTGGGCGATTTCAAAAACAGGGCCGTTCACGGCGGGTGCCAGTTCTACTCAAATCCCGAACTATCGCTTGTGGGTTGATGACGTAAACAAGGCTGGCGGTTTGATGGTCGACGGCAGGAAGAAACTGATTGAGGTCTTTGAGTACGATGATCGCAGTCAGCCCGAAGAGGCGGTTCGTGCCATTGATCGCCTGGTCAACCAGGACAAAGTCGACTTTTTGCTGCCACCCTGGGGGACCGGCATGAACATGGCGGTTGCGCCTGTTTTCTTCCGCAATAAGTTTCCCATGATTGCGCCTACTTTTATTACCGAGCGCATGCCTGAACTTGTCAAGCGCTGGGATAATGTATTTGCGTTGCTGCAACCCAATGCGCCTTATGGCACTGCAATTGTTGAAGTGCTTCAAGATATGCGCAAGGCGGGGAAAATCAATAATCGCGTGGCAATCGTTAACGTAACTGACCAAGGCGGCATTGAGTTGGTAAAAGCGGCGCGCAATGCGTTCGCCAATACTGATTTTGAAATCGTGCACGAAGCAGGCTACCCCATTGGCACTCAAGACCTCACGCCAATTATCACCGCCGCCCAGCAAAGTGACCCCGACGTATTTCTGGCGTTCAGTTATCCCCCCGATTCCATGGGGCTGACTGAGGCGGCGCGGGTTCGGGGGTTCAATCCGAAAGTGTTCTATATCGGTGTGGGATCAGCGTTGCCCATTTATCGCAAGCGTTTTGCCGCGGCAACCGAAGGCGTCATGGGACCCGGTGGCTGGAATCCTGAAACGCCTGAGTTGCAAGCCTATATTGAACGCTTCCAGGCCTTGAACGGGGGTATGCCAGACCAATGGGTCAGCTATCTGTGTTATTCGGGTTTGCAAGCGCTGGGCGAAGCGATTGAAACAGTGGGAACGGTTGACCGTCCTGCCATTATCAAAGTGCTGCAGCAGGAAACGTTCGACACGATCTCGGGCCCCTTGCGCTTTGAAAACAACATTGCGCGAGATGCCTGGTTGGTGGGGCAATGGCAAGGCGAGACGTTCTGGGGCGTTGCGCCGAAAGATCGTGAGGGCGCCCAACCCATTATCAATAAGCCGAACTGGAGTTAATCCGGAGATCGTATGCCCTTAGTAGATGCATTATTGTTTGGGCTGACCCTGGGAGGAGCCTACGCCTTGCTGGCGCTAGGCTTTAACCTGCAATACGGCGTGGCACGAATTTTGAATCTTGCTTACGGCGAGATGCTGATTCTGGCTGCGCTGGTTGCCATGGTCATGTTTACCCAGCTGGGAATTTCCCCGCTCGTTTCCACAGTGTTGCTCGGAACGCTGGCCGCAATCCTTGGCGCGTTTCTTTACCGTTATGCGTTGGTGCCGCTTGTGAAGCGAAGCCGTAGTCAGGAAGAGCTTGAAGGTGACAGTATTCTTGCGACCTTCGGCTTATTGTTCTTTCTTCAGGGGGTCATGCTGGCGCTCTTTGGCGGCAATTATCTAAGTTATTCGTTCTTGTCGGTTGCCGTTGACGTGCTGGGCACGACAGTGTCGGCGAATCGTCTTATTGCGCTGTTGGCCGCGATTGTGTTTGCCCTTGGGCTTTACTGGATCTTGTTGCGAACGCGCGTGGGTACCGCACTGAGGGCGGTTGCGATAAATCCTGGGGCCGCACCCTTGGTGGGCATCAATGTCATTCGCATCGCGATGCTGGGTTTTGCCATGGGCACCGGCATGGTTGCGGCCGCCGGCGTGTTGTTGAGCATGTTCTCAACGTTCAGCGCCACCATGGGTGTGGTGTACACCATGAAGGCGTTGATCGTGGTCATTATGGGTGGCGTCGGTAATTTCGTGGGCTGTGTGATTGCGGCGCTTATGTTGGGGCTCATTGAGAGTTTTGTGTCGGCCTACGTCGATTCAGGCCTGACGCTTGCAGCCAACTATGCGATTTTCCTGCTTGTTCTGATTTTTCGTCCTGCCGGTCTTTTCGGGAGGGCTGTGTCGTGAAGCGATTAAAACCATTATCGATTTTGCTGTTTATCGCTGTCTTCGGGGTTCTGGCCGTTATCCCCCAGTTTACCAATGACTATATCGTGTCCTTGCTGATTGGCTTGTTAATGTACGCCAATCTTGCGACAGCCTGGGGCGTGTTCTGCGGCACAACCCGGCGTGTTTCATTGGCCACCGCCGCTTTTGTGGGGGTGGGGTGCTATACGGTGGCCCTGTTTTCAGAAACGTTGCCCTGGCCGGTGGTGCTGGTTCTGTCTGCGGTTTTTGGTGGTGTTCTGGCACTGCTGATTGGTTTATGTACCTTGCGCCTGTCGGGTATGTACTTTGTGATCTTCACCTTTGGCGTGGCTGAAATGATTCGTCAGTTGGTGAACTGGTACGAATCCAACATTAGTGAGTCTGTCGGGCGTTATATCTTTCTTGATGTTACATCGGCCCAGATCTATTGGCAGCTTCTGGTTCTGTTTGCCTTGGTTTGGATACTGGGGGCTTGGCTATCGCGTTCGCGATTGGGCTTCGCGTTGCGCCTGATCGGAGAGGATCAGGTTGCTGCCGGCAACTGTGGCATTAATACGGTAAGGGTCCGGTTGCTTGTCTTCGTTGGCACATCAATGATTATGTCGATTGTGGGTGCAATTATTGCGCCGCGCTGGGCTTATATCGAACCGTCGATCGCATTTAATGCATTGGTCTCGTTTCAGGTGCTGGTCATGGCGCTGTTGGGTGGAATCGCCTTGTATTTCGGACCGGTCATTGGCGTGGTACCGCTGATTCTTGCTTTTGAAGTACTGACCAAATACTTCCCGGATCATTTCAGCATGGTGCTTGGGGCGATCTTTCTGATCATTGTGTATTGGTTGCCGGGCGGTATTCTGGGTCTGTTGCGCCGAAGGGGGGTGATACGTGGCTGATGCATTACTCCAGGTAAAAGGGCTTGAGCGCCGGTTCGGCGGGTTGAGAGCCGTTGATGGGCTATCGCTTGACGTGCGGCCCGGTGAAATTGTTGGACTGCTGGGCCCGAACGGTTCGGGCAAAACGACGGCAATCAATTTGATCAGCGGGGTGCTCGAACCAAACGCCGGTTCCATCAAGGTCAACGGGCATGAAGTGGCCGGCATGCCCTCGTATCGCATTTCCTCATACGGCATTAGCCGTACATACCAGTTAGTGCGGCTCTTCAGCGGCATGACGGTGCGCCAGAACGTGGTGGCAGGCATGGCGTTTGTACATGACCATGATTTCGGTTCGAAGGCTGATGAAAAGGCCGATGCGTTGCTGGCCAAGGTGGGGCTTGCAGGCCAGGGAGGCCTGCTGGCTGGCGATCTTACCTATATGAATCAGAAAAAGGTCGAGCTTGCGCGTGCGTTGGCCAGCCGACCCAAATTGCTGCTGCTTGACGAATGGTTGGCAGGGTTGAACCCGACTGAGTTGATCGATGCCATGAAACTGGTTGCCTCTATCATGCAAGAGAATATTTCCATTGTGATGGTCGAGCACGTTATTGAGGCTGTTCGTTCGTTATGTGACCGCTGTGTGGTTATGAGCGCAGGCACGCCTATTGCTTCGGGCACGCCCGCCGAAGTGCTGGCTGATCCCGAAGTGATTCGTGCCTATCTGGGAGAAGACGAAGATGCTTGAAGTTAAGGCATTAAGTGCCTGGTATGGCATGCATAAAGCGTTGGATGACGTTTCGTTGAATGTGCAGCGTGGCGAGGTGGTAACTGTATTGGGCGCCAATGGTGCCGGAAAATCCACGCTGCTTAAGGCGCTGGCGGGCCTGATTCCCGTTTCGAAAGAAGCGCAAATTAATCTGGATGGACGATCTTTGTGTCCTTTGCGCGATTTTGAGCGTGTTGATTCCGGGGTGGCGCTAGTGCCCGAGGGGCGAGGCATTTTCGGCGAACTGACGGTGCGCGAGAATCTGTTCATGGGGGCGTATCCAAAGCGTGCGCGCGCCGGTGAAACAGAAAACCTGGCGCGTATTCTATCATTGTTCCCACGCTTGAACGAGCGCCTATCGCAAACGGCACGAACAATGAGTGGGGGCGAGCAGCAAATGGTGGCAATCGGCCGCGCGCTGATGTCCAACCCCGAGGTCTTGTTGCTCGATGAGCCTTCCTTGGGCTTGTCCCCGTTAATGGTTTCCGAACTATTTAAAACCCTGGCCCGGGTCTGTGAAACGGGTGTCACCATTCTGATGGTGGAGCAGAACGCCAAACGCAGCTTGAAATTGTCCGATCGTGGTTACTTGATTGAGCAGGGACGGATTGTCGGTACGGGAACGGCTCGGGATCTCTTGAACGACGAGTCGGTAAAGAAGGCTTATTTGGGGGGGTAGATCAGTGTCTGGTTTGCAGCGAACCCCTTGCAGTCATTCTGCGCAGAAGGCAAGGGGGCTGATTAGTGCGGCTTGCGTCTTTTATTGACGTTTGGCGCCAATCAGTACAAACAACATGGTTACGGCTGTGTCGCCTTTGTTACGCCAGCCGTGACGCGCGCCATTTTGAATGACGACATCGTGCTTTTTCAGATGAACCTCTTCGCCGGTGCCCAGATCAAGCCATACCTCGCCTTCCAGAACGACGGCATAGTCGACTGTATCGGTCGTGTGCATGGCCGGATCATCCATTTCGAATGTCTGGGCGAGCCCCGGTGTTTTCTGAGCCACTTCGGCCCCGAATGCCGCACCATCGAATGATGGGTCGCCCATCAAGGCGTCGGGAGGGAAAGTGACAATCATGAAACGTGTCCCGCCGACCGGGGGCAGGAAGTTTGTAGTAGGTTCCACAGGGTCGGCCGCCAGTTCTGCGGTACCCACTTCAGGCTGGGCCGGTGTTGCCCATAAAAGGGTATTGGCGAATGCGGGGTGATTGTCGAAAGCGCGCACTGATTGGGTATCGCTGAGCACGCCTGGCTTGCCGTTTTTGTTGCCGACGACCACGCGGCGGATCGGTTGGGGTGATTTGGTTTGAGTCATGCTCGTCTCCTTTTAAGTTTTATGCGTATTCTTAATAATTATGTATATTATTTCGATGGCGAGCAATAGGATTAACCCCACGTGATTCATTATTTATGGGTTGTTAAAGCGTATTTTATGGTTATTACTTATGCATAAAATATTAATTTATGCATTAAAATTGGTGGTGCGTATCACCGGTTGCATTTCTTATTCGTATTCACTCGGAACATATACACATGTCTTTTATTGATATTCGCAAGCAAAGCCTCAATATTGAAACGATCTATCACGAGGGAGGGGCCAGATCAGCGCATCCTGTGCGCGTGGCAACGGCCGCAGCCGTTATCCGCAACCCTTATGCCGGGGAGTATCAGGAAGACCTGATGCCGTTTATGACGGCGTTGCGCGAGTTGGGCTCGATGCTGTCAGCCGAGCTGGTAAATGCGCTTGGTGCAGACGAGATCGAAGTGTACGGCAAAGGCGCGATCGTGGGGGTGAATGGCGAACTTGAGCATGGTGCCGTATGGCACGAGGCAGGCGGTTGGGCTTTACGTGCGGCATTGGGGGAACCCAAAGCCATGGTCCCCTCGGCCAAGGCCGTGGCGTCGGCCGGTTATCGTCTGGTTGTTCCGCTGCATTACATTCACGCCGCCTACGTGCGCAGCCATTACACCATCGGGGAAGTCGGCATTCAGGATGCGCCGCGACCCAATGAAATTCTGTTTGCGTTGCTTGCGGGTACTGGCGGACGCGTTCATGCGCGTTTGGGCGGGCTGACCAAAGAAAACGTCAGCGTACATGACGGGCAGCGATAAACAGAATGCATTCAGGCCCCCGCGGGCTTAGTGTGGAAATAGCAAGGCAAGCAATATGAATCATTACGATGTCATTATTACCGGGTTTGGCCCAACGGGCGCCACGTTGGCGAATCTGCTCGTTGCGCGTGGTCTTTCGGTGGCCGTGTTCGACAGGTTGCCGGACCTGTACCCGCTACCCCGCGCCATCGGCATAGATCACGAGGGTTTGCGCATTATGCAGGAAGTTGGCATTGCCGACGCGTTGCAGGACTCTATCGCTTCTTATCGTCCCAGCGAGTATCGTGGCGTTGACGGGCAGCCGATTCTGCGCCTTGATTCCGCTCCTGCTCCGCACCGCCTTGGTTGGGCACCCAACTACGTTTTCAATCAGCCTGCACTTGAGCGTACCTTGCGTGATCGGTTGGCTGGGCGAGATGGAGCGGCTGTTTTTCTTGAGGCCGAAGTGGTTGATAGCGGCCAGGATGCCGGTTCGGCCTGGGTTGATGTCAGGCTCATGGGCCAGGCGAGCGTGACGCGTTATAGCACTGCTTATCTGGTTGCTTGCGATGGTGGCGGTAGCGCTATTCGAAAGCGGTTGGGCCTCGAGCTGGAAGATCTGGGTTTTGATGAGGCCTGGCTGGTGATTGATGCCATCGTCAATGACGATAAATTGGCGGATCTACCCGATACCCAAGTACAGTATTGTGAACCCGACCGCCCTTGTACCTTTGTGGTGGGGCCGGGTAATCATCGACGCTGGGAGGTTATGTTGCTGCCTGGTGAGCAAAGCGCGGGAGACTATCCGGAAGCGGTGTTATGGCCGCTGTTGTCGCGTTGGTTAAAGCCGGGCGAGGGGCGCCTGTGGCGTCATGCCGCGTATCGCTTTCATGGCCTGGTTGCGCGAAACTGGCGTAAAGGGCGCACTCTCCTGGCTGGTGATGCGGCTCACATGACGCCGCCGTTTATGGCTCAAGGCATGGTTCAGGGCATGCGTGACGCGCTCAATCTCGCCTGGAAACTGGAACGGGTATTGAAGGGTATGGCAAGTGATGCCCTTCTTGATTCGTACGAGCGTGAGCGTCACCCGCATGTGGTGGCGACAACAAATGCTGCCATGGACCTGGGTCGGATCATTTGTGAAAAAGATCCGGAAAAAGCGCGTCAGCGAGACGTCGACCTGCGTGCCAGGCAAGGTGGTATTGTTAAAACCACCATTCGCCAGAATATGATTCCGGGTTTGACGTCTGGCTTGATCGACGAAACAGCGCCAGGGGCGGGCGAATTGTTTCCGCAGCCGCGCGTTGTTGTTCAGGATGGCGATAGACAAAGCACAGGTTGGCTGGATGACTTTGTCGGGGCGCGTTCTTGTTTGTTGTCGATTGGCGAATGCTCGCAAGCAGATTCGATTCGCTTACAAGACATGGCGCAACGAATAAACGCGACGTTGATATGTATTTGTGTCGAACAGAATAATGCCTTGTCGTGCCCAGGCATGCTCGCAAAGGAAGACGGTGCGGTAATGGCACCCTGGCTTGCATCATTGGGTTGCCGCTATGTTATTTCCCGGCCGGATCATTATGTATATGGCGCTGCGCCCGACATGTCCGCGTTAGAGCGACTGGTGAGTGCTTATGCGCAAGGCCTGGGTGGTTGACGAGCAATCGGGGGAGTTCGCTTAACTGCCTTTGCCTGGATTACGCCACATTGCTTCCTTGTCGTTCAATATGCGGGCCAGCACGAAGCACAAATCAGACAGCCGGTTCAAGTATTGTTTCACAGCTTCAGAAACAGCCTCATGTTGACTAAGTGAAATGACACTGCGCTCGGCGCGGCGACATACGGTGCGAGTCAGGTGTGCCAGGGCAGTGGCGCGTGTTCCGCCTGGCAACACGAATTCCTTCAACGGCCGCAGTGTCGTATTGAATTTTTTCAGCGCCTGGTCCAACTGCGAAATTTGTTCTGTTTGTATCCCGGTGTAGCCGGGCAGACACAGTTCGGCGCCGACACTGAATAAATCATGTTGAATCTGTTCAAGCAGGACATCGATTTCTTCGCTTAGCGGTTCGGCGCGCCATAAACCGATCATGCTGTTCAACTCGTCGACATCGCCCATGGCCTGGACCCGCGGCGCATGTTTTTCAATGCGTGTGCCGTCCCCCAGCGCGGTGGTGCCATCGTCTCCGGTGCGTGTTGCAATAACTGACAGTCTATTTGCCATGGTGAGTGCCCAGTGTTGGTATGATGTATTTGAATGTATTGTATTTTTCTAACAAAAGCAGGAGTGGCACAATGGTTTGGTCGCGCAGAAAAGCGATTTCCGGTTTGGCAGCAATAGCTGGCGTATTAGTTGCGTCTTCCTTTGCGCCGGCGCGGGCCCAGCAGGCCACCGCTTCCGGAAAAGTGCGCCGGGTCAACCCGTCGGACGGCAAAATTACAATTATGCATGGCGAAATCGTCGAGCTGAAGCTGCCCGCAATGACGCTGGTTTATCGCGCCGAGCCTCAGTTGATCCAGGAAATTCAGCCCGGCGATCAGGTCACGTTTACAGTTGTACGTCAAAATGGCAACTACGTGATTATCGAGATTCGCAAGGGCTGATTACTTCCTGGGATTTTTACAGTACGTAGCGTGCGAGGTCTTCTTTGCCTGCAACATCTTCCAACTGTTTGTTTACGTACGAAGTATCAATGACAATGGTTTTGCCGCCATTGGACGTTGCCTCGTAAGACAGCTCTTCAAGCAGTTTCTCCATTACCGTATGCAGGCGACGAGCCCCAATATTCTCGGTGCGCTCATTCACTTCAAAAGCCAGTTCCGCCAAGCGCTGAATGCCGTCGTCGGTAAACTCCAGGTTGACTTCTTCGGTTGCCATCAGTGCGCAGTATTGCTTGGTGAGTGACGCGTCGGTATCACATAGAATACGTACGAAATCCTGTGCCGTCAGCGAGTCGAGCTCAACGCGTATCGGGAATCGGCCCTGGAGCTCGGGAATCAGGTCGGATGGGCGAGCCAGGTGAAATGCGCCCGATGCGATGAACAGAATATGATCTGTTTTGACGACGCCGTATTTGGTGTTTACGCTGGTTCCTTCCACTAAGGGCAAAAGGTCGCGCTGAACGCCCTGGCGGGAGACATCGCCACTGGTTTGTTCCTGGCGTGTGGTGATCTTGTCGATTTCATCCAGGAAAACGATGCCGTTTTGTTCGGCGTTGGCAATGGCCGTACTGCGCAGGTCTTCTTCATTGACACGCCGGGCAGCTTCTTCGTCGGTGATCAGGCGAAAGGCCTCTTTCACCGTCATTTTGCGGCTTTTCTTCTTCTCGCGTCCCATTCCGGCGAACATGCCTTTAAGCTGCTCGGTCATTTCCTCCATGCCGGGCGGCGCCATAATCTCCATCTGGGGCATGGGCTGTTCAACTTCGATTTCGATTTCGGTATCGTCGAGCTGGCCTTCCCGCAGGCGTTTACGGAAAGTTTGCCGGGCTGTGTTCTCTTCGCGTTGGGGTTGGCCTTGTGCGTCACGGGCGGGCGGGATCAAGACATCAAGGATACGGTCTTCTGCCGCGTCTTCGGCTTGTGTCCTGACCCGTTTCATTTCAATTTCGCGGGTTTGTTTGATTGAAATGTCGACGAGGTCACGAATAATGGTGTCGACATCACGCCCTACATAACCGACCTCCGTGAACTTGGTCGCTTCAATTTTGATAAAAGGGGCGTTAGCTAGTTTGGCAAGGCGTCGCGCAATCTCGGTTTTACCGACCCCGGTGGGGCCGATCATCAGAATGTTCTTCGGTACAATTTCGTTGCGCAAAGGCTGTGGCACCTGCTGGCGACGCCAGCGGTTACGCAAGGCAACTGCGACGGATCGTTTAGCCTTTTTCTGGCCGACAATATGTTTGTCGAGTTCGGAGACAATTTCCCCGGGGGTCATGTTCAGCGCGGACATAATTTGCTTTTTCAGTTACAGGGTTTCAATAACGTGATTCTGGTTTGTGTAAATACACAGGTCACCGGCGATACCCAAAGATTTCTTGACGATTTCCTCGGCGGAAAGATCCGTATGCTGTAATAGTGCCAATGCGGCCGATTGTGCGTAGGCGCCACCGGAGCCAATGGCCGCCAGGCCGTACTCTGGTTCAAGTACGTCGCCATTGCCGCTTAGAATCAAGGAGTGATCTTTGTCGGCCACAATGAGCATGGCTTCAAGTCGGCGTAGAACCCGGTCGGTGCGCCAGTCGCGCGTAAGTTCCACTGCGGCCCGCATCAGGTGGCCCTGGTGCTTTTCCAGTTTCCCTTCGAATCGTTCCTGCAGGGTGAAGGCGTCGGCAGTGGCACCGGCAAAGCCAGCCAGTACTTTGTCGTGAAATAAACGGCGAATTTTTCGGGCGGTTCCCTTGAATACGATATTGCCCAGAGTGACCTGGCCATCGCCGCCGATGGCAACCTGATCTCCGCGCCGGACGCAGACAATGGTAGTAGCGTGAAATTGTTCCATATTCCTTCCTTTGAACGCTTTATGTGGGGCTGAAAGATCAACTTTCAAGGCCTGCGTGAACCTGCCTGTTGCCGGGTAAATAAAAAGCGGCATTGTGTCGGGAAACACAATGCCGTTTCGGGTGTGGCAGGCCTTGAAACAGGCTGGGCGCCAAATGAATTGGGCAAGCCTTTGCGGGGGCCCAGACCTACTCAGTCACCGTAGAGTTTTTGACGCATCTCACGTCGCTCCTGGGCCTCAAGCGAGAGCGTGGCGGTGGGACGTGCCAGCAAACGGGGAATGCCGATGGGTTCGCCCGTTTCCTCGCACCAGCCGTAATTTCCGCTGTCGATCATGGTCAGTGATTGCTGGACTTTCTTGAGCAGTTTGCGTTCGCGATCCCGAGTACGCAGCTCAAGCGCGTGTTCTTCTTCAATCGTGGCACGATCGGCCGGATCTGGAACAAATTGGGTTTCACGCAAGTGTTCGGTGGTCAGGCCTGCGTTCGTGAGAATGTCTTGTTCCAGCTGTTTGAGTCGATTGCGGAAAAAGGCCAGTTGTGCCTCGTTCATGTAATCGGACTCGGGCATGGCTAACAGTTCTTTTTCGGTGAGCAGCTTGCTTTGCGCTTCTTCTTTGGTGTTGCCTGATTTGGTGGCCATGATGTACCCCTAAAAATAGACGTCTTGTGCTTACTGATATGTTTTAAGCAAGACAGTTATCCAGGCCCTGACGGAAAATGTCTTCGGGCAGTTTTCGACCAATGAAAACCATTTTGGTTCCACGTTTTTCATTGGCTTGCCAGGCTTTGCCGGGCTCGGCGCCCATCATCATGTGTACCCCTTGGAATAACATGCGACGGTTAATGCCTTTTATATATAAAATCCCTTTGTAACGCAGGAGATCGGGCCCATAGACCTGAACAATGCCCCCCAGAAATTCTTCCAGCTTTTCCGGGTCGAACGCCTCGTTGGAACGATAGACAAACGCGCCGATATCGTCGTTGTGATGCGCGTGATGATGATCATGATGATGTCCGTGATCATGATGGTCATGGCCATGATGGTGGTCATGGTCATGCGCTGCATCGGGGTGCGTTTCGGCCAGGAATTCGGGGTCGATGTCCAGAATGGTGTTCAGGTTGAACCCGCTGATATCGAGCAGGTCTTTGATATTCGCTTCACCGAAATGGACCGTTGTCACGGGTGCTCGCGGATTCATCTGCACGATACGCGAGCGCAGCGCCTGAAATTCGTCGTCGGTGACCAGGTCTTTCTTGGAGACAAGAATCCTGTCGGCGAACCCCACTTGTTTTTGCGCTTCTTCCTGTTCGTTTAGTGTTTCCATGCCGTGCTTGGCATCGACAATGGTAAGCACGGAATCGAGCCGGAAATACTCGGCAATATCGTCATCCATGAAAAAAGTCTGGCAAACCGGGCCTGGATTCGCCATGCCGGTTGTTTCGATAACAATGCGGTCGAAGGCGATATCGCCGGCCTTGCGTTTAACGCGCAGTTCGCTGAGTGCGCGTTGCAGGTCGCCGCGAATAGTGCAGCACACGCAGCCGTTGCTAAGCTCGATGATCTGTTCGTCGCTGTCTTGGACAAGCAACTCGTTATCAATGCTTTCCGGCCCGAATTCATTTTCAATCACCGCAATGCGCTGCCCATGGTTTTCCGAGAGCAAACGCTTAAGCAAGGTGGTTTTACCCGCGCCCAGGAAGCCGGTAAGGATGGTGACGGGCACCATATTGTCAATTTTTAATCCGGTGGTCATAACAGCTCACAACACGCAGCCCAAAAGTGGGAGGCCTTAAAAGGTTCCCGGGTGTTTTGGGGATGCATAAGAAAATATCAACGTGCGATTACAGCACAGCCCGGCGTCAAGAGCAAACGGTTTGCTTAGTTGTTGTAATAAAAGCGCTTTTTGGGTTCGGGTAAGTACCGACTCATCCCTGTGGAGTTTCGCCGTGCGGGCCGTTATGCCGCTGTTGGTGGCAACGGTTGCATAGCGCTCTGAGTTCGGTTTCGTGATGCTCCAGAACAAAGCCTGCACTGGCTACTTTGCGTGCCAGTTTTTTGTGTAGTTCGGGGTCGCTGAATTCTGCAACGGCGCCACATTGGGTGCAGATGACCAGAATGTCGTGGGGGTCGCCGGCAGCGTCCATGCAGGCCGCCCAGGCGTTGACGGCGTCAAGACGATGAATCAGGCCTTCTTCAATCAAGAAGTCGAGTGCGCGATAAACGGTGGGGGGCGCTGCGCCAGGCTGGAACTCCCGAATCTCTTCCAGCAACTCATAGGCTTTCACACTGCGTTGCCGCCGTAGCAGGATTTCCAGTACTTTGCGTCGGATCGGCGTGAGCCGGCGACCTCGTTGGCTGCAAAGTTTTTCTGCTGTTTTAAGTTGTTTGGCGATGCCCGAAGACAATTCGCTGGCTTGACGAGGCATAGTGTATCCGTGTGCCGTATGTTATAACATTGCTCTAACAGCGCTGTAAGACTCAACTTCTCATTATCCTCAATTATGTCTGTTTTTTCCCGGTCTGTGCGTCAACGTCCACCATATCGGGGCTCAATTGTTCTGTTTTCCGCCTGGGCTCGCGCGTGGCGTACTGCAATCGTGGTCGCTTTTTTGTGGGCGGTAACGGGTTGGGCCATGCAATGGTGGTAGGTTGCAGCTTATGAGCCGGGCGATTATTGAACTTGACGAAGTGTCGTTGGGCTGGCGTGATCGCGTTGCGCTTCGCGACGTGTCTGGTTGCTTTGCACAAGGGTCTTTAACTGCAGTGGTCGGGCCGAATGGCGCAGGCAAGTCGACGCTGGTCAAGGCCTTGATGGGGCAGTTAAGTCCGCTCAGTGGCCAGATTCGGCTTGCGCCCGACGCTCGCGATAATGTTGCCTGTTTGCCGCAGCTTGGTGAGCTGGACCGCAGCTTTCCGATTTGTGTGTACGATCTTGTCGCAATGGGCGCCTGGCGCCGAACCGGTTGGTGGAAGGGCTTTGGCGTTTCAGAACATGAACGGGTGCTGCAGGCGCTTGATACGGTGGGTTTGGCTGATTTCAGCCGGCGCATTATCGGTACGCTTTCGGGCGGACAGCTTCAGCGAGCCTTGTTTGCGCGCCTGATGCTGCACAATGCCAGCGTGCTGATTCTTGATGAACCCTTTGCCGCCGTCGATCGTGACACCACGGATGACTTGTTGAAGCTCTTGCTCGGTTGGCACAAAGAGGGGCGTACGGTGATTGTCGTATTGCATGATCTTGATTGTGTACGTAACTTGTTCCCAGAAACGCTTTTGTTGGCAGGGCAGGTTGTAGGCTGGGGGCCAACTGAGCAGGTGTTAAGCGCCGAAAACCTGCATCTGGCTCGCCATTTGTGTGCGGGGGACTACCTGTGAGCGGAATAGACTTCCTGTTCCTGCCTTTCACGGAGTTTGCCTTCATGCGGCGGGCACTGGCAGGTTCTGTTTCATTGGCATTTGCCGCCGGCCCGTTGGGTGTCATTCTTGTGCTGCGGCGCATGAGTCTGATGGGCGACGCGATGGCGCACGCTATTTTGCCTGGGGTCGCAGTTGGCTTTTTAACGGCCGGACTGTCGTTGTGGGCGATGGCGCTTGGCGGTTTGATAACCGGTTTGCTGGTTGCGTTATTGGCCGGGTTCGTATCTCGTTTGACGCCCTTGCGTGAAGATGCCAGTTTTGCTGCCTTTTATCTGGTTTCCCTGGGTTTGGGGGTGTTGCTGGTGTCGTTGCGCGGCTCAAATATGGATCTGATCCATGTGCTGTTTGGAACGGTATTGGGTTTGAATGATGCTTCGCTTTTATTGGTAACTGCAACCGCCACGGTGACGCTTTTTGTGCTGGCGTTAATATTGCGCCCCTTGGTGGCGGAGTGCCTTGACCCTGCATTCATGCGGGCTGAAAAAGGACGCGGTTCGATCAGCCATATGGTCTTTCTGGTCTTGTTGGTCATGACGCTGGTGGCGGGCTTTCAGGTTTTGGGTACATTAATGGTGGTTGGCATCATGATGCTGCCAGCCGCGTCGGCCCGGTTCTGGGTGCGTTCGGTTGTAAGGCAGATGGCCATGGCCGCGTTAATTGGTGTTGCTGCGTCGTACATGGGCCTGCTGTTTTCTTATTATTTCGATGTGCCGGCTTCGGCGTCGATTATTTTAACGGCGGGCATCCTGTATTTCGTTTCGGTTGTGGCGGGGCCGCAAGGTGGTTTGCTACAGGTTGCGCGTCAGTATCGCGCGCGACGTCATCTGTCACATATTGTTAAATAACGTGGGTAAAAAGAGGTAGAGCATGAACTTAGGCGTCATTTTCCTGCGTTCGTCGGCCATCAGGCGGTTATGTGCCGTTGCGATGTTTTTATTTTTTGCCGGCGCCCATGCGGCCGAGCCTGTGCGTGTTGTGGCGACATTTTCAATTCTGGGTGACATGGTTTCTGTTGTTGGGGGCGAAAACGTTGAAGTGGTCACTTTGGTGGGGCCTGAAACGGATTCACATGGGTTTGAGCCGACTGCGCGCGAAAACAGGATGCTCTCTCAGGCGCAGGTACTGGTGTCGAACGGATTGGGATTTGAAGGGTGGCTGCCGCGCCTGATAGAGGCTTCAGGGTTCGATGGCCTGGAAATTGTGGCGTCCAAAGGCGTAGAGCCGCGTTTGCTTGCGCTTTCCGATGATGATCATGGTCACCATGGACACGATCATCATGCCGGCGAGAATGGCCATGCTGACCCTCATGCCTGGCAGGACTTGACCAACGGTATTCAATATGTGCGCAATATCGCCAATGGCCTGGCGCGAATCGATCCGGTTAACCGGGCCAGATATCAGGAGCGGGCCCGGGTATATATCGAAGAAATGGAAAAGTTGCATGACGAAATAAAAGGGCAGCTTGAAGCGATTCCGGCACAGCGTCGCCGTGTAGTTACCGCGCATGATGCGTTTGGCTATTTTGGTCAGGCCTATGGCGTTACATTTATCCCGATCGTTGGTATCTCGTCTGATGCTGAACCGTCTGCGTGGGAAATGGCAGACATTATCCGGCTGATAAGGGAAAGCAAGGGCGTTGCATTGTTCGATGAAAACGCAACGGGCGCCTCTCGCATTCTGGAACAAATTGCGCGTGATACCGGGCTCAAGGTGGGTGGGGTGCTGTACTCCGATACCTTGGCCTCGGTTGATCAGCCGGCGGGCACTTACCTGGGTATGTTCAAGTGGAACGCGGGCCGGTTGTTGTTTTCAATCAAGCCTTGAGTATCGCAAGCGCCGGCCCTGTGCGTGTTATTTGCTTTTGCGAGTTGCACGGGGATGAGCTTTGTCATAGGCGTTAGCCAAATGCTGGAAGTCCAGGCGCGTATAAATTTGCGTCGTGGAAATATTGGCATGCCCCAATAGCTCTTGCACCGCTCTTAAGTCCTGTGCCGATTGCAGCATATGGCTGGCAAAACTGTGACGCAGGCTGTGTGGATGAACGTTGATGGGCAGGCCCAGCTGTTGGACCAGTTTGTTCAACTGTATCTGAACGACACGCGGGCTGATACGTTTTCCCCGTTCCCCAAGAAAAAGTGCGGCTTCGGTATCTGCACTGGGCTGGCTCGCCAGCAAATCCCGACGCACTACAAGCCATTTTTGTACGGCCTGAATTGCATGACGCCCCAGCGGTACTTGGCGTGTTTTACCGCCTTTTCCGGCAATGGTTGCCTGTGCGTTGGGAAGGTCGACCCAACTGGCGGAAGTGTGTTGGGGGCTATGGTGGTAGCGCCAATCGAGACTCACCAGCTCGGCTAAACGTAGGCCACTGGAGTATAAAACTTCAAACATGGCCTGGTCGCGCAGTTCAATATTTGAGTTCGGTGGCGGCAAGCCAGGCCGGTCGAGTAACGCCTGGGTTTGCTCAACGGACAGTGCTTTGGGCAACTGTCTTGCTGCTTTCGGAGCACGTATGCCTTTTGTGGGGTTTTCGTTCAGGCCGGCTTGCGGGCCCCACCATTGATAGAAGCCGCGCCATGCCGCGAGCGCACGTGCCAGGCTGCGGGGCTGGTGGCCCTGGCTGCGCAGCCGGGCGATGGTGCGGCGAATATGATCTTCATGCAGATTTTCCACTGTGGTGTCTGGATTCAGCGCAATCAGATGAGCCAGGTCGTGTTCGTATGCCTGCAGGGTATGGCGTGAATAACGTCGGTTTGTTTCCAGGTGGCGTAGCCAGCGACGCACGGGCTCAGGTAGTGCGCTCACTGTGCTCATCCTACTTCAGCCGGGAAAGCGCAGCTGAAGCGAGCGAACTTAAAATTTCCAGGAATGCGGTGCCCATGTCGGGTTGGAAGCGCTCCTGGTCATTTGCAGCCAGGACCAACAAACCAAATACACCCTCATTGTCTTTCAGGGGCACCACGGCCAGCGATTGGGCTGGCTCGTTTAGCCATGCGATCACAGGTTGATCGGTAACCGGCCCGCAGTAAGGCGTGTCCAGGGTGTCGGCATATTGCTTTATTTCTGCCGTCATGCCGTCGGTAAATTGTGTGTTGCCGCATTGCGACAACCCCCACACCTTCAGTGATGTGTTCGGCAGTTCAAACAAGGACGATAAGTGATCGACAATTAATTGGGGCAGGCGCTCTGCGTTGGGCTCGGCCAGCATTTGACAACACCAGGTGGTGAGGGTGCGACTGATTTTCTCGTTGCCCGACGCGTTGTTGATCAGGCCCGACAAACGCCACTCAAGGTCTTTGGTCTTGGCGCGAAGGGTAAGGATCTGACGCTCACCCAAAGAAATTGCCCGTGTTTCATGCGGGTGCGGGACCCGCAATTCCGAGAATACTTCAGCGTGCTCGTGGAAAAACTCCGGGTTGCTTGCCAGGAAGCGGGCGATGTCTTCAGCGGTGAAGGTTGAGGCGCTCATTTGCCAATTGTCCTTGTTCAGTCGTTTTGGGTAAGCTTATCAATGTCGACCTCTCCGGTAAACACAGTCGTTGCCGGGCCGGTCATGTAGAGATCGGGGTTTGCCCAATCGATCGTTAGTGTGCCGCCGCGAGTATGTACCGTTACCGGGTTGTCGAGCAAGCCGCGGCGTATGCCCGCAACCGCAGCTGCGCAGGCCCCTGTGCCGCATGACAACGTCTCGCCCGCACCCCGTTCGTAAACGCGCAGTTTTATGGTGTGTCGGTCAACAATTTCCATGAATCCGGCATTCACCCGCTGGGCAAATCGAGGATGCGACTCAATGAAGGGGCCCAGTTCTGCAACGGGTGCCGTTTCGATGTTTTCCACAACCTGGACGGCGTGGGGGTTCGAGATGGCAACCAGTGAAATATGAACAGGTGAAGAGGCGTTCGGCACCGGCAACAGCCAGACGGCGTCTTGATGTTGCTGTTCGCTACTTAACGCTTTCGCATTGAAGTGAAGGTCCTCGGGCTCAAAGCGTGTTTGTCCCATATTGACGATAACTTCACCGGTGTCGGTTTCAGTCAGGACAATCAGGCCGGTTTGTATCTCGGCCTTTAAAGGGTTTCTTTTGGAAAGCCCCTGCTCGTGAACGAAACGCACGAAGCATCTGGCACCGTTTCCGCAGTGTTCCACTTCGCTGCCATCTGAGTTGAAAACGCGGTAACGAAAGTCGGCTTCAGGATGCGACGGTGTGTCCACCAGCAGCACCTGGTCGGCACCGATGCCGAAGTGTCGATCAGCCAGGGCGCGGGCGCGTTTCGGAGTCATTTCGATTGCCTGGCGTATGCCGTCCAGAACAACGAAGTCGTTTCCTGCGCCATGCATTTTGGTGAATGTCCAGATTGTCATGGTGTTCTTCAGTAAGGTTTGGGGCCGTCGTCGGGACGAGTTTTGAAGCGCCGATGCACCCAATAGTACTGCGCCGGGTCTTCCCGCACCCAGTCTTCAATCAGCCGGTTGATTCGTGTCGTAGCGGCGGTGGGGTCGTCGTTGCCCGGAAAGTCTGCGATGGGAGGCAGGACACGAACATTGTAGACCCCGGTTTCCAGGTCGAGGTTGCTGACAATCGGCAAGACTGCCGCATTCCACGACTGCGCTATCTGTGCCGTGCTGGGCAGTGTTGCAGCTGGAACACCGAAAAAAGGCACAAACACGGCGCCTTTAGGGCCAAAATCCATATCCGGCAGATAGTAAACGGGAATTCCCTGGCGTAAAAGCCTTATCAGGCCCCGAATACCGTCTTTGCGGCTGATCAGGAATGATTCATTGAAGCGCGAACGACCTTCCTGCATCAGCGCATCCACGTCGGGGTCGCTTGAGGGCGTGTAGAACGTTGCTGTGCGTTTGCTGTGCATGGTCAGCCGCGAACCGGCGGCATCGAGCCCGACAAAATGCGGCGCCAGAATCAGTATCTTCCGGTCTGCCTGCAGCATTGCGTCGAAGTGCTCCAGACCGCTTATTTTCACGGTTTGCTCAACACGTTCGGGCGTGCCAAACCAGATCAGTCCGCGATCAATAATCGATTGTGCCAACAAATAGAAATGCCGGTGCAACAGGGCTTCACGTTCATGGTCAGCCAGGTCCGGAAAGCACAAGCGCAGGTTGGTGCGCACAATGTGAGCGCGAGAACGCATCAGTCGGGGAGTCAGCCACCCGAGCAGACGCCCCCAGCGCAAGCGTGTGCGGGTGGGGCACCGTCCAAAATACTGGAAAACGGTCCGAAGAAGGGAGGACTTGCTAAATGTCATGGTTCTGCATCATTGGGCTTCGGGGGGGCGCCGGCCGGTGTTTTGTAACGGTTGTAGCTCCAAAGATATTGTTCGGGAAAGCGTCGGATGAGTGTTTCCATTGTCTGGTTGATCAGTGTTGCTTGTTCTATCGAGTCAGTGGGAAAAGGATCGGGCAGGCGAACATAGTGAATGCGCCAGCCCTTGCCCTGGGGCAGGCGCTCTCCCGCCGTGAGGATAACCGCTACACCCGTTTGCGCCGCCAGTTTTCCAGCGAGTGTCATTGTGTAGGCGGGCCGGCCAAAAAAGGTCGCCCAAACGCCTTCACCTTCGGCGGGTGCCTGATCGGGCAGCATGCCGACGGCCTCGCCCCTCCTCAATGCTTTGACGAACTCGCGTACCCCTTGACGATTGGCTGGCACTGCACGCAGGCCGGGGGCATTGCGGGCACTTTCCATAATGGGGGCCAAAACGGGTTTGCGGGGAGGACGGAACATAACCGTGATAGGCCCATGGCGCGTTAAGTAACGGGCGGTAATTTCAAAACAGCCCAGGTGGGGCGTAAGGTAAAGTACGCCACGGCCTTCGGCAAGCGCGGCCTCTACAACGTGATCGTCGTCGCTTACCACCATGCCCAGGCTTTCTTCATTTTTAAGCCAGACCTTTGGCAGCTCCATGATCATCGCACCGGCCTGCGCGGCCGCTTCCCTGGCAAAGGCTTCATCACCGTAGCCTGCTTGCTGCGCGTTGTATTGCAGGCGCTCACGGTACTTGTCGGGCCAGCCATATACCAGGCGTCCGCCTACGCGCCCCAGGGCTTGTAAAACCGACAGTGGAAGAAATGATAATAAACGAAACAGAAAAAGCAGCATGGCAGCTTATAAGCGCAAATTATGAGCATAAACAGTACGAATTGTTATTTTCGCTTAAAATAAAAATTGTCGCCGAGTTAACCGACAACTTGCGGGGCGACAGCCAACTGATGGTTTTTTATCCGAAGGCCAATTTTTCCGCTAAAGCGTCGCGCCCAGATCGCAACTGCACAGCAGGTATCCGAGGTGCAACGCAATGTTCAACCTCAGTGCCAAAGTACATGGCCTTGAATTTATAAGGATGTTCGCTGTGTCCAGTAACGATTTTCTCTTTACCTCCGAGTCTGTTTCCGAAGGTCATCCCGACAAAGTCGCCGACCAAATCTCCGATTCCATTCTTGATGCCATTCTCGAGCAGGATCCCTTTGCTCGTGTCGCCGCGGAAACGCTTTGCAATACCGGCCTGGTGGTCTTGGCCGGTGAGATCACGACGACTGCGAATATTGATTACATCCAGATTGCCCGGGATACCATCAAACGCATCGGTTACGACAACACTGACTACGGTATCGACTATAAGGGTTGTGCCGTTTTGGTGGCTTACGACAAGCAATCGCCCGACATTGCCAAAGGGGTCGACCGCAATCCCGAGCAAAACATGGATCAGGGCGCAGGCGACCAGGGGTTGATGTTTGGCTATGCCTGCGATGAAACGCCCGATCTCATGCCGGCGCCCATTTGGTATGCGCACCGTTTGGTTCAGCGCCAAAGCGAGTTGCGCAAGGATGGTCGTTTGCCTTGGCTGCGTCCCGATGCGAAGTCGCAGGTTACCTTCCGCTATGTCAACGGCAAGCCTGTTGAAGTCGACACAGTTGTGTTGTCGACTCAGCATGCGCCTGACATTTCCCAGGCAGATATTCGCGAAGCCGTAATCGAGGAGATCGTCAAGCCCATTATTCCCGAAGGCCTGCTTACCGATAAAACCAAGTTCATGATCAATCCTACCGGCATCTTCGTGATTGGTGGTCCTCAGGGCGATTGCGGGCTAACGGGCCGCAAGATCATTGTGGACACTTATGGTGGCGCCTGCCCGCACGGAGGCGGGGCTTTCTCGGGCAAGGATCCCTCTAAGGTTGACCGTTCCGCTGCGTATGCCGCGCGTTACGTTGCCAAAAACGTGGTTGCTGCAGGTTTGGCGCGTGAATGCCAGGTGCAGATAAGCTACGCCATTGGTGTAGCGGAACCCATCAACATCACCGTGCATACGAATGGCACCGGCGTGATGCCTGATGACAAAATCGCTTTGCTGGTGCGGGAGCATTTCGATTTGCGTCCCAAGGGCATCATCAATATGCTCAACCTGTTGCGCCCCATTTACAGCAAAACAGCTGCATATGGTCATTTTGGCCGTCCTGAGCCCGAATTTACCTGGGAGTCAACCGACAAGGTCGACGTGCTCAAGAAAGCGCATTAATTAAAAGGACGTGTGTGTCTGATTCTGTTCGCAATCCCGATAATAATAGTCGTCTGACGCCTACCGACTCACCCTGCGTGGCGGTGTGCTCGACACTGTACGATGATGTGTGTCGGGGTTGTGGCAGAACGGCTATGGAGGTGGCCAACTGGGTTTTTCTGTCTGAAGAGGAAAAGCGCGTTGTTTGGGCGCGCATTAAAGCCCAGGGTTACCCCAGGCGAAATTCTTGAAAAATAAAGTAGCGGGGCGTGGGCGCAATCTGGAAAATCGCCGCAACTACGTTACAATACGGATTCCCTGAGGGGCGCTGCGACGGGGTTCTCCCGCTAGGCTCAGGGTCATCCCATTTTTAGTACAACGGCGCTCATCATCACCTGCAAGGCAGGCGGCGATGAGCAAAACGTTGTTCATCTCGTTGGCTTAGGCAGGTTTAGGGGTTTTCCACCATGAACACTGTTGCTGACAATTCCGTACAAGATTACATCGTTGCCGATATCGGGCTGGCCCAATGGGGTCGCCGTGAAATCGCCATTGCCGAAACTGAAATGCCCGGCCTGATGGCCACGCGTGAAGAGTATGCTGCCGCACAGCCGCTGAAAGGTGCGCGTATTGCCGGCAGCCTGCACATGACCATTCAAACGGCCGTGCTTATTGAAACGCTGGTTGCGTTGGGTGCTGAGGTACGTTGGGCATCATGCAATATCTACTCTACTCAAGATCATGCGGCTGCCGCGATCGCTGCTGCCGGCAACCCGGTTTTTGCCGTCAAGGGCGAAACGCTGGAGGATTACTGGCAATATACCCATAAAATCTTCGAGTGGCCTGGTGAGCAGGCCAACATGATTCTCGACGATGGCGGTGATGCCACTTTACTTTTACACCTGGGCGCCAAGGCCGAGAAAGACCTGTCCGTTCTGAACAACCCGGGCAGTGAAGAAGAGCGGGTGCTGTTTGCCGCCATCAAGGCTCAATTGCAAAAAGATGGCAGTTGGTATTCCACGCGTCTGGCTCAAATCAAAGGCGTAACCGAAGAAACCACAACCGGTGTGAACCGTTTGTATCAAATGGCCAAAAAAGGCGACCTGGCTTTCCCGGCCATTAATGTGAATGATTCAGTCACCAAGTCCAAGTTCGACAACCTTTATGGTTGCCGGGAGTCGCTGGTTGACGGTATCAAGCGTGCAACCGACGTGATGGTTGCAGGCAAAGTGGCCGTGGTTGTGGGTTTTGGTGATGTAGGCAAGGGGTGTGCCCAGGCGCTGGCGGCGTTGCGTGCCCAGGTGTGGGTAACGGAAGTCGATCCCATTTGTGCGCTGCAGGCGTCTATGGAAGGCTACAAAGTGGTCACCATGGAAGAGGCTTGCGACAAGGCCGACATGTTCGTAACGGCTACCGGTAACTACCATGTCATTACGCGCCAGCATATGGAGCGTATGAAAGACCAGGCAATCGTTTGCAACATCGGTCACTTCGACAACGAAATCGATGTGGCCGGTATTGAGGACCTGGAGTGGGAAGAAATCAAACCCCAGGTTGATCACGTTATTTTCCCCGACGGCAAGCGCATTATTTTGCTGGCACAAGGACGTCTGGTGAATCTGGGTTGTGCGACAGGACACCCTTCCTTTGTGATGTCGGCCTCATTCACTAATCAGACCATTGCGCAAATTGAGCTGTTTACGCGTGGCGATGCTTACGAAAACGGCAAGGTGTACGTGCTACCCAAGCATCTTGACGAAAAGGTGGCGCGTCTGCATCTGAAAAAACTGGGCGTGAATCTCACACAGTTGTCGCCAGAGCAGGCCGATTATATTAACGTGCCGGTCGATGGACCTTACAAGCCAGACCACTACCGGTATTAAGTTGGGCGTGTTGTTCAAGTAGTAAACGTTTCTTCACCTTGCCAACAGGAGGCAAACCATGGAATTGTTGTTAATCTGGGTTTTAAATGCGGTTGCTTTGTTAATCGTGGCTTATATCTTGCCGGGTATTACGGTTGCTTCGTTCTGGTCGGCACTGATCGCCGCTTTGGTACTGGGTTTACTCAATACTTTGGTCAAGCCGCTATTGGTTCTGCTTACGCTGCCGATTACGGTGGTTACGCTGGGCCTTTTCCTGCTTGTGCTTAATGCGCTGGTGTTCTGGTTCGCGGGGTCTATTTTGCGCGGGTTCCAGGTTGGCGGGTTTTGGTGGGCGCTGCTAGGGGCACTTATTTACAGCATTATCTCGGGCTTGTTGTCGGGGCTGATTGCAAGATGAATGCTTCACGGGGGTTAAGCCTGGAGTTTTTTCCCCCGCGCGATGAAAACGCGCGGGGCAAACTGACCAAGGCAGCAAAAGAACTGGAAGTCTTAAATCCCGCTTACGTTAGTGTTACGTTTGGTGCGGGCGGCTCAACCCGGGAGGGGACGGCCGATGCGGTGAGTCTTCTGCAACAGGCTGGTTACGATGCCGCACCGCATTTATCGTGTATTGGCGCGAGCCGCCCTGTACTGGACGAAATACTCCAGTACTATCGTGATCAGGGCGTGCGTCGCCTGGTTGCCTTGCGGGGTGACTTACCCTCGGGCATGGGCATGAACAAGGGTGATTTGCATCATGCTGTCGATCTGGTCCGGTTTATTCGGGAACACACGGGTGACTGGTTCCACATTGAAGTAGCTGCCTATCCCGAAGTTCATCCGCAGGCCAGGGGTGCGCAGGCCGATTTGAATCATTTCGCGGAAAAGGTTCAAGCCGGCGCGAATAGTGCCATTACCCAATATTTTTTTAATGCGGATGCCTACTACGATTTTGTTGAGCGTGCCCATGGCAAGGGCGTGAACGTGCCGATCGTGCCGGGCATTATGCCCATCACCAACCACAATCAACTGGTACGTTTTTCCGATATGTGCGGTGCCGAAGTGCCGCGCTGGATTCGGCAACGCCTGACTGATTACGGTGACGATCTGGCCTCGATCCGGGCGTTTGGTGCAGAGGTTGTTACGCGGTTGTGCCAGGATCTGCTCGATCAGGGCGCACCAGGTTTGCATTTCTACACGTTGAATAACGCCAGTGCAACACTGGCAGTTGCGCGCCAGCTTACTTAAGCGCCCAGCCCTTGTCTGTCAGGATGGCGTTAAGCGGGAAATCGTGCTCGGCCGGCGTATGCGGCACGCCCATTCGCTCCAGGTCACCACACGCCCAGGCGATGCCCATGGCGTATGGGTTGTGTCCCGCTTGTTTTAAATGAGCCAGCGTGCGGTCGTAATAGCCTTTTCCATAACCGATTCGATCTCCTTTGCGGGTATAGCCCAGCGTGGGGACCAACACGACATCGGGCGGGGGGGCGACTGGCCCTTGGGGTTCCGGGATGCCAAAAGCACCCGTTTGCATCGAGACGTCGGGGGTCCAGACGCGAAACTCCAGGGGTTGGTCGGGGCCGGTTACCACGGGTAACGATACCGTGATTCCCTCTTCTTCCACCCACTGGTATAACAGCGGCTGCAGTTGCGGTTCTTCAGACATCGACCAAAAAGCAGCGATGTTCTGGTAGGCTGGTTCAGTTTGCTCTTCTTGTTCGGCGCGGGTGGTGGCCAGCCAGGTATAGAGCCTGCCCCGAATCAATAGTCCGCCGCGTCGGGTTTCATTCGGATCCTGGGCTGCACGAGCGGCTTTCAGGCGATCGCGAATGGCGCTCGTATTATTCTCTATACTGTCAGTCATGGTGGAAATTCTGCAAGGTTGAAACAAAGATGGTGTTCAAGCAGTGTCAACGGTATCAGAAATTATGGTGGCGTGCCGGTCTTGGTTTGCTTGTGGCCGGTGTGCTGGGTTTCGCTGTTTCCAGCCCGGCAAAGGCGCAGGAAGATGTCGAAGTCATTAATATTACGATTCGACCGGATCCTTCCCTTCAGGCCGTAATCCGCGCGCGTGAAGCAATGAACAGGAAGCGCTGGAGCGAACTGGAGGCGTTGGTACCGCAAGCCTCGCAGGCACCGCTTCTGGGGTCCTACGCAGAATATTGGCTGTTGCGCCGCGACCTTACCAACCCGGCAACGCCGGTGCCAACCGCGCGTCTTGAGCGCTTTATGTCCACCAATCAGGATGCCTACCTGGCAGATCGCATCCGTTCCGACTGGATTGTTGCAGCTGCGCGCACAGGTGATTACGCCAGAGCGGTCTCGTTGGCGCCTGTTGTTGCCAGCAATGCCCAGGTAGATTGCGCGGTTCTATTGTCCAGGCATATGCTGGGTGAACAGGTTAACGCGCAGGTTGCCGTCGATACCTTTGAGCCTGTGAGTCTTTGCTGGATGATGCTCGACGAGCTGGTTGATAAAAATATCGTGAGCTGGAAGCAGCTTGAGACCCTGTTGCGGGCAACGCTTGAAACCAGCAAGACAGGCAATGCACGGCGTTTGGCCGCCTTGATGTTCGATGCCGGTCAGATGAAGTCGTATGCCGCATTCATGAAAAACCCGCGGCAATGGCTTGCCGGGCAGCAGGCGCCCAAAACAACGGCCGATATTGCGCTGGTCACGTTAGCATTGTCGCGTCTTGCTCGTGGCGACCGCGATGCTGAAACAGCTTATATCCAGAACGATTGGGCCGCCCGTGTACCCAAAGCCGATCTCGAGTGGGTCTGGGGGCAGTTCGGCTTGATTGCTGCGTTAAATGTTGAGCCCGATGCAGTTCAGTGGTACCGGCGTTCGGGGAATATTCCCAAAACCGATTACAGCCATGCCTGGGAGGTGCGCTCTGAGCTGCGCCAGGCGCCAATCGACTGGGTGCGGGTCAGTCGTGCAATTCAGAAAATGACGCCTCGTCAGCAAGCCGAGCCGGTCTGGGTATATTGGTATGGCCGCTCGCTGGCTGCTCAAGGTAATGACGCGGCTGCACGCCAGTATTATCAGTCTATTCAGAATGATTATAGTTTTTACGGCCAGTTGGCGAATGAAGAGTTGGGTCAAACTATTCCCATCCCGCCGGCTCCTGTTGCCGTTACGCCGGATGAGCTCGCCCAGGCGCGCAACAACCCCGGCTTACAGCGGGCCATCAAGTTGTTTGATTTGGGTTGGCGGGCTGAGGCCGTGCCCGAGTGGAACTTTACCTTGCGAGGGATGAATGATCGCGAGTTATTGGCCGCCGCCGAACTGGCACGCGACGAGCAGATTTTTGATCGTGTCGTTAATACTTCGCTACGCACTGCCAGTGTCGCTGATTTTTCCCAGCGATTTGTGGCCCCGTTCGAGGGGCGGGTCAGCGCCAAAGCGCGGGAAATCAATTTGGACCCGGCCTGGGTATATGGCCTGATTCGACAGGAGTCGCGCTTTATTACCGATGCCCGTTCGCGTGTTGGTGCATCGGGCCTGATGCAGCTTATGCCTGCTACGGCTCGTTGGGTCGCACGTAAAATTGGCATGTCCAACTTCAATCCTTCAATGGTTAACGACTTCGACGTCAACACTATTTTGGGTACTCAATATTTGAAGATGGTGCTGGATGACTTGGATGGCAGTCAGGTCCTGGCCACTGCGGGGTATAACGCGGGGCCGGGGCGTTCGAAACAATGGCGCGCCAAATTATTGGGCCCAGTGGAAGGGGCGGTTTTTGCCGAGACAATACCGTTTACGGAAACCCGGTTATATGTAAAGCATGTCTTGTCCAATGCGGTTTACTACGACATGCTGTTTTCGGGCCAGCCGCAATCATTGAAAGAGCGCCTTGCCACAATCAGTCCGAACCGTTCCCGACGCACTGACTTGCCCTGATGGAAAATGCCGTGCCCAGGTTGCCTGTTGTTGCATTCGACCCGCTCATTGGCGACTTACAGGCCTATGTCGTTGGGGGGGCGGTGCGCGATGCGTTATTAGGGCTGCCCCCGGGTGATCGCGATTGGGTTGTGGTGGGTGCCACGCCTGAACAAATGATGCACAAAGGCTTTATTCCTGTCGGTGATGACTTTCCGGTGTTTCTGCATCCGGAAACGAAAGAGGAATATGCCTTGGCCAGAACTGAGCGCAAGTCGGGGCGTGGTTATAAAGGTTTTACTTTCTATACGGGTCAAGACGTTACCCTGGAAGACGATTTGGGCCGGCGCGACTTAACCATAAACGCAATTGCGCAAACACCCGACGGCCAATTGGTGGATCCTTTGAATGGATCTGCAGATATTCAAAGACGCGTTCTGCGCCATATTGGCGAAGCGTTCTGCGAGGACCCGGTGCGCTTGCTGCGGTTGGCCCGCTTTGCTGCCAGATTCACGCATTTTTCTATAGCGCCGGAAACACTAACGCTGGCGCGCAGGCTGGTTACCGAGGGTGAGGTCGACGTATTGGTTCCGGAGCGGGTTTGGCGCGAAGTCAGCCGTGGGCTGATGAGTGACGCACCTTATCGAATGTTCGATGTGCTGGCTGAAACGGGTGCGCTGCAGCGAGTTATGTCTGGCCTGGTTTTCGATGGTGTCACGCGTCGCCGCCTGCAATGTGCGGCGCAACATCATTTGTCGTTGCCCAGTCGCGCCGCCTTGATGTGTTTTTCTTCGGGGCGTCCCGAAGCGATTTTGCTGTCGGTGAAAGCCCCATCCCAATGTGTTGATTATGCCCGCTTGCTACCTGTTGTGTGTTCAAGCCTGGGGATAGCTCAAACTGCGGATGATTATCTGACGCTGATTGAAAGATGTGATGGCTTGCGCAAGCCCGAGCGTTTTCTTGATCTGATTGAAGCGGCATGCTGCACAGACACACCGCTTTCTGATGCACAAGCGGATCTGCGTCGGAGCTGGGAGGCTCGCCTGAATTGTGTGCGTGCGGTGAATGGCGGCCTGGTTGCCCGGCAGTATCAGGGACAGCCCCAGGCAATTAAAGAGGCCGTGCGCCAGGCGCGGCTGGAGGCCCTTGCCGGGATGTAGGTATGCAGGTGTACCTGCCGCAGCTTCGACGGTGATGCCGGTTCAAAGGCGATCGCGCCTATCGCCGCGCTGGAAGCCCAATAGCGGTGGCTCAATACCCCGACCCACCATCATGACTTTGAACAATTCACCCATTTCGGCCTCTGACAGCAGCGTTTGTGCCGATGCCATGGTGCGTGCTTGCTCCAGCGCATCGGCTTTCGTCATTTCAGCCAGTTGGTTTACAAAGCCCGTGTTAATCAGGAACCGGGCTTGTGAGGTATAGCCCAGTACATCGAGTTTTGCCTTAAGGGCGGCGTCTGCAATGGCAGTAAAGTCGACATGGGCAGTGATATCCTGCAAGCCCGGATAGACGAGCGGTTCAGCATGAGCGTGGTGACGAAAATGGCACATCAAGGTTCCCTGCGCCCGCTGCGGGTGATAGTACTCGTGCCGGGGAAAACCGTAGTCGATGATCAGTGCTGCGCCTTTGTGAAGCCATTGGCCCAATGACTCAACCCAAGCCTCGGCACGCAAATTAATTTCAGATGTGTAGCCTGGCAATGGCGGCATTCGTGAATGGACGATTTCTGCCAGTTCTTTTGATGCCGGGCGCTCAGCCCATGAGAATGGCGAGCCCAGCGTTACGCCTTTTTCCAGGAGTTGACCTGACTCGTTCCATCGGAATACCGAGACGGGCATTGCATCAAGTACTTCGTTGGCAACCACGCAACCTTCGAAACGGCGGGGAAGGCTCTCGCGCCATTGCACATCGGCCTCGAGTATGTTGAGCCGCGCGCCCTGGCGCTCACGAAGTTCACCCGACACTTCGATAATGGTGTACTGCGGCTCAATACCCATTTCACGCAGCGCCTTGATAATGCTTAAGGCCAATGCGCCCGATCCGGCACCGAATTCAAGCACCTGATTTGATTCCGATCGTTGCAGTACCTCTGCGATTTGTCGAGCCAGTGCCTGCCCATATGCCGGTGTCAGTTCAGGTGCCGTGGTGAAGTCGCCCGGCGCCTCGGGGTTCGGAAACTTCTGGCTGCCGGCCACGTAATAACCCAGGCCGGGCGCGTACAGTGCCTGATCCATATAGGTGTCGAATGACATGAAGTGATCGGGTTGCTGTCGCAGCTTCGTTTGAATGGCGGCCGCCACTTCCTGGCAGTGCCTTGCCGAGTTTGTGTCCAGTGCCGGCAGGCCTGCAGGTGTTTGAATTGTCGTTTCTTCGGAATCAGGCGTCATGGCGTGGTTGATGCGGGTGGGCGGCTTTGCCGGGTGCTTCAGCCGATACAGGGAAACACTCATGGTTATGAAAAAGCCCGCCAACAATCCCAGGACAGCGCCTACGACAAAGTTGTCGAAGATCAGCCATAAAGGTAGCGCCAGCAGCAAGGATGTGAGCAGGGGTCTGTTGAGAAGTTCTTTCATGCCCCTTCATTTTATCCTGCCCACTGGCCCGCAGAGATCAAGCCGTTTGCGTTTCCAGCGTCTCACGGCCAATTTTCAGTTCTCGCGCCATTTGGGCCACATGACGGCCTTGGTATCGTGCGCCGTCCAGCTCGTTCTTGCTGGGTTGACGCGAACCGTCACCGTTGGCGATTGTTGAGGCCCCGTAAGGGGTGCCGCCGGTAATCTGGCTGTTGTCGGTTTGACCCTGGAAAGAGTAGGGCAGGCCCACTATGCCCATGCCGTGGTGCAACAGCACTGTGTGGAACGTTAATAAAGTGCTTTCCTGGCCGCCGTGCTGCGAGGCGGTTGAAGTGAATACACTGCCGATTTTTCCAATCAGCTTTCCTTGAGCCCACAAACCGCCGGTTTGATCCAGAAAGTTTTTCATCTGTGCTGCCATGTTGCCAAAGCGCGTGGGTGTCCCGAAGATAATGGCGTCGTACTCAGCCAACTCGTCGGGGTGTGCGACAGGCGCGGCCTGGTCGACTTTGTAGTGGCTTGCCTTGGCTACATCTTCCGGTACCAGTTCAGGTACACGCTTGATGTCTACCTGGGCGCCATCAACGGCACGCGCACCTTCGGCTACAGCCTGGGCCATGGTTTCTATATGGCCATAAGCGGAATAATATAAAACCAGAACTTTTGACATTGTGTTGACTCCCTGAAAAATAAAAAAATGGTGTTGATTAACGGGGTGGCCCCGCAGATGGGTATTGCTGATTAAGGAAGCTCGAACAGCAGCACCTCGGCTTCATGTCCGTGTGCCAGCAACAAAGCGGGTTCATCCTTGATCTTCAGGCCATCGCCTGCTTTGATCTCGTGTTCATTGACCCTGATTGAGCCACGGGCTACATGCAGATAGATTTGACGACCCGCCGGCGGGTCGTAGTCAATATGCTCATCGCCGTTCAGCAAGGTTGCGTAGATACGTGCGTCCTGATGCAGGAAAAGGGCGTCGTCATCCGGATTGCCGGAAGCCAGCAGTTTTAACTGGCCGCGTTTCTCTCCTTCTTGAATATGGCGCTCCTGATACGACGGAGCCACGCTTTGCCGGTTCGGCAAGAGCCAGATTTGCAGAAAATGTACGGGATCGCTGGCAGAGGGATTGAATTCGCTATGCTGAACGCCGGTGCCGGCACTCATTAACTGCACATTTCCCGGTTTCAAGACTGAACCTGATCCCATTGAGTCACGATGTTCCAGTGCACCCTCCAGCACGTACGACAAAATTTCCATGTCGCGGTGCCCATGCGTGCCGAAACCCTTGCCGGGTTGTACGGTGTCATCGTTGATGACACGCAAGGCACTCCATCCCATGTGGGCAGGGTCATGATAGTGGCCGAATGAGAAAGAGTGGTGGCTGTTGAGCCAATCGAGTTGGACATGGCCACGCTCGTGGGCAGCGCGTCGTTCAATCATGCTTTGTTCCGGATGAGGTTAAGTTAAGTCCCATTTTATGGTCGATAAATATGATAAAAAAGCGCTAAAATATGATTGTTCTTATCTAATAAATAGATATATTTTCCGGGTCAAGCGCATGGATTATCTAAAGACGACGTTGGAGCAATGGCGTGCGCTGGCGGCCGTGGTTGAGTATGGCGGTTTTGCCCAGGCGGCCCAGGCGCTGCATCGGAGTCAGTCTTCTATCAGTTATCTGGTCGGTAAACTGCAATCGCAAATTGGTTTGCCTGTTCTGGAGGTGGAAGGACGCAAAGCCCACCTCACCGATGCGGGTCATACCTTGTTGGCGCATGCCCAGGCACTGTTAAGCGACGCGTACGAACTGGAGGAATTGGCGCAGCGCATGGGGGCGGGGTGGGAGGCTGAATTGCGTCTCGTGGTTGACGTTGCTTTTCCCAAGGTTTTGCTGGTAGAGGCACTGAAGCGATTTTCTCAGGAAGCACCGTTCACCAAGCTCAAATTAAGTGAGGTCGTTCTGTCTGGTGCGGAAGAGGCTCTATTGGAACAAGACGCGGATATGATGATTGGGGCCTATATTCCGAAGGGACATCTGGGTCAGATATTGCTTCAAGTCTCTTTTATTGCAGTTGCGCATCGTGATCATCCGTTGGTTCAGGGCAGAACGATTCAAGAGGATGACCTGAGGCGGCATATGCATATCGTTGTGCGGGATTCCGGTACGCAGAACCCGCGAGACGAGGGCTGGCTTGGCTCAACACAGCGCTGGACGGTCAGCAGCCTGGAAGCGTCGGTGTCTTTGGTGGCGGGTGGCTTGGGGTTCGCCTGGCTGCCGCAACACCTTGTGGAGCCGTATCTGAATCAGGGTGTGCTCAAGCCCATTCCTGTTGTGTTGGGTCAAACGCGCAAGACGCCGCTTTATCTGGTGTTTGGCAAAGGTGCGCACACAGGGCCGGCAGCAAGCTGCCTGGCGGGCATACTCCAGGATCTGGGCGCACAAGAGCGCTAGAATGGCATTATTCAAAAAGCGACGAGACATATGGAAAGCATTCAATCTATTCTTCAGGCCCGCTATAGCTGTCGCGCCTATCAAGACAAACCTGTGCCGCAGGACACGATTCAACAAATACTCCGCCAGGCGCAACAGTCTGCCTCGTGGTGCAATGTACAGCCCTGGGAGGTGCTGGTTCTGGGAGGGGAAGCCACGCGACGGTTTGGCGATGCGTACCATAAGCATGTCCAGTTAAATCCGGCGACACCCGACTTCCCCTGGCCTGAGCGCTATGAAGGGGTGTATCAGCAACGTCGTCGCGAATGTGGCTTTGCCTTGTACAACACGCTGGGAATCCAGAAGGAAGATCGCGAGGCAACACAGCGGCAAATGCTCGAGAATTACCGGTTTTTCGGTGCGCCTCATCTTGCGCTGATTACCACGCCGAAGAAACTGGGCGTGTATGGCGCGGTGGATTGCGGTATTTATGTGGCCAATTTCATGGCGCTGGCGCACAGCCATGGCCTTGCCACTATTGCCCAGGCGGCTGTGGCTTCACACCCTCATTTCGTGCGTGAGTATTTCAACCTGCCTGCTGATCGATTGCTGGTATGCGGTATTGCTTTTGGTTATGAAGACGCCAACCAGAAGATCAATCGTTACCGAACTACGCGCGACGAAATTGAGCGCGTAGTTCGATGGGAAGGTTTTAATTAAGCAAACTGCGCATTACGGGGCGCAGGGCGGCGTCCTTGCGGTTTGGCTCCAAAACCAGGGCGCGGTGCTCGGGTGCTGGGGCGTGGGGCAGGCTTTGCGTACGATGGTTGGTCGCCGTCGGCTTTTCCTGGTCGGCCGCGGCCACTGCTGCCGCTTTTCTCGAATGGGCTGTTGCCGTAGGCTTTTTTGGTAAAGCCTTCTTTCGCTTTTCCAGGCGCGCCACCGGGTTTGCGTTTACCCGCGAATTTTCCAGTACTGCGTTTGGGGCCACTTGAAGTTGTTTTCTTTGGCTCCAGGCCGGTAATGGTCTCGGCTGGGATCGGCTGTCCGATAAAGTTTTCGATACGACGAATCTTATAGCGTTCAGCGTGTGTCGCCAGGGTATAAGCCAGGCCACTGTTGCCCGCACGACCGGTACGGCCGATGCGGTGCGTGTAGTCTTCAGGCTGCATGGGCAGGTCGTAGTTAATGGCATGGCTGATGCCTTGCACGTCGATGCCGCGCGCGGCAACGTCGGTTGCAACCAGGATACGCAGTTTCTGACGTTGCAGCAGGCCAAGTGTGCGTGTGCGCTGGCGCTGATTCATGTCACCATGTAATGCGGCCGCGGTGTAGCCTTGGTCAGACAGCTTTTCAGCCAGGTCATCTGCGCCGCGCTTGGTGGCGGTAAACACAATAGCCTGGTTCAGACGGCTGTCACTCAAGAGGTGATCGAGCAACTGCATTTTGTGCTTGTTGTCGTCGGCATACAGCAGACTTTGTGTAATGTTGGCGTGTTTTTCTTTCTGGCCCGACACTTCAATGCGAACGGGTTCACGCATCATTTTGGCGGCTAATGTGGCAATTGAGCCGTCCAGCGTTGCCGAGAACAGCAGTGTCTGGCGTTGCTTGGGTGCAGCAGCCACAATGGCTTCAATGTCTTCAATAAAGCCCATGTCAAGCATGCGGTCGGCTTCATCAAGCACCAGTGTATGAATGTTTGACAAGTTGATGCGGCGTGCGCGCAAGTGGTCGATCAGGCGGCCGGGTGTGGCAACCAGTACGTCGACACGACGTGACAGCGCTTTGATTTGAGCGCCGTATGGCATGCCGCCAACCACAACCGCCGTATGCAGGCCTTTAATGCCGGCACCGTAGTTTTTTGTTGCCTCGGCTACTTGCATTGCCAATTCACGTGTGGGTGTCAGCACCAGCACCTGAACGTTCTGCCCCTTTTTGTTTTCAGCGGCAGCCTGTGCAATGCGGTTCAAAGCGGGCAACATGAATGCGGCGGTTTTACCACTGCCGGTCTGTGCAGAGACCATCAGGTCCTTGCCTTCCAATGCTTTTGGAATGGATGCGGATTGAACAGGCGTTGGGGCACTGAAGCCGGCGCTTTGTAGTGCAGACAGCAGTACGGGTTCGAGACCCAGGGTTTCGAAAGACATGAGATATCCTTTGCCAATGAAGGCATTGTCAGGGAACGGGGAGTTATCCGGGCCCGGTTGATTGAACATCGTGCCGACCAATCAACCTAAAGGACATCGTTATCAGTGAACGAAGAAGCGACCAGGTTTGGGGGGTCAGGAATCGATGGCGTTGAGCATGGGTGATTCTGAAGTGAGCCAACTGCTAGGATGCGGCAAGACCGCACAAAAATGCCAACGCTTAAAAATGCAGTGGCCGCAGTATAGACGCGAAACGTGACCTAGGGATAGTACTAATTTGTAACAGTGACAATGAGGTTACGTGCTCATGTTACCAGCGTATTGGAGGCTGGCCTTGCTCTGTTAGCCACTGGTTGGCCATGACAAAATGATTGCAGCCCAGAAAAGGAGAGGGGGCGCGCCGCGCCGAGAGTGGAGACGGATGGTTCGCTTTCAGTATCAAGGTGTTGGGTGCATCCGGCAGGCAACCGGCTTTGGCCTGTGCATGATTCCCCCAGAGCATGAAGACTTTGGGCTGGGGCAGGGCGCCGGCAAATCGGATGAGTGTGTCGGTAATGGTTTCCCAGCCTTTACGGGCGTGTGAGGCGGGCTTGCCCTGTTCCACCGTCAGGACGGTATTAAGCAACAACACGCCTTGTTGTGCCCAATGCGTCAGGTCGTGCGAGGGCGAGCGCAACGTGTCGGGAATGCTGTTGTGCAGTTCTGCGAATATATTGCGCAAACTGGGTGGGCAGGCTGCGGTGTCCGGAACCGAGAATGCCAGGCCTTGAGCCTGGTTGGGCCCGTGATAGGGGTCTTGCCCCAATATGACAACTTTTATCTCGTCTGGATTGATTTGCTCCAGCGCTCTGAATACATGCTGGGGAAAGATTGTGGCACCTGCCTGCAGGCGATGAGCTAAAAATGTGTTCAGGTTTTCCAGGCAGCCTGCCTGTGTCGCCAGTACACCCCGCCACTCGGAAGGTAGCGCCCGCACCTGATCCAGTAATCCGCCTTCGTAACAGTTGTGGGGAGTCTTCAGCATTTCAAAGTTGGGTATGCTAGAAAAAAAGTTCTTTCAGGGCCTGTCCCGGCTCTTCGGCTCGCATAAATCGTTCACCAACCAGAAATGCATTTACATTATGACTGCGCATGAGTTCAACGTCTTCTCGGGTGTGAATGGCACTTTCCGTGACCACCAGGCGATCTTCCGGTACGAGATCCAGCATGTCGATGGTGTTCTGCAGCGAGACTTCGAACGTGCGCAGATTGCGATTGTTGATGCCCAGCAGTTTCGATTGCATTTGCAATGCAACCTCCAGCTCGTCGCGATCATGCACTTCAACAAGCACATCCATGCCCAGTTCCAGCGACAGGCTTTCCAGTTCCAGCAATTGCGAACGGCTTAGCGCTGCGACAATCAGCAAAATGCAGTCGGCGCCCAATGCGCGTGAGTGGGCGACCTGATAAGGGTCGATCATGAAATCCTTGCGCAGAATGGGCAGAGAGCACGCGGCCCGTGCCTGGCGCAGATAGTCGTATGAGCCTTGGAAATATTGCACGTCTGTGAGAACGGACAGGCAGGCCGCCCCATGCGCTGCGTAGGAACTGGCAATATTGGCCGGATTGAAGTCTTCCCGAATTACGCCCTTCGACGGGGATGCTTTTTTCACTTCGGCAATGACGGCCGGTTTGCCTTGTTCTATTTTGCTTTCCAGGGCGTTCACAAAGCCGCGCAGATCTTTGCGGCTTTGGGCCTCGCGCAAGACCTCTGCCTCGCTGCGCATTTGGCGCGCGGTGGCCACTTCGGTCTTTTTTGTTTCCAGTATTTTTTGAAGGATGTCACTCATGACTTGAATTTCCGGGTATAGGCGCTGAATGTTTCCAGTTTTTCGCGCGCGGCGCCGTTGGCAATTAACTCAAATGCCAGTTTTACGCCTTCTTTCATTGTTTGGGTGCGGTTGGCTGCATAAATGGCCAAGCCAGCGTTGAGCGCAACGATATCACGAGCCGGCCCTTCGACATTATCCAGAGCTTCCCTTACCAAGGCTGCAGATTCATCGCGTGTGCTCACTTTAAGCGAGCGGTTTGACGACATCGTGACATTAAAGTCTTCCGGGTGGATTTCGTACTCTTTAATTTCACCGTCTTTGAGTTCGCCAATGAGCGTGGGTGCGCCCAGAGATACTTCATCCATGCCGTCCTTACCGTGCACAATCAAAACATGCTTCGAGCCGAGCCGTTCCAACACCCGAACCTGAATGCCGACCAGGTCGCCATGGAAGACGCCCATAAGCTGATTGCCGGCTCCGGCGGGGTTGGTCAGCGGTCCGAGAATATTAAAAATGGTTTTTATGCCGAGCTCTTTGCGGATCGGGGCGACATATTTCATGGCGCCGTGATGAGCGGGGGCGAACATGAAGCCAATGCCGGTTTCTGCAATACATTCCGCAATTTGCGCTGGCGTGAGCTCAATATTGACGCCGAGCGCTTCTACGACGTCGACGCTACCCGACGAGGACGAGGCGCTGCGCCCGCCGTGCTTGGCCACTTTGGCGCCAGAAGCGGCTGCAACGAACATCGCGGCAGTGGAAATGTTGAAAGTGTTGCTGCCGTCTCCGCCCGTGCCGGCCATATCCAAAAGTTCATCCGGGTAGGGTGTGTCCACTTTCGTGGCAAATTCACGCATGACCTGTGCCGCTGCGGTAATTTCACCAATCGTCTCTTTTTTCACTCGCAGGCCCATGATCAGGGCAGTAGCCATTTGGGCAGACATTTCGCCGCGCATCAGAGCGCGCATGAGCTGCAACATCTCGTCGTGGAAAATTTCCCTGTGCTCAACGCAGCGGGCCAAAGCTTCACTAGGGGTAATGTGGGTCATTTTGCTTTCCTTTTTCTATATTTTAAGGAATCGTTCAAGCAAGGCGTGGCCATGCTCGCTCAGGATGGATTCGGGATGGAACTGTACGCCGAAGATCGGGTCCGTTTTGTGACGGATGCCCATGATTTCGCCGTCGTCGGTTTGCGCAGTTATCTCCAGGCAGTCGGGCAGGGTGCTGCGGTTGATTGCCAGCGAGTGGTAACGCGTAACCGTGAACGGGGACGGCAAACCGGTGAAGATGTCTTCTCCCTTATGTTGAAGGAGCGATGTTTTTCCATGCATGAGGGTTTTTGCCCGCACGATATCGCCGCCGAATGCCGCTCCAATTGCCTGATGCCCCAGGCATACGCCCAGAATGGGCACCTGGCCGGCCAGCGCCTGGATCAGCGCGACTGAAACGCCGGCCTGGTCGGGGGCGCAAGGGCCGGGCGAAATACAAAGGCGATCCGGTTTCAGCGCCAGCAGTTCGGGTACGGTCATGTGGTCGTTACGCACAACCTGAACATTTTCCCCCAATTCGCCAAAGTAATGCACCAGGTTGTAAGTGAAGGAGTCGTAGTTATCAAGCATCAGTAGCATTCTGTGTCTCCGGCGACAGGGTTAAATAGGCTCATCCAGGCCAAACTGAACTTTTTCAGCTGCGCGAATCAAGGCGCGTGCTTTTGCTTCGGTTTCCTGCCATTCTTTTTCCGGATCGGAGTCGGCCACAATGCCGGCAGCCGCCTGTACATAAAGCATGCCATTTTTGATGATACCGGTGCGAATTGCGATTGCCACGTCCATTTCTCCGCTGTAACTCAAGTAGCCCGCGGCGCCGCCGTAAATGCCCCGGCGAACAGGCTCCAGTTCGTCGATAATTTCCATGGCGCGTACTTTTGGCGCGCCGGTCAGCGTGCCGGCCGGGAACGAAGCGCGCAGGACATCCATATTGCTCAGTTCCGGTTTGAGTTCGCCGCAGACATTGGAAACCAGGTGTTGTACATGCGAGTAACGTTCAATGGCCATGGTTTCGGTCACTTTTACTGTGCCCGTTTTTGCCACGCGCCCTACATCGTTTCTTGCCAGATCAATCAGCATGACATGTTCGGCACGCTCTTTCGGATCGGCCTGCAATTCTTGCGCTAGTCGCGCATCTTCAGTCGGTGTCGCGCCGCGCGGGCGCGTGCCGGCCAGCGGGCGAATCGTTACTTTCGTGGATTCGTCTGCGCCGTCGTGAACTGTTTCCTGGCGCACCAGAATTTCAGGTGAGGCGCCAACGACATGAAAATCGTCGAAATTCCAGTAGTACATGTAGGGTGAGGGGTTCAGCGAGCGCAAGGCACGATACAGCGAGAGCGGTGAGTCGCGAAATGGCTTGGAGATGACCTGGCCGATCTGCACTTGCATGACGTCGCCGGCTTCGATGTACGCTTTGGCTTTGTGTACGGCAGCCAGGTAGTCTTCTTTTTTGAAGTCTCGATAAGTATCGGTTTGCAGGCTGGCATAGGCGTAGGGAATGACGACGGGCGTACGCAGTTTCTGTCGCAGTACCTTGAGGCGTCTTTTGGCCTGAATGTAACTTTCGGGTTGGGACGTATCGGCATACACCAGCAAGTAGGTTTTGCCGGCCAGGTTATCAACAATAACCAGTTCGTCGATATGCAGCAGCATCAGGTCCGGGGTGCCTTCGCCCTGTCCCGAAGGAAACGGCTTAACGGCCGGCCCCAGCTTGGGCTCTGCGTGGCGAGCAATGTCGTAACCGAAGTAGCCGGCCAGGCCGCCGGCAAAGCGTGGCATGCCTGGGCGCAGGGCTACTTTGAAGCGGTTTTGGTAGGCTTGTACGAAATCCAGCGGATCGCCCTCATGGGTTTCCACGACCTTGCCTTGCGTCACAACCTCGGTTTTGTTTCCCGTGGCGCGAATGACTGTGTGTGCGGGCAGGCCAATAAAGGAATAACGGCCAAAACGCTCACCGCTCACAACCGATTCCAGCAAACAACTATTTCGTCCGCCTTCCGGAGAGTTGTGCGCCAGTTTCAGGTAGATGCTTAATGGTGTATCAAGATCGGCGTAAGTTTCGGCGATGAGCGGTATGCGGTTGAAGCCCTGCGCTGCAAGTGCGTTGAACTCAATTTCTGTCATGGTGTTCTCGGTTGGTGTTAGTGGGAAACACGCAGCGGACAGAAATAAAAAAGCCCGGCTACGTGTGTAGATCCGGGCTGGATTCAAACTGACTGGTAGCGCGAAAACTGCTTTTTAAATTTCGCGCCAGGAGACGATTCACTGCAACCCGGAACACAAACGCCACCAGCGCCAATAGGCGCCGACGTTTGTGTAAAGGGACTGTGAACGGTTCATAAAATTTCGGTTATGACTTACAAGCGGGTGATACAGGCGGATGTGTCTGCTTTCACCAGGTTAATGGCGCGTGGCCCAACAGGCGGCTGCCTCAATGGTCGAAACTATATCACTGACTTTCAGGTTTTGCACACTCTGTCCGTTGTTATATCCGTATGGCACAGCCAAAACATCGATTCCCGCCGCGTTCGCCGCCTGGGTATCATGGGCGGAATCACCGATAAGCAAGGCGTTTTCAGGGGCAACGTTCAATAAGTTGCATGCATGCAACAGTGGCATGGGGTGAGGCTTTTTCCGGCTGCAGGTGTCGCCGCAGACAACCTGTTCGAAATAATTCTGAAGCCCGCAGGCTTGCAACAAGGGCAGCGTGAATTCGCTTGGCTTGTTGGTGACAACCGCCAATTTGATTTGATGTTGCTTGAACAAATTCAACCCTGTTATTACGCCGTCGTAGACGGTGGATTTTTCACCGTTGACCCGATGATAGTGCTGGTTGAACAGTGACAGGCCGTACTGTATGGTTGCATCGTCGGGTGTTTGATTCAACTGCGTCGACAACGCTTTTTTTACGAGGTTTTCAGTGCCCCTGCCCACGTAGCGCGCAATGACGTCTTGCGTCAGGGGGCGCAGCCCCATTTGAGTGCGCATGGCGTTGGTGGCATCCGCCAGGTCGGGTATGGTGTTAACCAGTGTGCCGTCAAGGTCAATCAGGGCGGCGTGATATGTCATGGTTGCGTTGATTCCGTACTGGTTTCGCCCTTGGTTATCTCGTTGCGCATGGCTTGAATGACTTGTTTGTAATCGCTTTGGCCGAAAATGGCTGAGCCCGACACAAAAGTGTCGGCACCCGCAGCGCGAATTTGGGCGATGTTGTCCACTTTGACGCCGCCGTCCACTTCAAGCAAGATGGGCTGTCCGCCCTGTTGCATCCACAGGTCGATCTTTTGCCGCGCCTGTTTAAGTTTTTTCAGTGTTGTGGGAATAAAGCTTTGTCCGCCGAATCCCGGATTCACCGACATCAATAGAACGATGTCGAGCTTGTCCATGACGTAGTCCATCCAGTCGAGCGGTGTGGCAGGGTTGAAAACCAGGCCGGCCTGACAGCCATGGTCTTTGATCAGGGCCAGGCTGCGATCAGGGTGGCGAGAGGCTTCAGGGTGGAAGGTGATGATGTTGGCACCGGCCTTGGCAAATTGCGGGATAATGTCGTCCACCGGCTCGACCATCAAATGCACATCAATCGGTGCTGTGGTGTGGGGCCGAATGGCCTGGCAAACCATCGGCCCAATTGTCAGGTTGGGAACATAATGGTTGTCCATGACATCGAAATGAATCCAGTCGGCGCCGGCTTCAACGACATTGCGAACCTCTTCACCCAGGCGCGCAAAATCGGCCGAAAGCAGGCTGGGAGCAATACGGGTGGTGTTGGATGTAGACATTTCTAACCGTCCTGATGCGGCCCGCTGAATTTTCGGGCCAGAATATGACATTATTGCGGATGACAGTAGTATTTCAATTCCACGGAAACGCTTTATGAAACCTTATGATCTGAGCATTACGGTGACCCCACAGTATCTGCCCGAGCAGTCCAAGCCTGATGAGCAACACTACGTTTTTGCATATACCGTGCGCATCACCAATAATGGTGAGCATGCCGCCCAGGTAATCAGCCGGCACTGGATTATTACCGATGGCCGGCAGAACGTGCAGGAAGTTCGCGGTTTAGGGGTTGTCGGACAACAACCTCTGTTGGCCCCAGGCGAAACTTTCGAGTACACCAGCGGTTGCCCACTGCCCACACCGCATGGAACCATGAAAGGCTCGTATCATTGCGTCGGCGACAACGGTATTCCGTTTGAAGCCGAAATTGCTGAATTCGTGTTGGCCATGCCCCGCACATTGCATTGAGATTGTACTGATGACCGCGTTTTCCTGCTCTGGAGTTTCCGTGAACCGGCTATTACCCGTATTTTTGCTATCCATTTTTCTTGCTGCCTGTACCACCACGGAACTGGAGCAACCCGCACCGACCCCACCGGCTGAGCCAATAGAGGATATTTCGGTATTGCCACTGAATGTCCCGGAATTGGCCTCCTTGCCGGAAACGCCGGCTCGGACGCTTGCCGGCAGGTTTCAGGCGGTTCAGTGGGGTGCCCTGCCCGGATGGCAGGACGACGACCTGAGTCATGTATGGAAGGCTTTCGTCAATAACTGCAAGGGTTTGATGCGCCCTGTTTCCGGCTCCTTGACAATGCCGGCGCGCGCAACCCCCCGCGTCTGGCAACCGGTATGCGCCGAGGTATTAATGTCGGGCCTGCCAGAAGAGGGCTCTAACGATACCGCCGCAATTCGCGCGTTTTTGCAACGGCACCTGCAACCCTGGCGTTTGCTCAATGGCGATGGCGAAATTGCACGCAATACGGTAACGGGATACTACGAGCCGCTTATTTATGCTTCGCGTGAACGTGCGGGCGATTACCAGTGGCCGTTGTATGCATCGCCAGACGACTTGTTGACGATTGACCTGGGCTCGGTGTATCCGGAGCTGGCGGGAAAAAGAATCCGCGGTAAGCTCGATGGTGACCGCGTGGTGCCATATGATACGCGTGCGCAGATTGCAGAGTCTGGCCAGCCTCCTCCAGTGATTGTTTGGGCGAACGACCCTGTTGAGGCTTTCTTTTTGCAAATTCAAGGCTCGGGCCGGGCGCAATTGCCTAATGGTGAAACCATTCGCTTGGCTTACGACAACCATAATGGCCGCCCATATGCTTCTATCGGGAAGTGGCTGGCCGATCAAGGTGAATTGCCGCTGGCACAGGCTTCCATGCAGAATATCAAGGCATGGGCGAAACGCAACCCACAGCGTGTTCAGGAAATGCTGAATGCCAATCAGGCCATGGTTTTTTTCCGTGAGGAAGCCGTCCTTGATCCCGAACTGGGTCCAAAAGGCGCTTATGGCATTGCCCTGATGGCAGAGCGATCAATTGCGGTTGATACCGCTTTTGTGCCTTTGGGGGCGCCGGTGTATCTGGCCACGACATACCCCGCGTCGTCAGCACCGTTACGGCGTCTGGTGTTCGCGCAAGATACGGGCGCGGCCATAAAAGGTGCAGCGCGTGTTGATTACTACTGGGGCTTTGGCGATGATGCCGGCGCAAAAGCCGGCAGAATGAAACAGAAGGGCGACGTTTGGGTGCTATGGCCCAAGCAGGCAGGTATGCCATCAGCAAGATGAAAAAGACAGACATCGCGGTTTGCGGCACCGGTATCATTGGCTTGGCTGCGGCCTTGGGGTTAACACGCGCCGGTTTTCGAACTGTTCTTGTTGGCCCGCAACGGGTTATTGCGCCGGCTCAGCCTCATGGTTTTGGCGCGCGGGTGTATGCCATTTCCCCTGCCAGCAGGCGTTTTCTGGAATCGTTGGGAGTATGGTCTTTACTCGATGCCTCCAGGATTACACCCGTCGAAGCCATGCAGGTCTTTGGCGATGCAAATGGACACCTTGAATTGAATGCATGGCAAGACGCCCAGGATGTCATGGCCTGGATTGTCGAGTCAGACGAAATCGAGCGGGCACTTGTCCAGGCGATCCGGGTGTTCGGGGTTGAATGGCAAAACGATCGTTTTTCTGCGTTTGAATCTCCAGGCAGTATCCGCACCGAGTCGGGTTCTGCAATAGAGGCTGATCTGGTGGTGGGTGCCGAGGGTGCACGCTCGGCAGTTCGTCAGGCAGCGCGCATCAAGACCGTTTCACGCGCTTATGGCGAAATGGGCGTGGTTACGCATTTATCTGTCCAGCGGCCTCATCAGAACACGGCTTTTCAGTGGTTCACGCCTGATGGTGTGATTGCCTTCTTGCCCATGCCTGACACGCCGGCCGGTTCGCAGGTGTCTCTGGTCTGGTCGATGCCCAAGCACAAGGCAGAACCGCTTTTGGCCATGTCGCAAGATCATGCGCATGATTGGCTCAATACTCATCTTGCCGGGCTTGGTCATCAGTTGGGGAGTGCGGCGGTTACTGCGCCAATATATGGGTTCCCGCTTTTTGTCGAGTCCAGTGATGTGATTGCGCCAGGGGTGGCGTTGGTGGGAGACGCTGCTCACAGGGTTCATCCTCTGGCCGGCCAAGGGTTGAACCTGGGCTTGGGAGACGTTGCCGCATTATTGAACGTTTTGCGCGCAAAGCCGTCATATCAGCGTGCCGGCGATTTGCGGTTGCTTGGCCGTTATCGTCGGGCACGCGCAGAGCCTGTTTTCATGATGCGCTTTGTTACCGATGGGTTGCATCGTTTGTTTTCGTCGCGTTTACCGCCGGTCGTGATGGCAAGAAACACGGGGCTGTCAATTGTGAACAGTGTACCGATGCTCAAGCGTCAAATTATTAAAGGTGCTTCTCGTCATTAACTGGCGCGGTTACCTGGGCTGAATATTTAAAGGAGTTTTCATGCTGTTGAATTGGGCGCGAAAAGTACTGCCCGCTGCTTTGTGTGGTGTCTTGCTTGCGGGCGCAAGCGCTGCAAAAACGTTGGAGCAACAAGATTATCCCCCTGGCCCTGGTGCGCAGGAAGCCGCGGCTGAACGCACCGCGCGACCCGCACGACCCGCACCCAACGCTGCACCTCAGGACAATACGGCGTCTGAGCCAATGATTGAGCCGGCCCAGGTCAAGAAGCACTTTGAGAGCCGCTTTCCTGGCGTTGACGTTGTGTCGGTGCGGGCTACCCCGTTCGAGGGGCTGTACGAAGTTCAGGTGGGTAATGATCTGGTGTATAGCGATGCCCAGGTACGCTTTGTGATGCAAGGTGCTTTGATCGATGCCATTGACCGCGTCGATTTAACAGCCCAGCGCCAGTACACTTTGAATCAGGTCGATTTCGACGAGTTGCCGCTCGATAAGGCAATCAAGCAGGTAACCGGTGATGGCAGCCGGGTGATGGTGGCCTTTGAAGATCCCAATTGCGGATATTGCCGTCAGTTGCATCAAACGCTGGCCCGACTCGATAACGTCACGATATATACCTTGTTGTTCCCAATCCTTTCGCCCGACTCACATGAAAAGGCGCGGGATATCTGGTGTGCGGAAGATCCCGCTGCGGCATGGCGACAGTGGATGATCAATGGTGTCAAGCCTGTACGGCGCGAATGTGAGACCCCTGTGGAAGACATTACGGCGCTTGCACGCAAGTTGCGCATTACGGGAACACCGGCCTTGTTCTTCCCTGACAATACCCGGGTGAATGGTGCAATGCCTCTGGAAAGTCTCCAGGCCAAGCTTGAAAGCCAGGATGAGCAGGTAACTCAAAACGCAAAAACGCAATAGTGCGATGTCGCGGGATCGTGTGAACTGACATAAATGTACCTGCCTCGCAGGTTAAAAGCGTGCTTCCGGAGGGCCTTGGACGGAAGTGGCAAATAGGCGGAAAATGAGTTGTCGAAGCCATTGGTTGCCCGGGTCGCGGTGATATCGGGCATGCCAGAACAGGTTGATTTCCACTTTTGGCAAGTCGATCGGGTGTGCGGCGTAACTCAGGTTCAAGGGTTTTTCATAGCGCAGGGCATAGAGTTCCGGCACAGTGGCAATCATCTCTGACGTTTGCACAATGTGACCTACCGCTACGAAGTGCGGAACAAGCAGGCGGATACGGCGTTTTGCCGTTCCGCTTTCGATAATTTCGTCGGCACGGTCGTGGCCTGTGCCTTCCGAAATAACGCGAACGTGTTCCGCTTCGAAAAACTCACGCTGTGTTATCGCGCCTTTGTCCAAAGCATGCCCTTTCCGAAACAGACAAACATAACGTTGCAGAAAAAGGCGTTGCTGATGAAATCCGGTGATCAATTGGGGAAGCAGACCGATGGCCAGGTCGACCTGGCCGGCCTCCATGGCTTCACGCAGATTGCCGCGATCGTCGCGTACGGTGCTGATCGTGATGTCAGGTGCAATTTCGTTCAGCGCGGCTATCAATCTGGGCAAGAATTCAATTTCGCCAAGATCACTCATGCCGATAATGAATTTTCGGTGGCTTTCGCCAGGGCGAAATTCAGATTGTTGATTCAGTGTTGTGTACAAAAGCTCCAATGCCTGGTTAACGGGCTCTGCCATGGCGCTGGCATAAGGCGTTGGCATCATGCCCTTCTGGGTGCGAATGAACAGGTCGTCGCGGGTCAGTTGGCGCAAGCGCTTCAGGGCGTGACTCACTGCGGGTTGGCTCAGTCCCAGTTGGTCTGCGGCACCCGATACGCTGCGTTCCATCAGAAGTTCCCGGAACACCAGCAGCAGGTTCAAGTCGATGTCCTTGAGCTCCATTATTCATCCCATGAATATTGTTAATTAATTAAATTCTATAGGTAAATGGATGTGGCTTATTTATACTTTTCGATTCACGCTGATTTAATGCTGCCGCCAACAGAGAAAAATGGTTAATGCAGGCAAGGAGAAGACAATGAATCAGGTTCCTGAAGTGTTCCCCAGGCACCCGAAGTGGGAAGGGGAAGGTAAAAGTCGTATTCCGTACTGGGCATATACCGATTCGGACATCTACAAGCAAGAGCTGGAGCGTTTGTTTTACAACAATCATTGGTGTTACGTGGGGTTGGAGGCCGAAGTGCCGAACCCGGGGGATTTCAAGCGTACTGTGATTGGAGAGCGCTCCGTTATCATGACGCGCGATCTGGACGGCGAAATTAACGTTATTGAGAACGTATGCGCGCACCGTGGCATGCAGTTCTGTAGAAAACGTCATGGCAACGCCAAGGAAATGGTGTGTCCGTATCACCAGTGGAATTACAGTTTAAAGGGTGATTTGCAGGGTGTTCCGTTTCTGCGCGGGGTCAAGCGCGAGGGGCAGGTGCAGGGAGGCATGCCCAAAGAGTTCAAAACCAGGGAACACAGTCTGAACAAATTGAAAGTGGCCACTCGGGGTGGGGTGGTATTTGCTTCTTTTGATCACAACGTTGAAAATTTTGAAGACTTCCTTGGGCCCGATATTCTGCACTATTTTGATCGTCTTTTTAATGGTCGAGAGTTGAAGATACTGGGTTACAACCGCCAGCGTATTCCGGGTAATTGGAAGCTGATGCAGGAAAATATTAAAGATCCCTATCATCCAGGCTTGCTGCATACGTGGTTCATCACTTACGGATTATGGCGTGCCGATAATAAATCTGCGTTGCGCATGGATGATCAGCATCGCCATGCGGCGATGATTTCCACGCGGGGCAATGCGCAAACCAAGAACGAAGTGACGACGGGTATAACCAGTTTCAAAGAGTCAATGGAAATCAACGACAAGCGTTTGCTTGATATCGTGCATGAAGACTGGTGGGGTGAGCCCACGGCAGTCATGATGACGATCTTTCCCAGCGTGATCTTCCAGCAGCAGGTCAACAGCGTCTCCACGCGTCATATTCAACCCGATGGGCATGGGTCGTTCGATTTTGTCTGGACGCATTTCGGTTTTGAGGATGACACGCCTGAAATGACGCAGCGCCGCTTGATTCAGGCCAATTTGTTTGGTCCGGCGGGCTTTGTTTCTGCTGATGACGGTGAAGTCATTGAGTTTTCCCAATCAGGGTTCGAACAAAAGCCCTACCACCGTGCGTTGGCCGAGCTTGGGGGCTACGAGGCCGAGAACACCGAACACATGGTGACCGAAACCCTGATCCGCGGGATGTATGAATACTGGCGCAAAGTCATGGAGGTTTAATCATGGATCTGCAAACATTTATTGCCTTGAACAAGCTCTATGCCGACTATGCCGCCACGATTGACGCGGAAGACTGGAACGGCTGGACGGAATATTTCGTTGAAGATTGCGAGTACAAGGTACAGCCGCGGGAGAACTATGAGCGCGGCTTTCCGTTGTCAACCATGTGGTTTATCAGTAAAGGCATGCTGAAAGATCGCGCTTTTGGTATTTCGGAAACCTTGTTTCATGATCCTTATTATCAGCGTCATGTTGTCGGCTCACCTCGTATCCTCAGTGAAGAAAAGGGTGAAATTCAATCTGAAGCAAATTATGCGGTGTTCCGCACGAAATTGAACGGCGAGTCTACTGTGTTCAATGTGGGGCGTTATATCGACCGAATCGTACAAACCGATGATGGACTTAAATTCAAGTCGCGATTTTGTATTTACGATTCTGAAATGATTGCCAATTCTTTAATTTATCCAGTGTGAGGTTTGTATGTCAGGTGATCATTGGGTTGATGTTCTTGCTTGCGAGGATTTGCCCGAGGACGACGTAGTCGGAGTTGATGTTCAGGGTCGTGATATTGCCATTTATGAGTGTGACGGCGCGTATTTTGCAACCGACAATATCTGTACGCATGGACACGCGCGTTTGTGCGATGGTTTTCTGGAAGACGGTGAAATCGAGTGCCCTTTGCATCAGGGGCGTTTTGATATCCGCACGGGAAAAGCGCTCTGCGACCCGCTTACAGAGGACATTCGCACTTATCCCGTCAAGGTCGACGATGGGCGCGTATGGCTTCAGCTTGAACAATAAGTATTAATAAGATTAATAGGTTTGGTTCCCGGTATTTTGTAATATTTCGCCTTTTCTTCTGAAGAATGGCCGCTTACCTCTGTGCGGGCAGCGGTAGCGCTGTTTTATATTTGACCTGTTTCAGGGCAAAGCTGGATTTAATGTTGGACACACCAGGTATCTTGGACAACTCATCAATAATAAATCGTTCAAGTGCCTGGATATCCGGAACCACCACTCTAAGCAAATAATCAGCGTCACCGGTCATCAAGTAGCACTCCATGACTTCCGGATAGTCTCGAATGGCGTTTTCGAATCGCTCGAGTGATTTTTCAACTTGTTGCTCCAGGCGAATTTCGATAAATACGCTTACGTTCAAGCCAATTTGCAACGGGTCCAGCAGCGTGACATACCTTGATATGACGCCCATTTCTTCCAGCGCTTTTACTCGGGCCAGGCAGGGAGAGGCAGACAGGTTGACACGTGTCGCAAGCTCGGTATTGGTTAAACGCGCGTTGGCCTGAAGCGCTTGAAGAACTTTCATGTCTATTGAATCAAGTCGTTTTTTCCGCATTAAATTTCTCTTTTCAAGATTTTTTCAAAATAATATGCTGTAAAAAAGCTTTTTTTCGGCCGATAACAGCAGCACATTTTGCAGCCTCCTCACTATACTGAATTGATCTGTTCAGGAGGCCAAAAATGTTGAGTCGCAGCACGAGTTCAAGTCCGCAAACGCTTCAATCCGATGATTTTGACCCTGATGAAACACGAGAGTGGCTCGAGGCATTGGAGAGTGTTCTGGACGTTTCCGGAAGTGACCGTGCACTGTTCCTTTTAAGTCGGTTGGAGGACTGCGTTAAGTCACATGGAATCAAGCCAAATGTGTTGCCGTACTCTGCGTACCGGAACACGATTCCCTTGGAAACGGAAGGCGTCTATCCAGGCGATCTGGAGATCGAGGCGCGAATCAGCTCCATCAATCGCTGGAATGCGCTGGTCATGGTTGTGAGGGCGAATAAAGCGTATGGTGAGTTGGGCGGTCATATTGCCAGTTATGCCTCGGTAGCCGAGATTTTTGAAGTGGGCTTCAATCATTTCTTTCGCGCGGGAACGCCAACGCATGCGGGTGACCTTGTGTTCTATCAGCCACACTCGGCACCGGGTGTTTACGCACGTGCGTTTTTGGAAGGCCGTTTAAGTGAAAGCGATTTAAGTTTCTATCGCAGGGAGGCGGGGGGCGTCGGTCTTTCTTCTTATCCTCATCCCTGGTTGATGCCTGACTTCTGGCAGTTTCCTACCGGCTCAATGGGAATTGGCCCTATCAGTGCAATTTATCAGGCGCGCTTTATGCGTTATCTGGAAGGGCGGGGGCTCGCTGTTACGCGTGATCGTCATGTCTGGGGTGTTTTCGGCGACGGGGAAATGGATGAGCCTGAGTCGGTCGCGGGTCTGACATTGGCAGCACGAGAGCAACTGGATAATTTAACGTTTATCGTGAACTGCAATTTGCAGCGACTGGATGGCCCTGTTCGGGGCAACGGCCAAATCATTCAGGAGCTGGAGGCGCTTTTCACAGGTGCCGGCTGGAATGTCATCAAGGTTATTTGGAGTTCGGATTGGGACCCGTTGTTCGCGCGGGACTCAAGTCACGCTTTGTTGCGCCAGTTTGCTCAAACAGTCGATGGCCAATATCAAACGTTGGGCGCGAACGATGGCGCATACAACTTACTTGAGTTTTTTCAAAAAGATCCTGATGTTCAGCGACTGGTTTCACATATGTCGGATAAGGATATTGATGGCCTGAGGCGGGGTGGGCACGATTTGCGTAAGCTGTATGCCGCATTTTCGGCGGCGAAATCTCATGTTGGCAGGCCGACGGTGATTCTGGCGAAAACGAAAAAAGGCTACGGAATGGGGGGTGCCGGAGAGTCGCGCATGACAGCCCATCAGGCGAAAAAGTTGGATTTCGACGCTTTGAAAGCATTTCGTGATCGCTTTTCGCTGCCTTTGTCCGATCTTGAAGTGGAACAACTTCGTTTTCTCAAGCCTGCGCAAGACAGCGCGGAAATACGTTATATCGGGGAGCGGCGAAAAGCGTTGGGAGGGGCGGTACCTTCTCGGATGGCCAGATCCGGCGAATTGTTGAAGGTACCTGCCATTGAAAGTTACGCCCGGTTTGCGCGGGAAGCCAAAGGCAAGGAGATGTCCACGACAATGGCGTTTGCCCGGATGCTAAGTGCATTATTGAAAGACGACAATATTGGCCAGCGGGTTGTGCCGATTGTCGCCGATGAGGCGCGCACGTTTGGCATGGCTAATCTGTTCAGGCAAATTGGGATTTACAGTCCGGAAGGTCAACTCTACGAGCCGGAAGATGCCGGGTCGATGTTGACGTATCGTGAAGCTAAAGATGGACAGCTGCTGGAGGAGGGGATTACCGAGGCTGGCGCATTATCCTCCTGGGTTGCGGCGGCTACTTCATACAGTGCCCATGGCAAAGTAATGTTGCCCTTCTATATTTACTATTCCATTTTTGGTTTTCAGCGCGTGGGGGATCTGATTTGGGCGGCAGCGGATCAACGTGCACGAGGATTTTTGCTGGGAGCGACGTCAGGTCGCACGACGCTCAGTGGTGAGGGCCTTCAGCACCAGGATGGCAGTAGTCATGTCATGGCAGCCATGGTTCCCAACTGTCGTTCCTACGATCCTGCTTTTGCGGGCGAGCTGGCTGTCATTCTCGATTACGGCATGCGCCGTATGCTTGAGGATCAGGTTGATGAGTTCTATTACATTACGCTCACGAATGAGAACTACGCCCAACCATCTACCCCTGAAGGCGTTGACCAGCAGATCGTCAAGGGGATGTATCGCTTTCGTGGTGTGGAGGATGGCGGCCTGGATCAGGCGCGGTTCGTCCGGTTGCTTGGTTCGGGTGCGATCTTTCGCGAGGTGGAGGCGGCCGCGCACTTGCTGGAGGCAGACTGGGGGATAGCTGCTGAAGTTTGGAGTGTGACGAGCTTCACCGAACTGGCAAAAGAGGCGCGCGAAGTTGACCGATGGAACCGCCTGAATCCCAACGCGCCCTTGCAGGAAAGTTATGTTTCAACATGTCTGTCGGGAAAAGCGCCGGTCATTGCGGCTACTGATTACGTACGTGCCTGGCCACAGTTGATATCAGAGTATGTCGAGGCCCGGTTTATTTCGTTGGGTACTGATGGGTTCGGCCGAAGCGACACTCGCGCCGCTTTGCGGGACTTCTTTGAAGTCGGCCGGCACCATATCGTATTGGCTGCGATGGATGGTCTGGTGCGAGAGGGGGTGCTACCTCGAAACGTACTGGCAGAGGTGTTGAGCAGGTATGGGATTGAACAAGGCAAGGCGGCGTCCTGGTTGATATAGACCGCCTTTCGCTGTGTCAGATCTGCCTTTTTTTGGGTTAAATCGAAAATATTTAAACTTTTTTAGTGTTCCTGTTTGACACGCTTTAAAAACTGCTCCATAATCTCGTTTCTTCGCTGCTTGAACAGCACTTCACACAAGGTTGTGGGGGCTGAACGGGGGGAAGGCGAAGCTGCTCTTTAACAACGAAACAACCGATAAGTGTGGGCACTTAAGCTACGATGCTGAATAGTAGTGCTTCAGGTTTGAAGCCTGGGCCAAAGCAAGTAGTAAGAAGTGCTCGCAAGTGATGAAGTAAAAAGTCAAGGCGTAGATGCTGGATTTTATCTGGTGTTTACGAGCCTGTCTTTTTTCTTTTGAGTGAGTACGCGACGTATGACCTGGTCTTTTTGAAGGACAGGAAATATGGCAATTAACAGG